>CAWACO010000015.1:0-44596 GCA_963780485.1 Bryobacterales bacterium
AATGCGCTTCTTCGAAGTGCAGCTCTTCACTTTGCGGCAGCACGTCGCCCTCGCGCGCGACCCACGCGTATAGCGTCGGCAAGAGAAAGATGCTGAGCAGCAGTCCTGAAATCAGACCGCCCACGATCACGATGGCGAAGGGCCGCTGCGAATCGGAGCCGATGGCGTGCGACATCGCAGCGGGCAGCAGACCCAGCGTCGCCACCATGCTGGTCACCATGATGGGCCGCAGTCGCAGCACCGCTCCTTCCACCGCCGCCTCTTCGATGGAATGCCCGCGCGCTCGCCGTTGATTGATGTACTCCAGCATGATCACGCCGGTCTGCACCGAAACGCCGAACAGCGCGAGAAACCCGATGCCGGACGACACGCTGAAGTGCGTGTGGGTCACAGCAGCGCCAGCATGCCGCCCAGCGGCGTCATCATCACGTTCACGATAATCAGCGACGCCCATTTGAGGGACTTAAACATGGTGTAGAGGATGACGAAAATAATCAGCACCGTGAGCGGCACGATAAAGCTCAGGCGCGCCGCGGCGCGCTTCTCGCTCTCGTATTCGCCTTCCCAATTGATGTGATAGCCGCGTCGGCAGCTGCACCTGCTTGCCACTTTGTTGATGGCCTCTTCCACCGTGCTTCCCAGATCCCGCCCGCGAATGCTGTATTTCACGGCGACGTAGCGCTGGTTGCCCTCGCGATAAATCTCGGACCCGCCGTCCTTCACATTCGATCTTGCACAATTGCGCCAGCGAGACGCGCTCGCCCGAGGGCGAAAGCAAGCGGATATTCGCGATCGCTTCCCGGGTGTCGCGATAGAGGCGCCAGATAGCGCGCCACCAGATCGTAGCGCTGCTCGCCTTGGAGAACTTGCGTCAGGGCGTTTCCGCCCACCGCGGTCTGAATGGCGTCCTGCACGTCGGCGACGTTGATCTGAAAGCGCGCCGCTTGCGGGCGATCCACTTGACGTTCAAGTTCGGCTGGCCGAGCAGCCGAAACACGCCCAGATCTTCGATGCCCGGAACCGTGTGCATCACCTTGAGCACTTCATCCGCTTTGTCTTCGAGCGTTCTCAGATCGTCCCCGTAGATCTTGGTGGCAAGCTGGCCTTTCACGCCGCTGACGGCTTCTTCCATGTTGTCCGCGATGGGCTGCGAAAAATTCCAGATCGCGCCCGGGATCTTTTCCAGCTCGCCATTCATGGCGGCGATGAGCGCATCTTTGTTCTGATGAAATACCGGCCGCCATTGCTCTTTCGGTTTCAGGTCCACGCAATATTCGGTGTTGAAGAAGCCCGTCGTATCGGTGCCGTCGTCCGGCCGTCCCACCTGGCTGGTCACAATGGTGGCTTCCGGGAAAGCTGCCAGTTTGACGCGCGCCAGATTCGCCACGCGCACGCCCTCGGTCTGCCCGGTGCTTGGCGCGAGAGTTCCGCGCACCCACAACGCGCCCTCGTCCAGATGCGGCAGAAACTCGGAGCCGATAATTCCGCTCATCGCCAGATAGCCGGCCGTAGCCAGCGCCAAGACTCCGATGCCACCGGATCCAGCGCTCGCGTATGGCCCAGCGTACGGCCTTGCGATAGAGCACTGTCAGGTGCCGCATCACCGGATTGTGCCACTCCTTCGCTCCGCGCCGGAACAAGAAGCTGGCCAGCACCGGGGCGATCAAGATCGAGAACAGCAGTGCGCCCAGCAATGCGAACGCCACGGTCCAGGCCATGGGTTTGAACAGCCGGCCTTCCACGCGCTGCAGCGTGAAAATCGGGATGTAGGCCGTAATGATGATGGTGATCGCGTAGAAGACCGGCCGCTGTACCTCATGGGCGGCGGCGCGGATCCGATCGCCAATGGCGTGCATCTTCCTGCGCGATGCAGGTGCCGGACGATGTTCTCGATCATCACCACCGCGCCGTCCACCACCATGCCAAAATCCAGAGCGCCCAGTGACAACAGATTCGCGGGAATATGGCGGAGATGAGACAAATCGAGGCAAACAGCAGCGAAAACGGAATTGTAATCGCCACGATCAGCGCCGCCCGCGCGTTGCCAAGAAACAGAAAGAACACAATGACGACAAGAAGAATGCCTTCGGTCAGATTGTGCAGCACGGTGTGCGTGGTGAATTCGACCAGCTCGCTGCGATCGATGAACGGAACGACCTTCACGCCGGGCGGCAGAATGAATCGTTCAGCTCCTTGACCTTGGCGTGAATGTCTTGCAGCGTCGAGTCCGAATCGGCGCCCTTGCGCAGCAGCACGATGCCGGAAACAACATCGTCGTTGTCGATAATCTTGCCATCCTCGCGGTGAATCGCCTTCCCGAATTGCCCCAGCCGGATTTTCGGGCCTTGCGCTACGACCGCCATATCGCTGACGTGCAGCGGCGTTCCGTTCTGCGTGTTGATGACGGTGTCCTCGATATCGTGGACATCGCTCACCATGCCGACTTCGCGCACGTTCATCTGCTGCAGACCGGCCTCGATGAAGCTTCCGCCGGCGTTGGCGTTGTTGTTGGCGAGTTGCTGCTCCACCTGGCTGATGCTGAGCCCGTAGGCGATCAGCTTGTTCGGATCGATGCGCACCTGATACTCGCGCGTGGGGCCGCCGAAGCTGGCGACATCGACGACGTTCGGCACGGATTTGAAATTTTTCTCGATCACCCAATCTTCGAGCGACTTCAACTCCATCACGTCATACTTCGGATTGGTGCTTTGCAGCGTGAAGAAGTAGATCTGGCCGACCGGGCTCCAATCCGTACCCATTTGCGGCATGACGCCCGCCGGCAAAGTGACTTGCGCCAGCCGCTCGAGAACCCGCTCGCGGTTCCAGGCGTTGTCCGATTCGTCATCGAAAATCAACTTCAGATCCGACAGACCAAAGAGCGAGAACGAGCGCAAGTGCACCACATGCGGAATCCCGTTCATCACGATTTCAAGCGGAACGGTGACCTGCTGCTCGATTTGCTCCGCCGAAATTCCCGGCCATTGCGTGATGATGTCGACATAATTGTTCGCGACATCGGGATAAGCTTCCACCGGAAGATTGTGGAACGAGATCCCGCCCCAGACGAACAGCAAGATCCCCAGCGCCAGCACTAGAAGCCGGTTGTTTAGCGCGAAATCGACTACCCGGCGAATCATTATTGCTCCACGGTGGCTTGAAGAACCAGCGCATTCTTGACAACCTGCTGACCGGGACTGAGACCCGAGATGACTTCCTGCATGTTACCGGGCAACATGGCCCCGCCGACCACTTCCATCCGCCGGAACTGCCCGCCGTCCATGGGCGCGTAGACCCAGTCGCGATCATGCAAGTGCAGAATCGCAGTGGCGGGGACCATGGCGTGGATTTCCTTTTGCAAGCCGTGGAATGTCGCGGTCACAAACATGCCGAATCGCAACATGCCCGGATTATCCACTTCCAGCCGGACTTTCGCGGTGCGGATGCTGGGGTCGAGCGTGGGAGGATATTTTGGATGCGCCCTTTGAGAACCATCTTGGGATAAGCAGCAAGATGAATGTCCGCATACTCGCCCACGCGCACAAAAGACAGATCGTTCTCGTAGACGTCGCAGATGATCCATACGTGCGACATATCGGAAATCGTGAACGGATTCGGCGATGCCAACCTCTGCGTACCGGCGGCGGCGGTGACTTGCTGGTCGGTGATCACGCCGGAAACGGGCGCGTGAATCTCGATAATCGAAGTCGGATGATTCATGTCCGCCCCCAGCACTCGAAGGTGCTCCGTAGCTGTTTCAACGGTGACCTGGGCCTTGACATCGGTGTCTTCGGCCACCTCCAGGTCTTTCTGTGCGATGGCGCCCTTCTCGTAGAGGGTCTTGGATCGGTCAAGTTGCGCCTTGGCCAGCGTCTCGTCGGCTACCGCCTGCCGGTAATCGGAGAATGCCTGCGCAATGTCCTGGCTCTGCACTTTCAGCAGCAGCTGGCCTTTGGTAACGGTATCTCCCAGCCTGGCGTCAATCTCGACGATCCGTCCTGCCGCGAGCGAAATCACCGGGATGTTGCGCGAGATGTCGGCGCTGATGGACCCAGTCACATTCAACTGCGGCGCTGCGTCATACTGGGCCGCCGTCGCCAGTGGGAATTGCTCGGGCCGGTCGACTTTGAACACGTTGGCGTCCGATTCGTGCTCGACCACGGCGGGCGGCGGCGTTTCGGCCTTTGGATTCGCTTTCACGTCGGCGCCGCAGCCAGCACAAGAATAGGCCGAGCAGCAGGCATAGAGTCCCAAAGTAAAATCGGCCACTTCATTGGATCACCTCACGACCCACTGCAAGATTCAATTGACCGGCGGCGGTCAAATAAGAACCAATCAGGTTCAAATAGTTCAATTGCGTGGTTCTGTAGTCCTGCTGCGCCTGCAGAAAATCGAGCAACGAAGCCCCGCCGTTTTGATAGGCGAACGAGATCGTCTCCCGCATCCGGACCGCTTGCTGGAGATACCTGGTCTTGTATGGCCGCAAGAGATTCAGATTGCTATTCAACGTGGCGTAAGCGGAATCGACGTCGCTGTACACCTGAGCCTGGTTGGCATCCCGCAGCCTTTCGTTGCGGGTGATGTCTTCCTGAGTTCGCAATTTCTCGCCTTGGTTGCGATCGAAGAAGCGCAAGGGAATACTAACGCTGACGCCGAGCGTGTTGTTGTCGAAGGGATTGTTGAACGAAGGGTTGTGTGTCAACCAAGCGCTAAACGTCGGATCGGTCGAGCCATTGGCCACGGCCAGCTTGTGGTCGGTCTGGGCCTTGTCGATAGATTGAATCGCGGCCTTGAGATCCGGCCGCGTTTCCAGTGCGGCTCTGCGGAACTCTTCGAGCGGCATCACCTCGTCGTTGAAATCGAAAGCCCCCGTTACGTCAAACTGCTCCACCGGCGTGCGGTCGTTCAGCAGATTCAAGAGCTGGATCTTCGCCGTCCGCAGGTTCACATCCGCGGTTTGCACGTCCGATTCATACTGCACGCGCTGCAGCTCCAGCCGATCGAAGTCGACATGGGCAATGTCGCCGGCGTTGAAGCGGTCTCGACTGATCCCCAGCAGGCGGTCGTAATAGGAAAGATTGTCTCGGGCCAGCGCCAGGACTGCTTTTTGCTGAAGCGTCTGAACAAAAGCAGTTCGGAGATTGAAGAGCAGCGTTCGCTTCTGATCCGCCATCTGTGATTCGGCCACCGCGGTTCCTTTTTGCGCGCTTTCCAACCTTAATTCGCGCTTGTGCTGGCGCTCATGTAAGTAGCTGCCTTCGGTTGAAACCTGAGTACCGGCGAAGGGACGCCAGACTCCTCGATAGGGAGCGATTTGAGTCCCATCAGTCGCCAGAGTGAAGTCCGGATTGGGACGCAGATAGGCGGTGATTTCCTGCGCTTTGTTCTCGTCGATTCCGATCGCGAGCGCGCGTAATGTCGGATTGGTGGCTTCAAATTTGTCGCGGACTTCCTGCCAGGTGAAGCTGCGCTGCGCCAAGCCGGTATGTTCGAGACAAACGCCTACAAAAAGACCAATGCACAAACGCCGGACCACGTGATCGATATGAATGAGCATGATTTCCAGAGGTGTTTTGCACGCCTCAGGTTTGCCAGCGCCTGAAGGGGCAAACACGGAGCCTTCAGACTGTAGATCCATATCTAATTCAGATAGATTCAGATCTAATTCCGAATGTAGCGATTAGCGCTGGACCGGTCCACTATCGTTCGGCCAATTCATACCTATCTTTTGGATGTTTCGATGTATCTTTCGACCATTGAGCAACTTACGCTTGCATGAGCGGCCTGGGCCATGTCTAGAATGAAATGAACCAGGTGACGCCGGAAGCGTGCGTCTTGAGTGCATCCCATGTTGTCTTTTCTTCTTCGAGGCAGCCGCGGCGCGGTTTTACTCAAAGCGGCTCTGATGATCGGCGTGATCGCATTCGTCGATTGGCGGGTGGAGAAGGACTTGCCCCTGGGCTTCCTGTATTTATTCCCCATGCTGCTGGTAGGCAGCGTCCTAAACCGCTGGCAAATCGTCGCAGTGGCGGCCTGCTGCACATTTCTAACCGAGTTCTTCGATTCCTTCGAATGGCGCCCCGAAGCAGGCATCCCTCGCGATATTTTGATCTTTGCCGCATTCGCCGGTATGGGGCTGTTTGTATTTGAGATCGTGCGCAGCCGGCAGGTCACGCTACAGCATCTAGATCTGATCCAGAACGAAAGCGAGGCTCGGCGGGCAGCCGAGGAACAGCTTCAGGTTCTGGTGGAAACCAGTCCGGCCGCGATCTTCACCGTCGACTCAGCCGGCTTTGTCCTGCTCGCCAATGATGCAGCTCATCGGCTGCTGGCTTTAGCTCCGGGGACGCTTCCCGGGAAATCGATTCGCGACTATTTGCCGTCGCTTGTCAACGTCCCTGCGCCCGATGATAGCCACCCCTCCTTCCGTACTGTCATGCAGTGCCGCGGCCAGCGAGAGGACGGTGAGGCTTTTCTAGCCGACATCTGGTTCTCCACTTATCGCACCAGCGTGGGATCGCGACTGGCCGCCATGGTCGTGGATACCTCCGAAGACCTGCGCACCCGCGAAGAGTTCAGCCTGCATCAACTGCTAGCTGCGTCACGCATTCTGGTTGGAGCGGTTTCGCACGAAGTCCGGAACGTCTGCGGTGCCATCGCTGTGGTGCATGAGAACTTGGCCCGAAGCGGAGCGCTGGCGCAGAATAAGGATTTCGAAGCGCTGGGCACCCTGATTCTGGCGCTCGAAAAGATCGCCGCCATGGATCTGCGCCAGACCGCTAATCAAGCTACCAGTGTTGATCTTCAAGCACTGCTCGAAGAACTGCGAATCGTGGTCGAGCCCTCATTGCGCGAAAAAGACATCGAGTTACGATGGTCGATCGAGCCCGGCATTCCGGTAGTTTGGGCCGACCGGCAGAGTCTGATGCAGGTGTTCCTCAATTTGACTCAGAACAGCGAACGTGCCCTGATGAACCAGCCGCGCCGTGAGCTTGGCATCACGGCCCGAGTCGAGCAACAGCGAGTCGTCATCCGGTTTCGGGATACTGGTTGCGGAGTAGACGAGCCCGAGCGGTTGTTCCGGCCGTTCCAGCATGGGGCGAAGGCTACGGGCCTGGGATTGTATTTATCGCGTGCGTTGATGCGCTCGTTTCGCGGAGACCTGCGCTACGAGCCCGAGCCCCAGGGATCCAGTTTCATCGTCGAGCTTTCGCCGGTGCTCTCTGAGAGCATGAAAGAAGCCTATGGGACAGCCGATTCGGATTCTGTTGGTAGACGATCACAGCCTGTTCCGGGACAGCCTCAGCCGGTTGCTTCAAGCCGAGCCTGACTTTCGGATTGTGGGAACCTGCGCATCCGCCACCGAAGCGCTGCCCGTTTTGGACCGCGAACATCCCGACATTGTGCTGCTTGATTTCGACTTAGGCGAGGAGCAGGGGCTGCAGTTCCTGGATGAATCGAAGAAACGGGGATTTCGCGGCCGGATTCTTATGGTAACCGCCGGAATGACCGACGCTGCCACCCTGCGTGCGCTTGAGGGCGGCTCTTCGGGGATCTTCCTGAAGCACAGTCCGCCGGCTCAGCTCGTGGAAGCAATCCACAAGGTGAACGCAGGAGAATCCTGGCTCGATCCGAAGGCCATGCGTTCAGTTATCGCCGGCGCAACTGGACGATCCGACGAACATAGAGCTGCCCAGGCTCTCAATGCGCGCGAGCGCGCGGTCCTCAAAAGAGTCTTCGAAGGACTCACCAACAAAGAAATCGCCTCCCAGTTGCAGATTTCCGAGGGGTCCGTCAAGGCCGTGATGCAGCAATTGTTTGACAAGACCGGCGTACGAACCCGAAGTCAACTGGTGCGGATCGCCCTCGAGCGGCGTGCTGAGGACTGGCTCACGGGCGAGCCCGGATCTTAGCGCTGCTTGCCCTTGTACCAGCAGGACTTACGGGCCTTGTGAGATACTGGAACCCGGCGCAAAAAGCCTTTGAGCACGACACTTCCCAGCCGGTGCGTAAGTCATGATCCTGTTCACTGAAGTGGAGTTTCTGCAAGCCCGAGGGAGTGGTCGTCAACTAAAGTTATCAGTGCGGTAGATAGGAGTCGATTGATGAAAACGGCATTTGGTTCTTTGAAAGCCTATGAAAAGGGCGGGGTTACGATCATCGACCCCAAGGACAACCCGAAACACTATGTGTTCTCGAATGTCTTTGAGGTGGCCTCCAAATCGAAACCATACGAGCGAATTGCGGTCGCCCAGAACCTCAAGTACGTGATTGAGGCGGTGCGGGCCGAAGGGTCTTCTCCCTGGTATAGCGCTTCGCACGACGAGGCCGCCCTCATCATGGACGGCGAGGTAGAGGTCCACTTGATCAAGCCTGATCAGCCGCCGGTGCCCGAGACCAAGGAAGGTGCGGTGAAGCTCAGCGGTGAACCGAAAGGCAAGAAAATGGGGTGGATCAAGGCACGGCGCGGCCACATGGCGTTGCTGCCCAGGAATGCGGCGTACCAGTTCCGCAGTACCGCGCCGGGCGTGCTACTGATCCAAGGCATCAAGGGTGACGCCACCGTCGAACGCTGGGGCGAAATTTGCCAAACGAAGGCTTAAAGGATTGAAGGAAATTATATGAGCACTGCAACGACTGTCACAACTGCTTCGGCAAAGGGCGCCGAGCTCGGCTATAAGCCCTTCACGGCCGGAAAGTTTCGTTTTGAGCGTGACGAGTACTTCGCGCACATCACTTTCCCGACTGGAACGCACATGATCCCCATCGATGCCTTCCTGCGCGCGTTGATGCGCGATGTGGCTTGGGGCTTTTTCTATGGCACTGTCAATTTCGACCAGGTGATCGGAACTATTAATCATTACGGGACGGTCGAGTTGTTCGCCGGACTAATGAACGAAGCTTTTGTCAGCGCGAATCGCCATTACGTGGAAGAGTTCGATTCCAAGGATCTCCGCAAGGTCTTCGTCGACATCCTCGACAATTGGACCAGTGAAGGCTTCGACCCGTTCGCCTCACCTGAAGAGACCGGGAAGCCGTTCGGCGCGAAACATGGCGAAAACCGGAAGGCGCTCGAGCGCGAGCGTGTGGTTGCGAAACGAATGGTGGGTTTACCCGGCGATGTGGGTTATCGCACCGATCAGAATGGTTACCCATTGAACCGGCAATTCACGGATGTTTCCACCGATAAGCCCGAAGTTCATGCCGAGCCGGGGTTCGAGGGCGAGGTTCACGCCTTCAATCTGTTTAATTACGTCGCTCGTTCCGACGTCACTTGGAATCCCTCGGTTGTTTCGGCGGTCAAGGACAGCCTGCTCTGCCCCACCACCGAGGAGTACATTCTGCCGATTTTCCACGGCAACGATCGCGTGGAGTGGTTTGTTCAGGCGAGTGACGAGATTATTTGGGACGTGGAAGACGGCAAAACCGGCAGGCCGCGAGCCAAGGTCACCATGCGGGCCGGTGACGTCGCCGCTATGCCCGCCGATATCCGGCACAAAGGTTATTCGCCGAAGCGTTCCATCCTGCTCGTCTGGGAGAACAATGACGGCACGCTACCGCAGCTTTATTCGAGCGGAAAACTGAAGCCTTATCCAGTCGAGTTTTGAACATGGGCGCAGCAGTCGAAGCGCCTCCCAAACTCGACATCGAGACTCGCCTCTTCATCGGGGGCGAGTTCGTCGATTCCGCCGAAGGCGGGCGCATTCCAGTTATCAATCCACACGACAACAGCGTTCTGGCCGAAGTGTCTGAAGCGCGGCAAGCCGATGTCGATCGGGCTGTAGAGGCTGCCCGGCAGGCGTTTCGCGCATGGAAGCGCATGTCGGCCGCCGAGCGCGGTCGCTTGCTTCTGAAACTGGCGGACGCGATTGAAGCCGACGCCGAGTATCTCGCCAAGCTGGAGACCCTCGATACCGGACATCCCATTCGCGACACCCGCGGTCTGGATGCGCCCCGCACAGCGGCAACGTTCCGTTACTACGCGGGCATGGCGGACAAAATCGACGGTCGGGTAGCGCCCGTCGAAACCGGCTTCTTGAACTACATCACGCGCGAACCTGTCGGCGTGGTCGGGCAGATCGTACCGTGGAACTTTCCGCTGATGTTCACGGGCTGGAAGCTCGGTCCGGCGCTCGCGGCCGGTAATACAGTGGTCCTGAAGCCGGCGGAGTTGACGCCGCTTACCACGCTGCGGGTCGCGCACTTGATAGCCAAAATCGGCATCCCGGCGGGCGTCGTAAACATTTTGCCGGGTTATGGGAACGTGGCCGGACAGTACCTGGCGGAACATCCGGGCGTAGACAAGATCGCATTCACCGGCTCGACCGTCACCGGAAAGAAAATCGTCCAGGCTTCGGCCGGAAATCTCAAGCGCGTCCAACTGGAGCTAGGCGGCAAGGGCGCGAACATCGTATTCGACGATGCGCATATCGAGGCCGCGGTAAACGGCTCCGCCTTCGCAATTTTCCACAACCAGGGACAGGCTTGCATCGCCGGATCGCGTCTTCTGCTTCAGGAGAAGATCGCAAACGAGTTCGTGGATCGCTTCCTGGCGCTGACCAAGTCCATCCGGGTTGGCAATCCATTGGATCCGCAAACCGAGATGGGACCGCTCACGTCGCCCGGCCACCGCGAGCGGGTGATCAATTACATCAAAGTTGCGCGCGAGCAAGGAAGCTCCGTCCTGACCGGAGGCAAGGCGCCCAGCGACGCGGCACTAAAAGACGGATGCTACATCGAACCGACCGTGGTCACCGCGCAGCCCACCGATCGTGTCTGTCAGGAAGAAGTTTTCGGACCGTTCGTCAGCATCACGCGCTTCAAGGACGAAGCGGAGGTGGTCCAAGTCGCCAACTCCACCATGTACGGCTTGGGCGGTGGCCTCTGGACCCGCGATTTGCAGCGCGCTCATCGTGTGGCGGCGGCTATTCGATCCGGAATGGTTTGGATCAACACCTATAAACGAGTCAATCCCAACTCGCCGTTTGGCGGCGTCGGGCAATCCGGGTACGGCCGAGACCTGGGGTTGGAATCGATCCAGGAATATACTTATCCGAAGTCTGTGTGGGTGAACGTGGATGCCAACGTTCCTCCCTTCTATAAGCGCTAGTCGAGCAAGGAGGTCAACATGAAATCAAATATCGATCGCCGGGCGTTCCTGGCCAGCGGAAGCGCCCTCATCGGCGCACCCTTAGCCAAAGCCTTTGCCGCTCCCGCCAGGAGTGATTCCACAGGCCCGGTTGCGGAGACCACCTCGGGCAAGATCCGCGGGACCTACCAGGACAAAATTAACGCCTTCAAAGGCGTTCCATACGGTGCTTCCACCGCGGGTTCTGGCCGGTTCATGCCGCCCTCGAAACCTCAACCTTGGACCAGCGTCCGCGACACTCTTGAGTTAGGCCACCAGGCGCCGCAGATCGCGTCCGGCCTGATCCCCGAGGTCGCCGCTGTGGAAGACAAAGGCCCGATCGGCGAGGATTGCCTGGTATTGAACGTCTGGACGCCCAGCCTCGGTGCCGGGCACAAGCGTCCGGTGATGGTCTGGCTGCATGGCGGCGGATATTCCACCGGCTCGGGTGGCTTCACCATTTATGACGGCGCGAACCTGGCCCGCAAGCACGATGTCGTCACCGTCACGGTAAACCATCGCTTGAATGTTTTCGGATTCTTGTATCTCGCCGATATCGGCGGCGAGAAATATGTGCAAGCGAGCAATGCCGGAATGCTCGACATCGTCGCGGCGCTCGAATGGGTGCGCGACAATATCGCGGCATTTGGCGGCGATCCAGGCAACGTCACCATCTTCGGCCAGTCGGGCGGAGGCGGCAAAGTCAGCACGCTGATGGCGATGCCGTCAGCCAAAGGGCTGTTCCATCGGGCCATCGTGGAAAGCTCATCGGCGATCAAGGGTGTGACGCGCAGCGATGCCACCAAATCGGCTGAGATGATCCTGGCCAAACTGGGGTTGAAGCCCAACCAGCTCGATGAATTGCAAAACCTGCCGATGGATCGAGTCTTGTCGATCAACGCGGGCGGCGGACCGGCCGGTAATCAAGGGCTGCGGCTTGCTCCGGTGGTCGACGGACGAACGCTACCGAGCGATCCGTTCGATCCCACCGCGCCGGAACTTTCCGCCAGAATTCCGCTCCTAATCGGTTCGGTGGAGACCGAAGTCACGTTCATGCCCAGGCAGCAGCTCGATCCCATCGAGGACGCGGACTTGCACGCGCGCGCCAAGCAGGCTGCCCGCTGCGATGACGCGCAGGCCGACAAGCTGATCGAGGTTTACCGCAAAGGCCGTCCGGGTATCAGCAACATTGATCTGTATCTGATCCTGGCGTCGGACACCAGTTTTCGCGCGGGTGTCCGGACTGAGGCCGATCGCAAAGCGGCGCAAGCCGCGCAAGGCAACGCGCCCGTCTATATGTATTACTTCACCTGGCGGTCGCCGGTTCGAGACGGCAAGCTCAAGGCCTTCCACACGCTTGAAATCCCATTCGTGTTCGAGAATGTCGACATTGGCAAGCCGATGACCGGCACTGGTCAGGATCGCTATGCACTGTCGGATAAGATGAGCCGCGCCTGGGTGGCGTTCGCGCGCACCGGGAATCCGAATCACAAAGGACTCCCGAATTGGCCGGCCTTCAATACGGATCAGCGCGCCACCATGATCTTCAACAACGAGTGCAAGACCGTCAACGATCCGGGCAAAGAGGAACGCCTGGCGCTGGCCGCGATTCAAACTCAACGGACATAATTTGCCGGCGCTTGCCAGCGCCAGCAATCAGGACAGCGGAATCAGTAGGCGGAACGGTTTGTTACCGCTCCAACGGTATATCTCAAAGTCGTGGTCAAGCGTTAAAACGTCTCCCGTGTGAAATTCAGTGGCCAGATGGATTAGGCAGGCGTCTGCGAAATCCACTTCACGGTCCTGATATTTTCGAAGCACACGCTGAATCTGGGATGCGCTTCGGGAGAGCTGAAATGGAATCTGAAAAGTACCCGCCACCACATTTTCAAGAATCGCTGCCAGCGCGCCGGGCAAGAACCGAAGGAGATAGCAACTCTCTGCAATCACTGCCTCGCAAGTTAGCAACGGCCCCGCGATCGCTTCCAGTGCGGCTTCGCAGGATTTGTGATGGCGCTCGCTGCGATCCAGTAAAGCAACAATCACGCCTGTATCGAGCAAGACCGGCTTCACTGTCCGAAGCCTTGGAGGTGTTTCTTGTTGGAGCCCAGATCTGCCCGACCGGAGGAAAACTTCCCGAGCCCGGCGATCCTCGGACGCCCGGAACCCGGGTGCGATGCGGCCAACAAACGAATACCTTCACGCACCACCTTGGAAGGACTCCAGCGCAGGCGGCGGACGAGATGGTCAAGCGCCTCTTGTGCGTCGTCATCCAATCTGGCCTGAACAATTGTCTTCACAATCATCATTGTACTACACATTTACATTTGTCATACATCCGCCCTGGTCAGTGTTCTTCCGTGTACTGAAATGGATATCGTGAAAGAGCTCGTCTCACCTCGTTACATGCACCAAGACGCTTGCTATGCGCGCCACAGCGGTGTACTATCGTTCTGTTGTTTTCAAGAAGGGAGCAATACATTGACTCAAACGCAACTGGTGAAGCTGCTGGCTGACGACCTGGAAGTCAGCCGCAAAGTCTCCAAACAATTTCTCGATGGCTTGGCCGCCACCGCGATCAAAGAGGTACGCAAAACCGGCGCCTTCGTGCTGCCCGGCATAGGTAAACTGGTTCGGGTGGACCGCAAAGCCCGCATCGGACGGAATCCGGCTACCGGCGAAACCATCAACATTCCCGCAAAGAAGGTCGTGAAGTTCCGGGTGGCCAAAGCGGCCAAAGAAGCGATCGTACCCCCCAAAGGCAAAAAGGTAGCGGCGGGATAACTGGCGACGGCCCCTTAGCGGGCCGCCCCAGGGCCAGGTTCGTCACCTCGACAAAGGGCACTTGTTTCGGCTCGCGAACGTGATATGCTGAAGTGCAGCGTAGAGACATCTGTACGTCAGTTGGACCAGTTCGAAGGGACCGAGAACAAGACCCGCCTTACTGCCCTCAATCGAGACGTCAAGACTCACATCGCTAGAAAGAGGAGAGAGAAAGAAGCATGAAAGAAACAGGGACAGTGAAGTGGTTTAACGCTGGAAAAGGATTTGGATTCATCCAGCGTGAGAATGGCGAAGACGTCTTCGTTCATTTTTCCGCCATTGAAGCCAGCGGTTACCGCACACTCGATGAAGGCGCTCGGGTTACGTTTGTCGTGAAGCGTGGGCCCAAAGGATTGCAAGCCGAGCAAGTAACTTTGGCGTAAGCCGTAACAACCACTCATCCCCGTTAGAACGAAGCCAGGTTAGCGTACGGTCCAACGTGTCTTCAGAACGACGTTCCACACCGCTTGGGGCGGAATCTCGAGCGATGGATGTTCAGCACGCAGCCGTTCCGCGGCAGCCTGGAAGGAGGTCTCCTTCGCTTCCAGTTCATTATCGGCGGAGATTTCCGCCTGAAGCGGCGTATCGCCCCAGATTTGAAGATTCCAGGTCGAATCCTTGACATGGGAAAGAACCAACCAGTTCTTCCCTATGCGCGTTGAAAATCTCGGCTTCAAGGACGAATCTCGAGTCTCCAAGTCTTAGTTTAGCATTTGTGGCAGGGTACGCCGTGTCATAATAGGCGATTCTCATGTTTCGGAACTGTCTCTTTTTGGTTGCCATCGCCTGCGCAGCGCAAACTCCCGCCGCGCGCATCAAGATAGACATCGATCGCACCATCGGTGAAGTAGACCCGCACGTCTTCGGCAACTTCGCCGAGCATCTCGGCCGCATGATCTACGGCGGTATCTACGACGAAGGCAGCCCGCTGTCCGACCAGGACGGGTATCGCAAAGATGTGATGGCCGCGGTCAAAAACCTGGGCGTATCGATCCTGCGCTATCCCGGTGGCAACTTTTCTTCGGGTTACAACTGGAAAGACGGCATCGGTCCCAAGGATCAGCGTCCAGTGCGAGCCGAGCTGGCCTGGCACGACTTGGAATCCAATCGTTTCGGAACCGACGAGTTTCTGAAGTACTGCGAGCGGATCGGCGCGGAGCCGTACATCTGCATCAACGCCGGGCTCGGCACAGTCGAGGACGCGCGCCACTGGGTGGAATACACCAACGAATCGCGTCACACCTATTGGGCAGACCAGCGCCGCAAGAACGGACGCGATGAGCCGTACAACGTGAAGTATTGGGGGCTGGGGAACGAGATCGACGGCCCGTGGCAACTGGGGCACAAGAACGCCGAGGATTATTCCAAGTTCGCGCTGGAAGCGGCCAAGGCCATGCGGCTCGTCGACCCTACCATCAAATTGATCGCCAGTGGATCGAGCAATTACAACGCAGATTGGCTCGGCTGGAATCGCACCGTCGTGAATGAGCTGCGCAATCAGATCGATTACATCTCGCTCCATACCTACATCGGCGACCGGCAGAACGATCTCGAGCAATTCCTGGCCGCGTCACAACGCATCGATTCATATATCGACACCACCGCAGCCGCCATCAAGGCCGCGCAAACGGGACAGAACAATCCGCGCCCAATTTACATTGCCTATGACGAGTGGAACGTCTGGTATCGCACCGGAAGCCGCGAGCACCTGGAAGAGATCTATAATTTCGAGGATGCGCTTGCGATGGGGATGTTTTTCAATTCGTTCTTCCGTCATGCCGACGTGGTCAAGATGGCGAACCTGGCACAGTTGGTCAACGTGATCGCCCCGATCATGACGAACAAGCAGGGGCTGTTCCTACAGCCGATCTACTTCCCGATTGTCGAGTATGGCAAGCAGCGCGGCAACGTGGCGCTGCATGCCTGGGTGGCTTCACCAGTTTATACCGCGAACCAGCAACCGCTTCCCTACCTGGACGTGTCGGCGACCTACAACGCCCGGGATCATGTGGTCTATGTCAACGTCTTGAACCGCAGCAAGTCGCAAGACATCGCCACACGCATCCAGAATGAAGAAGGCATGCTCAAGCAGGATGTCGGCGTCTGGCAAATGAACTATCCGGATCTGAAAGCGACGCACACCTTCGGCGACGACAAGAAAGTGGTCCCCAAGACAAGTATGCTTGCGGCCTCGCTTGAAAAGAACGCGTTCTCATATACGTTCCCCGCGCATTCCCTCACGATTTTGCGCCTACGCGTTGAATAACGCTCAGGACTTCCGTTGGCCGTAGTAAGCCTTCGGCCCGTGCTTGCGATGGTGATGCTTGTCATGCAATGCGCTGGAAATCGGCTTGGCATCGGGATTGATGATCAGAGTCTGGAATGCGATCGCAGCCAGTTCTTCGACGATGACAGCGGCGTGAGCAGCGTCGGTCACCGACTTGCCCCAGCAGAATGGCGCGTGACCGGAGACCAGAGCCGCCGGGCAAGCCAGAGGATCGCGGCCCGCCATTAAACGCATGATCGCTACACCGGTGTTGGCTTCGTAGTCCGATTCGATTTCGGCGGGCGTGAGCGGTTCCGTCACCGGCACGGGTCCATGGAAGTAATCGGCGTGCGTGGTGCCGAAGCAAGGGATCTCGCGTGCGGCCTGCGCCCAGGCTGTTGCATGGCGGGAATGTGTGTGCGCGATACCGCCAATCGAAGGAAAGGCCCGATACAGCGCCACGTGCGTCGCTAAGTCCGAGGATGGCCGCAGGCTGCCTTCCACGACATTGCCTTCCAAATCGGTGATCACCATATCGGCCGCAGTCATGGTCTCGTAGGGAACGCCGCTGGGTTTGATCACGATTAGGCCCTGTTCGCGCGACACGCCGCTCGCGTTCCCGAAGGTGTAGAGCACCAATCCACGGCGAACCAGTTCGAGATTCGCTTCGTAGACTTCAGCCCGCAGCGCTTCCAGCACTCTGGCCTCCTCGCGCGCGACTCGCGATTCTTCGCAGCTCAGGCAGAACGTCGCCGAGCTCTATTGCATTGGAGCCGCGAGCGCCGAAAGAAAAGTACAACTTCCGGAAGAGCGGATACAATTCCTGATATGCCGCGGCGCTCGATTCCTCCGGCTGAATCGTACGGTAGCCCGGGCACAGCGCGTCCTGCGCTTCCTCAATCGTCTGAAATGTACCGGCGGCGAGAAACGCGAAGATGGCCGATCCCAGGCTGGTCACGTCACCTTTGGGCACCAGGATCGGCTTCGCCAACACATTCGCATACACCTGGTTGAGTACGGCATTGCGCTGCGGGATGCCGCCCGCGTTGATGATGTGCCGAACCGGCACGCCGTGCTCCTCCATCCGCTCCAGGATCACGCGCGTATGGAAAGCCGTTCCTTCGATGGCGGCAAACAGCTCGTCCTGCGCGGTGTGAGTGAGCCGCCAGCCGAGCGTGACGCCGCTCAGTTCCGGATTCACCAGCACCGTGCGATCCCCGTTGTCCCAAGTGAGCCGCAGGAGTCCGGTTTCGCCGGCTCGGTATTTTTCGAGACCGCGCGAGAGTTCCGCAACGGTTGAGTTCGCGCGCCGCGCGATAGCATCGAAGATGTCGCCAGTGGCCGAGAGCCCCGCCTCGATGCCGGCATATTTGGGATGAACGGATCCCGGAACCACGCCGCAGACACCCGGAATCAGCGTCGGCGTTTCGCTAATCGCCATGATGCAAGTGGACGTCCCAACCACGTTCACCACATCGCCCAAACGGACGCCCGCTCCAATCGCGTCCCAATGCGCGTCGAAGGCGCCGACTGGAATGGGAATTCCGGCGCGCAATCCCAGCTTCTCAGCCCATGCAGGTGTGAGATGTCCCGCGATTCGATCGGAGGTGGCATAGCAGCCGTCCAGCTTGGCGCGAATGCCGCTAAGCACCGGGTCTAGCCTTCCCAGGAACTCTTCCGATGGCAAGCCGCCCAGCCCAGCGTTCCACATCCACTTATGGCCCATGGCGCATATGCTGCGCGGCGCCCGCGCCGGATCGCCGATTCCACAGAGCACCGCTGTCACCATGTCGCAGTGTTCCAGCGCCGTCCGGAAGCGCTGGCACTTTTCTGGATTGTTGCGCAGCCAGTGCAGCAGCTTCGCGAATCCCCATTCGGAAGAATAGATGCCGCCACACCAATCGATCGCCTCCAGCCCGTGACGGCGCGCGGCGGACGTGATCTCGCCCGCTTCCTTCCAAGCCCGATGGTCGCACCACAAATAATAGTCGTCAAGCGGCTCGAGGCGCGCATCCACCGGGATCACGCTGGAGCCGGTGGTGTCAAGCGCAATGGCTTCGATACTATGGCCGTCGATCGCGGCGCTTTCGATGGCCCGGTGCATCGCCTCAGCCAGTGCGCGCATGTGGTCGGAATGGCTTTGCGTGGCGTGATCCGGATCTTCCTTCTTGCGCAGCAGCGGATACTCGGCTACCCCCGAGCCCAGCCGTCCACGAATGCTGTCAAAGATCGACGCGCGAACGCTGAGAGTCCCGAAATCGACGCCGGCGACTATACTCATGAGTGAAAACCGATCACAGGCAAGAATGCCTGTGCCACGCTATTCATGCTGGTGGACACTCCAGCCGAGGTAACGCGTGGTCGCCTCCCGTACCGCCGACGACACCGGCGCCAGGTTGGCCGCGACGTGATGCTCGAAGCCACGCTCGCAGATATAACGTAGCAGCGTTTGGAGCCGCGGAATACGAACGACGCCCGCGCCGCCAAAGGTTTCGAGCGGATCGTCGGTGAACTCGCCCTCGCCGACGTAGCCGTGGATCGCGCCTTCGCGGTCGTTAGTCGAAAAACGCGCAAAGCTCATCGGTCCGGATTTTACGCGACCCACGCAGGTTCCGTAAGTGTTCTCCTTGCCCACCGTGCCAGCGATGATCTCCTGAAAATCCATGCGGACTTGCTTGAAAAAATGCTTGGGAAGATTGCTGCAATGAAAGCAGACCGCCTTGTCGGGATCGTCGCCGTAATTGTTGTTCCAGTCCAGCAACGCACTGGGCGTCGCCGAGGCGAGCTGTAGAGCGTGCATGCCGACCACACCGCAAATATCCACCTCGCAGGCGCTGGACGTCAGATTTTCGCTCATCATGCTCATGATGGTACAAGGCACGACGCCAAAGAACTCTTCAAGCGACGTCCAGCACTGCACGGCGCTGATCGCAACCTGAGTTTGCGTCATCCATTGATCCACTACCGAGCCGAGCTTGGCCATCTTCAGTAGCGGCTCGGCCGGGACGCCGTCGGTCGGGACGTAGCGCCGGATCTGTTCCAGCTTCGCTTGAGCGCCAGCGTCCTGGTCGCCCATGCGCGCGATCCGACCAAGAATCTCGGAGAGATCGATTGGCTCTACGGAAATACCATTGGCCTCCAGGATCTTTTCGCTGTAGCGAACAGTGTTGAAGGCGGCAGGGCGCGCGCCGATGGCGCCGATACGAAGCCGACGCAAACCGCGCGTGACGCGGCACACCGCGGCGAACCAGTCTAGATCGCGGCGGAAGAGATCGGAATCCGGCGCCTCCGTGTGAAGCGTGGTCAGCGAGTATGGGATGCCGTATTGAGTCAGGTTGTTGCACGCCGACATCTTGCCGCAGAAACTATCGCGCCGGTCCCGAATACCCATCCGGCCCGGAGTATCCGGCGTCGCCTGCACCAGCACCGGCACGCATAGGCCGGCCATGCGCAGCGTATCGGCAATAGCGCGCTCATCGCCAAAGTTCGGCAGCGTGACGATTACACCATCGATGGCATCGCTGTGTTTCTTGAAAAGCTCGGCGCAGCAGCCGGCCTCCATGCGTGTTTCCACGGCTCCAAACTTGGTGTCCTGAACACCTGGCGCCACCACGCTGTGGCCGGCCTTCTCGATCGCCGCGATCATCTCGGTGCGCCCGCTCTGAGCCAGGTGATCGGGGAAAAATCCGCGGTTCCCGACGATCATCCCGAAAGTCATGCGGCGCGGTTTGGCGTCCATTTATTTACCTCTCCACGGTGAGAATCGAAACGAATAAAACGCCCCTAGAACAATCAGCAGCGCCCCCCACCAGATTCCAGCGTGCAGATTGGCCAGCACCACGGGATGCTCCGCCGGCGCCGCTTTTTCGTATAAACCCGCGCCCAGGATCAACACCCCATATATGAGCAGCAGCGCGCCAATGAAGAACCAGATCGAAATCATTCCGGGACGATGCATGTCACCTACCAGAAAATAATGTTCAAGATCACGAACCCAACGGCCACCACGCCAGCCCAAAAGATTGGGCGTTGGTAAAGCGGCAAATGCCCTTCTGACGGCAGTTCTGTGTAACCGTAAACCAATCCGGTCAGCTCCTCGATTGGTTTCGGACGGGTCATATAACTCACGATCACCGTGACCAACACGCATATGATCCATGACCATAACGCCCGGTACATGTTCTCCGCCATGTCCTTCGCTTTCGGTGACAGCGCCACATATCGCAGCGCCGTAGGATCGATCTTCACCCAGGCCCACAAGCCGATGGCCGATATCGTTCCGCTCAACAAGCCCCAGAAGCCGCCCGCAGGTGTCGCGCGACGCCACAGCATGCCAAGCAGCACGGTGCCAAACAGCGGAGCGATAAAGAAACTGAATAGCGCCTGAACATAGTCCATGATGCTTTGAAATTGCATCACGAAATAGGCGGTGCCGATGCTCACCAGCACGCCCAGCAGCGTGCACCAGCGGCCGACCGAAACGTAGTGCGCATCAGTGGCCTGGCTACGAAAAAACGGCCGGTAGATGTCATAAGTCCACACGGTCGCAAAGGCGCTTACATTGCCCGCCATACCGGACATAAAACCCGCCATAAGCGCCGTGATGCCGAGCCCCAACAATCCCGGTCCGCAGTAACGCGCCAGCATAATCGGCAGCACTTCATTGTAGCTGTGGCCTCCCGATGCCACGGCCTGGCTTTCTCCCACCAGATGCTCCGGAAGCACCGCCAAGCCGAGCAGTCCCGGAAGTATCACGATGAAGGGCACCAGCATCTTGAATCCAGCGCCAATGATGGGCGCGAGCTTCGCGGAACGAAGATCTTTAGCGGCGAGCACTCGCTGGACGACGAGAAAGTCCGTGGTCCAGTAGCCGAACGAGATCACCCAGCCGAGCCCGAACACAATCCCCACCCAGTGAATGCCCATCGGATTGTCGTCGAATGATCCGAGCGTGCTCCACAGATGGGTGTAGCTCTGGCCCGGAAAATTGTGGGCGATTCGCTCGACCACGCCGTTCCAGCCGCCGGCCTCGATGAGACCGAGGATCGAGATCAGCAGCGCGCCCAGCCAAATGAGAACGAATTGCAAGACCTCGTTGAAAATCGCCGAGAGCAGTCCGCCCAGAACAACGTATACGGCCACCGTAAGCGAAGAGATCCAGATGCTGAAATGAATGTCCCAGCCAAGCACCACTTTCATTACCAACGCCATCGAGTACATGTTGATGCCGCTCATCAGCACGGTCATGAATCCGAAACAGATCGCCGCCAGCGCGCGCGATGATTCACCGTAGCGTAGTTTGAGGTAGCCCGGCACCGAGTGCGTTTTCGAGATGTAATAGAACGGCATCATGACCAGGCCGAGGAACAACATGGCTGGAATCGCGCCGATCCAATACCAGTGCGTCGCGAGAATGCCGTATTGATAGGCCGATGCCGCCCAGCCCATCATTTCGAGCGCGCCGAGATTCGCCGCCAGGAAACTTAAGCCGGCTACCCAAGCGGTCATCTCGCGGCCGGCTAGGAAAAAATCCTCGCCGGTCTGGGTGTATCGCTTCAGATAGAAGCCGATGCCGAGAACCGCGGCGAAGTACAAGGCGATGATCGCCAGGTCGACACCAGAGAGCGTGAGCAAACGCGAGGAGGCGTTCATGACCGTCGCTCCAGGCTTGCAATCGTTTTCACAGACCCTTATTCTAATAGCTCCCGAACTGAGTCGGGAAACGGTACGCTGAGGAGACGGCTTGAGAAAACTACACGCGGCAATTTTAATTTTGGCGGCATCCATGACCCTGAATGCGAAACCGAAGCTGACCCGGGCTGAGTTCGGCAAAACACTCGACGGCGCGCCAGTCCAGATCTACACGCTCACCAACAAGAACGGCCTCGAGGCGCGAATCACCAACTATGGCGGAATCGTCGTCTCGCTCCAAGCGCCGGATCGCAACGGCACGATGGCGGACGTCATTCTGGGATTCGACACAC
Organism: Bryobacterales bacterium; assembly: GCA_963780485.1. GTDB lineage: Bacteria > Acidobacteriota > Terriglobia > Bryobacterales > Bryobacteraceae > Palsa-89. Next base: position 22,199 of record CAWACO010000015.1, read on the forward strand.
TCCACGGCTATCTCACCAGCCCCAGCCCCTATTTCGGCGCGTTGGTCGGCCGTTACGGCAACCGCATCGGTCACGCGCGCTTCACACTCGACGGCATCGAGTACAAACTCGCGGCTAATAATGGCCAGAATTCCCTCCACGGAGGCGTGCACGGATTCAACAAGGCGGTCTGGACGCCGCGCGAACTGCCTGACGGCGGGCTCGAGCTGACCTACCTAAGCAAGGACGGCGAAGAAGGCTACCCCGGAAACCTGAAGGTGATCGTCACCTATCGCCTGACGGACGCCAACGAACTGAAAATCGACTACTCCGCCACGACCGACAAAGATACAGTCCTCAACTTGACCAACCATGCATATTTCAACCTCAAGGGGGCCGGCAACGGCGACATCCTGGGCCATGTCGTGACCCTGAATGCCGACCGCTTTACGCCCGTCGACGCCGGTTTGATTCCAACCGGAGAATTGCGCGACGTAAGCGGCACTCCGTTCGATTTCCGCAAGGCGACGGCGGTGGGGGCGCGGATTGAGCAGAATGACGAACAGCTAAAGCTCGGCAAGGGCTACGATCACAACTGGGTGCTCAACAAGGATGGCGCCGCGCCCAGTTTGGCGGCCCGCGTCGAAGAGCCCTCCAGCGGGCGCGTGCTCGAAGCCCTCACGGACCAGCCCGGCGTCCAGTTTTACACCGGCAACTCGCTGGATGGATCGATCAAAGGCACGGGCGGCAAGCCGTACGGCCGTTTTAGCGGTCTTTGCCTTGAGACCCAGCATTTTCCCGATTCGCCCAATAAACCGGGCTTCCCTTCCACCGTGCTCAAGCAGGGCCAGCAATTTCACAGCACGACAATCTATAGGTTCTCGATAAAGAACTAACGGTTACGTAGCGGGTGTCCGTCATTTACTAGGAAATGTTCTAGGTCCGGCGGTGTCCAACAGTTGGGAAGGAGCATCGCTGTGGAGAAAGAACCAGCCCTCACTCTGCATTGCGTGCGGAAAAATGGAAGGCGCGAAAGAACGAAATTATCGCTCGCGACCTTATCTGAAGCCCGGGACGTAGCCCAGCGAATCCTGCGTCTCGGTGGAGGCCTCTATGAGGAGGTCGATATTTGCACCGAGAATGGAACAATCGAGACGGTTCAGAATTCTGACCTAGCGGAGCACCCTCCCGAAGTGCTCTTGATTGAGGACAACGCCGGGGATGCGCTTCTCGTAGGACAAGCCATTGGAGAGTACTCAGCTCCGGTCCATCTGCACGTCGCCCGCGATGGCGAGCAGGCCCTTCAAATACTCGGGGAACCCGATTACAAGCCAGATCTTATTATTCTGGACTTAAACATTCCAAAACTATCTGGCTACGCAGTGCTGGCATCATACCCTGCCAGGAAGACTACTCCAGTCGTTGTGTTCAGCGCCTCTCAGAACGAATCGGATGTCGATCGGGCTTACTCGCTTGGCGCGCGGGAGTTCATCCACAAGCCGATGGACCTGGACGACTACAAGACTGTCGTTGCCGGCATGGTTCAGAAATGGACCGGGCATAACAACACCGAAACGTTGCCTTGGTAGAAGTCACAGGAACAAGGCCAACATACGACTCGAATTGTGTGTAGACTTAGGCCTAATGGAGGGCACTATGTCATCGATCCAACCTGCCAAATCCTTACTGCAGCGCAGCGCGCGCCTCATACCGCTTACTGCAGTCACCTTGCTTGCGTCGCTATTGAGCATTCCCGCACCAGCGAGCGTTATTAGCCCTTTGGTGTTAGATCCCAGTGGCACCGACGTTTGTTCAGTGAGTTCTTCCGGGGGAACTCCGACAGACAGTAGTCAAGTGTGCACCGTAGCCCAATTGCCGCCCCTCACGAATGGCGACGCGGGCATAGAGGTGTTTGGGAATGGCGGAGTGTTCGACAACAATGGCAGCACCACCTTGGGTCTTGCCTTCTCTCTTCCCAGCGGCACCACAAATGGCGGGCAGATTTCCGGCGTTGTTCCCATTGCTTGGGACTTCACAATAACCGACACCGGAAATGCAAACGCGCATCTGAACTGGGACATCATCGTAGATGCCAACGGCTTACAAGTCTTCTCCCACGGACCCGTCAGCACCACGGGCGGTGAGATTTCAGGCTCCGTGAACACGAACCCTCTGCCCCCGACCACCGTAACCAGTTACGCCGTGTTTTTCGCCGTGACCGACACGAACGGCGCTGAGGGTGAAACCCTCTCGGTAAGTATCCCCGCTTCGGGCTCCATCGATCTCATAGCACCCGCTGCAGTCACCATACCGGAGCCTGGGACCTTTACGCTGTTGGGCGTCGCTCTTACCGCGCTTGGTTCACTAGTGTGGTGGCGCCGACCCACGACCTCCTAACGGTTGGAAATCTGGTAGGCGCGGCTGGACTCGAACCAGCGACCCTCAGCTTAGAAGGCTTAGGTTCTCCACTTATCCTGTTGATAATACACGCGTCGTTATTGTTTTTTAGAGTGTTTTGACTGGCTTCTTCGGCTGGATCTGATAGGGTTGTGATAGGTTTTAGGGGCTGTCCTCCGCAAGAATGAGATCTGACCTTTTTTCACTCGGCCTATAGGAGAGCTTCAGGTTCTTGTAGAATGTGGCTTTGTTCACGATCATACGTTTGTTGTTGTCTTCCCGCACTGCCGTCATCGCTGAGAACCTGTTCCTTCGCAAGCAGCTCGCCCTGTTTCAGGAACGCAAGATAAGGCCTCGACGTTCGACCGCTGCCACACGCGCCTTGATGGTTCTGCTGCCGCGATTCTTCGAATGGCATGCTGCCCTGGTTGTGGTCCAACCCGAGACATTCCTCAAGTGGCATCGCACGGCATTTCGAGCTTTCTGGAGAGGGAAGTCTCGCGAGCGCGGCCGATCGCGGCTGCCAAAGAACCTGCCAAATTGATCCGGGAGATGGCGCACGAGAATCCGACCTGGGGCGAGGAACGGATTGCTGACGAACTGAAACTCAAGCTCGGCATCCGGGTCTCACCGCGAACCGTCAGGAAGTACATAAATCGAGAACGTCCGGCTGGCGGAAGCAACGATCAGGGCTGGACCGCTTTCGTTCGGAACCAAGCGAAAGCGATCGTCGCCTGTGACTTCTTCATATCCATCACCCTGACCTTTCGGGTTCTGTACGTGTTCGTAGCCATGGACATCGGCTCGCGGCGGAGTCTGCACTGTAATATCACGGCTCATCCCACCGCGGAATGGACCACCCAGCAATTCCGAGAAGTTCTCGCAGACGTCCATCCGTACCGGTTTGTTATTCACGATCGCGATTCGATCTTTTCGCCTTCGCTCGATTTGACGCTGAACGACTTCGGCGTGCGAGTACTTAGAACACCTATTCAAGCGCCAACGGCAAATGCCTTCTGCGAACGACTCGTTGGGACCATCCGCCGGGAGTGTTTGGATTACGTCATTCCCATGAACGAACGGCACCTTGGCCTTATTCTGAAAGAATTCGCTGCTTATTACAATCGCGGGCGCCCGGCACACCCGAATCCAGGCGAGCGTTCCGGCTGGCGGCCATAGGCATCAGCTTCCTGCGGTCACCGAATCAGGTCGATGCCGGTCCTCGGTGGATTGCATCATGATTATCGATTAGAAAAGGAGGTCGCTTAGCCCTGACGGAATTCTTGCGGATCACAAATGGAAGAGGTCGTCGGTTCGAACCCGACCAGGTCCACCAGATCCTAGACGGGCGGCTTTTATCCAACCAGGCCGACACACACTTCCCCGGAGCGCTTATAGAGGAGTATCATTATTTGATACCGACAAATATGAAACTCCTGTTGGCGTCCCTTCTGGCCCTCCCACTATTGGCGCAGGCTCCCCCGTCCACCGAGTCTTCAGCGGCTAAGCCGGCACCCGAAGAGGGTATCCCGGTCACCGATCAACTCGTCATCAGCAAGTGTGGCATCTGCCACACCAAAGACGAAAAAGGAAACCTTCTGCGTATTTCCTGGGAGCGGGCCACACCCGAAGGATGGGAAGAAGCCATTAAGCGGATGGTGCGGCAGCAAGGTGTCCGCCTCACTCCGATGGAAGCGCGTTCGATCCTCAAGTATCTCAGCACCTACCATGGCTTGGCGCCTGAGGAAGCGAAGTCCGTGATGTATCTCGCCGAGCGCCGCATTCAGGACGAAACCAATATCCCTAACGACAATGTGCGCGGTGCTTGCTCCTATTGCCATGCCTTCGCCCGACCCCTCTCCTGGAGGCGTTCGCAGGAGGATTGGAGACTGCTGACCAACACTCATGTGGCGCTGTATCCGCAAGCCGAAGAAGCCTTCCGGCTGGGAATGCTTGCAGGCGGTTTCGACGAGGAGCGTCATCACATCGACTTTTCGGCGCCGATGCCGGTGGACGATGCGATCGCGTATCTCGGTAAAGCCGCGCCCCTGCATACGCCGGAGTGGGCCGCCTGGCAAGCTCGCATGCGCGCTCCCAAACTGGCGGGACGCTGGTTGGTTTCCGCCTATATCCCCGGTCGCGGGAAGTTTTATGGCGAGATGGAGGTGGAACCAAACGGTAAAGCGGACGACGAGTTCACGACTCGCGTGAAACTGCAATCCGCCAAGGACGGCTCCATCCTCACACGCTCCGGTACCAGTTTGGTATATGGCGGCTATTCCTGGCGTGGGCGATCCAAGGGAACGCAGCCGGCCAACAGCGGACCCGGCGACATCACCAGTGAGATGCGCGAAGTCATGTTCGTTTCCACCGATCAGTCGCAGGCCGAAGGCCGCTGGTTCTGGGGCCAGTATCAAGAATTCGGATTCGACGTCAAACTTCAGCGCTCCTCGTCCGAGCCGGCACTTCTGGGCGTCGATCATCCAGCGTTGAAAACCGGCTCGCAAGGCCTCCGTGTCCGTCTCATCGGAGACAATCTTCCTGCACAAATTGCGGTCTCGGACGTGGACTTCGGAAACGGTGTTACGGTGCGACGGATCGTTTCCCATAGCGGCACGGAGGTAGTAGCGGAGGTAGACGTTGCCTCCAGCGCGGTGCCCGGGAAACGGGACGTCGCCCTGCGGCGCGCGGTACTCCAAAACGGCGTTGCGGTCTATGATCGCATCGACTATATTAAGGTGATGCCGGACTCGGCTTTGGCCCGGCTGGGCAGCCAAACGCATCCCAAAGGTTATCAGCAGTTTGAAGCGATCGCCTACCAGCGCGGGGTGGATGGAAAACCGCACACCGCGGACGATGTCGAGCTCGGCCCAATCGACGCCACTTTTTCGGTCGAAGAGTTTTATTCCTCCTACGGCGATGACGATAAGGACTTCGTCGGCACTCTAAGTCCGAGTGGGCTGTTCACGCCCGCCTCCGATGGCCCCAATCCCAAGCGCAAGTTCAGCCGCAACAACTACGGTGACATTTGGGTAGTCGCCACCGCCAAGAATGAGAAGGATCCAGAAGGCAGACCTTTGACCGCTAAGTCGTACCTGGTGGTTACCGTGCCTGCTTATATGCAGTGGGATCAACCCGAGGTGGGTCAGTGACGGCTGCCAATACCGCCGTCGACACGCGGCCTTTTCGATTGGGCGAATTTCACTCTTTCGAAGCCGCTGGAACGCGGTTCCTCTACCTGGTTCCCGCTGGAGCCATATTCCAGGTGGATGATGCCGTCGCCAAAGTGATCAGTCGCTTGAAAGTGGGCGAGGCGCCCTATGGGTCGCTCATCGAAGATCTGATTTCGAGCGGTCTCTCTCGTGCCGAAGCGGAAGAGCTGATCGTGGAACTCTACCACTCCCAGGTCATCGTTATCGGGAACTCTGTACCCGAACCGGCCACCACGCCGCCCGCTGACTTCCCCATCCAGACGTTGGTGCTGAATCTCACCAACCAGTGCAACTTATCTTGCCAATACTGCTATGAGTTTGGCGCAGACAAAGTCGCCACCCCAGAAGGCAAGCCGAAGTTCATGGATCTGGAGACGGCCAAGGCTTCAGTGGATTTCCTGCTCGAACAGTCGGCCGGACGGCGTTCGATTCATATCACCTTTTTCGGCGGTGAAACGCTAATGAATTTCCCCCTGCTCAAGCAGGTGGTGGCCTACGCGAACGGTCGCGCCAAAGAGCAAGAACGCCATATCGATTTCAGCCTGACGACCAATGCAACGCTGCTGACGCCCACGATCATTGAGTTCCTTTCTGAGAACCACATCGGCGTCACAGTTAGCATGGATGGGCCGAAGGAAATGCACGATGCGCTTCGTGTTTTCGCCAACGGCAAAGGCAGCTATGACATCATCGAGCCGAAGGTGCGCGCTCTGATCAAAAACCACTGCACCCGGCCGATTACCGCCCGAGTCACTCTCACCTCCGGCGTCACTGATGTGGTTCGAATTTTCCGCCATTTAAAGCACGACCTTGGTTTTCACGAAGTCGGCTTCGCGCCGGTAACCACTTCGCCGAATCAGCTTTACGCTATCAACCAGCAGGGCATGGATGGCGTGCTCGAACAGTTTCATGTCCTGGCTAATGAATACCTCGAGTATGCGATGCGCGGAGAAGCGCACGGGTTCTCGAACGTCAGCGATACGCTGGCCGAACTCTGCCAAGGTGTGAACAAATCGCATCCATGTGGCGCGGGACTGGGGCTGGTGGGCGTGGGGCCCTCGGGCGATATCGCGCCCTGCCATCGTTTCGTTGATTCCGATGTGCATGCCCTGGGGCACATCTCCACGGGCATCAACCGCGAGAAGCAGACCGATTTCCTGCGCCGCGGCCATATCAATTCCAAATACGACTGCCACACTTGCTGGGCGCGCCCTCTGTGCGCCGGCGGTTGCCATCACGAAGCATTCGTACGCTACGGAGACACCGGGCACCCCAATCTTCACTATTGCGATTGGATCCGGGATTGGACCAATACCTGCCTCGAGATTTATGGCGCCATCGCGGCCAAGAATCCAGAATTTTTGCGGCAGTTCGCCGAAAGGAAGGCATCCTCATGAGACATATGCGACCTCTGAATAAGAAAGCGGAGCGCATCGATAACTACGTCGCTTCACGCACCAGCGACGTCGTCGCATTGCAGAACCCGCAACCCCAGCCACGTCCGCATGTCCCGATGGGATGCGCGCTGATGTTTACGCCCGGCTGGGAAGTGGATGCCGCGGGCGGGACGGCCGGCCTTTGCCAGCCGGTCGAACGCGATATCTATGACTGCTTTGTGAGCTGTTACTGGCCGGCGCAGGTTCCCGATCATCTCAACAACGCCCCGGATTGGGCCAGCAAGTGCGCCGCGGCCACCAAGGATTGGCGGAATCTCGATCTGGTATTTCCATAATTCAAGTCATGTCACGTCTATTACTGGTACTCGCCGCTTCCGCCGCGCTTGCGAGCGCTGGCACTCTTTACTTGCCGGCCTATCCGGCCGCCGTGATTGTCTTTGATGAGGCGAAAGGTCAAATCGTCGACCGTATCCCGCTAAGCACAGGGACGCCGATGTCGATTCGCCAGACGCCGGATCATAAAACGATTTATGTGACCACCATCGATCACAATGGCATCGAGGTGATTGACGTTGCCAGCCGCAAGGTGACCAATCACTTTGTGCTCAATACGCCAACCAAGCAGTACCGCTTTTGGAACGGCACTCCGGATCCGCAAGGCAAGCTGTTCTATACCATCACCAAGGAAATCGATAAGTATCTCGAGCACTACGACGTCGGAAAGCCCAAGTATACGGTGATCGATCTTCAGCAGCAGAAGATTATCAAAACCGTGGATATGCCCAAAGAAGAACAGTCCGCCAACGACATCGATTTTGGGCGCGCTCCCCTGGAACTGTCCCCGGACGGCAAGTACCTGTACCAGTTCGGCAACAAAATCACGATCATGCAGGCCGAGGATTTCAAGGTGCTCGATCGCATTGAGCTTTCCAAACCGAATTTTCCCGGCGTAGAGATGGAGAACGTCCGCTTCGGCAGCGATCTGGATCTGATCAACGACGCCGGACAGCATGTCGCTGTCTTCGTCTCTTCCGATCCCATCGTCCACAATCACGTGTTCGGATTGGGCCGTTTTGATCTGAGCACCCGGCAGGTTGACTTCAAGGCGATCGGCCCGACGCCGGAGGGCATGGCGGGGATCCAAATAACTCCCGACCGGAAGGCGGCCTACACGGTGGTGTCTTCAGGAACCCGCGGCAACATTTCTGGGGGAGGCGGCGACAAACGCTGCGAGTTCTGGGCTTTTGATCTGACTAATGATCACATTACCCAGCGCGCGGAGGTCCCTTGCCGCACACGCTTCACTCTGGGTATTTCCGGCGATGGCAAGAAGCTTTACATCTACGGCGCCGGCTTCGATATCGAGGTCTATGACGCCGCGACGCTCAAATACGAGAAAACCTGGGACCTGAATAACGACGTGACGTACGCGGGAATCGTCGTGATCCCGTAGGCGGCTTCTTAAAAGGCGGCGCACCCAATCGTTCATTACTACTAGTACGATTTGCTGGAATGGACCGCGAGAAAAGAGCGTTCGAAGGGCGTAAGGCGTACAATGGCTGGAATGCCGGTGAATTGGGAGGGAAACAATGAAGCTGTCATATATACACGGGTTAGGTAGCCTGTTTGCCGTCCTGCTCGGGTTATTACTCCAGCAACCCAGCGCGCGCGCGGATACCATCCTCGTGGCTAACCTTGGCGCTGATACCGTCGGCGAATACACCACATCGGGGGGTACAGTGAACGCCTCGCTGGTCTCCGGTTTGAGCAGTCCGGGGAGTATTGCCGTGTCTGGGTTTAATTTCTTTGTCGTGAACGAGTCCCCGACCAATACCATAGGCGAATACACGACGTCGGGGGGTACAGTGAACGCCTCGCTGATCTCCTCTGTCACCAACCCACATCAAATTGCGGTGTCTGGCTCGGATCTGTTCGTCGCGAACGGTGACCCCGCCGACACGATCGGCGAATACACTACGTCGGGGGCCACGGTGAACGGCTCGCTGATCTCGGGGTTCAGCGGTCCCCCACATGGCGTTGCCGTGTCTGGCTCGGACCTCTTTGTCGCGACCGCGCCCGGGAGCAGCGGCACGATAGGCGAATACACGACCTCGGGGGCTACGGTAAACGCCTCGCTGATCTCGCTGTCGAGCAACCCGGAGGAGATTGCGGTGTCTGGCTCGGACCTGTTTGTGGTGAGCTTTGCAACTGGAACGGTAGGCGAATACACCACGTCGGGGGCTACGGTGAATGCTTCGTTGATTTCAGGGCTGAATTTGCCGTATGGCATTGCGGTGGATGGCTCGGACCTGTTTATCACGAACGCGGGTGCCGGCACGGTAAGCGAGTACACCACCGCGGGGGTTCTGGTGAACGCCTCGCTGATCTCTGGGTTGAACGAACCCACGGGCATTGCCGTAGTCTCCTCCGTCCCCGAACCCAGCAGCTTCACACTCCTGGGACTCGCTCTTGCGGGACTCGGATTCTGCGCGCGGCGCAGACGCGCCAACTAAAGCGCCGGTCTGCGAATGACGGTCCGGGTCACCGTCGCCCGCATGCTGGACACCAGCATCCCCTCGTACAGCGTCGGGCCGCTCTGCTCGCCACGTGCAAGCCGCAAAGCCGGCCGCGCCACCAGGTACGACAATCCGGTATAGCAGGACACGCACGTGACCCCGGAAGCCATAGCGATATCGTCGCCTCCATGCTCAAACGAGCGATACAATAAACTAATCTGCGATCTTGAAGCAAATCATTGGATGCAGAGGAGGTAGTGTATGCCGGAACAGGAATCTCAGAGCCTGCTTGCCAGACGGCAGTTCATCAAGAGCATCATCGCTGGCGGCGCAGTAGCGGCGTCGACCAGTTATCTGTTCCGGGAAACTTCTTGGGCGGCGCCGGCAGCCGGATCGGTGGAGCGGCTGGTGACGCTGAATGTAAACGGGCAGTTGCGGCGCGTGGACGTGTTGAAGCAGGAAAGTCTGGCGATGACGCTGCGCTACAAGCTGGGGCTCACGGGAACCAAACTGGGGTGCGACCGCGCGGAGTGCGGCGCGTGCACGGTGCTAATCGACGATGTGCCGAGGTATTCATGTTCTGTTCTAACCCATACCGTCCGGCAGAGCAGAGTGACCACCATCGAAGGGTTGGCGGGACCTAACGGCAAGCTGCATCCGGTGCAACAAGCGGTCGTGGATGAACAGGGATTCCAGTGCGCCTTCTGTATGTCGGGGTTTATCATGGCCACGGTTGGTTACCTGAAAACCAACCCGAAACCGACGCGGGCGGAACTGGCACAAGGGATCTCGGGCAATCTATGCCGCTGCTGCGACTACAACAAGATTCTGCGGTCCATGCTGCGGGCCGCCCACTCGATGAAGCAGGTATAACATGTCTACAACCAAGGGTTCGAACTACAAACTGATCGGGCACGATTATCAGACGCCGGATATCGTGGCCAAGGTGCTGGGGCAGTCCAAATACGCGGAGGACTTTCGGGCGGACGGAATGCTATTCGCCAAGCTGGCCCTGAGTCCGATGCCGCATGCGCGCATCCGCCGGCTCGACGCTTCCAAGGCGCTGGCGATGCCGGGAGTAGTAGCCATCTTGACCGCCGATGAAGTGCCCAAGTCGCAGCCCGGGCCCGAAGACCCGACTCCGATCGGCCGGCCGGAATTGGCTTTGACCAACGAGCCGGTATATGCCGGTGAGCCGATTTTCGCCATCGCGGCGGTGGATGAGTGGACAGCGGCGGAAGCGATCGAGAAGGTGGAGGTGGATTTCGAGCCGCTGCCCTTTGTCATCGATCCCCTGGATAGTTTGCGTCCAAACGGGCGGAATGCGCGCGCCGACGGCAATGTCTTTTATCAGAACTCGAAAATCAAGACCATCAAGTGGACCGCCAAGGACTTCGATGAAGTCGCCAAGGGGCGGTTGCCGTGGGGCGCCGAAGCAGGCGAGGAAGCATCCTTCGGCGATCTCGATGCCGCTTTCAAGGCTGCCGACTACATCATGGACGAGACTCTGTTTCAGCAGTCCACCAGCCATGCACCGCTCGAGCCGCGCTCGGCGATGGCGTACTGGCAGAACGGAAAGCTGTACCTGTACGGGTCCACGCAAAGTTTGGCGCAGACCGTGGGGGCGGTAGCGCGGTGGGTCGGAATACCAGAATCGCAGGTGAATTTCGTAGGCGAGTATTGCGGCGGCGGATTTGGAGGCAAGATCACCGGCTCGCAAATCATGGCCGTCCCGGCGCTGCTTTCCAAGAAAACCAACCGACCGGTAATGATGCGGATCTCGCGCGAAGAGGAATCGTTCATCGGGCGCGTGAGGCCCGGTTTCCAGGCGCGCGCCAAACTAGGATTCCGCAAAGACGGCCGGATGACGGCCATGGATCTGCTGATCATCGAAGATGCGGGCCCTTACACGCAGCAAGGCGACGCGCAGATCGCGTCCATGGTGGCGTCGCTGCTGTATCAGCCGCAAGCGGTCCGGCTGCGGGCGCTTTCGGTAGCGACCAATACTGCTCCGCGCACGTCGCAGCGGTGTCCAGGAGGTTTGCAAGCGGTGGCGATGTTCGAACCGTTGATGGACAAGGCGGCAGCCCAGCTTGGCATCGACCGGGTTCAGATCCGCAAGATTAACGCGCCGGTCGACAACTCGCCCTGGGGTTTCCCGGAAAAGAAAGGGCAGCCGCAAGACACGGTGACCAGCGCTAAGGTGCGGGAGGTGCTAGATCGGGGCGCCGAACTATTCAAATGGGACGAACGCAAGAAGCGCAGCGGCCAGCGTAGCGGCACTAAGGTGCGAGGCGTATCGGTCGCGATTGGAGCTTTCTTTTCGGGCAGCAACGGCTTTGACGGTCTGCTAGTGATCAAACCGGACGGCAAGCTGTATGTGCATCAGGGAATCGGAAATCTGGGAACTCATTCGGTATCGGATACGGCTCGCGTGGCGGCGGAAGCATTGGGAATGCCGTGGGAGCAGGTAGAAGTTGTGTGGGGCAGCACGGCCAAGAGTGTGCCGTGGAGCTCGACGCAGGATGGCAGCCAGACGACCCACGCACATAGCCGAGCCAATCATGCGGCCGCGCTGGACGCTAAGGCGAAGCTCCAGGAGATCGCGGCTAAGAAGTTGGGCGGCCATCCCGAGCAGTATGAGGTCGGGAACGGGCGCGTCTATCCTCGGGGCAACCCGGGCGGCGGAATGACGATGGCGAAAGCGGCCGAGTACGCGATCCAGTTGGGCGGCAAGTACGATGGGCACGAAGCGCCCAAACAAGTGAACGCGATGACCAAGGCCTCGACCGCGGCGTTAGCCGGACAAGGGCTGGTGGGCGTCGCCAAGGACGAGTTTCCCCATAAGGGCACGACCTTTTCCTTTGTGGCTGGATTTGCCGAGGTGGAGGTGGATGTCGAGACCGGAAAATACGTGGTGCTGGATTACCTGGCTGTAGGAGATGTAGGCACGGTGATGCATCCTCGCGCGCTGGGCGGCCAGTTGCACGGAGGCGCCATCCAGGGCCTGGGGCATGTGCGCTCCCAGAATCTGATTTACGATCCGCAATATGGGCAAGCGGTTGCGCGACGCTTCCATCACACCAAGCCGCCGACTATTCTGGACATCCCGCTGGACATGCAGTGGGACGCGGTGAATCTACCTGATCCGCAGACGCCGGTAGGTGCAAAAGGTGTTGGGGAAGTCGCGGTCTCGGCCGGAGCGGCGGCAATTTTCTGCGCCCTCGCCGATGCTGTTGGCCATGACTATTTGCGGCGCACGCCGATTCATCCGGGGATGATCCTGACGTCGCTCGAGACCAAGAGCATGACTCACCATCCGCTGAAGGCCTACATCTAAAGAAGCGGCCTCAGCGGTCACTGATGAGCCTTATTCTGTTCGGCGTTGTAAGCCTTCCAGGATTGCTCGATCACGTAGGCGTGGATCGCTTCGGACTCCTGCGCGGTCATTTTTCTCATTACGATCGGAAAGCCGGGCGGGTTCCCAAAACCCGGCATGCCATTCTTCTGGTGACTCCCACCGAGGACCGTGGCATCCCACAGGCGATGAGACTCGGTAGGCAAGTAACGCAAGTCTGGAATCGCGCCATCTTCTGTAAACGCGCCACTGCCGTCCGCTCCCGGGCCGTGACAATCGAAACAGATGTGTTTGTTGAAGAGCGTTGCGCCCAGTTGAATAGTTTCCTTGCTGAAGGTTTGATCCGGCGGCCGCGGGACGGGAGGTATCCTAGCGCTGACGACCGGAAAAGGCGTCTTCGCTCCCAGTTTGAACGCCAGCAGCCGCGCCGGTCCTCTTTTCGCTTCGGGCGTCGCCATGGAGCTACCCTGACTGAACAGTCTCGAGCCGGAACCCCAGCCGACCGGAACCAAAATATACTGGTCGCCTTGGACGGCAAAACTGACTGGCACCGAGTGAATTGCTGAGCCGGTCTTGATCGACCACACCTTGTGCCCCGTGTCGGCGGAGTAAGCCGCAAATTCGCCGGTTCCCTCGCCCTGAAAAACCAGATTGCCGGCGGTTGATAGCACGGCGCTGTTAGTCGCGATAGGCTCTTCTACTGTCCAGCGAACAGATTGCTGTGCCGGATCCCAGGCCACCAGCTTCCCTTCTTCCCGGAACTCGCCCGGCGCCAAAGCATGTCCCTTGGGATCATGCAAGGGAAGATAGACCAGGCCGGTCAGAGGACTGTAGCTCATGGGCCACCAGTTGTGACCGCCGCTCGCCCCACGACGGCCGTTTGCGGGCGCGGGTAGTTCTACGGCTCGGCCCGTCTTGAGATCAATGGAGCTGGCCCAACGACACTTTAGCAACCGGCTTGGCTTCCAGCAGTTGCCCGGTCTTGACGTCGAGCACGTACACGAATCCGTTTTTCGGCGCGGTTATCGCCACGCGCCGCTTCTCGCCTCCGATGCTGGCGTCGGCAATCAGGATATGCATGTTCTCGGTATGAAAGTCCGGCGCGCTGGTCTGGTAATGCCAAACATATTCACCGGTGGATGCTCTTCACGGCGATCACGCTTCCCGAGAAAAGCCTGTCGCCACCTACTTTCCTGTCGGCCTTGTCGCCAAAGAGTGATTCCGGCTCGGCCCCGGCGGTACCGAAGATCACGAATCCAGTAACCGGATCATAGGTGATCGGGTCCCAAACATCGCCGCCTCCTACTTCCCACCAGGCATCGCCCGACCAAGTCTTGGCGGCCATTTCGAGCGCTTTGGATTCGAATCCATTCGCCGGATTTCCGGGAACAGTCCAGAAGCGCCACGCTTCCTTGCCGGTCGAGGCATCGAACGCAACCAGCGATCCGCGGACTCCAGTATCGGAGCCGTTGTAGCCGATGAACACTTTCCCATTGCCGACGTGCGGCGCCCCGGTGATTCCGGTTTGAGCTCCATCGCAGACCGGCGACTCCCAGGCTTTCGTTCCGCTGGCGGCATCGATCGCCACCAGACGGCAATCACCGGTTCCGACGTACACTTTGCCGGCCCAGACCGCCAAGCCGCGATTACTGTGCGCGGCCCACGAATTCCGCATCCTGTCCAGCCGCACCTTGGGGTCGAACTTCCACAGGACCTTTCCCGAAAGTGCGTCAACGGCATAGACTCGCGACTGCGGAGCGCTGATGTAGATGACGCCATCGACGACGATCGGCTCGGTGGCCAAGCCCATAGCGCTCTCGATATCCGTCGCCCATGCCAGGCCCAGATTAGAGATGTTCTTGTCGGTGATCTGCTTCAGCGGGCTGAAATGCTGCTCGTCGAAGGTGCGCCCGCCCACCAGCCAATTGTTGCCGTCCGAAGCTTCTGCAATGACTCTGGCCTCGGTCACGTTGCCCGGCTTGGCGGGAGTGTCCGCGGAAGAACGAATGATAATTGTCGTGACGATCCAGAAACAGGCAGCCGTCAGGGCAACAGATGCGACGCTTTCATAGCTGCCTATTCTCTCATCTTGCAAAGTTGACTGAAAAAAGCAGGTCGGAGACCTGCGCGTCACGAGACTTAGAAGGTCAAGCGGCCGGTCAATTGGATCGCGCGCGGGCCCGCGCCTTCGGCGGTCTGCAATGCCTGTGATCTGCCCGAATCGCTGGAACGCTGAGGGTCAGGTTGCCAGGCGGCGTATAGTTCGGGTGGTTGGTAACGTTGGAGACTTGCGCCCCAAACTCAGACCGGACGGATTCGGCTAACGCGATGCGCTTGAGAAGCGAAAGCGAGACGGCCTTGGTGGCAGGCCCTTGTACAGCGCCCTGCAAGAGTCGCCGAACCGCCCAATGTTATCCGCCGGAGTGGTGAATGCGTTGGGATTAATCCACTGATTCAGCGATTGGCCTTGATAGGGATTGACGTTCGGAACCGTGTCGGCTCGTCCACCGTTTCCGATTAGCGAAGAACTCAAAATGGAAAGCCCGTCCCTGAGGGATCGGCCGATCCAGTTATAGTTACCGTCATAAACGGGTCCGCTCTGGAACAGAGCGACGCCACTCAAGACCCAACCCCCGATAATCTTATCCGCCACTGGATTCGCACTGTTCAAAAAGGCTTTACCTTTACCAAAAGGCAACTCGTAGAGGAACGTCGCAAGAAACCGGTTACGGCGGGAAAACGGAACGTTGCCATAGTCGATACCAGGATGATAAAAGTCGCTGACCAAGTTGCCGAATTCATCTGGCAAATCGCTGCGTGGCGTCGAGTAAGCGGCGCCAATGGTGTTTGCAGGTTTCGCGTAAAGACATAGCTGCCGTCGAATTGGAAACTACTGGTGCGCTTGTGGACCGGCAATCGTGCCAGCCTGATAGTTGCCGAAGCCCTGATTCTCGCCGGTCTCGATGAAGGATACCTGCGGGAAAGGAATAGCAGCCTGGGACTTGGGATCGTTGAATCCAAGAGTATTCGGAGGAATCTGGTTGATGTTCGCGAGGGTTGGAAGATTATAAGCATGGTTGCCGTCGTAGGAAAGACGCAAGCCAACGCCCTTTCCCAGATCCCGTTCCAGTGTGAGGTTCCATTCCTCGACAATGGGATCCTTGTAGTGAATGTTGGTCGCCAGGTCGTAGAATTGTGTGCCGGGCTGCGCAGTGTTGGACGGGATAGGAATAGGGAGTTTGGTATATACGGCTTTCCGTTGTCGCCCAATGAGTTGAAGAAGTACCCAATGTTGCTGGACTCAACCGACCACCCATTGATCGCCGTGGCGCTTTGCAGTGCTTCGATGAATCTTCCGTATCCTCCGCGGATGACCGTCTTGTTGCTGCCGCCGAGGCGATAGGCGAATCCAATGCGGGGCGCGAAGTCCTTCTTCGAATTTTCTCGCAGGCTCTCTCCTAAGCCCGACCTTGGACGCAAGAATGATCGGAGTGGGAAAGATGGATGCCGCGAATTGCGGATTAACGTTGGCGAACGCCGCCTGATTGGGCAAGATCGACGCCGCCATGATACGGTCTGGCCGTCTACCGTGCTGACATAATCCGGAACCCAATTGGTAATGTTGTTGTTTATGTCGTGGAACCCGGGATGATACTCCCAGCGCAAGCCGAAGTTGATCGTCAGCGATTGGGAAACTTTCCAGTCATCCTGGCCGAAGAAAGCGTAAGAGTTCTGCTGGGCATCAGTGGCCGGGTTGACTACCGACCCTATGGTGGTCTGGTCGGGATAGCCCAGAAGAAGGGACGCGAGGGGAGTTGCCGCACCGGTGCCCAGATAGGCGCCCAGGGCAGAGCCGTTGTATGTATAGGTCCCCAGTTGATAGTCCTTAAACACCTGAGTGAAAAGACTGCCTGAGTGACGGAAATCTGCCACCAAACTTCAGGGTGTGTTTGCTCTTAGTCCAAGTCAGCGTATCCAGGACCTGAGCGGTATTTTCGCTGGGGTTTGTGTCGGCGGTTTGCGGGCGGGATCCCAGGAATCCGGTGAGGTTAATGGTAGGAGTGTCATCGCCCGGGGGAACCGCACCGGGCAGTGGGGGCGATGTCAGGCCGAAGTAATTTGCGGCTTGCTGCGAGGTGATGGCATAACTGGCGCCGAAACGGGCCGCGCTGAATCCTCCGCGCAGTTCATTCACAATGGAGGGGGAGACGATCCAGTTATAGGCGGTGGTAAAAGCATTGTAGATTTCCGGCCTGGAAGTATTCCCCACCAGAGGGGAGCCAGGATTTCCGCTGCCGTCGTAGGGGAGACCGATGATGCGGCGATTCTTATAGGTGTATCGCACATATACCAGATGCTTCGAGCTGATCTGCTCATCCACTCGCATGTCTCCTTGAGCGCTATTGATGGGAAGGGCATAAGTGGCAAGATAGTTGTTCGCGATTGCCCCGGGCGGGCCGTAGTTCGGCAAGGGGTAGAAGAAGTTCAGTAGTTTCTGTCCGAAAGGATTAAGCTCAGATTTAGGAATTATATTCCCCGGGTAACCGGTCAACGCGTTGTCCGAGCCACCATTGGCAGGATCGAGATAGGCGGACAAGTCGCCATTCCTCATGGCCTGGGTGGGAACGCTCAAGAGGTTGGTCTGCGACTTTGGTAATCGGAGTATTTCGCCGCTCACGAAGAAGAACGTCTTGTTTCGCCCGTTGTACAGTTTCGGAATAATGACCGGGCCGCCTATATACACGCCAAAGTTATTCAGCTTGACCGGATTGACCTGGTTGCTGAAGGTATCGGCGGCGTTGAAGGCCGTGTTCTGAACGTTTTCGAACGCACCCCCATGGAAGCTGTTCGTGCCAGATTTGGAGACAGTGGTGATGTCAGCTACACCACCAAACTCGGCAGGATTTAGCGTCTCGCTGATCTTGATTTCTTCAATGGCGTTGAAGGAAGGGAATAATTCCTGGAGCGCCCCGCCAGTGGCCTGATTTCCGCTGCCAGAACCTACCCCGACGGAGCTGATTCCGTCGATCGTTATGGAAATCTGCGAGGGCGATGCACCTGCGACGACGATGTTATTGTGGTCATCGGTCTGCACCCCCGGTTGCGCCGTCAGAGTGGAGAAGGCGCTGGTGGAACCCTGCGAGCGCGTGTAGATGGCGACCGGAAGGTCGGTCAGCTCGAGGGAGCCCTTCGATTCGGAGATGTTGGAGGCATCCGTTTGAACGATAGAAATAGCCTCGACCGTTACGGTGGCGGCTTGCGAGGCAATCTTAAGGTCGATATCTACGTGCTTACTCTCCCGGGAGCCCAGATCGAAGGCCTGATATTCCGTCTTTTGGAAACCAGGTGCTTCGGCCGTGAGTTTGTAGGTCCCGACGTCGATGTTATTGAACTGGTAAGTGCCGTTGGCGTTCGATTCCGTGGAACGCGTAGCATTTGTCCCGGTGTTCAGCAGTTCGATTTTCGCCTTTGCAATGGTGCTGCCGGAAGGGTCTTTCACAGTTCCAAGCACAGTGCCGAAGGTCGACTGGCTATAGGTCACCCTACAGAAAGTTGCTGAGCACAGGATCGCCACCCCTATGTGCGACGCGAAACACGCCCACCGGCGTCCACAGAATTCCGACAACGCTACGCGCTTAAACAAGCTCGCATTCATGGACCCCTCCTTAAAGGAAGATCGACAGGGATCTTAGTAGTCTACGGCGCGAGTCAGAAAAAGTCAATGACGATTTGGACATTTGTCAAGCCTCGTTAGAAATGTCCCCGGTGTTACCTCGATAGAAGTGTCCCCGTTTTGGGCCGTCGGAGATGGGACCGGTTTTTTGTTCGGTAACTGTTTTCGACCGTGCCGCAGGCTGTCGGGGCGGTGGGAAAGTGGGAATCCTGCTTTCGGATTTCCACTTTCCCACGGCCCACAGTCTTCCAATTCTTGTTTTCTCTTTCCCCATCCTGGAGCCCGTCGTCGGAGCTGTGGGAATGTGGGAATCTCGCGTCCTGGGCGAGACTTCCAAGGAGTCGTGGAAAGAGGGCGGTCTATCAGGGATGTCGTGTGTATTAATTCGCGGCCACCACTCCGCCCACGGTAGACGATCCGGTTCCGCTGCACCCGTTCGCGCCATAGCGGAGAAACTTCTGGATCCGTTTTGCGGTATCGACTTCCCCCGTATAGATGTTGCCCTTGCTGTCCACGCTCACCTGATGTAGGTAGTGGAATTCTCCGGCATCCGGCCACTGCGTCCGAGCCGGCCCAGCTCCTGCAGATTGCTTCGGTTCAGGATGTAGATTGTCATGTTGGCGTTGTCTCCGACATAGAGGCAACTCTGCGCCTTGTCCGTGGAGAAGTTCATCGAAACGGCTGTTCCAATAATGTTGGTGTGTTCGCTGACAAATTGCTCGGCAACGAAACCGCATTTGCCGGCCTCGCCACGTCGGATTGCTGCACGGCTTGCCAAGCGCGGGATCGTTCTTATCAAACACCTGAATGCGATCATTTCCCCGGTCGCAGACATAAATCTTGCCGTCATTGGCGATCTTCACGCAATGCACGGGGTTGCGAAAGAATGCGGGCTTTTTGTTGCCTTTGGAATAGTCGGCGATCCACGGCCCGGCGGCCTTGGCGGCTGCGTCGTCGACGGGATTGTTTCCATAGGCGCCGAAATGGCCGATATATTTACCGGTGTTGGCGTCAACGATCAGGACGCGGCGGTTTCCGTAGCCGTCGGAGACGTACAGGCGGTTCGTTGCGGGATCGACCACCATGTCCGCCGCCTGATAGAGCAGTGGCGTGCCATTAATACCACCATGCGTGTCGTTGCTGTTTGGTCCCTTTGGAGTTCCGCCGATCCTCATCTTGAAATTGCCGTTCATATCAAACTTCAGTACAAAGCCGTCGCCGCCGTCCTTGTTCGTCGTCCAAGGCGGTGCTCCTCGGCCCGCAGCCTCTCGGCCACTGGGGCCGCCGCGGAATTTCCCGAGATCCAGACGTTGTCGTTGTGGTCGACATAAATACCGTGCTCACTGCTTGGCCAGATGCAGCCTGCCTCGGCCTTACATTTACCGCCGATGAAACCGGGATCGGACGGACCGCCCCAGGCACGCAGCAGCTTGCCGTCGGAATCGAACTCCAGAACCGAAGGAGCGGCTTTGCAGCAATCTGAGACGGGCCCCATGCGCGCACTTGGCCGATCCCGTTGATCGGCTGACCCTTGTCATCAGTGGCGCCCGGCACGGGCCCTTCCAGTCCAGCCTCGTCAGTGGTCATAGTGCGCGGCCGGTTGTAGACCCAGATATGGTCATGCTGGTCGACATAGAGTCCGCCTATTTGGCCAAGAAGCCAGTTGTTTGGCAGCGGCTGCGGCCATGAGGGGTCGACCACGAAACCCGGGGTCTTGCCGGTGCTCGACGCATTGTACACGCCCGTTTTTTTGAATAGCCGGTCAAGAGAGCCGCTGTTCTTCAGGATGTTGATATCGGGATCGGCGGCGATAGCCACGCTGGTCAGGGTCAATACCATCGCAGGCAGTATGGCCGACACTTTACGGTGGATCATAATTCTCGTCTTTCCTTTCAACAAGCTGCGCCAAAGGAGGGCGTAGCGAGCTGTCTGCGAGCGCAGAGCCGGATAAAGTATATAACAATTCGATCGTGCTAACAATGTGTAGTCGAAGGATATTCTCACCGCTGAGTCTAATCATTGTACTCGTTGCTCGCACATTCAACAGCGCGGAGGCCTGCGGCTACGAGTGACCAGGGCTAAGGCCCCGCTTCGCTTGATGTCGCAGGTCACGAAGAGGTAATGTCCAGATGGCTACCGTTATTGCCCACTATCTGGAACGTATTCAGCCGCACGTTCCAGCAATAGGCCGAGCGTTTATGCGCGGCGCTGGCTGCGTTTCTCACGCAGATGGCGCCGGTGGCCGCGAGCTGTTTCAAAACCATTTGTGTTCGGCGCGCGAGTTCAGCTTTGGAGCCATCATTTCTCGAATGAAGGGGATGTCGGCGTGACGAAAGCCTGTGAATGCTTTTTGGCGCGCTATTCTGCGCACCGAAACGAAAGGGCAACAAGGATTTGAACCAGAGCGTTCCAATAGTTCAGGGTTTTCCAAAGGCTCGCGCACGCTTGGCCCCTCTGCTGCCTCGAATGGTTGGTCATCTCAGTTTTGCGGTTGGTCATCATACCTTTCGAAACTAGACTCCAAACAAGCCTGCTACCTGATTGGTGAAACCAGGCCGTTGACCAGCTCTTTCGAACCGAGTTGAGTGCCGTGAGGGCGCCTGCGACAAAACTTGGAGTTGGGATCTCCGGGAAATCAGTTTGTTAATTACGAAAAGGTTTCCTGTCGCGAGTTTTATGTGCCGGGCATTCAGCTGCTTACGCCCAATAATTCCCGCGCGCGCACTATGGTACTAGACTATACCTATATTAATACGGCGCGCGAATTTAACTCGCGTATTGAAACCTTGTCCGGCTACGCGGCCCGCGGAAGCGGACAGGCGGGTGAAGCCGGTGTAAGCTGGTCCGGCGGTGTTGCGCTATACCGGCGGGCTCGGAATGCTTCGCGACGCGTAGAACAACCGTTTCCGCCCGGGCTTGATCTCGCGACGCTTTTCCACACGTTTGCAAGCTCAACATAACTACGCCGGTGGGCGCCGACATCAAAGTGCACTTCCTTCCGAGAGTGGCCGGTAGCCCCTGCCAAAAGCTTCAGGTGAATTTTGGCACAGCAGGACAGCAGTTCCGGACGAATACTGTTGCGAGCGCGCCTGTAGCCTCTAAGAACGGGCCGAACCAGGCGCCAATGAATTTTGGCCTGAGGCTCTACGTTCTTGGTCCAGTTCCACGAACGCACTCTGGCGAAAATTCAACTCCCGGAGAGAGTCCTATTGCAGTTCATTTGCTGAGTCTCATGCCGACTGCCTATCTTACTCTGCGGCGAGCGGTTTAGTATTTTGACCATACGGACACAATACTGTTTCAGAAACGCGCAGCCTGCGACCGCCGCAGTATCTGGCTGTGCCGATGCGGGCAACTGTGCATTAATGTTGACGACCCCGCCAGCACAATCCGCGCGGTGACAGTTCCGCTGAACCCCAAAGATCTGAAAATCAGTTGTCGATTTCGCATAATTGTTCAGTTCTTTTGGGGAGTGAAATCCCGAGCTGCTCAGCAACTTGGCGGATGCTCCGAAATGCGCGTATCTCGGGGCGCGACTTGCTTGCCGGCTACCGGCGCCTGCAAGCTAGCAGGAAGCTCAACGCTAGCATGCGTATAGATTGCGGTCAAGGCTTAGCTGACTCAATGCTAACCGCAGCGCGTTCCCGGGTTTCAGAACTATCGGGGAGCAGACGGGTAAAGGCTCACGGCATTGTCGTGCAAGTAGGCACGCGCGATCTCCAACGCCTTGTCCTCCGTTATTTCATTCGACGCCACCATTTCGGCAAGAGCGGCCGCAAGAGCATCACGCGCCGAGTAGACGCCCAACCAGTACGACTCCTCTGCACCCAGAGCCGTGCTGAATGGGTACGCGTCGCTACCAAAC
>CAWACO010000016.1:0-175891 GCA_963780485.1 Bryobacterales bacterium
GTCGCCGCCACATGAGAATGTCCTATTAGTGCCATTTAGAAATGTCCTATTGACAGGTTCAGTCTGGGAAGGTGCAAGAACAAGGAGTTCTGACCATGACCCAGCGGGAGCGAGACCGACTGGTGGTGCTGAAGAAGGCACAGAAGAAACTAATTACGCAGCGGCAAGCGGCCGAGGAGTTGAAGCTAAGCGAGCGGCAAATTCGGCGGCTGTTGGTGAAGCTGAAGAGAAGCGGCGACCGGGCGGTGATCCATGGACTACGTGGCCACCGGTCCAATCGAAGACTAGCCGAGCCGAAGCGCCAAAAGGCGGTGCGTATTCTGTCGCAGGAAGTGTACCGGGGATTCGGGCCGACGTTGGCCAGCGAGTATCTGGCGAGCAAACACAAGCTGGGCATCGGGCGCGAAGCCTTGCGGCAGTTGATGCTGGGCGCCGGGTTGTGGCGCGGGCGTCGGCAGCGGAACGTGGGGGTGCACGAATGGCGAGCGCGGCGGGATTCGCGCGGGGACTTGGTGCAGTGGGACACTTCCGAGCACGACTGGCTGGAAGGGCGCGGCGAAAAGCTGTATCTAATTCACATGATCGACGATGCTACCAGCGAACTGACAGCGCGCTTTGTGCGGCACGATTCGACCGAAGAGAACCTGCGGCTGTTGTGGAGCTACCTGGAGCGCAACGGGCGGCCGCTAGCGTTCTACACCGACAAGGCCAGCATCTTTCAAACCGCCCCCAAGAAGAATCATCGGCTCCCCGACGAGCCGTTGCCTCCAACCCAGATCGGTCGAGCGTTGCGGGAGTTAGGGATCGGATGGGTAGCGGCGCACTCCCCCCAAGCCAAGGGTCGGATCGAACGCAGCTTCTTGACAGCCCAGGATCGCTTGGTCAAAGGACTGCGGGTGGCAGGAGTAACCACGCTGGAGGGAGCCAATCAGTATTTGGAACAGGAGTTTGTGCCCTGGTGGAATCAACATCTAGTGGTGGTGGCAGCCAACCCGACCGACGCGCACCGGCCCCTGGATCGAATTCACGATCTGGCTGCAGCACTGAGCCGTGTCGAGGGGCGACAAATCGCCAACGATTATACCTTCCGCTTTCAAAGGCGGTTGTATCAAATCGCCAAAGAGCATGTGCGGCCTGGATTGCGTGGTGCTCAGGTGCGTGTAGAAGCCCGCTTGGATGGTTCGCTCCGAGTTGGTTTTCAAGAGCAATATCTCAGTTTCCAAGAGTGTCAGCCGCAGCCCAAAGCTGCGCCGCCAGAACCCCCGCCAACCGGTCGGCGCAAAGCGCCCCCCCCACCCAGCCCCGCTTGGCGACAGGGCCAGAATGGGATCGCGCGCCGCGGCGGTATGCCGTTGTGGAAGGCTGCCGAAATCAATCGTACCCGCACGCCCGACGTTTTCGAATAGGCATCGTCAAAAGCAAAAAGGAGTGCCGGGCAAAATCGGCCCGGCGACCTTTCGCGTTTACTCAGCCCAAGGCCTCAGCTCCAAAGCTCCACCACCCGGATGTGGCCAAGTCAAAGTCAAAATCAAAAACCCCCGAGCAGCGGCGCTCGAGGGTTCTTGCTGTGCCGATCCGTAACGGAGCCAGCCCCGTCGCCTCGGCCTTGGGCATCCGCTTGGGCGCGACCCCTTGCGGACTCACTCACCCTAACATGCCTTTTTCAGACCACACTCTAAAACCGGACATTTCTACTTGGCAGAGAATAGGACATTTCTATTTGGCGTTGACAGCAGAAATCTGCAGATGTCGCCGCCACATGAGAATGTCCTATTAGTGCCATTTAGAAATGTCCTATTGACAGGTTCAGTCTGGGAAGGTGCAAGAACAAGGAGTTCTGACCATGACCCAGCGGGAGCGAGACCGACTGGTGGTGCTGAAGAAGGCACAGAAGAAACTAATTACGCAGCGGCAAGCGGCCGAGGAGTTGAAGCTAAGCGAGCGGCAAATTCGGCGGCTGTTGGTGAAGCTGAAGAGAAGCGGCGACCGGGCGGTGATCCATGGACTACGTGGCCACCGGTCCAATCGAAGACTAGCCGAGCCGAAGCGCCAAAAGGCGGTGCGTATTCTGTCGCAGGAAGTGTACCGGGGATTCGGGCCGACGTTGGCCAGCGAGTATCTGGCGAGCAAACACAAGCTGGGCATCGGGCGCGAAGCCTTGCGGCAGTTGATGCTGGGCGCCGGGTTGTGGCGCGGGCGTCGGCAGCGGAACGTGGGGGTGCACGAATGGCGAGCGCGGCGGGATTCGCGCGGGGACTTGGTGCAGTGGGACACTTCCGAGCACGACTGGCTGGAAGGGCGCGGCGAAAAGCTGTATCTAATTCACATGATCGACGATGCTACCAGCGAACTGACAGCGCGCTTTGTGCGGCACGATTCGACCGAAGAGAACCTGCGGCTGTTGTGGAGCTACCTGGAGCGCAACGGGCGGCCGCTAGCGTTCTACACCGACAAGGCCAGCATCTTTCAAACCGCCCCCAAGAAGAATCATCGGCTCCCCGACGAGCCGTTGCCTCCAACCCAGATCGGTCGAGCGTTGCGGGAGTTAGGGATCGGATGGGTAGCGGCGCACTCCCCCCAAGCCAAGGGTCGGATCGAACGCAGCTTCTTGACAGCCCAGGATCGCTTGGTCAAAGGACTGCGGGTGGCAGGAGTAACCACGCTGGAGGGAGCCAATCAGTATTTGGAACAGGAGTTTGTGCCCTGGTGGAATCAACATCTAGTGGTGGTGGCAGCCAACCCGACCGACGCGCACCGGCCCCTGGATCGAATTCACGATCTGGCTGCAGCACTGAGCCGTGTCGAGGGGCGACAAATCGCCAACGATTATACCTTCCGCTTTCAAAGGCGGTTGTATCAAATCGCCAAAGAGCATGTGCGGCCTGGATTGCGTGGTGCTCAGGTGCGTGTAGAAGCCCGCTTGGATGGTTCGCTCCGAGTTGGTTTTCAAGAGCAATATCTCAGTTTCCAAGAGTGTCAGCCGCAGCCCAAAGCTGCGCCGCCAGAACCCCCGCCAACCGGTCGGCGCAAAGCGCCACCCCCGCCCAGCCCCGCTTGGCGACAGGGCCAGAATGGGATCGCGCGCCGCGGCGGTATGCCGTTGTGGAAGGCTGCCGAAATCAATCGTACCCGCACGCCCGACGTTTTCGAATAGGCATCGTCAAAAGCAAAAAGGAGTGCCGGGCAAAATCGGCCCGGCGACCTTTCGCGTTTACTCAGCCCAAGGCCTCAGCTCCAAAGCTCCACCACCCGGATGTGGCCAAGTCAAAGTCAAAATCAAAAACCCCCGAGCAGCGGCGCTCGAGGGTTCTTGCTGTGCCGATCCGTAACGGAGCCAGCCCCGTCGCCTCGGCCTTGGGCATCCGCTTGGGCGCGACCCCTTGCGGACTCACTCACCCTAACATGCCTTTTTCAGACCACACTCTAAAACCGGACATTTCTACTTGGCAGAGAATAGGACATTTCTATTTGGCGTTGACAGCAGAAATCAGCAGAAATCTAGTGCGCCGCCAACAGTTCCAGGAGAGCCGACGATACGGCGTCCGGTTTTTCGCGCGGCAGGAAGTGGCCGGCGCCCGGGACTACGCGGCGGGCCACGAGCTTCGTGAACATAGCGCGCTCGGCCGGCGAATCGGCCGGTGGACGGGCGACCCCATCGTCGGCGCCATGCAGGACAATAGCGGGCGACTGGATCTTTGGCCGCTCGGACAGTTGCCGCTCGATCGGCAAGAAGCGAACTTCGCCTGACGCGTTCCCGTTCCGGTGCCGGTAGGAGTGGATCACTACGTCGACGAAATCGGGATTATCGAACGACGCCGCGGTGCGGTTGTATGTTTCGTCGCTGAACTGCCAGGTGGGCGACCACAATTGCCACAAGAGCCGACAGAAGCTGCGCCGATTGGCGGCGAGACCGGCCCGGCCGCGCTCCGTGTTGAAATACCACTGATACCAAAGCGCCCGTTCGATTTCGGGCGCGGCCGGCTGCGGCGAAGCAAGGGTGTCTTGAATGGTATAGCCGCCGATCAATACGGCCGCTCGCACACGGTCGGGGTACAGCGCCGCCGCGATGCATGAAGCGCGGCCGCCCCAATCGTAGCCGGTGACCGCGAAGCGTTCGAGCTTGAGCGCATCGGCGAAGTCCACGAGATCCTGGCCTATGGCAGCTTGCTCGCCCGTACGCCGCGCGGCGGGATCACGGAAGCGCGTAGGTCCATAACCGCGCAGGTAGGGGGCAAGCACGCGGTAGCCGGCTTGGACGAGCGGAGGCGCGACCTCGTCGAAGGCACGAACGTCGTCGGGGAAGCCATGCGAGAGGATAATCGGGAAACCCTGCCGAGGGCCGCTGTCTTCGTAGGCGATGGTGAGGACGGAGGTTTGGATGGTTTCTGTGGCGCCGGCGGCGTGAGCTCGAGGGAAGTCGCTTATCAGCGCAGCCCCGGACGCCTGCAAGAACATTCGGCGAGAGGACGGCATCGGTCTTCCATTGTCGCGCAGGTGTAAAATAATCCGCCATGAGGCAAATCAAGCTGTCGCTGCTGGGTGTCGCGCTGGCTGCGCTCAGTTATTCGCAAGCCACATCGCCGCACGGGACATTGGAACGCATCAAAGTGCACGGAAAGTCGCTCGAAGGAAATCTTGAGGGCGATTCGCCGGATCGCGATGTCTCAATCTATCTGCCGCCCAGTTATGCCGCCGAGCGCGCTCGCCGCTATCCGGTGGTCTACGTATTGCACGGCTATACGGACAGCGATGACCGATGGTTCGGGCTCAAGCAAAGCTTCATCAACTTGCCGGCGGTGACCGATAAAGCGCTCGCCAGCGGGTCGACGCGCGAGATGATCCTGGTGATGCCCAACGCTTACACGGCGTATCAGGGCAGCATGTACTCGACGTCGGTGACCACGGGCGATTGGGACCGGTTCGTTTCCGAAGAACTGGTGGCGTACATCGACAGCCATTATCGAACCATCGCGCAAGTGGCGAGCCGCGGCCTGGCGGGTCACTCCATGGGAGGCTACGGGACGATCAGGATAGGGATGAAACATCCGGAGGTTTTTTCCAGCCTCTACATTCTGAGCCCGTGCTGCATGGTTCCCAACCTGAATCCGCAGAGCCCGGCGATGGCGAAGGCGGCGGCGATCCAGAGCGTGGCGGAAGTGGCGCAAGCGGATTTCGGAACCAAGGCAATGGTCGCGTCGGCCGCGGCATGGTCGGCCAACCCGAATAAGCCTCCGCTGTACTTCGATCTGCCGGTGAAGGATGGGCAGTTGCAGCCGATGATCGTGGCCAAATGGGCGGCCAACGCGCCGCTGGCGATGATCGATCAGTACCTGCCTAATCTGAGGAAGCTGCACGCGATCGCGGTGGATGCCGGGGCCCAGGATGAGCCCATCGCCAGCACCGTCCGGACGCTGGATCAATTGCTGAATCAAGCCGGGATTTCGCATGTGTTCGAGATTTACGAAGGCAATCATGTGAATCATATTGCCGATCGCGTAGAGATCAAGATGCTGCCGTTTTTCTCGAACAATTTGTCGTTTGGGCCGGCGACGACGTCATCTGGGGCGGTGCCGGTGAGTAGCCCTACGTACGTGCAGTTCACTCCGTCCGCGGTGAAGGGCGCGCTTTACCGGCCGGAATCGGGCGCCGCGCCGCACGTTGGCGTTCTGATTATGCACCGGACCTCTAATTTTCTGGCGCACCTGGGCGCTACGGAAATATCCAAGCGCGGATTTCTGGTACTGGCGATGGACCCGCGGTTCGACAACAACGAAGCGGCGGTGAAGTGGGAGGACATCGCTCTCGACGTCAAATCCGGTGTCGAATATCTCAGGAAACAGCCCGGTATTACGAAGGTGATTCTCTTCGGTCATAGCGGCGGCGGGCCGACCATGAGTTTTTACCAGGCGGTTGCCGAGAAGGGGCCGTCTTATTGCCAGGGTCCGAAAAAGCTGGTGGAATGCAGCAACAGCCTGGCGGGCCTTCCTCCGGCCGACGGGATCGTTTTCGTCGATGCTCATCCGGGGAATTCGGTGAACGGTTTGCGAAGCCTCAATCCCGCCGTGGTGAACGAGTCTGATCCGCGGCAGATGAGGACTGACCTCGATCCGTTCAATCCCAAGAATGGGTTCAATCCCAAGGGGCCGTCGACTTACAGCGAGGATTTCAAGAAACGGTATTTTCAGGCACAAGCGGAGCGGATGAACCGGTTGATCGACATGGCATCGGAGAAACTTCACGGGACAGACAACGACGTTTTCGTGGTTCCAAGAGGCGAGGGCGCGCGGCTGATGGAGATGGATCTCAGCGTTCATCGCAGCACCGTGAATCCCGAGAAACTGCTCAAGAACGATGGCACGATCGTCAAGCAGATTGTCGAAAGCGTGCGGCGCACGGGCAGGGTGTCCGAGAAGGAGAACGCGGCATTTGACACTGGAACGCGGCTTCTGACGCTGCGGTCTTTCTTAAGCGCGAACGCAATCCGGGCGACCGATTCTATGGATGGAATCGACTGGTGTTCGAGCAACAATTCGACACCGTGCGCCTTGCGCAACATTTCCGTGCCGATTCTTATTACGGCCATGGGCGCGCACTATTTCATCCGTGACAACGAGATTCATTACGAAGTGGCGGCCAGCAAGGATAAGGATTTTGTGGTCATCGAGGGCGCGACACACGGGATCAGGCCGTGTACGGCGTGCGAGACATTTCCGGGGCAGTACTCGCATAGTGTCGAGAACTTTGCCGATTACGTGCAGAAGTGGATCGACGCGCGGTTCTGAAAATCGTGGCCGTTACAGCTTACTCAATAAGTGGGATGACGAGGGTTACTATTTCCACCAAGGGACAGATAATCATCCCCAAAGCAATACGCGAGCGGCTCGATCTCAAGGCGGGCACGGAAGTCGTGATCGATGTCCGGGGCGAGACTCTGGTCATGAAGCGTGCGGTGCGCGATTTCCCGGATTGGCGCACGATGCGCGGAATGGCGAGGGGCGGACCGAGTTTGACGAAGGCGTTGCACGAAGAGCGCGCGGCCGAAAAAGCGCAGGACGACCTCCGCGTCAAAGGTTATTGAATCCTCGGCCATGGTTGCGTGGATTCAGGATGAGCCCAGTGGTCGCAGACTAGAAGGGCATTTGCTGCCCGCAGGGCTGCCATCGCTCCCTATTCGCTTGGTCTTACCCGATGAGGCCGGCATCATTGCGGCTGCCAGGGTAAAAGCTGCACGCTCGGTAGCTTTGGGCGATGCGTTCGCGATCGCACTAGCACAAAGCGAGGAAGGCAGTGTCATCACCGGCGACCAGGAAATTCGGCGCTGCAAGCTGGTTCCTGTGGACTGGGTGGGCCGCTGAGCCTGCGCTACCATGAAACATTAACCCCCAGATGGCTTTGCGTTTCTACAACACTCTGACGCAACAGGTAGAGCCCTTTGCGCCACTACAAGGCAACACGGTGCGTATGTACACGTGCGGGCCGACGGTGTATCACTACGCGCACATTGGCAATTTCCGCACCTTCACGTTCGAGGATATTTTGCGGCGCTGGCTGCGGGCCCGCGGCTACCAGCTGGATCACGTCATGAACATCACCGACGTGGAGGACAAGATCATTCGCAACGCCGCCGCCGAACACAAATCGCTTACTGAGTACACCGAACAATACACGCAGGCGTTCCTGGACGATATGGCGGCGCTGCGCCTGGAGCGTCCCGAGCGTCTGGTGAAGGCCACCGACCATATCCAGGAAATGGTGCGCGCGATTCAGGAGCTGAGCGCGCGGGGCTTCACCTATCAGAGCGATGGCTCGGTCTACTATCGGATCTCGAAGTTCCCCGGCTACGGCAAGCTATCGCACAACGACTTCAGCGGCATTCGAGCCGGCGCACGCGTCGATGTCGACGAATATGACAAGGCCAATGCTCGCGACTTCGTTCTGTGGAAGGCGCCCAAAGACAGCGAGCCGTTCTGGGATAGCGAGATCGGGCCGGGCCGGCCGGGCTGGCACATCGAATGTTCCGCGATGGCAATGAAGTACCTGGGCGAGACGCTCGACATACACGCCGGCGGGGTCGACCTGATCTTCCCGCATCACGAGAATGAGATCGCGCAATCGGAAGCGATCACGTCGAAACCGTTTGCCCGTTTCTGGCTGCATGCGGAGTTTCTCAGCATCGAGGCACAGAAGATGTCGAAGTCGGCTGGCAACTTCTATACATTGCGCGACTTGCTCGAGATGGGCTATGAGCCGGAGGTGGTGCGCTACCTGCTGGCATCGGTCCCGTATCGGAAGAAACTCAATTTCACCTTCGATGGGCTAAAAGCGGCAGCCACGGCCATCGAGCGGTTGAGGAATTTCAAGCTGCGTCTGGAGACGGAAAAATTTCCCGAAGGCGCTAACGAGAAGATTCTGGAGCGGACCGAAACTTCCGTGCGGAGGTTCGGCGAAGGCCTGGATGACGATCTGAACACGGCCGAAGCACTGGCAGCGCTGTTCGAGTTTGTCCGCGACGCCAACACCGCGATGGATGCTGGTGAGTTCCGTGCCGGCAATACGCCTTCGGCGCTGGAGCTGCTGGCGCAGTTCGATGCGATCTTCGATGTCCTGCGGCCCTCTCAAAAGCAGGCCGGCATTTTCGATGCCGAGGTGGAGGGTCTGATCGCCGAGCGCGCTCAAGCTAAGAAGAGCCGCAACTTCGCGCGCGCCGACCAGATCCGGCAGCAACTGCTCGATGCCGGCATTATCCTCGAGGACACCAAGGAAGGAATACGCTGGAAGAGAAAGTAATCGTCATGAAAATTGAAACCAAAGCCGTCCACTCCGGCGACCGGAAGCCGGATCCCGAGAAACCCGGAGCATTCATTCCGGTCACCACGCCGGTTTACACCGCCTCCAGCTACGTCTACGAGAGCACCGCCAAGCTCGACCGCGTGCTCGGCCGCGAAGAGCCGGGCTATTGCTATTCGCGCTATGACAACCCCACCAACGCAGCGCTGGAGGAGTTGATGACGTCGTTAGAGAACGGCCACGGTGCACTGGCGTGCTCGTCGGGAATGACGGCGATCCACATCGCCTTGCTGGCCGCGCTCACCGACCGGCGGAAATCGATTGTGGCCGCCAGTGCTCTTTATGGCGCGACCACCAGCCTGATGACAAAAGTACTGGAGCCGCTGGGAATCGAAATCAATTTTGTCGACATTTGCGACCTGGACGCGATTCGGCAGAAGATTGCTGACGCGAAGCCGGGATGCGTCTTCATGGAGACGATTTCGAATCCGCTGCTGCGGGTCGGTGACATGGATCAGATCGCCGAACTGACGCGCGCCGCGGGAGCCGCGCTAGTGGTGGACAACACTTTCGCGACGCCGCTGCTGCTGCGACCACTAGAGCACGGAGCGCATATGGCGGTTCACAGCCTGACTAAGTTTCTGGGCGGTCACGGCGATGTTCTGGGCGGCATTATCGTCGCCGATCACGATCACAGCGAGATCATTCGCAGCTTGTGCCGCACGATTGGTCCGGCACTCGGTCCTTTCGAAAGTTATCTGACTATGCGCGGCATCAAGACTTTCGCGCTGCGGATGGAGCGGCACTGCTCAAACGCCTGCCGGGTGGCCACCTGGCTCAGCTCACATCCTGGCATAGCGCGCGTGCATTACCTGGCCGATCCTGCTCATCCGGATGTTGCGGTGATCCGCCGGCTTTTGCCCGACGGGCTCTACGGTGCGATCGTGACCTTTGAACTAAAGGATGCGACCAAAGAGGACGTGTTCCGCTTCATGGATCGCTTGAAGCTGGTGGTGCGCGCCACATCGCTGGGCGACGTTCACAGCACGGTCCTCTATCCGGTGATTGCCTCGCATCGCGATATCGCGCCCAAGCAGCGGGAGCGGATGGGCATTCATGACGGGTTGGTGCGGTTGTGTGTGGGTATTGAAGCGGTGGACGATATTATTTCCGATCTAGAACAAGCGCTCACACGAGTGTAGACGACGGGCATCCAGGACGGGCGGCCTTGTCCCGGGATAAGCAGGGCCATGAGCGGAAACCCCTGGCCGACGCGGCACGCAGGAGTGCGTGCGCCACGACACCGCGAGCGCCACTTTAGCGGTCACCGGCTGCTTTGATTTGCACCAGATCGCCCGTGCCTACGGGCACCGTGCTGCTGATGGTCTGGGGGGCGCGGAAGAAATCGAAATAGGAAATTTGGCGCACGCAGGACACAGTGCACAACGGCGCGCAGGATTTTTCCGTGAGATATTCGCGGCGGATGTCGGCCACCGTGTATTCGGCTAACGGCTTAGCCGGGAAGCCGCGCTGCTGGGAGCAGTAGTGCACCAAGCCGTTCTCGCAAATATATAGATAGCGCGCACCGGCACGGCAGCGCCAGTTACTCGGCCGCCCGTGCGCGATGGCGTCTTGGTAATAATTGATCTGCGAGAAATTCCGCTTCTCGAAATCTTTCATCGCCAGGAAGACGGCACGTTCCCGCTCGCCGATCGGCCGGAGCTGACCATCGCCATCGTGAATGATTCCGACCGTGGAGGTGAAACCGAGCTCGATCGCGCGTTTGCCAACAACCAGCGCATCTTCCGGATTGTGGATGCCACCGCCCAGGACCGAGTTGATGTTTACATGGAACAGCGCGTGCTCGGCCAGGATCTGCAGTTTCTTGTCGAGCACCTTCAGGCTTTTCTTGGAGACGTCGTCCGGCATCACGTTGTCGATGCTGATCTGCATGTGATCGAGACCGGCATCGTTCAATTGCTGGACGCGTTGCGCCGTTAGCAGATAGCCGTTGGTGATGATGCCCGCGATGATCCCGCGATTGCGCACATGCGCGATCAACTTATCGAGGTCAGGGTGCAGGAACGGTTCCCCACCGCTGAAGGTCACAATCGTGGTGCCGAGAGCGGCCAGCTTATCCAGCCGGTCGATCATCAACCCAGTGTCGACCGGTTTGGAGAAGTCATCGTACTCGTTACAGTACGTACAGGCGAGATTGCAGCGGCGGATGGGGATGATGTGCGCCATCACCGGGTGATCGGTGGACGCAACCCCTTTGAAGATCATTCGCCACTCTCTCGCGCGGCGGTTCAGCGCCCGGATGTCTCTTTGAAGCTTAAATCCCAACTTTGGCATCACCAACGCTATTCTCTATTGAATCATACTCATGCAAGTAACGCATGGGTTTGGGATCGAATGGTTCCGGGCGACATCTCAACAGCGACAACGCGCGGCTGGAGCGGTTCGCGGATGTTCTTTGAAACCCAATCGTCCCGAGGCGACACCTAACATTAGTGTCGTGTTATTCTGAGGGCTGTCTGGGATCCTTCCATCCGTTACCGGACGTAGCTGATCGCCGCCAGATCGGCAAGGCTTCCGGATTGGCGTCTATTACGTCATCTATGTCATGACGCACTAAAATGGAATTCAGGAAGAAGCGCTCGATCTGATGTTTGAGTTCCTGTTTAAATATCCAACTACGGCATTCAGCAAAGGCACTTTCGTGCTACTGGGGCAATGGCCGCTGTGGTTGCTGATGGCAGCCTTTGTCGGCGGCGGTCCTGGGCTTAGGCTGGACCATCTGGCGCCGCCGCCGGGCAGTCGCCCCCACCATGCGCGGTCCTCGCACGGCCGTGGTCTGGCTATTGCAAAGCTTGCTCGTCTGCCTGTTGCTGTTCCTGCTTTGGCAGCCAGCCTTGAGCATCGCGACGCTGCGGCCCCAGCAGAACATTGTGGCGGTGGTGATCGACGATAGCAAAAGCATGGCTACTCAAGACGACGGCAAGTCGCGACACGACCAGGTGTTGAGCACGCTGAACGGCGGTTTAATCAAGAGTTTACAGTCTAAATTTCAAGTTCGACTTTATCGCCTGGGCGATCACGTGGAGCGCATTGAAAAGCTGGATCAGTTGAACGCCTCGCTCCCGGCCACGCACATTGGCGACAACCTCAAAGAGGTGCTGGCGGATTCGGCGACGCTGCCGATCGGCGCGGTCGTGCTGCTGAGCGATGGCGCGGACAATAGCGGCGGCATCGACTTGGATACGATCTCGGAGATTAAGCGCCAACGGATTCCGATCCACACCGTCGGGTTTGGCCGTGAGCAGATGGCTCACGATATCGAAGTCACAGATGTTCAACTGCCTGTTCGCTCGCTGGCGAAGTCGCGCTTGCAGGCGGTGGTTACCTTCCACCAGCATGGCTTCCGAGGCGATAAGGTCCGGCTGGCAATCCGGGAGAGCGGAAAGGTACTGGCGAGTCGCGACATTGTCTTAAAGGGAGACGGTGCGGCCCAGACCGAAGCGGTGTTGTTCAATGCCGGAGAGGCGGGTGTGAAGAATCTGGAATTCTCCATCGACCCATTGCAGGACGAGGACAATAAGAACAACAACAGCCTGACTCGGGTGCTGGACGTCGACGACGCCAAGCCGCGGATTCTTTACATGGAAGGCGAGCCGACCTGGGATTTCAAGTTCCTTCGCCGCGCTGTGGAGGACGACAAGAACATTGCCCTTTTCACTATCGTCCGTACAACTCAAAACAAGATTTACACGCAGGTGCCGGACAACAGCGCCGAGTTCTTGAAGGTGAGCTTTCCCACAAAAGTAGAGGACCTTTTTGGCTTCCAAGGCCTGATCCTAGGCAGCGTGGAAGCTAATTATTTCACCACGGCGCAGCAGGACCTGATCCAGCAGTTTGTTGACCGGCGCGGCGGCGGGTTGCTCTTCCTGGGCGGGCGTAATGCTTTGGCCGATGGCGGCTACGATAAGCAGCCTTTCTCCGATCTTCTTCCGGTGCGCTTGCCGGATCACAAGAACACCTTCCATCGCGAACCGGCGACGCCGCAGTTGACGTCTTCCGGACGTGACAGCCTGATCACGCGCATCGACGAAAATCCGGACGCCAACGTCAACCGCTGGAAGAAGTTGCCGTACTTGATGAATTTCCAGGAGG
This sequence comes from Bryobacterales bacterium, assembly GCA_963780485.1. Lineage (GTDB taxonomy): Bacteria > Acidobacteriota > Terriglobia > Bryobacterales > Bryobacteraceae > Palsa-89. The sequence goes on from CAWACO010000016.1 coordinate 12,961, forward strand.
CGGGCCAGCCTAAGCCCGGCGCGGTGGTGCTGGCGGAGATGAACGCTTCCGGTCACACGCTGCCGCTGCTGATCACGCAGAAATATGGCCGTGGCCGGACGGCGGTCTTCGCTACCGGCGGCGATTGGCGCTGGCAGATGCTGCAGCCGGTGGAAGATATGAGCCACGAGATGTTCTGGCGGCAGATGCTGCGCTGGCTGGTGAGCGATACGCCCACTCGCGTGGTTTCGTCCACCACTCGGCCGGTGCTGTTTGACGATGGCCGCGTGCACCTGCGCGCCGAGGTTCGCGATACGACGTACCTTCCGACCAGCGACGCGCAACTGGAAGCTCGAATCGTAGGGCCGGATGGCGGGGCGCAATCGGTGGAGCTGCATCCGGACGCGCTTGAGCAGGGCGTCTATTCGGTCGATTGGGACGCGGCACGGGCCGGTTCCTACGTCACTGAAATTACGGCGAAGCGCGGCCAACAGGAGCTGGGTCGCGATGTGGTCACGTTCCGGCGCGAGGATGGCGTGGCGGAGAATTTTCATCTGGAGCAAAATCGGGACTTGCTCGAAAAGCTTTCCTCCCAGACCGGCGGCCATTATTACCGGCCGAACGAAGTCAGCAAGCTGGGCGAGGACATCGCTTATTCCGACGCCGGGATTACGGTGCGCGAAACCAGGGACCTGTGGGACATGCCGATCATTTTCTTTTTCGTCCTGCTGCTGTGCTGCACCGAGTGGCTGCTGCGGCGAAGGTGGGGTGTCGTATGAGATTGCCTCTTCTGGTACTGGTGGCACAGGCATTCCTGCCTGTGTGTCTTCCTGCAACCACCTTCTACGTCACAGTCGCTGGCCTAGGCGGCGAACCGGATTACGAACAGCGCTTCGCTTCCGAGGCCCAGGAGATCGACAAGCTGGTAAAGGCCGGCATGCCCGATGCCAACGTCACGACATTGTCTGGCGCGCAAGCCACCAAAGCGCAAATCCAGAGCGCGCTCGGTCAGGTGGCCAAGCAAGCCAAGCCGGCCGATGCGTTGGTACTGATGCTGATCGGGCACGGCAGCTTCGATGGCTACGATTACAAGATCAACCTTCCGGGCCCCGACCTTTCCGCGGTAGAGCTGGCGTCAATGCTGGACCGCATTCCGGCCACTCGGCAATTGGTGGTGAACATGACCAGTGCCAGTGGGGGCTCGCGCGCGGCGCTCGAGAAACCGAATCGCGTGGTTATCACGGCTACGAAGTCGGGCAATGAAAAGAACGCCACCGTCTTCGCGCGTTATTGGGTGGAGGCGCTGCGCGATACATCGGCCGATACCGACAAGAACGAAACCGTCTCGGCGCTGGAGGCATTCACTTACGCCGAGCAAAAAACCAGCCAGTTCTACGAAACACAAAAGCGACTGGCCACGGAGCATCCTACACTCGAAGACACTGGCTCGGGCGACGGCGCGCGCAAGCCGTCCCCAGAAAACGGGCAGGGCCTGAAGGCCGCGCAGTTCGGCCTTTTGCGGATCGGCGCATCGCAGATCGCCGCCAACACGCCGGAGAAAAAAGCATTGTTGGACAAGCGCGACGAACTGGAGCGGCAGATCGATCTGCTGAAGTATCAAAAGGCCGCTATGCCGGTCGAACAATATAAGCAGCAGCTACAGACGCTATTGCTGGAGCTGGCCAAGACCCAGGCGGAGATCGACAAATGATTCGTCTCGGTTGTGTGGCATTGGTTTGCGGGCTTGCGACGGTCGCGCTGCCGGCTGAGACGTTAGAACAATGCCGCAGCTTCAAGCATCACGGCAAGCTTCCTGAGGCGCAATCCTGCTTCGCGAAGCTGGCGGCCGGATCGAATTCTTACGCGCGCGCCGAAGGCTTGTGGGCGCTGGAGCGATATCAAGATGCCAATGATGAGTTCAAGGCGCTCGTAAAGCAGGAACCAAAGAACGCCCTGTACCGCGTCCGTTGGGGACTGCTTTTTCTGGAGCGCTTCAATCCCACCGAAGCCGGCAATCTTTTTAACGAAGCTCTGGAGATCGACAAAGACAACGCCCAGGCATATCTGGGACTTGCGCGCGTCGCCGCCGAGAACTATGGCGGCAAGGCGGTGGATTTAGCCCAGAAGGCCGCTAAGCTCGATCCGAAACTGGCCGAACCTCACGAGTTGCTCGCGTTTATGGCGCTCGAAGACAACGACGAGGAGCGCGCCGCCAAAGAGGCTGACCAGGCGCTGGCGATCTCGAACGAGGCGCTGGACGCAATGGCGATCCATGCCGTCATCGATTGGCTGGATGACAAGGCTGAGACGCCGCATCCGGAGAATCCCTGGATCGATAAAGTCCTCAAGGTCAATCCGGCTTATGGTGAAGCTTATTCCACGGCCGGGCATTTCTTCGTGCTGAATCGCCGCTATACCGAAGGGATCAAGTTCTACCGCAAGGCGCTCGATCTGAATCCGCGTCTGTGGGACGCACGCGCGGAATTAGGCGTCAACCTCATGCGCCTGGGCCAAGAGGGGGAAGCGCGTCAACAACTGGAGCAGTGCTATAACGCCAATTACAAGAGCGCCGAAACTGTCAACACGCTTCGACTTCTCGATAGTTACGCGAACTTCAACATTTACGAGACCAATCGCACCATTCTGCGCGTGGCGAAGAAAGAATCCGACTTGCTGCGTCCTTACTTCGAAGCAGAGATGCAGCGAGCCATCGCTACCTACGAGAAAAAATATCAGTTGAAGCTCAACGGTCCGGTTCAAGTGGAAGTCTATCCCGACCATGAAGACTTCGCGGTCCGCACCATGGGCATGCCCGGATTGGGCGCGCTAGGTGTGACGTTTGGCTCCGTGGTCGCAATGGACAGCCCTTCCGGCCGCCCGCCCGGCAGTTTTCATTGGGCCAGCACGATGTGGCACGAATTGAGCCACGTATACGTTCTGCAGGCCACCAATCACCGCGTCCCACGGTGGTTCACCGAAGGCATGGCTGTGTATGAGGAGACCGCCGCCGCTCCCGACTGGGGCGACCGCCTGGATCCCGAAGCCATCAACGCCATTCAGCACAAACTGCTGCTGCCGGTGGCTGAACTCGACCGCGGCTTCGTAAGACCCAGTTATCCGTCGCAAGTTATAGTCTCGTATTTCCAGGCTGGAAAAATTTGCAGTTACATCGCCGAGAAGTGGAGCTATAGCAAGCTGCTCGACATGATGCACGAGTATGCCAAATTGAAAACCACTCCGGAAATCTTCCACGATGTGCTGGGCATGTCTACGGAAGATTTTGACAAGCAGTTCCTGGCGTGGCTGGGCGCACAGACCAAAAATCCGGTTGAACATTTCGACGAATGGCGGAAGCAGATCAAGACCATGGTGGAGGACCTGCGCGCCAAGAAGTACGATGACGTGATTCGCGAAGGCAAGGCCATTGCCGATTATTATCCCGACTACGTGGAGGCGGGCAGCGTCTATGAATTGATGGCCGACGCCTACACTGCCAAGGAAGATAAAGTTTCCGCGCGCAAGGAGCTGGAACAGTACAACCAGATCGGCGGCCGCAGCCCGCTGCTGATCAAGCGGCTGGCTACGCTCGAAGAGGAAGCCGGCGATCCGAAGAAAGCCGCCGCGGCTCTCGATCGTCTAAACTACATTTATCCGGAGGATCAGGAATTGCACAAACGATTGGGCGACTTGTGGTTGGCGCAGGATAATCTTCCCGGCGCGATCCGCGAATACCAGGCCGTACTCGCCACCAAACCGCTCGACCAGGCGGCCGCCCATTACCAGTTGGCCAGCGCGCTTCGGAAGGCCAACCGTATAGACGAGGCTCGTGAACAAGTGCTGCTGTCTTTAGAAGCGGCTCCCGGCTACAAGCCGGCGCAAAGATTACTCTTGGAAGTTGCAAAATAAACAAACATGTCCACTATGAGCACAGCCTTTAGCACAGCCGTTGCCGATTCGGCGGAACTGAAAGAGCGCATCGATCGCTTCCAGGGGGTTCACAAGGGGATCGTCCGCGAAGTCCGGAAAGTGATCGTCGGACAGGAGGAGGTCATCGAGCAAGTGCTGATCTCGCTCTTCGTCGGCGGCCATTGCCTGATCACCGGCCTGCCGGGAACGGCCAAGACCTTGCTGGTGCGTACTCTGTCGCAAACTCTCGGGCTGGTGTTCAAGCGCATCCAGTTCACGCCCGACCTGATGCCTTCCGACATCACCGGCACCGACATCATCGAAGAGGACAACACCACGGGCCGCCGCACCTGGACCTTTGTTCCGGGCCCGATCTTTTCCAATATTCTGCTGGCCGACGAGATCAACCGTACGCCTCCCAAGACGCAATCGGCGCTGCTCGAAGCCATGCAGGAACTGTCTTGCACGGTGCGCGGCCACATGTACACCATCAAGGCGCCGTTCTTCGTGCTGGCGACGCAGAACCCCATCGAGCTGGAAGGCACCTATCCGCTTCCCGAAGCGCAGCTCGATCGCTTCCTGTTCAACACCATCCTCGACTATCTGTCGGCCGATGACGAAGTGAAAGTGGTGGACTTGACGACCACCACCAAGGTGGCCACGGTAGACACGGTGACCAATGCCGAGGAGATTCTCGATTTCCAGCAATTGGTGAGAATGGTCCCGATCGCCGACACGGTGGCACGCTACGCGGTGGACCTGGTTCGCGCCACTCGCCCCAACGATGCCAGCGCTCCCGATTTCGTCAAGAACTACGTGAACTTCGGCGCCAGCGTGCGCGCCGCGCAGTTCGTCGTCCTGGCCGCCAAGGCTCGCGCGCTGCTCCGTAACCGCTATCATGTCGCCTATGAGGACATCCGCGCCCTGGCCGCGCCCATCCTGCGCCACCGTCTGCTGCTCAATTTCCACGCCGAATCCGAGCGCCTCGATTCAGATGCCATTCTCAAGCGTCTATTAGAGTGGAAGCCCGAGCCGAGGTGAGGGGGCAGGAGACAGGAGTCGGGAGACAGAAGGCAGGAAGCGGGAGGCGGGAAGCAGAGGGCGGCGCAGGAAGCAGAAACTAGAAACCAGAAACCAGAAACTGTTTAAATGCTACCTTCGACTCCAACCCGCTTTATTGACCCTGCGATTCTGGCTGGGATCTCGCATCTTGACCTGGTGGCCAAAACGGTGGTGGACGGCTTCGTGGCGGGACTCCATCGTTCGCCCGATTTCGGATTCAGCCAGGAATTCGCCGAATACCGCGCCTATACGCCCGGCGACGATCTGCGGCACGTCGATTGGAACGTCTATGCCCGTACCGAGCGCGCTTATCTGAAGCGCTATCGCGGCGAGACCAATTGCCAGCTCACCATGCTGCTGGACACCAGCGCGTCCATGGGGTACAGCTCGCACGGCATCACAAAGCTCGACTACGGACGCTTCCTGACGGTTTCGCTCGCCTATCTGGCCAATCAGCAGCGCGACGCGGCCGGGGTCATCATCTTCGACGACGATGTTCGCAATTATGTGCGGCCGTCCACGCGGCAGGGCCAGTTCATGCGCGTGGCGCACGCCATCGAGAAAGCTGAGATCGGTACGCGGACCGATTTTTCCAAGCCGTTCCTCCATTTCCAGCAGTTCCACATCCGGCGCGGCATTGTGGCCGTGGTCTCCGATTTCTACGAACAGCCCGACGTGGTAATCCGCGCCGTCGAGCCGTTGCGCTACCGTGGCAACGATCTGGTGCTGTTCCACGTCTTAGATCCGGAGGAGATCCGGCCCAAGTTGAAAGAGCCGCGCTTGTTGGTTGATATGGAGACTAAGGACGCGCTAGAGGTTTCTCCGGAATATACAAAAGAGGAATATGGCGCCAAGATCGACGCGCACATTGATGCGCTGAAGAAAAAGGCGGCCACCGCCAACATCGATTATTGCCTGCTACGGACTGACCGGCCCCTGGACGACGCCATGCGCGAATACTTTCTGGTCCGCAAAGGGAGGATGTGAGTGGGTTTTCTGGCGCCATGGTTTCTGGCTGGTTTAGCGGCCATCGGTCTGCCATTCTGGATTCATCTTCTGCGCCAATACCGCAGCACGCCGCATCCCTTCAGCTCGCTGATGTTTTTCGAGCAGCGGACCCAAAGCTCCATCAAACACCGGCGGCTACGCTATCTGCTGCTGCTCTCGCTCCGCGTGCTGCTGCTGTTATTGATCGCGTTCGCCTTTGCCAATCCCTTCGTGACGCGAACCTCGGTGGGTGCAACCGGGCGCAAGATGCTGATCATCGGCGTCGACAATTCCTTCAGCATGCGCTACGGGGATCATCTGACGCGCGCCAAGCAGCAGGCTCTGCAGGCCGTCTCCAATCTCAATTCGGGCGAGCGCGGCCAGGTGCTGGCGGTAAACTCGCACATCCAGTTCCTCACCCAGCCGGTGGAAGACGCCGATCAGCTTAAGGCCGCCATTCAGGCTATCCAGCCCACCGACGAGCAGAGCTCTTACGGCGAATTCGCGCGCGCGCTGCGAACCATCGCCCAGGCATCCAAGATACCGCTAGAGGTCCACTTCATCAGCGACATGCAGAAATCGTCGATGCCACCGGCCTTCGCGGACCTGCGGCTGGGCGGCGACACCAATCTCATCTTTCATTCCGTGGCCGATTCCAAGGAGCCCAATTGGCTGGTGGAAAGCGTGATCGCTCCCGGGAAAATCTACGACCCGAAGAAAGTGCATGTGCAGGCCGTGATCGCCGGTATCGGAACCGAGGCTACTAAGCGCACGGCTATCGCTGGTGCTGGACGGCAAGACGCTCGAGAGCAAGACCGTGGACGTTCCCGCCAACGGCCGCGCCACGGTGGAGTTTCTGTCGCTCGAATCGCCCTACGGTTTCCACAAAGCCGAAATCCGCATTCAACCGGACGACTCGCTGCGTGAGGACGACCGTTTCGCTTTTGCCGTGGAGCGAGCCGATCCTCACCCGGTGCTATTTCTTCATCAGGGCGGCCATCCGCTCGGCGAGCTGTACTACCGAGCGGCGCTCGAGTCCGTGCCCGAAGCAGGCTTCGTCATCGAGCCACTCCCGGTGGAGCAGGCTACCAACCAGGCGTTCTCGAAATATGCCTTTGTGGTGCTGTCGGACGTCGGGCCGTTGCCGCCCGGTTTGGAGAACAGCCTGCGCGCCTACGTCAACGGCGGCGGCTCTTTGCTGGTCGCGTTGGGTCCTGCATCGGTTGCTATGCAGCGCGTACCGGTGTCGGGCGAAGCGATTCAATCGTCCAGCTACGCTTCTCGTGATGGCGACCGCTTTCAAACCGTCGCATCCGCCGATGCCGAGCATCCCTCGCTCCGACGAGCCAACAAGCTGGACGGCGTGCAGTTCATTCAGGATGTTCGAGTGGATCCCGGCCAGTCGCGCGTGATCGCGCGCCTGACCAATCAGGATCCGCTGTTGCTCGAAAAGCAGGTCGGCGAGGGACGCGTCCTCGTGTTTACGTCCACATTTGACAAGCTATCCAACGATTTTCCAATACACAACTCGTTTGTGCCATTCGTCGAACAGACTGCCCGATACCTCGGCCGGCAGCAGGAGAGTTCCACCAATGTCGCAGTCGACTCATTCATCGAGCTTCGCTCCGTCAAGGAACAGGGCGCAGCGGTTGAAGTGACCGACCCGGATGGCAAGCATCCACTTTCGCTCAACGAAGCCGCTTCGGCGCAATCGTTCCAAGTCAACCGCGAAGGCTTTTACGAGATCCACCGCGGCAATGGCCGCCAGGAAATGGTGGCGGTTCACGCCGACCGTCGCGAGTCCGACCTCACGCCCATTCCTCAAGAGACGCTCGATCTGTGGCGCAATACGGGCAAGGGGCCCGACCCGGTCACAGCCAATGGAGAAGCTGCAAACCAGCCCCGGCCTTGGAGTTTGTGGCGCTACGCTTTGCTATTGGTCCTGATAACCGCGATAATTGAATCGTTGATAGCCAGCCGATATTTGTCGGTGGAGAAGGAGGCCGCATGAACGCCCTCGATCAACTGAATGCCTATTTGGAACGGCTGGAAAAACGGCTCCGGCTGTCTGCATTCTCGAAAGGGACGTCGATCGTCACCATTGCCGCGCTGGTGATGACGGTTCTGCTGGTCTGGATTATCAATCGGTATGCCTTCTCGCCTGCCAGCCTGCTGTGGGCGCGCATTCTTCTCTTCCTCTCGGTGGCTACAGCCATCGCCTTCGGCCTGGTAATTCCGCTGTTGGGTATGAACCGGCGCAATGCCGCAAAGCGCGCCGAAGAAAGATTTCCGGAGTTTCAAGAACGCTTACTCACGCTGGCCGAGAAACCTAATTCCACCGATCCCTTCGTCCAGCTTCTAGCGGGCGATGCCATGAAGATGGCGCAGTCCAATGAGCCCGCTCGCCTGGCGCCTACCGGACCAATTCTGGGATTTCTAACCTCAGCCGGGCTGGCCGCCGCAGTGCTGCTGTGGCTGATACTCGCTGGTCCCGGATATCTCGGTTACGGAACTTCATTGCTGTGGGCGGGCGCGCCCAAAGCGGGCCTGCACGCCTTCTACGACATCGTGGTTTCACCTGGCGATCGCACCGTGCGCCGCAAGTCCGATCAATTGGTTACCGCGCAACTCATCGGATTCGATTCTCCAAAAGTCCGGCTGTTCGCCCAATACAAGGGTGCATCCAAGTGGGAACCGGTCGACATGCAGCACTCACCCGGCGCATCCACGTACGAATTCCTCTTCAGCGGCCTGGCTAATCCGGTCGAATACTATGTCGAAGCCGGCGCGGTTCAATCCAAACATTTCAACCTGAAGGTGATTGATCTTCCGGCCATCAAGAAGATCCGCGTCACCTATCACTATCCCGCCTGGAGCGGCATGAAGGAGGAAACGGTGGAAGACCGCGGCGATCTGCGCGCGGTCGAAGGCACCGAAGCTGAAGTCGCCATCCAGACCGACATGCCGTTGAACAAAGGCATGTTGATGCTGAGCGACGATAAGCAGATTGCGCTCAAATCCGCGGACGGGAACTGGCTCACCGCACGCGTGCCGATCGATAAGGACGGCATGTATCACGTGGCTGCCCTCGAGCAGGGCGAGAACGTCCGCATGAGCGAGGACTTCTTCATCGAAGCGCGCAAGGACTCGCCGCCCAGCGTCAAGATCAACCGGCCCGGCCGCGACATGAAGGTCAATCCGGTGGAAGAAGTCACCGTGAACGTGTCAGCGCCGACGACGATTTCGGATTGAACGACGTCACCCTGCATTACTCGGTGAATGGCGGCCCTGAGAAGACTGTTTCGATGCTGGGGCAAAAGGGCGCGAAGACCGTGGATGGCAATCACCTCATCGCGCTGGAAGATTACAAGATGTCCCCGGGCGATCTGGTGAGCCTCTACGCCACCGCGCGCGACGCCAGAAACACCACTAAGACCGACATCTACTTTATCCAGGCCGAGCCCTTCGAGCGCAACTATTCGCAGTCGCAGCAGGCAGGCGGCGGTGGCGGCGGCATGGGCGGTGACGATCCGCAGTCGGAAATCTCCCAGCGCCAGAAGGACATCATTGCGGCCACCTGGAACCAACTCAAAGGCACTCCTAAGGGCTCGGCGACTGCAGCGGATGACGCCAAATTCCTGGGCGATATCGAAGATAAACTGGCTGCTCAAGCCAAATCGCTGGTGGATCGCGTGAAAGCGCGCCAGTTAGGAGAGAGCAATCAGGAGTTTCAGGCCTACGCCAAGAATATGGAAGAAGCTTCCAAGGCGATGACCGAGTCGGCGCAAAAACTCCGGGCGCAGAAATTCCAGGACGCCTTGACGCCCGAACAGCAGGGCTTGCAGCACGCTCTTCGGGCCGAAGATACGTTCCGCGATATTCAAGTCGCCTTTGGAAGCCAAGGTGGCGGCGGAGGCGGGGGCGGCAGCATGGGCCGCGATCTGGAGAACCTGGCCGATTTAGAACTCGACCGCGAAAAGAATCAGTACGAAACCGGGCAGCAGCAATCGTCCGGCGACAGTCGCGCCAAGGAGATCGACAACGCGCTTCAGAAACTCGCGGAGTTGGCGCGCAGGCAACAGGAATTGGCAGCCAAGAAAGATCAGCAGCAGCCTTTCCGGCAGCGTTGGGAGCAGGAAATGCTGCGCCGCGAAGCCGAGCAACTAAAGCGGCAGATGGAACAATTGCAGCGCGGCGATTCCAATCAAGCCAGCCAGCAGGGCCAACAAGGACAACAGGGCCAGCAAGGGCAGCCAGGCCAACAAGGTGGGCAACAAGGGCCAGCAAGCCAACGGACAGCCTAGCCAGGGCGCCAATGGCGGCCGCACCGGATCGATTGCCGATCCGCGTCTGCAGCAGGCCATCGACCGTCTGCAGAAGGCCGCGGATGACATGCGCGCGTCCGAAAATCAGCAGAACGGGAACCAGGACACCGCAGGTCAGCGCCGCGCCGCGGATCGGCTCCAGGAGGCTCGAGACATTCTGAACGGGATGCAGCATCAGAAGGCCTCCAATCAAGTGGATGATATGGCGCGCCGCGCCGCCCAGCTAGCCGGGCAACAGTCCGACTTCCAGAACCGGCTGCGGCAACAAGTGGGCGCCACCGGCGATACTCCGCGCTTCAACGGACAGCAGCCCGGCCAATCGCAGCAGCAAGCCGACAAGATGGCTGGCGAGAAAGAGCAGATGGCCGAACAGCTCAAGCAGTTGGAGAAAGACATGAGCGAGGCGGCCCGCAGCCTGGCTGGGGCTCAGAATCCGGTTTCGAACAAACTGCGCAGCGCGCTTTCGGAAGCCGAGCAAAACGAAATCGAGTTGAACATGCGGCGCAACGCCGAGTACATCCGGCGCGGCTACGGGATGTCGGCCTGGGTGCGCGAAAACTCGGTGACCAAGGGCCTCAACGATCTTCGCGACCAGTTGCAGCAGGCGCAAGCTGCCATGCAGGACCCAAGCCAAAACGGGAAGGGTCAAGGCCCCGGCGGCGATAAGAACGACATCGAGAAAGCCCTGGCGCAAGTGGAAGCCATGCGCAATCGCATGCAGCAGCTCGCGCAGGCGCAGCAGAACCGCAATGGCGCCCAGGGCCGCAATGGCAGCCAGCAAAATGGCGGGCAACTCCAACGCGGTCAGGATGGCCAAGGACAACAGGGTCAGCAGTCCGGCCAACAAGGCCAGCCAGGCGGCCAGCAAGGCCAGCAAGCCGGACAACAGGGACAGGCAGGTCAACAGGCCGGACAAGGGCAGCAGGGCGGTCAGTCCCAAGGTCAAGGCCAAGCCGGTGGACAGCAGGGGCAGGGCGGCCAATACGGACCGGGCGGTCTCGGAACGCCCAACCCAGGCGGCGCCTACGGGCCCTACGGCGGCGGTGGTCCAGTTACTCCGCACAATGGCTATATGGGCGATGGTCCGGTTCCGTTGGACCAAGGCTATCGCGAATCGCTGCGCGATTTGGGCCAGATGCGCGATTTCCTGAAGGAACATCCTGAATTTTCGGGAGATGTCCAGCAGCTCATGCAGGCCCTGAATCCGGCTTATCAGAACGACGGCGAATTGACTCAGCGGCTCAATCGCGAGGTGATACCGTCCATAGAGCGCCTGGAACTGGAGCTGCGCCGCAAGCTGGACGATAAGAACGGCGATCAGGTTCGGAGTGCAGGGTCGGAAACAATTCCTCCGGGTTATTCCGGCGCGGTGGCCGATTACTATCGCAAGTTGAGCAAGAGCAAGTAGCCTTCAATCTGGCCTAATTCCGAGCTATACTTGTCGGCAATGCGAACTATTTGGACTATTATTTTCGCCCTTGTCGTAAACTTCCTATTTGTTGCTCCAGCGTTCTCGCAAGCGCCACAAACGCGTGACCAAGTTGAAGCCGGTCTCGCGAAATTTCCACCAGACCAGCGTGCGTATGAACGCTTTCGCTACTGGGCGACTATGCAGCCGCTGGACGTTCAGCGCAGCGCCGACCTCATGCAGAAGTACAGGGTCTATCTGAAGGCCCAAGGCTTTGATGAATCTGATATCGAGACGCAGGTCACGGTTGTAACTGACCGCGGGAAAAACCTCGAAGTGCAGCGCTGGAACGAGATCCTCACAGCGGAAAATCCGAAATTCAACACCAACCCGAACGCCTTTCTCGTCGAAATGGCCAAGGCCCGCAAGCCCGGCGCCGCGCTGGACGTTGGTATGGGGCAGGGTAGAAATGCGATCTGGCTGGCCCAGAATGGTTGGATTGTCACTGGGTTCGATCCTGCGGACAAAGCTGTGGCTCTAGCCAATCAGACAGCGCAACGTCTCGGAGTTCACTTGAACACCGAAATCACCACCACGGAAAAATTTGATTTCGGTGAGAACCGATGGGACTTGATCCTCCTAAGCTATGTGGGTGCCCGCGAGATGACAGAAAAGATTGAAAAAGCACTCAAGCCGCACGGCATCTTGGTGATTGAAGGTGCTCATCGTGATGCCACGAAGGGACGCTCGATCGGCCGAGGGGTCGTATTCGATACCGGCGAGCTAATTAAGCTCTTTCCCAACCTTCGCGTCGTGCGATATGAAGAGCCAGTAACCGCCGCCGATTTCGGGCAGGCGGAAGCCAGAGTCGTCCGCTATTGCGGCGAGAAGGTGGAATAACGGTCCCTTCATCCACGACTGACACTATCGATCCCGTCTCTGGAGCCAAAGCTTAAGAAGCGTGTGACGTTTAGCCAACATTCGAATGGTCTTATCTTGACAGCTCCGCCCGGGTCTGCAAAAACTGCAGCACATTCGCGCGCGTCACAATGCCTTCCAGGTGATGGTTTGAGACCACCGGCAGTTGATTGACGTCGTCGCGTCCCATGGTCTCCAGAGCTTCCATCAGTGGAGTATTCGGCTCCACGGTATGGAGCTGATCGAGCGGCCGCATGATGTCGTACAACGTCGTGTAGGGCCAGCGCGGCCGTTCCAGCGCCTTGATCTCGTGCGGCGTTATCAGACCGGCGATCTCGCCCTGCTGCTCAATAACGAAACAGCGGCGGCCGGATCGTAACAGGTAATCTTCCACGAACCGCTCCACATTGAGATTTCCATCCACAGGTTCGCAGTTTCGCTCCATCACGTCGCTGACATGTGCGCCTTTCAAACCGGAACTAAGGCTCACGCTCGCGTAGCTCGCTCCGGCGGCCTGCATCAGGAACCAGCCGATGAAAGCGATCCATAACCCGCCGAAACCTTCGCCCGCGAAGAAACGGAAAATACCGAGACAAATAAACAAGAGGGCTACGAATTGCCCGGTTCGCGCGGCCAACATAGTGGAGCGCACCGCATCTTTATTCTTCCACCAGATCAGTGCGCGCAAAATCCGCCCGCCGTCCAGGGGAAAGCCCGGAATCATGTTGAATGCCGCGAGCATCAGGTTGATGTAACCGAGCCACACCAGCATCGACAGCACCGCCGTTTCGGGCGTGGCGCCGATCCTCCAGCCCGCCAGCCAGGAAATGCCGAGGCAGACCAGACCGATGACAGCGCTGGAAATGGGCCCGACGATCCCGACCCAGAATTCGGTCTTGGGATCTTCCGGCTCCTTTTCGATCTGGGCCACGCCGCCCAGGGCGAACAACGTGATTTCCCGCGTGGCCAGGCCATGCGAGCGGGCCACCAGCGCATGCGACATTTCATGGGCCAGGAGCGCGGCGAAGAACAGCAAGGCGGTCAGCAAGGAGGTTGCCCAGACCGTGGCTTGGCTCCAGTCGGAGTGACTTTGATGGAATTGCGCGCTCAGAGACATGGTGATGAGCAGCGCGATCAGGAACCAACTGTAATGCAGGCCCACGTTGATTCCGAAGAACCGGCCGATCCGGATGCTTGATCTCATCGAACAATCCTCCAATAGGTTGGATACCGGCGGCCCGGATAAGTTGCAACAGGTTACTTGGTTACCAACAATCCCGAGCGCTCCAGCAAGGCGTTCGGATCGGGATCACGGCCCATGAAGGTGCGGTAAAGCTCGGCCGGATCCTGGCTGTCGCCGCGCGAGAGAATGTTCTGCCGGAAGCTGGATCCGATATCCCGGCTGAAGATGCCGCGGGTTTGGAACATGGTGAAGGCGTCGGCGTCCAGCACCTCGGCCCATTTGTAGGAATAATAACCGGCGCCGTAGCCTACCGGGCTGGCGAACAGGTGCGTGAAACTAGCGATCATGCCGTAATGCTCGGGAAGCTTCGCGGGTGTAAAGTCCGCCAGAAGCCGGCGGGAATAGGCCAACACATCGTCGCCCGATTGCGGAGAAAACTCGCGATGCAAGGCCAGATCGACAAAGCCGAAGCCAAGCTGGCGCATCTGGGTGTTGGCGGCGCGAAAATTGCGCGCGCGGCGCATCTTATCAAAAAGGTCGGCAGGGATGGTCGCGCCGGTTTTGTAGTGTTTCGCAAACAGGTCCAAAGCCTCGCGCTCCCAGCACCAGTTCTCCATGATCTGCGACGGAAGCTCCACAAAATCCCAAGCTACGTTCGCGCCCGCCAGGCTGCGTACTTCCACCTGGCTGAGGCAATGGTGCAGCAGATGGCCGAACTCGTGGAAAATCGTCTGGACTTCGCGATGCGTGAGTAGCGACGGCAGTCCGTTCACCGGCGGCGTGAGGTTTCCGCAGATGAGCCCGACGTGCGGCTCCAGCCGGTTGCCGAACGCGGTGCCGGTAATAAAAGCGTCCATCCAGGCACCACCGCGCTTGTTCTCGCGCGGATACCAGTCGGCGTAGAACGCTCCTATCAGCGAATCGCCCAAGGGGCGGCTGTCATCGTGAATCTCGTAATACTTGACCTGCGCGTCCCACACCGGCGCGCCGGGCTTTTCGACCACGCGAATCCCGTACAGCCGTTGGACGATTTCGAACATGCCGTACACTACGCTTTCGAGCGGAAAGTAGGGACGCAGGGCTTCCTCGTCGAAATCATAGAGCGCCGCGCGCTGCTTTTCGGCATAGTAGCCGATGTCCCAAGGCGCCAATTCGCCCTTTCCGGCGAAGGCGCGCAATTCCTGGTTCTCTTTTTGGAAGTAACTTTCTGTTTTCTGCTTCAGGTCGACTAGGAACTGCTGGGCCCGCGTGCCGGTGTGCGCCATCCGGTCTTCCAGCACCAAATCCGCAAAGTCGCCGTACCCGAGGAGATTGGCCTTTTCACGGCGAAGCTCCAAAATGCGCCCGATAATGGGCCGGTTATCACGTTGGCCTTGGGTGGCGCGGTTTATAAAGGCTTCGTACACCTGGCGGCGGATTCCGGCGTCATCGAGATAAGTCATCAAGGCGATATAACTCGGCGCCTGCAGCGTGAATCGCCAGGATGGCTCCTGGAGCCCTTTGGAGGCTGCGCTGGCACGGCCCATCGCGACCGCGCTTTCCGGCAATCCGGCCAGCTTTCTCCCGTCCGTGATCACCAGCTCGAACTCATTGGTCGAGTCCAGCACGTTCTCAGAAAAGCGCATGGTCAGTTTAGACAGTTCGACGTCAATTTCAGAGATGCGCTGCTTTCCAGCCGAATCGAGCTCGGCGCCATGACGGCGGAAGTTGTCGACGGTTTTTTCGAGAAAACGCCTACGCGTGCCGGAGAGGTTCCGGGCCTCTTCGGACCTCGCATAGGCTTGCACGGCGCGCCACAGCGCCTCGTTTAGCGGCAAGGACGAATAAAATTCGCTGACCGGCGGCTGGACGGCGTTATAAGCGGCGCGCAGTTCCGGCGTCGTGGCCACCGCTTCCAGGTGGCGTGTTATTCCCACCGCGTAATCCAAGCGCTCCCCCAACTTGTCCAGGCGCTCCATGGTGTTGGCGAAGGTACGGGGCCCAGGCTCGGACGTGATCTGATCCAGACGCTCGCGGGCATCGCGCAGCAACTCCGCGACGGCCGGTTCCACGTGTGCGGCGCGGATTTGGTCGAAAGGAATCTGAAATCTGATCTCTAAAAGGGGATTTGAACCGGCGAAAGGCTGCATTCTGACTCTTTTATAATTTTATGACATCCAGGCCGCGGGTAGGAACAACGGGGGTATTTCCCACGTATGCTAGATGTTGAGTGCATTAGGGATGTTGAGCGCATTAGGGATATCGAGTGCAGTCAGAATACGCCATTGAAACAACCGGCCTCGTTAAGGTCTATCGCTCCCGCTGGACGCGCCGTGAAGTGCGGGCCGTCGACGGGATTTCGCTGCGAGTCCCGCGCGGTACCATCTTCGGACTCTTGGGTCCGAACGGGGCGGGGAAGACGACCTTCGTCAAGCTGCTGCTTTCGGCGGTTCATCCCACCGAGGGTGACGCGCTGATCTTCGGCCGCAATGCACGAGAGCCGGAGGCGCGGCGGCCCATCGGATACCTGCCTGAAAATCACCGCTTCCCCACCTATTTCACGGGCGCCGGCATGCTGGATTTTTATGCCGCCCTGTCCGGCTTAGATAGCGTGTCGAGAAAAAAGCTGATTCCCGAGATGCTGGAACTGGTGGGCTTGAAGGATTGGGGGGATGTCCGGCTCGGCAAGTATTCCAAAGGCATGTTGCAGCGCGTCGGCCTGGCGCAAGCACTCATCCATTCGCCTTCCATGTTGATTCTCGACGAGCCGACCGACGGTGTGGACCCGGTCGGGCGCCGGCATATGCGCGAGATCCTCACCCGCTTCGAGGAAAAGGGCGTGACGATTTTCATCAACTCGCACTTACTCGTCGAGGTAGAGCTGTTCTGCCGGGAAGTGGCGATCCTCGATAAAGGAAAGGTCGCGCTCAGCGGCAACTTGCACGACCTTAGGGCCGGCAAGGGCTACCGATTGACAATCGTCAGCCAGACGCCGGAAACCCTTCTGGATGAGCTGCGCGCCAAGGCAACTTCCACGGCGGCCCGGGACGGCATGGTCGATTTTCAATTCGCCACCCGCGAGCAAGTGAACGAAGCGGTGGATCTGGTGCGTTCCGAACGCTGCGATATTGAGGCGCTGGTCCCGACCACCAGCACACTCGAAGAGGTCTTTGTTCGAACGATTGAGAAATGACGAAATGATGGAATGATGACATGACCGATTCATTGAGAGCCACCACAGCGTTGATCCACGACACGTTTCGGGAGGCTTTCGCTCGAAAGATTTTTTGGGGACTTTTCGGACTCTCGATTGTGATGATCCTGTTCTTCCTCTTCCTGCTGAAGATCGACATCGTCGAAGGCGGCGTAGCGACGGTATCGTTGTTTGGTGGAAGCAGTAACAGGACGCAGGATGTCGACCGGATCGTGCGAGGCGTCTACGGTGGAATCGCAACCTTCCTCTATACCTGGGGAATGTTCTTGTCGGTATTTGCATCCTCTGGCCTCATTGCCAGCGTGCTGGAGCCCGGCCGGATTGAGCTGCTGGTCTCGAAACCGGTCTCGCGCACCCATATTTTACTGGGCCGATATGCGGGCAACGTCCTGGTGGTTTCTTGCAATGTGATTTTCTTGGTTTTGGGGATCTGGACGATTTTGGGCCTGAAGACCGGCATCTGGTCCGGAACGTTTCTGGTCTCGATCGCGACCACGATCTTCATCTTCGCCGTGCTGTTGGGCGTGGTGGTGCTGATAGGGGTGTTGTTCGAGAGCTCGGCACTGGCGACCATGGTTACCGTGGCCTTAATGATCATGAGTCCGATCCTGGCGCAGACCACCTTGATGATGCGCCTGCTGTCGTCGGAATGGTCGCGAGGGATCTGGCGCACGCTCTACTATTCGCTGCCCAAGGTCTATGACATGGGCAAGATGACGTTAGACGCGATCCAGAGTCGAAGTTTCAGCGGGTTCATGCCCATCTGGACTTCGGCTGTGTTCGGAGCCGTAATGCTGTCGGCGGCGCTAGTGGTTTTTTCCAAGAGAGACTTTTGATGCGGGCACTCTGGGCGGCGCTGTTGTGTTTGGCATTCGCGGGCTGCCAGGCGAGGAAATCGGAATCGTTGCACATCGATCCGGCGCTGGAGTCGCTGGTGCCAGCCGATACGGTGTTCGTGGTGGGCGCGAACGTGGACGATATTCGCAATACACCGGTCTTTCAAAAGCTTCTGAGCCGGATGCCACTGCCGCAATTGGACGAGTTCACCCGGCGAACCGGTCTCGATCCGCGCAAGGACCTGTCCCAAATATTGACATGCTCCAACGGCAAGACGGCCTTGTTGATGGCGCGCGGCAAGTTTAGAGCTCAGGACGTAGAGCCGCGTCTGGAGGCGAACGGAGCGAAACCGTTCGTCTACAAGAAATACAACTTGTTTGGCGACGAGCGGGCCGCGATCTTTTTCTTGAATGCGTCCACTGCGATCGGCGGACCGGCGGCGGAGCTACGTTCGATCATCGATGGAACAGGTGGGCGCGGCCTGCCGCCAGCACTGCGGGACTTGTTGCGTTCGCTTCCGGCCGGCGATCAGATTTATGCGGCGCTCGCGGGCGGGCTGGAGGGATTGAACCTGACCATTCCGCAAGACAGCAATCTCGGGAACGTCGTCAATGTGCTGCGAGCGATCGACAGCGCGACGTTGGGCATGGATCTGCGCAGTGGCATCGCCGTGACCGCTGAGGTGACTTCGAAGACCGAGCGCGACGCGAAGTTCGTACACGATATGGTGAAGGGCATTGTGGGATTAGGGCGGCTGAACACGCCGGACAGTCATCCCGAGCTTCTCAGGCTCTACGATGCGATTAAGGTGGAGCAGCAGCAGACTCATACGAAGGTGACGGCTGACATACCGTCGGACCTAGCCGACCGTTTCCTGGATTTGTGGCTGAAGCGCTAGTGAAACAACCCCTGACCTGCCAATAGGCTATTCCGCCCGCAACGCCTCAATCGGATCCACCGCGGCGGCGCGTCGCGACGGCAAATAGCTGGCCAAGGCAGAGGCGGCAACCAGACCGATGGCAACGGCGCCGTAAGTGAGCGGATCGAAGCGGCTCACTTCGAACAGCAGCGACGACATCAGCCGCGTGAGCGCGATCGAGGCGACCAGTCCGCAGACAACTCCGGCGGCCGTGAGCAGCAAGCCATGGCGCACGAACATTCCCGTCAGTTGCTGGTGCTGCGCGCCTAGCGCCACTCGAATCCCAATCTCTCGCGTGCGCTGTGAAACCGAGTACGCAATCACGCCGTAAATGCCGACCACGCCAAGCAGCAGCGCCATGCCACCTGCTACGGCGAGCATGATCAGCGTGAACGATGTGCGCGCCATGGACTTGCGATAGTAATCTTCCAAAGTGCGGACCTCGGCCAGCGGGAGATTAGCGTCCAGCGACCAGACGGCCTGACGTACTTCCTTCAGGAAGCTTTCTGATCCGGCGCGGCTGCTTCGGATAACGAAGGCGGCAGTCCGCTGCACCTGCGTTTGATCGTTGTACAGGCCTTTCACCAGAATGGGCCAGTACACCGAGCTGGGCGCCGGCTTGTCTACGCTGTCGTCGCGAATGTCGGCCACCACACCGATGATCTGATGCCAGCCGGCGGTGCTTGCGACGCGGATTCGCTTGCCCAGCGCGCTGGCGGGATCGTGCCAGTATTCGCGGGCCAGATCCTCAGAGACCAGGACCAGTGGAGCTTTGTTTTCGAAATCCGTCCAAGTGAAATCGCGCCCGGCCAGGAGTGGCGCGCCGATAGTTCCGAAAAACCCGGGTGAGATGTAATGGAATCGACGGATGGGCGGAAGTTGGCCCTCGGCGTAGGTACGATCCTCCGTAAAGATGGGGTCGTAGCTGGCGTTGTCATCCATCGGAATCTTGGTGGCGATGCTTGCCGACGTTACGCCAGGTATGGCCGCGATTCTCCGAAGCAGGTCCTGCTGCATGCGGAAGACCTGCTCCTGGTCCTTGACCTCGGCCTCTGGAATGGAGATGCGGAGTGTCTGAACTTCTGCCGGGCGGACGAACCCGGGCTGCACGTGTGTCATGGCCTGGAACGTTCGAATCATGAGCCCTGAACTGACTAGCAGGACCAGCGCCAAGGCCACTTGGATAACCACCAGCGTGCTGCGGGCGCGATGGCGTTCCCGGCTCTGGCTCAGCGTTCGTCCACCTTCGCGCAGCCCGGTTCCCAGACGCGCGCCCGCATATTTAAACACGGGAATGGAGCCGAAGAGCAGGCCCGCGAGGAGGGAGACTGCGAAAGTAAACAACAACACCGGTGTATCGATGCCGATCTCATTGAGCCGGGGCAGGCCAGCGGGCGCCATGGCGATTAAGGCGCGTATAGCGGCGTAGGCGATCGCCAATCCGAGCGCGCCGCCGGCCACGCCAAGCAGCAGACTTTCGAACAGTAGCTCGCCGGCAATTTGGGAACGGCTGGCGCCGAGGGCGGCCCGGATAGCCAGCTCCTGCTGGCGGCCCTCGGCTCGCACGAGCAGGAGATTCGCCACATTCGCGCAGGCGATCAGCAGGACCATGCCAATGGTCGCCATCAGGACCCACAACGTGTTACCGACATCACCGATCACATCCTGCTTGAATGGCCGTACCTTGGGCCCGATGTGCGCCTGCTCAAAAAGCTTCATGCTGAAGCCCGGGGGTGGGGGAAAACTGCGGTTTACAATGGGCAGCATGCGTGCCACGTCGGCATTGGCCTGCGTGATGGTTGCTCCGGGCTTCATCCGCGCGACGGCCCGGAAGCTGAAATTCCCAAGGAAAGTCTTATTGCGATCGAACTGCAAGGGCATGATGAGCGGCGGATCTTCGTGGCCGAGGAAATGGAAATTCGCGGGAAGCACGCCGATGACCTCGCGGGCCTTGCCGTCCACCACAATGCGGCGGCCGATGATGGAGGTGTCGGCGCCAAACTTGCGGCGCCAGTAGCCATAGGTCAGCAGCATGGTGTCCGGACTGCCGGGCGAATCGTCTTTGCGGGTGAACCAGCGGCCCAGCATGGGCGGGACGCCGAGGATGGTCAGCACGCCATCGGTGACCAGGAGCGCCTGCACCTGTTCGGGCTCGGCGACGCCGGTTACATTGACCGAGTCACCGGTGTAGAGGCCGATGTCCTGGAAGGTGCGATTTTGGTCGCGATAGATGAAGTACGTGGAAGGCGAGGCGTTCAGCTCCTTGATGTTCAAGCCCGGCGCGGTATGCCATACGCCCACCAGATCGTCGGCGTGAGGATAAGGCAGCGGTTTGAGCAGGACGCCGTCTAGCACACTAAAGATGGCCGTATTCGCTCCAACGCCGATGGCCAGAGTGATCAGCGTGACCGCGGTGAACATGGGGGCCCGGCCGAGCCGGCGGAAGACCTGGTTGAGCTGAGGGAGGCTCATGGAAGTTAATACGCTGGAAACAGGAAAAGGTTCCGGCTAGGTGAGAGATCTCAGCGGTTTCTTAGCAACGAAGGTGATCGAACTGACCTTGGGCATCAGATGCTGCATCCCACGACAAAGCGGCAATAGACAACGAAAAGCTGTTGGAAAAGAAAATAGCCGACCACTGTGATAAGCGGTATTCCGATCAGGAGCCACAAAGCTTTGCGATATTTCGTCATGTGAAAGTTAATTCCAATTCCGAAGCGATCTATTGAGCACAATTCCAGGGCCGCTTCGCGCTCCCGGCGACGTTCAACACTGTGCTCTCGGAGCTGCCGAAATGCTTCCTCGCCGTCAATGGTCTCACCGCGCTTTGCTTGAGCCAAGCCGCGGGCAATCTTCTCTTCGACTTTCTTACGTGTATAGTCCTCAGCCAGGTTTCTAGCGATGGTATTGATCGACATTCGAGGGTGCTCCCGAGTGTGGCTTATTTCTTGCCCACCGGAATCGCGTCGCCCAGGTTCATCGACCCCCCGCCTTCGCTGACGTAGTTGCGGTTCCAGGAAGGAATCTCGACCTCGACGTCGCCCTCAATCACGCATTGGCAGCCCAGGCGCGACTTGAGCGTGAGTCCGGCAGCCATGTCCAGGCGGTCGGCTTCCTCATCAGTCATTTCCGAGAGATTCTCCATGCCCTTGTTGACGATCACGTGGCAGGTGGTGCAGGCGCAGTTCCCGCCGCAGGCGTGTTCCAGGTGAATTCCGAAGTTGAGGCAGACGTCCAGGATCGATCCGGGTAGCCCGTGTTCCTGATAGGGCAGCTGGCCCGATTCGAACTCCACGGTCTTCCCGTCGATGGTGAGCTTCGGCACAACCTATTATAGCGTCCGACACAGGCAAGAATGCCTGTGCCACTTACTGCATACTGGAAAAGAATGTTTCATTTGATCGAGAAAAAGATTTCCGAGCGAGTGCGGGAGCATGTTCGTTCGCGCTTCGGAACGGACATCGCGGTGTCACTCGAACAGCCCAAGCAGTCCTCGTTCGGTGAACTGGCGATTCCCGTCGCGTTTCATTTGGCACGGCAGTTGAAGCAAGCCCCCAAGGCAATCGCGGCACAGATAGTTACCGACCTCGGGCCCATGGAAGGCGTCTCTGCAATGGAAGTGGCCGGGAACGGCTACATCAATGTCCGCCTCGATCGTGGCGCGTATGGATATGCGGTGTTGCAAGGCGCCGGAGACCGTGCCCCATCCGGCGGCAAGATCATTGTCGAGCACACCAATATCAATCCCAACAAAGCCGCGCACATCGGGCATTTGCGGAATGCCGTGCTGGGCGATACGTTCGTGCGCATGCTGCGGTCGAGCGGCCGAAGCGTGGAAGTTCAGAATTACATCGACAATACGGGCGTCCAGGTGGCCGACGTGGTGGCGGGTTTCCACAACCTGGACCATAAGTCAGCGTCCGATGTAGAAGAGCTATTGCGTAATCCGACGGTGCGGTTCGACTACTATTGCTGGGATCTGTACGCGCGTGTCTCGTCGCATTTCAAGGATCATCCGGAAGCACTGGCCTGGCGGCAGGAAACGCTGCACGCCATCGAACATGGCGGCGGGGATCTGGCGCGACCTGGCGGCGATCGTCGCGGACGCGATCGTCGACTATCATCTAAAGACCATGGCCCGGCTGGGCGTTGAATACGATGTGCTGCCGCGCGAAAGCGAGATCCTGCACCTGCGATTCTGGGAAGCCGCCTTCGCGCAGTTGAAAGAACGCAAGGCGATTTATTTGGAAACCAAGGGGAAGAACAAAGGCTGCTGGGTGATGCCGGCCAGCGCATTCAAGCCGCAGGCCGATGAGGATGCCGACGACAGCAAGGTCATCGTTCGTTCCAACAACACGGTTACCTATGTCGGCAAGGACATCGCCTACCAGCTTTGGAAGTTCGGCTTGCTCGGCAAAGATTTCTATTATCGGCCATGGAGACAATTTGACGGTCACACGGTCTTTATCAGCACCGACCAGCCGCAGCCGTCGGGCGGGCCGAAATTCGGTGGTGGCGAGCTGGTGTACAACGTGATCGACTCGCGGCAGTCGTATTTGCAGGATGTTGTGGTAGCCGGCTTGCGCGCGCTGGGTTATAACCAGCAGGCCGATCACTCGGTGCATTTTTCGTATGAGATGGTCGCGCTTTCGCCCGCGAACATGCGTGGAGTTGGGGATCGAGCTCTCCGAAGAGGATCGGAAGCGGCCCTATGTGGAGGTCTCCGGCCGCAAGGGCCTAGGCGTGAAGGCGGACGATTTGATCGACAAGCTGATCGAGAAAGCCTTGGAGGAGGTAGACTCGCGGCACCCGGAAAAGCCCGGCGGCGAGCGGCGTGAAATCGCCCAGCAGATTGCAATTGGGGCGCTGCGTTACTTCATGCTGAAGTTCACGCGGAATTCGGTGATCGCCTTCGATTTCCAGGAAGCGCTGAGCTTCGAGGGCGAGACTGGGCCGTATGTGCAATACACGGCGGTGCGGGCGCGGAACATTTTGCGAAAGCTGGCCGAGCGCGGTGAGCCGCTGCCGGATTTTACGCGTGAGCTGGACCAGTCGGCGATGGAGCGGCAGCTAGTCTCCGAAGATTTCTGGCAGTTGCTGCTGATGGCATCCAAGGCGGATTGGGCGATTGAGCGCGCGGTCGGGTCCGGTGAACCGGCGCACGTGGCCAAGTATGCGTTTCAACTGGCGCAGGCGTTCAATACTTTTTATCACGACTATCCGGTGTTGACGGAGGAAAATCGCGAGAAGCGGACGTTCCTGTTGTGGATGACTGATTATTTTCGCGCGCAACTGGAGCGGACGCTGGCGGTGTTGGGGATCGCGGTGCCGGAGTACATGTAGAAATTGGGGTCTGAGTGTACTGTCCCTAATTTAAGGAACTACAATGAAGGTGAATGAACAAGTTGAATAGCTTTGGCGCCGCGTCAACTCTCACGGTGGGCGGCCAGCAGTATCGCTATTATTCGCTCGAAGCACTGGAGAAACGCGGACTCGCGAAGATTTCCCGCATACCCTACTCGATCCGGATCCTGCTCGAGAACCTGCTGCGCTCTGAAGACGGGCGCGCCGTGAAAGCCGCGGACATCGAGTACGTGGCCAAGTGGCAGATCGGCGGCCCGGTCAAGGAGATCAACTTCCAGCCCGCGCGCGTGCTGCTGCAGGACTTCACCGGCGTTCCCTGCGTGGTGGATCTCGCGGCCATGCGCGATGCGCTGCGCGACCTCGGCTCCGATCCCAAGCGCGCGAATCCACTGATTCCGGTGGATCTGGTGATCGACCATTCCGTGCAAGTCGACCAGTTCGGAACCAAAGACGCGTTCGCCTTCAACGCTCTGCTCGAATTCCAGCGCAATCAGGAACGCTACGCGTTTCTGCGCTGGGGCCAGAAAGCGTTTCAGGATTTTCGCGTGGTGCCGCCCGATACCGGCATCGTGCACCAGGTGAACCTGGAATACCTCGCCCCGGTGGTTTTCACGGACCGGCGCGAGTCGCCGGTGCTGGCTTATCCCGACACGCTGATGGGCACCGATTCCCACACCACCATGATCAACGGCCTGGGCGTGGTGGGCTGGGGCGTGGGCGGAATCGAGGCCGAAGCCTGCATGCTGGGCCAGCCGATTTCAATGCTGCTGCCTGAGGTGGTCGGGATTCAAGCTGCGCGGTAAATTGCCCGAGGGCTCGACCGCTACCGATCTGGTGCTTACCGTCACCCAGATGCTGCGCAAGAAAGGCGTGGTGGGCAAGTTCGTCGAGTTCTACGGAAGTGGCGTGGCCGCGCTCCCTCTGGCCGACCGCGCGACCATCGGCAACATGGCGCCTGAATACGGCGCGACCATCGGTTTCTTCCCCATCGATCATCAGACGCTCGATTATCTGCGGCTCTCCAATCGTCCGCCCGAGCTGATTGCGCTGGTGGAAGCCTACGCCAAGGCGCAGGGCTTGTTCCTCAGTCCGGATTCGCCGGAGCCCGAGTACTCGGACACGCTGGAGCTGGATCTTTCGACGGTTGTGCCGTCCCTGGCTGGTCCCAAGCGCCCGCAGGACCGCATCAATCTTCCGGATGTGAAGAAGAACTTTCTGGCATCGCTGGCCGCCGCGCCGAAGACCGCGCAGATCGGAACCAACGGGTCGAAGGCGACCATTCATGACGGCTCGGTAGTGATCGCCGCGATCACCAGCTGCACCAATACTTCGAATCCGTCGGTGATGGTGGCCGCCGGTCTGCTCGCCAAGAAGGCAGTGGAGAAGGGCCTGAAGACGCAGCCCTGGGTGAAGATCGAGCCTGGCGCCCGGCTCCAAAGTTGTCTCCGATTATCTGGACGACGCCGGGCTCACGCCGTATCTCGAAAAGCTGCAGTTCAACCTGGTCGGCTACGGCTGCACCACCTGCATCGGCAACAGCGGCCCGCTGCCCGAACAGGTCGCCGAAGCGGTGCAAAAGGAAAAGCTGGTGGTGGCCGCCGTGCTGAGCGGCAACCGAAATTTCGAAGGCCGCATCAATTCTCTGGTGCGCGCGAACTACCTGGCCTCGCCGCCGCTGGTGGTCGCTTATGCGCTGGCCGGCCGCGTGGACATCGATCTCGCAAAACGATCCCATCGGAGCCGATCAAAACGGAAAAGATGTCTATCTGCGGGATATCTGGCCTACGCCGGAAGAAGTCGCACGCGGTGGTGAAGCGTTCCGTGCGCAGCGAGATGTTCCAGAAGCAATACGCGGAGGTCTTCCAAGGCGACGCGCGCTGGAATTCGGTCAAAGTTCCCGCCGGCGATCTGTACGAATGGAGCGACCGTTCCACCTATATCCGCAAGCCGCCTTACTTCGACAACATGGTGGACCCTAAGACTTCGGTCCGGGACTTTACCGGCCTCCGCGTGCTCGCGCTGCTGGGCGATTCGGTTACCACGGATCATATTTCGCCGGCCGGCTCGATTCCGGTGGATAGCCCGGCAGGTAAGTATCTGATCGGGCTGGGCGTGAAGCCGGGAGATTTCAATTCCTACGGCGCGCGGCGCGGCAACCATGAGGTGATGGTGCGGGGCACGCTCGCCAACATCCGTTTGCGAAATCTGTTGGCCCCCGGGACCGAAGGCGGCTGGACCACGCACGTGCCGTCGGGCGAAAAGATGTTCATCTACGACGCGGCTTTGAAGTATCAGAAGGAAGGCACGCCGCTCGCGGTGATCGCGGGCAAGGAATACGGCTCGGGTTCATCGCGCGATTGGGCGGCCAAGGGCACGCTGCTGTTGGGCGTGAAGCGCGGTGATCGCCGAAAGCTTCGAGCGCATTCATCGATCGAACCTGGTTGGCATGGGCGTTTTGCCGCTTCAATTTCTGCCGGGTGAGAATCGCGAGACGCTTGGCCTCACGGGTTCCGAGACTTATTCCATCGAGGGCGTTTCCCAGGCGATTGCATCCGGATCGCGCGCACGCGTCAAAGCCAAGGGCGATCAGGGCGAAAAGAGCTTCGAAGCGAGCGTGCGGATCGACACTCCCATGGAAGCCGAGTACTACCGCAGCGGCGGAATCCTACCGTACGTCCTGCGGCAACTCGCTAGCAAGAACTAGTCCAATACGCGCACGAACTCTGCCAGGATACGGTATTTTTCCTCGTCCGGATCGAGATCCCACGAAGGATAGCCGGGGTTGAGCGAGTCCAGACGAATGCGTCCGTGTCGCCAACTCTCTTCCGTATTCACCTTCTCACTCCGGTAGCGCTTCACCGCGAAGGCGTTCGCTTCCCGGTCTTCGGCGAGAACCAATCGGCCAGCTCGGCTTCCGGTCACGCCCGCGCGGAAGACACACAGACTGCCGTCGGGAATTATTGGTTCCATGGAATGCCCGGCGATTTGAGCGACGAACATGTCCGGGCCTAGGCGCAGATCCTGCGGCGCTTCGATCCAGCCTTGCTCGGTGACTTCGTCGTTTTCGAGAAACTTGCCGGCTGCAACTTGCAGTGAGTAGCGCGGCAGATGCGTCCGGAACTCCAGCACTGTGCTGTGGACGTGCTGGCGATAGAGCCGGTCCAGTGCGCGAGAGAAATCTTCCACCAATACCTGCTCGCGATCGGTGACGCGGATGCTAGTGGAAAGCGTACCCTCCAGATATTCGAATAGCTTCTCCGCGCCCAGCTCGCCTGACTTGCGAGCCAGATCATCCGCAAGCCCCTCCAGGACCTCCAGGTCTTCTTCATCCACCAGCGAATCCAGATCGCGGCGAAAGCGGAGATAGAGAGCGTCCGATTGCGGGTCTTCCAACAATACGCCCAGATTCACCACGCCATGAACGGGCAACTCGGCCTGCACGATGGAATACCTCCCCGAGCGGGTCTGGAGCATGGCAGAGGGCGACATGGTTGGCTTACTGCGCTTATCGGAAAATTTTCGCCTCCAAAGAGTTTTCTATGGGGCGAACGGATAGTAACCTTTGCGGGCGCGCACTTTGACGTTGGCCAGGTTCACCACCACGTTGATGTTGCGGAACTGCCGCTTTTCATCGACCGTGTCGGGGGTATAGCGAATGATGTACTGGGTGGTCACTTCGCCGGCCACCGCCTCGATGGCTTTGTACATTCCATTAGCCAGCGCGGAAGCGTAACCGCCGGTCCCGACCTTCAGAGCATAGTTGCCTTCGTCCGACGGTGTCGACAAGTAGCCCGACACATCGCCGTACACGTTTTGCAGCGGTGAGACCACGCGGCCTCCGGTCTCCTCGGCCAGCCGGACCAGGTTATCTTCCTCGGCGTTGGCGAAGCCGAACGCCACCGTGCTTACGCCGTAGATGGTCACCAGATTGCGCTGCGCGATCTCGAGTGCCTCATTCAAGGTCTTCTTGCTGGAGTTGTCATGCCCGTCGCCGATGACCACCAGGATGCGGCGCGGCTCGATGGGCTCGCCGTCGATTAGCTTGCGGCTGGTGCAGGCCATATAAATGGCGTCGTACAGGGCGGAGCCGCCGGTGGGTTTGAGTTTTCCGAGCTTCTGGACCATCGGCTCCGGATCGTGGGTGGTATTCACCACCAGTTCGGCGTCATTGGAATAAGAAATCAGATAGCCGCTGAATTTGGGATTATCGCCGGGCACCAGATTTTGCACCAGCTCGACGGCGGCATCCTGATAGTTCTTCCAATGCATGCGGCTGGCGTTGCTGATGTCCATCAGAAAGCCGACCACTACTGGCTGGTTCCGCTCGCGGGTGAAGAACTGGATCTTCTGCTGCTTGCCTTCATCGAAGATGGTGAAGTCCTTTTCGTCCAGATCGTTGACGAAGCGGCCCTTTTCATCCGTCACAGTCACGGGGACGATGACCTCATTGACCTGGACTTTGATGGACGGCGCTGGGCTTTGCGGGACAGCCACCGGAACGGGATTCTGGTGTTGACTAGCCGGCGCCTCCGGCTGGGCGCACAGCGGAAGGGCGAGCACGGCACACAAGAGGACTCGCTGCATATGGGAAGACCTGGTACTAATTATAGAGGAAGACAGGAGTCGGAAGTCAGGAGTCCAGAAGGTCTAGCGCTCCACCCGGCCCGACCCTCCGCTGCGGATCAACTGCTCCACCTCGTCCCGGCTGAGGCGGCTGAAGTCGCCCGGGATGGAATGCTTCAAGCAAGACGCCGCAGCGGCGAATTCCAGCGCTTCCTGATGGCTTGAGAGGTTGATTAAGCCTGGGTTGATCAAACCATAGATCAGCCCTGCGGCGAAGCAATCGCCCGCGCCCACCCGGTCCACAATATGCGTGATCTCATAATGACGGCTCAGCAGGAACTGTTGTCGATCATGCAGGCAGGCGGACCATCCGTTGTGGGACGCGCTCCTCGACTCGCGCAGCGTAATAGCGAGCATCTTGAGGTTGGGATAAGCGTCCAGGACTTTTTCGGTCAGCTCGCGATACTGCTCCGGCTCCAGGCGGCCGGAGTTCACATTCACACCGGCCTGAATGCCCAGTGCGGCCTGGCAGTCTTCTTCATTGGCGATGCCGATGTCCGTAAGACGGAACACTTCCGGCATCACATCGCTGGCCGGCTTTCCATATTTCCAAAGATTCTTGCGGTAGTTCAGATCGCACGACACCGTGAGGCCTCGATCTCGCGCGGCCCGCATACTGTCCATCGCCAGATCGGCCGCGCTTTGGCTCAACGCCGGCGTAATGCCGGTGATGTGGAACCACGCGGCATCCCGGAAGGCTACGGTCCAATCGATGTCGCCCGGCTTGGCTAGGGCCATGGCGCTGTTTTCACGGTCATAGAATACCTTGGAGGGCCGCTGGTTCGCGCCGCCTTCGACGAAGTAGGCGCCCATGCGTCCGTGACCACGCGCGACTTGGCTGGTATCGACGCCGAAACGCCGTAGCTCGCCTACCAAGGCATCGGCGATCGGGTTAGCCGTAGGAAGGACCGTGACATAACGCGCGGGATTACCGAACCCGGCCAGAGCAACGGCTACATTGGCCTCGCCTCCGCCAAAAGTGGCTACCAAGCGCGGAGACTGGAGCAACCGCTCGAAGCCGGGCGGAGCCAGGCGCAACATGGTTTCGCCGAAGGTAACTACCAGGTTGGACATGCAAGATCAGAATACAGGAGCCAGGAGCCAGAAGTCAGGAGGCAGAATGGAGAAAGCGGAAGGCAGCCGTACTGTACCGGTAGATTCTTGAATTATCAAGACTCTTGTATTACAGTTGTTGTGTTCCAAAGAAAAACCGCACCGGGGAGCCGGTTGGTGAGGACTGTCTAAGCCGCCGGTTCCGGTGCGGTTTGCCCAATCGGGCCAGGATCTGGCGTCTGCACGTCTGGCTGGATACCCACTTTCAGTTCCGATTCAGGCGAGGCCCGCGTCCTACTTTCCTCCACCATGAACGCCAAACGCAACCGATACCGTGATCCCAGGCGAGATCATCAAATCTGGAAGCGACCAAAAAAACCCCTCTGTTGCAACCTGCCAACAGGATAAAGAGTAGTTTGAAAACTCAAAGCACCGGTTCCCGCAAGCACGCCGTTCACCAGCCCTACTCCAAACCCCATCCTGCACGTCGCAAACAGAGGGCAGGTTTCAAAGGTCACTTCATCAATTCGCCGAATGGAGTGCACGGCTGACTCCATCGCTTTGTCTAGCTTTAACAATACTTTGCAAACGTAGCCGCGCTCCGTCCGAGGCGCCGGGCTGCCCGGGGTGTGTCAGTGTGACACAATGGAGAACGCCTTCATACGCATGCGTTTGGCAATTTTAGGCTTCTTACTTTCAAGCTGTTTATTTGGCCAAGCTCCATCCTTATCCGGCCCAGCACCTGGATCTGGCCCAGCGATAGACGAGGAGTACCGGGTCTACAGCGAACATCCTCGCCTCTTTCTGACTTCGCAACGCCTGCGTCTGCTCAAGCGCGAGCGGGATCGCGACTCGATGCGCTGGCACCAGTTTGCGCTGCTGGTGCGAGCCGCCGCCCAGATGCCGGAGCCGGGCTTCGCCTTAGGGCTGTATTTCGCGGTGACCGGCGATACCGCCTTCGGCCAGCGGGCCGCGGATTGGGCGCTGGGGCCGCCCACCGACTTGCGGCAATTGGCGCTGGTCTACGACTGGTGCCAGCCGGCCATGAATGCCGCGCAGTCGAAAGCCCTCGCGGCGAAGATTCGCCGGATAACAGAGCAACCCCTGGCGGCGAGTCTTGCGGCGCGGCGCGATCGCGTTTTGGCCGTTATTGCAACAGCGGATGACCAGCAGCACTCAGAAGAAGGCCTGTTGCGCGATACCATCGTTCAGTGGTGGCGGGCAGGGTTGGCGCCCAAGCTGGCCAGCGGCGTCACCGCCATTCCGCATGACGAGCTGTATGCGCTGCTCGAACTCATGCACGCCGTTCGCGACAGCACCAAGATCGATCTTCGCGAAGACGCCCCGGAATACTTCAAAGAACTTCCGAAATATCAGATTCTCGGCAACTACCCCGCGCCTCTGGCGGCTCCCGAGAACGAATACCGCATTCCGGTCTACAAAGGGTCGGTCGAGCCCGACGTCGACCGGGCCGCTCTGGCGCGCGCCGCGGGATTAAGCATGGTGGCTTTCGACAACAATGCTTTCGAAAACCAATATCTGCAAGGCTGGCTGATTCAGGATCGATTCATGATGCAGGGCACCTTCGGAGCGCCCTACGAGTTCCTGTGGGCCAATCCATATCAGCCCGGGCTCAGCTATTTTCAGCTTCCAGTGGTGTATCACGATGCCCATACGGGAACCCTGTTCGTGCGGTCGAACTGGGAAGACGAGGCAGTCTGGTTCGGATTATATGCAGGCGAAGCGCAGTTGTTCCAGGACGGAAAGATCACGGTGCTGAATCAGTCCGTGCCGGCCGGCGTCAATCCGAAACCGATCGCCGTTGGCGACGCGAGTGTGTTGCTGGGCAGAAGTCCGATGCGTTTTTCTGTAGAAGGCGGGATAACATTGGTGGTAGGATTGAAAGCTCGACGCAAATATCTCATCGAAACCGACGATCGAGGAGTTGCGCGAGCTCGAAACCGACCGGGTCGGTACTTTAGTGCTCGAATATCCCGCGGATCGAATGGCGGGAGTTCGTATCGTGGAGGCCAAGAGTGGAAGCGACGGAACGTGAGCTCCTAGTGGAGCAACTGGCCCAGAGCCGCGAGCGTTTGGTGCTGACGGTGGAGGGTTTGTCAGAGGAGCAGCGCAGCTTCCGGCCCACCCAGGATCGCTGGTCGATCGCCGATTGTATCGAGCACATCACGGTGATCGAGAGCATCGTACTGGGAAAAATTCAGCAGGCTTTGCAATCGCCGCCGGAACCGGAGCGAAAGGACGAGGTTCGCGGAAAAGAGCAGATCATCCTGGAGAAGGTGCCGGCGCGGGAGCCGCGTGTGCAGGGTCCGGCGGCATTCATGCCCCAAGGCCGCTGGCCGGACTTCGAAGAGCTGGTACGGCAATTCGAAGCTGCGCGCGAGCGCAGCGTGCGGTTCAGCGCGGTGACGCAGGCCGACCTGCGCGGTCATTTCTTCCCGCACCCCATGCTGGGGCTGCTCGATACCTATCAGTGGTTGCTGCTGGTTTCCGCGCACTGTGAACGGCACGTCCGCCAGATGGAAGAAGTGAAAGCCGACCCTGGCTTTCCAAGGCATCAGCAGGCCGACCAGGCCGGTGCTTGAAGGGATGTTCTTATCCCAGGAAACCGATCGCCCGTCCCGCCAGCCCGACTGAAAACCACAGAACCAGCGACACCCCCGCCGCCAGCTTGCCCCAACCCGGCCGGATTCCGGCCCCCGTCTGATCAAACCGTGTCAACTTGGGATAAAGGGTGAACCGAAAGAGGAGCGCTAAGAAGAGGAACACCATCTTGGCACGAAACGAATCGTTGCCATAACACTTCACTGCTTCCGATGAAAACAGCAGGGCCCCGGTAACCAGCATCACGGCCAGGCTCCATAAATTCCAACGATTGAGACTGCCGGCGAGTTCAGCAAAAGGCAGGCGTCGGAACATCACTCCGAACAGGCGCAAGCTCAGAATGATTGTGGTGCCCAGCAATATTGTAAGCGCGAAGAGGTGAAACATCTCGATGATCGGGAACAGGAATGCTGAATTCCGAATCGTAGTTCCGAGCCAGGAGCTATCGCACCATTGAAAAAATGGAAAGAGCGATGCCATACGCTAGTTCAATGTATAGGCCATGGTTCTGCCCGCGGCGATGATCCCGGCCCAGATGATCAGCGACAGCCAGCCAGCCAATCGCGCCTGCGAGGGCGGGACTAGCTTGTTCTCCCATTCGCCCATCCGGCGATAAATAGTCATGTGATAAACGATGGCATTGACTCCCGCCAGAATCAGAAGACAGACTTTGATCCGAAAGAAGATGCTGTTGTACGCCTTTAATGCCTGTGACCAGAACAGCAGAGCGCCGGAGGCAAACATGATCGCGAACCCGGCCAGCATCCAGGGCGCGAGCTGCTGGAAAACTTCCGACGCCGGCCGGCGCCGCATCACCACCCCTATCAGGCGCAAATCGGAGACGAGCAGCAGTCCCACCGAGAGCGACAGGCCCAGCACGTGTGTCGTCTCGATGATAGGGAAGATATAGGTCGATTCCCGCAGGGATGTGCTGAACTCCGTGTTCTGTATCCACTGGCAGACACTGAGTAGAGACATTCCTCCAATTATCGCTTGAGCCTGGGCTCCCATAAGTCGCAGCCAATCCTATCCAACCGTCCGGAACTACTTGACTATATATATATTACATGATATATATATAAATTGATGGCGAGACAAGATCCCCAAACTTTTCTACCTCTGAAGACCAACTGGTTTCACATCCTGCTCTCCCTGGCCGCTGAAGAGCAGCACGGCTACGGCATCATGCAGGAGGTGCTGGATCGGACCGGCGGCAAGGTGCACCTTTGGCCTGCGACGCTGTATGGAACGCTCGCGCGGCTGATCGATGCCGAGCTTATTCAGGAGTCGGAGGAGCGGCCGGCGGCTGAACTGGACGACGCGCGGCGCCGCTACTATAAGCTGACACGTCTCGGCCGGCAGGTGCTTGATCTCGAAAGCCAGCGCTTGGAAGAGCTGGTAAACGTAATGCGCGCCAAACGCAGGCAGCTCAAGCGCCAGCAGGAGGCTTACGAATGAACACCCCGCTCGAGCTTTGCTTGCGGCTCTATCGCGCCCTCGCGCGATCCTTTCCACACGAGTTCCAGATGCTCTACGGCCAGGATCTGGAGCGGCTGGGTCAGGATGCAGCGCCTGAGGTGTGGCGCCGTCACGGCGCTCGGGGACTCGTTCGCTTACTCGCCGACATTGCCTTGCGTCTGCCCGCTGAATATCTGTCCGAACTTCGCGGCGACGTGAGATACGCCGTGCGCATGCTGGCGAAATCACCCGGATTCACTGCCGTCGGAGTAATCTCTCTGGCCATCGGCATCGGAGTATGCAGCCTGTTCTTCAGCGAGTTTAAGACTGTTCTATTTCATCCGCTGGCGGGCGTAAGCAATCCTGGCACGCTCCGGGCCGTGGACACGCTAGTACCTTATCCTTATTTCGAACGTTATCGCGACCAGCAGGATGTGTCGGTCGCAGCCTTCACTGGCCCGGTGCCTTTCAGCGTCGCCGCTGATGGCTCGAAAGTGGCGAAATCCGAGCGTATTTTTGGCGACTTGGTTTCGCCCGAGTACTTCTCGGTCTTGGGCCTGAAGCCCCTGCTTGGCCGTCTCTTCAGAGACGATAGCGAGAAGTCCGGAACGCAGGCCGTAGTAGTCGTGAGCGAGCGTTTCTGGCAGACGCATTTGCACTCGAATCCTGACGCCATCGGCGGTGCGCTGCGCGTTAATGGCCAGCCAGCGACCATCCTGGGAGTGGCGCCGAAGAATTTTTTCGGGGTGTGGCCGATGACGCGTGCGGACTTATTCGTGCCGGTCACCTCCGGCTCTTCGATTGCTCCCGAGCTGGCCGGTGATGCCCTGCAGCAGCGGGATGCCGGCGTCTACCGCGTCGTCATGCGTCTGGCCCACGGCGTAAAGCCGTCGGCAGTGGAAGCATCTCTGGACGTCATCACACGCCACTTGGATGACGAGAAGCTCACTCGCAACCGGGATCACAACAGCCGTAAAATCCATCTGCTATCGATCGACGGTTACGTGCCCGTGCCGCCGGCCGAACGAGTCGTGGTTTTCACGTTTATAAGCGTTCTCTTGGGCCTGATACTCTCACTGGCCTGCACCAATCTGGCGAATTTGCTTCTGGCGCGCAGTAACGACCGCCGCAAGGAGATCGCGATTCGTCTTTCGATAGGGGCCGGCCGGTTCCGTTTGATGCGGCAGCTTCTAACGGAAAGCGTGATCCTGGCGCTTGCGGGCGGCGTAGCGGGATTCGTGTTTTCCTATTGGCTTGCGAGCGTCGTCTGGACCCAAAAATTCCCGGTTCCCATGCCCCTGGACGCCAGTTTTCGGCCCGACCTCACCGTGCTGCTGCTCGCGCTGGCGGTCGCCGTGCTCGCAGGTATCGCATTTGGTTTGGCGCCCGCGCTTCACATTACGCGCACCGACGTAAGCACGATCCTGAAGGAGGGCTCCGTAACGCCGCTCCGCGGCTACCGGCGTTTCGGGTTGCGGAATCTATTAGTGGCCTATCAAGTGGCGAGTTCCTTGACGCTGCTGCTGATCACGGGCTTTATAGTGATGGGTTTCGGAAAAACAGCGCGCATAGACCCGGGCTTCAACACCGCCAACCTTACGGTCTTTCAACTTGATCCAATACACGACGGCCGCTCACAGAGTCAGATCGCAGCTCTCTACAAGGAACTCCCCGAACGCTTGTCCCGGCGCCCCACCGTGCGTGCGGTGACACTTGCGGAGGCCGCGCCCTTCGGCGAGATGATGGCCGTGCCCAACATTCACTTTTCCGCTCCCGGCCCGCGTGGTGAAGTTTTGCGGAACGGGACACGGCAGCGCATCGGTATTAAATACTTCGCGACGCTTGGAATCGCTCCGGTGCGTGGCCGCGAGTTTAGGGACGGCGAGTTTATTGACGACGGAGAGTTTATTAATGTGAATAAGCAGCCGATCGGCGCCATACCTGCCCTGCTAAATCAAACGGCAGCGCACGAGTTCTTCGGTGGCGACCCTCCCTTAGACCGCACCATTCGCGATGATCAACATAGCTACACCGTCATCGGCGTTGTTCCCGACATTAAGTCCGGATTCATGATGTCCAAAACGGTTCCTACCGTGTTCGTTCCTATTACAGCCGGGTCTGCACACGCCGGCCCAGCGCAGCAAGGAGCTACGCTCATCGTTCGCGGCGGCGCGGGTTTGGACACGATTGCCGACGTGCGCAACGCGATTGCATCGCTCGATCCCTACCTCACCGTGTTCAACGTCGGCACAATCGACGAGCGCTTGGACCAGTTCAATTCGATCGTCCAGTTGAGCGCCACGATTTACCTGGGCATCGGCATCTTTGGACTGATCCTGGCCTCCATCGGCCTGGCTGGCGTCACTGCCTACGCCGTCGCGCGGCGACGCAAAGAGATCGGGATCCGTATGGCGCTGGGCGCGCAAAGCAGCCAGGTGTTGCGGCTGGTGATGAAGGAAGGCGCCACGTTGGTGGTGGTTGGATCGGCGCTAGGATTCGCAGGCGCAGCTCTGATTTCGCGTACTCTTTCCTCCTTTTCCAGCGAGTTTACCCAGATACTCGGGTCCAGCTTCCGTGATCCGCTGCTCCTCATTGGCGCGCCGCTGCTCCTCGCGACTCTTGCGTTGCTCGCCTGTTACCTGCCAGCGCGCCGCTTGGCGCGTATCGATCCGCTGACCGCGCTGCGCGACTAATAAGTGGCGCAGGTCTCCGAGGTGGCGCAGGTCTCCGACCTGCAGTATCGTGAAACATGCCATTCGATCTCCAATTTGCAATCAACGTGATCTGTCCGGCGGCACTTTCCGCTTACCAGATCCTGAATTTTCCGATACCCGTGCTGCCGGCGGGTTACGCTGATTGGAGCCATCGACGCCGATCCGCAAGCCGCGCTACCCCGGCATGTTGCTGGTTGACCCAATACACCATCACATCGTGAACCACTTATTGTTGGAGAGCGATATCTTTGGACTGGTCGCCTGGAACCAGGCCGCCGGCACCGCGTTGGTGGCGTTTCGTGGCGGCTTTTAGCTTGCCATAAGCATGCAGACGCCGGCACAGCTCAACATCTCAGAAGTAATCGACAACAGCAAGCTCGGGCCATTTCAGCTTGGCATCTGCATTTTATGCGGCCTATGCCTGATCATGGATGGCTTCGACGTGCAGGCCATGGGCTACGTCGCTCCGGCGATCATCCG
This sequence comes from Bryobacterales bacterium, assembly GCA_963780485.1. Taxonomy (GTDB): domain Bacteria; phylum Acidobacteriota; class Terriglobia; order Bryobacterales; family Bryobacteraceae; genus Palsa-89. The sequence goes on from CAWACO010000016.1 coordinate 49,992, forward strand.
CGAATGGAAGATTCCCAATGCGGAATTGGGTCCCGTGTTCGGCGCGGGGCTTTTAGGAGTTTTGATTGGATCGCTGCTGTTTAGCATTTTGGCGGATAAGATCGGCCGGCGCCCGGTGCTGATCGGGGTGACGCTGTTCTTCTCAGTCATGACATTTGTGACGGCCCATGCCGGTTCGGTCCACCAGATGCTCGCGATCCGGTTCATCGCTGGGATGGGGCTGGGAGGCATCATGCCCAACGCTGTGGCGCTGTGCGGCGAATATAGCTCGCGAGCCATGCGCGTGACGGTGATGACCATCGTAGGCAACGGTTTTACCGCGGGCGCTGCGATCGGTGGATTTATTTCGGCCTGGTTGATTCCGAATTTCGGCTGGCGTTCGGTCTTCTATTTCGGCGCAGCAATGCCGCTCGTCATTGCATTGGCGATGTTCTTCTGGCTCCCGGAATCACTGGTCATTCTGGTTCTGCATGGCAAGGACCCCAAGAACGTTGACAAGTGGCTGCGCAAAGTCGCGCCAGGTGCCGCAATTCCGAGCGGCGCGGTTCAATACGTTGTGGCGGAGCGGAAGCGCGAAGGCGTTCCCGTCTTCCATTTATTCCGCGACGGCCGGGCAATGGGCACAGTATTGCTGTGGGTCGTCAATTTCATGAACCTGCTGAACCTCTATTTCTTGTCGAGCTGGCTGCCCACCGTGGTGCGAGACGCCGGCCGCTCGACCTCCACGGCTGTGCTGGTTGGAACCGCAATGCAGGTGGGCGGCACGATCGCGGCGCTGGGTCTGGGGTGGTTTATCGAGAGGTTTGGATTTGTTCCGGTGCTGGCGACGTGCTTTTCAGTCGCTGGCGTGAACGTCGCGATGATCGGATATCCGGGCCTGTCGCTGGCGCTCCTGTTCGCGGTAGTCTTCCTCGCCGGGATGGGCATTGTAGGAGGGCAGGCGGCAGTGAACGCCTTGGCAGCCACCTACTATCCGACCTCGCTGCGTTCCACGGGGATCGGTTGGAGCCTGGGGATCGGACGAATCGGCGCCATCGTCGGTCCGGTGCTGGCAGGCGAGCTGATGGCGCTGCATTGGTCCAACCAACAGTTATTTATCGCAGCCGCCGTGCCCGCGCTGGTCTCAGCGCTAGTCATGTTGTGGATCGAGCCGAGCCGTGACCGCCAAGGAGCGGTCATTTAATATGATGCTCTTCCACTTCCTTGTTGTTCTCGGTACACACGTATTCGAGAATCTCTTCATCCGGCGGCATCAACACCCACGTCCGGACGTTCTTCCAAGGTTTGGTGAACGCTTTCGGATCTTCAATGGTGACTTCGTATCCCAGGTGCGTGGCGTCCAGCCGCTGGAATCGCTCCACCACATGTAGCTCGTCGCTCATCGCGTGACCGCGCGTGTCCAATAACTGCTTGGGTGAGCCGAAGAACGGGCCGACAGTATCGACGACCATGGTGTCGCCTTCCCAGTGGCCGACCGAGTGCCCATACCAGGTAGTCTCCGCGGCTTCGTCCGGCGTCGGATGCTTGCGCCCGTCTAGGTAAACGACATGAAACGCAAACATGGACTCGTGCAGGAAAACGATTTGCTTGGGAGTCTGGACAATCTGGGTAGGAACCGGCGCGTTCATCGAGCGTGTGTAGCCCATGGGATTGCAGTGACCAGTGGCATCGAAATTGGAGGGGTCGAATTTCTTGATCCAGTCCTCCGCCCAGGGCGTCATGGGCAGCTCGCCGCCCGGCCCTTTCTGGCTGCAGCCCTTCACACGCGCGCCGCAATTGTCGTTGCGTCCATCTTTGCTCATGTCGATGACGAAGGGGTGGTCCCATATGCCGCTGATATCGGGCTTGCCGTCGGGCATGCGAGGTATGGTCGCCGCACTTGCGGTCATAGCAAAGATCATCAAACAAGTTTTCACTTTGAAACCTTTTAGCTCCCATACCAATCCAGCAGCCGCACGTCAATCCCGGAGCCGTCCAGCGCCTTCTTGAAAGCCATGGTATCGGAGCCCTGGTAGTGATACGGATAAACAATCGCCGGATGGAATGCGCGCACCGCGTCCGCGGCCTCTTCGGGCGTCATGGTGTAGGGCAGATTCATGCAGACGAAAGCGACATCGATATTCTTGAGCGCCTTCATTTCAGGGGTTCCTTCGGTGTCGCCCGAAAAATAAAACCGCTTTCCGCCGTAGGTCACGATATAGCCGCAGCCTCGGCCCTTGTCATGAAACAGCTTGCCGGCGGAGGGCCCGCGGGTCAGGTTGTAAGCTGGGACGGCTTCCACAGTGAAGGGTCCCAACGTCTTCATCTGTCCATAAGAAATGACGTTGGAGCCGAACACTTTCTCGGCGACGGCCTGAGGCGCGACAACTTCCGTACCCGTTCCGGACTTTTTCAGTTTGCTCACGATATCGGGCGCCATGTGGTCGCCGTGAATATCGGTGATGAGGATGTAGTCGGCCGGAGGCAACTTATCGAAGGAGCCTTGCGCGGGATCGATATACAGGACCTTGCCACCGGCCTGGATCATGAGGCTGGCGTGCTGGATGGGCGTGATCCTGAGGGTTCCGACGGAGGTGGAGAACTCCTGCACGGGCGCGGCCAAGGCACCGCCCGCAACAAAAATTGAAACGAAAGCAAGACTTTTCATGGACGCGATTGTAGCACTGTCCGCGCGCCCTGCTACTTTGTGGATGTGTCGATCTTCCTCAGAGTGACGACCGGTGCAGGATAGCGGGAGCCCAACGGGCCGATGAACTCCTCCTTCATGCCGTCTTCGTAATATTGGACGAATTTCCAGGTCAGGCTGGCGCCCTCTTTCGGATTCAGACCCAGCATCCCGAACTCGACGAATTCGTAAGGAGCGATTTTTCCGGTCCAGGTGGCGCCGGTGATCTTGCCCTTGTCGTCTTTCTTGAAGTCCATCTTCCAGCCGGACTTGAATTCAAAATCATAGACATTCAGCTCAGCCGGGAAATCGCCTTCGATCCGAACGGTAGCGACTTGCTTCTCGTTAGGTACACGCATGGTGTATCGTTCACGCGCGCCGGGAGCAGATTCCTTCGGCCAGATGGTGATGTGGGCAACGAGAAGCGTACTGGGCACGAACGCGAGGATCGTGCCCAGGATTAGATGCTTTGAGGCCACTTTGAGTTAGAACGTCACACGAATCGCGAGCTGCAGTTGCCGGGCGAAGTTCGCCTGGCTGTTGATTTGTCCGAAAGACCCGCTCGATATATTCGAGTTCGGCGAATAGAAATACGGTGTATTGAAGGCGTTGAGCGCTTCAGCCCGGAACTGCGCCTTCACCCGTTCGCCAAAGGGGAAGTTCTTGAAGATCGGAGATGTCCCAATTCGCCTCGGTCGGACCGCGCAAATTGCCCAAAGTGCGGGGAGTGTTGCCGAAAGTAGCCGCGGGCGCCAGGGTGAACGCGGCAGGGTTGATGTAATTGTAGAGGCGCTGCTCGAGGCTGCCGCTGGTCACAGGCGAAGTGCTGGTCATATTCGGGCGCTGCGCGCCGTAACCGTACGCGGAGTTGGCGTTATTCTGAATGATCTGGAGCGGGAAACCGCTCTGAAAGACGGAAACAGTGTTGATGACCCATCCACCAATGATATAGTCGGTTGCCCGATTAACGTTGCCTGCAAAGGGCTGGCCCTTACCGAACGGAAGGTTATACGAAATCGAAGTCGCCCAACGGAACGGGGCATCCACGGTCGAGTAGCTATACTCGCCCGCGAACGTATAGGGATTCTGAGGTTGCGTTGCGGGCTGCCCATTGAGATTGCTCCCGACGCCTGCAAAACTCGCATCCATATTCTTGGACCATGTAAAGTTGCTTAGGAACACCAGGCCATGACTGAACCGCTTGGTGGCGTGGATAACGAGTGAGTTGTAGTTTGCGTGGTCAGCGTTGCCCGCGCCGCTGGCCGTATGCGTACCGAATATTTCTTTTACTGAAGTGTAGGCTGCGTAAGGCAGCAGGAGACGGAAGGCCTGTATCGTGGGGCCTGACAACGTGCCTCCTATGGAGTTGATATAAGCCGAGTTTGCGAAGGGGTTCGGGACCGACGCGTTGAGGGCAGTCGCTCCCTGGCTCAGGTAACTGGGGTTGAGGGCGTCGATGTTGACCCCGCCGGTGCCGATACCCAATGTGAGATCGGATGTATGGGAACCGACATAGCCGACTTCGAGAGCTACTCCACCGCCTAACTCGCGCTGCACGTCTACGGAATATTGATGCACGCGGGGCGCGCTGGTTTTCGGATCGACCAAGCTCAGGGGACCTCCGACCTGGACGAGCCCACCCAGCGTGTTGCCCACAGGGGCTTGCAGCCCGGTCGGAAACGGATTTGCCAATTGGTTGGTTGTGAAGTTGCCAGTGTACTCAGTGGTATTAGCATAACCTGGCGTGCCAAGTGGCCCACCCAGGTAGATCTGCGGAGCCCAGAACAAGCCATAGCCGCCGCGGAGCACGGTTTTGCTGTTGAGCTGATATGCAGCTCCGACGCGCGGGCCCCACTTTGAGAACTGGGTAATTGCCAACCGACGTGGGCGCTCCGCCGACGCCTGCATATTGCGCGACGCCTACCAAATTCAGGCCGGACACCTGCGAGGCGATCGGGTTCGCTGCCGTGGTATTGAAACCCGTTATTAGCCCGTTGTGGTCTTCGTAAATGCCGCCTTCATGCTCCCATCGGAGCCCCATGTTAATGGTCAGCTTACTCGTCCAGCGGAAATTGTCCTGGACGTACAAGCCGTAATAGGGGATCAGGTCAGTCAACGTTATGGCGTTGTCGGCAGTGCGGTCAAAGGGCCGCCCGAGCAGCAGATCCGCCAAATCGATGCCGGTCACACTATTGGTCGAGCTGGTGTTGAAAGTGTAGCAGCCTGTTGGGCAATTGAGGCCCGAACCCGACGTAGCGATTAACCTATAATCGAAAGCCGAACTTAAGGCTGTGGCGGCCCATGGACTTGTCCACGCTGGTCGAGAAATTATGCGAGGCCTCGGAGTAGTAATCCCAGTCGCCGGTGTCGCCCAACGAGTAAAGGCTGGTCATGTTGATCTGCGGGAATTCGGCTGAGGCCGGATTTACAAAGTTATTGTTCATCCCCAGACTGGCGATATTGAATCCCTGCGAGCTGTTGTAATCGAAATTCGGGAATCGGTTGTAGCCGTACCGCATCGTAAGAACTGTCGTTGGATTGATGGTGAAAATACTATTCACCGCAGTCGCATCCACCCGTCGCAGGAGCCGCCAACCGGACTGGGTGGACTCACCCCACCAAGTGTCGCCGGGTTCCAGCGAGTAGTACCGTGCATAGCTCAAGGTCATTCGCCACCAGCTGGTGAAATCCTCGTCGAGTTTAGCCGTATACTGAACGGCGCGAGCCTTGATGGAAGAAGATAATGCGTAGTCGTTGGCGCCATAGTACGATGGCGTGCTGGTCGGAACCGGATATGTGGCGGCGATAGCCAAGCCTTGTTGCGTGAGCTGGGAGGCGGGAATAATGTTGCCAGCAGAATGGGGCTCCGGTTTGCGGGTTAATCACCTTTATCAGCCCTCCGCCGGCCGATACGAAGGAGTGTGAAAAATCGCCGCCGCGCTCTGCTAAAGTCGGCAGGTTGAAATTGGAGGAGTCCGAGGACCGGTCGTCGTAGTGCTCAACGCCCAGGTAGAAGAACGTCTTGTTCTTCCCGTCATAAATGTGAGGAATCCAGATCTTGCCGCCGAAGCTCGCGCCCCAGGTCTTGTTGGGCTGCTCGGCAATGGGAATACCGGCTGCATTGCTGAAGAAGTTATTTGCATCCCAACTGGTGCGCGAAGGTGGCCATACGCGCTGCCATGGTAGGTGTTACCGCCGGATTTCATCAGGGTGTTGAACATCCCGCCGCCGGTGCGCGCCATTTCGGCGTCGTAGGTGTTGGCTTGGATCTTCACGTCCTCCACGGTTTCCAGCGTGGGGATGATGATGGCTCGATTGTTGGAGTCAGTGATTGGAACTCCATCCAGCAGGTAGTTGTTACCGCGAACCGGGCCACCGGCAATGGAGATCATCGAAGATCCGCTTTGATCTTCCATGCGATTGTAGGCGGGAGGACCTACCTGAACGATGTTGTTTGACAGCTTGGACATCATGAACGGGTTGCGGCCCAGATTGGGGAGGTCGCTAAGTTTCTGGTTGTCGAGCTCCTGACCCTGGGAGGCATTGGAAGACTCTATCAGGGGAGTCACTTCCGTGACCTGGACGCTCTCAGACACCTGACCGACCTCCAGTTTCGCATCGGCCGTGACCGATGCCTGTGTGGCGACGATAATGCCTTTCCGCTCGAATTTCTTAAATCCGGGAGCCTCGCAGTTCACTGAATATGTTCCAGGGACAACGTCGGGAAAATTGTACTCGCCGCTGCCGCTGGTGTTCGGTGGTCGCGCTGCTCGGATGTCCCTTCGTTAATGAGCGTAACTTTGGCGCCCGCGATCACGCCTCCGTTCGGATCGGTTACCAACCCTCGTACCGTCCCATAGAAACCCTGACCGAACAGCGGCAGGCCGGCCAAACACGTCCACAGCAGCGCGAGCCCCGCGGTCCAGATAAGTCTTTTAGAAATTGACAACATCTTCATCCCTTTCCCTTTCCCGTTAGCTGGCCGATGACAGCACGCATGTACCGTTCGGCGCGAAAACACACCTCAAGCCAAGGGTCTGCCGACGTGGGCGGCGCTATTGACCGACTACCCTCTAGCCCCGATGAAACGTCACGACCCGGATTAAGACGTTAACGATAGCGTTGCCGCAATATATCACCCTTTGGAGGGCGAGTCAAGCGGTTATTAACCGTTATGTAATGGTGCAGGCGGGGCTATGGCGAATGCTGGGCGTCATCGCGCTTCTTCGCGCACCGCCAGAGCGAGAACGAAGAAGTAGACCGGAAGCACCCGCCAATAGGTGAGCAAATCGGCCGAGAACATTTGTACTACTTGCCCAGTCCAGAAGCACGCCATCCATGTGCCGCAGAAGGAACGCAGGGGGCTGGCCGACCGAGCCGCGCGATAAGCATAGACAAGAACCGCGGAGTTGAGGGCGATGACGGCTGCCAGCCCAACTACGCCTGTTTCTACTAGCAGTGTGAGATAGGTATTGTCGCCGACGGACGTGGCGCCTATGAAATCTGAATATGGAAGTGTCTTATAGCCCACACCCAACAGAGCGTGCCAGGGGTTCGAGGCCAGGAAGCTGAGTAACGTTTGCCAGCTCGCGACGCGCCCGGAAAGTACCGCGTTGGGCGATTCGGAGAAGTATTGCAGCGCGTTAAAGAGGCGCAGCCAGGCCATTCCAGTGAAGGCGGGGAAGGCTGCCAGGAGAATAGCGCCAGCGCTGGCGCCAAACAATCCGACGGTGATCACCAGGCGGGGCCAGCGGATGTGCTTGCGGTGCAGCCACAAAAGAACGACCAAAGCGACCGCCAGGTTCACCAGCGATGCTCGAGAAAAAGACAAAACCAGAGCGGTTGTGAGGACCGCGCCCCCGGAGAATAGCGCCAGGCGGGAAAAAGGCCGGCCCGGTTTTGGACGGAACATCGCGACGGCGATCATCTCCAAGAAGAACGCGCACAGGTTGCCAAGCGTGCTGGCTTCATAGAAGACGCCTTGCGCCCGGCGGTACACACCGGTGGCGAGCCAGATGAACTGCTGCTCATATCCGGCCGGAGTTGGAAACTGGAAGTAAAAATCCACGCAGGCGAACAAAGCAGATAGGACGCCCGCCCAGTACAAGAAGCGGAGGGCTCGAAATTCTTGTTCAAGCCGCGCTCGGAATGGGCCGTCGCGCACATAGAGGAAAACGTAGATCGAGATTCCGAACAGCAGCACGCGCGCCAGGCTTCCTGCCGCGACGGTGGGACCGGAATAGAGAGCAGCCATGCTTAGGCTGCAAGCGAAGACGAACCCGATCCCGAGGAGCGACACAGCTAATGCATCCGGCCGGAAACGCCACTCCGGGAGGCGTAATAGTCCGATGAACAGGCCCGCGCTGGCAATCAGGAGCGCGACGTGCGGTCCGGAATCGCCTAGCCGGATGGGTAGCGGCGGGGCCAGCAGCGCGCAAGCGAAGAACAGCGTCAGCCAGGCGGTGGATGTCGCGAGCAATCGCCAGGCGAGTGGAATCAGGACAAGCGGGGCACAAAGTGCGGCCTTAGGAACAACTCCGGGGGTGAGCGCGATTGCGGTTGCGTACAGACCGAGCGCGAGGCCGATCCAAAGCTCACGCCGATCGCGCGTGCCCGCAGCCGGAATCATGCGCGCATTCCGCGGTGTATGGCCGGTTCAAAAGCTGGGGGCTTGCGGCGATACGCGAACGCCACGCTGAGGTAGGCGATTGAGGAAGCCAGCGCCAGAAACAGCGCGACCGCGACATTCAACGGGATGTTGGGAGAGCCAGGCCGCTGGGGAACGATGCCCGGGTCGATGACACGAAGTTGCTCAGCATGCGATCCGGCCGTGATCTCGAGATCATGCAGACGATTGGAGAGACCTTCGTAAGCCGATTGCGCCAGTTTTGTCTCGGTCTGCAATTGTTCCCGCTTGGCAGCCCGACTAGCGAGAAGTTTGCCCTTTTGTTGAATGTCGCGGGCCAAGTCGTCCGATCGCTTTTGAAGCAGCGCAGCTCGGGCCCGCGCGGCCTGCAGTTGCTCGCTGGCAAATTGTCCGCCCGCCTGCGCTTGTTGCTGGTATTCGGCAATATCGCCCTCCGCCGCCACGAGTTGTTGCTGGACCTTGCCTTGTAATTCGACGGCGGTGTCGACTTCGGATTGGAGAGCCTCGATAGGAGCATTCACCGCCACATCGGCCGATTCCTTTTGAACTTGTTCGAGGCGGAGGTGCGCCTCGTTGGTCTGCTTCTGCGCCTTGGCGACGAAGTCCGTATCCGAGACCATGCTCTCCACGCGGCTCGCGGTCACGGTTTCGTCGGCCAGATACTGCACCAGACTCTGGGCCGTTTTGGGGTCAGCCAGCGTTACGCTGATCTCTAGGATTTTCGTGTCGCGCAGTTTGGCGACTTTCAAAACCTGACGTTTCAGCGATTCGATGGACTGTCCTGTTCCGGGTTTCAGCAAATGAAAGCGCTCGGCCGCCCGGGCAAACAACGTGTCGCTGGCCGCGAATCGCTCATAGGTCTTGAGAGATTCGAGGTACACGGGGCTGACTGCGGTGGAGAGCCGCACGTCATTGCCGCCCGGAGGTTCGATGACGATGCTGGCCGTCGCCGTGTAGCGTTTCGGAAGCAGCAGACTAACTCCCAGCGATAAGAACAGCGCGACGCCGCAAGCGGCCGCGATCACTCGCCACCGGCGCCGCAGATAATCCACGTATTCGAATGCATCAAACGTTTGATACATACGGCCTCGAATGATACATGTGACCTCGCAACACGACCTGCGTTAGGCTGATCGATATGCACATTCTCGTGCCGCTGGTTGCGGCGCTGGTGCCCTTGGTGATAACGCCCGGTCTGCTCTCTTATTTCGATATTACGCCGAAAATAGCGATCCTCCTATTCGGTTTGTCGCTAATTTTGTTATATCCGACCGCAAACATATCCAATCTTCACGTTCTGCTCCGAGCGCCGGCCGGCCGTTGGTTTGTTTACCTCATCGGTTTGACGTGGCTCGGGAGCGCAATCGCGACTGCTTTTTCCTCTTATCCGCTGCTTTCGCTGAACGGCGGCAACTGGCGCCGGTACGGATTTATCGTCGAGAGCGGACTCCTGTTATTCGTGCTGCTTTCGGCAGCCTGGCTCGCGGCGGACCAAAACAATATTCGCGCACTGCTCCGGGCCTCGGTCGCCAGCGGCGGGCTAGCTGCGTTGTACGGAATCGCGCAATATTTCGGTTGGGATCCATGGCTGCCGGCTGCGGCCTATCAGGCGGGCGAAGGAACGTTCACGATCGTCCGGCCACCCGGCACCCTCGGCCATGCTGACTACTTCGCGGCCTGGCTGGTAATCGTGACATTCTTCGGGTTAGCACTGGCGCGATTGGAGCCGGCGAGATGGGCGAGGCTGGCGGCGCTGGGAGTATCTGATTCTCAGCATTATCGCCATCGTGCTGGGTGGGACGCGCTCGGCCCTGCTAGGCCTGCTGGCAGGAGCGACGGTCCTCGTAATCTTGAACCGCCCGCGGATCCGAGCGCGCGCATGGATGATCGGTATCGCGGTAGCAGCCTGTGGCGCCATTTTCTTTTTGTCTCCCGCGGGGACTAAATTGCGGGCCCGCGTGCATTGGTCGACCGAAGACGTCTGGGGAGGAGCGCGCCTGCTGCTGTGGCGCGACTCGCTGCGCATGGCGCTCCATCACCCTCTGCTGGGCTTCGGACCGGAAACTTTCGCTACGGAATTTCCACGCTATGAATCGGCAGACCTGGCGCGGAGCTATCCGGATTTCTATCACGAGTCGCCGCACAACATATTTCTCGATGCGCTTACGACGCGTGGCGCCGCCAGTTTGCTGCTGTTGCTCGGTTTTTGTGGTCTGGCGATCTGGGCCGCCAGGCGGCGCGCTAGTGTACTGAGCCGTGACCGTCAGGGAGCGGTACCCGAGCTTGCGGCCGCCCTGGCGGCGTCGCTGGTGTGCCAGCAATTTACGGTGTTCGTGGTCGCGACGGCCTTGTACTTTTATTTGCTGATCGCGCTGTTGGTGGCGGAGCCCGAGGACGCTATGCCGGAGAGAAGAAGCACCCGTTGGCTTTTTCCTGTGGGACTAGCTGCGAGTCTATTGTTCGCTGCATTCGCAGTCCGCCTGCTGGTGGCCGACCGCGCCTTGGCCGCCACAAACCAGCGAATCGAATCAGGCGATGCCTCGGCGGCTGCGAAAGAATATCTGGTCGTGCTTCGGTGGGAGCCGCCTGGCGCCGGCGCTGACCTTAACTATTCACGCGCGATGGCGCAACTCGCGGCCCGTACGCCTGTCTTATCTACGCGAGTGCAAGCTGCCCAGCAGGCCGTGGAAGCTGCGATTCGCGCCACTCAGACCGCCGAGGACCGGCAGAATGCCTGGTACAATCTCGCCCAGCTGCTGGCCGGGCAAAACAACCCGGCTGGAGTGGAGCGCTCGTTGCGCAACGCCATCGCCTGGGCGCCGAACTGGTTCAAGCCGCATTGGGTGCTCGCTCAATTGCTAGAAGCAACCGGTCGCCACGAGCAGGCCTTGGCCGAAGCTGAAGTCGCGTTTGATCTCGACCACGCGCGCGATCCGGAAGTCTCGGAAACATGGCGGAAGCTGCAGCGGTCTGCCTATCCGCAACCCTGAGTTTTCACAAAACTTTTACGTGTAAGTTATTGAAGCAGGCCGACGGCTGGCCTATAGTTAACGCAGGACTACCATGCGCATTCAAGTGTTTTTTCTCTTTCTGGCGATGAGCTGCTTGGCGTTGGCACAACCGCCCAGCATCGCCAATGGCGGCGTTTTGAACGGTGCGAGCTTTGCCACCGGCCAGCCTATAACGGCTGGTTCGTTGGTTTCGATTTTTGGCAGCAACTTGGCCTCGGCCATGGCGCAGGCGGACACAATTCCCCTATCCACCAACCTAGGCGGCGTGACCGTTCAATGGGCCAACGGCGGTACGACCATGAACGCGCCCCTGGTCTATGTGTCTGGCACACAGGTGAACGCACAGGTTCCCTGGGAGCTGGTACCCGCCGGCGCGACGCAGAATGTCAGCGTGACGGTCACATCGGATAGCGGAACTTCCGCGCCGGCGCAGGTCACGGTGGGTCCGTTCTCACCCGGCATTTTCGCCACGCCAAGCCTTCTCGCCATCGCGCAGAATGTCGATGGAACGCTCGCTCAGCCGGCGGGCAGCATCCCGGGTTTAACCACTCATTCGGTGAAGGTGGGCGACGCGATTATCATTTACGCAACCGGCCTGGGTCAAGTGGACAATACACCAGCGGACGGCGCCATTCTGCCCACCGGCCTCGCCCATACGCTCAACACGCCAACGGTGCTGGTGGGGGGCATGTCTGCACAGGTTCTATTCTCTGGTCTGCAGCCGCAGTTCGTGGGCGTGAACCAAGTGAATATCGTGATTCCCAATGTTCCACCTGGAAACGCGGTCCCCCTCCAGATTCAGATGGGCGGGATCACGAGTCCGAAGCAACGTCACGATTGCAGTGAGTCAGTAGAGCATCGTGGGGCGGACCCCTGGTCCGCGCGGGACGCCCCCGTCCCGCTCTCGCGGCATCACGCACTCCTGGGCGCCGTGTGCGCACTCATGCGCACACCGGACACTTACCGGCTGGAGCGGATGCCTCCGATGGGTTGCCCGATGATATCGCCGGACACTACCATCTCGACGCGGCGATTCTTCTGCCGTCCGGCGGCATTGTCGTTGGAGGCCACTGGGTTTTCTTTCCCGAAGCCCTTGGAGACGACGATGTCCGAGGATAGGCCTTCGCTGACCAGGTATGTTCGCACGCCGTCGGCGCGCTCTTCGGATAGTTTCTGATTATAGGCCTCGGTGCCGATGCTGTCGGTGTAGCCATCCACTTCGAGCCGTAAACCCGGATGCGAAAGAATGATCCCCGAAATCTTGGCCAGCTTCTCCCGTGCGGCGGGCCGCAGCGTGTACTTATTGAAATCGAACAGAACGTCGGACATGTTGACGATCAGTCCGCGCGCTGTGTCGCGAGTTTCCAGAATCACATTGAATTGCTGTAACAGCTGCTGCCGCAACTGTTGCTGTGCCTGCTCGGCCTGTAAACGAGCCTGATCGGCCAGTTGCGCTTGCTGTTGCGCCTGCTGAGCCTGCAGACGGGCTTGATCGGCCTGGCGCTGTTGTTCGTCGGCGGCGGCGCGCTCACGTTCGGCGCGCAAACGCTCGGCTTCGGCCTGTGCCCGGGCGGCGTCGGCAGTTGCTCTCTCGGCGGCAGCACGTTCGGCGGAGGCCTGGGCCTGCGCATCGGCCAGCGCTTTCTGGCGAGCGGACTCGGCAGCCTGGCGAGCGGACTCGGCAGCCTGAGCGTCGGCTAACTGTCTCTGACGCGTTTGTTCATCGGCTTGTGCGCGAGCGGCCGCTTCGCGATCCGCGGCTTCCTTTTTCTCCTGTGCGATTCTCTCGTCTTCCTGTCGCTTCAACGCCAGCAGCCGGGACGTCTCGGCGGCCTGCACCGCTTCACGGGAGGTCATGATGACCGGCTTGGAGCCAGCGTTTCGCGCCTGATACGCTTCGGCCTGTTTTACCAACTGTTGCGCGTTGTCGTAGGTATCTTTGGCGTATTGATCGGCATTCACCAACTGAGCGATTTGGACTGCGTTCTCGGCTTCGAGCAGCTGCAGCGGGATTCTCTTGTCGTTCTTAACCTGATGGTACCGGCCTGGCTGAGCGTGCATGGTGTACGTGCCGCGCTTCAGCAGGTCATACTTCACGCTCATCTGCTCGATCTTGCCAACGGTGTCCTCGCGGATGATGTTCTCCATGACCACCACATCGCTGGGCTGGGTGACGCCGAAGTATGGCTCCGCCGTAACGATGAGCGCGAAGGCTTGCAGGTCAGTAGTGACGTCGAGATGGGAGCTGCCGTTGTCGAGCACCACTTCGCCCAGATTCTTGGCTCGCCCTTCGGGAGTGATGGCCCATAGTACATAGGTCATGTATTCGGGACCATACTGCGAGGCCGGCAGCAGGCGGTGCATCTCGGCCTTCGCTTCGATGTAGCCAGGGCGGCTATTGACGTCGGCATGGCCCGTAGCGTCCGGCGCCAGTGGGGTGCCATGCAGGTCCACCTTGGTCCAACCGCTGCGATGCCGATAGCTTACGGCGTTGGTGGTGCGCTCCACCACGGTCACGCGAAAAATAGGCTGGTCGTCATTGGCTTGCGGCGCTGGGTTGACCTGCGGCGCCGGGGGCGGCGGTGGGGTCCGCACTTGGGCGCTCAATGCGCCGGCGATCAATACAAAACCGGTGATCGATACAAAAACGCTAAGCTTTGACATCGACATCTGAAGGTCTCCTTTCGGCTCCTTTGGGCGACTTCCAGCAACTCGATTTCCAACCTGCAACGGCCTTTGTTTTGTTCGGAGAAGTTCAACGAGCCAGGAAGGCGGCACGTATTTTTTCCAGGGTCGGCGGCCAACGCTACAGTACCAAGAACTTTTAGGACTGTTCCGCCGGAGCGGTGTTATACTGGAAGCGTTCGAGACCAAGGCGGTTGTAAAACGGTGGCGCAGACCTTTTCGAACGTCCGGGGATTCCGTCCCTATTTCCCTCTGATTGCTGCCTGCTTGGCGGGAATGACTGTACCTTCGGCCTTTCCCCAAGAAGAGCGCTTGGACGACCCGAAAGTTTCCGTGGTCCCGCGTGTTAAGCCGGCCGATAAAGATGCCAAGCCATCGGAGTTGGAGCGGCGCGCGGCGAGCATTCGCATCGACACCACCCTGGTTCAGATTCCCGTGACCGTCACCGATCCGCTCAATCGTTTCGTCACCGGCCTGGAGAAGGAACACTTCAAGGTATTTGAAGATAAAGTCGAACAGAGCATACTTCAGTTTTCGAGCGAAGACGCGCCCCTGTCCGTTGGCTTGGTGTTCGACACCAGCGGAAGCATGGGCCCCAAGCTGCAAAAATCCCGCCAGGCCGCGGTCCAATTCTTCAAGACGGCCAATCCGGAGGACGAGTTTTTTCTGATCGAGTTCAACGACCGGCCGGAGTTGGTGGTGCCTTTCACCACCGACACTGAGGACATCCAGAGCCGGCTGACCTTCACCCAGTCCAAGGGCAAGACTGCGTTGCTGGACGGCGTCTACATGGCCATGAACACCATGAAAAAGGCGCGCAATCCTCGCAAAGCAGTTTTGATTATCTCCGACGGAGGCGACAACAACAGCCGCTACACCGAGAGCGACGTAAAGAATGCGGTTCGGGAAGCCGATGTACAGATATACGGAATTGGGATCTTTGAGTCGATGGGTACGCGGGGGCGAACTCCGGAGGAAATGTCCGGGCCGGGTTTACTGAGTGAAGTCGCGGAGCTGACGGGCGGACGGAGTTACAATGTAGAAAACGTCAACGAACTCGCCGATATAGCCGCCAAGATCGGAATTGAGCTGCGGAATCAGTACATGCTTTATTACACGCCCAAGAACCTGGTGCGCGATGGCAAATACCGGCACGTTCAAGTGAAACTGGTGCAGCCACGCGGCCTACCGCCACTCAAGCCTTTTTACCGCCTCGGATACTATGCGCCTTCTCAGTAGCTTCCTCACCAGCTTCCTACTTTTTTGCTGGATCGCCACCCCGCAGACCGGAAAGCCGCCGGCCAATTCGTCTTCGGGCGACGACGTAACCTTTCGGGCCGACACCCGGCTGGTGGTTTTGCCGATCAGCGTGGCGGACAAGAATGGCAAGCTGGTTACGGATCTCAAGCAGAGTTCATTCAAAGTCTTTGAAAACGGCATCGAGCAGCCGATCAAGATTTTCAAGCGCGAGGATGTGCCCATATCCCTCGGTATCATTATTGACAATAGCGGCAGCATGAAGGAAAAGAGGCAGAAGGTGGAGATCGCCTCCCTCGACATGGTGAAGGCGTCCAATCCCCAGGACGAGGTCTTCATTGTCAATTTCAATGACGAGCCTTGGCTGGATGTCCCGATGACGAGTGATATTAAGGCTATGCAGGACGGAATCGCGCGCATCGATTCACGGGGCGGCACCGCTATGCGAGATGCCATCAGCGGGGGCATTGACTATCTGAAGAAGCAAGGGAAGCGGCAGAAGAAGGTTCTGCTCGTGATCACCGACGGCAACGACAACGCCAGCACTATCAACCTGGAGAGGCTGGTCAGCCGTTCGCAGCAAGATGAAATTCTGATTTTCTCGATTGGGTTGCTCAACGAGGAAGAGCGGCACGAGGCCAAGATCGCCAAACGCGCTCTGGACACACTAGCGCGAGAAACAGGCGGACTGGCCTTCTATCCCAAGGGTGTCGCGGATGTGGATCAGATCGCCTTGCAGGTCGCGCACGAAATTCGCAATCAATATACCCTTGCCTATTCGCCCACCAGTCCGCAAATGGACGGCAGCTTCCGCCAGATTAAAGTAACCGTGAACGGCCCTGGTCATGCGCTGGTTCGGACCCGCACCGGCTATTACGCCACGCCGGACGATCCAACCAAGAAAACCGTTAGCCAGACACTCCCGCGCTGATGCTGCGCTTCCTGTGGCGCGCCACCCGGGGCTACCGCCTGCGGCCGTGGCGTAGTCCCTTTCTGTGCTGGCGCATGGAAACGTACTGGGGAACTCCGGCTGAAGAGATCGGCTTCCAGGACTTCTGGCGCTTTGTGTGGCAACGGCGCGACGATCTAGCGCGATTTCTGAAGTGGGCGGAGCGGATGGAGTGAGACAGTAACTTTCCGACTGCCGCTCGGTAGTGTTTCTGTATGGGTTTCGACACTCTTCGGCAGGACCTGCGCAATGGTATTCGCACCTGGCGTTCGCGACCATCCCTTTATTCGATTGCTCTCATCGCCCTGGCGCTCGGTATCGGCGCTAACACGACTATCTTCAGCGTCGTCGAAACCGTTCTGATAAAACCCCTGCCGTATAAAGAAGCCGGCCGCCTGGTTAATCTTTTCGAAAAACAGGCCAAGACCGGCGTGCAGCGCTACTTTGTTTCACCCTCGGATTTCTACGACTGGAAAGATCGCAGCCGTCTGTTGGAGGCCTTCGCCGGATACTGGCGCAACGAAGTGAATCTAACGGACGCCGGCCATGATCCGGAGCGCCTGCCCTGCATCAGCATGACGCCCTCGCTGCTTGGAACGCTCGGCATCCAGCCGATTCTGGGGCGCGGCATGACCGAGCAGGAGGGGTTGGTCAACGGTCCGGACGTCGCGCTTATTACCAGCGAACTGTGGCAGCGCCGCTATGGCTCCGACGCCGGCATCATAGGCAAAGCGATTGGGGTCAATGGACTTGCAACCACCGTGGTCGGTATTCTTCCGCCGGGCATTCATTTTTCCGGCGACGCGCAAGTGTGGAACAACGGCATCCGCTACTACCGCCAGCGCCCCACGCCTCGTTATATGGACGCTATGGCGCGGCTGCGTCCCGGCGTCACACTGGCGAACGCGCAGTCCGAGATGGACGCCATCGCTCGGGGGATCGCCGCCGAATCCCCCAACACCAATGCCGATTGGGGTGTCGGCCTGCGTCCGTTGCCTGATGATTTAGTGGGCAGCTCGCGTCCGGCGCTGTTGGTTTTGCTCGCGAGCGTGGGTATCCTGTTGCTGATCGCCTGCGCCAATGTGGCCAACCTTCTGCTCGCCCAAGCGTCGGCGCGGCAGCGGGAGGTGGCGGTTCGCGCGGCGCTCGGAGCGAGCGCCGGCCGTCTGGCGCGGCAATTTCTTACCGAAAGCCTGATGCTCGCGATGGCTGGAGGTTGTGCCGGGCTGTTCATCGCCATTGCGGGTGTACGCAGCGTTCGCGCATTTGGCCCCGCCAGCGTTCCACGCATTCACGATGTCACGCTCAGCCTGCCAGTGCTCGTCTACACGCTCGCAATCAGTGTGGCCTCCGGCCTGTTGTTTGGAATGGCGCCGATACTGCGGGCACGCAAGCCTGATCTTGCGACCGCACTCAAGGAAACGGGGCGCAGCGAAAGCGGAGGCGCTCGCGACCGGCATGGCCGTAATGTCCTGGTTATCGCTCAGGTTACGCTGGCTGTGGTTCTCGTCAACAGCGCGGGTCTGCTGATAAAAAGTTTTGCGCTGCTTGTCAACGTGGACCCGGGATTCCGCACCGAGCAGGTGTTGACGGCCAACATCTCGCTCCCGGTCGCGCGCTACGCCAAGGCCTCCGACGTCGCCAACACATTCGATCGTATTCGCGCGACGGCGGAGCGGTTGCCAGGAGTAAAGGCGTCCGGCGAGACCACCAGCCTTCCGCTGGCTCAGGATTTCGACTACCGGCTTCCTTTCCGGTTTCTTTCGTTGCCGGCGCTTCGCCAGCCCGAGGACCAAAGCGCTTGGCATCGCATGATCAGCCCAGGGTTCTTCGCGGCGCTCGGCACATCGTTCATCGCCGGGCGGGACTTCAGCGATCATGATCGCGCCGATTCTCCGGCGGTGGTCATTGTTAACGAAGCTCTGGCGCGGCAATACTGGCCGCGAGGCAATCCGATCGGCCAGAAACTCCGCGCGGTCTCGGGCGGCTTCGGCCCACTCGGCAGGATTCTGTTGCAAGATCCGGAGATCGTTGGTCTTGTGAAGGACATGAAATACTCGGGCCTGGGACGCAGCGCCGAACCGGCCATCTACTTTCCCAGCCGGCAGGCTCCGTTCGCCAGCATGACGCTGGTAGTTCGCACGGATGGGTCTCTTGCTCCCGAGTCTCTGATCAACGCCTTGCGCCGGCGATTGCGCGACATCGATCCCGATTTGCCGCTCTCCCACATCCAAACCATGAGCGAGCAGTTGACTGAATCGGTAGCGCAGACGCGCTTCCAGACGTTGCTGCTGGCGGTGTTCGCGGCGCTTGCTCTTTTGCTTGGATCAGTTGGGATTTACGGCGTGCTTTCTTATTCAGTTGTCAGCCGAACTCGGGAAATCGGCATTCGCACGGCGCTGGGTGGGCGGCCGGCGGATACTCTGCGGCTTATCCTCGGCCAGGGTCTGTCGTTAGTGTTGCGCGGTCTTGCGCTGGGCATCGTCTTGTCGTTTGCGGCCGGCCGGCTGCTCGCGAGCCTGCTGTTCCAAGTGAAACCCGCCGACGCCGGCAACTTCGTGGAGGTCTGCGCTGTGCTGGCCGCTGTCGGACTGTTGGCTGGTTTTCTGCCTGCCCGCGCCGCATCGCGAATCGATCCGAGCGTGGCGCTCCGCGACGGATGACTCCGCCGGGCCTGCTCGAATGAGCGGATAGAGTAGTGTGGTATTGGATGTCGATCCGATCAAATTCCGAGCTAAAGAAGTTGCAGGCTATCGGCAAGATCGTGAGGGCAGCTTTGGATGAAATGTCCGAAGCGGTTCGCCCCGGTGTCACCACCGGAGAACTGGATCAGGTCTGCGCCGCCGTTTTGAGAAAGTATGGCGCGGAATCGGCGCCGCCTAAGATCTATGGCTTTCCCGGTGCGGCGTGCATTAGCGTGAACGACCAAGCGATCCATGGCATTCCCGGAAAGCGTGCGATCGAAGAAGGCGACCTCGTTAAGCTGGACGTCACGGCGGAGAAGGACGGCTTCTTTGCTGATGCCGCCATTACCGTGCGCGTTGGAAAGGTCTCTCAAACCGCGGACGACCTGGTGCGGTGCGCCGAAAGCTCATTTCGACAGGCGTTGACAGCCGCGCGCGCCGGTAATCGTGTCTACGAAATCGGACGATCGGTGGAGCGGGAAGTGCGGCGTTGCGGGTTCAGCGTGATGCGGGAATTGTGCGGGCATGGCGTGGGCCGCGCAATTCACGAAGAACCAAGCATCCCGAACTATCACGATCCTCGGCGCCGCACCCGGTTGCAGGAGGGGCTGGTCATCACCATTGAGCCGATCATCGCCGCAGGAAACGGGCGTTCTGAGCTGCAGATGGATCGGTGGACAATTTGCACCGCGGATCGAAGCCTGGCCGCTCACTACGAACACACGCTGGTGATCACAAAAGACCAGCCTATTTTACTTACCGCGGCGTGAAGGCTACTTGCCGAAGTAGGCGTCGTCGAGGCTGACCTGGGCCTGCTTATGGATGTTATCCAAGGCTTCGCGAGTCGATTTCTGTCCCATCTGTCCGAATTGTTTATCAAGCTCGGGCTTCGCTTCTTCGAACGTCTCGGATGTTCGCTCTTCCACCTTAATGATGTGATAGCCGAACGCCGATTTCACCGGCTCGCTGATCTGGTTCAACGGCAGCGAGAAAGCCGCCTGCTCGAAGGGAGCAACCATCTGACCATGGCCGAAGGTGCCAAGCGATCCGCCCTTGGCCCCGGAGCCCACATCGTCCGACTCGGCTTTGGCGGTCGCCGCGAAATCGCCGCCGTCCACCAGCTTCTTGCGGATATCCTGCGCTTTGGCTAACGCCTCTTCATCGGTAAGATCCTTCTGGCCCGGCCGCGCTGGCGCGTTGGATCCTTTGAAGCGGATCAGAATATGGCTGGCTTTGACGCGCCCGAACTCGGCCTTGTGCTGATCAAAGTAAGCATGCATGGCCGCCTCGTCCGGTTTGGTCTCGTTGGCGATTTGCCGTGCTAACACGCCCGCCAGCACCTGATCGGTCTGCAGTGCGATCATCTGTTTAACCGCGGGACTCTGGTCCAACTTTCGTTTTCGGGCCTCTTGCGCGATGGCTATAACTTCGGAGAGCTGTTCAGCGAGTTGGCGCTTGCCATGTGGAGTAGCGGCCGTCGACCGGACCTGGTCGGGTAGCGCCGCCACCAACTCCTCGAACTGGGCGCGTGTCAGTTTCTCGGCGCCGACGGTGATTACCACCGTATCGGGAGCCACCGCGGGCTGTGCTGCCGCCGCCGGCGTTTGAGGGGGCAGGGCAGTTTGAGGGAGAGGAGCAGGCGGTCTGGCAGGCTGTTGCGCCATCGCAAGCAGCGCCATCGAAAATACAAATACGTATCGGGATGTTTGGAGGAGATTCATTTCTACTTACATTGTAGCCCGTTCTTTTTGATCCCGCCTAATACCACGTAAACTGGGAAAAGTGTCGAGAGCCGGTGGCATCGAGGCGGGTGGGAGCAAGTTTGTTTGCGCGGTTGGCAGCAGCCCAACCGACCTGGATTCAGTCGAGATTCCGACCACAACGCCTCAAGACACCGTGGGTCGTGTGCTCGATTTCTTTGGAGAGCGCGGACGCGTCGAAATCGTGGGCATCGGATCATTTGGGCCCATTGATCCCGATCCGCAATCGGCCACTTTTGGCTACATCACGTCGACTCCCAAGCAGGCGTGGAGAAATTTCGACCTGGTGGGCGCGATTCGCGCGGCCCTGCATGTGAAGGTCGCATTCGATACGGACGTCAATGCAGCGGCGCTCGGCGAATTCCGCTGGGGAGCGGCTCAAGGGCTCCATACATTCCTATATCTGACGGTGGGGACCGGCGTTGGGGGAGGCGGCATGCTGAACGGCCGTCTGCTGCACGGGCGCAGGCACCCGGAGATGGGACACATGCGTGTGCCGCACGATCGCGAGCGCGACCCGTTTCCCGGCAACTGCCCGTACCATGGCGATTGCCTGGAGGGGCTGGCGGCGGCGCCGGCCATTGAAGCGCGCTGGGGTCAGCATCCACAGGCACTGCCCGCGGATCATCCGGCATGGGCGCTGGAGGCGCATTACCTCGCGCTCGGGATAGCGAACCTGACCTGCGCTCTGTCGCCGCAGAGCGTCATCCTGGGCGGCGGCATAATGCGGCGCGAGGAGCTTTATCCCTTGGTGCGCGCGAGAGTGTCGGCGTTGCTCAACCGCTACATCGAGGCTCCGGAGATTGTGAAGCCCGGACTGGGCGCGCGGGCAGGTGTGTTGGGCGCGATCGCGCTGGCGCAAGCGATCTGACAGCAGGCTTGTTGCATCGATCTTGATTCTGTCAAACTCTGATTGCGGTTGCTGACGCGCCATGCTGAAGGCTTTTCGACCAACCCTCTTGTCGCAGTTTGACGCTTGGTCGGTTACCAGCAGCGTGACCATCTTGGGCGACCAAACTAACCCGCGCCGTCATTTCTTGAACAGCCACTGCGCCGCGCCCAGCCGACCGTGCCGGCTGTTCAGGAGAGCCGACCCATCGCTCTTCCGCTGGTAACGCCTCCGAGTTGCCGGTCTGGTCCCTCTTTTCAACGCGTTGCAGCAATCTGGGCCGTGGCCCATCCGCGAATGCGCTAGATTGGAATTGACGCATACGCGCGTCCAATTTCCGGCATGACAGACACCCTATCGTCCTCCTCAATTCTGCGTCACCCGCGTCACCCGAACGCTGTAAGCCCAAGAAAACACAGAACCACACCATCGCCCGGTGACGGTCCACTCCAGCGTCACCGTCACCCCATCTCCTATGCTATGATCTCCACCGTTATGAGAACTCTCGCCGCTCTAGTCGTTTCCGCTGCGCTGCTCAGCGCTCAGCCTGACTTCAACTCCCTCAAGGAACTCAAGTATCGAAACATCGGTCCATTCCGCGGCGGGCGCGCGGTGGCGGTCAGCGGCGTCACCTCGCAACCGAGCGTTTATTACTTCGGCGGCACGGGCGGTGGAATATGGAAGACCACCGACGGCGGAGTAAACTGGGCGCCTGTCTCGGACGGCCAGCTCAAAAGCGGCTCGGTGGGCTCGATCGCGGTGGCGGAATCCGATCCGAACATCGTCTACGCCGGCATGGGCGAGCCGGATATTCGCGGCAATGCGGCGGCGGGCGATGGCGTGTATAAGTCGACCGATGCGGGCAAGACCTGGAAAAATGTTGGGCTTCAGGACACGTTTCACATCGGCGCGGTTCGCATTCATCCGAAGAATCCGGATATCGTTTACGTCGCCGCACTCGGCCATCAATTTGCGCCGAACGATCAGCGCGGCATCTACCGCACCACCGACGGCGGCAAAACCTGGAAGCAGATTTACACCCGTGGCCCTAAAGCCGGTGCTATCGACCTGATCATCGATCCCAATAGTCCGAATGTGATCTACGCCGCGTTCTGGGATGTGCACCGCACGCCCTGGGATCTCGAAAGCGGCGGCCCAGGCAGCGGGCTGTTTAAGTCCACCGATGGCGGCGATACCTGGACGGATTTGAGCCGCAATCCCGGAATGCCAAAAGGCATTCTCGGGCGCATCGGCATCACCGTTTCGCCGCAACTGTCCGATCGTATCTGGGCGATTGTGGAAGCCGAAGACGGCGGCGTGTTCCGCTCCGACAACGGCGGGCGCACCTGGACCAAAGTCAACGAGCAGCGCAACCTGCGCCAGCGCGCCTGGTATTACTCGCGCATCTTCGCGGATCCGATGAAGGATGACACCGTGTACGTCGTCAACACCGGCTTCTATCGATCCGACGACGGCGGCAAGACCTACACGTCCATCCGGACGCCGCACGGCGACAATCACTACCTCTGGATCGCACCCAACGATTCCAACCGGATGATCGAGTGCAACGACGGCGGCGCCAACGTCAGCACCAACGGCGGGCGGACGTGGACTACACAAGATCAGCAGCCCACCGCCCAGTTTTATCGCGTCGCGCTGGACAACGATTTTCCGTATCACGCTTACGGCGCGCAGCAGGATAACAGCACAGTTCGCATCGCCACTCGCAGCGACGATGGCAGCATCAGCCAGCGCGACTGGTACGATGTCGGCGGGGGCGAGAGCGGCTGGCTGGCGCCCGATCCCAAGGATTCACAGATCGTCTACGCGGGCTCCTATGATGGCTTGCTCACCCGCTACAATCACCGCACTGGCCAGCTTCGCAACGTGACCGTTTGGCCCGATAATCCGATGGGCGCGGGCGCCGAAGTGATGAAGTACCGCTTTCAGTGGAACTATCCGATTGTGTTTTCGCCCAACGATCCGAACACGCTTTACTGCGCGGGTGACCACGTGTTCAAGACCACCAATGGCGGCACCAATTGGGAAGTAATCAGTGGCGATCTTACGCGCAACGACAAATCCAAACAAGGATCATCCGGCGGGCCGATCACAAAGGACAACACCAGCATCGAGTATTACGACACCATCTTCACGCTCGCCGAATCGACGGTGAAGAAAGGGATGATCTGGTCGGGCTCCGATGACGGGCTGGTGCAAGTGACGCAGGACGGCGGCAAGCATTGGGACAACGTCACGCCCAAGAACATGCCGGAGTGGATTCAGATCAACTCCATCGAGCCATCGCCTTTCGATGCCGGCACAGCCTACTTCGCGGCGACGATGTACAAGTTTGACGACTTCCATCCGTTCCTCTACAAGACCACCGACTACGGCAAGAGCTGGACGCGTATCGACTCCGGGATTCCGGCCAATGCGTTCACGCGCGTCATTCGCGAAGATCCGAACCATCGCGACCTGCTGGTGGCCGGTACCGAGACGGGCATGTTTATTTCGTTGAACGGCGGACAGGCCTGGCAGTCGTTCCAGCTCAATCTGCCGGTGGTGCCCATCACCGACCTCGCGTTCCATAAGCGCGACAAAGAATTGGTCGTCGCAACGCAAGGCCGGGCATTTTGGATTCTGGATGATCTCCCGCTGGTGTATCAACTTGCGGATTTAACTGTAAAGGAAAACATGAAGCTGTTCCAGCCTAAGGACACGCTCCGCACCTTGCGCGGTGGCTTTCGCCTACCACCAAACGGAGCACTGGGACAGAACCCTCCGGCGGGAGCGGTGGTGTATTATTCCTTCAAAGAAAAGCCGCAAGGGCGAGGTCACGCTGGAGTTTCTCGATAACTCGGGAAAGCTGATTCGGAAATATTCGAGCAAGCAGGTCGCGAGACGAACTGAGCCAGCGGAAGGCGGCGAAGAAGAAGAGGAAGCTCCTCGCCGTCCGCCCGGCGCTGATCGTGTTCCCGCGGAGGCCGGTCTGAATCGCTTCGTCTGGGATCTGCATTATCCCGATGCCGCGACATTTCCGGGCCTGATCATGTGGGCGGGCAATGTACGCGGTCCGGCCATCGTTCCGGGCAACTACAAGGTGCGGCTCACCGCCGACGGAAAGTCGCAGACGCAAACTTTCGAGATCAGGAAAGACCCCCGCCTCAACACCACTCCCCAAGATTACGAGCGGCAGCTAGAGGTGGCGCTTCAGATCCACAACAAGCTCAGCCAGACCAACGAAGCGGTAATTCAGATTCGAGATATTCGCAAGCAGCTCGACAGTTATACGGAGCGCGTGAAAGATGCGAAGGTCGTGGACGCGGGCAAGGCCCTGAACCAGAAGCTGACGGCGGTCGAAGAAGCGTTATACCAGACCAAGAACCGCGCCAGCGAGGACCCGCTTAATTTTCCGATCAAGCTGAACAACAAGCTGGCTGCCCTGGAGGGCACGGTGGAAAGCTCCGACGACCCGCCCACCACCCAAACCACAGAGGTTTATGAGGGCCTGGCCAGTCAGGTAAATGCGCAGTTGGAAACGTTGAAAAAGCTCGTAAGTACAGATCTGGCGGCCTTTAACCGGCTGGTGCACGATCAGAATGTGCCGGCGGTGATTGTAGCCGAGCCGAAGCCCGCGGAAACGGGTGCACGTTGAGCTGTGATTTCGCGTCATAATTAGTGTCATGGAACAGTCGCGTTCAAGGCGCCGCCGTTCACTCGGCTTCTCACTGATCGAGTTGTTGATCGTCATCGCGATCATCTTGATCATTCTTACGATTGCGGTCCCCAAAATGGGTGTCGCCCAAATGAACGCCCGTGAGATGGCGGTCGTTAGGGAGATTCAGACCATCAATACGGCACAGGCTCAGTTCATGTCGCAATTTGGCAGGTTCGCGACCACCTTGGCGGAGCTTGGGCCGCCGGCCAGCGGAGGACCGGGGCCGTCGGCTGCCGATCTGATTCCCGGCAGTCTTGCATCCGGCGACAAGGATGGGTATACCTTCGTACTGGCAGCCACGCCCTCCGGCTATAGCCTGAATGTCAATCCGAAGGTATACAACAGTACCGGACGGCGCTCCTTCTACTCCGACCAGAACATGATCACCCACCAGAACTGGACGGCCGAGCCCGCCAATGCCAGCAGCCCGGAGATGAAGTAGTTTAAGGATGCAGCGAATTCCGCACCTGAATTCCTAATGCCCGCACCGATGCCTTCTCAGCGCCGGCATAGTCGTTCACTCTGCGAAGCACGCCGGCATACGCTTCCAGGTCGGCGATGAGCGGAGGACAATTCGGACCAAGGGCGGCCTCATGAATTTCTATGGCGCTCTTATAGGATTCCAATGCATCGGAATTTCGTCCTTCGGCCACGTACACCATGCCGAGGTTTCGTAGCGTGTCGCCCATTAAGCACTTGGTTTGGAGAATTCGATCCCTTCCAGTTGGAGAGCGCTTGCTGGAAAAGCGTCTCCGCTCCAGCGTAATTGTGAAGATGGAATGAGACGGCGCCGAGATTGTTCAGGCTGGTGGCGATCACAGGATGTACCGGACCGAAGGCGGCTTCATTAATCTTCAGCGCGCGAAGATCGAGTTCCATGGCCTTCTTGTATCTGTGGTGATCGAAATGGATGGTGGCAAGATTGATCAAGGCTGCGGCCAGATCGGGATGATTCGGACCAGTGGTCTGCTCAAAAATCGCGATGGCCCGTTGTACCGATTTTTCAGACTCTCTGTATTTGTGTTGATGTTCATAAACCGCGGACAGATTGTTCAAGTTCATGGCCGCCCGATGACTCATGGGACCAAACGCCTTCTCGACGATGTCGAGTGAACGCTCGAGTAGTTGCTGAGCGGCTTCGTTCTTCCCCTGTTTCGTATAAAGGTCAGCCAGTCCGCTCATGGCCTCCGCGGTATTCGGATCGTCCTTCCCGCGTGTCTTCTCCAGAATGAAGAGCGAGCGCCGTAATGATACTTCGGCTTCGGCGAACCTGCCTTGCATGCTGTACAACTCGCCGATATTGTTGAGCGCGGCAGCCGTCTTCTCATCCTCGGGGCCGACGAGTTCTTCGAGCATCTTCAACGCCTGCAAATCGACGATCTCGGCTTCCGAGTATCGCGCCTGACGCCTTAGTAGAATGCCCAGGTTACTCAACGTCAACGCAACCGACGCTTCGTTGCCAGATTTCAGCTGCCACAGTTCGACCGCTTTCCTGTAATGCTGTTCAGCTTCGGCGTAGCGCGCTTCCGAAGAGAATGCAGCAGCGAGATTGTTGAGATACGCCGCTTTCTGTGAGACGCCGGCTGCATCGGTCTGGGGGACCTCTGCGGGCGTGTCGGCGGCGAGAGCGGAAGTTAATGCGATGAAACAAATGGCGGCCGCGTGGGCTCGCCACGGAACCCGTTGCATGACATATCCGATCCGACCGGCGAGATTAATCGTAAGGCTTTTCAATTCACGTAGTCTTGCAGGCGTACAACTTCGTTGGGTCGCCCTTAGCGGAACCTGTAAAACACTTTTGATGATTCGTGTGCGTTTGTGGGACACTCTGTCCGCTCGTGGGACATCTGGGATTTTGAACTATGGCCGTTTAGTTTTCTGGAACCTTTTAGGCGTTGCGCGAATCTTTGGATCAAACAAATGCGTCACGAAATGCGTAGAGGATTTTATGAACGGCTGTAAGGAAGTTGCTGAACCAAACCTTTCGCACCAGGGCTCGTCCAATGGTGGGAGCAAACCTGTGGGGAATATGCCAGCCATGAACGCTCTCGACTCAACGTTGGATCAAAGATTCATCGCGTGTCCCGTAACGGATACTTCCGGAAGTATCATACGCCGGCGCGATCTGGCCGCTTTCTCCTTAAGCGAGAGTGTCTACCCGCAAGGGCTGAGGTTATCCAAGCATTGTCACTCGCATGCTTACCTGAGTTTTGTTCTATCGGGCAGCTACATGGAGAAATACGCGGACCGGGAGTGTATCTGTTCTGAAGGAGCGCTTCGATTTCTTCCGCCGTCCGAGCTTCATGAGAACGATTACGGCGCCGGCGCGCGCTGCCTTTTAGTGAAAATCGAACCTTCGGCGCTGGAGCGCTTGGGCGAGCATTCTCCCGTTCTGTCGAGCCCGGGTGAGGTAGCCGGATTGGCCTCTTCCTGGCTGGCCAATCGCCTCTATCGCGAATTTGCGGCTGAGGACGACGTCGCGCCGCTGGCGATGGAAGGCGTCCTGCTTGAGATTCTTGCGGAAAGCGCTCGCGCCATCGGTGAAGGCAGTGCGGCCCACGCTCCAGCCTGGCTGCGGAGAGTACGCGAAGCTCTGGAGGATACTTACCTGCAGGCGCCGAGCTTGGCTGATCTGGCAGCGATCGCCGGCGTTCATCCTGTTCACCTGTCGCGCGAGTTCAGAAAGAATTATCAATCGACCATCGGCGAGTTTATCCGCAAGCGCCGCATCGAGCACGCCTGTAGACTTCTTGTGAATTCCGGCACCGCCCTCTCGGAAATCGCCCTGACTTGCGGATTTTCGGATCAAAGCCACTTCTGCGCGATGTTCAAAGGACATACCGGGCTTACGCCGGCCAAATTCCGCGACATGGCGGTGCGAGTCTGAGAGCTATACCCACCAGGCCGCGGTCGGCCGATCCTTGATGACAATCGCGTTGAGGAAAGCGGCTCCTTTGGTAAGCCCTTCGTCGGGCGACATCAACGAATCTTCGTGCTCGATCGAGAGCACGTAGTCGTAGCCGTACATGCGCAGCGTCGAAATAAATTCCTTCCACCAGCCGTAAGCGTGGCCGTAACCGACGCTGCGGAAGATCCAGGAACGATTGCGCTCGTCCGTGTATTTCTTGGTGTCGAGCACGCCGGTCTTGGGAAGATTCGAGTCGTAGATCTGCGTGTCCTTGGCGTGAACGTGGAAGATGGAATCGCCGAGCACGCGGATGGCTTTGACCGGATCGATGCCTTGCCAGAACATGTGGCTCGGGTCGTAGTTGCAGCCCACCGTGTTTCCGACCGCGTGTCGCAACTTCAGCAATGTCTCAGGGCTGTAAACGACAAAGCCGGGATGCATCTCGATGGCGATTCTTACGCCATGATCTTTGGCGAATTGGGCGTGCCGGGTCCAGTAGGGAATTACCTTCCGCTCCCACTGCCAAGCCAGAAGGTCGAGATACTCGGGCGGCCAAGGGCAGGTGACCCAGTTTGGATATTTCGCCTTATCGCTGTCGCCCGGGCAGCCTGAGAAATCGATGACTACAGGCACGCCGAGTTTCTCGGCCAGCCGCACCGTCCTCTTGCTGGTCTCTTGGTAGGCTTTCGCGATGGCGGGGTTGGGATGCAGAGGATTGCCATGACAACTCAAGGCGCTGATCGTGAAGCCGTTGATCTCCAGTTTCTGCTTGAACTCCTTCAGCGCTTGGCGATCGTTCAGCATTGATAATTTGCAGTGCGGGTCGCCTGGATAGTTGCCGGTTCCGAGTTCGACTGTGAAGATATTCAAGCTCTTCAATTTGTCGAGGACTTTGTCGAGGGAGAAGTTGGCAAGAAGCGCTGTGAAAACTCCGACCTTCATGGTTGTGAATGAGCTCCTTTATTCGAAACGAAAGAATATCACAGAAGCACGCGCGGGGAGGCTCACGGATCAAGATTCAGGCCGATAGTCAATGCCCAATTGCTGGCACTTCTTGTAGAGATGGCTGCGCTCCAGGCCGAGCGCGCGAGCCGTATCGGTCATCTTGTAGGCATGATTCTTAAGCTCGGCGAGTATGACTTCGCGCTCGTGCGTATCCATGCGCTCTGAGAGCGTGCCGTGTCCTGACGGGAGGGCCGGCTGAGCGCCGGGTAGCGCGAGCCGCACGATGCCGCGATCCACGCTGTCGTCGGCAAGAAGCAACAATCGCTCCACAACGTTCCGCAATTCCCGTACATTTCCGGGCCAGGAATAATGCTCCAGCTCAGCGTAGGCGTCGGCGGTGATCTCGCGCGGCTTCCACTCGTTCTGTTCGGCGACAGCAGCGGCGAAGTAGTCGACGAGTAATCGGATGTCTTCGGAGCGGTCACGGAGCGGAGGAAGCGTGATCGGAAAAACAAAGATGCGGTGATACAGATCCTGGCGGAATTCGCCCTTGCGGACCAGGTCTTCCAGGTTGCGGTGCGTGGCCACGATCACCCGGACATCCACGGGAATGGAACGATCGCCGCCGATGCGCTCTACCTCCTTCTGTTCCAGCACGCGCAGCAGTTTGGCTTGCATGAGCGCCGGCATGTCGCCGATCTCATCCAAGAACAGCGAGCCGCCATGCGCCTGCTCGAACTTGCCGAGGTGGCGCGTGGTTGCCCCGGTAAAAGCGCCTTTTTCGTGGCCGAAGAGCTCGGATTCAATCAGCTCGGCGGGGATAGCCGCACAGTTCAGAGTGATAAACGGGCCGTTGCGCCGCGCGCTCTTATCGTGCAGCGTGTGTGCCACCAGTTCCTTGCCTGTCCCGGTCTCGCCCAGGATGCAAACGCGAGTTTCGCTGGCAGCGACGCGGTCTAACCTGGCCATCACGCCTTGCATCACGGCCGACTTCCAGACCAGCTCCTGCTTACCGGCCCGCTGCTTCAACCGACGATTCTCTTCCTCCAGTCGCGAAAGCTTGACGGTATTCTCGACAGTGACGAGCAATTTATCGGTGGACAGCGGCTTCTCCAGGAAATCCACCGCGCCCAGGCGCGTAGCGCGGATCGCCATCTCGATATTCGCTTGCCCGGAGACCATCACGACGGGGGTTTGAACGCCGGCCGTCTTCAGGTCAGCGAGCAGTGTCAGGCCGTCCTTGCCGGGCATAACGACGTCGGAGAGGATCATGTCGAAGCGCTGAGCCTTGGCAAGTTCGAGAGCGCGATCGGCGTTATCACAGACGACCGCCTCGTGCCCGGCCAAGCGAAAGGCCCGAGCCAGGGACGCCAGGGTGTTCGCATCGTCATCCACCAGCAGGAGTTTGCTCATGCCTTCAACTCGATTCGAAAGGTGGCGCCTTTGCCCGGCTCGCTTCGCACTGTGATGGTGCCTTTATGATCGCTGACTACGGACTGGACGATGGCGAGTCCCAAGCCGGTGCCGTGTTGCTTGGTGGTGTAGTAAGGCGTGAACAATCGCGCGCACTCCTCGGGCGTAAGCCCTTCGCCGGTGTCGGACACTTCGATCGCGATCTTTGGATCTTGTGTTCCATCCAAGCGCTGGGTGCGAAGGGTGAGCGTTCCGCCTTTCGGCATGGCGTCCAAGGCGTTGAGGACCAGGTTGCTCAGCGCGCGACGCATCTGTTCCGGATCGGCGGAGACAGCGGGCAGGTTGTCATCAAGCTGCAGGACCTTGACTGTGGGCGGTTGGCCGGGCGCTTCCATCTGCGCGTCGAACAGCTTCGCGACGTCCTGCACCATCTGATTCAAGTCGACCGGCTCCAGATGTGGCGCGGCCATTCTGGCGAAATCGCTGAAGCGTCCGACGATGGTCTTGAGATTATCGAGTTCCGCCAGAAGAGTCGAAGTGCTCTCGCGGAAGACCTCGTCGAACTGCTCGGACGGCGCTTGGCGAGCCCGTTGCAAATTCTCAATGGTGATCTGTAAAGGGAACAGGGGATTCTTCAATTCGTGCGCCAAACGGCGGGCCAGCTCACGCCACGCGGCGACGCGCTCGGCTTGAATCATGCGGTCGCGCTGTTCGACGAGCTGTTCAGTCATGCGGTTGAAATCCTGGGCGAGTTGGCCGACTTCATCGGTGGAATCGACCCGAGCGCGGGCGTCCCACTTGCCGCCCGCGACGTCGCGGACATTGGAAGCGAGCGCGAGCACCGGGCGCGTCACACGGGAAGCCGCCCAAAGACTGAATCCCAGCCCGAGCAAGACTCCCGCGGCGCCTCCGATCCAGGCTGTTCCCTGAATGTAGGTTTTGAGGTTCGCCAACTCGGCCCGCGAATTCTCAACCATGAGGATAGCGAGCAGTTTCTTATCGCGCCCGAGAAGCGGGATGGCGGTGAGCGTGACGTCCGACCCAGTGAGCGACAACTCGCGGGGTCTTTCGCGGATATCCTGGACCAAATCGGCAGCCAGTTTCGAAGCTGGAGTATCGGACAGCGCTGGGGCGTCAAAGTCGCGAACCAGGCGGATGTTCATGCCCGGGGCGGGGGGCAGGGAATCCAGAAAGGCCTTATCGAGCTTTTGGCCGCCGGCGACGTAAAGCAGGCTATCGCCCGCGCTCGCTGTACGCACCGTCATCAGGCCGAGCGCAGGACGATCCGCCAGCTCTTCACGCTGCAAGAAAACGCCTTGGGCCTTCCAGTCGACCGATTGCAGTAACCAGCTTTCTTTGTAACCGAACCTGGCCGGCCACTCAGCCGAACTGATGATGCTGCCGTCGGGGCCGACGAGTTCGAGAAAGTCGAGCGACTGCTCTCGCGCGAGCCCCTGCGCAGCGTCGTAAGACTGCGCCGTATCGATTTTCGACGCGCCGAGATTCACCGCGAGACGCTGCACCTCTTCTGAGTTGGCGACGGCATCGACGCGGCGCGCGACTTCAGCGCTACGCCGGTCAAATTCGCTGCGAAACTGGGAGACCAATGCGGCGGTGCGCTGCATGTCCTGGCGCTCGAACGAATTCGTCACCAGGGTGGAGACCACGCTGGCCACAATCCACACGGAAATCACAACAGTGGTCGTGATACTCAGGAAGACTTTGGTGCGGAAGCTCATTGGTCCACCCAAAGGTTTTCAAGATTCAGCCGGAACGGATCGAGCTTCTGTGCGGCTTCCCAATTGTGGACACGCGGCGCCAAGCCGTAGATTTCCGGAAGATAGACTAACGGGATCACGCGATGGTCATCGAGTAACGCGCGTTCGGCTTCATACAAAGTTTCCGGCTTGGTGGGATCGATGGAGCCGGCGCGGTCGGCGGCGCCCAGGAAACCGAGTAGACGGGTCAATTCCGCGGTTGCGTCCGCCCATTCGAGCGGCCATCGTACTAGCGTCAGACTGCCGCCTGGATTAGTGGTGGGTTGAATGGTGATACCGGCATCGCGAGCATTGATGGCGATGCGATCGGCCACCGCTCGCGCAAACGAATCGTTGGCCGGGTAGGTCAGGTTGATCGAGGGAAGACGCAGTTGAGAGATGAGTTGCTTGGCGCGGGCAAGATCGGGCGCGGTCTGAAATAGAAACGCATAACCGCTGAGCCATTGGGGTAAAATACCGAACGCCGCTTCGCCGCGCCTCTGCGTGAGCACACTCACAATCGACGCGCGGTCGATGGCGAGCGAAAGGGCTTGCAAGAGCGTGGACTGCGGGTTCGCCGCCACTAATGCAATCAGCTCGCTAGGGGGCGATGTCCAGATATGAGTACCCTCGGGAACGACACGCCGCGTGGCGCCGAACGGAATATCGAAAACGTCAGCGCGCGCCGTGCCGAAGCTGATCACAATCGAATCGAGAAAAGGACGGCCTCCCCAATAATCTTCGAAGGCGGCGAGGGTCAGGCGGTGGCCGGGCTCCCAGGCGGTGACGCGAAATGGTCCGGTACCGATCACGGGATTGGCGTCACTCTTGTGGAAGATGGCGGTCTCCGGACGAGTGAGTTCAGCCAGCAACTCGGGCATCGGATGTTCGAATTGAATAACGAGAGTCTGGCCGCCGGCCGTGACCGTAACATCGCCGTATTTCTTTTTCAACGCTGCCAACAGCGCCGGCGCTGCGCTGACGGCGTTTAGCGGTTCGCCGTCGTGGAAAGTGACTTTGGACCGGAGCGAGAATCTCCAGCGCTTATTGTCCGGCTCATGCTGCCAAGCCAGCGCGAGTTCTGGCTCAATGACGCCGCGCGCGTTCACTCGCACCAAAGTTTCTGCAATCTCGGGTGACAAGTGTCCCGCGGCACTCTTCGGATCGAGCATAAGGAAAGCGTTCGAAAGCTCGACCGTCAACGCGCCGCCATAGCGCGGACGCGTGGCCCCGGTGAGAGCGCCCAACCAGATGCTACTCAGCGCAAGCCAGGCCCAGGCGCGAAGCCTCATAGTTTCCTGTCTTTGAATTTCGGACGATGAGCGTCGCTTGTCCGGCAGTCTCGGCCGGCCAGAGTGCGGTGATCGGGCCCGGCAGAGCCGTCGACTCGCTCACTGGCGTAGCGCGGCCGCTCGCAATTTCGAAAGCCTGGGCCTGATCGCGGTCGGGATAGTCGCCCGAGCCCGAAGCCAGGACGATTGGATTAGACACGCACGAACTCTCGATGTTCGCGAAGTCGGTCCCCCAGGCTTCCGAAACGGCGAGAGTGTTGCCTGCCCGGTCCATAATCCGATGGCCGACGCTAGAAAACCAGCCGTTCGCTCCGGCATAGAACGTGCTTTGGAAGTTCGGGGACTCCAGGACATTGCGATCGGTTACCCAGCGTACGACGAAGCTTGGGTCGCGGGGATTCACCGGCCATGCCTCGTTACCGGGACCGCAGGCAACCGTGAGCATCGGCTGTAGCGTACCGGTGCAGGTTGTGTCAGGCAGGTAGACGCGAAATCCACCCGGTGTGCTCTCGATACGGCCGCGTGGATCGCGCGCCGGAGGCCTGGCAAGCGAAAGGGCCGCTACGCCGGTCGCTATCCACTTACCATCCGCTAAATGAAAGCTCGACACGGCGGTGGGACTGAGCACCAGCAATTCGGACTCGGAATTGAGCAGCAGAAGGTCGAGGATCGGCTCAGGCTGATCCCAAACCGGTCTTCGTAAAATCCTGATGCGCGGTTTCGTTTCGGAGGTGGGCCGTGCGATCCAAGGCTGCATAATGACTGTCCGGTTGTCTCCGGTAAGTATTTCGGCCACCAACAGCAGGCCTCGGGCGTTCTCCGAGATGGTGATGTGCGCGCGGACTTCAGGCTGCGTGGCCGTCATCGGTAGGCCCGATTTGCGAAGCTGCTCCTCCAGAGCCCTGCCGAAGCTGGATAAATCGCCGGGAGTCATGGTTGACAGATTTTGCAATTCGAGCGAAACGGTTGGGTGGCGCGGCAGCTGCGAGGAGATACGGGCCGCCAGCTGCGCCGCGGCTTCTGGCGGGCTCTGCGCCTGCCCGATTGCCACGGTGACCCATCCAAACAATAGCACGAACGCGACGCGAGTCATCGGTCACATTATACTGTTCGCGGGTAACCAGCCCGATTACAAACCGCAGCACCAGGAACGCCAAGACCAGCGCGCACGAGAAGCTGCAGATCAGGCCCAGGGCGGCCACGGGGAAGTCACCCGCCAAAGTCACGGTCGTCATTGGAGACCTCCGGCGGCGGCGATCGCGACATTTTCGGACGTATCTTGGCCGAGCGCTGTAGCGAGATCGGCACTCACTTCAGTGACCAGGTCCACCGAATCGCCGACCTGCACGAGTTCAAACAATTCCTCTACGTCATGATTCCGCATCCGAATGCAGCCGTGCGACGCTGCCTTGCCGATCGAGTTCGGCATATTCGTTCCGTGAATGCCATAGCCTTTGAAGCCTAAGCCCATCCAGCGAGTGCCCAGTGGATTCCCCGGTCCGGGCCCGACGGGCTTGCCAGGCTTATACCAGGTGGGCTTCACAACCCGGCTGGCAACGTGAAAATTCCCATTCGGACTGGGCGTGCTGTTCTTGCCGACGGCGATCGGATAGACCTTCACCACGCGGCCGTCTTCCAGCAGCACCATCTTGCGATCGGGGATGCTGACGATCAGCCGTCGACTTGAGCTTTCGGCGAAAACCTCGGTGGCGGCAGTCGCGAGAATCGCCAGAAGCTTGATGGCCTGCATTGTGTTTTCTCTCCTCTTCATGCCGGGAGAAAGGCAGGCGGGAGGCCACGAGCGAAGTCATTGATCTATAAGGAGATAGAGAGAGCGCTGCGGTGTTCGAGGGGACACGCCGTGTCACTGCAGACACGAAAATTGAGAGAGCCAGAGATTGTTTCCGGAGTTACGGGATAGTTTGGAATCCGAGCCCGATTTGGCCGAAGTGGGCATCAGCCGTCAGCACACGCCGGATGTGGCTTTCCCGCATCACAACAAAGCTTGTCAAGTCGGTGAACGAAACTCGTGGTTTGTCCTCATACCGCAGACGCAGCTTCCATGCTTTACCGAAGCGATCTGGATCGATACGCTCGATCACTAACGAGCCAATCTTCTGTGCCTCAAAGATAGCGTCGACAAATTTTACTGCTTTGGCAAAATGTGTTGAGGCGAAAAGGCGGGTCAGCGTCTCATCCAGTACGTAGTCGGTAGTAGTCCACGGCACGTTGCGTTCAGTGGAGTCTCTGCGTAACTCAACAACCAAGCGATGGTTCGGATCCTTGTCGTTCGCCAGTACGAGCCAGGCCCAGGTGTCGACGAATACCGAGTCAGATTCCGTAGAGCTCTTCATCGATAGAACTGCTGAGAACGGGACCCGTGCAAATGCCAGCTACCCTCATCAAAGGATCGGATTGCGCTTTAGCCCGTCTCCTGCGAGGTCTGGCCTTTTCCAATCTGGATCGAATCAGGCAGGCCATACTCTGCCGGGAGCGAAAGGCTTCCTGGCGGAGTTGTTCGTGAAGATCATCGGGTAAGAAGACGGTGGTTCGCTTCACATGTGCATCTTAGCATATATATGGAACTGCAGAGAGGACACCAAACTATTTTGCGCGAGCTTCCACGCAAAACAGCTTGCCGACGGTCTCGCAACTCACCACTTGGAAACCGGCGCCTTCGAGCATCTTGTAGACTTGCGGCTTGCGGAAGAAATAAACCGGGCAGCCGCGAATATATTGGAGGCGCACTTTGCGGACGGGCATGCGCCAGGTCCAGAAGCGGGGCCACGCCGAAAGGAATGTTTGATTGGTGAGATTGCGAATCAGGCGCAATCGCTCGGGCGGGTCCATGATGTAGTCCCAAAACCCGATGGCGATAGTGATATCGAACTTCCGATCCGTCTTCCAGTTCAGGACATCACTGACGAAAAGGTCGCACTTGTCGGCAACCCCGTCCTTCTGGACCAGATTGGTCGCCAGCTTAATCATGTCCGGCGCGACATCAACGCCGGTGACGTGCGCGGCGCCGCGTTTCGCGAATTCTGTGACGAAGCGGCCGGAACCGCAACCGATATCACAGATGGTCTTGCCTCGCACGTCTCCGCATTTTTGCATGACCCAATCGAAGCGTTCATAAATGTCTTTGCGGAAGTAGCGATCCAAGAAGCGGCCGAATGCGCTCTTATTGGCGCCGGTATAAATGGAGTCGAACTCGTCGGCAATGGCGTTCCAAAAGCGCGCCACTTGTGGCATGTTGTCTTGTTTCATCGTGAGACGGTTTCCTTGAAGGAAAAAGATGGGGCAGAATCTGCGAGGCCGCTATCGCGGAAGCTCGTGAATTCGCCAAGGGCCAGCAGTTTTCGAAGCCGAACCTCTGTTTTACCGAGATTTGTGTAGTGCCTCAGGCGTGATTTGAGCGGCGCATCAATGCGCGGCTGTTCCGGATCGATCTCCCAGGGGTGGATGTAGCTCACCACTGGCAGCCCCTCGCTCCAGGCCCGGCGCACGCCCATCCGCGT
Source organism: Bryobacterales bacterium (assembly GCA_963780485.1). Lineage (GTDB taxonomy): Bacteria > Acidobacteriota > Terriglobia > Bryobacterales > Bryobacteraceae > Palsa-89. The sequence goes on from CAWACO010000016.1 coordinate 87,093, forward strand.
GTAGGCAAAGGGAAGCATTCGCAGATAGCCGCCGCCTGCAATCGGAAAGTTGGGTCCACTCCCGAAACGGAACGTCGCCATCGGAAACTCAACGATAGGGCCGAACGGAGTCTCGATTCGAAAGGGGCGTCGTGGTGCGTCGGGCACTCCGTAGGTGTCATGTTTCACCGGGAAGACACTCGAGTCATAACGAAACCCGAGCTGCGCCAGGATATCGAGAGCCCAAACCGAGCGGCCCGTAATCGAAAAACTTGGGGCGCGGTAACCGTAGATCGGAGCGCCGGCCGCTTGCTCGATGCAATTCTTCGCGCGTAGCGTGTCTTCGCGAAAGTCTTCGGGCGTCAATTTGTAAATCAGCCGGTGCCAGTAGGAGTGACAGGCGGGTTCATGGCCTCGTTCGGTGATGCGGCGAACCAGGAGTGGATAGCGCTCGGCCACCCAACCGAGAATGAAGAAGGTGCCCTTGATTTGACGCTCATCGAACAAATCAAGAATGCGTTCCGTATTGCGTTCCACCCGGCTGGCGTAGGCGCCCCAGTTATTCCGGTCGACCACTCGGGCGAAGGCTTCCACGTGAAAATAGTCCTCGACGTCGACCGAAATGATGCTACACGGGCTCATGGCGATAATCGAACAGGCAGCGACTAATTTGTATTATCCCATGTGTCCGATAGTACGCCTGTACTAGTTCGGGCCACACTATTTCCAAGCCACGCTATTTCCAGGCCATGCCCCGGCGCTGGGTCAAAGCATGGTAGAAGCCGAAGAAAGTAGCGGCGTTGATCATCGAGAAATAAAACGGCAGCATCAGGATTTTCGGCCGGAGCGGCCAAACCGCCCCGAGCGCCGCCAGAAGGTAGAAAACGAGTTGGGCGCAGAAGACGGCGAAGTAAAAGCTGGAGCCCAGCAAGAAAAGATTCGCAATCAAAGCCACCAGCATTGCAAACGGAACCACCAGCCGGCTCACTTTGTGCGACAGGAAAAAGAACAGCGCCAGCGGGCGCAACGGATGAAGCAGGCCCTTGATTTCCCGCATCTGTTGGATGTTGCCCGCCATGATCCGGATGCGACGGCCGAAGCCGGTCATTTCGTGCGCCTCTTCGTAAACGACCGCGGCCGGTTCGTAAACAGCCCGATAGCCCTTTGCCAGGACCGACACTGGAATTATGTAGTCGTCATTGATGGTTCCGGGGGGCGGGTAAGGATAGAGATCCTTCCGGATGGCATGCAAGTGACCGTGGCCGCCCAGCGTTGAAGCTATCTGCGATTCCTGTATCTTCAGGAACGTTTCGTATTTCCAGTAGAGGTCCTCCGACTTGCCAACATCCACTTCGTCAGCCTTGACAATCTTGTACAGGCCGCTAACGGCGCCCACGGCCGGGTCGGCGAAGTTCTCAATCAACAGGCGCACGGAGTTTGGGAACAACATCGCAGGCGCATCCGAGAAAACCACGATTTCGCCCCGCAATTGTGGAACGCTGGCATTGAGGGTCGCGATCTTGCCGCGATTTTCCGTGAAGGCCAGCACCCGAACGCGGCTTCCGTCGGCCAGCTTCTGAGCGGTCTCGGCGGTTCGATCTTTCGATCCGTCGGAGGCGACAACGATCTCGAGCAGGTTGGCCGGATAGTCGAGCGCGAGCGAGTTTTCGATCTTGCGAGCGATGACATCGTCTTCGTTGTAAGCGGGAATCAGCAAGGAAATGGACGGCTGGATCGGGGCTTTTCTTACATCGTGGCGAATTACTAAGCGCAGCAGCAGCAGAACCAGCGGATAACCGATGTAAGCGTAAAAAGGAACCAGTACCGCAATCCAGAAGATGAGTAGCGCGAGCACCGTTTAGACGATCCGAGCTTCAACCTGCGCGGCGGCCGGAGTGGTGGGAGCCTGGTCGAAATCCCGAAACCACAACTCGAGCATCAAGAGTTTCCAGAGGTGGTAATAGTTGTTGCGGCGTCCACGGTCGTGCTCGGCCAGCAGATGGCGGACGAATTCGGGCGAGACGATGTCCCGATTGAGGAACGAAGGGCTGGTCAGGTGATCCCAGAGGAAGCTGCGCAGAGAGCCTCGAAACCAATGGGCCAGCGGCACTCCGAAACCGCGCTTGGGTTGCTGAAGCAGTTCAGGCGGCAAACGGTCGCCCACGGCGCGGATAAAGATATCCTTGCCTCGCCCGTTGCGAAGTTTCCAGGAGTGCGGGATGTGAGCCGCGAGCTCAGCCAGTTTGTGATCCAGCATCGGGCAGCGGACCTCCAGGGAATTTGCCATCGACATGCGATCCACCTTTACGAGCATGTCGCCGGTGAGCTTGGCCGTGGCTTCGAAATAGAGGGCCTGCGTGAGGACATCAGCGCCGTTAGGAAGCAGGCAATGGCTGAGTGCGTTCGCGAGGAAAGCGGAGTCTCCAGGGGGCATCCATTCCGGTGTTAGCAATCGGCTAAGCAGGAAGTGCGGCGAATCATTTTCGAAATAGCGTTCCAGAGCGGTGGGGCGGCTGATCATCCGCAGGAAGTTCTTCCCGTAGGCAGAATACGGAAGCAGCTCGGAAACGAGAGAGAGCACTTTTCGCGCGGTGAGCGGAACGCGATCCATGCGGCGCATCCGCTGGATTTCGAAGAAACTCTCGTAGCCAGCAAACAGCTCGTCGCCGCCGTCGCCGGTGAGCGCCACTTTGACGTGCTGGGCGGCAAATTCGGATACCAGGTAGGTCGGAATCGCGGAGGAATCGGAAAACGGTTCGTCAAAGTGATGGACCAGCTTGGAGACCAGGTCGATCGAATTCGGCCGCACGATGATTTCGTGGTGATCGGTCTTGTATTTTCGAGCGACCGCAGAGGCGAGGGAAAGCTCGTTGAAATCAGGTTCCTCGAAACCGATGGAGAAGGTTTTCACCGGCTCCTTGGTTTGCATGGTCATGGAGGCCACGACGGACGTAGAGTCGATTCCACCGCTTAAGAACGCTCCCAGGGGGACGTCGGAAATGAGGCGAAGGCGGACCGATTCGTCGAAGGTTTCACGCACCAGATCGCAAGCGGCCTGCTCGGTAAACCCGGGAGCCGGGTCCTTGGCCGGCGCGGCAAGTTTCCAGTAGCGACCCTCCTCGACCTTGCCGTCGGCATGGTATCGCAGCCAACCGCCGGGAGTCAGTTTGCGGATGGATCGATAGATACTCCAGGGATCGGGGACATAGTTGATTGCGAAGTAGAGCTGCAGCGCCTGGCGGTCGATTTCAAGCGGGATGCCAGGCAGACGAAGACACTTCAACTCGCTACCAAAGTAGAGGCCTTGCGGCAAAGCGGCGAAGTAGAGCGGCTTCTTGCCGAAACGGTCGCGCACCAGCAGCAGCGAGCGATTGCGAGCGTCCCAGATGGCATAGGCGAACATGCCGCGCAACTTCTGGATGCCGTCGGTTCCTTCCTCCTCATAGAGGTGCACTAATGTTTCGGTGTCGCTATTGGTCTTGAAGCAATGACCGCGGTGGATCAGGTCCGAGCGCAACTCGTGGAAGTTGTAGATCTCGCCGTTAAACACCACCCACACGGTTCCATCTTCATTGCAGATGGGCTGGTGACCGGTATCAAGGTCAATGATGCTGAGCCGTCGCATGCCGATCCCGCACGCGCCATCGAGGTGATAGCCGTCATCATCCGGACCGCGGTGGCGAATCTGGTCGCACATCCAGCGGATGTCAGCCAGTTCGGCGTTCCCCTCGCGTAGAAATTGTCCGGCGATGCCACACATAGATCGGGGCCGTTGGTTGCGCAGCCTGTTTCGATTATCGCAATTCGAGGCGGCGGGGCTGGCACGATAGAATGACTCCTTGCGAACTCCCCGCGAAATCGCGTTTCGCCTCAAACAAGAGGTCACGAACGCGTATCTCTATGCCAGGCCGCCGAAGATTGATCTGGGCAACTGCACGCCGCGGCTTCCATTGCCGGATCCGGCTGAAACAGCCGGCAAGCTTATCGGCACGCGCTTCGCTCAAGACGTGATTGCGCTCGCCAGCCAGATCAGGGAGCATCGGTTTCCAATTCTGGGGATGACCGTCGAAACCGGGCCGGAGATCCACTGGCGGCGCGACCACGCGAGCGAAGTCGAAACAGGTCTGGATTATTTTCGGTTTATTCCGTACCTGGACGCGGCGCAGGCGGGTGACCACAAGGTGATTTGGGAACTGAACCGGCACCAACACCTGGTGATCCTGGCGCAGGCGTATCTTTTCACGAGCGATCGAGCAAACTTGGACGAGATTCAGGCGCAACTAGAGAGCTGGTTGGGGGGCAATCCGTACAATCGGGGCATCAATTGGGCGAGCGCTTTGGAAGTGGCATTTCGGGCGCTGTCGTGGATTTGGGTGGATCACCTGGTGGGCGCGGCGCTTCCGGCGGAATTTCGGAAACGCTGGTTGGGCGAACTGTATCGGCACGGCGTACACCTGGAGAACAATCTCTCGTATTATTTCTCGCCGAATACGCATCTGCTCGGAGAAGCGCTGGCGCTCCACGTCCTGGGGCTATTCTTCGCGGGTTTTCCGAAAAGCGGACGGTGGGAGCAGCTCGGCGGCCAAGTGATGGGGGAGCAGATGGAGCGGCAAGTGCAGAACGATGGCAGCCACTTCGAGCAATCGACGTACTATCACGTGTATGCGCTGGACATGTTCCTGCTGCACGCGATTCTGACCAAACCAGATCGGCCCTATATGGACAAGCTCGAGCGTATGGCCGAGTATCTACATGCCGTGCTCGGCCCGGCGCGAGCGCTAGCGTTCATCGGTGATGACGATGGGGGGCGATTGTTTCATCCTTACGGATCGCGCGATCGCTTCGGCCGCGCGACCATGACCACGGCGAGCGTTGTCCTGGATCGCCGCGAGTGGCTACTCGATCCGCTGGACCTGCACGAACAGGCGGCCTGGTGGCTCGGCGCAGGCGTGATCCAGCAAAACACTGGGGAAGGGAAGTGGGAGTCGCGGCTCTTTTCCGACGCAGGTATTGCAGTAATGGTGTCGGGGGAGAATCAGGCGATTGTCGATGCTGGTCCATTTGGGCCGTGGGGCGCTGGGCACAGCCATGCTGACACCCTGAGCATCGTGGTGCGCTCAGGCGATGATGAGATTCTGATCGATCCGGGAACCTACACCTACGTCGGCGATCCAAAATGGCGCGACTGGTTTCGTGGAACCGGGGCGCATAACACCGCGCGGATCGACGGGCTCGATCAGGCCGCCGCCGCTGGTCCGTTCCGCTGGGCGAATCGTCCCGAGGTAACGATTCTGTCGTGGAAAACGAATGTCGAGCGCGATCTTCTGGAAGCAGAATGCCGGTATGCCGGCTTCATTCATCGCCGCAGCATCGAGTTTCAGAAGCCGGTTCTGATCGTGATCGTCGACGAGATCGAGGGCCCGCCCGGCGATCACGATGTAGAACAGCTCTGGCACCTCGGTTCGGGGAGCGCGAGATCGCAACTTCTGCTGCCGGACGGCGCCGAGATCATAGAGAGCTGGAGATCGACCGTCTTCGGAGAAAAACATCCCGCGCCGCTGGTACGCGTACGCCGGCGCGAACCCTTGCCGATTCGGCTGGAAGCAAGGATTCAGATCCAGCCACGCACAAAGTAATACGCGATCTTGCTGGTCTCGATGCACAAGCCCAAGAACACCGGCCACCGATTCGCCCGCGACGTGCTCTGCTTGATCGCATCGGGGAAAGGACGCGGCTGGACATCGATTCCCACCTTGCGGAAAGCCCGGTAGGCGCGAAACATGTGGTAGTCGCTGGTGAGCAGCACCTTTCTTCCGGCGAGTTGGTCCAGGATAGGCTTCGATTTGAGCGCATTCTCATGCGTGCTGTGGGATTCGGTTTCAACACGAACGGCGGCCATGGGAACTCCCTGCGAGACGATGAAATCGCGCATTTGCTCGGCGACTGCAGGTTGACCGGCGCTCCCTCCGCCGCACACCACTATGGCCCGAAAGCCGCCCTGTTTCCACACGAGCACCGCATATACACTGCGTAAGTAAGACGAGAACCCGATCGTGTTGTCGATGGCGTCTGCTCCCGGCACCACCAGCACCTCACCCACCGGGTCGTTCCACGGGCCTGCCAGGTAGTTGGCCCACCAGAAGTTGATCGGCGTAAAGGTGACGAAGACGAACAGAAATCCGATGGCTGCTAGCACGGTCACAATGAAGCGGGCCGCTTGTCGCACGCCTACTCCGCCAGCAAGTGCAGGACGACACTGCGCCGGTGTGCACGCTCCCGGTGCTCAAACAAGTACACCCCTTGCCACGTGCCCAGGGCCAGCTTTCCGTTGCGGATTGGAATCGAGACCTGTGTTTGCGTGAGCGCCGAGCGAATGTGGGAGGTCATATCGTCTGGTCCTTCGGCGGTATGACGATAGAGTTGCGTATCCTCGGGGACTAACCGGCTGAAAAAGTCCGCCAAGTCAGTCACCACATCCGGGTCGGCATTTTCTTGAATCACCAGCGACGCCGAAGTGTGCTGGCAGAAAACGGTCACGAGGCCGGTCTGGGGATGATGTTCTTGGAACCAAGAGGTAATTTCGCTCGTGAATTCGTACAGGCCTTTGCCGTGAGTCGAAATGTCGATCTGGTGGGTGAATTGCTTCACTCGACCGTCACGCTTTTCGCGAGATTGCGCGGCTGATCGACGTCGCATCCCAGGCGCACGGCGATGTGATAGGCGAGAAGCTGCAACGGTACGATTTCCAGGATCGGCAAAAGAAGTTCGGTCGTAGCCGGAATCGGAATCAAGTAGTCGGCGATTTTGCTGACTTCGTGTTCGTCGCCTTCGCAGACCACGGCAATCACGATTCCGTTGCGCGCCTTTACCTCCTGAATGTTCGAGAGCGTCTTTTCGTATCGAAGGCGGCTCTCTTCGCTTTCCGGGTCGCGCGTGGCCAGCACAACCACCGGGAGGTTTTCGTCGATCAGCGCGTTCGGCCCGTGTTTCATTTCGCCGGCGGGATAGCCTTCGGCGTGGATGTAGGAAATCTCTTTCAACTTGAGCGCGCCCTCAAGGGCGATCGGAAAATGCACGCCGCGGCCGAGAAACAGGAAATCGGTGGAGCGGGATAGTTTCTTTTCCAGCTCCTCATAGATGGTGGTGTGGCCCAGGATGGTCTCTAGTTTTCCGGGAAGGCGGACGAGCTCTTGGACGAGTTTAAGCGATTCCTCCGCCGAGAGAACCTCGCGAACCTGGCCCATGTACATTGCCAAAATAAACAGCGCCGTGAGTTGGGAAGTGAAAGCTTTGGTCGAAGCCACGCCGATTTCCGGGCCGGCGTGGGTCATGAGCGAGCCGGAGGCCTCGCGCGTAATCATCGAGCCTACGACATTGCAGATGGCCAAAGTTTTGGAGCCCTTCTGCTTGGCCTCACGCTGTGCCGCCAGGGTGTCCGCCGTTTCGCCCGACTGCGAAATCACTACGGTGAGCATGTCTTTGGAAACGATCGGATCTCGATAGCGAAACTCACTGCCGTAATCCACTTCCACCGGGATGCGCGCGAGTTTCTCGATCATGAACTTGCCGGCTAAGGCGGCGTGCCAACTAGTACCGCAAGCGATGATCTTGACGGACTGGAATTCACGGAAGACCTTCGGACTGATATCCATTTCGTCCAGAAAAACGCGGCCCGATTCCTGGCCCACCCGTCCCAGCACTGTATCGCGTACGGCGCGCGGCTGCTCAAAGATCTCCTTGAGCATGAAATGCTTGTAGCCGCCCTTTTCGGCCATAATCGGATCCCAAACAATGTGGGTAACCTGCCGCTTCACGGGCTTGCCGTTGAAGTCGGTCAGGTGAACACCCTCGGGTGTCAGCACCGCCAGGTCGCCGTCATTCAGGAAAAACATGTCGCGGGTGTGACTCAGGATGGCCGGCACATCCGAAGCGACGAAGTATTCGCCGTCGCCCAGTCCGATCACCACCGGCGGGCCTGAACGCGCCGCCACAATTTTGTTTGGATCCGAACTAGCGATGACGCCCAGCGCGAAGACGCCCGAGAGATCCTTCACGGCCTTCCGCACCGCGTCCTCGAGATTGCCGTCGTAATACTTCTCCACCAGATGGGCGATAACCTCGGTGTCGGTCTCGGTGCAGAACTTGTGACCTTCGAGCTGCAGTTGATGCTTGAGCTGGAGATAATTCTCAACGATTCCGTTGTGCACCACCACGATTTCACCGGTGCAATCACGATGGGGATGCGCATTCTCTTCGGTGGGACGTCCGTGGGTCGCCCAACGTGTATGGCCGATCCCATAAGGGCCATCTAGCGGATTCACGCGAATAGCTTCTTCCAGATTTCGCAGCTTACCCGATGCGCGTCGGACAGAAAGATGGTTGTCGCCATTCAACACTGCGATGCCCGCGGAATCATATCCGCGGTATTCCAGGCGGCGCAGGCCATCCAGGATTATTGGGACGGCTTTCCTGTTGCCGATGTAGCCGACGATGCCGCACATAACTTCAGAATACAAGGAAACCCGGGAATTCAGAGTACTAGAACTTTCGTGACCAGCAGCGCCAAGCCCGCTAACCAGCCGAGGAGCGCCTGATATTCGCGATTGCGAGCGTACAAGGACCACTGGAAACGGCCGCCGGTGTGGGTAGCGCATCGAGTGGGCCAAAGGGCTGGTACGCGTCGTGCATACGCATCAAACTCCGGAAACAGGTGACGAAGATGCTGCTCTTCGAGCTCGATCACCGGCAGGTAAATGAGAATGAAGACGGCGGCGAACAGCACCGCCAGGAGCCATCGGCGGGAAGCAATGACCAGCCCTGCTGCCACCAGCGCTGTTCCCAGATATAGCGGGTTTCGGACATGGGCATATGGCCCGCTCTCGGCCAGGCGGATGTTCTTTTCCAGGTGGCCGGTGGCCCAGGCGCGTAGCAGCAGGCCGAGCGCGGAAACAGGCAGTCCCCAAATCAGCGAACGAAGGTCGGGCTGAGAGAACCAGGCGAAGGCCGCAACCAGCACGAACCCAGTGGCCACGCGCAGGCGAGCCACGCGGTCGGCGTAGGGCTTAGGAAAGACACTCATCCATGTTGAACAGCGCTGACTCGGGGCGGAAGAATTGCTTCCAGCGCTTCGAAGACCTGATCCGGAGTGATCGCTCGCATGCTGGGATCGGGCTCGGCCGTTCTTTTGTAGTTCGTCAACGCGGTGGGACTTCGCAAAACTGTGAACGTTCCTCCATAGGGACCGTGGCGACCGGGATCGGTGGGTCCATAGAGTGCAATACCTGGTTTGGCCAATGCGGCGGCGAGATGCATGGGGCCGCTATCGACGCCCACGACCGCCGCGGCTCTTCGCGTGGCGTAAATCAGGCCGGAGATGCCGGAGACGTGTGTGTCGGCGCCATCTACCCGCACCGGTTCGGCCGCATTGATCACCAACGGCAGACCCCACACTTTTCGCAAAAGCTGTGCGAGCTTTGAATAATATTCGAGCGGCCATTGCTTGGCGCCCCAGCCGGCGAGTGGACTTGCCAGCACGAAATCGCCGTCCGGAAGCCGGCCTTCCGGTTGACCAGCCGGCAAAGGAAATGTCCGGAGAATACTCGAGGCTCCAGCCGCCGCGGCCAGATCGAGATTGCGCTCCACGGCGTGATGGGACCGGATTTGCACCTTGGTTGAGTAAAACCAGGATGCCGCAGATTCGCGCGCATGCGCGGCGTGGAAGCCGAAAATGCGCTCGGGCCGCGCGATGGTGGCGACGAGAGCGGACTTGATCAGCCCCTGAAAGTCCACGGCCAGATCGAAGCGGGCGGACCGCAACTCGCGCCATGCGCTTGCTAAGCTCGAGAATGTCCGGCGATCGAGATGCATCACCGAATCGACGTAGGGATTGCCCTCCAGCAACACGCTCCATTTCGGTTCGACGACCCAAGTGATTTTGGAGTGAGGAATGCTGTGCTTGAGGCTGGCGGCGGCGGGTAACGCGGCGATCACGTCGCCCATGGCGCCCAGCCGAATCACGAGGATTCGCGGCCCCGTCATCCGCCTCCTTCCCCACGATGACGCCGCACGACATTCTCGACGAATCGCTGGGTGATGGAGCCGTCCATCCCCGGTGAGCCGCTAACGCCGTTGCCCAGCACGACGTAATCCACCATCGTTAGCGCCGCGACGAGTTCCGCGCGCGCCTGTTGCGGCAATAGCGGCCGATCGGGATTGGTGACTTCCACAATCAACAACCGGCCCGGTGCGACTTGTTCACGTAATCGCCGGACATGCTCCGCAAGTAGCGGATCGAAGTGCCCGGTCACCCAGCAGGCTGGTTTGTCGCGCTGTTGCGCGCGCGCTTGTTCGAGGGGGATGATTTTCGATCGCGTGTCCAAGATGCTTAGTCTACCAGCAAGGCGAGGGCTTCCTCGACAACTCGATCCGCGCTGACACGCTGCATGCAGCGGTGATCGATGGGGCACTCGCGCAGCAGGCAGGGACTGCACTCTACCACTTCGCGGACCACGCGCGCCTTCGACCCGGTCGGCCCGGTGGCAAGGTCGTCAGTCGCGCCAAAGACGGCCACTGTCGGCACGCCGAGGGCCGAAGCAATGTGCATAGCGCCGGAATCGTTGGTCAGGAAAAGTTCGCACCCCGCCGCCAGGTCGATGAATTGCGCGAGCGTCGTGTGGCCGGCGTGATTGACGACGTTATGACCGTTTAGCAGTCCTGCGATCTGCTCGCAGACGGATCGCTCGGAGGCCGAACCGAAGAGTGCAATGGATGCACCTCGGCGAGCTGCGAGCTTAGCGGCGGCCTCGGCAAAGCGCTCCGGAAGCCAGCGCTTCGCGTTGCCATAGGCCGCGCCGGGGCTGACGCCGATAATTCGAGCGGGCGTTGTGGCAGCGTGCTCCAGCCGGATCATCGGGCTTTCCGGAAGGCTCGCAATCAGCCCGGCTCGCCGAAGCAGTTCCAAGTAATAGAAACGCTCATGCCGTGGAATTTCGCCTCGCTTGGGCACCGGCACGGGCTGCGTGAGCAGCAATCCGCGGCCATCGCGATGGTAGCCGATGCGATTTGGAATCCGGGCCATCCAGGCGATCCAGGCCGCTTCCAATGCATTTTGCAGCAGGATCGCGCAATCGAATCCGCGGGGCCGGAGCTCGCGCGCCACTTGCCCGGGCTTCGCGGTGTAGCGAATGACGTCATCGGCGCACGATTCCTCCGCATACAGGTCCGCCACCGCGGGCTTAGCCAGGATGGCGATATGCGCGTGGGGAAAGCGGTCGCGGATCGCGCGCAGAGCCGGAAGGCACATGACGGCGTCGCCCACCCAGTTGGTGGCGCGGATGAGAATATTTGAAAACTCCACAGCGTGCTACTGCACCGCGATTGTAACTGTGTTCGCGGTGACTCCGCCGATGCTGAGGCTCACGGGCACGGCATCACCGCTGGGTGCGGTCGCAGGCACCTGAATATTCACCTGATACAGACCGACGTAACCGGGCGCGAGTCCCGAGAAACTCACGCTCGCATTCACGCCGCCGACCGTGACCGTGGGCGTAGCAGCGGTGGTGGCCAGAGGGTTGCTGGGTGAAGGCGCCCCGAGCGCCGGCCGGTGACTGACAGCACCGAGCCCGGTGCAATAGAGCGAGACGAACTCGCCTTTTTGTGCCGCCCGAGATCCGGGAAATGCGCCGCTTGGCGCAGCAATAGTGGCTGTTCCGGCGACGATGGCCGCCGCCTGCCCGGTGCCTTGGGAGTTGGTCGTATAGAGGCCCGGCGCATAGGGTGTCACTGTGACCGGGATCGTCGTGGCCAGCGTTCCCTCGGTGATCGTCAGATTGGTTGCCGTCCGGCCGCTGATGTTGAAGTAGGGAACCTGAAAGTTGATTTGACCGGGCGAAATGAAAAAAAGCGGTACGTTCGCCCCGCCGACCGTCATCGAGGTACCTCCCAAACGCAGCGGCCAAGGCGGCGCAGCGTCGGCTACGACAGTCGTGCCAGCCAGATTCGTTCCATAAAGCGACGCCAGACTGCCGGGTGCGAGCGAATTGCCGCCGGTGGGATCCGCCGAATTAACAAACGCCTGCGAAGAAGTTGCCGGCGCAGGGCCAATGTTGAAATTCACCGAATTCGAACCTCCTGCGCCGGGCGATGGATTCAACACGTCAATAACGATCCGTCCAACCTGAGCGATGTCCGCTGCGCTGACTTGTGCCGTCAGATCCGCGCTATTGACCACGTTGGTCGGCCGGCTCGATCCGTTCCAGCGGAGAACCGTGCCGGTGCTAAAGTTCGCGCCGCTAACGGAGATGGAGAAATTGGCCCCGCCGGCGTTAACGCTGTTCGGCGAAAGGGAGTTGATGATCGGCTGGAGCGATGGGGAGGGCAGCGGAACGAGAATGTCCCACATGCTGCGGCCGTGGGTGGCTGCGCGCAGTGTTCGGGAAGCGCGATGCAGAACCAGCGAGTCCACCACGACTAGCGGCAAGCCATTACCGAGGGTAGTCCACGCCGCGCCTGCGTCCGTAGTCACCATCACGCCCGCGTCGGTTCCGATATACAACGTGCTGGGGATGTCGGGATCGACCACTAGATCGTTCACCGGGAGATTGGGAAGATTGCCGCTGATATCGATCCAGCTCGCGCCGCTATCCGCCGTCTTGAATACGTGACCTTGGCTGTCCGACGGGAATCCAGAGAACGTGACATAGGCGGTGGCGGGATCGATCGGGTCCACGGCAATGTGTGTGACGGTACGCGTCGGCAGGCCGGCACTGATGTCGGTCCAAGAAGCCTCCGTCCCATCCAAAGCGTTACTGGTCATTTGGACTTTGCTGTCGCTCGTTCCGGCATAAACGGTGTTCGGATCGGCGGGTGCAACACCGATGGCCTTAATCGTAGGCGATCCGCCGCCCGAAGTCCCTTTTGTGAGATCAGGCGAGATCGCCACCCACTTGCCGGCGCCATCCCGCGTCTGCCAGACTCGATAAGTTCCGAAATACAGGGTTTGTGGATTAGAGGGGTCGATCGCAAGAGGAGGAATAAATTGAACGCGGTCCTTCAGGTTGATCCCGTATTCATTTGAGGCCCAGGTATTGCCGCCGTTAGACGTTCGCATGATCGGAATGAACTGATTCCGAAGGGAATCGCAGGATGCGTAGGCTACCGCCGGCAAGGCTGCGTCGATCGCGGTAAATCCACCATCGCCGCAAGTAACTTCATCCCAACTCGCGCTTCCGCCGTAGCGTTGCGTTCCGTTATCCTGCGCGCCGCCAAAAGCAATGCCTGCGTTGGCCGGATGAATCGAGAGGCCGGGGTAAAACTGCGTGATCGCGAGCGTGTCATTGAGTTCGGTCCAGCTCACCACTGGATTCGAGACGTCGGTAGTGCTGTACATACCGCCATCGTTGCCGATGTATAGCTTTCTGCCATCCGGGGTGAATGCCAAATAGTGCTCGTCGACGTGGATCTGGACCTGATTTGGGCCGATGAAGTTAAGCTGATTCCAAGTGGCGCCACCATCCATGGTTCTCATGATGGACAGTGAACCTGCTGCAAAGACGAGATCCGGATTCGTTGGATTGACGCGAATGGTCATGTCGTACCAACACTGTTCGACACTGGCGCAAATGTCAGGAGCGCTCAGATTGTTCCAGGTAGCGCCGCTGTCGGTGGACTTATAGATTCCCAGTAGGTCGCCAAATTTAGCGGTCGATGAGTCCTGGATTCCTACATAAAGAGTCGTCGGCGTCGACGGTGAAATAGCGATCTCGATCCGACCGACGTTCGCGCTGGGCAGAGCATTCGCGCCCGAGCCGGTAAGAAGCGTCCAGGTCTGGCCGGCGTCGGTGGAGCGGTAAACGCCGTTGATGGCATTTCCGTTGACGTTTCCCAGGGCCGCGTACGCGATGTTGCCGTTGGTTGGATCGAAAAGCACGGCGGTGCCCGTGCCAGCCAGCACACTGGTCCAAGTGGTAGCGCCATTGGTGGAGCGATAGATTCCGAGATTGCTGGAGCAAAGGAGTACATTGCTGTCCGCCGGGCTGATGGCCAGCGCACCAATGGTGGCTCGCAAGAACGGCCCCACGATATTCGTCCAGGTATTGCCGGCGTCGGCGGATTTCAGGATGCCCGCGCCGTAATAGCTATCCTGCGCGAAATTCTCTTCGCCGGTTCCGACATAGACCGTGTCGGGATGTGCCGGATCAATGGCGATCGCTCCGCTCGCCAGCGAAGCCTGGTTGTCGGTAAGAGGCGTCCAACTGACGCCGCCATCGGTGGTTTTCCAAACCCCGCCTTCAGCGGCGCCGATATACACGGTGTTGTTGTCGCGAGGATCGATGGCTACCGCGTTCACGCGGCCAGCCGTGACATAGGTTGAGCCGGCGCCGGTGGGCTGCGGTCCGATGGAAGTCCAGTTGGCGGCGTCCAAGGTGGCCGCAAGGGACGCGCCTGAGGCATTTCCGGCGGCGGAAGCGGTCTGCCTGCGCGCTCGTATAGTGCGCTGGATGTTCCGGATATCGGCGATTGCTTTCACTCTGGCGCCGGCCGGAATCTGGGAGAGCGGGTACTCGCGCTGGCTATAAAACCACTCTTCGCGGGCAGCCTCCTTGTCGTCCAGGTCTTGATCCCGCTGCTGCGCAAACGACACCTGCTGAGCTAACGACACGATACAAAACGCACCCACACATATAGCTACAACGAGCTGTTTCATGACTCCTGAAGCCACTAGGATAGCGCAGAGCCTTGATTACGATTAAGGATGTTGCCGCCAACCTTTATTTGTCAGCCAGCACTCCCACCACGGTTGGTTCTCCAGTCTTTTTCGCTGCTCTGCCAGAGGTAACTCCGGGCCGGGCTCGGGAATCGGGTGTAACGGTCCAAGCCCACCGTTGCCCGCAGTTCGTTTACTCGGTCCGGCTCTGCTAGACTCCAGGGTCGAATTCGCCCATCGAGGGGATCATCTATCCACTGCGTGCCGTAGCGTTGCGGTCGGCCCTCGTACGTCGCTCCGATCTTCCAGATAGGTTGCTTGCCACAGCGGCACACGCTTCGCATCCCCGCATGCACGCAGTAGGCGCGGCATTTCGCGCTGAAACTCAGGTTCACCGATTGCGTGCTGGACGATTAACCATGCCGCCTCCGCTCCCTCCTTGCCCGCAATAGCCTCGTCGGGCCAGCCATGTACTGCAAGCAATTTTCTCAGGCGGGCGGACATTACGAATGTGCACCGCTTCCATTTGTGGAACATAAGTGCCTCCCAGCTCGCCGGATTCCAGCGGCTCTTGGCGAACTCGCGCGTCCTCGGCACGCATCGCCAAAAGCTCCCGGCATAGCGCTTCGTTGATCGCCAGCAGATTGTATAGGATTATTGGCTCAACCAACGCGGCGGTCGAATAAGTTAATGGCTTTGAATGAGCGCTTTGGCGATGACAGGCCTGATGAAGTCTTCCCAGGAATCCTTTGCTACGAACCAGTTCCCCTCACACCAGCGACCGATCGAGCCAATGTTGACGTAATAGAACGGCGAGCCTTTGCCCGGCAGATAAACGAAGCCTCTTGACAATGAAGGGTCATAATCGTAGAACACAACGTAGACAAGGCGGGGCTTCTCAGCGAGACACTCCTTTATCGTGGCGTTCCATCTTGTCGCTGTGCGGCAGCCTGCATAGAATGAGACTTCGTAATATTGGAGTCCCGCGGCGTGTTGCGTCGCGATGCCTGCGTGCCAATCCACGATGAAGCCTTCGGCGTAGGGCACTCTGGCGCCGTTGACTCCTGGGCCAGCCCAAGGTGTGAATTCCTCAATCTTTGGATCGGTAATCTTGATCGGTGTGCTCAGGGTCTCGCCCTTGACCTCGATCAGCACCGTGTCCCCTTTCGCCCACAACGGCACCGACACGGCAAGGGAGAACAATAGACCGAAAACTACGACGGAGCGAGTCATCCTATTGCCTCCTATGCGGACTGCTCTTCATTTCATCAACTGGCGGTCATAGGGTCAAGCCGGCCGCACTCGGCAGGGCCGCGCTCAACGCGCCAGCACGCGGATGGACGCGATCTTCCAGTCATCTCCCTCCTTCTTCATGACGATCAAGAGCGGCGTCGTTTGCTTCGTGGCATGATCGTCTTCATACGTACACGCCCCCTCGGCAAGGGCTACATCCGGCGTGATGAATGCTATGGAAGGGCGAGACTCTCTCCGCGGAAGATTGATCGTGGCTTCACCCCAGGGCTCGTGCGAAATCGTCACGGTGGGATCACCCATTCGAGCCATGGACTCCGGATAGGCTGCTGGCCCGATAATTCGGAACGCCAGCAGGTGGGCTCTCTTGAGCCGCTCAAACTCGGAGTAGGCACGTCCATCTGTGAAGAGTGCGCTGTGCTGCGAAGGTTCATTCAGAGCTGTGATGGCACGGCCAATCGCAATTCGCTCAGCCGCTTCATCGGCGAAGGCATAGGGGGCGAAGAGGAGCGGAGCGCACAAGAGTGCTTTCATACTTGCGAAATGCCGCATAGTACGTAGTTCCTTTCACACTTCATCCTAAGCGATCAAGGAATTTGCGGACTGCGGGAAACAAACTCGATGTACTGGCTACCCTCCCTCAATACAATACGGAGCCGGGGCATCCAGCCGTGTCGATTCCATTTAAATTTCTTCCACGGCGCGGTTGAACTGATTCAATCAAGGCTTTTTCAACGACGTCGGCTAGTTTGTGACGAACGGCAAGGGCCGTGCACAGCGCGAGCATCGCGCAGAGGTTGCAATGAATAACGATGCCCCCAAAGACCGCAACTTCAATCTGAAGCCCCCGAGCCCAAGTCAATCAGCTCGTCCCAGCCCAGCGCATATCCCAGCGCGCGCTTCACCTCTTTGTGCCGAGAAGACGGGAGCGAGCCAGCGCGGGAATCGAGCCACTGACGCGCCACGGTGCGAAGATTGTCCAGGTTTGCGGCACACGGTGATGGCAACCCCTCTCGACTACCCATCCAGACCTCCACTGGAATCGACCGGATCGTTGTGGTGATCTCGGCGACGACGAACTTGCTAAGGTACCGGTAAGCGTCGTTGCGGCTCAGCAGCAACACAGGCCGACGACCAGCTGGCGCCGGCAAGTTCGCCCACCAGATTTCGAACTGTCTCACGCCTTGAATTCCTCGGCAGTGGACCAGTCATCGGCTTCCTGTGCCGAATCCGGCTGCTTGCGGTAGGCATCGCGCATGGCGCGGTATTCTGCTTGACGGACGGCCCTGCGAATCGCCTGTCGCACAAACTCCGATCGTTTTCGTTTATCGGGCGCTGCCACGCGGTTCAGCGCAACCAGCGTCTGTTCGTCCAACTGGATCAAGAGCGGCTTCATATGTTTATATTATATAGAGGATCTATATAGCTTGGCCATATGTCCCTCGAATAGGAAGTATCGCCAAGATAGCCGGTTAGAATGTATAACAATGACCCCCGAAGACCGCGACCAGCTCGATCGCGTCGGCTATTTGGTTCTCGAAAACTACATGGGTCATCACTTGTTGGGCGAGCTACGTCAGCGAATCGAACAATTGTTCCTCAGCGAGGGAGAACAAGCCGGATCGGAGTTCAAGCAGGAGGAGCAGACCCTCCGGCTGGCCAATCTGGTTGACAAAGGTGAAGTTTTCGAGCGCGCGATCGCCATGCCGGAAGTTCTGGAGCGAATCGCTCATGTGCTCGGCCCTCAATTCAAGCTAAGTAGCCTGAACGCTCGTTCGGCCAATCCGCACTCCACTTGGGTGCAGCCCCTGCACGCCGATATGGGAGCAATTCCCGACGAGAAAGGCTACTGGGTGTGCAATACAGTTTGGATGCTGGACGACTTTACCGAGGAAAACGGGGCGATCCGGATGGTTCCGGGATCGCATCGCTGGGGCCAGCTCCCGCAGCAAGCCTTGCTCGATCTGCAAGCCAAGCATCCGGAGGAGCGCCTGATCACAGGCAAGGCAGGTACCGTAGTCGTGATGAACGCGCACATGTGGCACGGGGGCACGGCCAACCGTACCGCGAGGCCTCGCTGCGCTATGCATGCCTTCTACGCTCGTTGGGACAAGCCGCAGCAGCAGTATCAAAAACGACTGCTTCGCCCGGAGATTCAGCAAAGGCTTACGCCGCAGCTTCGGGGGCTCCTGGCCTTAGATGATCCACTGAATGATGAACTCAGTTCTTGCGTAGAACGTACTAGCGGATTCCTTAAGTAAAACTTCACCCCCCGCGTACCCCACCCCCCGTTACCCCCAAAAGAGGTGCGCAAACCACTCACCGGTACTATAGGAAAAATTCCCTTAACCGACAATAATTACATTTACCTAGTACAAGGTGGGAAAAAGCAATGGACCTCTTGATTGAGAACAGCCCTGAGACTTGTTTGAGCTTAGGCCTCGACTGTGGGACCTGCATTCATCAAGCTGCGGCGACGGTGGCGAAAATCAGCCGTCTCGAGCCAAATGGTGTACAGCAGATCTTCTTCCAGCTTTATCCTTCCCCTGGGTGCCGCCCCATGGCACATGCTTTCGAATTGGCGTATCGCGAGTCATCGAACACCCACATGACTGTCGTCAAATTCACCTCGGCAGCCGCTTAAAATCCATCCCCAACGCGAATCTGAACGCGTCGGACGTGTAAAATAGCAATCATATGGTGGTGGAGATCGAAGGGACCACCCTTCATCTGGCTCATCCCGACGAACTTACCGTTACCTGGGTCGGCCAGGAAGAGGTCATGCGGCAACTATTGGCCTCGTGGCTGGTGGTGGATCCTCAGGATGTGCCGATGAACCCGCGCTTGCTGGGCAAGCCGGGCGTCGGCAAGACCACCTTGGCATACGCCGCCGCGAAAAGGCTGCAGCGCGAAGTTTATATCATGCAGGCAACGGTGGACACGCGCCCTGAGGACCTGCTGGTTACGCCGGTGATTGAAGGCGCCTCCCGGCTGCGCTATGTGGCTTCCCCATTGGTGACTGCCATGGTCCGTGGCGGTGTTGCGATTCTGGACGAAGGCAATCGCATGAGTGAGAAGAGCTGGGCCAGTCTCGCGCCATTGCTGGACAATCGGCGTTACGTCGAATCGATCGTGGCTGGTATCAAGATCAAGGCCCATCCGCTGTTTCGCATGGTCGCGACGATGAACGACGACGCGTCCACGTTCGATCTGCCGGAGTACATCCACTCGCGCTTGCAACCCCAAATCACCATTGATTTTCCGGAGCGCCACGAGGAATACGCGATCCTCAAGGAAAACGTGCCCTTCGGCGACGAGCAGATTTTGAACTATGTCACCGACTTCCTGCAACAGGCGCACTCGGCCGATGAGCGCTACACGGTTCGGGACGGCATTAACATCGCTCGCTTCGTCATGAAGTTGAAGTGCATGGAAAATGGCTTGGCGCTGAAAAGCCAGAGCGACGAGCGGTTCTTGATGCGCACGGCAATTCTCGAAACTTTGGGGGATGAAGCGTTGCGTTATGTCCCACGAGCCTAAGACCTCTGACGATGCTGCCAGCTTGCGGCGCGGCAACTTCACGTATTTTCCGGTCATAGCCGGAAGGCTCGAGTTCAGCGTTCAGCTTCGGCGGGCTATTTTGCGCGACCGTCCGAAGATAGTCGCGGTGGAACTGCCCGGTTCGCTCGAAGACGTGTATCTACAAGCCTTGGCGCGGCTGCCGGAAATGTCGGTCATTCTTTATCCCGATCCTCAGGATGAAGAGCGGGGCGTCTATGTGCCGGTGGAGCCCTGCGACCCATTCACAGAGGCTGTGCGCTCCGCTCTCGAAATCGATGCTGAAGTGATTTTCATAGAGCCCGATTCGGGCGACCGGCCGCATCTTCCAGATGCATATCCGGACCCGTATTCGATCCGCTACATCGGCATGGAAAAGTACATCGAGGCGTATCGAGTGTATCCTCAGGAGCGCAATGACGACATCGCGGCGCACGCGGCCGGCATGGCTTGGAAGCTCCAGGGCACAGATCCGTTGGCCCAGGTGTTCGTGGTTGTCTCGTTGAATTTGCTGGATCCACTTTTAGATGCTATGGAGGTGCCTGAGGACCAACCCCGGAGCCGCAAACCGGCGGAGGTCCGGCTGCTCAATCCGCATCCCGACTGTCTGGCCGAGATCAGCATCGAGCATCCATATCTGCAGGATCGTTACGAAGCCTTTCGTGTGGAAATGACTCCCGATGAGCGGATCGACCGCCCCAAAGTACAATTCGACCTGCTGCGCGAGGCCGAGAAAGAGTATGTCAAGAACACCGGCGATAAGGTGGAGTACTGGCAGCGGCGCATGATGGCTCGATTCACTCGCAATCTGGCTTCCATTAACGGCGATCTGGTGGCGGGCGTTTTCGATCTCACCGTCGCTGCGCGCTCGGTGGTGGATGACAACTACGCCTACGAAGTCTGGCAGATGGCCAACCGCTATCCGTCGCAGAAGGACGCCAGTGACCTGCTCGAAACTGTGAACCTGTCGGGCGAAGAGGTTTGGATCAACACCAAGAAGCTTCGGTTGCGCCGCCGTCTCCCCCGTCCTAAGCAGCGCTTGGTGCCGAAAGTTTTGAAGTCCCGAAAGAAAGAGAAGGTTGAGGGCGAGTGGGCTCGCCAAACAAATGGCGCGGCCATCTGCTCATATCCGCCGGAAGACCTGGTAATTGAGGATTACGGCCGTTTCCTGAAGAGAAAAGCGAAAAGCATGCTGTCGGAAGAGCGCATGCGGACGGAACCGTTCACCACCTCGATCCTGGACGGCATTGATCTCCGGGAAACGATCCGCAACTGGCATGAGAACAAGATTTATGTGCGGCAGCTCGACCGGATCACGGGCGAAGTGGGCGCCGCAGTTGTCATTTTCGATGAAGACGTCGGTGATCGTTATCAATATTTGACTACCTGGTTGGGAGAGCACCAGAACGAGTCGGACATGGCGTTTTACTCCACGCACCCCTTCGACCATGTGGTGGGGCCGGGAATTGGCCGGGCTGAGTATGGCGGATTTTTGATGACGCTTCCGCCTCGGCGAATGATCGACGTGTGGTCCGATCCGGATTACGATGTCGCGCAGAACAAGCCTGAGCGATTATTGCTCGCCGGTCTGGACTATTCTACACAACAGTATGTCGTATACGTCGCGGCCAAGCCGCCGCGCTCGATTTTCCGCTCCATTGCCGCGCACCTGAACCGGCGCATCATGTACATCCCGATCGGGGCGTTGAATCCCGGCAAGCTGAAGAAGATCCGGGTCGTGCACGTGCTTGACAGCTACGAGCGCCGCGATCAGGCCAAAGAATATATCTGGTAGCTGCTAGTTTCTGGTTTCTCGTTCCAGAATTGCTGCGATCAATCCGTCCAGAGTGTATTGCTTCGCTTCGGCATCCACGGTTAGGCCGTGTGAGCGTGCGGTTTCCGATGTTACCGGCCCAATTGACGCGATGCGGACGCCTTCCAGCGCATCCCGGCTAGCGGCGGCTAGCAGATTCTTCACCGTCGACGAACTGGTGAACGTGACCCAATCCGGTTTCCTGGCGGCCGAGAACATGTCGCGCGCGCGTGAAGCGGTGTCGTCGGGGACGACATTGCGATACGCCTCGACCACGTCAACCTGTGCACCCAGCTTCGCGAGTTCGGTGGGAATCAGATCCCGGGCCACCGCGGCACGCGGCAATAATATTCGCTGGCCCGCGAGTCGCTCTCCGGAGAAGGCTTTCACTAGGCTTTCGGCGACATACTCTTCAGGCATCAGATCCACCTTGAGGTGCAGATCTTCCACGGCTCGCCGAGTTGCCGGACCGATGGCGCAAATGCGCGCCTTCAATGACCGCAGATCGCGCCGCGACCTATCTAGGCGGTCGAGGAAAAACCGAACGCCGTTGACGCTGGTGAAGATCAGCCAATCGTAACTGGACAGGCGCTCAATGGCCTGGTCGAGCGGGGCAGTATCGCCGGGAGGCTGAATGGAAATAACGGGCAGTTCGATCGCATCGGCGCCCAGTGACCGCAGTCGTTCGGAAAATTCTGCCGCCTGATCGGAAGATCGGGTCACTACGATCTTTCGTCCAAACAGCGGCAGCTTCTCGAACCAGTTGAACCGATCGTGCAGGGCAACTACTTCGCCGATGATCACTGTCGCCGGGGGCTTCAATTGCGCCTGCTCGATTCGTTCGGCGATGGTTGCAAGCGTCCCGGCGACTGTTTCCTGATCGGGCCGCGTACCCCAGCGCACCGCAATAGCGGGCGTGTCGCCCGAGCGCCCGTACGCCACAATCTCACGCGCAATGTCACGAATAGACGCGATACCCATGAAGATGACCAGCGTCTCCGACTGTCCGACCTTGCTCCAATCGATGCCGTCTACATCGTGCCCGGTAACAAAGGTGACCAGCTTAGTATGAGAGCGATGCGTAAGCGGCACGCCGCTATAGGCGGCAATTCCCAGCGGCGAAGTCACTCCAGGGACCACCTCGAACGGAATTCCCGACTCCGCGAGGGCTTCCAACTCTTCGCCACCTCGTCCAAAGATGAACGGATCTCCGCCTTTTAGACGGACCACTGTCAGTCCGCGCCGCGCACGCTCGATCATCATGGCGCAGATCTCTTCCTGGGGAAACGCGCGTACAGCTTTCTTCTTGCCGACGTAGATCCGCTCGCAATTGTTGCGAGTCAGCTCTAGCAAATGCTCGCTGGCCAGGTGATCGTAGAGTACGGAATCGGCGATTGCCAGCAGTTTGCGGCCCTTCCAGGTGATGAGATCGGGGTCGCCTGGTCCGGCGCCCACCAAATAGATCTTGCTCATTTGTGACACAGGCATTCTTGCCTGTGTTCGTTCGATGGCCTTGTACTCATGTGCGCAGGGTCGGGTCGGCTTCCGCGCCGTAGACAGTCTCCAGGATTTGTTTACCGCCGTCGGCCAGCAGCTGCTCACCCAGCACGCGGCCTATGGCAGCGGCATCACTCGCGAGACCGCGCGCCTCTTTCCGTATGAGCTGTGTTCCATCGGGCGATACCACTACCGCGCGGATATGCACCATCCGATCATTATCAATCGTGGCATGCGCTCCAATCGGCACCTGGCAGCCACCGCCCAACGATGCCAGGACGGCGCGCTCGGCGGTGACAGCGATTCTGCTCTCGGCGTGATCCAGCCGCTTAGAGAGAACGTACGCCGGGCCGCCATCTTCGCGAGTCTCAACCGCCAGCGCCCCTTGTCCGACCGCGGGACACATCACTTCCGGCTCGAGCAGCTCGCTGATGCGATTTTCCCAGCCCAGCCGCCGCAAGCCCGCCGCCGCCAGCACGATCGCGTCGTAGCGCCCCTCGTCGAGCTTGCGAAGGCGGGTATCGAGATTACCGCGAATATTCTCGATTTCAAGATCCGGCCGGATGGCGAGCAGTTGCGCTGCACGTCGCAAAGAGCTGGTGCCGACTCGGGCGCGTTGCCCCAGATCGGACAGCCGCGCACCCGCCATAGCATCGCGCGGGTCTTCTCTCTCCGGTATCGCCGATAGCGTGAGCCCGGCCGGTAAATCGGTTGGCATGTCCTTCAAGCTATGCACCGCCAAATCGATTGCGCCACTGAGGAGCGCTTCTTCAATCTCCTTCGTGAACAGCCCCTTGGTTCCGACCTTGGAAAGAGCGACGTCCGTGATCTTGTCCCCGGTGGTATGGATGATTTCGAGACGGCACTCGGCGCCGAGGCGCTCGAGACGTGCTTGTATCCAGCGCGCCTGCCACAAAGCGAGTTGCGAGCCCCGCGAGCCGATGGTCAGCATTCTAATCGCGTAACCGGAACACTTTTCGAATGGCGAGCACGACATGATGACCGTCGGGTTCGTTGGCCTGCCGGCGCAGTTCCGAAATCGGACCGTGCGCGATCTTGTTGATGATGCCCTTGGTCAGGGCAATCAGCGCCTCTTCTTGCTCGGGAGTGAGCGATCCAAATCTGCCGCGCATACGAGTGAGTTCGCCGATGCGCAGTTTTTCGAGCTGCTCCTGGAGGCTCACGATGGTCGGGACCACCTCGCGTGTTTTGAGGCGCGCCATCATCCGTTCCACTTCCTCTCGAATGATCGCCTCGGCCTCCTCAGCCGACTGCATCCGCCCAACGAGGTTGGTATCGACCACTTTTTGCAGGTCGTCGATGTCGTACAGGAATACGTTGTCCAGTTTATTAACCGACGGCTCGATGTTGCGAGGTACAGCGATGTCGATCAAGAACATGGGACGATTGCGCCTCGCATCGATGACCTTTTTCATTTCGTCGCGCGTGATGATGTAGTGCGGCGCTCCACTGGATGTGATCACGATATCGACTTCGGGCAGAAACCCCGTGAGCTTCGTATACTCGATGATCTTCCCGTCAAACACCTGCGCCATTTCGATCGCCCGCTCATAGGTGCGATTGGTGACGAAAATATGCGTCGCCCCACTGCGGCGCAGATGCCGGGCGGCCAGCTCGGACATTTTGCCCGCTCCGACGATCATCACTTTCTTGTCGGCCAGGGTCCCGAATATGTCGCGAGCCAGCTCCACGGCCGCGTAGCTGACGGAAACGGCGTTGGCTCCGATCTCCGTCTCCGAACGAACGCGCTTGGCAACGTTGAAGGCACGGGTGAGCAAGGTGTCGAGGAATCCGCTGACGGCGCCATGCTCTTTGGCCAGCGCGTAGGCCGATTTGAGCTGACCCAGGATCTGCGGCTCGCCAACCACCATCGAGTCCAGGCTTGCCGCAACGCGGAACAAGTGACGAATCGCCTCGCCGTCCTCGTAACGGTAGAGATACGGAGTCACCCAATCGCGAGCCACATGGCGTGTGTCAGCCAGGAATTCGTCCACCGCCAGGAGCGCAGTGGAGTCCTCGCAAGTCAGCGCCACCTCCACTCGATTGCAGGTGGAAAGGATCATGCCTTCGCAAAAACCGGGCCGGCTTTTCAGATCCAGCAAAGCGGCTGCGAGGGAAGGCTCGTCAAAGGCCAGGCGTTCGCGCACCTCAACGGGCGCGCTCTTGTGGTTGACGCCTGTGATGGAGAATCTCATTTGGTGAGCAGCGACCGCAGGCCGACATGCGCGGCCCACGTAAACGCCGAGCAGCACAATACGGCCAGCGCCATGAATGCCGCTTTGCGGCCTCTCCATCCGGCCGTCGCGCGAAGGAAGACCATCACAAGGTAAAAACCCCAGGTGACGAAGGCCAGCGCCACACGAGGATCGCTGATCCACGCTGTACCCGATTCAATAAATGCCCAGGCGCTCCCGGCTACCACACCGAGTGTGATGAATACGAACCCGAAGCTCATGGAATTCGTGATCAGATTGTCGAGCGTTCCGAGCGGAGGCAAGCGCTTGAAGACGCCCACGGATTTCTTCTGCTTGAGCTGCCGTTCCTGCACTAAGTAAAAAATCGAAGCAACGGCCGTCAATAACAAGGCCGCGTAGCCGAGCAGTACCATCATCACGTGCAGCAGCAGCCACGCATTACGGACACCGGTGTTGGGCCAACTCAGCATCGGTGTCTCCATGGCGCCCACCTGGGTCAACACGAAGACCAGCGGGAAAATACAGATACTGAGGCTAGCGAAATCGTACCGCCAGTAGACGTACAGGAATAAAACTGCGATTAGGAATGCGCAAACCGTGGCGCTCTCGAAGAAGTTGTCGACCGGCAGGTGTCCAACAGCCATGGCCAGCTCGACGATTGCCACAAAGTGCAGCACCGCACCGACCAGGAAAGCAAACAGAGCGTATTTCAGGAAGCCGGATTTTCTCCGTAGCAGGACCGCAATCGCGTGAATTAGCCCGACCCCGTATAGCACGGTGGCCACACGGAGCCACAAAACGCCCATTTCGTGCATCTTTACTTCAGTATAACGGGCGCGGCCGCCGAGGGCGAAATGAGCGCAGTTAGCGGCCCATTTCGGCCAAGGCTTCATCCAGCGCTACTAACAAGGAAGGCAGATCGTCTTCTATAGTCGTCCATACTATATCCAGATCAACATCAAAATACGCGTGAATGAGACGATTACGCATCGAGACCATTTTCGAAAACGGAATCGTGCGAAATCTGGAGCAGACCTCAGGAGTTACTTTAGACGCTGCCTCTCCAAGGATTTCAAGACATCGCGTCAGCGCCATAGCCAGCATCAAGTTGCTGGAAACATCCGAACGCCCATGCCCGCCGGCCATTTCCAGCGCAGCCGCCGCGGCTTCGCGCATATGGCGAAGCCGGACAGTATCAGGGTTCGGCATAAACGACCAGCGCATCCCGAAGCACTTGGTCCCGGAAATGCCGGCTGAGATCCATGGCTGTACGTAGATCGACTCTACGCCCCTCCAACAACTGGCTTAACTGTTCCTCGATTTCAGCGAGGCGAAAGAAACCGACCCGCGTGCCAGGTCGGAATTCAACCAAGACGTCGATATCGCTAGACACCGAGAACCGATCAGTCAGCACCGAGCCGAATAACGACAGCCGACGGATTCCGTTGTTGCGGCATAGCTCATCGATCCGAGACTTCGGGATTTCAATCTGCGCAACCGTCATGCCGTCTCCAATTATGGCTGAGAGAAGTGAGCAGCTCCGGCGACTGACACGAATCACCCCATCTTCGGCTTGATCACGTCGATCAGCTCTTTCACCGCAGCCGCGCTCTTCTGCAACGCGGCCTGCTCCGATTGATCCAGCTTGATCTGGTAAATCTTCTCGATCCCGCGCGACCCGAGCTTCACTGGCACGCCGACGAACAAATCCCGGATGCCGTACTCCCCCTCCAGGTAGGCCGCGCAAGGCAGAATCTTCTTCTTGTCCTTCAGGATCGATTCCACCATCTCGGTCGCGGCGGCCGACGGCGCATAGTACGCGCTTCCGGTCTTCAAATACTTCACGATCTCGGCTCCTCCGTCCCGTGCGCGCTGCACCAGCCGGTCGATGGTCGCCTGATCCAGCAGTTCACTCAGCGGGATGCCCGACACGCTGGCTAGACGCGCCATTGGGACCATCGTGTCGCCATGTCCGCCCAGCACCATAGCAGTTACGTTCTGCACCGAAACGTCCAGCTCTTGCGCGATGAAGGTCCGGAACCGCGCCGTGTCCAAAATGCCCGCCATGCCGATGACCCTGTTCTTGGAAAATTTCGCAATCTGGTACGCCGTCCAGCACATCGCGTCCAGCGGATTGGTTACGAGAATGAGAATCGAGTTGGGCGAGTGCTTCACCGCCTGCTCGGTCGCGCTCTTCACCACCTCGTAGTTGGCCAGTAGCAGATCGTCCCGGCTCATACCAGGCTTGCGCGGAAACCCGGCCGTGATTACCACAATGTCCGAATTCGCAGTAGGCCCGTAGTCATTGGAGCCGACGATATTGACGTCATAGCCTTCCACGGGACCGGACTGCAGTATGTCGAGCCCTTTCCCTTGCGGAACTCCTTCGATGACGTCCACCAGCACGACGTCCGCTAGTTCTTTGCCGGCGATCCGAAGCGCGCAATTGGCGCCTACGTTGCCAGCTCCCACAACCGTGACTTTTTTTCGCATAGAATTCTCAAGGTAGGGCCACGCACATGGTTCTGTCAAGCAGAGAGGGAACGCCTTGAGCTTTTACTTCGAAGATTTCGCTATCGACAGCGTCAGCACCTCGCGCGGAAGAACCGTCACCGAGGCTGACATCGTGAACTTCGCCGGCCTCTCGGGGGACTTTGTGGAATTGCACATGAGCGAGACCTACGCCGCCAAAGGCCCGTTCGGAAAGCGCATTGCTCACGGGGTGTTGATATTTAGTATTTCCACCGGCTTAGGCATTCAACTAAGCCAGATCGAGGAGACAGTCATCGCGTTCTATGGCATCGACAAGCTGCGGTTCACACGACCGGTATTCATCGGCGACACCATCCACGTGGTCAAGAAGGTGATCGACAAGCAACAGAAGGACGGCGACCGCGGCGTGGTCACTTTCGAAACTAATGTTCTCAACCAGTTCAATGAACTTGTGATTGTTTACTACGACAAAGTCCTGCTGAAGGCGCGCGCGTGACGGATTTGCATTTTAAGGGATCGTGGTGCTCGATCTGACGCGCTTGCTCCCTGGCGCGGTTGCGACGCAGTACCTGGCCGATTGGGGCGCCGAAGTCATCAAGATCGAACAGCCTGGCACAGGCGATTACGCGCGCACGATGAGTCCATCGGTTTTCAAGCGTACCAACGCCGGCAAGAAGAGCATCGTCCTGAATCTGAAAAATCCGCGGGGGCGCGAAATCTTGAAATCGCTGGCCTCCACCGCCGACGTATTGATCGAAGGGAATCGGCCGGGCGTGATGGAGCGGCTTGGTCTGTGCTACTCCGAGCTGAGTGCGGTAAATAAGCGGCTGATTTATGTGAGCTTGACCGGCTACGGGCAGCGCGGACCTTACACCGACCTGGCCGGCCACGACATCAACTATATGGCGCTGGGCGGTGTTCTGAGCTTGAATCTCCCCGTGATCCCCGGCGTGCAGATTGCCGATCTGGTGGGTGGTTCCATGCAAACGGTGATAGGGATTCTGCTGGCGCTGGTGGCGCGTCATCGCACAGGGGAGGGCCGCCACGTGGATGTTTCCATGTACGATGGAGTGACCTCGTTGCTTACGATTCCTCTCGCCGGCTACCGCGATACCGGATACGAACCGCGACCCGGCGCTGAAACTCTGAGCGGGCGCTACGGCTGCTATAACATCTACGAAACCGCCGATGGGCGATGGCTGGCCGTCGGAGCGCTGGAGCCGAAATTCTGGGCCGAGCTGTGCCGGCGCCTGGGTTGCGAGGAACTGATCCCGCGCCAGTTCGAAGAGCCACAGGATGCCGTGAAGGCGCGAATCGCGGCCATCTTTCGAACCAAGCGGGCGCACGACTGGTTCGACGAACTGCGCGACTCCGACTGTTGCGTGACACCGGTGCGCACGGTCAGCGAAGTCGCAGCCGAACTGCCTGATCGCGACGGGCCTCTTCCGCCGGCACTGGGCGAGCATACCTTCGAAGTGCTGAGCCGCTCCGGCCTCGCGCGCACCGAGCTGGAAGAACTAAAGCGTCAGGGAGTAATCGCATGACTGTCAACTATTGCCTTCGACGGGCCAAATCATTTTACGGCCGTAACCTCGCGATCCATCATGAAGACCGCCAGACTACCTATGAGGATTTTTATCGGCTGGTGGAAGACTCCGCGAGGAAGCTGGCGGCGCTCGGGGCAGGGAAGGGCGATCGGGTCGCGCTTCTGATGTTGAATTCTCCCGAATATCTGGAGCTGTATTATACGACCGCTATGGCCGGCGCTGTAATCGTGCCCTTGAACACCCGCTGGCATGTCAACGAAATTATCTACACGCTCACCGATTCGGGGAGCAAGATTCTGTTTGTCGATGAACGCTTTGCTCCGCTCGCGCCGCAAATTCGAAATGCCGTTCCGGGCATCGAGCAATTCATTTATGTAGGCGCTGGAAGCTGTCCGGCGGACTTAACGGATTGGAGGACAGTCGCAATCGATCAAACAATTGAATCGTTTCCTGAGCCGGACGAAAATGATCTCTTCGGCCTGTTCTACACCAGCGGCACGACGGGCGGGCCCAAAGGCGCGATGCTGACCCATCGCAACATCTACTCGAACGCGGTCCATTCGCTGCTCCCGCCCACCCGACTGCTTATCGAAGGCAAGTGGCTGCATGCGGCGCCCATGTTCCACCTGGCCGACTGCGGCGCCATCCCCGCCTTGACGCTCTGCGGAACGACGCACTGTTTCCTCTGCAGCTTCGATCCCGAAGCGACTCTCCGCGCCATCGAACACTATCGCATTACGAGTCTCGTGTTGGTTCCAACCATGATCAACATGGTGGTCAACCATCCCAACTTCGACAGGTATGATCTATCGAGCTTGAAGCGTATCATGTACGGCGCGTCTCCGATGCCTCTGCCCTTACTGAAGCAGTCGATCGAAAGATTTCCCTGTGACTTCGCGCAGGGCTACGGCATGACCGAGGTCAGCCCTGTTCTCACCGTGCTCGGTCCCGAAGATCATTGCTTTGAGAACGCCGAGCGCCAATTCGCGCCCGTGAAATCCGCGGGTAAGCCGGTGACCGGCGTCGAGGTCCGCGTGGTGGATCTCAATGACGTCGACGTTCCCGTGGGCCAAGTCGGCGAAGTGATCGCGCGCGGTCCGAATGTCATGAAGGGCTATTGGAATCGGCCGGAGGTGAACGCCGAAGTACTGCGCGGAGGCTGGATGCACACCGGTGACCTCGGGGCGCTCGACGAAGAGGGCTTTCTCTACATTCTCGACCGCAAGAAAGACATGATCAAGACCGGCAGCGAGAACGTGTACTCGCCCGAAGTGGAATCGGTTCTCTGCGCGCACCAATCCGTGCTCGAGGCCGCGGTCATCGGAGTGCCGCATGAAATCTGGGGCGAGACTATCCGCGCCATCGCCGTCACTCGGCCGGATTGCG
Source organism: Bryobacterales bacterium (assembly GCA_963780485.1). Classification (GTDB taxonomy): domain Bacteria; phylum Acidobacteriota; class Terriglobia; order Bryobacterales; family Bryobacteraceae; genus Palsa-89. Next base: position 117,537 of record CAWACO010000016.1, read on the forward strand.
CGCTTACCGAAGACGAACTGATCGCCTGGTGCCGCGAACGGCTGACACATTTCAAGTGCCCGACGTCGGTGCTCTTCACCGATTCCTTGCCCAAGGGCGGAACGGGCAAGGTACAAAAAAATGTCCTACGTGAGCGCTTCAGTCAGCGTGCGGCCGGACGGCAAAAAGCGGCGGATTGAGCTTAAGTCTTGAGCGGCTGCATGTTAGCCTGCAACCGCCGCATCCCGCGTATCCAGCGATCGTAGTCAGTCGCCTTCCGTTTGATGTATTCCAGAACCTCGGGATGCGGGAGAATCAAGAAGTGTTCTTCCTCCAGCCCTTTCACCACGGCTTCCGCCACTTGATCAGGCTCCAGCGCTCCCTCGAGCAAAAACGTTCCGCCGCCGAACTCCGCGTTCTCCAGCATTCGCGTCTTCACGCCTTGGGGGCAAAGTGCGGAGACCTTGAGCCCCTGGTCACCGTAGGTGATCGCGAGCCACTCGGCGAATGCGAGAGCGGCGTGCTTGGTCACCGCATAGGGAGCCGAACCGATCTGCGTGAGCAGGCCCGCGGCCGACACCGTTTGCAGCAGGTACCCATCTCTTCGCGCCAGCATCCCTGGCAAAACCGCACGCGCGGCATAGACATGCGCCATCACGTTGATGTTCCAAATGCGGATCCACTCCCGGTCCGGAACGCACTCATCGCCTTCGACCCCGATTCCGGCATTCGAGCAGAACAGATCGATCTGGCCGTGCGTCTTTAGCACCTGATCGACCAACCGCTGCACCTCAGACTCTTCCGCCATGTTGACCTCGACGTGCCAGCCGCCGACCTCTGCAGCCACTTCGCGCGCGGCCTTCTCCTCGATGTCTGCCACCACCACAGCTTTTGCGCCCTCGGCTGCGAACCGTCTGCACAATGCCCGGCCGATGCCGTTCGCGCCGCCGGTCACGACTACGATCTTGTCCTGGAGTTTCATTCCTCGATCATAACAACGCTACTCGTTTCTCTTACGATCGGAGTGCCAAGATCGAAATAGCAATGTTCTGGACTCATCGCAGTTTTTGGATTCTGCCGATCTTGATTGCCGCGATTCTCGGTGGTCTTAGCGCGATCGTTTCCCACATCCGGTTGAGGAAGGTCTATCAGCACAGGTTTATCGAATCGCGGCGCGAGCGGCTGTTCCTGGCCTAGCTCAATCGCTTCACCTTGGTGTTGGTCGTTCGATCGATCACGTTCGCAATCCCCCACAGACCCATCCGATGCGGATCTTCTTCTCCGCAGCTCCTACTCGTCTGCGACCCTATTTGCGGCAAAGCCGCGCTGTGCCACTACAGGCCGAGGCGGTCGAGCTTCGGTTGTTCGTAAACGTCGTCTTCGCCGGGGTAGCGCAGGAGGCTGTCGAACTTTCCGGTTTCCTTCGCCAGCGCCCACAGCAGCGACTCGCCGGCGGGAACCGTCTTGGCTGCGCGGAGGAAAATCGGATCGCGAAAGGCCTGTGAGGCATTGACGAGCCGCCAGCCGCGCCGGTGGAACATATTGAGAACATCCGCCAGGAACAACGAGTTCAAAAGATTCCAGTGAATCAGCAGTGTATGAGACACGCTGCGGCGCAGCACTTGCATAGATAGATCGTCATAGAATTGCGCACGGTCCCAGAGGTGATCGAGGTAAGGCTGGCGGAAACGATTCACGTCAAACGCGGCATCGGTGGCCAGGCGCTGCCGCAGCCGGTTGTCGTAATACCAATCGGACGCGTCGATAGTAACGTAGCCGTTGCGATAGCGGTGGGTGGCCAGAAATTCGCGCATGCGGTCGCGCTTCGCGGCTGTGTTGCCCTCCTTGAGCAGTGGGAATCGAAACAGGCGCGGCATGGAAAGGTCGGAAGCAAGTACCTGGTCGGCGTGGATGACATCGGCGGAGAACTCCTCGAAAGTAAGCGAATCGTAGTTGCGATGGGAGTAGGTGTGGTTGCCAATGAGATGGCCGGCCTGTTTCCACGGTTGGATGAGCGCTTGACCGGTGGCGTTGTCGGCATTGCGTCCGATGACGAACAGGGCCAGCCGAGCCTGATGACTTCGCATGGCGGCGAGAAGGCGCGTGTTGATCTCGGTGGGATTGGGGAGGGGCATCCAGTTGAGATCGTCCATGGTAATGGCGACGGAGGGCTGGGTTGTTGCCGCGCGTGCAAGCGCGGAAGCAGTACAGAGGACAAAGTTTCGGCGAGTCATGGCAGAGGGACACCTAAATGATGAGCAGCTTGAACCAGGTTTTGCCAGACGCCGTCGGAGAGCGGGATGCCGTCGCGGCGGCGAATCTGTTCGGCGCGCCACTCCGGTTCGCCGGCCACCAGCACCTCTTCATAGCTTTTGGCGGGGCGCGAGGACTTTACCATCGTGACCAGCGACTGCATGCGCCGGTGAAACTCATCGGGCGGCATGAAGCGGGCCACGTCGATAGCAAGGAAGAACTGGCTGGTTCGCATGGGCTGTCCCTGGATGCGAATGCCGCCAAGCTCCGTAGACATCGCGCCACCGCTCAGCACGGCGCAAAGAATCTCGGCCATCATTGCCAGGCCGCTGCCTTTGTATCCACCAAGCGGCATCAGTAGACCGTTGAGAGCAGTCTCCACATCCTGAGTTGGGACGCCTTCGGAGTCCATGGCCCAGCCGGGCGGAATGGAAGTGCGGCCGTGGAACTGAGCGTTCATGATTTTGCCCAGGGCAACGGTGGTAGTGGCCATGTCGAGCAGCCAGGTGTTTGGCCCGGGCACCGAAACGCAGATGGGATTGGTGCCGAAGCGCTGCTCGCATCCCTGCCAGGGCGCGACCAGGGGCGAGGCGTTGCACATCACGATGCCGATCAGTCCGGCGGAGGACATGCGCTGCGCCCAAAACGCGGCGGCGCCGAAATGGTTTGATTCGCGCGCGACGGCGATCCCAATACCGTGCGCCTGGGCCAATCGGATGGCATGCGCGCAGCAAGTTTCCGCGATCCACTGGCCGATGCCGTTTTGGGCATCGTAGGTGAGACAAGCGCCGTTTTCGCTGACGACGCGACCATCGGTCTGGGCATCTATATTTCCCATCAGGATCAGCTCAATGTAAAAGGACAGGAGCTGGAGACCATGGGAATCGACGGCGCGCAGATTGGCGGCAACCAGGGACTCGGCCACCAATTCAGCTTTGGGCTGAGGCACTTTAGCGGCGATCAGAAGTTGGTACGCGAAGCGAGTGAGGACGTCGGAAGAGAGCGTCATGACGGAGACATATCGATTGTAAGGGGTTGGCGGGGCAAACACAGATATGTCAGAAACGGTGGCAGCAAAGAGGTTGCTGTCGTTAACGGCTAGTTGAAGTTGTTGTGGGCTGGTCCTGCTTCGTCGGACCATTATCACTGGCTGAACCGCTGAAGACCTTTTTGCCGTCGGGGAATGTGACGACCCGGGCGCTCACAGTGTTCGTGCTGTCCTTGGCCCGGTAGGCTTCCACAGTTACCTGGTCGCCGATCTTGAGATCGTTCTTTCTCCATCCGCGTCGAAGCAGTTCTATAGGAGCGCCGGTCTCGCACTGCCAATGCTCGAGTTTACCGTCGGCGGCCGTGACGTCGATGTAGAACCAGGCGTGCGGATTCATCCATTCGACCTTGGTGACCACGCCCTTCAGTGTCACGGGCTTGCTGGTATCGAACTCAGCCTGGAACGAATGGTGCGCAAGCACGGGCAGGGCAGCGATTAGCAAGAGAGATGCAACGAGCGATGCGATGGTCTTCATTTTGGTTCCCTTATCGACCATCAATGTACACCGCAGTTCTTTGATATGTCAATTTAGCGCAGCAGGCCAGCGCCGGCGGCCATGGCTTGCATCTTGGCGAAAGCGACCTGGCGCGGAAGATACTTCATGCCGCAGTCGGGCGCTACGATGATTCTGTCCGGACTCACGTAGGGAAGAGCGCGGCGGATGCGCGCGGCGACGGTTTCGGGCGTCTCAACTTCATTGGTGGAAAGATCGAGGACGCCCAGAATGATCGTTTTTCCGGGGAGCTGCGCGAGGACCGAGCAGTCGAGCGAGGATTGCGCGGTTTCGATGGAGATGGCGTCGACGGGCGAGTCTGCAAGCTCGGTGAGGAACGAATAGGCCGCGGGGCGATCGCGCACCATGGCGGCGTAGCCGAAGCAAAGATGGATGGCGGTTTCACCGGTCGACTCCGTCGAGCGCGCGCTGCAGCGCGGTCAAGCCGAACTGGCGGGCTTTCTCGGGGCGCGCCTGCATCCAAGGTTCGTCGATTTGGACGATGTCTGCGCCGGCTGGCAAACAGATCCTTGATCTCGGCGTTCACAGCGGCGGCATAATCGAGCGCCATCTCTTCTTCCGTCGCGTAGAAATCGTTCTGCGCCTGTTGGGACATGGTGAAGGGCCCGGGGACGGTGGCCTTAATGCGGCGAGTGGTGTTGGCGCGCAAAAACTGGACGTCGCGGACTTCGACTGGATGCTTGCGACGGATTTTGCCAGTGACGCGAGGGACAATCGTGATTTCGCCGGAGCGGCTCACGATGCTCGCGGGATGATCGAGGTCGATGCCTTCGAGCGCGGTAGCGAAGCGGTTGGAGTAACTCTCGCGCCGGATCTCGCCGTCGGTAATTATGTCGAGGCCGGCGCGTTCCTGATCGCGAATAGCGAGGATCGTCGCGTCGTCCTGAGCCTGGTCGAGCCACTCGGGCGCGACGCGCCAAAGTTCCTGGGCGCGCACACGCGGAGGCAGGCGATGGCGAGAGCTTGGCGCGGTCGATGAGCCAATCCGGTTGGGGATAGGATCCGACCAGGCAAGTCGGGAACAAAGGCTTGAGCAGCCGGGTTATTTGCTCGAGTCACCGGACGCCGGCTTCACAGTCGGATACTTGATGCCGAGCTGTTCCAGATACGTATTGTATTTCGAAGGATCGTAGTAGAATGCCTTCATGCGAGTCCGGTAAATTTCCATCGTTTTCTGATTGAGCCAGGTGGCGGGCTGATCGCGTAGGCCGCAGAAAGCTGGTGTACTTCGTTTCCTTGGTCTGGACATTCTTGAAGTAATCCCAGGCTTTGTCGACCAGTTCGGGATGGAGCAGGATGTCGAGCATCGTCATGGCCTGCACTTTGGCGCCGGCGATCACGCCCTTATGCGCGATGGGCGTGGCCATGGAAATCGCGTTGGCCCAATTGTGGCCGGGACCGCCGGGAATGTTGGACGGGTAGCGCAGCGTGACGGTGGGGACGTTCCAGGAAACGTCGCCGATGTCGTCGGAGCCGCCGCCGGTGGGACCGATGCCCTGGCCTTCTTCACCGCTGAAGTCCTGCGTCTGCTCGCGGGGCGCGCGTAGTTCGGTGACCTTGGTGGCGAGGCCGCGGACGGGAACCTTCAGCTCGCGCTGAAACGCTTTCGCCAGAGTCTGATCGTCGTCCGACCATTGCGGCAGACCGACCTTCTTGATGTTTTCGTACATGTCTTCGGCGATGGGCTTGTTGAAATAGCCGGGCCAGGCGGTGCCGAGCAGGCGCGAAGTGTAGGTGGTGTCGGTCATCAGGGTGGCGGCCTGCGCCATGTTGTCGCCGATGTGCCAGAGGTTCATGATGTGGTCGTAATCGGCTTCGCGGAAGTAATACCAGACTGCGGCGTTGGGCGGCACGACGTTGGGCTGGTCGCCGCCGTTGGTGATGACGTAGTGCAGGCGCGTGGCCAGACGGAGATGTTCGCGGCGGAAATTCCAGCCGACGTCCATCAGCTCCACGGCATCGAGCGCGCTTCTTCCGCGCCAGGGAGCGCCGCGGCGTGGGCGCTCTCGCCTTTGAACATGTACTCGACCGAGACGAGGCCGTTTTGCGGGCTGGGTCCGTAGGAGACGGCGAGGTTGTTGGCGACGTGGCAGAAGAGCACGATGTCGACGTCTTTGAACATTCCAGCGCGAACGTAGTAAGCCTTGGTGCCGACCAGTTCCTCGGCAACGCCGGGCCAGAGGCGGATGGTGCCCTTCAGATGCTCGCGCTCCATCACCTTCTTCACGGCCAGCGCGGCCATGATGTTCAGCGGGACGCCGGAGTTGTGGCCTTCGCCGTGTCCGGGCGCGCCTTCGATCAATGGCTCATGCCAAGCCACGCCGGGTTTTTGCGACGCTTGCGGAATATCGTCGATGTCGGAGCCGAGCGAGATGACCGGCTTGCCCTCGCCCCAGGAGGCGACCCAGGCGGTGGGAATGCCGGCAACGTTGCGATCGATCTTGAAGCCTTCTTTTTCGAGAATGCCGGTGAGGTATTTGGTGGTTTCGAATTCCTGGAAGCCGAGCTCGCCGAAGCTGAAGACGCTGATCGACCATGACTTGCGCCTGCTTCTTCATGGCGTCGATTTGGCCGGCGAGGTCGGCCTTCATGGCGGCTTCTTTATCGGGGGCGACTTTGGGCTGCGCCAGAGCGCAGGCGGCGCCGAGGAGCAGAGAGAGTCCGAGTTTGCGCATTCCGGTGGTGTTCTCCTTCCAGTTCTATTTAGTTTAAGCCGGGAGGGAGGGAGTTTGGGGACTTCTAGCCGCGGTAGTTCTGCCGTGGACGGTTGGGAGGAAACCCACAGTACCCAACAGGTCGGGCATTGCCGGTTGCGTCGTATACGAGATTGAAGAAGTCCAGCAGGAGCCTGTCAAGACCTGTGGAATCCTCTTCCTTCAAGATCGCGCGATGGACAATTTCAGGCTTTGAAATTGGTCCCCACCATTCTAACGTTCTGCGTACCTCTACCGGCAGGTAAAGCCCTTTGATTCCGACGAGTCCAAACTCTACGTTCCATGGAGGTTTTAGGCCGAGGTCCTTCGTTGCAAAGCCAGTTATGGAGCGTAGGTTGTCATAGTAGAGTCGCTCGAAAGGGCACGGGGGAAGAAACGGAAACATTGTATCTGTTGGTTCCCCGTGAGGTTCGGTTCTGATCAGTGCCGCGCCGATGCTCCAAATCTCCCCGTTCTGAAACAACTGAGTAGAAACGTCTAGCCCTGCTGGGCCACGATGTGGGTTCGACGCGGGCTGGTATCCGATGGCGCCGTGCTCGCGGCGAAATGGGTATTAAGCGGAAGTAGCACAGAGTCTCGGTATCGTATGAGAAAGTTATCTCGTCCCAACCACGTGTTCCAGCCCGAGCCAGGATTTCACCCTTTTGAAAGTAGGAAGCCTTGCTGAAAGTTGACGGTGTTTCCTGGAAGAGGCCGGGGCTTACGTGGCTCTTTTGAACATACGGCTTTAGAGAACTAACGAACCAATCTTTGAGCTTCTTTTTCTGCTCTTCGATTAATCTCTTGTCGGCATCGGGCGCCAGGTTGAAAACGATCGAACCACCTTTATGGCGGAGGTCGAAGGGAAGATCCTCGTGATTGCCATAGTGCTCGTTGAACACCAAGAGAACGTTCCTGTCCGTGAGCGCACGAAGGGCATAGCCAAGTTCAATCGCCACGTTCGAGTTGATTAGCTTCTTTCCGGCGGCTGTTGCGCCGTCCGCTCCGCTTGTATTAACGTTCCCGACCAGGGTCACGTCGGCGACGACGATCGCCGACTGGTCGATTTTGTCGAATATCGTGCGCACCAGGTCCGGACTCCCAGTAACTCCCTGTATATCGTGATCGAGGTGAAGGTCCTCACGCGCCGGTTCTTCAATATCGGGCGTTTGTTTGATCTGGTCTACGGCGCCCTTGAGGGCATCTCTTATAAGATACCGGCCTATTTTTCCGGGCGTATCGGACTGCCATGACCAAAAGATTTTCATTCCGGATTCGTCCCGAAGCGAGGGCGGAATTTGGACCGGTCATAGGTCGTCCAGCTGAAGACCGGTCTTCTTGGCAATCTGCGCGAGAAGGCCGGGGCCGATTTCTTCGCTGTCATGGAAGGCAAACGTGTAATTGGGCCAACCTGCTCGTTTGAGCCGCCGGTGAGAACCTCTCTGCCAAGCGACCTCCCATCCGATCCGCAGCAAGGCAGCCAGCAGCTGTTTTGCTTTGACTGATCTCCACCTACTCACGCCACGGAGAAGACCTTCATGAACGGCTCGGGAATCTCCTCACCGTGATCGATGCAATCGGCGGCTACACGCAGAGCCAAGGCGCGGACAGCGGCAATGGCCGACTCGCGAGTCGTGCCGTACGCCATCACGCCTGGCATGGACTCGATGTCGGCCCACCAACGGCCGTCCTCTTCCCGTCCAACCACGATCGGTATGGACTCTACATTGATCTTTTCCATCGAGTACTCGCCTTCATTATAGTTCCGGTTACTCCCGGGCGCCCTGCTGCCGACGATTGGAGGCCCGCGTCTTCTTAGCCCTTGGTCCCGTATTCCCTCGACGCAGTGGTCTAACTACAGTGAACTTGTTAGTAAAGTGGGCGGATACATCTTCGCCTCTCGACGCCATCTCGGCGATCTTATTGGCCGTGGGTTTTGTCTTAGGCATTTTTCGCTTAGCTTTGCTCTGTGGTCGCATGACTGGTCACACCGGCATCTTCTCCAGCTTCGCGCCGAGCGTCAGAAAATTCAGAAGCGTCGCGGCGGCGCCGCATCCGGCAATCACGATGGCCATCGGCAACGCCGTAGTAATCTCCATCGTGCCGAGCACAATGGTGGCGATGGCGGCGAGCGTAAATTGATTGGTCCCGAGCAGCGCGGAGGCCATGCCGGCGATCTTGCCGTGCCGCATCATCGCGATCGCCGAGCCATTGGGGAAAACAAATCCGGCGCTGGAGACATAGATGAAGACCGGAATGAAAATGGCGGCTAAGCCGCCTTTGCCGGTGAGTGCCGCGGCCAGGAGTAGAAAGTCCGGCCGCGAGTTGAACCAGGTTGGCGGTCCGCAACACGCGCCATAGCGGTACGCCGTGTAACATCCGGCCATTCACTTGCGATGCGGTAATAATTCCGGCCGCGATGGCGCCGAACAGCCAGCCGAAGCGCTGGGTGGGGACTTTATAGATGTTGATGAACACGAACGGCGCACTGGCGATGTAGGCGAACATGCCCGCCGACGCTGAATCCGGATACTAAGGATGCGCCGAGGAACGTTCGGTCGCGAAAGAGGCGCTGGTAGCTAGAAAGGATATGGCTCGCGTGCAGCGGCCGGAAGTCGTCCGGGCTGAGCGATTCGGGCAAGCGCAGATGGATACCGAGCAGGCAGGCAAGGCCTAGCGCAGCTTGCGTAAAGAAGATCGCTTTCCATCCGGACCACAGCAGAATGTAACCGCCAATGAGGGGCGCGGCGACGGGCGAAACGCCGATCACCAGCATCAGCATCGAGAATACGCGGCGCATTTGATCCGGAGGAAACAGGTCGCGGACCATCGCGCGCGATATGACTGCGCCGCCGCAGGCTCCAATGGCTTGCAGCAGCCGGAAAAAGGCGAGTGCGCCGATCGATCGAGTCATAGCACAGGCGATCGAAGACAAGACGAACAACAAGAGGCTGAAGTAGAGCGGCGGCTTGCGGCCGTAGCGATCGGTGATGGGGCCGTAGAGAGACTGGCCGAGTGCGTAGCCGACGAAGAAGGTCGCGAGGGTGAACTGCACTTGGGCCGTGGTCGCGCTGTATACGCGTTCGAGCAGGGGTAGGGAAGGGAGGTACATGTCGATGGACAGCGGGGCGAAGGCTTGTAGCGTTCCCATTAAGACGAGGATTTCGAGCTGGCGTAGACGGGTGCGCTGGGCCTGAGCGGCGATCAAGCTAATCGTGCTCCCATTCCTGGAACCGGAAGCGATGCCGGTGCATGACTTCGCGGGCTTGCTCGACGGACTCCGGCAAAACGTAGAAGAACGCTCCCACGCGCGTGCTGCGGAACAGCAGGCCGCCGCTATATTTGTCGGTCTCGACGGCGTATTCAACGCCCGACTCGGTGAGCGCATTCTCCAGGCGCAGAGCTTCCTTGAGGTTCTTGGCGATGTAGATGAGATCCATCTCGCGATCCTCAAAGAAGTCGGCTTCCCGGCGCATTTCGCTTCAATCTTATCGTGTTTGCCTGATCGTGTTTGCTATGTTGAAACCGATGAGGCGGATTGTTCTGAGCCTTTCGCTCACGTTGTGCATGCTTCCCCTGGCAGAGGCTCAGCGATGGCGGGCGGCGACGGCGCGCGACTGGTATTCCGAGCAAGGTTGGCTGGTGGGAAGCAACTACATCCCGGCCACCGCAATCAACGAACTGGAGATGTGGCAAGCCGATACGTTCGATCCACAACGGATCGACCTGGAGCTGGGCTGGGCGGAAGGGCTCAGCATGAATACCATGCGAGTCTTTCTGCATGACCTGCTATGGCAGCAGGACGCCGCGGGCTTCCGGCAGAGAGTCGACACGTTCCTCAAGATCGCGGCCAAGCATAAGATCCGTCCGATTTTCGTGTTGTTCGATTCATGCTGGGAGCCGACGCCAAAATTGGGCAAGCAGCGGCCTCCGACACCGGGCGTACATAATTCCGGATGGGTGCAAAGCCCGGGGGCGAAGGCGCTAGAAGATCCGGCTCAGTACGGGCGGCTGGAGGCGTATGTCAAAGGCGTGGTGGGTGCGTTTGCGAACGACAAGAGAATCCTGGCGTGGGACATTTGGAATGAGCCAGACAATCTGAATGTCGGCAGCTACGAAAAGCTGGAGCCCGCGAACAAAGTGGCCCTGGTGCTTGCGCTATTGCCGCAGGCGTTCGAATGGGCGCGGGCGGAGCATCCGAAGCAACCACTGACGAGCGGCGTTTGGCACGGGGATTGGTCGGCGCCGGAGAAGCTGTCGGCGATGGAGAAGGCGCAACTGGATTTGTCGGATGTAGTGTCGTTCCACAACTACAGCGCGCCGGAAGAATTCGAGCAGCGCGTGGGTTGGCTGGAGGCGTACAATCGTCCGATTTTTTGCACCGAGTACATGGCGCGCGGGAACAAGAGCACGTTCCAGGGGATCCTGCCGATCGCTAAGGAGCACAAGGTGGCGGCCATCAACTGGGGGCTGGTAGCCGGCAAGACGCAGACCTATCTTCCGTGGGATTCGTGGGCGAATCCTTACACGGATCGCGAGGCGGCGGTGTGGCATCACGAGATTTTTCGCACCGATGGGTCGCCGTATCGGGAGGAGGAAGTGGGCTTCATTCGCACGATGATTGGTCGGAAGGGGAAGCGATGAGGTGCTAATTGCCGCGAACGCGGGCCTCGAATGCTTCGTAGGCTTTCGGATTGGCGCGGTTCATGTTGAGGATCATCCCTTTAGCGACCGTTTCAACATTGGACAGATATTTCGGATTGTTGAAAGCCTTCCTCAATTCCGGCACGACGTCTTGAATCTTGGTCCAGACGAACAGCAGTTCGCCTCCGCTTTGCTGGAACAGCTCCTGATTAAGGACGCCGGAAGTAATGAACGACGCCGTCATTTCCCAGTAGCTGGTAACCATGCGAAGGGAAGCATCCTGTTCGGAGCCGGGCGGGCATGCGGCCTGGAGCTCGGCGAGGGTCTTCACTTTGAGACCGCCGAACCATTTGCGGGCCTCGCGTAGCCGGTCATCGCGACGGAGCTCGTACAACTTTAGAATCAGATTCACATCATCGTAGGTAGCCTGGTTGTCCATATATGGTCCAGTGTACGACGTGTGGATCGTTATGGCTCACCATTAATCAGCAGATCGATGTTCTTTTCTGCTTGTGGGTTATCGGTGCCCCATATGAGGCCTGATCCCCAAATCAGAGCTAGGCCGGGAATCGAGTTAGTGCCCCAGATCAGCGCCGAGCCATTGATCGGATTGCCATTTGCCAAGAATAAATTGGAGCCCCAGATCAGCGCCGTTCCCCAAGTAAGACTGGTGCCCCAGGTCACAGCATTGCCTAAGACCAATTTGAATGTGTTCGTGGTTGGATCGAACACGGCTGTTGGAGACAACGCTGGTAGGTTGGCCAAATCAGTGTTGTTCAAGGCTGCGGCAATGTCCAGATAACCAGCGCCCACGGTGAAAATGTCGTATTGGCTGGTATAGGCGGCATGCGTGGTGGGATCGATGGTTACGCTGGCGCCGGGGAAGCTCTTAAATGCAGTCTTCATCAAGCGCGCCTTTACCTGGTCAGGCGTCAAGCGTGGATTCTGCTGAAGCAGCAGCGCTACAGCGCCACTTACCACCGGCGTCGCCATGCTGGTGCCGCTCAGCGCGTAGTAGAGGTTCGAGGGAGCGGAGCTCCCATGCACGCGATAGTAAGAGAAGGGAACGTTGTTCAGGGGATACGACTGGGCGAGCGTACTGTTGGAGGCAAGAAGCGAGACCACTTGGTTACCAGGGGCGACGATATCGGGCTTGACGACGTGATCAAAAAGCGTCGGACCCTTGGAACTGTAACTGGCGATCAGGTCATCGGTGCGGGACGCGGTGCCCATGGTCTTCATGGCCCCGACTGTGATGACATAGGGGTCATTTCCGGGCGCGGTGATGCTGCCATACCCGCTTGTGCCCGCTGAGTTATCGCGGCCATTGTTACCGGCTGCGACCACCACGACGATTCCTGCCTTCCAGGCTGCCTCGACCGCCTGGCAGAGGGGGTCCGCTGCGTAACTCTCATAGACCGGCCGGCCGAGCGATAGATTGATGACCCGAATATTAAATCTGTTCTTTAGCTGGATGGCACGTTGAATAGCGGCGATAACGGTGCTATCGCTTCCAATGCCGTTCTTATCGAGTGCGCGAAGGTTGATGAGATTCACGCCTGGCGCCACCCCTTGGAACATGCGGAAGTATCCCCTACCTTTAGACGATTCGCCTGAGCTGGCGATGATTCCGGCGACGTGAGTTCCATGGCCGTACTTATCATTGCCTTGACCATTGGCGCGCCCGTTACCGCCGTCATCGCCGTTCCCAGTGAAGTCCTCGTTATCCACGACTTGATCTTGCAAGTCCGCATGCTGCCCAATTCCACTGTCGATCACGGCCACTCCCACGCCTTCGCCGGTCCAGCCGTATTGCCATGCGACACTCGCATTCACGGCCGCAACGGTTAGGTCGAGCAATCCGTGAACGGGCCGGTCGACGGCGATGAAGGACACTTCGGGATCGTTGGCCAGAGCGGCAAGAGAGCGGGCGGGCATGGAAACGGCGGTGCCAGCGATCAGGTGCAGATCGGCTTTGTGCTTGGCGCCCATCCGCAGAAGCATCTGGTGGTGAGCTTCGGTAGGCGGATGCTTGAACTGGACAATCACCTCTACAGTCGCCTCTGGATCCGCAACCTCCAGACTCTTGGCAATCTTCTCAGAGCCCCCAAACGCCAAACTCGCGGCAAACAAAAGTCCTGTTACTGTCGATGGGATTAGTACTTTTGTCTTCTTCAATTTCATTTGGCATCGAGTCTTGTTGCAAGCGCGATGCCAATGAGTTTTTTCCTCTAGGTTGAACGGTTGAGAATTTCACGCCGGCATTAAGCGAACTAAGATGGCGCATTAATCAGGTCATCGGGGCCATTCTGTCGCAGTACTGCCCAATGAATGGTTTTAGTACGCTGAGACTGGAGAAAACCTGGGCCGTCGGGGCACATCTTCCTAGGTATGCCTGCGGCTCTACCGTCCATCACCAAAGAAGAAGAGCTTCACTGGCTGGCGCTGCGGCTTGTTCCGGGCCTGGGGACGCGCAAAGCAGGCCAGTCTCATCGAGCAGTTTCGAGCGCCGCAAGCGATCTTCCGAGCTTCGCGATCGGAACTCGAAGCCAGCGGGCTGTCGGGAAGCGTTGCGCAAACCATCGCCAGCGGCTGCACGTTTGAAGACGCCGTCGATCAGCAGCAGAAGATGCTCGAGACCGGCGCTACACTGGTTCCGATCGCGGACCCCGCGTTACCCGGCCCGGCTCAAGGAAATCTTCGACCCGCCGATCGTGCTTTTCGCACGCGGCCGTTTGGACTTGCTGCAGTCGGTCATGCTGGGCGTTGTGGGCACTCGCCGCCCGACGGCGTATGGCATCGCGGCTACGGAGCGGCTTTCACCGGATCTTGGCCCAGGCCGGGCTCACCATCGTTAGTGGCATGGCGCGCGGAATCGACACCGCGGCGCATCGCAGCGACTCTCGACGTAGGCGGCGACACGATCGCGGTTTTTGGCTGCGGGGTCGATCTGGTCTACCCGGCCGAGAATCGCAAGCTGGCGAGCGAGATCGCCGAAAAAGGGCTGCTGCTCTCGGAATTCCCGATGGGCTCGCCGGCCTATCCGCAGAACTTTCCCGATCCGCAATCGGATCATCAGCGGCATGAGCGTCGGGGTTCTGGTCGTGGAGGGGGCGCAGTACAGCGGCTCGTCGATCACCGCCAAAATGGCGCTCGAGCAGCAGCGGGAGGTCTTCGCGGTCCCCGGCAATATCACTTCCAAAATGAGCTGGGGCCCGAATCTGCTGATCAAACAGGGGGCCAAGCTGGTGCAGGAGTGGAACGACGTGTCTGGTGGAGCTGCCGGCCGACGTCCGCCGCGCCCTGATCGCCAAGGCACAGGCACGCTACGGCCAGATCTCATTGGAAACAAAGGACGAAGAACTGCCGTTCCGGCGCCCGAGATCGGCCCTGCCAGCCGCGCCCTGCTCAGCAGGCCTTGAAGGCCGATCGTCCCCATCCACATTGACCAACTTCTAGAAACTTTTGATACTCTTACATCATCAGAGATAATTGCCGCGCTGTTCGAGCTTGAGATGCTCGGTCTGGTCCGGCAACTCCCCGGCAAGAACTTTGTTAAAGTGTGGTAGATTCTATGACCGTCTTATAGTGTCGACAGTTTCGTCTACGCACATGTAAGCATTCTTACTCACGGAATAAATCATGGCAAAATCGCTCGTCATCGTCGAATCGCCGGCGAAGGCGAAAACGATCGGCAAATATCTCGGCAAGCAATACGTCGTAAAGGCTTCGCTCGGCCACGTCAAGGATCTTCCGAAGAAGGACCTGGCTGTGGACGTCGACAAGGACTTCGAGCCGCACTATGAGGTCATCGAAGGCAAGAAGAAGCTCATCGCGGAGCTGAAGGCGGCGGCCAAGGGCATGGATTCGATCTACCTGGCGGCTGACCCGGATCGCGAAGGCGAAGCCATCTGCTTCCACCTGCAGGAAGAGTTGAATGGCTCGAAGAAAGGGCCCGAAGTTCTACCGGGTGATGTTCAACGAGATCACCGCCAACGCTATCAAGAAAGCGTTCGAGAAGCCGGGCTCGGTGAATCTGCATCTGGTGGACGCGCAGCAGGCGCGCCGCATTCTGGACCGGCTGGTGGGCTACAAGATTTCGCCGCTGCTGTGGGACAAGGTGCGGCGCGGGCTTTCGGCCGGACGCGTGCAGACCGTCGCGCTGCGGCTGATTGTCGACCGCGAGCGCGAAATCCGCGCGTTCATGAAGCGCGAGTACTGGACCATCGACGTCCAGCTCAACGCCAAGAAGCCGCCGGTGCTGACGGCGCGCTTCACCAAGAAGGACGACGAGGCGATCGAGGTCGCCGAACGAAGCCGCGGCCAAGTCGATCGTCGATCAGCTCGACGGCGCCAAGTACCTGGTTCACTCGGTCACCACGCGCGAAAAGAAGCGCAACCCGGTGCCGCCGTTCATCACCTCCACGCTGCAGCAGGAGGCGTCGCGCAAGCTGCGGTTCAGCGTGAAGCGCACCATGATGCTGGCGCAGCGGCTGTATGAAGGCGTGGAGCTGGGCACGGAAGGCTCGGTCGGGTCTGATCACCTATATGCGTACCGATTCGACGCGCGTGTCGAACGACGCGCTGGACGAAGTGCGCGGGCTGATTACGGAGCGCTACGGCGCGCCGTTCTGTCCGCGAGTCGCCGAACGTTTACAAGAGCAAGAAGGATGCGCAGGACGCGCACGAAGCCATTCGTCCGACGTCGGCGCTGCGCACTCCGGAGACGTCGCGCCGTTCCTGCAAGAAGACGAGCTGAAGCTGTACCGGCTGATCTGGATGCGCTTCGTGGCGTCGCAGATGATGCCGGCGGTGTTCGATCAGACCACCATCGATGTGGCTGCCAAGGGCAAGGACGGCGCGACATACATGTTCCGCGCCACCGGCAGCGTGCCGAAGTTCAAAGGATTCCTGGAAGTCTACGAGGAAGGCAAGGACCAGAAGGACGAGGACGACGAGGAGCTGAAGCATCGGCTGCCGCTGGTTGACGCGAAGGCGAGGAGCTGAAGTTCAAGTCCATCCTGCCGGAGCAGCATTTCACCGAGCCGCCGCCGCGCTTCAACGAAGCGACGCTGGTGAAGGAGCTGGAAGCGGACGGCGTGGGCCGGCCGTCCACCTACGCGTCCATTCTTTCGACCATCCAGGAACGCGAATACGTAAAGAAGGAGGGCGGCAAGTTCGTGCCCACCGAGCTCGGCATGGTGGTCACGGACCTGCTGCTCGAAAGCTTCCAGAACCTCTTCGACGTGACCTACACGGCTCGCATGGAAGAAGAGCTGGACGAGATCGAAGAAGGCAAGATGGACTGGCGCGCGGCCATGGCGGAGTTCTACGAGCGTTTCCAGAAGGATCTGGAACACGCCGAGCGCCACATGACCGACATCAAGCGCATGGAGAAGCCCACCGACCTGGTGTGCGACAAGTGCGGCAAGCCGATGGTGATCAAGTGGGGCCGGCACGGCAGCTTCATCGCCTGCACCGGTTATCCGGAGTGCACCAACACGCGCGAGCTGACGCGTGGATCTGCCGGATGTCGACAAAGTCGACCTGACCGAGCAGGACGCCGAGGAATACTGCGAGAACTGCGGCCGTCCGATGGTGCTCAAGAAGGGCCGCTTCGGGCAGTTCTACGCGTGTTCCGGATATCCGGACTGCAAGACCACCAAGCAGATCGGCGGCGAGCAGAAGAAGTCGGACGTGCCGCTGGACGAGAAATGCCCGCAATGCGGCAACAATCTGGTGCTGAAGCACGGCCGCTTCGGCGAGTTCACGGCGTGCAGCAATTACCCGAAGTGCAAATTCGTCAAGCAGAAGACCATCGGCGTGCCGTGCCCGAATTGCTCGCGAAGGCGAAGTGGTGGAGCGGCGTTCCAAGCGCGGCAAGACTTTCTATGGCTGCAGCCGTTATCCGGAATGCGACTTCGTGGCGTGGGGCAAACCGATCGCCGAGAAGTGTCCGGAGTGCGGATCGAGCTACCTGATCGAGAAGTGGCTGAAAGCCGGAGCGGTGGCGCAATGCCCCAACGGCGAGTGCAAGTACAAGAGGCCGCTGGCGCCGGTGGAAGTGACCGCGTAAACGACTCCAACCTCGCCCGACCAAAATCCACGCCTATCCGGGTTCAACGGTTGACTCTTCGTGCTCGCATTATGCGAGTATCCAATTTGAATGTGATCAGCGCGGTGACCCTTAAGAAGTATGCAGCTGATCACACAGATGCGGCGGAGGAATTCTGGCGGTGGAATAAGATTGCGCGGCAAGCTATCTGGCGCGATGGTATCGTGCGGGGCAACACTATATCTGTTCAATCCACGGTATCTGTTCAATCCACGGTATCTGTTCAATCCACGAAATCCGGAAGCCGTGCGTGTTCGGTTGCAGGCAGTTAATACGATATCGTATATTTCGATAATGAGATATACGATAATGCTCGTACCCCTACTGCTGGCGCCGTTGGGCCAGGCGCAGACCCGTGCCCATACCGAGGCCAGTATGACGATTGATTTGGAAGCGGCACCGGCCGTAGTGCTGCCTCTGTTTGGTCCGGTCCGCGAGGCCGAATGGCTCACGGCTGGAGCCCGGTGATGCTCTACCCTAGCGACGGCCGGCAACTGGCAGGCAGCGTCTTCACCACCGATGATAAGAGTACAGACGTGGTCTGGATCATGACCCGTTTTGACGAGCGCGCCCTGGAAGTGGATTGCGTGCAGGTCCTGCCGAAAGTGTGGGCCGGCGAAATTCTCATTCGATTGAAAGAGAGCGGCCATGGGCGCACTCAGGCGACGGTCACCTATAGGCGCACCGCGCTGTCGCCGGGAGCCGACCATGGCGTGGAGGCCTTTGGCCAGCATTTTCCGCAACAACGCGAGCACTGGCAAAACGCGATCAATCAGCGGCTGCGCGCCATCGCGGAGCAACATGAACAAAACTGAGCCGACCGATCAGGAATTCGTTCGGATGTTCGAGGCCTGCGAACTCGCGAACGATAATTTTCATCATCGGGATCACATCCGGCTGGCGTGGATCTACCTGGAACGCTATGGAGAGCTGGAAGCCCGAGGACAGATCGCTAGGGCAATCCGCAAATTCGCCGCACATTATGGCAAGAGCGACAAGTATCACGAGACAATCACTGTAGCGTGGCTGCGGTTAATTGCGAGCGCGACCGCGCGAGTGCCGGTGGATGCGAGCTTCGAAGACTTGACGGCCGCCGCACCCGACTTGCTCGATAAGCGAACGATCGAGAAATTTTATTCAACCGCGGTTTTGGCGTCGGAAGCCGCCCGCACGTATTGGGTGGAACCCGATCTTCAGCCGCTCCCTTAAGGTGGGTCAGCTGAGGTGTGTCAGCCCGAGGTGTGTAAGGATGAGAAGTGCGCATGGCGCTGCTCCTGATTCCCCAGATTCACCGGACCACCCATCAGATCGGTTTGTATATCGAACGCTCGGGCTTGGGCCTAAATCAAGGTGAGGCGCATATCCTGGCGCATTTGGCGAGCTCGGGCGACAGCACGGTCGGGGAGTTGCACAAAGCTTTTGCCCACAAACGCTCGACCCTGACCAGTTTTCTCGATCGCTTGGCCGAGCGCCGGCTGATCCGCCGCGAGGTCCGCTCCGAGGATCGCCGCAGCTTCGTCGTTAGTCTTACGGCGGCCGGCAAGTTGGTGGCGCGAAAGATTCATCGTCATTTGGAAACGCTCGAAAAGGCGGCGCTGCGCGGCGCCAAACCCGGTAAAACCAAGGCATTCACGGACGTGATCGGCGCCGTGGAAGAGGCCGCTACACGGCTTTGACGGTGGCTATGCCGAAGCCCGACTACGGTCTCGACGCGCCCAAGTTGGTTCGGCGGTTCGCCATTCGCGGTGCATTGTTCATGGCGTTCGCGGGCATTCTCTATTACTCCAATCGCAACACCAGCCCGGGCGCGGCCGTGGCGCTCGCCAGCATGCTGTTCGCGGTTGGGATCACGTTCGCGATGATTGCGGTCATCATGGTGTGGAGCAGTCGTGTTACCAAGCCCAAGGTGATTCACCGCATCCTCGATAGCATTCCATGGCGTGGCGACGAGAATGTCCTGGATGTCGGATGCGGGCGAGGACTATTCCTAATCGCCGCCGCTAAGAGGCTGAAAAACGGTAAGGCTACCGGCGTGGACATCTGGCGATCGGAAGATCTTTCGGGAAACACCGCTGAAGCGGCCATGAACAACGCCAAAGCGGAGGGCGTGGCCAATCGGATCAAAATCGAGAATACCGATGCTCGCAAGCTGCCCTTCGGCGCCAACAGCTTCGATGTAGTCGTGTCCAGCCTGGCCATCCACAATATCGATGGGAGCACGGAGCGCGCCAAGGCCCTCCGCGAGATTGCGCGCGTGCTGAAACCCGGCGGCTATCTGGCTATCCTGGACATTTTCCATACGGGCGAGTACGCTAAGCTGCTCGGTCAGTTAGGCCTGAGTGACGTCCAGCTTTCGCCGCTTACGTTCCTGTGGTGCGTTCCCACGCGAACCTTGACGGCAAGAAAGCCGTCCTAGCACAGCCGGCCAAAAACCGCTTCCTGCGGGCGCGGCTCAGTAACGATTGCTGAGCTAGGGAGTCCAATCTCTTGGAGAGCGCGCCGGCCCGAAGAAACGTACTCTATTGAAAATGTTTGAATAACGTGGTATGTCTATATAGATTCGGAGATTATCGCCATGGCCACTACAGTCTGGAAGGGGCATCTCACCTTCGGTCTCGTTTCTTTTCCCGTGAAGCTCTATACCGCCGCGCGCCCGGACGGCATCAGTTTTAATCAGCTCCACAAAACCGACAACTCACGCATCAAGCAGGTGATTTATTGCCAAGCGGAAGACAAGCCGATTCCGCGCAGCGAAATCGTTAAAGGCTACGAGTATGAGAAGGACCGCTACGTCGTAATCGAAGACGAAGATATCAAGAAGATGGCGCCCTCGACGGCCAAGGTCATGGAGATCCAGGAGTTCGTCAAATCGGCTGAAGTCGATCCGATTTACTTCGAAAGCTCGTTCTATATGGCGCCCGATCACGCCGGCGAGAAGCCCTACGCGCTTCTTTTCGACACGCTGAAGCGCACTGGCTATGTCGGGGTCGCGAAGATCGCTATGCACAATCGCGAGCACATTGCCATTTTCCGGCCAGGTGCGAACGGCCTGGTGATGCATACCATGTACTTCGCTTACGAGGTTCGAAAGGTGGAAGAGTTCCGCACCGATACGAGCCTGGTGAAGGAACAGGAAGTGAAGCTGGCCGAGACCCTGGTGCAGTCGTTGGCTGCTCCTTTTGAGCCGGAGAAATACAAAGACACCTACAAAGAAAACCTGGAGGCCATGATCGAGGCTAAGATAAAAGGCCAGGAAGTGGTGACGCCGCCAGCCGCGGAGCCCTCCAAGGTCATCGACATTATGGAGGCGCTGAAGAAGAGTCTGGCCATTGCCAAGAAACCGCCTGCCTCAGTGGAAGCTCTGGAAGCGGAAGCGCCCAAGCAAAAGTCGGCGGGCAAGAGGCATAAAACGGCCCGGGGTTAATTAGGCGGGTTAAGTGGTACGGGTTAGGCGGGCGCCGCTGCCTGCTCGGGAAATCGCTTCAGCAACTCTTCAGCGTACAACGCGCCGGCGGGCGTGTCTTCATGCTTGAAAAACACGTAAACATCGCGATCCTGCCCGAGTAGTTGCTCGACCCGCTCCGCAATCTCCTTTCGATCCTCAGCCGAGTACTCGGGCATTCGCAGGCGCGAGTACACGAAGTTCGCTGTGACAACCTCGGGAATCACCAGCTTCTCCGATTCCGCCAGGCACAGCGCCACGCCGTGTTTTTCGAGCAGTTGATAGACCGGGGGCGCGAGCCAGGACGCATGCCGGAATTCGAACGCGCAGCGGATATCGTGGGGGAGCGTAGCCAGGAAATCACCGAGCAACGCTTCGTCGCACTTGAGCGCCGGCGGCAATTGAAACAGTACGGGGCCCAGGCGGCGGGCCGTCCGCAGAGGCTCGATGGCCCGAAAGAACACCTCGGTGAATTCCGACTGCTTCAGCCGCTGAATATGCGTGATGCGCATGTGCGCCTTCAAGGGAAACACGAAGCCCGCCCGCGTCTGATTCACCCAATTTTCAAGCGTCGACGCCGAAGGGAGCCGGCGGAAGGTGTAATTAACCTCCACCGCGTTGAGCCGCTCGGAATAATAGGACAGGAACTTCTTGGAGGGCAGTTTCTCCGGATAGAACTCCGGCTTCCAGCTTGGGTAGGCAAAACCCGAAGTACCTGAATAGAGTCTAGGCATGTTAGTCCGGCATCCAACGGCGACCGTGCTGCATCAAATACAATAGTTTAAACCGTTGTGAATCCGAAAACCTCGAAAAAGCGTTCGTCCGAACGGCTGCGCGAGCTGTGGCCCGACATCCGCGAGATGATGCGCCCGCGCCGGCGGGTACTCGCCATTGGATTTTTGTTGATGTTTATCAACAAGGTCTGCAGCCTGGTGCTGCCGGACTTCCACGAAATTCCTCATCGACAACGTCATCAACAAACATCAGACCCACTGGCTCTTGCCCCTGGTGCTGGCCGTGGTCGCCGCCACCATAATTCAGGGCGCCACTTCGTTCGGAATGACACAATTGGTTTCCAAGGCCGGCCAAAAGCTGATTGCGGAATTACGCCGCAAGGTCCAGGCGCATGTCGGTCATCTCCCGGTCGCCTACTATGACGCCAACAAGACCGGCACGCTGGTTTCGCGCATCATGACCGACGTGGAAGGGATTCGGAACCTTCTGGGAACGGGACTGATCGAGTTCATTGGTGGCGTCTTGATGGCCGTGATGGTGCTTGGAGTGTTGCTTTACCTTAGCGCCCTCCTGACCGTGATGGCGCTGGTGATCATGATCGCGTTTACGCTAGTGCTGCGCAAAGCCTTCACCACCATACGGCCGATTTTCCGCGAGCGAGGCAAGATCAACGCCGAAGTCACAGGCCGTCTCACTGAATCGCTCGGCGGCGTGCGCGTCGTGAAGGGTTACCACGCCGAAGCGCGTGAAGAAGAAGTCTTCGGTAAAGGCGTGCAGCGGCTGCTCGATAACGTTCTGAAGAGTCTGACCGCCACGTCCTTCATGAGCCTCTCAGCCACAGTGCTAATGGGCGTGGTGGGCGCCCTCATCATGTTCGTGGGCGCGCGTCAGATCACAGCCGGGACCATGACACTGGGCGGTTTCATGAGCTACAGCATGTTTTTGGCTTTCCTGATTGCTCCCATGTTTCAAATCGTCAACATCGGGACTCAATTGACCGAGGCCCTGGCGGGACTCGAGCGCACACGCGAGGTCTTGCGCGAACGGCCCGAGGACGCCGACCCGCGCCGCGTCGTTTCTCTGCCGCCCATCACGGGACAAGTAGTCTTCGACCACGTTAACTTCGCTTATGACGCTGGCAAGGCGGTGCTTCACGACGTCTCCTTTTGCGCCGAACCGGATACGGTCACCGCGCTGGTAGGTTCGTCTGGTTCCGGCAAGTCGACCATCATTGGCTTGATCACGGCTTTTCACACGCCCGAAACCGGCGCCATCTTTGTGGACGGCGTCGACCTTTCGACCGTTCGGCTGGATTCCTTCCGAACACAGCTTGGAGTGGTCCTGCAAGAGACCTTTTTGTTCGACGGGACCATTCGCGAGAACATCGCCTTCGCCCGGCCCCATGCCACTGAAGAGCAGATCATGGAGGCGTGCCGGATTGCTCGAGTCGACGAGTTTGCGGAAGGGTTCGAGAAGAAGTACGACACCATCGTCGGCGAGCGTGGAGTGAAACTCTCGGGTGGGCAGCGGCAGCGGGTTTCAATCGCGCGCGCCATTCTGGCGGACCCGCGCATTCTTATTTTGGATGAGGCGACTTCGAGTCTTGACTCCGAGTCCGAAGCCCTGATTCAGGAAGGGCTGAGATACCTGATGCAGGGGCGCACCACCTTCGTGATCGCGCACCGGCTATCGACCATCCGGCGCGCGGATCAGATTCTGGTGGTGGAAGCGGGCCGCATCCTCGAGCGGGGCACGCACGAAAAACTATACGCCGCGCGCGGCCGGTATTACGATCTGTACACCAAGCAGCACGGCATGGAAGCAAATCTGTTTCTGGCGCCTGGCGAAGGCGACGAGCAACCGGCGGTGGACGAGGCGTCGGCTGGAGCTGCTCAAACGGGAAATGACCTAACCGCCGCGGTGCGGCTGCTGCGCGGCTGAGCACCCACGCCGCCTACGTGCCGCGTTCACACTCGTGAACGCCTAAACAAGACCCATGCGTCCGCATGAGTGGCGACGCCGCATGCAAGAGTGTGTCCTACACACATTCTCACTCCCCGCTTTGCTGCAGCAGCTTCGCCACCAGCGCGGTCCATCCGGTCTGATGGCTGGCGCCCAAACCTGCGCCATTGTCGCCTTGGAAAAACTCGTAGAAGAGAATGTGATCGCGAAAGTGCGGATCGGTCTGGAATTTTTCCGAGCCGCCGAATACCGGCCGGCGGCCATGTTCGTCCCTCAGAAAAAGGTGCGAGAGCCGGCGCGACAGGTGTGCGGCGACATCCGAAAGATTCATCATCACGCCCGACCCTCTCGGGCATTCCACCTGTAGTTCGTCACCGAAATAATGATGATAGCGCTGCAGCGATTCGATCATCAGAAAGTTCACTGGAAACCACACCGGTCCGCGCCAATTGGAGTTCCCGCCGAAGATCCCGGTAGTCGACTCGGCGGGTTCGTAGTCTACACGGTACTCCTGTCCATCGACGCGCAGAACAAAAGGATGGTCCCGGTGAAAGCGCGATACGCCGCGGATGCCGTGCGGGGAAAGAAACTCGTTTTCATCCAGCATCGTTTCGAGCACTCGGCGCAGACGGGAGGGGTGCATCATCGAGAGCAGCAACCGTTCTTCGACTCCGTGCCGCGTGATGGAAGCGATATTGCCGCACAAATCCGGCCGGTGCTTCACGAACCAGGTCATGCGCCGCTTGAATCCGGGCAGCTTGTCGATCGCATGGGCATCCAGAGTCGTAACGGCGAACAACGGAATCAGCCCCACCAATGACCGCACCCGCAGAGGGATCTTGCGCCCGTCCGGCAGTCGCAGCCAATCATAGAAGAAGCCATCCTCTTCATCCCACAGCCCGCTGTCTCCCATGCGATTCATCGCGCTCGCGATATAAAGAAAGTGCTCGAAGAACTTGCTGGCAATGTCTTCGTAAGCCGGGTCATGCGGCGTCAATTCGATTGCGATTCTCAGCATGTTAAGACTGAACATCGCCATCCAAGCCGTGCCGTCGGCCTGCTCGATGAAGCCGCCCGTGGGCAGCGGTTTGCTTCGATCGAACACCCCGATATTGTCGAGACCGAGAAAACCTCCCTCGAAGATGTTGTTGCCTTGGGAGTCCTTGCGGTTGACCCACCAGGTAAAAGTCATCAACAGCTTGTGAAAGGCCGACTCGAGAAAAGAATAATCCGCTTTACCAGTTAGCTTCTTGTCGATTTTGAAGACCCGGAAACAAGCCCAGGGATGAACGGGCGGGTTGACGTCGCTGAACTCCCATTCATAGGCGGGCAATTGTCCATTGGGCGATTGGTACCACTCGCGTAGCAGCAGCGAGAGCTGGCGCTTGGCGAAATCCGGATCAATCAGTGCGAAGGGGATCATGTGGAAAGCCAGGTCCCAGGCGGCGAACCACGGGTACTCCCACTTGTCAGGCATCGAAAGAACATCGTCGTTGTACACTTGAATCCACGTGTGGTTGCGTCCCAGGAGCCGTTGGGGAGGCGGCGGAGGCATCGCGGGATCGCCTTTGAGCCATTGCTCGACGACGTAGTGATAGAACTGCTTGCTCCACAGCAGTCCGGCGAAGGCTTGCCGCTGCACCATCCGGGCGTCATCGGACAAGCGCGCCGGCGCGAAATTGTAGAACTCGTTCGCCTCTTCTACGCGGTCGTCAAAGACGCGGTCAAAATCCGGCTGGGGACCTTCGCCGGAATATAAGCGAAAGTGGAGCACCTTGTCGCCGCCGGGCTGGAGGTCGATCCGATAGATGCCGGAGACCTTGGTTCCGGTCTCATCCGGATTTACGGCATCCTTCTCTCCATTGACGAGGTAACGGTGGAAGGCATCCTTGGTATATCGCTCGGCGCCGCGCCATCCCCACAATCGCTCGGTGTTGCTTTCGTTTTCTGTGAAGAGCAGCGGCGGAGCGTCTTCCAGCCATAGCTTGAACTCACCCAAAGATTGTTCCTTGATGACGATAGTCTGGGAATCCAGACGCGCCAACTCGGGCCGAGGCACGCCATAGCCCCAGCTCCAGGTATTGCGGAACCAGGCTGTCGGCAGCAGGTGAAGTGTCGCGGGATCGGGTCCGCGGTTGATGACGGTGACACGGGCCAGGATGTCGTCAACACCGTTCTTGGCGTATTCGACGAAGACGTCGAAATACCGGTCTTGATCGAAAATGCCGGTGTCCATCAGTTCATACTCGAACTCCGATTTCGAACGGCGGCGATTCACGTCCACCAGTTGCGAGTAGGGGAACTGCGATTGCGGATATTTATACAGGCACTTCATGTAGGAGTGCGTCGGCGTGGAATCGAGGTAGTAATAATACTCCTTGACGTCCTCGCCGTGATTGCCTTCGGTTCCTCCGAGGCCGAACAGGCGCTCCTTCAAGATCGGATCGCGGCCATTCCAAAAGGCGAAAGCAAAACAGAGCCGTTGGTGATTGTCACAGATTCCGGCGATGCCGTCCTCGGTCCAGCGGTAGGTGCGCGAGCGAGCATGATCATGCGTGAAGTAATCCCAAGCGGTCCCATCCGGGCTGTAATCTTCGCGCGGATTGCCCCAGGAACGCTCGGAGAGGTAGGGTCCCCAACGCCTCCAGTATTTTTCCCGGCGGTTCGACTCCAGAATGCGATCGCGCTCAGCGTGCATACCTATCTATGGAACCACACGCGCAGCGGATAACTACACGCCGACCGGGTTCGATGGCGCCTGAGCCAGGTTCGGAAACGCTGGATTATTGCTGGACCTTGGCGAGGCCGGTTTGAATGTTCCTTCGCAACTCATCGGAAGGGCGTTTGCTTAGAGCGATTTCGAGTTCGGTCCTAGCCTTTGCCTTTTGGCCCTCCTGAGTCAGTATTAGGGCGTAATGGTAGCGAAATACAGGGTTGTCGGGAAATCTTTGAGTCAGGCCGCTAAACACCTGTAACGCGCTGTCGTCCAGGTTCTTCTTGAGGTAGACCATGCCAAGAGTATCGGCGTAGCTCGGATTCCGCGGCGCCTTTTGCACGGCCCGTTCCGCCAGTTTCTGCGCTTCATCAGGCGCTCCGCCGGTGTCGAGCAGCGTGTAGGCCAGATTGTTCATGGCATTTACATTCTCGGGATCTAAGACCAGCACGCGCCGATAGCCCGCCACAGCCTCCTCGTTGCGACCCGTCATGCGAAGCGCGTCCGCGAGTGCCGCGGTGACGAGCGGGTCACGCGGAGCCAGGTCGCTGGCCTCCCGGAAGCTAACGAGGGCTTTGGGTAAGTCACCTTTGAGCTGATAGACCGTGCCGAGGCGCATCTGCAGTTGCGCGGATTGGGGAAGAAGAATTTTCAGTTGCTGATATTGTTGGAGAGCCAAGTCGTACATTGAGGCTCGCATCGCTGTATCAGCCAGCAAGGAGTGGATGGGAACGGTGTCGGGTGACTTTCCCAACTCCAGCGTTAGCCGCGATAAAGCCTTATCGAGTTGGCCCTGCTGTCGATAGGCTTCCGCCAAACCGGCCAGCGCTCGGTACTTATCTTTCTGGTAAAGCTGTTCGAGGCGGGTCTCGGCCTGAGGGTATTTTTTCTCGGACAGATCCAAAGACGCGAGCTGAAATTGAACTTCGACGTTTTGGGGAAGATCGGTTGCCAGAGAGGTCAACTCGGTGCGAGCTTCCGAGTACTGGTGCGTGTCCAGAAGAGCCGCCGTTCGCACCAGCCGTGCCTCGGCCAGTCTGGGATTCACGGCGAGAGCGCTGCTGGCATATTGAAGGGCCTGGGCGTAATCCCTTTGGGACAGGCTCAGCTTTGCCAACGCCATGATAGACGGAAGGTATCTGGGTCGTTGCTTGAGTGATTCGCGAAATTGAGTGACCGCCTCATTCTGGTCGCCTTTGACTGCCAGGGCCTGCCCGAGGGCGAACCGCAGGAGCGGATTGTCAGGCTGCTTCTTGACCAGGTCCTGGAAATCGTTCACGGCCGCTTGAACCTTTTCCGGCTTGCCGGTCTTCAACAGCAGCGAGGCATTCACAGCCTTCGCACTGTCGTCGTTGGGGTGCTCTTTGAGAATCTCGGAAATGACACCGGCGGCCTGATCTCCTTTGCCTTGGGCGAGCCAGGCATCGGAAATACGCTTCAGATAGATGGCCTTCTCTTTGGGATTTGCGTTGGCGCCTTCCTGGTATTGTCGCAAAGCCTCGGGCCAGTCGTGCAGAACGCCATAGAAATCGCCGACCTTCAGCCGAGCGTCGGGGAAGGTTTTAGGGTCATTCAGGATGCGCTGCAACGTGGCGGTCATCTGATCGCGCTTGCTGGCCCCGGCGTAGAACATCGCCAGCTCCAGCACGTCATTGAGATTGCTCGGATTATTGTTCACTTTGGCGCGCAGGATGTTCTCGGCATCCGCGGGGCGATTCAGCGATTCGTAATGCTTGTATAAGATGTCGTAAATCGGCCCCGCGTCCTTGTGCGCCTTGATCATCTCCTGCGCCAGCCGTTCCGCCTCCTCAGACTGTCCATCCCGGAACAGAACCTGGACCCACATGCTGACCACCTGAGTCTGCAGAGGTTTTCGGGTATTCGCTTTTTGAAAGAACGCTTCGGCGTCTTTCAGCCGTCCGTCGGTCCCGGCTAGAGCGCCTTTGATCCGCAGTCCGTCGTAAGAATTCGGATCTTTTGCGATGAGGTCATCGCTTAACTTGGTCAACTGCTTATAGATCGCGGCTGGCCGATTCTTATCCCCGAGGTAGCCTAACAGCAAGAGGTCGGCGAGCGTCACTTTGACATCGGCGCGGTCCGGAAGCAGAATACTTGCGCTGTTCAGGGCTGAGTAAGCGTCGCGGCCCTTACCGGTCTTGAGTTCGGCCAGGCCGAGGCGGTAGTAGCCTTCGCCGAATTTAGGATCTCTCTGGATGGCCTTCTTGTAATTGATAATTGCGTCTTCGTACTTTCCGGCGGTGAAAAAACTGTTGCCCTTAGCGACATACTGCTCCGGACTCTGTCGGCAGGAAACCATTATTCCCATACCTAAGACAAGCGGGAGGGTAAGGAAGATTGCTCGTGACATGATCAGTTAATTCTCAAACGTAGATGCAGGTTTTTCAATTATAATCCATCGAGCCCCTGTGGGGGCATTCTCTTTTGGTACCGAGTAAGTTTACGTGGTACGGAATGTAGAAACCGGCTTTAGTACTAGTACGAAGTGGCATCCATGAGCCGGAACACAGCCGGGCCGCTCTGCTCACCTGTTAGTTCTCAGACTCCGTGCATGATTCTTCTAAATCTCTGTTGACCTCATCTGTCAAAAGTGGTACAAAGGTCCATTCCGAGCTGAAATATAAAGGAGGGAGAATGTCCCCCGCTCCCGCCCTGGCGCCCGCGGTCAGGTTTTTAGAATCACATCGCGCTGATCAAAGATTGAATCGCAGATATCCAATCGCGCTGGAAATTGAGTATAAGCTGCTCCGCAAAGGTCGAGTCGAACGCCTTGGCTTGGGCAGGACGCTTAATGTCAGCAGCGGTGGTGTTCTGTTCGAAGCCAATGAGCTCTTGCCTGCCGGCAGCTCAGTCGAACTCCTGATGCAGTGGCCCTTCATGTTGGAAGGTGTTTGTCCTTTGAAGCTGGTCATACTTGGAAGCGTCGTTCGCAGCGATGGCAAAGGCGTGGCCGTCCGGACCAAGCATCATGAATTCCGCACGGCGGGCGCTCGTTCATCCAAGCCCAGCAATAAGGTGCGGAGCCTGATGAGGTGACACAGCCGCCAGCGCCGACGACCGTCTGGATTGTAGATGATGATCTTGGGTTCGTTTGGTGGCTAGGCGAGATTTTCACTGAAGCCGGATGTCGAGCGCTACCGGCGCTGAGCTGCGACCAAGCAGTATCACTGATGAAGAAACTGGATGTGGGGATCGACCTGCTGGTTTTGAATCCGCAGCTTCCCGGGGTCATCAGAATGTTGCAAATGCTCCGCGGAGCGCACGCCAACTTCAAGGTTGTCGCCATTGGAAAGATTTCCCCAGCGCTCGCTACAGCAATTCATCCCCAGGCTAGCCTGGAACGACCCTCTAGTTCCGATTCGATTTCGCGCCCGGAGTGGATCAAGAAGCTACGGAAGTTACTCAGGGAAGTAGCCACCGCGGCGACAGTTTGAATTCCTTGTCTCGACTTGCGCTGTTATCGAACCGCTTCGGCTGGCATGGCGGGTTCCAGACCGCGCGATGAAGGGGGACCGGTCGGCCCCCATTTCACGAGTCGAAGATCGAGCACAAAAATTGCATATATCACCGGTACCAGTATCAGAGTGATGAACGTCGCCAGCACCAAGCCGCCGATCTGCGTATAGCATAAAGGCTCCCAAAGCGGGCCTCCGTGTTTCGCCAGAGGAACTAAGCCAAACACGGTCGCGCCCACGGTGATTAACACCGGTCGGAGGCGCATGATGCCGGCATCCAGCAGTGCTTCGCGCAAAGGCTCGCCTTTGTGGTGCATCTCTTCGATGAAGTCGAACAGTACGATGACGTGGCTGACAATTACTCCGATGAGGCTGGCGACGCCCAGGAACGCCATAAAGCCGAAGGGCGTTCCCATGAACGACAGCGCCCCCAGCGCTCCGATCATACCGAACGGAATGGCGGCGAACACGATAATCGGCTTGATAGCGCTGCGGAACTGCACCACCAGCGCGAGATAAATCAGGATGGTCGATACTCCCATCACCATCGTGATTTCTTTAAATCCCTTTATCTGCTCCTCTTCCTCGCCTCCGATTTCCAGGCGATAGCCTGACGGTAGCGAGCTCTGCAATTTCTGGAGCGGAGCCCGCGCTACGTTCATCACCTCGAAAGGAAGCACCCCGGGTACCGGAAAACACGAGACAGTGATGGTGCGAAATTGATTCCGCCGCCGGATCTTTTCGTTTTGCATCCCGTAGGCGATCGAGGAGACCTGCTGTAGTGGTACCTTCTGCGAGCCTCGCAGGGAATAAACGTACATGTTCTGGACATCGGAGAGCTGGGCCCGCTCGCCGGTCTGCAGCCGCATTATTACCGGAATCTGCTCGTCTCCCTCGCGCAGCGTGGTCACGGGAAAGCCGCTCATCCCGGAGGCCGAAGACATGGCGACGTCCAGGTTTGAAAGACCAGCCAGGTTGGCGCGATCCGGGTCGATTTCGAGCTTCACGGAAAAGCTTTCAGCGCCCCAATCGTCACGGATGCGATCGGCCGTCGGAATAGTGCGAAGAATCCGCTTCGCTCTTTCGGCCAGCTCGCGGAGAGTGGGAATGTCCTGGCCGGAGATACGCACCGAAACCGGAATTCCCACCGGCTTTCCAGTTTCCAGTTGACGCACGTCGACCCGCGCGCCGGGTACCGCGGCGGAGAGCTCTTTCTGAAGCGGCGCGATCAGGTTAGCGGTCTCGTACTTATCCTTCGACTGGATAATCAACTGGGCATAGTTGAACTGTGGGAGTTCGGGGGCGAGTGAGAACCAAAACCGCGGCCCTCCGCCGCCCAGAAAGAGGGTGAGGGACTGGAGTAGATCGCGCGGCTTTCCGTCTTCTCCCGGGTGCGTGGCGCTGTACTGGGCTGCGGCGCGCTCGATTGCGCCCTGTGCCCGCAGCGTAACATCGTCGGTGGCGGCCAGTGTGGCGTCTTCCGGCAACCATATATCCGCGTACGACAAGTAGGACAGGTCCTTGGGGAAGAACTGCTGCTTGAGATTTCGTAAGGAGAAACCGCCGGCGGCCAGGAACAGCAGGGCCCCGGCGAACACCAGCCGCCGATGTCTCAGAGCAAATCCGCCGAATCGGTAGTACAAGCTGGCGAAACCGCGCTGCCTGCGCTCCTCCATGGTCGGTGCTTTGCGGGACGGCGCACGCAGCAGATAATAGCCCAGCAGCGGAACGAATGTCATCGAAACAATGCGTGAGGCGACCAGCGAACAAGCCAGCACGACCGGCAGACTGAAAATGAACCGGCCGGTGCTGCCGCTGAGCATGAGCATGGGCAGGTAGGCCACGATGTTCGTGATGGTGGCGAACAGAATCGCGGTAGCCAGTTTGGTCGGCCCAAGCCACGCGGCTACCACGCGCGGATGCCCGGCCCCGAGTTCTCGTTTAATCGCATCGCCGGCCACCACTGGATCGTCCACCAGCAGACCGAGAGCGATGATCAGCGATGCCAGCGACACTTGCTGCAGATCCAGCCCCAGAAGATTCATCATCCCGAAGGTCATCGCCAGCGTCAGCAGAATCGAGAGCGCCATCAACAGCGCCGAGCGCCATTCCCAAAAGCCGATCAGCGCCACCACCACCACCAACGCGATCGCTTCGTAGAGGCTCTTCATGAACAGGTCGACGTTTTCCTCCACCTGGCGCGGCTGGTCCGACGTGCGCGCCATGATCAAGTCCTGTGGAAGACGCGGCTTCAAATCCCGCAATATCCCCGCTACCGCTACGTCGAAGTCGCCGATCTGCTCGCCGGATCGCATCTGCACGGCCAGCGTGATGGCGCGGTTTCGATGCCATTGCCCTTGGCCGTCGCGCCAGATGTAGAAGTTCAAAAACGTCGGGACCTGGTAGGAGCGTAGAATATCCACGCCATCGCGCAAATATACCGGCGCGCCGGAGGCCGAGGCACTAACCAGGACATCGCCGATCTCCTTCTCGTTCTTGAATTCTCCGGAAGGATCGATGGCCAAACTTTTGCCGCCTACTTCGAGCAGCCCGCCGGGGAACGTAATATTGCGCGCCCCCAGGATCTGGCTGAGCGAGGTGGCCTGGAGCCCCGAGGATGCCAGACGTTCCTGCGAATACTCCAGGTATACTGCTTCGCTCAGAACACCGGACCGAGTCACTTTCGAGACGATAGGGGCGGTCTGCAATGTCTTTTGGATCAAGTCGGTGAACTTGTCCAACTCGCGATAGCTGTATTTGTCACCGGCCACCTGCGCCAGGCGCGCCGCGGTTTCAGACGGATCGCGGATGAGGGCCGGAGCCCAAGCATCGGGATGGCGCTCAGACGGGCGCAGACGTTCGCGCATAAACGTGCCGATGACGGTAAGGACCGCGCGATCGTCCTGGCCGAAGTCGCCGTCGATGCCCACGAAGCCCGGCCCCTGCAAGGATTGGACGCCACGCCCCACACCGTGCTCGGCGGCGTAGCGAAGGAACATATCCAGTTCGCGCCGCGGTATTTCGGGACCTACCGAATATGGAAAACAGATGACCGCGGCCAAGCGTCCGGCCGCCCCGCCCGGTGCACGGGATCTGGCCTGTTCGATCGCGCGCCGCACTGCGTCGGCCCGCAGCCCGATTTCCACCTGGTCCACATTGGGGCTGGTCACGGTCAGCATCAGCGCCGCCGTATCGCCAAAATCCTTTAGGAATTGTATGGGACCCGCCCCCGGCGGAAGGTCATGGATGCTGTCCAGCTTGAGCCGGATATCATCGAATTCCTTGCCGGTCTGGGCCACACTCTCCTCGAGCGATACGTAAACGATCGAAACATTGGTCCGGGAAATGGATTCGATCTTTTCGACCTGCGAATTTTCCGAAATCTTTTCTTCGATTTTCTTAGTGACTAGTTGTTCGACCTTTTCGGCCTCGGCCCCCGGCCAACGGCAGATCGCCACCGCCATTCGAACGGGGATTTCCGGGTCCTTGCGCTTAGGCAGCCTGAGATACGCATACACTCCCCATACCACCGTGGCCACCAGCAGGACCAGAGAAATCTGGCGATTTTCCGTGAAGAAACGCGCGGTGTTGAAGCCGCCGCGGCTAACCTCAGATTCTCCGTTGTCGCTCGTCACTGAATCCGTCCTTCCATGGTCGACCGCCTAGCGTATGATTTCCACTGGATCGCCGTTCTGGACCAGCGTCGCGCCGCTGACGATGACCTGCTCCCCGGGCTTGACTCCTTGACTGACACCGATCAGGCTGCCATACGTTTCTCCCAGGCTCACATCGCGAACGCGAGCCAAGGACTTGCCGCCCTGCTGCTCCACCACCCAGACCGCATAGCCGTCGCTGTGCTGCGTCGACCGGACTACCGACGTTAAAGGGACCACCGGGACCGGCGTCCGCGGTTTAGCGCCCGGAATCTCCACCGATGCGATCATGCCTGCCTTAAGACGGTCGTCCGCATTGGGTATGGTCACCTGGATGTCGAACACGTGACTTCGGGCATCGGCAGCCGGAGAGATCCGGGTGACACGGCCGAGAAATTCTCCGGCAATCGTCTGGGTGGTGACCCGCAGCGGAGCCCCCACTCGCAAGGTCGGCAATAAGATGTCGGGGGCGCCGAACACAACCTCGACCGAGGAGGTGTCGGCTAGCACCAAACCGAGCGAACCAGGCCCCACCAGCGAGCCAACTTCGACGGCGCGCTTGAGTACGACAGCATTCATCGGCGATCTCAATATGCAGTCGCGCAGAGCATTTTGTGCTTCCTCGAGCTGCGCCTGGGCGCCTTGCAAACGGGCTTCGGCCACGCGCTGCTGCGCGATAGCAGACTCCTGCCTCGCCTGTGCGCCGTCGAATCTGGCCTTGGCGCCATCGAAATCCGGCTTGGTGATGCTGTGATCCTCAATCAGGTTAGTAGCGCGCGCAAAATCCAGGCGCGTCTGTTCTCCCGCCGCCTGGGACTCCTTCAATTGGGAGCGGGCTTGCTCCAGCGCCGCCTGAGCCTGGGCCAGTTGTGCTTTGGCTTCGTCCACTTTGGCCGAATAATCGGTCTCGCGCACGCGCGCTAGCTCCGCCGCTTGAACGACGTGGTCGCCTTCCTGGATCAGGCGTGATCCGCCGCCCGGTTCGCGAACCGTTGCCAGGCTTCCGACGTAGCCACCCACTTTGAACGCCAGGTCCACGCGCGACTTCGGCTCGACGGTCCCGGAATAGCGCATTTCCGGACCACCGGAATACTCCTCCACCGGCCGCACGCTCACCGGCGTCGCAGGCTTCTGATAGGGCGCCTCCCGATGGCATCCCGCCGAAAAGCCCGCGGCCAGCGCGGCTGCGGCCAACAGCCCGGACCTCTTGCTCAGCACGTCAATCATCGCCTACGGCCTTATCCAGATCGGCTTTCGCCGTCCAGTATGACATGAGAGTGCGCTGGTATTGATCGCCGGCATCCGCCCTGGTGGCCTGAGCCTCCAGGACATCCTTGAGCAAGGTGGCCTGCTGCGAATAACGTCGCATTGCGATCCGTACTTTCTCCTCGGACGCTTGCTGAGCCAGCTCGATAACTCGCAGCAGCGCGCGCGCCTCCGTGAGCTTCCGGAAATTGCTGTCTACTTCCACCACCACCTGGGATTCCGCTTCCCGAAGTGCATTCCTGGCCTGTTCGATGGTATCTGAACCTACAGCCAGCTCATGCTTCTTACGACCCCAGTCGAATACGTCCCAATTTATCAGCAGGCCTGCAAAAGCGACGTTATTGGGGAGGACTTGTAGACCCGCCGTTCCGAGATAGTTAAACCCCACGCTGACGTCCGGGATATATTCGGATTTCTTAATGGCGCGGCCGTATTCCGCCTGCCGCACCATGAGCCGCGCCTCGCGAACCTCAGGCCGCTGATCGAGGGCCCGCGCTCGCGCCGCCCGCAGATCGGCCGATGCATCGCCTGTGTCGGGCAGTGCTCGGACTGTGAATTCGGTCCCCACGTCGCGGCCGAGCAGGGCGTTGAGCTGCTCTTTTTGAGTGGCGACCGCGTCCACCAGCATCGCACTGTCGTATTGCGCCCGGGCCAGCCGCGCTTTGACCTCGAGCGAATCGGACCGAAGCACAACCTGTTGCGCCAAGTCCCGCTCCGTCAACCGATCCAGCTCAGTGTAAAGCGCGACCGCCTGATGGACCGCTTCCATTCCGCTTTGGGTTTGCAGGATAGAAAAATAAAGCTTCTTGACCTGATTGGATATCGCTTGCTTCTGCTCCCTGAGCTTCTCGCGATTTACTTCACTGGCCAGTTGCTGGGCGCGTATCTTCAATCCGATTTCGTGGAGTTTGGTCAACGGTTGGACAGCGCTGGCCATCACCAGCGTGAAAGGATGCTGGGAGGTAGTGATGGAGGTATTGGCCGGAGGCACTGGCCCGATTCCCGGGAAGATCCCGAATGCGCCTTGCGGGAAACGGAAGTTCAGCGGTGTGACCAGTTGCGGCTCCAGCAGGTCGAGCTTGAGCGCGGGCAACCGATAAGTGCGAATGGCAGCTACCGTCTCATCCGATTTCCGGACCTCCAGTTCGCTGTTACTGATCAGCCGGTTATGCTGTTGCGCCCAGGCGATCGCTTGATCCAGGCTGAGCTCCTCGGCGTTGGAAGGAGCCGGTGTTTGGCTCCAGGCCTGGAAAGAGAGAGCCAGCATCAAAAAGGGCACGAGAGGCTGCTTCATAGTTTTCTTAGCCTCCCAAAACAGCAGCCTACAGCGCAACAAACACCTCGCCGCGGTCTTGCTAGGACCTCTCCGCCACAACTTCGCCGACTGCCACGACAGTCTCTGTCCTGCGGAGCCGTAACTCTTCTACGTTGGCGTGGACGGGCTGCAGATCGCGGAGAGCGTCCCAACATTTCCAGATGGCATAGCCCCAAGGAAGCGTACGATAGGGGAGCCCATTTTCACGGCAGAAATCCTGAATCAGCGGGCTCAACTGGGGATAGAAGATGTGGCTGACATTGGGGAAGAGGTGATGCTCGATCTGATAGTCTACGCCCGAACAGAAGAACCGGCCGAAGAATCCGGTTTTGAAATTCACCGTGCCGCTGGTCTGTACCAGCAAATAGTCGGCATTTCGTTGGTCTTTGCGCAGGCGCGACGCATCGGCCGGGAAGTGAGCCGGGGCAAAGGCGGCGAACATTGCATAACCCATGGCCGTGATGCGCAGCAGGTTAAACTCAACTACCTTGAGCGGCGAAAAGAAGAACATGGGAACGGCGAACCACAGGAGGAAATAGAGCGTTAAGCATCCCAAATCCACCCAATGGGCGCGGGATCGCCGGCGTGGATCGCGTAAAGCTTGATAAAGGAAAACCAAGCCGGCCCGCTGGCCATTGAAGCCGTTAGCGATCAGGGCAATCGGGAACAAATACCACTGGAGTTTCTGATAGTAGAACCGCCGCAGGCGCCCGCTGCGCGCCGCCTCTTCTGGGCTCATGGCAAACCAAGGCAGCAGATCGGCGTCATCGTCCACTCCGATCACGTTGGGCGCGGGATGGTGGACCACGATATGTTTGTTGCGCCAGTAAGCCTCCGACAGGCCGAGAATTACCGGATATCCGAGATAGGTCAGAAATTGATTCACGCCATGGTTGGTACTGCTGGCGTGGTGAGACGAAGTGTGGGAATTGGTGGCGACGCCCAGTGATCCGCAAGTGGATAGGAACATTCCGAAGATACGAATCAGGAGATTGTCCGAAAGAAGGAAAATAGCAATGCCGCCAAACACCACGGCTAAATGCAAGCTCAACTCGAGCACGATCCGCCCAGTGGGTTTGCGAGTCCAGCCGCGGGCAGCGATCTCTCTATGTAAGTTCCCGAGCAAAGCTGTTGAATTTGTCATTGCAATGGTTGTCCTCACTTTCGTCTTCTATACCCGCCGCAGCGGGATGGGAGCCGCGTAATCCCTGGTGAACAGGACTTGATACACCGCCGAGTCTGAAGCAAAAGCCGCCGCAATGCCACAGTGCAGATAGTATTCCCACATCCTGCGGAAGCTCACATCGTACTTGACTGGGTCCAGAACATGCTGGTTCTCGCGAAAACGCTGCAGCCAATGCAGCACCGTGTAGGCGTAATGGCGTACGATGTTCTCCACGTCGAGAATCGCCAATCCGCTCCTCTCCAGGAAGAGCGCCATCTCCGACAGCCGGGGCTGGCCGGATGACGGGAAGATATGTTTTTGGATAAACGGATCGTGCTCATTGCGGAATGAATTGCAACCGATGCAGTGAACCAGGCCCATGCCTCGCGGTTGCAACACTTCTGCGATGATGCGGAAGTACCGCTTATACTGCGAGCGGGCCACGTGCTCCAGCATCCCCACGCTGACCACGCGGTCGAAGCGTGCTTCCGATGACGGCAGATCCGTTTCCAGAGACTGGAACGCCTGCAGCTCGATGCGTACCTGATCCGACAGTCCCGCCCGTGCCACATTTGATCGGGCACGCTCCATATGAGCGCGGCTATTGGTGATCCCGAATCCACGGGCGCCATAATGCTTGGCGGCGTGGATGAGCAGGCCTCCGTAACCGCAACCGATGTCGAGGAGGCGCTGGCCTGGTTCCAGCCGTAGCTTCTGGCAAATCCGGTCGAGCTTATTAAACTGCAATTGCTCGAGATCGTCGCTGGTGGTTTGGGCGTACCCGCAAGAGTACACCAGGTTGGAGTCGAGGAACGTCTCGAATAGATCGTCGCCAAGATCATAGTGGGCGGCGATATTCTGGCTGCCCCCTCGAATTGCATTCGCCAATCGAATGGCTAACACTCGCAAGGCCAGCCGAGGACGCTGCCGGATTCTCTCTCCCAGGCGATTGCGCAAGAGTATGGTGAGAAACTCGTGCAGGGTACCCTCTTCCAGGTCGAAGTCTCCATCCATGTAAGCTTCGCCCAACCCGAGATTGTTGTACGAAAGAACCCTGGAAAAGAATCGTTCCCGATGTACCCGAATTACAACCCGGCACTGCTCTCCGGCTCTTGGCTGATCGAACTTTTCCCCCACAAAGTAATCCAGATCACCTACACGGAAGTGGATTCTGGAGTCGGTTACACACTGGTCCAGCAGGTTAAAGAAGAGCCGCCGAGAGGCGGACGGACGTTCAGGCTGCTCCTTACAGCGCAATCCAGAGGTCCCAGTAACTGAACTGTTATCAATCGAGTAGGTTGGGGCCTCTGCTTGTGATAACCGGGGAGTAAGTGGCACCTTCGTCCCTCTTTCTTTACTGCCTTATTTTGTAGATCTTATAAGGATTCTTACCCGGTTCTATCAACGAAGTCAAGGTGAGCCGGGTACTTCCGGTACCATTTGAAGTTCTGGGCAGTCACTGGATCTTACGGTGGGCATCCGGGGGCGTTCGAGGAATTCCCTGCAAGACGGCCTGAATTACTGATTCCAGAGCCGGCGCCTGGTACCCCAAAGCCCCCACGGCCTTTTTGCAATCGTAATAAAGGTATTTGCCCGAGTATTTCAGGATCTCCCGTAAGTGAGGTGGCACGCCCGGCGCCGACGCTGCGGCTTTAGCCAGAAGATCGGGAAGCTGCAGGACCGGTCCCCGTCGGCCCGCCGCCCGACGCAGACGCCGGGTGAAATCCCTGTAGGTTACATTTTCTCCAGCCACCATGTATCGCTCCCCCGGAGCTCCTTTCACACCGGCCGCGAGCAGTGCTTCGACAACACCGTCAATAAGGGACAGAGAGAAGCCGCCGCGCATCGCATATCCCAGCCAACCCATGCTCAGAATTCCATCGAACAGCTTGCCCCGGTCGCCTGGCGCCATCACGTACAGCAGGTTGACAATCGAGACGTCCAGCCCGGTGCGGACATATCCGGCGACGATCTCTTCCGCTTCGTGATATGGAGCCGCGAAGAGCAAACTATCGTTCCTGGAGTCGTAGCGCCCCTCCTCGTTCAGCATTTGGTCGGGAGAACTTGTCGCGCCGATGGTCTCACACGAAGATATATAGACTACCTTTCGCGCGCCCCCTCGAAAACAAGCTTCCAGCACGTTACGCGTGCCCGGGACGATGATGTCCTTCAGTTCCCGCTGGGTTAGATTCATGGCGTTGGTACCGGCGGCATGAATGCAAAGGTCGATTGCGGTGCACGCTTCGAATAGAGAATCCGGGACCAACGTATCCCCTACGACGAGGTCGACGTGTTGAGACCACCGCTGGAGGATCTGACGGTTACTGGTCTGCCGTACCAGCCCACGGCAACGAATCCCATTCTCAGCGAGAGTACGAATCAGGTTCGTTCCGATAAACCCGGTCGCCCCGGTGACCAAAATGCGGCATTCCCCCAAGCTCTGGAGCAGTTCAGCTGGCAAGACAGACAATGTCGACGCTGGGTCCTGCATTTTGGGTGGCTTGAATCTCGAAGGATGTATACTCGGTTCTATCACGGAAGTCAAGGTGAGCGACGCCCTGTGAGCGAAGCCCTGGTAACTAAAACCATTCCCGCATTTAGTTGGTGCATCGGTTGCCTGGTGATCGCGGTATCCTCCGCGATGATCGGCCTCCAGTGGGATATCTCGTGGCATCGTTCCGTGGGCCGCGACACGCTTTGGACACCGGCTCACTTTCCGATTCACGCTTGCGCCCTGCTTGGCCTGCTCTCTTCGACGGCTTTGATCCTGTACACCACACTTCGAGGAACACCGGAGGCTCGTGCGGCTTCGGTCACAATCTGGAAGCTGCGGGCGCCGCTAGGGGCTTTCTTAGCCGCCTGGGGAGCGATCGCGATGTTGGCCGTGCCGTCTTTTGACGGGTTCTGGCATGACGCGTACGGTCTGGGCCTGAAGATTCTTAGCGCGCCTCACTTGGTGCTGGCCGCGGGTGTACTCTCCATCGAAATGGGGGCGCTGTTCCTTATCCTGGGATGCCGGAACCGAGCCGTGGAGAAATCGCGCGCGAAATGGGAACCCCTGTTCTTGTACGTAGGAGCGATGCTGCTCGTTTCGGTGCTGGTTATAGGGTCGCGTGCAGTGGCCAGCGATGAAATGGAACCCCAGTGGTATAGTTCGATGGAATATCTGTATCGTGTCTACCTGCATAGCGCTCGCTTTTACCTGATCATCTCATTGCTTGCGCCCTTGATCCTGCTTTCTCTGGCGACGGCATCGGGCCGGCGTTGGGGAGCTACTATCGTGGCGGCCATTTACACAACGTTCCTGCTTTGCTTCGTATGGATCTTGCCTGCCTTCTCCGCTGAGCCGAAGTTATGGCCGGTCTATCAAAACGTCACCCACTATGTTCCGCCGGAATTTCCATTCCTGCTGCTCGCGCCGGCATTCGCGATGGACCTGGTGCGCTGGAAGTGGAGCGGCAAGCGGAGAGAATTTTATGCGGCGGCGGCAGGCGCGGCTTTTCTATTGGTATTTTTCGCTCTCCAGTGGCCTTTTGCGACCTTCCTGATGTCTCCGAGTGCGCGCAACTGGTTCTTCGGCGTCCAGCACTTCGACTACAACCTGTCGCCGTTGTCGAACTACTATCGATACCAGTTCTTTGCCTGGGAGAAGACGTCCACGGAGTTTTGGCTCGAAATGACAGCGGCGCTGGGGGTCGCGATGCTGGCCGCGCGCCTTGGTGATGCCTGCGGGGAATGGATGCGAAAGGTCCGCCGCTGACTTTTTATATTTGAAACGTTAGCGGTGCTCCGATAGTTGCCGCAGCGCAATGTCGATGAAGCGGCCGGGCTGCTCGAGGTCCGGTGAATGTCCGCAATCCTCAAATATGCAGACCGATGCGCCGGGCAAATGCTCTTTGATCGAATCTGGCGGCGTGCGGCTGTGTGTACGGTCTTGTTGGCCCCAAACTACTGTTGAGGGGACCTTTAGATTACGAAGAATGCCAACATCGGCACGCTTCAGGCTCTGCGACGCACTTGCCAAACAGAAGCAGCCGCCGGCGTCCATGGTATTGAGGGCCACGTCGCGAAAAGGCGCCACGTCGCTTCCAGGCCGAAGAGCGTTGTTGTACCACAAGACTGCCAGCTTTTTCTGTTGGAGCCGGCAAATTGCCTGGCCCAGCAACGGAGTGCGCAGCGGCCACGGGAGAATGCGCCTTACCCAGCGTCGCATTATATCCAGAGCAGCCGCTTGAGCCAAAACCAGGCTTGCTATTCTATCCGGAGCGAACTCAGCGGCGCCCATGGCGTAAAAGCTGTTACCGCAGGAAGCCCAGATGGTGGCACGCTGAATCTGTAGAGCATCCAGTACGCCCAGGATCGCTGCGCGGCCTTGAGCAACCGAGTAATCATAACGCGGGCCGGGAAACGAAAACCCGAAACCGGGCATCTCCATGCAGATGACGCGCGCTTGCTCGCGAAGCATCGCAATTATCTCGCGATAATGTTCGATTACGCAAGGCCCATCCGGTATTACCACCAGCGGGCTGCGGTCGCCACCCGTGTCACAAACCCGAATGGATCCGGCCGCAATCTGCAATATGGAAGTGCCCGCGGGCCAAAGCGCCGCGGTTTCCGCTCGAATAGGCCGTGTTACCAGAATATTGTCCAGTGCGCTACTGATCATGGCGAACCCGTCTGCGATTCGCCCACGCGCAGATCGAATATCCCCGTCTCTACTCGACCGGCGCGCTTGATCTGCACAAAAACCCGGTAGTCGCCCGACTTCGGAAATCCATATGGAAACGAGACTACCGGCGGCAGCATCCCAGCCCCGGCTCGATGCAGGGCGTGTGGGTCGAAGGACGGATTGGCCAGGCTGATGGCGGCCATGGGAGCTGATCCCATGGGATGGATGTGAGCGAACACGGAAAGGTCCGAGTTGAGAACCACTGCGTGCCCCGCCATGCCCATATAAAGTTCCAGGCCACTGGCCGGCTTCCCGTTTTCGTCCTGCACGCGAAAGCGCAACCAACTTGGCCGCTGTGACGCTAGAGAGGAATCTCGTTCCCAGATGAACCGGCCTCGGCCGGCAAGTGGAAAGCTGTCGCGGCCGAGCGCCGCCTGCGACAGCGGAGGGCCTGACCCACCCGAATCGTCACCCTGCAGCGGATAGCCGGCAATTTGCGGAAAATCCGCCTCTACTGCCAAGGTTTCGAGGACGCCGTTCTGATGCACAATGTCGGCAAAAAGTTGGTAACGGCCGGCCGGAATCGCGGGCAGATTTTGCTGGAACAGACCAGCGTGGATCTGTTCAGGATGCAAATGCCAGAATTGGTCCATCTCCGGCAATCGAATCAGGAACAGGTGCATCAGATGTCCGTGATCGGGGATCAGGTCACTCAGTTGTTGTAGAGGCGGGTCTGCGCTGAGCCTCAACATCAGGCGACCGTCCTGGGAGACTTGCGGCGACAGAGTCACCGGTCTGGGAATGAAGCGTGCGTAGCTGGACGCCTCATCGTTCCACCACCAGGCGGCAAAGTACACGACGGTCGTCAGCACGACTCCCGTAATTGCCATCAGGATCCTGCCTCGGCGCAAATCGCTTGGCCCTGGAATCTGACCTGGTTGGAGGCCGGCCTCGCGCGCCGCGGCGCCGGCAATCCCGATCGCTCCCGCTCCGAGGAAGACCAGTAAAGCCAACAGCTGGATCTCCAGGGACTTCGACATGCGCTCGCCAGCGCGCGCAAAGACGGGGACCGGGACAGACAACTCCCCGTGGCCCAGCACGCCGTCCGCCTGGATACGCACTTGCCATGAGCCGGATTCCATCAACCAAGCCAGGCCCGTAAAGGCTCGCGGGTCGAGTGGGCTGCGCTTCAAGACATCCGGCGATGCAGGACGTGCGACTCCGCCGGCGGTTAGCGGCAGCGGCGCGATGCGCACTTGCTGTACATCGTCGGTCGCACTGAGGATCTCGATTCTCGCTACACCGGGCACCACCAGTGGAGGTCGAATGGTGACGAGCAGGTGGTACGGACCGGCAGGGCCCTCGTAGAAAACGTCGGGGCTACCTAAATGGGCAGAAGCTGTCGTGGCCAAGGCCAGCAACAGTGCAAGCCTCACTTTATTCGGGTTCATTGGCGGCCGCATTTACTTCGCCGGAGAGCTCCGTCATCTGAGGACGGTGTTGCCTAAAACGATATCGGAACTCCGGGCCCATGCCGAGCAGGCAGCAGACCACCAATAACGTGAAGATACCGACGACGAGGATGATGCGGTCGGCCGGTATATGCAAACGGTCGCCCAGTATCCACAGCATGGCCGAAGCCAGCAACGCCCCCGAGGTGTTCAAGAAGTTGTTGGTCGAGATCAAGCGGCCTTTTTCTTCTGCGCCAGCGCGATGTTGCAGGAAGGCATAGAACGGGACGACATAAAAGCCACCAGCGAATCCGGCTAATAACAAAGCGATGGCTGAGACGAGATAGGACGGTGGCGCAAACGACAGCATCAAGGAAAAGCAGCCCACGCCGGCCAGACCCAGCGGCGCTAGGCGAAGTTCGATCTTGTCTCCCGAGACTCGCCCGGCTGCGACGCTGCCCGCGGCAATGCCAGTGGCGATGAACGCGCCCAGCAACGAGGTCCAAAAGTCGTCCACTCGGAGGACGCTCTTGCCGAAGATTACAAGTTCGGTTTGAACCAGACCTGCCAGAAAGAAGAAAAACGAGATGCCGCAGACCGTGATTCGCAGCGGACGGTCTCGAAAAATGTGAGTGGCGCCGGTCATCACCTCGCCCCAGGGATTCCATTGGAATGGCCGGCGGGTCGCATTGCGCACGCGCGGAATGCCGAAGCTGATGATGGTGCCGAGAATTGCTAGTACGATCATCACGGAGCCAATTCGATACGTCGAGCCGTGCCAAAAATGCAATAGCGTTCCGCCCAGCGCTGGACCGAGTACGATGGCTAAGAACAGGCTCATTTCGATCAGGCCGTTAGCTCGCGAAAGGTGTCGCTCGGGCAAAATCTCAGGCAGAAGACCATATTTGGCCGGACTGAAAAACGTCAACTGTGTGCCTGTGAGAAACATGACCGCTACCATTTCCGCCACTGAACCCGAGAGAGCGAACATCGCCACCACCATGACGACGATATCCCAAAACATGGTGGCGATCAGCACCGCGCGCTTATTGAATCGGTCCGACGCCCAACCGGAGTAGCCAGCGAACAGCAGAAATGGCGTGACATAGACCGCCAGGCCGGCGGATACGTAACGGTTGGCGACAGATGAGTTGCCGGCGGCCTGCACGCACAGCACGGAGGCCACGTACTTGTACATGTTGTCGTTGATCGCCGCCAGAAACTGAGTCCAGAGAAAGGCCTGGAAACTTCCGGACTTCAGAAGATCCTTGTAATGGCCGGCTGAATCGCCGCCGGTCATTGGAGAACCCTTGCCTGGACCTCTTGTTCGAAAGGCTGCAGGGGCGAGGGACGGTCGGAGCTGACCTTCCGGACTTTAGGATTCATGCTGCGGCGGGTTATAACGTACTTGATTGTATCTAAAGGATATATACCCCGTTCCCGTCACCGAAGTCAAGTTGATTGTTTACTTCTGGTACTATTTGTAGTTCGCCGGGAGACCTTTCGGCTGTACCATTTCATTTTGTAAGGATCACGTCCCGAACGCGGCTGCTCAACCGCTAATTGTTGATATGTATACTCCTTTTGGAAAACTTGAGGTGACACTGCCGAACGGCCAGACCCAGGAATTCGGTCTGGCCAAAGCGAGTATCATTATCGGCCGGGCCGCCACCAATGACATCACTCTAGCGGACACCGAGGT
Organism: Bryobacterales bacterium; assembly: GCA_963780485.1. GTDB lineage: Bacteria > Acidobacteriota > Terriglobia > Bryobacterales > Bryobacteraceae > Palsa-89. The sequence goes on from CAWACO010000016.1 coordinate 162,329, forward strand.
GTCCCGCGCTCACGTGCGTCTGGAATGCAGCGAGGAGGAATGTGTTGTCGTTGACCTTGGGTCGACCAATGGAACACTCGTGAACGGACTGCGGACACAAAGGGCCAGGCTCTTAGCTGGAGACAAGATCGCGATTGGAGGAAGCAAGCTGCTCTTCAAGGGCGCTGGGTCCGAGAACGATTTTGAAAAGACGCAGATGCACGTGGGCGTCGACCTGGAACGGACCATCCGCGAGCTGCCGGTCGAGGTTCAGATCGATGAGACCAGCGAGCCGCGCCTGGTGGTAATTTCCGGCGGCAAGACTCGCGAGTTCGCTCTGACCGGCGACGCCCTGAAGATCGGCCGCGATCTAAACAACGACGTGGTGCTCGAATCGGCGGACGTCTCCCGGAATCACGTGGTCGTAAAACGGCGCGGCCGGTCTTTCATCCTGAGCGACCTCCACAGCAGCAACGGAACGTGGATAAATGGTCAACGGATTACCGACCACACACTCCAACCCGGCGACACGTTTCGCGTCGGGACGATCAACATCGTATTCAAGGCCGGCTTCGAGGGGGATGATCTTACGATGCGCGCACCCGTGATGCTGGCGCGCGGCGAGCGTCGGCCGGTGATCTTGATTCCCGGGATCATGGGGTCCAAGTTGCGCCGGGGCAGCGATGCTATTTGGCCCAACGTGAAGGCCCTGTTCAGCGATCCGCGCGTCCTCGGCTGGTGTCAGGACGACCCCGTCATTTCAGACGGCGTCCTGGATCAACTCGTGGTGGTCCCCAACCTCATTAAAGTTGAGGCTTACAGCCGGTTGATGGAATATCTGGAAGAAGGGCTGGGCTACCAGCGCGGCAAGGATTTGTTCGAGTTTGGCTACGATTTCAGGCAGGACGTGCGTACGTCGGCCAGGCTTTTGGCGAAAAAGATCGAAGGACTGGGCCTCCGTCAGGGTGTTACTCTCATCGCGCACAGCCTGGGATGCCTGGTCAGCCGGTACTATGTCGAGTGTCTTGGCGGCGCCAAGAAAACGCGCAAGCTCATCCTCATGGGTGGGCCTCATTATGGATCGCCCCGGGCGCTCATGACTATCGTGCTCGGTCCTCGCATCCTGCCTTTTGGGTTGATGGACGCCCAACTGCGCAACGTAACAGCTTCCTTTCCGGGAATGTATCAGGGGCTGCCGGCGTATCCGTGCGTGACCGATCAGTATGGGAAGATCGTGGATTTGATGCACGACGAATCGTGGCTGCCCGAATCGCAGCGGCCGTACCTGAGGATGGCGCGCGATTTGCGCGAAGAGCTGGGTACCAAGTGCAGCGTCCCGGCAGTCAGCATCTTCGGGTATAGCATCAAGACCATCACCAGTGTAACTGCGGAACGTGACAGCTCCGGTCTGTTCCAGAAGCTGGAACTGAATGTCGAACCGGGCGGCGATGACTCGATGCCCGAGTCGACGGGCCTGCTGGAGGGCACCGAGATTCACCCGGTCCGTCAGCATCATGCGGCGCTTCACATTGATGGCGATGTCAAGATGCGGCTGAAGCTGGAGTTGACCCGCTAAGCACTCCAAGAATGTTGGGGGTCTAACACTCAAGGCGGCTTTTCCTAGTACTACTATTCAGTTTGTGAGGGCGACGACAGGCGACAATCGCTTGCTTGGAGCCTTGTTTCGGGTAAGAATCATTCATGCTGTCACAATCCAGGAAAGGAAGCTTACTCTGTGACTCAGACCCAAGAGGGCTTAGCCCAGCGGATTAGGACTCTAGAAAAAGAACTCCAGGCAGCTCGGGAGGAACAGGAGCGAGGATCGCAGGATCGCTGGGACGAGGCCAAGGCGAAATCAGAAGAAGAGGTGCTTTCTCAGCACCAGAAGTTCAAGCTATCGCTGGCATCGTACGTTCGGGATTTTCGTGTGCTCGTGGTCTTGACGGCGCCAATCATCTATCTCGGTGGCCTGGCGTTCTGTTTGCTCGATTTCGTGGTCTTGCTCTACCAAGTCATCTGCTTCCCGATCTATGGAGTACCCAGGGTGAGGCGCGCCGACTATGTCGTTTTTGATCGAGGGCGGCTCAAGTACCTGAATCTTCTGGAGCGCTTTAATTGCGACTACTGCTCGTATGTAAATGGCATGTGCGCCTACGTTACCGAAGTGGCCGCTCGAACGGAACAGTACTGGTGCCCCATCAAGCACGCACGCCGGCTCCCAGGGCCTCATTCACGTTACTCACATTACGTGGAATATGGCGATGCTGAGCAATATCGCACGCAAGGCGAAAAAGTACGCAACGATTTCGTGGACGTGCGAAGTTTGACTTCGCCTCGACCCGGTACGAACGGCAAGTGAGCGCCTGAGAAGACTCCAGAGCGGGTGCGAGCAGCGTACTTCGAGGTGAGTGGCAACCGATCCGAAGACAATCACTCCCCCAATTTCAGTTCTGTTTTCGGCTTCAGATATCGACGGGGGAAGTAGTAGATGCCATTTTGAGGAAAGATAAGGCGTGCAGGTGAACCCCCGAGATGGCCGAATCCGTCATATCTGTACCGAAGAGGTCGCGTTTCTAAGCGCCCGTAGATAGCGGCCCATTCGTCGGAGTAGTGCTTGAACGTCTGCAATGTAGTGGTAGGCTTGACTTCCATCAGCTTGCTCAAGAGGAGTTGTGTATCCCAACGAAAGTGCTTCGGGGTTGGCGGTGGCTCAGCAGAAGGCATCATATCCACGAGGTCTATGCTGGCGCGCCATTCCAAACCATTGACAATCAGTTTGGTCGAGCAGTCCTGATCTAGCCACGATCCCTCTTCTGATCGGCCAAAGCGTCCTACCACGATCACAGTTTGCCCGTTGTGGAGAAGCAAGTCATTCATTACTTCGCACACCGAAAGAATGGAAACATTGTCAGTCCCCTGAGCATGGGCCGGAGCAGACTGCGACAAGACGAAAATGATAGCGATGATCGTCCGGATCACAGTGTTCAGCTTACATTTGTCATCACGGGTACCTCAACCGATGTGGGCCGTGTAGACATTTGGTGAGCCGGGCGGGGCTCGAACCCGCGAAGGGTCTTGACAAGATTTAAGTTATTGACATGACGAACCGTAAAAACCGCTAAAACCGCTCAAAATCGACGGACTGTCACCATAGTGTCACCACGGGTATGAGCCGGGCGGAAGCCGCTCGGCAATCCATGTATCTCGCCAAGCGCTCCGCTATCTCCAAGCCCCAGACCCGCTGAGCGGGCAAGCCTGCCGTTCGATACCGAGCTGCCTGCGATGATCACGATCACATGGATGCGAAGTCGATTGGGAAAGGGAGGCGAGTTCCAGACACTCGCAAAAAGCGATCTGCTGCCGCTGATGAAAAAAGCGGGGATGAAATTGTTCTTCGTTGCGCAGACTGTGTTTGGCGGTCCCAGCTCCGACTACGCAATTTTCACGACGTTGGCAAACTGGGCGGTGCTCGACGGGCCTGGGCCTTTGATGTCGATGGGCGAAGAAGCGTATCAGCGGTATCGCGCGAAGAGGAACGCGCTGATGGTGAGCCGCGAGGAGAATGTATATCGGTTCTGCGAGGAGCTGAGTTACTTGGCGGGGGTATGACGACCATGAGCTCGGCGCACATACTTCCCCAACTGCGAATGCTGCAGTTCGGAGGCTTCCTTTCGTACGCGTCCAGCATCGTTCGAGTGGCGCGGTACCATTCAGTCGTGGAAGGTCTAATCGACAACAACGTCTCGCCGAATGGCCGAGACGTCGGAGAATGCATCTACTGTGGCGAGCGCGATGGGGCGCTCGGCACTGAACACGCTGTCCCCTACGGTCTAAATGGACCGTGGACTCTGCTCAGAGCGAGCTGTGACACATGTGCAAAGATCACTACCCGCTTTGAACACGATGTGATGAGACGTTTGTGGCCGGATGTCCGCAATGTGCTCGCAATGCAGAGTCGCCGCCGGGACAAGCGGTCGTCGACACTTCCGCTTGTTTTACAACGCGACGGTGTAAAGGAAGTGGTCCAAGTGCCCAGGATGGAATTCCCAACTTACCTGGTAACGCCGCTGTTTCCTCCACCTGCGAGTTCTTGGAGCAGCAGACCGGTGAGGGGCGTGTTTGCGAATCTCGACATGATTCACCTCTGTGGCCCCACGTTTCAGGAGGCGAGCAAAGATTATCTTGGGGTCGATTTCGTCGGCGCTCATACGAACTTTTCACCTGAGGATTTCGCGCGAACGGTGGCCAAGGTCGGCTTTTGTGCAGCCGTTTTCGCCTTGGGGCTCGGACCATTTACCGACACTGCGATCAGAAAAGTCATCCTCGGGTCCGATCCTTGCATTGGATACTGGGTAGGCTCGTGGTGGGGAGAATCTGTCAACGCTACACACGGCGGGCTTCACGAGATCAGAGTGATGTGCAGTCAACCCGGATCACAAATCCACGCATTCGTTAGGCTGTTCGCTCAGTTTGGCGCACCGGAATACCACGTATTGCTCGGCCCGGCCGATCCAAAATGTGTTGCCTCAAGTGCTTGGCCGGCAGTATGGGATCAGAAACGCATCCTAAACACGCCACGCGAAGAGACAAACTGAGTCCCAACGCCTCACTGACAATGCAGCCCGTAGCTATCGGCCGAGCGAATTGCTCGTGGCCGGAGAACGCCATCAGGAAGTTGGGTTGTTCGGCGTCAAGTTGACGACGCACTAAGCGTGGAAGTGCCGTATCGACGGCTCCAGGCGGATCGTCGGCCACAGTGGACTATTTCACTCGGCGCCTGATTCCGTTCACCGGGCGGCGGCAATCTGAACGTGCCACACCTGCCGTAGGGCCTTACCAGAACTGGATCTTTTATTAGAGTAGAATCATTCCAATTACATGCCATTGGCCTCCGGCATTCGCCTTGGTCCGTATGAAATCGTCGCACCCATTGGCGCTGGCGGAATGGGCGAGGTGTACCGAGCCCGCGATACAAAACTAAAGCGCGATGTCGCGATAAAGATCCTGCCCGAGCTTTCGCCGCGACCCCGAACGGATGGCCCGATTCCAGCGCGAAGCAGAGGTGCTGGCGTCGCTCAATCATCCCAACATCGCGCAGATTTATGGGGTCGAAGACCGTGCACTGGTGATGGAGCTGGTGGAAGGGGAAACACTGAAGGGGCCTCTCCCGCTTGAGACCGCGCTCAACTATGCGAAGCAGATCGCAGAAGCTCTGGAAGCAGCGCACGAAAGAGGCATCGTTCATCGCGATCTGAAGCCAGCCAATATCAAAATCACGCCTGCAGGTGTGGTGAAGGTACTGGATTTCGGACTGGCCAAGGCCAGCCGAAGGACCGTGCTGGTCGATCCGCAGAACTCACCCACCATGACCATCTCGCCCACTCGTGCGGGAATGATCCTGGGCACGGCAGCTTACATGTCGCCTGAGCAGGCGCGGGGCAAGACCAGTCGACAAGCGCGCCGATATCTGGGCCTTCGGCTGCGTGCTCTACGAGATGCTTACGGGACGGCCAGCTTTCACGGGCGAGACGATCACCGACGTACTCGCGGCGGTAGTGAAGAGCGAGCCGGATTGGAATGCAGTTCCGCAGAAGGTGCGGCGGCTGCTCGCATCGTGCTTGCAGAAGGACCCGAAGCAGCGGCTGCAAGCTATTGGCGATTATCGATTGCTGCTGGAAGGAGCCGCAGGCTGGCAGCCTGCCCTCACGGTCGCGGCTCGGTTGGGCCGTGGCGGCGGCATTGGCGGTGGCACTCGGAATCGCGGGCGCCGGTTGGTGGCGCGCGACGCGGCCAGTGGAGCGCCCGCTCATGCGGCTGAGCGTCGATCTCGGACCCGACGCGGTCGCCGGTCAGTTCACCACTACCGCGATTTCGCCCGATGGAGCGCGGCTGGTATTCCCCTTCAAGAGTCCGGACGGCAAGCAGATGCTCGCCACGCGATTGCTGGACGAGACCAAGCCGACGTTGCTCTCGGGAACCGAGAACGGAAGAGACCCGTTCTTTTCGCCGGATGGAAAATGGATCGGGTTTTTCGCCGATGGAAAAATGAAAAAGATCTCGGTCCAGGGCGGTGCACCAGTCGTGCTGTGCGACGCCCCCGGCGCGCGCGGCGCGAACTGGGGGGAGGACGGCAACATCGTCGTGGCATTGAACGTCATGGGTGGACTTTCGCGCGTGCCTGCCGAAGGAGGAACGCCTCAGCCGGTCACCAAGCTGCAGGGGGCGCATTGACTCACCGCTGGCCGCAGCCTCTGCCTGGAGGTGAAGCGGTTCTGTTCACCCTTTCCTCTTCTATCATTGCTTTTGAGGATGCCAGCATCGCGGCGGTGTCTTTGAAGACCGGGGAGATCAAGATCCTGGTGCGCGGCGGGTACTTCGGCCGCTACCTGCCAACAGGTGATGCAACGGGCCACCTGGTGTACGTTCATGAGGGCGTGCTATTCGCTGTACCGTTCGATCCGGCACGGCTGGAACTTCGCGGCACGGCAGTGCCCCTCCTGGAGGACTTGGCGGCCGATCCGAGTTCGGGCGCGGGACAATTCAGTTTTTCCCGGACGGGAACTTCGTGTATAGGACCGGTAAGGTGTCGGCTCAAAGTTGGCCAGTGTGGTGGCTGGACAACTCGGGGAAGACCCAGCCACTGATCACCACGCCAGGCTTCTACATTGAACCTCGCTTTTCCCCCGACGGCCAGCGACTGGCGCTAGCGCAAATTTCGGGCAGCAAACGGGGAATCTTCGTCTATGACTTGCAGCGCGATACGATGTCGCCCCTCACCTTCGGCACCCAAGTGAGCGGTTATCCGACATGGAGTCCCGACGGCAAGCACATCGTGTTTCAGTTCTCCTCCCCCGGCGGCTTCAGCCTCGGCTGGATTCGCGCTGACGGGGCCGGGGAAACCCAGCGCCTGCTGGACAGCAAGAACCTCGTGACTCCATACTCATTCTTTCCCGATGGCCGGCGGCTGGCGTACCACGGAGCTTGACCCCGACAGCGGTTGGGACCTTTGGACCCTGCCGCTCGACATGAGCGATCCGGATCATCCCAAACCTGGGAAGCCAGAGCTTTTCCTCCGCACGCCGGCCAATGAACGCCTTCCAGCCGTCTCACCGGACGGTCGCTGGATCGCGTACGAATCCGACGAGTCGGGTAGATATGAGGTGTATGTGCGGCCGTTTCCAGGGCCGGGCGGTAAGTGGCAAATCTCCAACGCCGGGGGCCAGCTACCGGTCTGGTCGCGCAACGGCCGGGAGCTATTCTTCCAGAATCTGGACAACCGCATCATGGTGACGGATTATACGGTGACGGGGGACTCTTTCGTCGCCCGGCAAGCCGCGCCTGTGGTCCGATCAGCAACTCCACAACGTCGGCGGAGCTCTGAACTACGACCTGGCGCCGGACGGCAAGCGCTTTGCAATATTCCCTGAGCTGAAGGCGCCGGCGGAAGAGAAGGGCGCTGTCCACGTGACTTTCCTGCTGAACTTCTTCGACGAATTGCGGCGGCGCGCGCCGGTGAGCAAATGATCGGCGAGACCATCGGGCAGCTATCGCATCACCGCCAAGCTCGGCGAGGGCGGGATGGGCGAGGTGTATCGCGCCACCGATACTCGCCTTGGCCGCGAAGTCGCCATCAAGGTTGCAAAGGAGCAATTCTCCGAACGGTTCGAGCGCGAGGCCCGCGCCATGGCGGCGCTGAATCATCCCCATATCTGCCATCTGTACGATGTCGGGCCGAACTACCTGGTCATGGAGCTGGTGGAAGGCACTCCGCTCAAAGGACCGCTGCCGCTCGAAAAAGCCATCGAGTACGCCGGACAGATTCTGGACGCTCTGGATGCAGCGCATAAGAAAGGCATCACTCATCGGGATCTGAAACCGGCGAACATTCTGGTAACCAAGCAAGGCATCAAGCTGCTCGATTTCGGGTTGGCCAAGCAGACGGCTCCTCTCAAGGAGACGGACGTCACGCGAGCGCTGACGGGGCAAGGGCAGATCCTCGGAACCCTGCAATACATGTCGCCGGAGCAGTTGCAGGGCAAAGAGGTGGATGCGCGGAGTGACCTGTTCAGCTTCGGTTGTGTGCTGTACGAGATGCTGACCGGCAAGCGCGCGTTCGAAGGTTCCAGAGTCCGGCGAGCGTGATCGCGGCGATTCTGGAGCGGGAGCCGGCGCCGCTGGAAGTTGCACGGCCGCTGGATCGAGTGGTCAGGCGATCGTTGGCAAAGGACCCGGACCAAAGATTCCAGACGGCGCGAGATTTGAAAGCGGCGCTTTCCTGGGTGCTGGAGCAACCGCCGCAGGTGGCGCAGGCCTCGCGGCACAGCGGCTGCGCTGGAGAGTCACGGCAGCGCTCGGATTGGCGATTATGGCGATAATCGGCGGGCTCGGTTGGTGGCGCGCGACGCGGCCAGTCGAGCAACCATTGAAGCCGCTCGCACGCTTGGACGTCGATCTTGGGCCTGATGTATCGCTAGGCTCCGGCACCGGAGAGGACAGTAATCATCTCGGCGGACGGCACACGTCTGGCATATGTTTCGCAAAACCGCCTCTTTACCAGGCAACTCAACCAGCCCAGGGCGGCCGAGCTGGCGGGAACCGAGGGAGCATACGCTCCATTCTTCTCACCGGATGGGCGGTGGATTGCATTCTTTGCACCGGGAAAGCTGAAGAAGATTTCCGTCGAAGGCGGCGCCGCGATTCCCCTGAGCGACTGCCCAGGAACGGCTCGCGGCGGAAGTTGGGGCGACGGTGGGGACATCATCGCGGCGCTCACTGGCGCAAGTGGTCTGTCGCGAATTCCCACCGCTGGGGGCGCACCGGTACCGATCACCGAGCTCGACCACCAGCACGGGGAAATCACTCATGGCTGGCCTCAGATCTTGCCGGGCGGCAAGGCAGTGCTGTTCACCTCTCACACCTCTGTGGCTGGATTCGATGGGGCAAACATCGAGATCCTGTCTTTAGCAGATCATCGCAGGAAAACGCTCCAGCGCGGAGCGACATACGGCCGCTACTTGCCAAGTGGCCATTTGATCTTACATAAACCAGGGCACGCTGTTTGCCGTACCATTCGATCTGGACCGGCTGGAAGTGCACGGCACGCCAGCGCCGGTGTTGCAGCAGGTAGCCTATAGTGCTCAAGACGGGAGCGCCCAGCTCGCTTTCTCGCAAACCGGAACGCTTGTATACCGGAGCGGCGGAAACGGAGGCGGGCTGGTCACGGTGCAATGGTTGGACGGCGCGGGCAAAACGCAAACCCTGCTGCCAAAACCCGGATCTTATAACCGGCCGCGCCTCTCACCGGATGGCCAGCGGCTGGCGCTGAACGTGTCGGAGGGATCCAAGCAAGACGTATGGGTGTACGAATTGCAACGCAATAACCTGAGGCAGTTAACCTTCGGCCTATCTACTCTCCTTCCCATCTGGAGTCCCGATGGTCAATATATCCTGTTCCAAGGACGAGGACGCATATTCTGGACCCGCGCCGATGGGGTGGGTAAGCCGCAAGCACTGACCCAGAGCAAGGATCTCCAATTTCCATACTCGTTCACACTCGACGGCAGGCGCTTGGCTTATGCAGACTTGAGTCCCGCTACAGGATACGACATCTGGACAGTGCCCATTAACAGCGACGGCGCGGGGCTTCGAGCCGGAAATCCGGAGCCTTTCTTGCAAACACCCTCCGATGAACAACACCCTTCCTTCTCCCCGGACGGACGCTGGCTGGCCTACATCTCAAACGACTCGGGAACCTACCAGGTGTACGTGCGCGCTTTTCCTGACAATGGAGGCAAGTGGCCAGTCTCGATCGACGGCGGCGCGCAGCCGATGTGGTCGCGCACCAGTAGGGAGCTATTTTTCCGGTCCGGCGATAACCAGATTATGGTGGCCGGATACACGGTCGAGGGAGATTCGTTCGTCCCGGATAAGCCTCGCGTGTGGTCCGAGAAGCGGACGGCGAACTTCGGTAATATGACCCCAACCGCTGATCTCGCCCCGAACGGCAAACGCATCGCCGCAATCATGTCCTCCGAGCGGCCGGAGGATCAACAGGCGAGGAACCACGTGATCTTTCTCGAAAACTTTTTCGACGAAGTGCGGCGGCGTGCGCCGGTGAGCAAATGATCGGCGAGACCATCCGGAGCTATCGCATCACCGCCAAGCTGGCGAGGGCGGATAGCTGAGGTGTATCGCGCTGCGGCCTCCAATTGACGCGCGACGTCGCCTTTGCTTGCGACTCGAAAAATGCATGGCTCGATTCCAGCGGGAACCGGATGTATACTGTTCGTCAATCGGGATCAAAGGTCGAAGTCCCGGAGAAAGGGATGGGATGGACTCAACTCGAAGAACTTTCCTGACGGCCGCAGGTGCGGTTGCGGCACAGAATGTGGCTCACGCGCAAGACCATGACCACGATCACGACCATCAGGCCGTTCCTTCCGACCTCACCCTGCGTGTCAAAGCCCTTGAATCGCTGCTCGTCGAGAAAGGGCTGGTGGATCGCGCGGCGCTGGATGCGTTGGTGGACACCTACGAGCACAAGGTCGGCCCACGAAACGGGGCGCGTGTTGTGGCTCGGGCTTGGGTCGATCCTGATTACAAGCGGCGCCTGCTGGCCAACGGGACCGCAGCAATCGCCGAGCTCGGATACTCAGGTGAGCAAGGCGCGGATATAACCGTGGTCGAGAACACGCCTAAGGTGCACAATCTGATTGTCTGTACTCTGTGCTCGTGTTATCCCTGGCCGGTGCTCGGTCTGCCGCCGGTGTGGTACAAGTCGGCGCCCTATCGTTCGCGCGCGGTGATTGATCCGCGCGGCGTTTTGCATGAATTCGGGACTGAGCTCGCCGAGGACGTCGAAGTGCACGTCTGGGACAGCACGGCGGAGGAGCGCTACATGGTTCTGCCGGAGCGGCCGGCGGGCACCGAGAAGCTGAATGAGGAGGCGCTGGCCGCACTGGTCAGCCGTGATGCGATGCTTGGCATGGTCAAGATTGCGCCGCCGCAGGGAGGCCGCCCATGAACAGCGTGCATGACATGGGCGGCATGGATGGCATGGGCCCAATCCAGGTCGAGAAAAACGAGCCGGTGTTCCACGCGCCGCTGGGAAGGGCGGGTTCTCGCAATGAGGCGAGCAATGGCGGCCACGCGACAAATCCCCGTCTCTGCGCGTCCGGCGATCGAGAGCATCCCTGCCGCCGACTACCTGCGCATGAGCTATTACGAACGAATGGTTCACAGCGCTAGTCGAGCAGTTGGTCGAGAGCGGCCTGGTAACGCGCGCGGAGATCGAAAGCGGTAAGCCTGCGCAAAGGATCGGCCAAAGCGATCCCGGCACTCAAGGCAGCCGAAGCGGCGACGTTCCCGTTTCGGGTTCCGCCCGTTATGCTAAGTGTGGCGGTTAACCCGCGCTTTCAAGCAGGCCAGCGCGTGCGCGCCCGCAACATGCATCCAGTGGGTCACACGCGACTTCCTCGCTACGCTCGCGGCAAGACGGGTGTGATTGAGCGGGATCAAGGGGTCCAAGCTTTCCCTGACACCAATGTCCTGTCCCTCGGTGAGAATCCGCAGCACGTTTACTCGGTTCGCTTCGCCGCGCGCGAGTTGTGGGGAGAGCGGGCTTCGCCGCGCGATGCCGTCTTCATCGACATGTGGGAGGACTATCTTGAGCCGGCCTAAGACCATATCAGAAGCCGAGCGCCTTGCTGCGTTGCCGCGACTGCCGCGCGATACAGGTGGACCGGTTTTTGCCGAGCCTTGGGAGGCGCAGGCGTTCGCGCTTGCTGTCAAGCTCTCCGAGCAGGGTCATTTCACCTGGAAAGAGTGGGCGGCCGCACTCGCAGATGAACTCAAGGCCGCGGCCGACCGCGGCGAACCGGACGACGGCTCGCGTTACTATCAACACTGGCTGGCGGCTCTGGAGCGTCTGGTGGCGGCCAAGGGCCTGACCGATTCGGCCGCGATGCTCGCGCGCAAGGAAGCCTGGGCCGACGCCTACCGGCACACCCCTCACGGTAAGCCCGTCGAGCTCGGGGCCTGCTCGCGCGTGGAACATTCTTAGCTGGACACATCCCGCCGCAGCTCCTACACTCGCTGAGTAGTCGCACGTATACTTCGTGACGGCCCGACCATGCGCCGAAGGCGCCGGAAGCGCAACAGGCGCAGAACAGAGTCGTTTTCCAGCCGAACTTCTTCGACGAACTACGGCGGAAAGTCCCCTCGGGCAAGTAGCTTTCTCTGGATTTTGGAATGAAAGGTCGCGCGCCAGTCATGTGGTCCAGACGACTGGCACTTGTCAGGACGATCACGCGATTCCCGTCACACATCACATTTCGCTTACCGAGCGCTAGTACCGCCGTTGTAGTAGCTTTGAGACTGCTCGGACAAAGGTGTAGCCATGACTCGATACGTGATGATTGTTTGCTCGTGCTTCCTTCAATTTCACGAACGCATCGCCGCAGAGCTGCGTGGGCAATCCTGTGGCTGTCCAAATTCTGGGTTCTGGCGGACCCGGAATCAATCGCGATCGCGCGTCAACCAGTTACCTGCTCTGGGTCGGCACCCAAGCGAAGATGCTTGTCGACATGGGTGGCGGCGCCTTCCTTCGCTTCGGCCAGGCCCAAGCAAAGCTTAGCGACCTGTCGCTGATCGCCATAAGCCATCTTCACCCCGACCACGTCTCCGACCTGCCCGCACTCCTCTGGTTGAGCCAGACGATTCGCAAGGATCCGTTGCCTATTTTCGGTCCTTCCGGCAATGATGTGGCGCCGAACTTTTCAGCGTTCCTTAGTCGCCTCTTCGACGAGAAGAATGGCGCATTTCCTTTACTGGGTCCGACGCTGGGTGGCACGCGCTTCCCTCTATCCGAGCCGAGCCGGTCGCGGCAGGGCGATTTTGGGGGAGGCGTTCGTCTTAAGGTCGGCGTCGTTGATGTGACGAAGGCAGAACCCTCGACAATATTCGACCAGCAGGGAGTGACCGTGACCGCGCTGGGAATACCACACGGGCATCTCCCGACCCTGGCGTACCGTCTGCACACGCGCGATGTGTCAGTTGTATTCAGCTCCGATCAGACTGGAACCAATCCAAGGTTCATCGAGTTCGCGAAGGGAGCGAATGTCTTGATCATGCATCTCATGATCGGCGCAGGTGCAACTAGTCCTCTGCACGCCTCACCTTCGGTCGTTGGTCGGGTCGCCCAGGACGCGGGCGTTCGGCGATTGATTGTCAGTCACATCGGTCAGTTCGATCTTGATCCTGCCATCGCTGAACTGAAGAAGTTCTACACGGGTCCCCTGACCATTGGCGCCGATCTGCAGTGCACGCAAGTGCAGTGAATCGGCGACATTTGCATTCCCCTGACTCTGAAGCCACCCAGCATGTCAGAAGACCTACAGAAATCGTTGCACTGATCGGTGCGAATTCACCAGCAGCCACAGAAATTTCGATGGGACTGAAAAGTCGGAATCGAGTCACGTGGCCGAGGGGCATTTTGCCTCTTCGAAGCCAGGATGTCCGACGCGACTTGGTGTGTGCTGAAAAGCTGCTGCAAAAGTTCATCTCAAACTTAAGGTCGTTTGATTT
>CAWACO010000017.1:0-66701 GCA_963780485.1 Bryobacterales bacterium
ACCAATTACCTTTATCTCTGTAACAAGCCGACAGTTGCCTCCATAATGGATTTCCTCGGCCCGTGGCCGTTCTACCTGCTATGGTGTGAGCCTGTTCACTGGTCATTTTCTGGCTGCTCTGGCTTCCGGTCTAATGATGCACGGATTTCATGACCTGGCACCTCTAGCGTCTTCAGTCCGGTCTTTTCACAACACCTTATCTTGTAAGGTCGAAAACTGTCGGGCTGCGCCAATTCACCGCTGCGCCAATTCACCCATGTCCCTGGTGTGTGCTCTGCGTGTTTTTCCGACGCGTCAGATACTGATCACCGGGCAAGGAGCGTCCCGCACGATCGCATAAGCGTTGCTTCGTAGGCGTCCGAAGTGTTTTTGGATCTTACCCCTTCCAACTAGTACCAAATCCGCCGCGTGCTGCGCGGCGAAATCACGAACGACTTTGCCCGGCGCACCGGCCGCCATGCACAGCTCCAGCTTTGTATCGGCTTCCGCTTGCATCTGATCGATCCGCTCGCGCGCGACACCGAACAAGAACTCGCGCAGCGGATCATCGACACCGTAGCGCGGATCCTCTTCGAATCCGGTAACCGCGTGAACCAGCCGTAGCTCTGCGCCTTGCTCGGAGGCAAGTTCAGCGGCCCAGCGAACCAGCGGAACGTCTCTGTGGTCGTCATCCACTGCACAAATCAATTGACCCCAGGGCTTCCCCGCATTGGTCGCGATCTCGCTGGCGTGCACCGTGGTCCACACCGGACACTCTGCATCATGTAAGACCTTGGCCGTAACCGAGCCTAATAACAGACCGCGGAACGGTCCGTAGCCGTGGGTCGGCATCATGATAAGGTCGGTTTTCCTTTGACGCGCGTACTGCGTGATGTGCAAAGCAGGATCGCCTGACTGCACGCATCTTTGAACAGAAATGCCACTCAGTTCATGCGCGAGATAGCTCCGCAATGCTTCGCGCCGGTCTTCAAGCATGCTGGAGATGTCTATGACCGCGTCGTACACCCCTGCCTCGGGAGTGCCGTACCAGTAAGGGGGCACTTCGACGACATGCAACAGTGACACTTCGGACCGAAAGCGAGCCGCCATAGCCTTCACGAATGGCGCGGCTGCACTGCTCTGTGGCGAGAAATCAACGGGAAAAAGAATGCGCTGGAAGGGAATCATAATCTGTACTCTTCGACTTAGTAATCCGCAAGCCGAGGTCCAGTCGAAAAGAACGCACAGGAACGTAGCGGCTAGGTAGGAGCCCATGGGAGCACCGCTGCGCCCTGTGCGTCAGGAAAAACGCAATTTACTTGGTGTGAATCGGGACGTGACGAAGGTTCGGCTTGACTTCCGGCACTGGAATGACGACTTCCAGGACACCGTTGGTCAGCTCGGCCTTAATCAGTTCCGCCTTGGCTCCTTTCGGCAGAGGAATCGACCGATAGAACTTACCGTAGTAACGTTCTGAGCGGAAGAACTCCCCTCCCTTTTCCTCTTTGACCCGCTTTCTTTCTCCTTCGATCACCAGTGATTCGTCGATCACTTCCACTTTCACTTCTTCTTTCATGAGTCCGGGCAGTTCGGCTGTAACGATGAAATTGCCATCTTTGTGCTTCACCTCGAGCGGTGGAGCCCAGAGATCAACTTGAGCCGTTGGCGCGAAGTTGGCAAACGTGCGGTCCACGTCCTCGGCGAACCGTTTCATGAGACCAAACGGATTGGCGCCGAATAGACCGCCAAATGGGAAGGTAGAAAAGTACGCTTCCGGGCGATTCATCAATGCGCCGCCGTTCTCCTTTGTAACTTTGATTTCAGGCATATTAATCCTCCTTTTCAATCTGACAATCACGCAGCCGCGCATCCTTCGCGCGAGGGCACGCGACCGACGGATCGCTTGGTATATGTCTAAAGGTGATGCTTTTATCGCGATCAGTGATGACTCGGTCACGTTTCCCCTCTCCAACTGCGGGCAGACGTGAACTCTTGTCTTCAGCCTCCTTTCTCATTTCCGCTTTTAAGGAAAGCCGTCAAGGAACTCACGGGCCACCAGGTGCGGTGGATCGCTTCGGAATACCCAGTCCGACCGCACCCGGATGCCTTTTCTAGACTTGATTAATGAACCGCAATTAAAGCTGCACGAACATTGCCAAAGAGCGGCCGTTTGGTTCGTCGAATCAGGTCAAAGAGATGGTCCAGCTCGCCGACACCGAAGCGCCCCGGTTGAGGCCTCTCGCTCACCCAAGGTTGTGTCAGAGCACGCACGCGGGCTCGGCGGCGTGGCAATTCACTTGCGACGCATTTAAGGAGAGTCCCGCAATCCCGTCACCAAAGTCAACCGTTGCCTGATGTTTCGACGCCTTCGATCAGAGGGCGAATTGCCCCAGTAAGTCTATTGTTGCTGCGTGATTAGGCCCAATCGAGGTTTGCGCGCTCGCAGAGAAATATAAAAACGAAGCTACCTATAAGGGGCTCGGCGGATGACTAGAAACTAGAGACGAGGAACTTACTGACGTACACGAACCCCGCGAGCAGCGCCACGCCATAGATTACAGCTAATAAGAGAAGTGCCCGTCCGGATTCGCGGACTTGTAGGCCAGCGTCCTGCCGTAGCCTGGCACGAGCCTTTCTCTTGGTGGCAATCATGGTAGCCGTCGCAGCGAGTACAACCCAAAGAATGGAAAGGGTGAGCATTCTCAAAATCCTCTGAAATTGTATTCGTGTGAACCGGAAAAGCGGCATCTTCCGCAGCGCGGCGGTGGGTCGAGCACAGGCAGGGTTGGCCGGGGGCCGGTGTGATGTTTTACGCTGGGCGGACCAGAGACTCGGCTGACTTCGGGCGCTGGATTGGGTAAACGCAGTTCGACTGCAATGATGGCCAGTTGGGCCGTACTCGGAGAGTCTCCCTCGAACACCACGTGCCGGATGCCGGCGTTCCAGAGGCGCGAAACCGAATCACTGTCCTTGCGCGTCATGACTACAAACCGCTCCAGCTGCTCCCCGCAGGGGGAAGGGTTCTCGAGCTTGCTTCCATCGATCACGATCACGCCATCGATCCCTAGGTCGGGCTCGTCCACCAGGTAGACCTGATGATTCCCATCCTGCAGCAGAGAATTGCGGAGAGATTGTGCGTATTCCAAATCACGAATGGCGAGTTGAACGGTCTTCATGATCAAATCCAGCGAATACAGCTGAGATGGCTGCAATCCGGGAGCCAATCCGGGATTCAATCCGCAAAGACCACATTCTTAGTGATTTCGAGGGCGTCGGCCAGCGCCACTTCACGCAAGTTTAGTGGTTTTCGTGGGCTACAACCCCCAAAAGTTGAGCAGCGCTTCTGGACTTCGACTCTTTGGTAGGCAACGTGCCCGGTTAAACCAGTGAGCCTGACGTAATGGACCTAAAGAGGGAGCCCGTCACAATGAATCCTGTGTCCCATCTTGCCGTGAAATGGCAGCGGCCCGAGATTTTGGAAGCGATCTTTGACCAACTCTCAGATGGCCTGTTCGTTTACGACAAGGGCTTACGTATCGTCGGCGTCAACCAATCCGCTCAGCGGCTGTTTGGTATGAGCGCCGAAGAAATGATCGGCAAACATTGCCAGGAACTCTTCCATTGCACGGTTTGCGAGCCGAGTTGTGGAATGCTGCAGGGGTTGGGTTCGGAGGCCTCTCTGCGAACCGGCACGGTGAACCTGCATGTGGATAGCGGGCGCGAACGAATGGTGGTGATCCGAACGGTGCCGCTTCTCGACCATTCCGGTGCACTGGAGGGCGTGGTCGCCACGGTGAAGGACATCACCGGGGAGTCCGAGCCAGCACGGCGCCAGATCATCGCCGAATCGCAGGCCATGCGGGAAGTGCTCAACTTTGTCCGCCGCGTGGCGATCAGCGAGGCCGCCTCGATTCTGATCGAGGGCGAGAATGGCACCGGTAAGGATCTCATCGCCAAGACTCTGCACTATCAGAGCCTCCGGCAATCGCAGCCGTTCCTGGCGATCAACTGCGCCGCGATCCCGGAAACATTATTGGAAAGCGAATTGTTCGGATACGAGAAGGGCGCCTTTACCGACGCGCGCGCGCAGAAGCGGGGACTTTTCGAGCTGGCTGACAAAGGCACGCTGCTCCTGGACGAGATCGGCGAGATGCCGCTGTCGTTGCAGGCCAAGCTGTTGCGCGTTCTCGAGGATCAGTGCTTCCGGCGGCTGGGCGGGCTGCGCGACATCAACGTAGATATCCGGATCATTGCGGCGACCAACAAGAATCTGCGCGAGGCAGTGCGCGAAGGGGCTTTCCGGCAAGATCTTTATTATCGGCTGAACGTGATCCAGCTCGTAGTGCCGCCACTGCGCGAGCGGCCGCAGGATATTCTGCCGCTGGCGCGGTTTTTTGTCGAACACTACAATGCAAAATTCAAGCGCCAGATCGAAGGGATCTCGCCCGAGGCCGAGGGCCTGCTGCTTAGGCACGACTGGGCCGGCAATGTGCGCGAAGTCCGCAATGCGATCGAACGCGCCATGATCCTGGAAGACTCGACCTACATCCGCCCGGCCAGCCTGCCGATCGCGGTGCGGGGCGCGGATCCATCGATGGCTGTCTCCTCCGCGATGCAAACACCTTCGTTGGGAGCTGATGCGATGTCGCTGGTCGAGCAGGAACGCCGGCTGCTGGTCCAGGCGCTGGAGAAGACGGGCGGCAACCAGACGCAGGCCGCGCGGCTGTTGCGGATCACGCGCGACACGCTGCGTTACAAGATGAAGAAGTTCAACCTGCGATAAGACCTTAAAGTCCCTCACGCCAGTTGAACCTCATCGATGCCTCATAAAGTCGAGATCTCCATGCAGGGTCCGGTCGTGCTGCAAACAGGCCGCGATCGGGGATGATGGCAGAAATGCAACGGTTCGTACCGGTCGAAGCACTGTTAAGGGAAGGCATTTCGACGGGTAGATCATCATCCTCTGTGTCAGCTGAATTCCAAATTGAATTGGAGGGATCTGGTGATCATGATGGCGGATCGAGGCATCAATCTGACGCACACCACGATTCGACTGACGCTTCTGCGCGACGGGATAGGGATCAGCCGCTGCGTGGCCATTCAAGTGCGCAAACGTTCTCGATCGGAGATTAACGAACATGGATTTTAGCCAGTCGCCCCTCCTGGTGATCTGGGAAGTGACGCAATCTTGTGATCTGGCCTGCGCATATTGCAGGGCCTCTGCAATGCCGAACCGCCATCCGGATGAGCTGACTACTGCGGAGGGATACAAACTCATCGACCGAGTCCGAGAGTTCGGTAACCCGCTGATGGTATTCACCGGTGGCGATCCGCTGAAGCGTCCAGACCTTCACGATCTCATCCGCTACAGTGTAGCCGTCGGCTTGCGGACCAATATCACCCCCAGCGCAACTCCGCTGCTGACCAACGAAGCCATTGACCGTTTCCAAGCCTGCGGCATTTCACGCATGGCCTTGAACCTGGATGGGCCAGATGCCGCAACCCAGGATGGCTTACGCGGAGTGGATGGGACCTTCGATCGGGTGATCGGGGCGGCGCGGCACGCACGCGACATCGGTCTGGAGACCCAGATTCAAACGACAGTGACGCGGCGCAACTTCACGAAGCTCGCGCAAATCGCCGAACGGGTGGCTGACGTCCGCGGCAAAATGTGGAGCCTGTTCTTCCTGGTTGCGATCGGCCGCGCGCTAGAGAATGACGATCTATCCGCCGAAGAGTATGAAACGGTCTTCGAGTTCCTCTACGAGATTTCGAAAGTCGCGCCGTTTGATGTGAAGACTACCGAAGGCACGCACTATCGCCGCTACATCGCTCAGCGCCTGAAGTCCGAACACGGCGGCAAGGGCGGTGTGCAAGGCCGTTTGCTATGGCGTACAGCCGCTGTCAGCGACGCCTGTGGATTCGTGTTCGTATCCCACACAGGCGAGGTCTTTCCGAGCGGCTTCCTCCTAGTAAGCGCCGGAAACGTGCGCAAGGACTCCCTGGTGGACGTGTATCGCAATTCGGGCCTATTTCAGGTCTTACGGGATCCGTCGATGCGCGAGGGCAAGTGCCACTTCTGCGAATACATAAAAATCTGCGGGGGCTCACGCGCCCGCGCCTATGCGCTTACGGGCAACTACCTGGCGGAGGATCCTCGCTGCGCGTATCGGCCGGCCGCCTACGAAGAGAATGTCGCGGCACTTGGGGCGGCTGCCCACTTCTGAACGAAAAGGCATCTACGCTGGCACTCTGCCCGGAATGCTTACGGAAATGCTGACACGCTCGCTTCGCCGGGTGAACCCGAGAGCGTTCTTGCGGAATACACGTTTGGCATCAGGGGTGTGAACCAATGGTGAACCAGCTTCAGCCCGTGACAGCGAACGAATTTTCGTACAGGCTTTAATCAAAACCTGTTAGGGTGATCTAACCCCCGCCAAGGAGTCTTTTATGACGAGTCGCAGTTTGTTGAGCGTGATTTTAGCGCTGCTGTAGGTCGGCGAGCAGTTGCTTTATCGGAGACGTTGTGCGACGGTACGGAGGTCTGGGCGGCAATGGCAAGTACACGCCGCTTCAGCCCTTCGGGTTCACGTCGGCGTTTGACCCGCGGCGAATCCAGCTTGGTGTGCGGCTGAGCTTTTGAGAATCCGAGGGCAGGGCCACGCCCTGCCTACTGCAGTTCGCCGATTTCCGATGTTTTAACTTCCTTCTGCGACCCATTGGCGGCCCAACGCAAGAAGGCGATAATGTCGGCGTATTCCTGCGCCGTGTAGTCGATCGTTGCGGGCGGGTGCTGCCACTTCGTGTCCCGGTCGCTCGATACGATCTCTTTCGAGGTCAGCGTACGAAGCACGGGCGGCGTCTGGCTCAAATCCCAAAACTCGGACTCGTCACCTTGCTTTTGCTTCAAAACCGCGGGGTACGAGGCGTTAGCGGTCTTGACCAACAGCACCGTGTTCGTCATAGTCATCCGGATAGTTGCCACCATGCTGTGGACGGTCGCCATCCCGGCCATCATCGACAGATCCGGCCCGACCTCCGTTCCCACTCCTGCCATCGCATGGCAGGTGGCGCACGCAGTTCCCTTCGCCGAGTGCTGAAATATTTCGCGGCCGCGCTGCGCTTGGGCAGTCAGCGGGGCCTTATCCGCTGCAACCAGGCCGATGCAGGTCATTGTGAAACCGAGTACACCATAGAGAGTTGTTCGCATAGTCTCCCTCGAAGGGGAAGATGTTGCAATCGCAGGCCCATAGAAGTGCAACCGAAATCTTCCAAATAAGCATGCCCGCGAAGGCGACGGCGCGCGCTTTGCACAACAGAATGTTGCCTGGGTTTCGTCGTAGAGGCATGCGAGGGGGAGTATTTTTTTATGGCGTCCAGCCCCAGTGGCTCATAGGAGAACACTATGCGCTGGGTGGTGAGTCCGATTCGAGTCCGACTTGCTCATCGGCTGTAGGGTGATTTCACCCATCTGCTTCGGGATTTGCCCCAATTTTCCGAGACCAATGCCAGAAACTAAACCACCTAAGTTCTTGATAAACCTGGCGAGAACAGCGAGGAGCATGATCTGCTAGGAGGTAGGAGAGGCCATGTGTCTATGAACAAAGCCGTTATCATCGTCGTGGTCCCGATTCTCGCGGTGACGTCGAACCTTCTCGCGATGCCGGCCGACGCCGACGCCCGTCGCGGCGCGGACTTCTTCCAAGCGCAACACTGCGTGAATTGCCACGCGGTGAAAGGTTCAGGCGCAGGTAAGGCTCCCGATCTGGGCCGGCGGCTCGACCGCGATTACACCCCGGCAGGCATCGCGGCCCGAATGTGGAGTCACGCGCCCGTGATGTGGGCTGCGATGGGCAAGGAAGACATCTCAGTTCCACAAGTCACTCCGGACGAAGCTGCCGATCTGTTCGCTTATTTCTATGCCGCTCGCTACTTCGAAAGACCGGGCGAGGCCCAGCGCGGCAAGAGATTCCTGGAGGAGAAGCGTTGCACTGAATGCCATTCCATCGCAGGTGTCGGTGGCGGAGTCGGGCCGCCCGTAGAGAAGTGGGAATCGCTGGCTGCCCCAGTTGTTCTGATCGAGCACATGTGGAATCACCAGACGCAAATGCACAACGCCATGGCTGCGCGACGCATTCCTTGGCCGCTGGTGTCCTCACAGGAACTGACCGACATGCTTGTGTATCTCCAGAATCTGCCGCAGACGCGCGGAACGGAGCACTTCCTGTTGCTGCCTCCTCCTGCCACGGGTGAGATGCTCTTTCGCGAAAAGGGCTGCGCCGAGTGCCATAAGGGCGCCTTAGCTTTGGAGAATCGGTTGGGAGACAGCACGCTTACCGATGTGGCGGCAGCGATGTGGAACCATGCACCTCAAATGCGTCAACCACCTCCGGAGCTGACCGCCACCGAATGGCGGCAACTCATCAGCTATGTCTGGGCCAAGCAGTTCTTTGCCACTCGGGGCGACGCCACGCGGGGCCACAAGATCTTCGATTCGAAGAAGTGCGCCGTCTGTCACAACGATACGTCGTCCGGTGCCCCCAACTTATCCAAGCCGGGTGAACCCTACTCCGCTATCACCATGGTGTCGGTGCTGTGGAGGCATGGCCCAGCCATGCTGCGGATGATGCAGCAGAAACACATTGTCTGGCCGCAGCTTACCCAAGGCGAGATGGCCAACCTGATCGCCTATCTGAATTCGCGGTGATCGTTGCGCCCGAGAGGAAGCAAACGTGCTTGGCTGGAATGTTGACAGGAAGGGAGAAATGCATGGGATCGAAGGATAGCTCGGAGGGCTGCCGCGGACAATCCGGAAGCGGATTGCCGGCCGTCAAAGGGACCACAACAGAGCCCTCCAACCAAAACCGGCGATCGGTGCTTTCGTGGTTGCTGGGAGGCGGCGTGACCGCTTCGCTGGTTTCGTTCTTCTATCCGGTGATCCGGCGCGGGCTGGAGGGCAATGTCTGCCGCTGCGGAACTTATCCGCGCATCGTCGCGGCCATGCAAATCGCTGAGAAGGCCATCAACGGAGGCCAACATGCTTGAGCTCGAGCGCTACGAACTTTTCACCGGACCGGCTTACCGCTTTGAGCTGCAGCGTCGCGATCTCTTCAAAGTGCTCGGCGGCGGACTCCTGTTCGTGCTGTTCTTCGACGGCGAAGCCATGGCCCAGGAGTCTGGGCGCACTCAAGGATTCCGAGCCGACGCACGCCCCGCCGAGCTCGCCGCCTGGCTGCACATCGCCGAAGACGGGACCGTCACCATTTACACCGGCAAGGTCGAAGTCGGCCAGAACGCCCGCACGGCGCTCACCCAAGCGGTCGCCGAAGAATTGCACGCTCCCATCAGCTCCATCAAGCTAGTTATGGGCGACACCGACTTGACGCCCTACGACATGGGTACCTTCGGCAGCCGCACCACTCCCACCATGGCCCCGCAACTGAAGAAGGTGGGCGCAGCCGCCCGCGAGACCCTCATCGATCTCGCCGCCGACAAATGGAAAGTGGACCGCAAAACGATCTCGGTCGCCGACGGCAAGGTTAAAAACTCCGCCACCGGCGCCGCACTCGGCTTCGGCGAATTGACTCACGGCCAAAAGCTTATGAAGACCGTCGATGGCGCCGCGGTTACGCCCGCCGATAAGTGGGCCGTCGCCGGAACCTCTGTCACCAAGGTGAACGCGCGTGATATGGTCACCGGCGCACACCGCTATAGCACCGACATCGTGCGGCCGGGGATGCTGTTTGGCCGCGTTCTTCGTCCCTACGCTTTCAACGCGAAGCTTGTTTCGCTCGACACTAAACCGGTGTCGTCCACTCCCGGTCTGACTATCGTCCGCGACGGCGATTTCATCGGGGTCGTAGCTCCCGATGAACTCACGCTCTCAAACGCGATCGCCGCGCTCGTACCTTTGTGGAAGGCCGATCCTCAGCCATCGAATAAAGATCTGTTCGCCTACCTCAAGAGTCATCCCGCGCAATCGCGCGGCGGCGCGGGCGGCCGGCCGAGCCCGGAACAGGGCTCCGTGGATCAAGGCCTCGAATCCTCCGACCACAAGCTCGACGCTACTTACACGGTCGCCTATATTGCCCACACTCCGCTCGAGCCGCGCGCCGCGGTCGCCGAATGGGACAAAGGAAAGCTGACGGTCTGGACCGGAACCCAGCGGCCCTTCGGCGTCAAAAGTGAACTCGCGGAAGCTCTCAAAATTCCCGAGAATCGCGTCCGCGTAATCGTGCCCGACACCGGTTCCGGCTACGGCGGCAAGCACACCGGAGAAGTCGCCATCGAAGCCGCCCGCATGGCGCTGGCCGCCGGCAAACCCGTGAAGGTGATCTGGACCCGCGAAGACGAGTTCACCTGGGCTTACTTCCGTCCCGCGGGCGTAATCGACATTCGCAGCGGGACAACGAAAGACGGCTTGATCACCGCCTGGGAGTTCCATAACTACAATTCAGGGCCCTCCGGCATCGACACCCCTTACGAAATTCCGAATCGCAAGATCGAGTTCCATCCCACCGAAACGCCGCTGCGCCAAGGGTCCTACCGCGGACTCGCGGCCACTGCCAACCATTTCGCGCGTGAGTCGCACATGGACGAAATCGCCGCCGCGCTCGGCATGGATCCGCTCGATTTCCGTTTGAAGAATCTCAAGGACGAACGGTTGCGCGCCGTACTGCAAGCCGCGGCCGAGAAATTCGGCTGGGGCAAAGCGAAATCCGAGCCTACGCGTGGTTTCGGCCTCGCCTGCGGCGTCGAGAAGGGCAGCTACGTCGCAAGCTGCGCCGAAATTTCCATTTCGCAACCCGGCAGCAAGGTCAAGATTGAGCGCGTTGTGACGGCTTTCGAATGCGGCGCGATCGTCAACCCCGAACATCTCAAGAACCAAGTGGAAGGCTCAGTAATCCAGGGAATCGGCGGCGCGCTCTTCGAAGCCATCGAATTTGAAAACGGCCGCATCCTGAACCCGCGCGTCGGCCAATATCGCCTGCCCCGTTTCAACGACGTCCCGGTGCTCGAAACGATCCTGCTCGACCGCAAGGATCTGCCGTCAGCCGGCGCCGGCGAAACGCCCATCGTCGGCCTCGCGCCCGCGGTCGGCAACGCTATCCATCAAGCGACCGGCGTACGCATTCGCTCCCTGCCGATGGTGCCCAACGGAGTACCAAATCAAGTTCAGTCAACGGCCAAGGCGTGACCGACGCCGCCATCCTCGACCACATTGCCCGGCTTCCGCACGCGCGCGCGACCTTCAAGCAGCTTGTCCGGGAACTCGGCACTCGCGGATCGTCCCGCGCCGATCTCGATTCCGCACTCGATCGCTTGGAGCAGAGCGGCGACTTGATCGAAGTGAAGTCCGGCCATTTTGTACTCACTCGCTTGAGCCGCGAATACGTGGTCGGACGGCTGAACATGCACCGCGATGGATATGGATTCGTGATCCCCGATCATCCCATCGAAGGGCTGCGCGGCGACGTCTACATTCCGCGCGATTCCGCTCAAACCGCCATGCACGGCGATCGAGTGGTGGTTCGCATAGCGCGCATCGAGAACGACGGCCGCGCCGACGGCGAGATCGTCAAAATCCTGCGACGCGCCCATCCAACCGTGGTTGGCGAGTTTCGGGCCCGCAAGCGTGGGTCTTACGTCATTCCACATGACGACCGCATCCGCCAGTGGATCGACATTCCCGAAGGCATGGAGATCCCGCCCAAATCCGGCACTCGCGACCGCGTCGGCGTCGCGCCGATTCCTGTGACTGGCCCCGACGATCTCGACGGCATGATCGTCAACGTCGAGGTCCTCGAATTCCCGGAAGATGGCGAGCACGCCGTCGGTCGCGTCATCGAAGTGCTCGGCCATCCGGACGATTTCGGCGTCGATGTCGAGATCGTCATCCGGAAACATCACATCCCGCATCAGTTTCCTCCCGAAGTTTTGACTCAAGCCCAGAATGTTTCGAACATCATTCGTACGGAAGAACTCGCGGGACGTCAGGACTTCCGCAACATGGACATCGTCACTATCGACGGGGAAACCGCTCGCGACTTCGACGACGCCGTTTGGGTGGATCGGCTCGCCAACGGCAATTACGCCTTGCATGTTCACATCGCCGACGTCAGCCATTACGTTACGCCTGGCACGCCCATCGACGAAGAGGCATTCCTGCGCGGCACCAGCGTCTATTTTCCCGACCGCGCCGTACCCATGCTGCCGCTCGAGCTTTCCACTGAAATCTGCTCGCTCAAACCTGGCGTGGACCGGTTGGTGCTTTCCGTGCTTCTCGAAATCGATCATCGCGGCGACATTGTCGCGCAAGATTTTGGACGCGGGGTCATCCGCAGCGTGGAGCGCATGACCTACACCGATGTTCACGCCCTGCTCGAAGGCGACGCGGCTTTAAGGAATCGTTATGAGCGGCTGGTGACCCGCTTCGAGCTGATGCGAGAGCTCGCGCTCATCCTGAATCGCAAACGCGTTCAGCGCGGCGCCATCGACTTCGACATGCCCGAGCCGCTCATCGAGTTCGACCAGTTCGGCGAGATGATCGGCGTCAAGCGCAGCCCGCGCAACATCGCGCACCGGCTGATTGAGGAGTTCATGCTCGCGGCCAATGAAGCCGTGGCCTCGCACCTGGAGCAGGCCGGCATTCCGTCGCTATTCCGCATCCACGAGAAACCCGACCCCAAGCGCGTGCTGGAGTTCGAGGAAATCGCTTCGCATTTCGGCTATTCGCTCGGCATCGGCGCCTTGCCTGTGAAACGATTCCGCATGACCGAACGAGGCCGCGACGGCCGGCGGCTGCGGAAAGACATCGAGATCGCCGGCGACAACATGGCCGTCACTTCGCGCAATTATCAAAAGTTGATCGCTAAGATCGAAGGCAAACCCGAAGAGCGCATCCTCACCTACCTGATGCTGCGGTCGCTCAAGCAAGCTCGGTACAGCGCCGAGAACCGCGGCCATTTCGCGTTGGCCGCCATCAGCTACACGCATTTCACTTCGCCCATTCGCCGTTACCCGGACTTGACCGTCCACCGCATCCTGAGCGCATTTTTCGATGGCAAGCGCAACATCCTGGCGCCGGAAACGCTCTCGCGCATCGCCGACGATTGTTCTGAAACCGAACGCCGCGCCGCCGACGCCGAACGAGAACTGGTGGAGTGGAAAAAAGCCAAGTTCATGGAGGATCGCGTGGGCGACCAGTTCAATGGCCTGATTATCAGCACCACTCGCTTCGGATTCTTCGTTGAGCTGGAGAACCTGTTCGTCGAAGGGCTGGTGCCGATCGACACTCTGCCGGGCGATCGTTACATGTTCAATGAGAACACGCGCAAGATCATCGGCCAGCGTACGCGGCGGGAATTTTCAATCGGCGATACCGTACGGGTGCTGCTCGACCGCGTCGAACCCCTGGAGCACAAGCTGCAGTTCTCTCTCGTTGAGCCCGAGCGCACCCGCAAGAAGGCCCGACACTGAACGATCAACCGGAGTCAAGCGACCGAAGCCGCCCGCAGCGGGAAATTCTGTGAGGCGAGTGACTCCAGCAGGTGTTCGTGAATGCCCTGCTCCAGCATGTAATACGTCTTGCCGTCTTCCTCCACAACCACCGCGAGTTTCTTCGCCGCCAGTAGCAGACACAGTTGTTGCTCCCCGGGAGTCAACATCGCGACATCAACTCGCGCCATCCCACGTGGACCGGGCATCAGCTTTCGCAGAAAATCCCGAGTGAAGATCTGGTGATCCAGGCCTTCCAGCGCCGCACCCGCCGAGATCCACCTATGTTCCGCGGTCCCGAAGAAGTACGGCCCCGAGGCAAAGGCCAGCAGGAATACCACGACATCAATGAAGGCTGCTAGCGCCAATGCGAAGACGTGTCGCGGCGTGGGCGCGGTGAACAGTTCCTGAAACGCAACCAGAAGGTCTTCCTGGCCGGAAACTGTACGATCGACAAAATCGGCGTACGCAGGAACTGGTGGTTTCTCCATCCGGCCGGCATGAAGCGCCGGCTCCATGTCATTCCAGGGAACATCGTCGAAGACCTTTCGATAGGCCTGCAGTTGCTTTTCGGATGGATCGAGTGGCTTGGTATTCGCAAGGTACCCCGCGATCTGTTGCTCGGAACGCTGCATCTCGGTGAGCGATTGCTGCGCCAGCTTGGTGTAACGGTCGAAGGCAGAATATCGGACGCCTTCGCCTGAGCCTTCCTTGTACCCTTCGGCGTAGGTCTGGGCCTCGCGCGCCACCGCCGCCCGCACTCCTGCCAAATACGGATCGGCGTCCTGCGCGCGAGAGATATGGCCGTGCGTTTTCTCGGCGACGGTCATCTCCTCCAGTGCCAGCACGTGCTTCTGCTGCTCGTTGATCGCCGCGGTCAGAAGTTTCTGCACCTGCCCGGCTGAATCATTCAGCGAATCGTAAAGCTTGCGCTCGATCGTTGCCGGGCGCTCGCGCGCGCTGAACCAGGTGTACAAGCTGGTGTAAGAGAACGCGATCGAAACAATCGCTGTGACAAAATAAACGCCGATCAGCATCGACCGGCGGCCGATGTCTTTGCCGGCGGAGCTAAAGCCGATTAGCCAGGCCACCAGCACCAAGGCAGCTTGCAGCCCGATAGATGCCAGTGCGGAGAACCAAACCGCAAGATACAAGCGCATGCCCTCGAAAGTGGTGTACCAGGAGACTAACGAAAGCAGGCAGCTAGCTATGAATAGAGCCTTGACCATCGGCCGGGTGAGGCCGGTTAGATCGGAAGAAGTGTTGGAAGACACGTATGACATGCTGGATCTCTCCTGGAATTGTTACGCGGAGCCCAGCGGATAGGTTCCAGAAATTGTCGCGGGTTAAAACTACTCTTCTTCCTCTTCTTCGCCGGTCTTCGCAGCCTTGGCGGCAGCGATGATCTTGTCGGCCTGCAGCGCGGGGACGTAATCGTAGTGCGAAAATTCCATCTGAAATGACGCGCGGCCTTGAGTCATCGAAATCAGATCGTTCTGATAGCTGAGCATGTCGGCCATCGGGACCTGAGCCTTAATGATCTGCGTGCTGCCCTTGGTATCCATGCCCTGAATGCGGCCGCGCCGGCCATTGAGATCGCCCATCAGGTCACCGGCGTACTCCACTGGCGCCTGTACCTCGACGTTCATGATCGGCTCCAGCAGCGTCGGTTTGGCCTGCTGCATGCCGGCTTTGAAAGCTTTGCGCGCGGCCAGCTTGAACGCCATTTCAGACGAGTCGACGTCGTGATACGACCCATCGTAAACAGTCACTTTGAAATCAACAACGGGAAATCCGGCCAGATAACCGTTCGCGGCTGCCTCGACGATTCCTTTCTCCACAGCCGGAATGAAGTTGCGGGGAATCGCGCCGCCGAACACCTCGTTGGCGAACACAAACTTACCGCCGCGCGCCAGCGGCTCCAGACGAATCCAGCAGTCGCCAAACTGGCCATGGCCGCCGGTCTGCTTCTTGTGCCTGCCTTGTACCTCTGCCTTGCCACGGATCGTTTCGCGGTAAGGAATCTTGGGCGCCTTCAACTCCACATCCACGCCGTAGCGTTTCTTCAGGCGGCTTACGATTACTTCCACATGCTGCTGGCCGCTGCCGGCGAGCAGGAATTCCTTGGTCTGCGGATCGCGATAGAAGCGCAGCGACTGATCCTCTTCGAGAATCCTGGCGACGGCATTGCCTAACCGGTCCTCATCCTGCCGGCTCTTGGCCGAAATTGCAAACGCGATGGATGGTTCGGGCAAGTGCACCGGCGGATAACTGATCAGCGATGTCTTTTCGCCCAAGGTGTCGCCGGTGAGCGTCTCTTTCAACTTCGCAACGGCGCCGATATCGCCGGCTCTCAGTTCCGTAACCGGCGGCATCGTTTTTCCCTCGAGAGCGCCGATGTGCGCCAAACGTTCGCCGCCGCCCGTGCGGGCATTCACCAGGTTGGCGTCATTCTTCACGATTCCAGACATCACCTTGAAGTAAGTAACGCGCCCGGCAAACGGATCGGCCACGGTTTTGAAGACGAAGGCGGATACCGGTTCACTGTCCTTGATGGCGCGCGTGGCCTCTTTGTCATTTATTTTTCCGGCTAGCGGTTCGTGCTCGGTCGGAGCCGGAAAGTTCTCGATGATAAAATTGAGCAACAAATCCGAACCGATGTTACGCAAGCCGGAGGCGCACAGCACCGGATAAATACGCCGTTCCCGGATGGCCTGGCGAAGCCCCTCCTGGATGTGCTCGGCAGGCAGCGTGCCTTTCTCGAAGAATTCCTCCATGAACGCGTCATTGCCCTCAGCCACCATCTCGACCAGGGTCTCGTGCGCTTTTTGAGCGGCGTCCGCGCGATCGGCTGGGATATCGCTTTCCTTGCCCTTGCCATCGCCGTCGTTGGTGTAGGTGAAGGCCTTCATCCGGACCAGATCGATCACGCCCTTGAAGTCCTTCTCAGAACCTAGCGGCAACTGAACCGGAACCGCCATGCGGCCGAAAACACCCTGAACACTAGCCAGCGCGCGATCGAAGTCGGAGCGCTCGCGGTCGAGCTTGTCTATGATAACTGCCCGCGGCAGCTTGAACTCGTCGGCAAAGCTCCACACCTTCTCGGTTTGCACCTCGACGCCCGCGACGCCATCCACCACCACCAAGGCGCCCTCGGCAGCGACCATCGAAGCTTTCGTATCGTTGATAAAGATGTTGAAGCCGGGCGTGTCGATCAGATTGATCTTTTTCTTGGCCCATTCGGCGTACGCCACGGCGGTCGAAATCGACAACTTGCGCTGGATCTCATCGTCATCAAAATCGGTGACGGTGTTGCCTTCGTCGACCCGCGTCAAGCGATTGGTTGCGCCAGCGGTGTAAAGAAGACCGGCCGTGAGGGTGGTCTTACCGCTGTGTCCGTGTCCAATCAGAGCAACATTTCTGACGTCTGTGCCTTCGTATGCTTTCACTTGATTCCTACTCCCAGGTGGGCATCAAGAAGGGATCTTAGCACAATTGAAACATTGTCTCCTCTCACGGCCGTCCTCATTCTGGCCTCATTACCGGCAACCCGGATCGTGTTACGATGTAGCCACAAAGGTAGCTACATCGATCTATGAGAACCGCGAGCGTTCGTCAACTCAAGAACCAGACGTCCGAATTGTTGCGACGCTCGGCTAACGAAGACGTTATCATCACTTCTCGCGGCCGCCCCGTCGCTTGCTTGGTGGGCATCCATCCGCGTGACATTGCCGTCCGCCCGCGAGTGGGCCGATACGGAGACAACAAGCAAAAACGGGAACTGTCCCGTCTGCTGGCCAGCATCTGGAAGTTGAAGCCAGACAAAGGCAAGAAGTGGATATCCCAGGAACATCATGACCGAGTACTCTACGGCGAACCCACTGAATGATATTCGTTGACACCAGTGCCTGGGCAGCCCTGTTCGTTCCCGACGACCTCCGGCACGAAGCCGCGCGGACTTGGCATGACCAGAACCAGGACCAGTTGATTACCAGCGACTACGTAGTAGACGAACTCCTCACTTTGCTGAAAACACGATTCAGCACGCAAGTGGCTATTCGGGCCGGCCAATCCCTTTGGAGCGGACGTCCCTGCAGGCTCTTTTATTTGAACCTGCAAGACATAGAACAAGCTTGGAAGATCTTTCAATCGCATCGTGACAAGGGATGGAGCTTTACCGACTGCACTAGTTTCGCGCTCATGCAAAGACTGCATCTCTCCAGCGCCTTTGCGTTCGATAAACATTTCTCTGAGTTGCGCGGTATTCGCCGTGTCCCGCTTTGACCCCGAAAGACTTCTACTTGCCGAACCAGCGCAACGGCGCGGTCGTCAGCCACGGCACGTAAGTGATCAGCAGAACGCTGCCCATCAGGATGAACAGGAACGGCAGAGTTGCCCAGATGATGGTGCCCATCGGCTTCTTGAAGCGGTAGGCGGACAGAAATAGATTGATGCCGACCGGCGGATGCAGGTAGCCTAGCTCCAGGTTGGCGATGAAGATTACGCCCATCTGCACCGGGTCGATCGCATAGACGGCGGCCAAAGGCTTGATGAGCGGCACGACAACCAAGATCGCCGCGAAGATATCCATCAGCGCGCCAACCACCAGCAGCACTCCATTGAGCAGAAGCAAGAATACGTACTTCGATTGGACGTGGGTCCGCACCCAATCGATTAGTTTCGAGGGGACCTCGGCGTCGATCAAATAATTCGTGAAGCCCAGCGCGACGCCCATGATCAGCAGAATGCCGCCAACAATGGTGGCGCACTCTACGAACACTTCGCGGTAATCGCGGTTCAGCTTCAAGTCGCGATAAATGAAAACTTCGACCACGAAGGCGCAAAAGGCTGTGAGCGCCGCGGCCTCAGTCAGAGTACCAAAACCGCCGAATAACCCGACGACCATAATCACCGGCAGCATCAGTTCCCATTTCGCGCTCCAGATGGCAGAGGCTGCTTCGCGCGGCACGAAAGGCTCGCGCACCGCGTTGTGCTTCAGACCCATGTAGATGCCGACAGTCGCGACGCAGGCGACCATCAATAACTCGGGCAGAAGCGCGCCAGTGAATAGCTGAGGCAGAGGCGTTTGGGATCTTACTCCGTACAAAATGGCGGGAACGCTGGTTGGAAACAGCAAACCCAACGATCCCGAGGCGGTCAACAATCCAATCGAAAAGTTTTCTGGGTAACGGGCCTTCACCAACATCGGCACCAGGAGTCCGCCAAGCGACAGGATGGTGAGCCCCGAGCCGGCGAAGGTGAAGACCGTGCAAATGGCCACGGTGGCGATCGCAATGCCGCCTGGAATCCAGCTAAAGAGCGCCGTGAAGACTCGCAGCAGGCGTTTCGTGGCGCCGCCTTGCACCATGAAATACCCGGCCAGCGTAAATAACGGAATCGAAGGCAGCAGCGGCGATGCCACCAGCCGGTACATCTCCACCGGAACCGATGCCGCGGGCGTACCGCTATTCCAGAAGAGCAACAACGCGAGTCCGCCGAACACGGCAAAGATCGGAAGCCCCAGGATACTGACGATGAACAGCATCGTAAGCGACAACCCAAGTACACCGGGCGTCCCGACGGAAACGACAAAGCCGAGCAGCGCCGGGATGGCCAGGCCGGGAGTGGCCAGCAGGCGCCCTTTCCAATTTGGACTCGCGTGCCACACCGCGCGCAATGCGATTACCGCGAAGCCGACCAGCATGATGGCGAGCGCCGTCCACTTGGGGATGCCTGGAAGCAGGTCGCTGCCGGATTCGCGCTCGGTTTTGACGAACACCCAACTGGCCCAGGCGAGACATGTGGAGACGGCCGCCAGCGCCGCTCCGGAAAGGATCTTAGCCGGGGCGCGCCAGGAGTCCGGCAGCATCGCGCTGGAAGAAAGTCCCAATAGGCGATCGGAGCGCGATGCGAGCATACCGCCCAGCATGCCGATCCATAAGGTGAGCTGCTGAACGACGACGGCCGATCCCGGAATCCCGGGCCAGCGGAATTGCCTGGAGACCATTTCAATCACCGGCAGCGCGGTCATCAGCGACAGAGCCAGGATGGAAAACGAATCTTCGAAAAGCTGAAGCGGGGTAGCAGGCCCGGCGTTTTCAGGAGGCGGTGTGGCGACGCTCACGGCATGCCCGCGGCGCTCGCGGCTGGATGGGCCTTCCGATATTCGTCGCGCAGCCGCTTCACTTCATCGAACAGATCGGCCGGCACCAAGGTGCCTCGCAGCTTTGGCCAGATGCCTTCAGAAAGCTGGCGCCATTCGGCTACGGCTTTCGGATCGGCATGCACCACGTTCAGGCCGAACTGCTGCATCAGCGGAATGGAAGAGGCCTCGGCCTTGCGGATCTCTTCCCGCAGAGCCACGCCGGCGGTGCGCGCGGATTGCATCATGTCCTTTTGCACGCGGCGCCGGGATCTTGTCCCAAACGTCTTTCGAGATCACCGTCGCGCCCACGAGCTGTGCGAACTGGATATCCAACATGTTCTTCGCTCCGCCGAACCACTGGTTGCTCAACGCCACCAACGGAGGCGACTGAAACGCGTCGATCAAGCCGGTCTGCAGACCGGTGAGAATATCGGTGGCCGCGAGCGACACCGGCCGAAATCCATTGATTTTGTAAAGCTCAAAGGTAGTGTTGTCGCCCTGCAGCACGCAGATCTTCATCTTGCGGATGTCGTCGGGATGGACGGCCGGCTGCTTGGTGAAAAAATGAACCCAGCCCGCGTCGCCCCAGTTGAGGACGATGAAACCGCGCTGCTTGAGACCCTTCTCCAAGCGGTCCGAAATATGATCGCGGACGTAATCCAGCTCTTCGTAGGAGCTGAGCATCATGGGAATCTGGAGGGCCGAAACCGCGGCGTCGATTCCGCTCAGCCCAGCGCCTGAGAGCGCGACCGCCTGCAGCTTCTTGATGCGAAGTTTTTGAACCATCTCCGGCTCGTCGCCCTGCTCGCCGCCCGGATAAATCTTCAGCTCGATCTTGCCGCCCGAGGCCTTCTTCCACTCCTCGCCCATCTTGAGAAGGATCGCGTCCCAGGGGGAATCTTTGGGGATGATGGTGCCCAAGCGGATGATGGTCTGAGCTGGAAGAGTCACTGAAACAAGCAAGAGGGCGATAAGAAGGCGGGCCATGACAAGCATGTTAGCGCGACGGGGCGAACATTTCCGGCAGAGCCGCAATTTACTGATGCGGCTGGGCCACCAAGTCATGCTCGAAGCTGACCGGCGGATTGTAATAGAGGATGCGGCCGCAGCTCTCGCAAAACATCACCTGGTCACTGTGTCGCAGATCTTGAAAGAACTGCGGTCGCAAAACCATGTGACAGCCCTTGCAGCGTCCTTCAGCGGCCTCGGCCACGGCCACGCCGTGCCATTTTTTCCGGATTCGCTCGTACGCCGAGACGGTTTGCGGCTTGAGAGCGCCGACCAAAACTTTGCGCTCGGCCAGCAGTTCCTCTAGCTGCTTTTGATCCACCGCCGTGCGCTCGCGGGCCTGGGTTTTCTCCGCCTCGACTTGTTGTTTCTCTTCCTTTAACGCGGCTTCAGCCTTTTTCACATTGGCGTCCAGAGGCTCGGCTTCGGCCATGAGGTCCAGAATCCGGTCCTCGGCCTTGCGGATCGCCTCTTCGCAAAAGTTGATCTCATGCTGGAAGGCGCGATATTGCTCGTTGGTCTTGGCGCCCAGCATCTGATCCTTGAGCTTTGAGATTTTCTGGCTCTCCACTTTGCTGTCGTCTTCCAGCCGTTTGCGTTCCTTCTGATTGCCGGCCAAGGCGGCGCGATCGGCTTCCAACCTGCGCAGGTGCGAATCCAGTGCTTTTTCGATCTGTGCGATGTGTTTGGGTAGGGTGGCTATTTCCCGCTCCAGTTCACCGATTCTCAAATCCAGAGACTGTAAGCGGGTGACCTGCTCTATCTCTTCGGTCATCTCTACAAATCTTACCATCTCTTGAGCACGACTAGAATGTTGGGCAGGTTACGAACGTACGGCCGTGGGGCGAACATCATACATTTCGTTGTAGATGCGGCGATCGCCATTATTTTTTTGGATGGTGATTGACCCGGCCAACCTCTCTCCCTTGACTTGCCCTCGCGGAATGACCTGGGGCAAGCTGGGCCCTGACGCGTCTCGACAGGCCAGCCCAGAGCCGCCCAAGACCTGAATCTGCACGATCAGATGAAAACCACAGATTACTGCGCGGGAAACAGCGATAATTCGTTGACATTGCGCTGGAATTAGTGTAAAAGTAATCAGGTAAAAGTCGTGTCACGATCGGTCCACGGTGACCTGAAACGGCTCGCTACGCGCAGGGCGAAACACATGGAAGCGCAAGATCTTTCCTCGTTCCTGCAGCAATACCGGCCGATGTTGAGGCTACTTTCCGGAGCCGATCTAGTCTGGCTCAGCCAGGAACAATATTCGGACCTGGGCCATTTTAGAAGGGAACGGGCAGCCATTTACTTCCAATATCTTGGCGAACTGTGTCGAGATCTGCGCGCATTGCCTCTATGGGCGGCGCCCGACGACCCCGAAGCGTTCATCGAACCCGAAGCGTTCATTGAATTGGATAAGGCCTCCTGGACGATGCAGAAGATGCTGGTGAAACTGGCGCTGGAAGGCGTGCTGTACTATATCGGCATCCCGCGCCGTGACAGCGGCTTGGTGGAGCGCTGTTTCGAGAAACTGGGGAGTTTGCTCAGCGCTGCCGCGTAAGCCTTCTGAGGAACGAGATCAAGATTTCGCGATCGGCCCGCGCACTCCCGTCGGATACGGACAAGCGTACAGGTATTGATTCTCCGGTTTTCTTGAGCGCGACTATCCAGACACCGAAAATCAAAATCGATGCCGAAAGGAATGCGACATTTATCACAGTGGCGCTTTGCATGTCGAGATTGCGCCAGAACAATGCACCGGCCGAAACAATCATCCAACATGTGAAAAGGAGACCGTGCACGCGAAGGTTGCGCTGTAGCGAGAATCGAAATCTCGCGAAATACAGCGCACTACCGGCCAGGAATAAAGCTAATGTGGAGGTCGCAATGCGCTTAAACAATACCGCCGCGCTGAGGGCGGTGCGCAGTGAAAACGGTGGCTCAGCCGTCACCGAGCGCGCATCAAAGACCGCTAAACCAATGCACACGATTAGGGAGAGCATCATGACCGCATTCAGTAGCCGCCGCAAATAAACAACGATTTTCCCTTGGCGATCCACGCCTCCTAACGGTCGTACTAGATCGGAGTAGATTTCCAGCGCAGTGGCGTATAGAAGGAACAGGGTGAGGGTTTCCACGGCAATCCAAGAAATTGTATAGCGGGCGCTGCGAACCGGCAGTGACAAAAGATACAGGGAGCCAAGGGATGAGGCGATAAGATACGCGAGGAACCAGCGGTATCGTTTGCGGCCGACTGACATTAAACGCACCGCCAATCCGATCTCTAGAGCCAGTGACACAATCCAAAGAATTTGCCGTAGGTTTACAAGGCCCCGCAGGATGACACCTCCGGGGCCTTTGTACGACAGTTCGAACGAATCTGTCAAGGCGCGGACTTACTGCGCCTGGCTACAATACGGCGGGCATTCCGGAATCGGGTTGTCCATCACGACCGGCTTGGGATAAGCCAGTGCAAACAAAACCACACTCAACAACATAATCTTCTTCAACATTTGATAATCTCCTTCTGCCGCGTATTTACGTCGGCGATGTAGAGATTACCTTATTTCTGCTTCAAACGGCGTGTTTTAGAAGAATTAATTCTGTAACCGGCGCAGGATCGGGCTAATGAGGGACCGCGTGGCGAGATCGAGTTCCGCAACTCGAAGCAATCTGCAAGCGCCGTAGAATACGATAAGGCCGAACGGGATAGAAATAGCCAGATCCACTATCCGGCCCAGCCGCGCAACGCCCAGCCAATTCTCAAGCTCGCGGCTGGACAGCCAAACCGCGCCGCCCATTACAGCGGACGCCAGCGTGATTTTCCAGACGCTATTGAGCAGCGCTCTTCCGTGGATGCCTCCGATCCGCTTTCTGAGGATGGCAAACAAAGCCACCGCCCCGAAGATCGCTACCGCGGAGGTGGAGAGTGCGAGCCCGGCGTGCCCCAACCCTGTTCCGTGCAGCAGCAGCGACGCCGTGGCGTAGTTGATAGCGATCGAGATCAGACTAATAATCATCGGCGTTCGCGCATCGTGCAAGGCATAAAACGCCGGATTCAGCACTTTGAGCGCGGAATATCCGGCCAATCCGATGGCGTAGCAGGAAAGCGCCAGCGCGGTCTGCTGGGTGTCGAAGGCTTGGAACTTGCCGCCCTGGTAGATGGCGCCGATCATGGTATTGCCCAAAACTATCAGACCGATCGAAGAGGGCAAGGTCAATAAGAACACCATGCCGAGCGATTTCGACAAAGTGCGCCGGAATTCGTCGAGGTTACCGGCGCCCGCGCTTCTCGAGATGGAAGGTAAGGTTGCCGACGCGATCGCAACGCCGAAGAGTCCGAGCGGCAGCTGCATGAAACGAAAGGCGTATCCGAGCCAGCTCACCGGACCGTTACCCGGAATACGAGAGGCGAAATTGGTGTTGACCATCACGTTGATCTGCACCGCGGCATTGCCGAGAATGGCCGGGCCCATCAGCCGGACGATGTGCCGTAGTCCGGGATGGTTCCAGTCGAAGCCGGGGTGAAAACTGAAGCCTTCGGAACGAAGCGAGGGGATCTGCCAAACCAGTTGCAGACGCGCCGCCCAACACCACGCCGATGGCCATGCCGGTAATCGGCTCGATCCCCAGCATCGGTCCGAGCCAATAGCCGAGGGCCAGCCCAAAGACCACCGAGCCTATGTTGAAGAACGTTGACGCCAGGGCGGGCACTGCAAAGCGGTTGCAGGCGTTGAGTACACCCATGGCCTGGGCGGCCAGCGCCACCAGCAGAAGGAACGGGAACATGATCCTGGTCATCTTCACGGCCAACTCAAACTTGCCGGGGACCTGCCGGAATCCTTCGGCCAGGAGATCAACCAGGGTAGGACTGAAGATGACCCCCAAAATGCAAAACGAACCCACCAGCAGGATCAGCGCGGTGGCGACCAGGTTCGACAAAACGGCTGCTTCTTTGCGGCCTTTTTGCGCCAAAGTCTGGGTGAAAATGGGTACAAATGCAGAGGAAAGTGCGCCTTCGGCGAACAGATCGCGCGTCAAGTTAGGGATCCGGAAGCCCAGCAGGAAGGCGTCATAAACGAAGCCAGCGCCGAAGAGCCTCGCCATCACCATCTCGCGCACCAAGCCCGTCAACCGCGACATGGCCACGGCGACGGAAACGATCCCGGCCGACCGAACCACGCTTTCGGCCGGGGCCGGATTCTGAGTTTTTGCTGCCAATGGAAACCTTAGTTGTCTATCGGCCGAACTCCTCGAAAAAGTGCGCGATCGTCATGATGCCCTTATAGTAATTCTCAAGGCGATATTTTTCATTGGGCGAATGCAGACCGTCGTCGGGAAGGCCAAAGCCCATCAGGATGGACGGGATGTGCAGATGGTTGGCAAAATCGCCCACTACCGGAATCGAGCCTCCGC
The DNA here is from genome assembly GCA_963780485.1 of Bryobacterales bacterium. Taxonomy (GTDB): domain Bacteria; phylum Acidobacteriota; class Terriglobia; order Bryobacterales; family Bryobacteraceae; genus Palsa-89. Next base: position 25,046 of record CAWACO010000017.1, read on the forward strand.
TCCTTGTAAATACGGTGGGCCGGCCGAGCATCTCGCTGAACGCTCGGGCCGCGGTCTGAATGGCGGGATGATTCGGATCCACCATTACAGCCGGGCTGGCGCTGAGGACTCGGAGGTCGATGCGCACGCCTGCCGGAGCATTTTTTTGCAAGAACTCGCGAAACGAAGCCAGTATCTTGTCGGGATTCTGGTTCGGGACCAGCCGGAAGCTCACCTTGGCGGTGGCTTTGGATGGAATCACGGTCTTTGCGCCGGCGCCGGTAAATCCGCCTGCGATGCCGTGGACCTCGAAGGTGGGCCGCGCCCAGATTCGCTCCAGAACAGATTGTCCGGGCTCGCCGGCCAGCGCCGATGGCGCCGACCTCGTTCTTCAGGAAATCAGCTTCTTTGAACGGCAACAGCTTCCAGCTGTCTTTTTCGGCTTGAGCCGGTGGGGCGACGTCGTCATACATGCCGGGAATTAGGATCTTTCCCTGCGGGTCTTTGCACTTCGACAACAGCTCGATTAACCCGAAAACCGGGTTGGGAGCGGCGCCGCCATAGAGCCCGGAATGCAGATCGCGCGCCGGACCGGTGGCTTCGACTTCCATATAGATCAAGCCGCGCAATCCTATGCAGAGGGTGGGAAGCCCTTCGGCGTAAAGCGCGGTGTCGGAAACGAGCGCGACGTCGGCCTTCAGCTTGGCCGGATTTTTTGCGACATAACTGGCGATGGAAGCGCCGCCGACTTCCTCTTCGCCTTCGATCAGGAACTTGAGATTCACCGGGAGCGTGCCGTTTACCGCGCGCAGGGCCTCGACGGCCTTGATGTGCATGTACATCTGGCCTTTGTCGTCGGCGGATCCGCGGGCGTAGATGTTGCCGTCGCGCACGGCGGGCTCGAAGGGCGGGCTCTGCCAGAGCTCCAGCGGGTCGGGCGGCTGGACGTCGTAATGGCCGTAACAAAGAACGGTTGGCTTGCCTTGGGCGTGCAGCCAATCGCCATAGACCAGCGGATTGCCATCGGTCGGAATGATCTCGACATGCTCGATGCCGGCGTGTTTCAGGCTATCGGCGACGAAGTGGGCGGCTCTTTGGACGTCGGGCTTGTGCTCGGGCAGAGTGCTGATGCTGGGGATGCGGAGAAAATCCTTAAGCTCTTCGAGGAAGCGGGTCTGGTTCTGCTCGACAAACGTATCGGTGGCTTGAGACATGGGCGCGGATTACCTTCATTATGGCAAACGCGGTCCATCGCGGCCTATGCAATCCAGGGTTGACGAAAGACGCACGGGATTCAGCATCAAGCAGTGCGTCGCCATGCCTGCTCGCGGCGTTCTCCCGTGCGTTTGCCATCACCTTAAGTCCAGTTTGGGGTATGGAGTTTGCGGAGCGCGAGATGCGGGTTTGTAAGTGGTAGCGCCGGAAGGCAAAATATTCATGAAAGGTTGGTCACCGAACTCTTCTGGGCCACGCGCAGTTCGTAAAGGCTTTGCAGGTTAACCCAGAACTCCGCGCTGGTGCCGAAGAAATGGGCCAGGCGCAAAGCAGTGTCTGCAGTGATGGCCCGCTGCCGGTTCAAAATGCCGGTGATTCGGTTGGTCGGCACTTCCAGCTTGCGGGCGAGCTCGGCGGCGCTCATGCCAAGTTCTTTCAGTTCTTCGGCGAGATGTTCCCCCGGATGTATTGCAATCATCATGCGTTCAAACATACCGACTCCCTGCGGTCGCGGCTCGGAAACAGATGTCGCGGCTCGGTAACAGCATGATAATATCCTTCTAAAATGCCCACGAAGGCGTCCACAGAAGACCGGCGACTGGTCCGGCTCACGAAGATCTGTCTCGCGCTGCCCGAAGCCACGCGCGATTATAACGGGCAACACGCCGGCTTCCAGGTCCGCAAGAGGACTTTCGCGTACTTCCTCAATGACCATCATGGCGACGGCATCGTGGCAGTCACGTGCAAGGTCTTGCCGGGCGACCACAAGGTGCTGGCTGCCGCTAATCCGGAAAAATTTTACATACCGGCCTACATCGGATCGAAGGGTTGGGTGGCGTTTCGGTTGGACCGGGGAGAGATCGATTGGGAGGAAGTGAGCGAACTGGTAGTTGGCAGCTATCGGCTAGTCGCTCCAAAAACGCTGGCCGCGCGGGTCACGCAGCGATGAGGCCCTTGATCCAAGCCGCCAGGAAGGCACTTCGCAACGTAGCCGATCCCGTGAAAGCGCCGATCATGCAGGCCTACATGAAGTCGGCAATCCCGTATCTGGGTATTCAAGCGACGCCTCTGAGGAAGGCGGCCAAGGCTGTTTTCTCGGCGCATAAGCTCGATTCGTTCCAGGAGTGGCGCGACACGGTGCTCGAGTTATGGCGCGGGGCACGCTACCGGGAGGAGCGCTATTTGGCGATCGAGCTGGCCGGGTATTCCGCCTACCGCAAATTCAGGACACTAGACGCATTGGCGATGTACGAAGAGATGATCACCAGCGGAGCATGGTGGGATTATGTCGATTCGATCGCCGCTCACCGCCTGGGCGAACTGCTGCGGCTGCATCCGGCGAAAATGGGTCGGGTGTTGCGCGCGTGGGCGAAATCGGACGACATGTGGAAGCGCCGCAGCGCGATCCTGGCGCAACTCGGTTTCAAGGCCGATACCGATCTCGACCTTTTGTACGATTGCATTCGGCCATCGATCGGCGAGAAAGAGTTCTTTTTGCGGAAAGCGATCGGCTGGGCACTGCGCCAATTCGCCAAGACCGATGCTAAAGAGGTTAGCCGTTATGTGGCCGAGCACGACGGGCGGCTCAGTCCCCTGAGTAAGCGGGAAGCGCTGAAGAATCTGGTTTAATCGGCAGGTCGGAGACCTGCCCCACAGCTACAAGAGCGGCTTGGTTGCTGGAAACGACCGGTATCCCAAGCTTCCTGTGGAGTGGTTCGATCGCTTCGATGGCCCGCCAATTTGTGCACGAAAGGAAAATGCAGTCCGGAGTGCTGCCTTCGATTTGAGACTCTACAAAGTCGACGATCTCGGTAGGCGTCACCCGGCCGATGTCGAGATTGACTCGGATGCCCATGCCCGCGGCTTTCAGTGGAGTGAATCCGGCTTCAGCCAGCGACGACGCGATGCCGTTGGTCAAGTCTGGTATGTAAGGCGTGAACACGGCCAGCTTCCGTGGTCCGATGACGCGCAATTGCGACAACACAGCGTGGAGCACGGTGATGGCCGGCGCCCCTGCTAATTTTTCGATTTTCTCGCCAATTGCGTTATCGTGGGCCAATGTTCCGAGCGCTCCGGCGGAGGTGCAGCCGAAGACTACAACATCAGGAGCGGTGGTGCGGATGAGTTCCGCCGCCTTGGGTAGATCCTCTTCGAGCATTCGAGTTTCCGCCTCGCGGGTCACGCTCTCAAGAAAGATCCGCGCGGTGCTTACAATGGCAGTCTGTCCAAGCTGCCTATGAAAATCCGGCTCCATCACCGTGTTGGACGATGGCACGATCAGGCCGATGCGCAAAGGTTTCGTCATTTGACGGGAATCCTCCCGGGAATTCTCCAAAGATAAATGTTGCTCGCGGCATCGACCAGCTCGTGCTTCTCGGGTTTCCAATCGCCCATATGAAAATCGTGCGAGACGACGCGCGTGCCCGGCTTCAGGTCTTTCAACAGCTTGGGGCGCAGGCGGAGATTCACGTCGGGCAGTAGATAGAGCGCGACGACGGTAGCGTTGTGGATGTCGGCGGCGAACAGGTCGTTCACTTCGAACTTCACCAGCGCTTCGACGCCGGACTTTTCGCGCGTTCTCGCGGGCTTCTTGAATGCGCTCAGGATCGATGTCGATTCCAACGCCGTGCGCGCCGTATTCCTGAGCGGCGGCGATGACGATGCGCCCGTCGCCACAGCCGAGATCATACACGATGTCGCTGGCCTTAACGGCCGCCAGCTTGAGCATGGCGCTCACGACATGGTCCGGAGTGCGGACGTAGGGAGGATTGATCTGAATTTGATCAGGAGCCTGGGCCAACGCCGCGCAGGCAAGCAGGACGGTCGCAAAATCGATTTCATCTAATACGCCTTGGCTTCCTTTAATACGCTTTCGCTATAACCGAGCGGCGATCGACCGTTTCGCCGGTGACGATGCATTTCCCCGGGCCATCGTATTCGTCGACCATGGGAATGCAGCGCACCGTGGCCTTGAACTCTTTGAGACGCGCGTCGCAGGCAGGATCGTCCTTCAGGTGCGCCATGACGAATTTACCGCCACCTTTTTCGGCGGTAACATCCCTGAGAATCGACTCCACTTCATCGAGCGAATTTGCGAGCACCGTATTGGATTTGAGGCGCGCCTTAGCGGCGCTATAGAGATCGGATTGCATTTGGGTGAGCACGACCGGCAGTCGCGCGGCCAGGTCGGCTTGCGGCAAAGGTTCCTTGGTTCCGGTATCGCGGCGTTTCAGAACAATGTTGTTGGCAGCCAGATCGCGCGGCCCAAGTTCAAGGACCACCGGGACACCGCGGCGCTCCCAGTGAAAGAATTTGGCGCCGGGGCTCTGCCCTTCCCGGTCGTCGATCTTGGCGCCGACGTCCTTGGCGATACGGTGGGCGGCTTCCAACACGCGGCCTTTCTCTTCGTCCTTGCGATAAATCGGAACCAGCACGGACGGAACGGGCGCAAGCTTGGGCGGCAGCACCAGGCCTTTGTCGTCAGAGTGACTCATGATCAGGCCGCCGATCAAGCGCGTGCTAACGCCCCAACTGGTTTGCCAGACGTAATCGAGCTGCCCTTCCTTGCTTTGGAACCGAACGTCGAAGGCTTTGCCGAAATTCTGGCCGAGGTCGTGGCTGGTTCCGGCCTGAAGCGCGAGCCCGTTCTGCATCATGGCTTCGATGGCGTAGCTGCGCAGCGCACCGGCGAATTTTTCGGACAGAGTTTTCATGCCTTTGATCACGGGCATGGCCATGATGTTCTCGGCGACGTCGGCATAGACATCGAGGATCTTCAAGACTTCGGCCAGCGATTCGTCGTGCGTGGCGTGGGCGGTGTGGCCTTCCTGCCAAAGAAACTCGGTGGTGCGCAGGAACATGCGAGTGCGGAGCTCCCAGCGGATGATGTTGCACCACTGGTTGACCAGCACCGGGAGGTCGCGGTAGCTTTGAATCCACTTCGCGAAGAAATGCCCGATGATCGTTTCAGAAGTCGGACGAATGACGTACGGCTCTTCGAGCGTCTTGCCGCCGGCGATGGTGACCACGGCGAGCTCCGGCGAAAAACCCTCAACGTGTTCAGCTTCCTTCTGCAAAAAGCTCTGCGGGATGAGGAGTGGGAAGTAGACGTTCTGATGGCCGGTGGCTTTGAAGCGCTGATCGAATTCGCGCTGGATGCCTTCCCAGACCGCATAGCCATTGGCTTTGATGACCATGCAGCCTTTCACGATTTCGGCGGGCTCGGCCATGTCACCTTGGATGACTACGTCTTGATACCAGGCGGCGAAGTCCTGGTTGCGGGGAGTGATGGGGGATTCGGCCATAGTTGGGTCTAAGGCTTTAGATTACGACAGAACCTGCTAGCCTCAGTGGGACGTGAGATTAAGGACTTGTTTGATAGTGTCGCAAGCGGGGACCGCTGCGTTGTTGCTACTTTGCGCCGGCGGATGCAAGAGCGGCCGCTCCAGCAGCATACGCAGCGCCACATGCTGCTCGGCCTTCCAGCATACGGACCATTTGCCCGATCAGCCAGACCCAGGCGTAATCCGGCTGGCGATCGGAGGCGACTCCAGGGACGACCGCTCGCACGTTGTTCCATGGGCCTTTCAGGAAGCCAGCAAGCGGGGAGCGATAGCGTTTGTGTTCCTCGGTGACATGGAGATCACCAGTTTTGCGGATCGGTTTTTTATGCCGCGACTCCGGGATCTGGCAGGGATTCCGTTTTACCCGGTGATTGGAAATCATGAGGTCGAGCTTTTCGGAGCAGTGCGGTTAACGAGCGGCCTGCACGCGGTCGAGAAATTCAAGGAGGATTTCCTGCACAAGCCCGGTATCAAGGTTGCGCCACTCCAGCAAGTGGTCTACAGCGCCGAGATCGGGAAAGTAATTCACTTCATCGCGTTGGACAATGTCAGCCGGAGAGGCGAGGGTTTCGGCTATGCACAGCTTGCCTGGCTGGCGGGCGACCTACAGGCTGCAAGTGCGGCCAAAAGCATAATCCTGGTCGGGATGCACAAGGCGCTCGCCAAGAATCCGATCACCACGCATGCGATGGACGAGGATGGGCCGAGCGCCATTCGAGAATCGGACGCCGCCCTCGCGTTGTTCAAGCAGTACGGAGTTGCGATGCTGTTCGTGAGTCACAGTCACATGTACGCCGCTTACAATCAGGACGGGATCGAGACGCGCTTGACGGGTGGCCTCGGAGCGCCGCTGGTCAAAGGCCTGGCTGAGGCCGATGGCGGGTTTCACCATTTCCTGCTGGTGGACATGCTGTCCGGCGGCGATAAGGCGCGGCTGCGGGTGGAGGTGGTCCGGTTCCGCGGCGTTCCTACAAGGGACCAGCAGGACGAATCGGCGGAAGTTGAGAATTAAGCCCGACTTTGGGTCGTAGTGGTGCGCCGATCAGTGGAAATGTTCCATCACCAGAATTTGATGCTCGTTGCGGTCCCATTGCGAGTACAGAAGCGCGCCCCCGTCTGGTGATACGGCCAGGCCATAAAAAGAGGGCTTATCGAGCCTTCCTATTTGCGATAACTGCTTGGTCTTGAAGTCAAGATATTCGATCTTCGGAGGTTGGCCAGTCTCTGGGGCCAAGAAGTAAATACTGCTCTTCGTTACGGCCCAATTGCTCCAGTTGTCCGGCCCGGGCCCACCCCAGATATGGGTTTCGGCGCCCCCGTCGGACGGCCTTCCCCAGATCCCTTGGCTCGATCCCTTCGTATAAAGCAGCATTTTCCCATCTACAGTCTCGAGCGCCCCGAAGCCCCCGTCTCGCGTCACCTGAATCGGCGTGCCGGCCGCAGTCCCGTCCTGAATCGCCTGTTTCCATATCTGATAAACTTTTTCTCCGCGATTCGACGTGAAGTAGATCCACCGCCCGTCTCGCGACCAACTCGGCAGAAAACTGTCCGCGTCAGGAAAAGCAACGACGGGACGTGGATGGCGGTCGCCCGTCTCGACAACGTAAACGTCACTGTGATTCTGCGAGCGATAGTCAAATGCAAGATAGCGTCCATCGGTTGAAAACCGCGGGCTTCCGGCAAAGCCGCGCAAGTCTGTGACTTGCACTGCATGGGAACCGTCGCTGTTACAGATCCACACCTCAGGATAGCCGGACCGCGAGCTTTGGAACGCGATCTTGTGGCCGTCAGGCGAATACTGCGGCTGCAAGTTCTGGGTCTTCGCTGAGGAGACTAGGATCGAAGCCGGCGCCCCTGCGTGATTTTGGCCGTTTAACTCGAGGCGCCACAGGTTTTGCTCTTGGTCGGCATACTCATAAGCGAGCTCGTTTCCGGATTGTGAGACCGAAGGGTACCACGCAACGGGGCCGGCTTCCGGAACACGCTGGGGAATCCCGCCTGAAGCTGCTACGCGCCAAATCGCCGGCAATCCCCCGCGGCTGGAAGAAAAAAAGATTTCGTCAGTCTGGGTCCAAGTGGGCGGTCCGAAGATCTGCTTGTGATCGAAAGTTAGTTGTTTCGGCTCACCGCCTGATACGGAAATTACAAAAAGCTCCTCGACCGAGGTCGGTCCCGTCGACCTGATGAAAGCCAATTTGTCGCCGCCCGGGCTGAAAGCCGGCCGCCGGTCGTGGCTGGCAGGCGGAGGCGACGTGACGACTCGCGTGCTGGAATCCCGCAGCGATAGCACCTTGATGGAACTTCTCCGTATCGCCGCGTTCCACTCGGCAAACGCGAGGAGTTTACCGTCGGGCGAGAAAGACAGTCCCCCTTTTCCGGTCTCGTAGTTGAGCGGCGAGCGCGGCCCAGCATAAATACCTCTCTCAGCGCCGCCCAGCGCTGGTACTGTCTCAATCAGGAATTTGTCGCCTCGATCGCGAAGGAAAGCCACCTCACGGCCGTCTGGAGACCATGCAGGAGAGTAGGGGTCATCTACGGCTGAAGTCTTCACCTCGTTGAGAAGCGCGGGCTGACCGCTTTGCGTCAGTCTGACCGAACTCTGGGAGCCGACCACCGCCGCGTAGAGTCCTGACTCAGTTCGTTGCTGGGCCGAGCGCAGGAACGCGACCCGGCTGCCATCGGGGGAGAGCGCCGGCAGCCTCTGATCGCCCTCAATGGTCAACGGGAGCAGCATGACCGGTGCTGACGATACAGTGTGCCCATTCGATCCATTACGGCCATACCCTCTGAGCAGCCAGGTTGAAACCAGCGCTAGTACCGCAACCAAAACGCCTGCTAGCAAGACTTTCTTTGGCCGCTTTACGGTTCTGCCCGGCTGGGGGTCGCGATCATTGTCTGTATCTACTGGCGGGGTTGAAATTTTCTCTGCCGCGGATCCAGTTCCCGATGCCAACGGCTGCTGTTCCTGAATGGATGCAACGAACCGATACCCGCGCCGCGGCACCGTCTCAACGAAGCGAGGATGATCTGAAGAATCGCCCAGCACCTCGCGAATCCGGTTGATGCACTTCTTTAACCCGAGTTCGTAGTCGACCGTTGTATTTCCGGGCCACAAACGCTCGCGCAGCTCTTCTCGGGTGATGAGCTCGCTGGGACGTTCTAGCAGCGCCCGCAACACCTCGAATGCCTGCGGACTCAACTTTTGCCGCAAGCCCGACTGGCGCAACTCAGCTTCCTGCAGGTCGACTTCGAACACGCCAAACCTGATGATGCGGTCTGGGTTGGATGACGCAAGCATGGAAACCAAGCCTTGGGGAACATCAAGTCTATCACGCTTCGAGCCTCAAGGAGCGCGGCAGCGCGGTAACCGACGGCATGAGGGTGTTCTAGGTTCAGTAACTTGCGCGGTAACGAAAAAACCACCACAAGGATTCTTGACGCGCTTGTTCCCAATACACGAAAGTATTCGAGAGTAGTTTGCGCGGCGAGACTTGGCAGAGTTTGCGGACCTTGCTGTGGTGTATGGAAAAATATCCAACAAGATAAGGAGATCACTGTGATACTTCGAAAGAAATGTGTTTGGGTTGCCGCGCTTTTTTGTGCGACCGCCCTTATATCAACGGGACCCGTCCAAGCGGCCCAGATCAGTGGAACGATCACGACGACGATGGCCATCACTGAGGACAGCCAACTGGTAGGCGACGTCACGTGCGCGGTTACGGGAGTACCGTGCCTGGATATAACCGTATCCAACGTGACGCTCGACTTGAACGGCTTCAGCATTACCGGGCAAGCAAGTCCACAAACTGGTTGCGCAGGCAGCGGCGCCTCGGGAACCGAGCATGGTATTCGGATCCTTCAGCAAACTGGCGTCACTGTTCGCGGACCAGGCATTGTTCAACAGTTCCGCATTCACGGAATCGTAATCAATGGCAGCACCGGTACTCATATCACGGGTGTGACCACATCCACCAACTGCTCAGCGGGCATTCTGTTAGCCGGCGACTCCAACTTGATTGAGAACAATATTTCCATCGCAAACGGAAATCTCGGTGCTCCCTGCGGTGGGATATGACTGGCGGGCGCAAGCCATAACCGGCTCCGTGCGAACCGGATAAGTGGAAATGGATATGCAGCTCAAGGGAATAATTTTGGAATCGGCATGCCGGCTGCGATCGATACCGATAACACAATCGAAAATAACGAGATAGTCGGCAATGCAAATGGGATTTTTGTGACTTCCGGGGTCCAGGGCAACATCTTTCGTGGAAACACGATTGTCGGTAACCCTCCCGTGCAAATCGCGGTGGACCATACTGCAAACGGAGGCTTCGATATTAAGAATTTGGCTGATGCGGGCGCCAATGCGTTCGAGGGCAACATTTGTATGACCTCGGTCAACGCGCCTTGCCCCTCTGTCGGCCCGTCCATGACTGCTAATCCGAATCCGATAACAGTCACGGGCAATGCGATCGTTGGATCGACGACCATCAGCTGGAACGCGCCGGACGCGCAGGTCATCGAGATACATATCGGGACCCCAGACGGCACCGTCCTGACGCAGCAGGGCAATCGGGGGTCAATCCAAACCGGCACGTGGGTGTCAGACGGGCTAACCTTCTACCTTCAGGACGTCACTGGCGGGAAGCCGCTAACTTCGGACTACACGCTTGCCACGCTGGTCGTCCATCTCCAACGCAGCAGCGCCACCAATTTCCATCTCGGCAGCGGGACTTACCAGTGGTTGTTTGGCGCCTCGGCCATCGTACTGTGTCTTGTCCCATTTTGGATTGTTCTCATGCAACCCTGGTCACGCGGAAAGCGCGTTCAGATTGCCTTCGGCCGCTTAGCCCTCCTGGCAGTAGTCGGGTTTAGTTTGTCCCAGGCGGCAACACCCGTCCAGGGCAGCCAAGCAGGCTCGTCATCGACCGCGCCCCAATCGGCTAGTAAACTGGACCAGATGATCGCCGCCGGCGCAAGCTCTAAAGAGCTCGCCCAATACGTGTTCGACACGCATGGCTGCAAGAGTTGCCACACCCTAGGAGCCCGTGGTAGAAGTCTCACAAAAAGCTTTTCCGGATAGGTATTCACCCTTAAGCTGGAAGTATGGCGATGGGCAAGCGGAAAGCGAAGCAGGAAAGCTTGTGGGTATCGACCGTGGAGATTGCCCGATCGGACGGACATCCCTTCTATAGAAAGGTCAACCAGGTTCTGGAAGAACACAAACTCGACCGGCGGCTGGAGCATCTATGCCGGAGATTTTACAAGCCAGTGGTTCGGACGTCCCAGCATGGCACCGGGCGTGTACTTCCGGATGCTACTGATCGGCTTTTTTGAAGGGATCGATTCGGAGCGAGGGATTGCGTGGCGCGTGGCGGATTCTTTATCGCTGCGGGAGTTTCTCGGTTACAGCGTGACCGAGCAGACGCCGGATCATTCGACCATTTCACGGACCCGGCGGCTGTTGCCGGTGGAAACCCATAAGGCGGTATTCCGGTGGTTTGTGCGAGTGCTGGGGGAAGAAGGCCTACTGGAAGGACAAACGATCGCGATCGATGCGACCACGTTGGAAGCCAACGCGGCGATGCGTTCGATCCGGCGGCGAGACGATGGACGCCGTTATGAGGAGTATTTGCAGGAACTGGCTCAGGCCGAGGGGCTGGAGAATCCGACGCGGGAACAGTTGGCGCGCCTGGACCGGAAGCGCAAGCAGAAGGGATCGAACCAGGAGTGGATGAGTCCGGCTGATCCGGATGCACGGATCACCAAGATGAAGGATGGACGGACGCACTTGGCGCACAAAGTCGAGCATGCTGTGGATCTGTCGAGTGGAGCGGTGGTGGCGGTAACCTTGCAAGCCGCCGATCAGGGCGACACGACGACGATGCAGGAAACGCTGCAGGAAGCGCAGGTCAGCGCGGCGTTGGTGAATGAGCGTGGCGTGGAAGAGACGGTGGCCGACAAGGGATATCACAGCAACCAAGTTTTAGTGGACTTACATGCGGCAGGCATTCGGAGTTACATTCCGGAGCCGGAGCGGGGAGCGCGGAAGTGGCCGGGCAAACAAAAGGAGCAGCAGCGGGTATATGCCAATCGACGGCGCATGAGCGGGCCCCGGGGCAAGCAGTTGCAGAAGCTGCGTTCGGAGCTGGCCGAGAGGAATTTCGCTCACATGTACGAAACGGGCGGCCTGCGAAGAACGCATTTGCGAAAGCGAAACAATATCCTGAAGCGACTGCTGTTCCACGCCATCGGCTTCAACTTGGCGCTGCTGCTGCGGGAACGCTACGGAATCGGAAAACCGAGGACCTTACAGGGGATCTCGGACGTGATTCTGCTTCTACGGATCGCCATGGCCGCTTTCTGCGCGTGCTGGATGAAATCAGCCGACGCCAACGAAGGTGGCTTCAACTCCCTGTGCTCTTCCGACGATTCATTGGCTAGCGAAGCTACTCGGAGTTCTACCACGGAGTGCTAGGCCACGATGGGAAACTTGGTTTCACCGCGAAAGGTAAGGAACGGGCGCAGGGGTTCGAAGGATGCATCAGGATGCTGACCGCAATGACAGTGATCGTCCAGTTGCCAGAGGACAAGCGCTCACCTCAGCAGCGTCAAAAGGCGGAACGCTTCGAGGAATTCGGTTGCACGGCTTGCCACAAGCTCACCCCAGGAAAATTAGGGCTGACCGAAGTTGGAGCCAAACTGGCGCACTTGCATCTCGGTTGTGTTGATATTGAGAAGCTGACGTCCGGTCAGGCGGTGCCCAAAAGTTAACCGATAAAAATACCCAAGATCTAAAGCAAACACGATACGTTCGAATGACGGCCGGAAGCTCGGCTCTCGCAGCCGGCGAACCCGATGCCGGAAATGCGCGGCTTCAGCTTTTTGTATTTGTAGCCAGTTGCCTCTTAAACCAGGTTGCCCTCCCCAGTAAACGCTAGCCTTATTGAGGACCTGTCGCAAGAACTACCATGACGTGCAGCGGGCGAGTCCTGAAGCCCCACACGAGAATGGGCCAGGCGTCACCGGGCGGGTAACTCACGCAGCAGATACTGGGCGGCAGAGAGGTAGTAGTTGCGCGCGATGGCGCTGATCTGCCGCTCGCCGAGTTCGGTCAACGCCGTCGCCTTCAGTCGTTTTGCTTCGACGTTCCCGCCGTCGATCGCCAGCACGTAATCTGTCAACTCGGCGGCCCACTGGAAGTCCTTGTTGACGACCGCGCGACGCGCCCTCAACAGCACCTGGTCTCGTCCGCCGGCCAGCTCGATGATTCTGGCCGCTCGGTCGTTCTCGGATAGTGGGAAGAGATTGGTCGGGTTGCCGTCGAACCAGCCAGCGTAATCGGTGTAGATGGCGCGAACCGACCAGGCCACCGTGCCGTAGAACTCCTGCAGGTAAGGGCTGTCCGCCAGCACTGGCGGAAGTTTGACGTGCTGCACCAGTTCATCCGGCCGCTCGCCCTTCTTCATGCCGTCAACGGTCTGGTCGAGTATCGACTTGATGCCATCGCGATAGGTAGTCAGCGCGGCGCGCACGTTAGCGCTCGCCGATGATGGGACGCGTATGGCCCGGCACCAGGTACTCGGCGCCGAGGTCGAGCATCATGCCGAGGCTGGCCACCCACTGATCGACCGGACGCAAGCGCGCGCCGCGAATCGCGTACAGGTTCGGAAAGGCCTTGTAGAAGTCATCACCTGGCAGCAGCACGCGTTTGTCGGGCAGCCAGACGGCAATGTTCTCGGGCGTCTCTCCAGGCGTATGGAGGAGTTGCAGCCGAACACCGGCGATCGTGACCTCCAACCGGTCGCCGCTGAATGTGCGAGTCGGAGGGATGTAGCCGGTCGGAGCGGGTCGTCGTCCGAACTGCATGCCAGTACCAGCGTTGATGAACAACGAGTCCGGCAGGGACGCGCCGAACTGGTCGCCGCCGTCGCGGCCGGCTCGGCCTACGTCCGGGACACGGTCGACGAGAAGCTGGTGACTGTAGATCTCGGGGTGGTCGTTCCCGGCGAAGACGGTCGCGCCGCCGGTGTGATCCGGGTGGGAATGCGTGTAGATGATCGCGCGTACCGGCGCGGCGGAGAGTTTCGCGAACTCCGCCTTCACGGCGCTCGCATCCGTCACGTCGCTGGTCGTGTCGACGATGATCGACCCGCCGTCGCCTTGGATCAGGATCGAGTTGGCGTCCGAGAAGCCGACCGCCACGTAGACACCGTCGGTGACCTTGATCACATCTTTCCGGAACTCATCCGAGTGCGCGCGTAGTTTCTCGCGTCCGGCAAATTCCTGCGCTGCCAACGAGCCGCCCGTTGCCAGCAAGAGTAGAACGGCCAGCGCCGCGCCGGCCTCTGTGCAACCGATCATCCGCTGCATGAGAGCCTCCCGCCTCCAATGGTATCCGCCGGGAGGACCGCCTCGCCGTGCGGTCTGCCGGCATTTCCAGGCCACCACGATCACCGGGCCGGCGCGCAGTGTCCATGCTTGATGCGGCACCAGGTTGCTCACTGTGACTTATGACCTGCCTGGCCCAGAAATCGCGACAATGGGCCGATTCTAGGGCCGATGCTAATGGGTAGTCGCCAAGTGGCGAGCGATCCGCTCCCTCTCAAACTTCGCCCTGCCGACAGCCCACTACCCATTACGCCGTCTATCATTGCCTATCCACGTTCCCAGCTCAGGCGGTCTACTTGCTGGGCTCGTGGGATTTCAGAATCCGTAGCACTGAGAGTATTGTGTTCCAACTGCGCGTTGTCGCCGGCGCCCCAAAGAGCTCGTCGATCTGGCCAAGACAGCCAATCGTTTTCATGTGACGGCGGTACACCCCATACACGAGACGATTCTTCGAGCCAATGATTCGCACCAGCCACTCCCCACCTTCGGGAAGAGCAATCGGAAGAGAGACTCTGCGGCGTCCAGCCTCCGACAGGATGCTTACAAATTGAACAACATCTGCGCGCGGTGGCTCAGTTCCAAACGGATTATCCATCTCTAGTCGAATCAGATCACCGCCGTCGCAGAAAGCGATTGTTGCTTCAAACGGCAGCTTCCGGCGCAATTCGGCAAGGAACTTTGCGCGCAACCCAGGTTTGCGAATGACCAGCGTGCCTGCGGCGCCCACGTTGACGGCATCGTAGATGCCCAGTTCTTTGGCGAGCACGCTCGGACGAAAAGCCCTGTGTCCTCCAACGTTGATACCCCGGAAGAAAACGATCAAAGCCATGCTGCCCATTGTTGCAGCACCGAAGTATCGAGGAGAAGCGGAAGCGGTCGGGCCTGACTATAGATAACGTGTCGCCCAGCGTTTACCAACTGCCTCGTGCACCGATCGAGTTCCCGGCCCGACCACGCTATTCGGAGATTGCGGTGGCTTCCTTGGTTGAGATCGCAGATGATCTCCTTGCTGACTCTGCAAGGAGGCTAGGTGCGCGCGGGGCGCTGCCCGAGGACATGCGGGCGAGGGTGGTGCGCATTGTCATGCTCATCGAACAGATGAGCCAGCGCGTGGTGATCTGGAGGGTATTCATCAAGAAAACCAAGAAGACGCCGCGCCGCGAAATCGACCTGGCCCTGTCCCGCGCGAGACCGATCAAAGCGACGGAAAAGTAACCGATGGCACGTATCACCGAACTGCACAAAAAATGGATGAAGGAGCGGAAGTACCGCAAGGCCTACGAGGCGCTGGAGGAGGAGTTCGTCCTTGCCTCGGCCGTGATCGACGTTCGCAATCGCGCGGGATTGACGCAGGCAGAGTTGGCGCGGAAGATGGGCACCACGCAGCCTGTCGTCGCCCGGCTGGAAAGCGGGCGTTCCCGGCCGTCGATGCGCACGCTGGAAAAGCTCGCGGACGCCACCGGCTCGCGCCTGCTCATCAGCTTCGCTCCGCGCACGGCGAAACGGCTCAGGCGAGTTCGCTGAGTTTTGCTAAGCGTCAGCCCACCGTGACGCCGATTCGTGGGCTTGTCTCCTGTTTTGTGTTTTGCTTCTGCCTTCTGCCTTCTGTCTTCTGTCTTCTGCCTTCTGTCTCCTGTCTGTATACTGTGGGCTTGGCCATGTCAACCAACCGGCAGTTTCGAATCGCACTGCTGCTCGCCGCCCTTTCCCTCGCGTCCTGCCAGCACCGCACCAAGAAACTGATCGCCGTGGTGCCCAAGGCAACCTCGCATCTGTTCTTCGTGTCCGTGCACGCCGGGGTTCTTGCCGCCGAACGCGATTTCGGCGTCGAAGTCTTGTGGAACGGCCCCCGAGACGAGACCGATTACTCGCGCCAGATCGAGATTGTCGACTCCATGGTCAGCCGCCACGTGGATGCATTGGCCATCTCCGCCACCGACCGCACGGCGTTAGTCGCACCCGTCAGGCGCGCCATGCAAGCCGGAATTCCCGTCACCATCTTTGACTCTGGCCTGGATGTGAAGGGCTACGTAACTTTTGTCGCCACCGACAACTACGGCGCCGGCCAGACCGCCGCCCGAAAGCTCGCTGAGTTGGTCCACGGCAAAGGAAAAGTCGCTGAGCTCATGCAAAAGCCCGGAGGCAGCTCCACCGGCGATCGCGAACGCGGCTTCGACGACACCATAGCGAAGGAGTTCCCCGCCATCAATATCGTCGCGCGACAGTATGGGATGGGCGACCCTGCAAAATCACGGAACGCGGCCGAGGACATTCTTACCGCGCATCAGAACCTGGATGGAATATTCGCTTCCGCCGAAGCCAATTCCATCGGCGCCATTCAAGCCATCAAAGCGCGCGGCCTTTCCGGCAAAATCAAGCTGATTACCTTCGATTCGAGCGATATTCACCTCGCCGCTACTCAAGGACGGAACCATCGACGTGATGCTGGTGCAAGACGCCTATCGCATCGGCTACGAAGCGGTCCACAGCCTGGTAATGAAACTGAACGGCCAGACGCCGCCACAACAAATGGATCTGAGTGTCCACGTGATTCGCAAGCAGGATCTCGGCCAACCGGACATACAGGCGCTGTTGTTCCCCAAGTGGCGCGAGCTCCCACGGTAACCCAGCGAGGAGTGAAGCTACTCCACGAACTCCACCTGGTACTCCTCGATTACCGGATTCGCCAGCACATCATGCGCGATCTGATTGATCTCCGTGCCAGCCTTCTCGCGATCGGTTCCCGGCTCGAGGGTAATCTCGAAGAACTTGCCTTGCCGGACGGCCGCGATTGAGAGATGGCCGAGGCCAACTAATGCCGACCGGATGGTTTGACCCTGAGGATCGAGAACACTAGGTTTCATAGATACATAGACGCGGGCTCTCATTGCTTTCCATTGTAACGGGTGTCACTTCTGTAGCGAAAAGCGTCTAACCATTGGTATGACTCCTAGGATGCCCCTCGCGTCATTATTGACATTTGGATTGCTCGCCTTTCCGCAATCGCCAACCATAGACCCGCCGGCAGTATCGAACCCGTACGCTCGGGTGGCATGGCTCACCCTCAACCAGGGCGTCGATGATAACAACACTATGCATCGCAAAGAGGCCATCGAAGCGGTTGGTACCGTGGGAGCGGCGCCCGAAGCAGTGAAGCTGGCCGCCAAGGGTCTTCAAGACAAGGAAGTTCTTAATCGTCAGGCGGCCGCGGCCACGCTAGGCCAAATGGGATCCCAAGATGCGGTCCCTTATCTCAAGAACGCTCTAGAGGATAAACCAGAGGTCGCTTTTACCGCTGCCAAGGCATTATGGAACCTCGGCGACACCACCGGCCGAACGATCTTTCAAGAGGTGCTGGAAGGGGAGCGTCCGGATGGACCGACGAAAATGCAGAAGGCCCTGAAAGACTCGAAGAAGAGATTGAAACCAGATCAGCTAGCCATGATGGGCGTCTCCGAAATATCGGGGATGCTTGGCCCTGCCGGCATCGGAGTAACAGCCGTTACCGAAGCTGTCAAGGAGCTCAAAGGCGTGGGCGGCGGCATTCCAGGCCGTGCCGTTGCAGCGGAGGTTTTGGGGAAAGATTCCGATCCCTACGCGCTGACTTTGCTCGAATGGTCGCTCGGCGATAACAACTGGGCCGTCCGCGTGGCGGTCTGCAAGGCGCTCGGCGATCGCGGCAACGACGGCACGATCGCGAAATTGCAACCAATGCTGAATGATGATCACCACGCCGTGCGATACATGGCTGCGGCTTCGATAGTAAAACTGAGCCTCAAGACTCAGTCGACCGCCTCCCGCTAGACTACACCTGCAGCCCACTAGACAGCGAACGCGACTCTGTCCTAACCTACAACTTACAGGGGCGGGAGGCGCGCTATCGTCAAAGTTTGTGTGCTCGCAAGCAGCAGTTCGGGAAACTCCACCTTCATCCGCACTGAGCGCACTCGCCTCCTGGTCGACGCGGGCTTGAGCAGACGTGACGTCCTGGCGCGGCTGGCGGCAATCGACGAACAGCCCGAATGCCTGGATGCCATCCTGATTACCCACGAGCACTCCGACCATGTCAGCGGCCTGGTAGCGCTGGCACGACTGCTCGAAGTCCCCATTTTCATCACGCGGCTCACCGCGCCGGCCATCCCGTGGGACGAGTACGCGCCGAAGCTCGATTGCTTCCAGGCCGGCGCTACTTTTTCGGTCGGCGATATCGATGTCGACAGCTTCACCGTTCCGCACGACGCCATCGATCCCGTGGGTTTCTGCTTTCGCACGCAAGGCATCAAGATCGGAGTGGTCACCGACCTCGGTTATGTGCCCGACTCGGTGAAGTTCCATCTGCGCGGCGCCGATCTGCTGGTGCTCGAATCGAACCACGATCTGGAGATGCTCAAAGTCGGGCCCTATCCGTGGTCGGTGAAGCAGCGAGTGATGGGGCGCAAAGGACACTTGTCGAACGATGTGGTTTCCGATTTCATCCGCTTCGATCTCGACTCTTCCATCAGTACACTGGTGCTGGGGCATTTGAGCGAGCACAACAATCATCCGGAGATCGTGCGTACGACGGCGGGCCGCGCGCTTGATGGCTGCGGCCGCGCCCTGTTTACGCGCTTGGTGGTGGCCGAGCCGAAACAACAGACCGAGGTCTTCGCTTACTGAATGATCGAGCGTTACACCCGGCCCGAAATGGGCCGCATCTGGAGCGAAGAGAACAAGTATCGCCAGTGGCTCGAAGTCGAACTCGCCACCGCCGAAGCGCTGGCCGAAACCGGCGAGGTTCCCAAAGACGCCGCCCAGCTATTGCGCAAACACGCCGGTTTCACGGTCGCGCGCATTCAGGAGGTCGAGCGGGAAGTTCGCCACGATGTTATTGCATTCACTACGGTTGTGGCCGAAAGCATGGCCGCCGCCGGGCATCCGGAGGCGTCGAGGTGGCTGCACTACGGGCTAACTTCGAACGACGTAGTAGATACGGCTCAAGCGCTGCTGCTGCGGGGCGCTTCCGAAATTATATCCAAAGGAATCAATAGTTTATCCGAGAAACTGAAGGCGCGCGCGTTCGAATTCAAGCACACGATTCAGATTGGCAGGACCCACGGAATCCACGCCGAACCCATCACTTTTGGGCTGAAATTGGCGCTTTTCTATGACGAAATCCGTCGAAATCTGACCCGTTTCTGCGCCGCCGCCGAGGAGTTGCGCGTCGGCAAGATCTCGGGCGCGGTGGGGACCTTCGGCCACATCGGACCGGAAGCTGAGGAGCGCATCTGCCGGCGGCTGGGGTTGCGTCCGGCTCCCATCGCTTCGCAGGTAATCTCGCGCGACCGGCACGCCAACTACGTCTCTGCGCTCGCGCTGATCGCGGCGGCCCTGGAAAAGATCGCGCTCGAAATCCGCCACCTGCAGCGGACCGAGGTCCGGGAGGCCGAAGAGCCGTTTTCGGCCGGCCAGAAGGGCTCTTCCTCGATGCCTCACAAGCGCAATCCTGTAACGGCGGAGCAGATCTGCGGCTTGGCGCGCGTGGTGCGGGCGAATGTCCAAGCGGCCATGGAGAACGTCGCGCTATGGCATGAGCGGGACATTTCCCATTCGTCGGTGGAGCGAATTATCCTGCCCGATTCAACGATCCTGGTCGACTACATGCTATCGAAGACCGAATGGCTGATCGGGGGGCTGCGCGTAAATCCAGCCCGCATGCAGAAGAATCTCGAGCTTACCGAAGGGTCTGGTATTTTCGGGCCAGCTCCTGCTGGATCTTACGGCTGCGGGGATGCTTCGTGAGGACGCCTACAGAGTTGTCCAGGCTCATGCCATGACGGCTTGGGAGCAAGATGGTGACTTCCGCGCTGCCATCGAGGGCGATTCCCAGATCGCCAAGTACCTGAATAAGCAGCAGATTTCAGAAAGCTTCTCTGTTTCCAGGCAGTTAGGTAATGTCGATCAGATCTTCGATCGCGTATTCCAGGCCGCCTAGCTCTAAACTACGACCGTAGTTCGAAGCCGAGGTGAAATCTCCACTTCCATTTCCTGACTATTCGTTTAAACTATACCTAGGAGACGGGTGGCTCCGGATGAAAAACATGAGCTCCTCAGATCGTTTCATGGACATCGAGCTCGCTCGAGTCCTACTGGTGGACGACGATCCTACCTCCCGTTTAACATTACAAACCGTGCTGGAAGCTGGTGGTTATAGGGTGGATGCGGCTGCTTCGGCCGCCGAAGCGGTCGGGAAGTTGGAAGATCACGAGTACGAACTAGTACTAAGCGATCTCCAGATGGAATCTCCCAGAGCCGGCCTCCAGGTCCTGGCGCATGCCCGGATGATGGATTATAAGCCGGCGACGGCTATTGTAACCACGTATCAGAACGCCAAGCCCCAGAATACCAAGCCTAAGACCCAGTCCCGGATGCTGATTAAGCCCGAGGATCTGCCCGGGCTGCTGTCGAAAGTCGCCAACCTGATCAGCGAACGAGCAGCGAGGCGTCTGGAACGCGAATTGCGGCACGCCACCACCTAGATCTAAACCACCTAGATCTAAATCACCTAGCTGGCACGTCAGAGACTGCCCCACGAACTGCTTCTTCGAACTCGTCCAATGCGCCCGCGAAAAAGTGATCGCGGGCTTCGATCCAGATCAATTCCTTGGGGCCAGTCAAGCCGGCAAAGTACGCCTCCATGGCGTTCACCGGGCAGAACTCATCGTGCGTACTCAGGATAAAGACGCGGGGCACTTCGCAGTGCCCGAGCTCCTTGCTGTCCTGGTAGCTGGCGGGAAATCCTACGGCGATCAGCCGGGATATTCCAGGGATCTCGCAGCCTAGCTTCAGGATGATCCGCGATCCGAACGAGAAGCCCGCGAGTGAAAACGGCAATTCCGGGTATCGGGAGCGAAGCACTTCGAGCGCCGCCCGCGCGTCTTCGGTCTCGCCCAGGCCATCGTCGTACTTGCCTTCGCTGCGATTGACGCCGCGATAATTGAATCGCAGCACCACCGCACCGGCCCGCCGCATACCGCGCGCAATCCGGTACACCACTTTGTTGTGCATGGTGCCGCCGTGCAAAGGGTGCGGATGACAAACCAGCACAGCCGCATTGGGCGCCTGATCCTCAGGTTCTTCGAGCAAAGCTTCGAGTTTTCCAGCCGGGCCGTCGATTAAGAGCGACTCTATCCGGCGCGGCATCAGTTGGTGCGGTAATTGGTGAACTGCATGTCGATGCCGAAGTCGTGGCCGCGCAGAAGCGCGATCACGTCCTGCAGCGCATCGCGGTCGCGGCCGGAGACCCGCACCAAGTCGCCTTGGATGGAGGCCTGGACCTTCTTCTTACTGTCCTTGATCGTTTTCACGATCTCGCGCGCTTTTTCGATGGGAATGCCTTGCTGCAGCGAGATCTCCTGGCGCATCCTGGATCCGGCTGCTGGAGCGGGATTTCCAAAGGTCAATCCTTTGAGCGGAACTTTGCGTTTCACAAGCTTCTGCTCGAAAACATCGGCCACGGCTTTCAACTTGAACTCATCCTGGCTCTCCAAGAGAATCTTATGATCCTTTTCGTTGAGCAGGATTTCGGATTTGGAGTCCTTCAGATCGTAGCGGGTGATGACCTCCTTGAGAGCTTGCTGGATGGCGTTGGTCACCTCGGCCAGATCGATCTTGGATACGATGTCGAAAGTATTGTCAGGCATGGGTCAATGACCCAATGCTATCAAGACGCGCCCGGTGATTTCATGCGGCCCTAAAGTTGCAAGACCCGGCCGAAAAAAATTCGCTGGCCGGTTGCAGTTATTCCCTTCCGCTTTCGTTTAGCCCAGTGAAAGCAGGAGGGAAGCATGAAGGTCAAGACGGGATATCGCAATGCCAAGGCTGGCCTGGTTATCCGTGAGTTCGTCTTCCGGCGGTGATATACTTGCTCCGTCTCCAAACAGGGCCGGTCATGACGCCTTCGGCTCAACAGGTCACGCAACTGCTCATCGAATGGGGCAATGGGAATCATGCCGCGCTCGAAGAGCTGATGCCTGTGGTTTACGCGGAGCTGCACAAGATGGCCAAGCGGTATATGGGCCAGCAGAATCCGAACCATACGCTGCAGACCACCGCGCTGATCCACGAAGCCTATCTGCGGCTCGCGGGTGATTCAGCCAGACATTGGCAAAATCGCGCTCACTTCTACGGGGTCGCAGCCAAGGCGATGCGGCATGTGCTGGTGGATCATGCGCGCACGACCCACGCGGCTAAACGCGGCGGCGCAGTGCGGGCCTTGCGGTTCGACGAAGAGATTGATACCTCAGGCGAGCGGATGGGCCAACTCATCGCGCTCGACGACGCGCTCACCGATCTAGCCAAGCTCCATCCGCGGCAAAGCGAAGTCATCGAACTGCGCTTTTTCGGCGGGTTGAGCGTGGAGGAGACGGCTGAACTACTTAAAGTCTCACCGGAAACCGTGATGCGCGACTGGCGCATCGCCAAAGCGTGGCTTCACGGGGAACTGAACCGCCGCGATGACCCGTGATCGCTATCAACGCGTGGTCGAGATATTCCAAGCGGCCTCTGAGCGAAGCGCCATCGCTCGGCCAGCGTTTCTGGCGTCAGCCTGCTCGGGCGACGACGACTTACGGCGGGAAGTAGAAGCGATGCTCGCCGCCGATGCGCAGTCGGGCGGATTCTTGAGCAAGCCCGCCGATGATCTGGCGGCCGCGGCGGTGGCTGCCCGCGAGACCCGATCGCTGATTGGACAAAGAGTTTCACACTATGAGGTGATTTCACTGCTGGGAGCCGGCGGTATGGGGGAAGTTTACCGCGCCCGCGATACACGCCTCGGCCGTGAGGTTGCGGTTAAGGTCTCGGCGGAACGATTCGAAAAGCGCTTCGAGCAAGAAGCTCGTCTCATCGCCTCCCTCAATCACCCCAACATCTGCACATTGCATGATGTAGGTCCGAATTACTTGGTGATGGAGTTGGTGGAAGGTCCGACGCTAGCGGACCGCATCAAGCGCGGCGCTATGCCGCTCGCCGAAGCACTGGACATTGCAAAGCAAATCGCCGATGCGCTGGAAGCGGCGCACAAAAGGGGCATTATCCATCGCGATCTCAAGCCCGCCAACATCAAGATCAAGGCGGACGGCGCGGTGAAAGTGCTGGATTTCGGGTTGGCGAAGCTGATGACGGATTCCGATACGGACGTCACGCAGACGATCGAAGGCACGGTCCTCGGGACCGCGGCCTACATGGCGCCGGAGCAGGCGGAGGGAAAGCCGCTCGACGAGCGTTCGGATGTGTTCAGTTTTGGCGCCGTGCTGTACGAGATGCTCTCGGGGAAGCGTGCCTTTGGCGGAAACTCTACCGCGCAGGTGCTGAGCGCTGTGCTGCGCGATGATCCTTCGCCGTTCCAGGCGCCCGCCGAGCTCCAGCGCATCGTCAGGAGGTGCCTGGCGAAGCAGCCGAAGGACCGTTTTCCAAGCATGGGAGAGCTCAGGGTTGCGCTGGAGCAGATCTCCGCCAAACCTGCAGAACAGCAGCCGTCGATTGCCGTCCTGCCCTTCGCCAACATGAGCGCGGACAAGGAGAATGAGTACTTCAGCGATGGGCTAGCCGAAGAGATCCTGAACCTGCTGGCCAAGATTCCGGGCCTGAAGGTGATCGCTCGCACCTCGGCTTTCGCCTTCAAGGGCAAGAACGAAGACATCCGCAAGATCGCTGAAACGCTCGGCGTGAGCAATGTGCTCGAAGGGAGCGTGCGTCGCGCCGGAAACCGCCTCCGCATCACGACGCAATTGATCAATGCCGGCGATGGCAGTCATCTGTGGTCTGAGCGCTACGATCGCGACCTGACCGACATCTTTGCGATTCAGGATGAAATCGGCCAGGCGATCTCGGAAGCGCTCAAAGTACGGCTGGCTCCCCGCGCGCAGACGGTGAATATCGAAGCCTACCAGAATTACCTGAAAGGACAGTATTACCGCGCACGCTACACGCCGGAGAGCCTGGCGAAGGTGAAGGAGTGCTTTGAGCAGGCCTTGGCCCTCGATCCGAATTACGCTCCGGCTTACAGCGGACTGGCGGATTACTACCATCTGCTAGCGGTGCTCGGCGTGAAACCGACTGGCGACGTGGCGCCTTTGGCGAAATCGGCCGCGGAGAAAGCGCTGGCCATCGATCCTGCCAACAGCGAGGCGCACAGCGTGTTGGCCTGTTTGGCGGCGGTCTCGCATTATGACTGGCACGCGGCCGAAAAGCATTTTCGCAAGGCCATGGCGGCTGAACCCCTCCCGCCCCTGGTCCGATTCCGCTACGTCCAGTATTATCTGCTCCCGTTGGGCCGAGTCGTTGAAGCAATGGAACAAAGCCGCTTGGCACTCGAGACCGATCCACTTTCCATGATTCTTCACTACCGCATGGCTTGTTCCATGTTACTGGCGAAACAGTACCGGGAAACAATCGAGTACTCGCGCAGAGCTCTGGAAATGGATGCGAACTTCTACGGAATCTGGTCCGTGATGGGGTTCGCCCAGCTTCGCGCAGGCCTCGCACAGGAAGGGATTGCCAGCTTGAAACGAGTTGTGGAGCTGGCACCCTGGTCATCACAGGTGCGTGGTGCTCTGGCCGCGGCCTACCATCAGGCTGGCGATCACGAGCATAGCCAGGAATTGGTGCGGAAGCTCGCCGACTCGCACGGTCACACCTACGGGGCTGCCGTCTATTACGCCGCCACCGGCGAAGTGGATGCGATGTTTGAAGCGCTCGACGGGGCCTACCAGCAGCGCGATCGGTCGCTTATCGATATTCAAATCTATGCCGTCCTTCGACCCCTACCGCGCCGATCCGCGCTTCCAGGCGCTGCTCCGGAAAATGAATCTGGCGTAGAACGTGCACCAATGACCCGTGACCGCTATCAACGCGTGGTCGAGATATTCCAAGCGGCCTCTGAGCGCAGCGCCATCGCTCGACCAGCGTTTCTGGCGTCAGCTTGCTCGGGCGACGACGACTTACGGCGGGAAGTAGAAGCGATGCTCGCCGCTGATGCGCAGCCGGGCGGATTCTTGAGCAAGCCCGCCGATGATCTGGCGGCCGCGGCAGTGGCTGCCCGCGAGACCCGATCGCTGATCGGCCAAAGAGATTTCGCACTACGAGGTGATTTCACTGCTGGGAGCCGGCGGTATGGGGGAAGTTTACCGCGCCCGCGATACACGGCTGAAACGGGAAGTAGCACTGAAGGTTTTGCCCGATTCCTTCGCCAGCGACCCTGAGCGGATGGCCCGGTTCCAGCGCGAAGCAGAGGTGCTGGCGGCGCTGAATCATCCCAACATCGCTGCGATCTACGGTATCGAGGGTCACGCTCTTGTAATGGAGTTGGTCGAGGGGCCGACGCTTGCCGATCGAATCGCCCACGGCTCGAGGCCAATTAAAGAGGTTCTTACCATCGCCAGGCAGATTTCCGACGCACTCCAAGCGGCACACGAGAAAGGCATCGTGCATCGCGATTTGAAACCGGCGAACATCAAGATCTCAAAGGGCGGCATCGTCAAGGTCCTAGACTTCGGCTTGGCAACTGTCACAATGCCAGCAACGGTTGACGCCGGTGATGCAGCTTCGTTGCGCACGGCGACCATGCGGGTGACACAAGCCGGAATGATCATCGGCACGCCTGCGTTCATGTCACCCGAGCAGGCTCAGGGCAAAAGGACGGACGCCCGTTCAGATATTTTCGCGTTCGGCGCGTTGTTGTACCAGATGCTAACGGGCCGGCCGGCATTCCCGGGGAAGAACGTGATTTCTGTTCTGGCGGCAGTAATCAATCAGGACCCGCCGCCCATTGGCGCTATTGTAAGCGGAGCACCGCCGGAGCTGGAGTGGATCATCAAGCGTTGCCTCAGCAAGGACCCGAACCGCCGCATCCAGCACATCGCGGACGTAAAGATAGCGCTGGAAGAGACGCAGGAACGAATAGGTTTGCTGCCAATACCTGTAGCCGCTAAACCGCGGAGTCGAGAATGGCTCATACCAATCACCGCCCTGCTCCTCGGTATAGTGCCGAGCGCCTGGCTCGGCCAACGGATCTTTCGCAAGGAACCGATCACGGTCCAGCGGATCACGTTCCGCCGGGGCGATGTGCTTTCAGCTCGATTTGCTCCTGGTGGAGCCGTCGTCTACGCGGCCGAATATGGGGCCGGGCCCACCCTCTTCTCCGCTCAACCCGGAAGCCGAGAAGATCGAGACCTCGGGCTGCCCTCTGCTTCTGCCGCGGCGGTGTCGGCTTCCGGCGAACTCGCTATCGTTCTAGGGGGGACCAACACTCGCCCGTATGGGACGCTCGCCCGGGTAGGCCTGGCTGGCGGAATTCCCCGGCCGATCGCGGAATCGGTATGGTCCGCCGATTGGGGGCCGGACGGCACGTCGCTGGCCGTGGTTCGAACGATAAACGGGCGCCATCGGGTGGAGTATCCGATCGGCACAGTGCTGTACGACACGCCGGCGTTGCGTGCCCCCTTCTCTTTACGTGTCTCACCGAAGGGCGATCGAGTGACATTCTTCGAAGCAGCGACATCGGGCGACTATTCGATCAATGTGGTCGACACACAGGGTCACATGCAGGTCCTTATCCAGAGGCTGGCATGAGGTCGGAGGGGGGGCGTGGTCACCAAACGGCAAAGAGATCTGGTTTGGCGGCGGCCGCACAGGAAACGAGCCGGCATTATATGCTGTCGACCTCTCCGCACACGAGCGGATGTTGACGCAAATGGCGGGTGGACTTGCTCTTTACGACGTCGCCCGGGACGGCCGCGTGCTGCTCGCAAATGTGGACACGCGAATCGGGATACAGTTTTTCGGGCCGGATGGCAAAGAAGAGCGCGACTTGGCTTGGCTCGATTCGTCGTCATTATGGGACATCTCGCCCGATGGGAAACAGATTCTTTTCCTGGAACTTTCGTCGGGCCAGGGGAGCAATCCGGCCATTTACATGCGCAGCACGAATGGGTCGCCGGCTGTACGGCTCGGCTACGGTCATCGGCCGTCGCTGTCGCCGGACGGTAAGTGGGTGGTGTGCGTGCGGGTCGATCGCGAAACCTCGCGGCTGGTTTTATTACCCACCGGACCGGGCGAGGAAAGAACACTGCCAAAGGATGGCATTCAGGCGGAGAGGGCCGAATGGTTCCCGGATGGAAAGCGCCTACTGTTCAGCGGCAATGAGGTTAACCAGCCGCCGCGAACCTATGTACTGAATCTGGACGGAGGAACGGTAAGACCAGTGACCTCGCCTGGCACCAGGGCTTCGGCAATTTCGCCAGACAGCCAGTACGCCGCTTCAACCCGTTCCGGCAAACTCTACCTGGTTTCGCTCGGGACTGGGCGCGAAACAATGGTGGGACCGGTAGATCCTGACGCGGTCATCATTCGCTGGAGCATCGATGGGCAATACCTCTTTCTGCAGCGCAATGATTCGCAAGAGCGCACTGCTACGATTCAACGCATGGATGTCCATAACGGGCGGCGGGAGGTTTGGCGTGAAGTGAAGACCCTGGACCCCACAGGGTCCTTCCTCGGTACGGCCGTCTGACTCCCGATGGCAAATCCTACGGATTTTCATTCCAGCGAGACTTGGCAACGCTGTACGTGGTGAAGGGCTTGCGTTAGTGACCCAAGGCGATCAAGACGCGCTCGGTAATTTCCCCGATCATAGCCGGGAGGGCGGCGTCGAGGGCGAGCGTGATGGCGGCGCGAACGCGCTCCGGATCGATTTCAGGCGCGGCGGCCGGAGGGGGATTGGAAGACGCCGGGCTGGGAGGCGACGACGCAGCGGAGACTAGCGCTTCGGCGAAAAGGCCGCGCGCCAGTTGCGCTTCCTTCACCAGCGGATGAATCGTCTCCATGACCTTGGAGGCCTCGAAGGGCTTCTTGAGAATGGCGTCGCAGCCGGCCAGCGTGGCTTCCTTTTCATCGAACGGTTCCAGCAGTCCGGCGGTAAGGACGACTCGGACATGCCTAAAGTTGCGGATCGCCCTTCACATGGCGACAGAGCTCGAAGCCGGATTTCCCCGGAAGAAACACATCGGCTAAAATGAGATCGGGATCGACATCGGCCAGCCGTAGCAGCGCCGCATCGCCATCGGTGAGGCTGACCACTTCGAAACCTTCTTCCCGCAGGATGCGCTCGCCCATACGTTGCGCGTGTGGGCTATCGTCAGCCAGGAGGATGCGGCTCATTCAGAGCTTGGGCGGATTCGCACTGCTCGAAGAGGAAGCCGGAGCCGCTGCCGGCTGGGTGGTGTCGGCCGGTTTTGGCTTCTTGTCCTTTTTCTTTTTCTTTTGGGCCTTGGCTTGATCGCCAGCGGTTTGTGGCTGTGACTGCGGATCGCCCGGGATGGCTCGGGGGTTGCCGGCCGGATTGGCGGTAGCTTTACCAGTGGCGTCAGTGCCGGTTTTGCCGCCGCTAGCTTCCGGGGAACCCGGCGGATTGGCGCGCGCGTCCGGTTTGGTATCTAGCGCGGTGGAATCGTTGACCGTGGTGGCCGTCACATCGCCGGTAAAGCCAGGCGCGCCGGTTTGCGGCACGCTGAGGGGAACGGTGGGCCGCAGGGTGGTCATCGCGGGCGCACCGGAGCGCGCGGCGGCACTGACATCGGGTCCGCGTTTTATCAGCACCCCGGCGGTCTTAGCAAACATTCCCACTTTCTGCCGATTTTCCTTTTCCCACTGCATTCGAGCGACCGCCTTGGGATCAGCCTCCGGAACGGCCATTTCCAGCTCCTGGAGTTTTTTCTTGGCGTTGTCGGCATATTCGCTCAACGGATAATCCTTCACGATGCGGGCGTAGGCCTCGCCCTCCTGCGTCCGAAAACGATTACCCAAGCGAGCATAGGAGTCGCCCAATTCGGACAGCGCTTCATCCGCCTTGCTGTAGAGCGGATATTGCTCCACCAGTTGCGTGAACCGGTTGGCGGCGGCAAAATTGCTTCCCCGCTTGTAATAGTAGAATCCGACCTTGTACTCAGCGTCGGCCAGCGCCTCCTGGATGTTGCGCAAAAGTTGCTGCGTCTCATCCACGTACTTGCTGTTGGGGAACTGGACAATCAGCTGACGGCATTCATCCTCGGCGCGCAACGTCTGGTTCGGATCGCGGTCTGCCTTCTCCATCTGCTTGTAATGGATCATGCAGACTTTTTCTTGGGATTCGGCCGCTTCCTCCATGGTGGGATAAAACAGAATGAAGTCCTTGTATTCGGCCTCGGCCTGCGCCAGACCCGCCGCGCCGCCCTCGCGATACCAACTGTCCGCGACGGCGAGCTTGGCTTTGGCCAGGAACTCGCTCTGATCGTAGGTGTTGATGAGCGTGTTGAGAGTGATACGAGCTACTTCAAACCGGCCGTGCTCGATGTCGGAGATAGCACGGTCGAAGAGCACTTTGTCGGGCTGCTTGGTGTCTTTGGTGATCGGATTGTCGTACTTCTTGCGTTTGAAGCCGCACGAAGTCAAAAGACCGGCCATCAGAATCACAACCAAAATGTATTTAGCCATAGTTGATCAAACCTAAAAGAATTAACCTACAAGCTTTAGATCATACTCTGACGAGCGTAGCCTCGCGGACCGCTCGCTGCATCTGAACGAACGCCTCTCCGGGGGAGGGAGTGTGAAAAATCGACGTCCCTGCAACCAACCAGTCACACCCCGCGCGGACGATGTCCCCGGCGTTATGAAGCTCCACGCCACCGTCGATTCCAATTGCAAAATCCAGCCCTAACTCCTTGCGGCGCCACGCCAACGCTTGGACTTTCTTGAGAGCGTTGGGAATGAAATGCTGGCCGCCGAAACCCGGATTCACGCTCATCACTAGCACTTCGCCGACCAAGTCGAGGATCTCACTCAGGGTAGACACGGGCGTCGCCGGGTTAATGACCACGCCGGCCAGCGCGCCTTCCTGATGGATCATCCGCAGCGTGCGATCGAGGTGGGTACAGGCCTCCTGGTGCACCAGCACGTGATCGGCTCCGGCCTGGATGAACTCAGGTGCATAATGGTCCGGGTCGGTAATCATAAGGTGAACATTCAATTGTAGCTTAGTAATTTTACGGATTGACCGGACCACCGGGATCCCTAAGCTAAGATTGGGCACGAAGTGGCCGTCCATCACATCCACATGCAGGATGGAGGCTCCGGCCCGTTCGACCTTGGCGATCTCCTCGCCCAAGCGCGCAAAGTCCGCCGCGAGGATAGATGGAAGGATTTCGACCATGTGCGGAACAAAAACTAGTCCGATGTTAGCACAGCGACGAAAAAGCCATCCCCTTCATCCCGGCCCGGCAGGCGCTCCACCACACGCCACCCCCGGCGCACGGCTTCGATCACCAATCGGTTCTCTTCGTCCTCGAGCGAACAGGTGGAATAAACCAGCCGGCCGCCGGGCTTGAGGTGCTCGATCGCATTTCGCAGCAGGGCGACTTGCTTACGGTGCAGATCGATCAGATCGGACGGCTGCAAGCGCCACTTGATCTCCGGGTTGCGGCCTAAAGTGCCCGTACCGGAGCAAGGGGCGTCCACCAGAATGCGGTCGAACTTGGCACGGAAGGGCAGCGGCTGGGTTCCGTCCAGCACCACGCGGCAGCAGTTGAGATCGCTCAGTTGTTTGAGGCGATGCCAGTGCAGATCGCAAGCGACCGCGCGCACGCCGTACTCAAGCGCCTGGGCGGTTTTGTTGCCGGGCGCCGCGCAAAGGTCGAGGAAGGTTTGACCTTTTTGGAGGTCTAGAAGGGGGACGATCGATTGTGCGCCGATGTCCTGAATCCTCCCGGTGCTGGCGGTGTAGGTTTCAGCGGGCTTCAGGAACTCGCGCGCGATGGTCTCGGTGGTCTCGGCTCCAAACCGCCGCTCCCATTTTTCGAGCAGCCATCCCGGCGTCGATAGCTCGACGGACCAGTTAGGCCAGGCGATGGGCTGGCGGTCCACTTTTCGAAGCACGGCATTGACCAGGCCGCCCGCGGACCATTTCTTAGCCCGCTTCACGAGCTCCACGCTCTCACTGACGGCCGCGTGAGGCGGAACACGTTCCAGATAGCGCAGTTGGTAGATCCCCATGCGCAGCGCGATACGCACTTCGGCATCGAGGGAGCCGGTTGTGAGCAGTCCGATCACATGATCGAGCTGGGCCTGATAGCGAAGGCATCCGAAGACGATTTCGGACGCGAGACCGGCGTCGCGGGGGTCAAGCTTGGCGGAGTATTTCAACAACAGGTCGGACGCGTAGCCGCCGGTATCGACCTTACGCAGGACATCGAACGCGACTTGGCGGGCGGGGGAGACCAAATTCTATTTTAGTTTCTAGTTTCTGGTTGCTGGTTGCTGGTTTCTGGTTGCTTGTTAGTTGCTGGGGACCGCTCCCTCTCGGTCGGGGCTCGGTAACCGACTGTCACGGCGCGGAAAAACGCTGACCGAACGGTCGGTAGGCGATAATTTTCTCATTGACATGGATACGCGATTAAACATATAATCCACGAAACGTAGTTTCTAGGGTTTGTTAGCTAGCTCGAACTTAGTACCTGGAAGAAATACTAGGAGAAGCAGATGACTAAAGCCAAGTTCGCTGCGTACATCTTTGCGGGCCTTGTGGTGCTAGCCCTTTTGCCATCGTTAGCATCGGCCCAGAGCACGATTTCTGGTCAAGTCAGAGACACCAGCGGCGCCGTAGTGGCGAATGCAACGGTACAGGCGTCCAGCGAGGTGCTGATTGAGAGGGTGCGTACTGTCCAAACGAACGGGGAAGGACGATACGCGATTGTCGACCTGAGGCCGGGAACTTACGTCGTTACTTTCACCGCGCCGGGGTTCGCCATGGTCAAAGAGACCATTGAGGTGCCCGCAAACGTCTCGGTTCCTGTGGATGCGGACTTGAAGGTAGGTTCGGTTGGAGAGACAGTCAACGTCGAAGCCCGCGTGGCGACGGTGGACGTCGAGAACGCGGCACACCCGACCACCCTGACGCGCACGGAAATGGACGAGCTCCCCACGGGCCGCTACATGCAGTCAATCGGTTCGTACGTGCCTGGGGCGCACCTCAACCTACCCGATATCGGCGGGTCTCAGCAGATCGAACAGAACTACATATCGATTCATGGACTGGGATCGGTGCATGACTCCTACTATCTCGACGGCATGAAAGTGAATACCACTTACGCCGACGGCCAGATCCAGCAATACATCGATAACGCGGCCATTCTGGAAACCACCTACCAGGGTGGCGGCACCACGGCGGAGATCTCAAGTGGCGGGATGTTCACGAACCTGGTTCCGCGCGACGGCGGCAACCAGTATCACTTTAGTCTCTTTGCAGGTGGCAGCGGCGGCAGCGGCTTTTGGCAGGCAAATAACCTTGATGCCAATACGGCTGCACGCGGGCTCGGCGGCCAGGACAAGACCGTAAAAATTGAAGACTTCGACGGAGCTTTTGGCGGGCCGATAAAGAAAGACCAGTTGTGGTTCATGATGACCGGGCGACAACAGGTCACCTTTACGCAAGCTGGGGCCTCGGTCTATCCCAACGGTGCACCCGGCATTCAGGATGGGCACATCTACGCCGGGTCGATGCGCCTTACCTACCAGCTCAATTCTAAGAATAAATTCAGCGCCTTCTGGACACGCAACTGGAAGTACAAGCAGCATGAGATCCTCGATGGCGGCCAGACGTATCTCCCGGTCGACCCGTCCGTCGCCTCCACGCAGCGCAACAAATGGCCGATGTACTACATTGTTCAGACCAAGTGGACCGGCACATTGACGCCGCGGCTGATTACCGAAGCTGGCGTGTCCATCAGCCACCTCGATTACAACGATCTCTATCAACCTGGCGTTCTTCAGGCCCCGGGAACGAACGCGTTTTTCGCGGGTACAAGCCAGATCGATAATGGCACCCTACGGCGTTACGTTGCCGGAACTGGAAATACTTATTACCAGACGACGCGGAACAGCTACAATGCCAGCGCGAGCTATGTAACCGGCTCGCACAATATCAAGGTGGGCACCGAGTTCAGCAACGGCCGGAACGACGCACAAAGCTTAATCCTGAACGGCGATGGCATCTCGAACTTCCTGAACGGCGTGCCAGTCAATTTTACGGCCTACAATTCGCCGTACTCTCAACATACCCATCTGGATGGGGACTTGGGAATCTTTGCAACCGATACCTGGCACTTCAAACGGGTCGCCGTTACGGCTGGCATTCGTTGGGAATACCTGGCAGCGGATGTCGACCCAGAAAACGCGCCACCTGGCCGGTTCGCGCCCGCCCGGACCATTGCGCGAATCGACTGTTCTACCCTCAAGGGCATGGGCTGCTGGAAAGACTGGGCGCCGAGGGTCGGCGTCGTCTATGACTTGTTCGGCAACCATAAGACCGCCATCAAAGCCGGCTTCGGAAAGTATAACTCGCCATACAGCAGCGGCTTCACGGGCACATTCAATCCACTGTTTCAACAGACGGAGGCCGTCACCTGGAACGTGAACACGAATCCCGCCCTGGGACCGGTGCTGAATCCTGCCATCCCTGGCCAGAACTGCACTCCGGTGACCATCGCCGGAGTCATCTCTCCGAATCCCGGCTGCTATCCTGTCGGTGGCTTCGCCCCGCAAGGTACACCCGCCTCGGCGATCCTGCCTGGGCACCTTGGCCCGAGCTCGAATCCCACCTTCGGCGCCGTCACTGGCGCGACGACCGGCGTCGGCGTCGACCCGAACTGGCACCGCGATTACGGCCTCGGATACAACCTCTCACTCCAACAGCAACTCTACTCAGGTGTAACCCTGAACGTCTCCTGGTACCGGGGTTCCCGCTACCAGCAGTTCTTTCTGGTGAATGAGAATGGCGTTCCCGCTTCGTCCTGGACGCCGGCGACTATAATCAACCCGCTCAATGGCACGCCGATCACTGTTTTCAACCTGAGCCCGTCTCTAACCTCTCTCCCGCAGCAAGCCCTGCTCCAAACCAACGCTCCGCAAAGTCTGACTCGCAACACCTATACGGGTTACGAGGTATCGGCCGTGGCGCGCTTGCCACACGGTGCCTTCCTCACGGGGGGATGGACCATGGATCGCCAGTTTGACCGTTCCTGCGCGGAAAACGTCACCGTCAGCAAGCCGCTCGCCGACCCGAACACTCTTCGCTACTGCGATTTGTTCGGGAGTTCGAGCCTTACATTCCAAGGCATTAACATTGCGAGCCTGGGCAAGGTGAGTCCGCCCTGGGCTCATGCTTTTACCGCGCAGAGTTCCGTTCCAATCCGTTGGGGATTCGTCGGCAGCCTTTCGTTCCTGAGTAACCAGTATCAGGGTGGCTTCGCCGGAGCGGGGGGATCGGGAACCCTCAACAACGGATATCTGGGCCGCACGATTACGATCGCCTCCAAGACGGCGTCGGTCTACCCGAACGGCAGCATCGGCGTTGCCCCCGCCGGTGCTCCTTGCGTTACGGGCGTGGCGGAGGTTGGTTGCCCGATCGATGCGGGCTTCAACTCATTGCAGGGTTCCGAGACCATTAACCTGGTCGCCCCGGGTCAGGTGCGTACGGCGCGGCTCACCCAGCTCGACCTCAGCTTGAAGCGGACATTCAAGTTCCGCGACAAATATGTGCTGGAACCCACTATTCAGGTATTCAATGTCCTGAACACGAACGCGGCAGTTTTGCAATCAACGTCTGTGTCCGCCGCTTATTCGCCGACATCCCCGGGCGTCGCGCCGTTCCTCGCGCCTTCGCAATGCGCCTCCTCAACGGTCGGTTCATTTGCCAACTGCGGCCTCGGCGGTGCGATAACGACTCTCACCAACCCGCGACTGTTGCGGCTGGCGTTGCTGTTCCGCTTCTAAAGTCTAGTTGGTTTGTTCGAAGCGGGTGGGCAAGGGTCCACTCGCTTTTTGCTTTGTTGCCGACGTTGCGGTGCGACAATAAGGTAAGTGATCGAGAAGCTGAAAGAACAGATCACGCGCAGAATCACTTAAACCGGCTGATCCTGCTGCCATCGTCGGCCTCGGCCCAGAGCACGATTTCCGGTCAAGTCAGAGATACCAGCGGCGCCGTCGTGGCCAATGCCACTGTCGAAGCTGCCAGCGAGGTGCTGATCGAGGGACAACGAACCGTCACAACCAATGCCGAGGGACGATATGCTATTGTCGACCTCCGGCCCGGAACCTACACGGTTACCGTCAGCATGACGGGCTTCAGCACTGTGAAGCAAACCATCGTCGTGCCCGCAAACGTCTCGGTTCCTGTGGATGCGGACTTGAAGGTAGGTTCGGTTGGAGAGACAGTCAACGTCGAAGCCCGCGTGGCGACGGTGGACGTCGAGAATGCCTCGTATCCGCAGACCTTGACCAGGAGCGAAATGGACGCACTCCCGACTGGGCGCTACATGCAGTCGATCGCTTCTTACATTCCGGGCGCCCACTTGAATTTGCCAGACATTGGCGGCTCCCAGCAGATCGAACAGAACTACATCTCAGTCCACGGAAATGGCCCATCGCATGATACCTGCACGCTCGATGGGATGATGGTCAACACCACCTATCTCGATAATGCGATTCAGCAGTACATCGATAATGAGGCCATTCAAGAGACCACTTACACCGGCAATAACAACACCGCCGAAGTACAGGCGGGCGGCATGTACACCAACCTCATTCCCAAGGAGGGTGGCAACACGTATCACCTGCAGTTCTTCGCAGGAGGCAGCAGCGGCACCGGCTGGTGGCAAGCGAGCAATCTCGATAAAACCATCGGGCTCCGCAACTGCCCCCCAGGTTCTGCTGCGAACTGCAATCCGGCGTCCGGTGCGGATACCACAGTGAAAATCGAGGATTTTGACGGCTCTTTCGGTGGCGCAATCAAGAAAGACAAGCTCTGGTTCCTGTGAAAGTAACCCCACTGGCTACTTCCTGCTGGATTCCAGCGTTGTATTGATAATTATAGTCGCGATGCCAGTTGGGGTCGAGGCCCACACCCGTGCTGTTTGCAACGGTTCCGAATCCCGAAGGTCCAGCGCCAAGCGTGCCGGCACCCACTCCGGGAAGAGCTCCTACGCCGTTAAAACCACCAGTCGGGAAGCAATTCGGATTCGGAGCCGGTTGACCGTTGAACGTAACCGGGACGCACTGAGGAAGGTTGGCGCCAACGGCAGTCCAGGGGACCGCTGCACCTACGCCCGCGAACGGATTAAAGTTGTTGGTGAATCCCGTCGCGTACGGCGTATTGTACTTTCCGAATCCGGCTTTCACAGCCAGCTTGTGATTGCCGAAGACATCGTAGACAGCTCCAATTCGCGGCGCCCAGTCATTCCAGCAGCCCATGCCTTTTATGGTGTTGCAGTCAATCGCATTCAGGGTGCGCGCCGGAGCGAATCGGCCGGCTGGAGCGTTTATGGCCTGAATGTCGGCCGAAAGATATTCAAAGCGAATTCCCGCCGTGATCGCGAAGCGCTTAAATTTCCACGTGTCGGTGGCAAAAATCCCGATATCTTGATCCAAATTGGGAAATTGAAAGTACGGCGTGTTAAGGGCGATGAAACTATTCGGGACGCCGTTGATGAACTGCATGTAACCGTCGCCATTCTCGTTGACGCTCACGTGGTACGGCCCGAAGCTGTCTTGGATGCCTACCCGGATCGTGTGTGAGCCCGTCACGTAGGTGGCGGCTCCCATGAAGAGGTTCCGCGTGGTCTGGAAATGCTGGTTGCTCCTCGGGGCGAAGAAGCGCAAACCGGTGCCAAGGTCTCTGGCCGTTGTGTGGGCGTACCAGCCTGCGGTGTTCGGCGCTTGGTCCAGACCGGGTTGATAAAGGTCATTGTAATCGAGGTGGCTGAGCGTCACGCCGAGTTCCGTGATCAGTCTTGGCGTGAGCGTTCCGGTCCACTTGCCCTGGATGATATAGTACATCGGCCATTTGTTGCGCAAAGTGGAGGTAGTGGCTGGATCCGACGGAAGAAATCCTTCTTGGCCGCCATCCAGGATTTCGTGGTTCTTGTACTTCCAGTTCCGAGTCTCGAAGATACTGAACTGGTATCGTCGTTCCCAATATCAGCAAACGCTGGTTGAAAACTATGCACAGAGTCCCGGTGACTGGACGCCCTTCAGCATCACGAATCCTTTGAACGGTAGTCCAATCACGGTCTTTGCCTTAAGTTCGGCGGCCGCAGCCCGAGCCCCCGTGCTATGGCAGACCAATGCGCCTCAGAGTCTGGTGAAGAACGTCTACACCGGCTACGAAGCACAAGTAACGGCGCGTCTGCCGCGCGGGATGTTCGCGCTCTTCGGTTGGACTCTTGATCGCGACTTAGACCGCAACTGCGCCGAGACCGCCGGCAGCTTCACAACGATCGCGGGTAACAAGTTCAACGATCCGAATGCTCTGCGCTACTGCGATATGTTCGGTTCTTCGAGTCTCGTGGGCCCCGGCGGGATCAACATCGCCAGTTTAGGCTCGGTACCCGGTCCAGCCTGGCAAAATGAGTTCAAGATCCAGGGCGGTTTGCCTATAAGGTGGGGAATTCAGGGCGCCGTGTCGTTCTATAGCAACCGTTACCAGGGCAATTGGGCGCCTTCCGGGAGCACAGCCGGTGTGGCCGACGATGGCTATCTTCAACGCAGCTGGACAATCAACGCCAACACCGTTTATCCCAAGAATTGCGACGGCTGCACGCCAGGCGCGCGAATTTTCCCAACCGGTACGGTGTTCGGCCAAGCCTCCGACACCATCCAATTGGTCCCGCCTGGATCGGTCGTCTCGCCGCGCCTCAATCAGCTCGACGTAAGTCTCAAGAGGAGCTTCCGGTTCAAGGACAAGTACGTGCTTGAACCTGAAGTGCAGATCTTCAACATATTAAACAACAACGCTGCGGTGAGCGAATCACAGTCCCTCACGGGCGACGCTGCGCCTTTGCTGCCCAAATCCGCGTGCGGCGGTTCCTCGCCGGCGAACTGCGGCCTAGGCGGAAACGTCCTCACCATCACCAACCCGCGACTGTTGCGGCTGGCGCTGCTTTTCAGGTTCTAGCGGGAAACAGTAACCGTGATGTCGGTGATTGTGGACAGCGCGCCGTCATTCGCCGTGGCTCGCAACACGTAAGTACCGGGCTCGGCGAAGTGCGCTGTCGTGACGGCTTGGCCGCCTGAGACCATGATCATACCGGCCGGCTCGAAGGTAACCTTCGCTGGTCCTTTATATTGGAGCCAGCTCACGTTGAGGCCTCTGGGGCGATTCACTACAGTGTTGCTTTGAGCGCCGGGGCGAGGCTTCGGTTGCTGCCGCGGCTTAGGAAGTCCGTCGTCGGTGACGAGCGCGGTTAGAGTCAAAGGCGTCGCCACGCTGGCCGCGCCGGGCGGAGCAATCGTGATAGCCGGCGGCTGGTTGGGATCATCCTCACCCGGATTTAGGCCGCCGCGGGTCATGATCATCCGTTCGCTGATTTCCTCCACGGGCAGAAGCTGCGCGTAGGCCTTTTCGGTTTTGCCGTGCGCGGTGATGGTCCAGACCAGTTCTTTCTGTCCCCAATCCGCAGGGACTTGCACTCGAAAGATAAATTGCTGGCGTCCGGGGTAGAAAATACGTCGGCTGGCCGCGATCGGGATCGCCGGGCTCAAGCTTGTTGTCGGGACCGGCCGGGAATCGCGAGCTCTTCCTGCCAATTCCGGTTGAAGTATCCGAAGACCATGGTGAATGTGCCGTCGGCGTTTCGAAGCCATCCTTCAAAGACCGGTTGGACATCCTGGCCGCTTGAAAACTTCGTTTGCGGAATGTAGGTCGGCGCGGGTGGTTGAGCGCGCACTCCCACTACGAAGCTAAGAGCCAGCGCGGCCCGGCACAACTGCTGCTTCATTGCTGCTTTTTGGCCTGGAGACTTCTAGCTTGGACGCGCTGCTGATAATCGGCTTCGTCGAGATAGTACAAGCTGACCCAAGCGAAGCTCATTTCATCGATGGTCCGCTGGCCGTATCCAACCCAATTCTTCGGATTCGGATTGAACTTGTTGTTGTCGGTGTTGTCGTGCCAGGTGGTGACGTGAATCACCGTGCCGGCGGGCAGCAGCGGAGCGACATCTTCGGCGTAGGGATAGGTAATGCTCCAGCCGAACTGGTAATTGCTCACGCAACTGAGCGTTTCCGATCGCGCTGGGCCGGGACGGGCTGAATCGGCGCGAACGTCGGGATAGATCGCCTCCATGCACTGCGCTTTTCCGCGGGTATGGAAATGCGGCTGAAACGCGGACAGCATAGCCGGCTTCGGAAGACGGAAATAGCCGTCGCTGCGAGTGATCTGACCGGCAGGCAGGTCGAGATCGGCCACGTCGCCCATGTGCTGCGTGAACGTCACGTACTTCGGAACGACACCTTTGGGAAACAGCTTGAGACCGAGCGAGACGCTGACCGGAGTCACTTCGCCATTGGGATGCAGATGCAGATTGAAATGTACCTTCGAGCCGGCGCGGATCAAGCGCCCGGAATTCTCGGGGAAGATGTCGGCGTTCTTGCCCACGGCGTATTCGTTCAAGAAGAGGCCCACCGGATCATCTTCGGGATCTTCGATCAGGTTGGTGGTGGCATGATGGACGACCTTGAAACCCATGTCCGGCTTGGTCTCGACTGCCTGGATGTAAACGTCTTCCTTGAAGCCGGGATCGATGTCGACGTCGTAATATTCGTCCTGCCCGTTGGCCTTCAGCCGATAGGGCTTCTTCATCGATACGACGATGTCCGGCTTGCCGATCTGCCATTTATCGAGATCGCTGAACTGGCGCGGCGGCGGCATATCGGCGGGATTGCCCTCGGGCGCGCCGTGGTCGACCCAGTTGGAAATGGTCGCGATTTCGGCGTCGGTCAGAGACGGATCTTCTTTGAACTTGGTGATGCCGACGTTGCGGTCGATGTGCCAGGGCGGCATCTCGCGGCGGACGACTTTCTCTTTAATCGATCGAGCCCACGGCCGCGCGTCTTTATAGGTGAGGAGCGACATGGGCGCGATGGATCCGGCGCGATGGCAGTTCTGGCAGGAGCGCTCGAGAATGGGCGCGATGTCTTTGGAAAACGTGGCGTCCGCTACAGGCTTGGTGGAATCGGCGGCGAAGGCGAAGGCTGATAGAAGAAACAGGCTAGAAATCGAGAACTTATTCACTGTGACCTCCTCTTAGCGGCTGCGGCTTTATCGACTGCGGCTTTATCATTCCGGCTTGGCGCCGTCGGGCAGCGGATAACGGTCCAGGTTGAGAATCATGGAGACGAATTGGTAATAGCCAACTAGGGCTGTCAAATCCACGACGCCTCGCTCGCCCAGCTTGTCGACCGCGGCTTTGTAAGTGGCATCGCTCACCTGCTTGGTATTCAGGATCTCGTTACAAAAATTGTAGACGATTTCCTGGTCGGGCTCCAGGGAGGCGGGCCGCTGGCCGGCTGCAATGGCATCCGCGATGGCGGGGCTTATGCCGGCCTGCATTGCGAGCTTGCGATGGGCTGTCCATTCGTATTGCGCGGTCCAGTAGCGCGCCGTGATGATGATGGCAAGCTCTCGCTGCTTGGCCGACAGTGCCGAGTGGAATCGCAATTGTGCGCCGAGCTTCTGCGCCAGGTCGCCCGTTTCCGGGCTACGCAGGAGGACGTTGAACGGTCCATTCATGCCGCCGCGCTCGCCGGCAAATAAGTGCTCGACCATGGCCTTTTGCTCGGGCGTCAATTGGTCGTAGGTGAGGGGTTTGAAACGATCGCCTTTGAGATTAAGGTCGCGAGTGGCGGGAGTCTGCGCGTTGGCCATACCTATTAAGGCTATAACGCCGGGAATTACTAAGTGGAGGCGCATGAACCGAAGGCACATAGTAGATCCTTTCATTGACGAGGGACGTCTTTGAACTGCTTGTGGTCGCGCCAGGCTTGGTCGTCGGCCTTCTCTTCCTCCAACTGCTCGAGGAACGCATTTTCCTGGCGATCGATGACGCGAAGATAAATGCCGTGGTCTAGGAATCTGTCGGGATCGTAGGGCATCCCGGGACGGTATTTGCTGAAGAGTCCGAACTGGGAGGCGTGCGAGGTGAGGAAGATGTCGCAGGGGAGGGCGCGCAGGATACGGAACGTTTGAGCATAGTCGTCGGCGATGTTCGGATAGTCGGGGTTGTGAACCAGGACGGTTCCGGGATTGATGGTGCCCAGGTTCGCGATCAGAACATGGTAGGTGCGCCCGCCTTCGGCGATGTCGAACGTATAACTGGTGCTGCCTTTGGTGTGGCCGGGCGTCAGGTGCGC
Organism: Bryobacterales bacterium; assembly: GCA_963780485.1. Lineage (GTDB taxonomy): Bacteria > Acidobacteriota > Terriglobia > Bryobacterales > Bryobacteraceae > Palsa-89. The sequence continues at coordinate 66,220 of CAWACO010000017.1, forward strand.
GATGAGGACGGTGCCGCCGAGCTCGATCTTGTCGCCGTCTTGGAAGGTGCGGTCGACCTTGACGGGATTGAACCAGCCGTTGCTGCCGAACAGATAGTCGGTCTTGCCGCCGGATTCGAGCAGCGGGGCTTCACGTTCCATGGCCAGCATCTTCGCGCCGGTAAGTTTCTTCATGGTGGCCATGCCGGCCGCGTGGTCGCTGTGGGCGTGGGTGACGAGGAGGATCTTGATGCCGGTGAATTGGAATCCCAGGGTCTTTAATCGCGAACGGATGTCGGGAACCGAGAATTCATAGCCGGTGTTAATCAGGATGCTGCCCTGGGGCGTGACGATCAGGTAGCTGGCGAGGTCGTCATCACCGACGTAGTAGAGGTTTCCGAGGATGCGGAACGGCGGGAAGATGGGTGTGTCGGCTGCGAACAGGGGGATCGCGGCGGCCAGCAAGACCAACGCGCGCAGCATGGGGCCAGTTTACCGCACTG
>CAWACO010000018.1:0-194856 GCA_963780485.1 Bryobacterales bacterium
CTGCTAATCGGCTGCCTGATCATTCCCCTGGTTTTCGTTATCCGCCGATCGCTTGAAGAGACCGCGGAGTTTAGCGCGCGCAAGCACCGGCCCTCGATGACCCAAATCGTGCGGACAGTCGCGGCGAACTGGCGGCTTGTCATCCTCGGAACCATGACGGCGACTGTCGTCACGGTGACCTTTTACATGATTACCGCCTACACGCCGACCTTCGGTACTTCGGTGCTGCACCTCACCAATACTGGGAGCCTGCTGGTCACGCTTCTGGTCGGCGCGTCGAATTTTATCTGGGTTCCGGTTATGGGCTCGCTCTCGGACAAAGTAGGACGTCGCCCCTTGTTGATCGCTTTCACGACGCTGACCATCCTGACCGCTTACCCCGCGCTCTTTTGGTTAGCCAGCGCGCCTTCCCTGCCCCGATTGTTGATGGTCGAGCTATGGCTCTCCTGCATGTTCGGCAGTTGCAGCGGCGCGATGGTCCCGTTCATCACCGAGATCATGCCGCCCGAAGTGCGCGCATCCGGATTTTCGCTGGCTTTCAGTCTCGCAACCGCCGTCTTCGGTGGATTCACTCCTGCGATTTGCACTTACCTGATCCACGCCACCGGCAACCGTGCGATGCCCGGCGCGTGGCTATCGGCCGCTGCCGCGTGCAGCCTGATCTCGACGCTTCTGCTATCGCGCGCGCGAATCGCCTCGTGGAACACGCCAGCGCCCTTGGTAGCGCAGGCCACCTCGTAATACCGCGGCGCCAAGTGATAGCTACTTCTCCCGCGCGCTCCCCTTCGGATCACTTCGCAAGTAAGCCTTCGACGCCGCCTCATCCTTCAGCGGAACCGCCTTGTCCGGATCGATCCGCACCATCAGATACGTAATGTGATCGTCGATCTTGGTAAACAAGTGTCCCACTCCTGCCGGTACCACAATCACGTCGCCCGGCTTCAGATGGTAAGTCACGCCGTTGGTAATCGAGCTCCCATTGTTGCCCGGACCGTTGTACTCGCGCACCGTTTGCAGCGTCGACGGCCGGCGTTTCATACCAACGATGTCGGGACCAGTCTCGAGCGTCGCCGAGCCGTCGATCACGTGATACACCTCGCTGATCAGATCGTGCTCGGCTACAGAATTGGGCGCTGGCGCATCCAGCTTGCCGCGATGAACCACGCCGATGCCGATCTGGCTTTTCCCAATATCCACTGAACGGACCTGCTGATCCACCAGGCCGTTCGTCACCGCGCGGATCACATACGCCTGTAACTCGTCCGTCGGAATATAAGTCGCCGAGCAGTGGTTACAAGTCGGCTTCACGTCCTGCGCCGAAAGCGCGAACATGAGTGTCACCGCCGCCGGCAGAACCCGCCGCATCATTTTTCTCACCCGCATGACTTCTCCTTTCAGAATTGCCATGTCGGCAGGTCGGGACCTGCCCCACAACAGCTTACATCCGAAAATCGAATCGTGTATAGTGGCTCTATTTTAGATATAGTGGCTTTGATCCCAGAAGGGAGGGTATCCAGCATGAAGCGTAATCTCTATGTCGGCGTGACCTTCGCCGTAGTGCTCATCGCGCTCGCAATCGGATCGGCCCTACTCCAAAAGCGTGTGGTCGTTCACGCGGCCGGTGGCACCCAGGCGCCGCGGTTCGAAGTCGATCCCATGTGGCCCAAGCCGCTGCCGAACCACTGGCTGCTCGGCCAGACCATCGGCGTATCGGTCGATTCCTACGACCACATCTGGATCATCCACCGCGGCGGTTCGCTCGAACCCGGCGAGCAGCACGCCTCGGCCACTCCGCAAATTGCGCAATGCTGCGCCGCCGCCCCGCCGGTGCTCGAGTTCGATGAGGAAGGCAACCTGATCGGCCACTGGGGCGGACCCGGGCAACGGCTACGACTGGCCGGAATCGAACCATGGAATCACTGTCGATTACAAGGGCAACGTCTGGATTGGCGGCAACGGACGGGGCGCACCGGCTGGTGGCCGCGGCCGTGGTCGGGGCGCTGCCGAGGATAAGACCGCCTACAACGAAACCCAAGTCAGCGGCGTCCAGTCTTTCAACGACAACATGGTCCTGAAATTCACCCAGGACGGAAAATTCCTGATGCAGATCGGCAAGCCCGCCCATAGCAAGGGCAGCAACGATATCGAGAACCTCCGGCTGCCGGCCAAAACATTCGTTGATCCCAAGACCAATGAGCTTTACGTCGCCGACGGCTACGGCAATCATCGCGTGATCGTCTTCGACGCCGAGACCGGGGCTTACAAACGTCACTGGGGCGCTTACGGCCACAAGCCTGACGACGCCGACATGGGCAACTACAATCCCAATGGCCCACCGCCGCAGCAGTTCCGCAATCCCGTGCACTGCGCCGAGCTCTCGCACGACAACCTGCTGTATGTCTGCGACCGCGTCAACGACCGCATCCAGGTATTCAAGCCCGACGGCACTTTCGTCAAAGAGATGTTTTTCGAGAAAAACACGCTGGGCTCCGGCTCTGCATGGGATATTGCTTTCTCCAAGGACCCGCAGCAGAAGTATATTTATCTCGCCGACGGGGAAAACGATCGCGTGCATATCATTGAACGCGATTCGCTCGAAATGCTGACCACTTTCGGCGAGGGCGGCCGCCAACCCGGCGAGTTCTATGGCGTCCACTCCCTCGCCACCGATTCGAAAGGCAACCTGTTCACCACTGAGACCTACCGCGGCCAGCGCGTCCAGAAATTTGTCTACAAAGGACTCGCGCCCGTGACCAAGAAAGACCAGGGCGTGGTGTGGCCGAAGAGCGCCAAGAGCCCGTTTTAGCGCGATGCCGCATAGAGTATTTCCGGCGCTCGCGGCGTTAGTGTCGCTTTTCGCCGGCCTCGCCTGGACGCAATCCGGCGTGGGCAACGGGCAATGGCCCTCCTACGCCGGCGACCTCCGCAATTTCCGCTACTCGCCGCTAGATCAGATTAACGCCCAAAATTTCAACAAGCTCGAAATCGTGTGGCGATTCAAGACCGACAATCTTGGCAACCGGCCGGAGTTCAAGCTGGAAGGAACTCCGCTGATGGTCAACGGTGTCGTCTATGCGACCGCGGGCTCCCGCCGTGCTGCAATCGCGCTGGATGCAGCCACTGGCGAACTGCTGTGGGTACACGGCGAGCACGAAGGCGCGCGCGGAGCTGCTGCCCCTCGACAGCTTTCCGGCCGCGGCCTGTCGTATTGGTCCGACGGATCGCAAGAACGGATCCTCTACGTGACACCCGGCTATCGCCTCATCTGCCTCGACGCCAAAACCGGCTTGCTGGTTCCGTCGTTCGGCGACAACGGCGCAGTCGACATGAAACGATTCGCGGTCTACGGCACGGGACTGCCCATCGATCTAGTCAACGGCGAAATCGGCCTGCATGCGACGCCGGCCGTGACCAAGAGCGGAGTTGTGCTGGTAGGCTCCGCGTTCCGCGAAGGTGGCACTCCCAAGACCCACAACAACACCAAAGGAATGGTTCTCGCGTTCGACGTGAAGACCGGAAGGAAACTTTGGCAGTTCAACACCATTCCCAGGCCGGGCGAATTCGGCAACGACACTTGGATGACGGAATCCTGGGCCGTCAACGGCAATACCGGAGTATGGAGCCAGATGGCCGTCGATGAAGAGCTTGGCCTGGCGTACCTGCCGGTCGAGACGCCGTCGTCCGATTTCTACGGCGGCCACCGCCCCGGCAACAACCTGTTCGCCGATAGCCTGGTCTGCGTGGATCTGAAAACCGGCCAGCGCAAGTGGCATTACCAGTTGGTCCATCACTCCATCTGGAATATGGATATCGCCGCTGCGCCGATCCTCGCCGATATCACCGTGAATGGCCGCCCGGTCAAGGCGGTGCTCGAATCGAGCAAGCAGGCGTTTCTTTACGCCTTCAATCGCGTGACCGGTGAGCCCATCTGGCCAATCGAGGAGCGGCCCGTGGAAAAAGGCGACGTGCCGGGCGAGTGGTATTCTCCCACGCAGCCGTTCCCGACGAAGCCGCCCGCCTTCGACTACCAGGGCGTCACGGTCGACGGCTTGATCGACTTCACGCCCGAGCTTCACGCTGAAGCGCTGAAGATCGTTTCGCAATACAAGCTCGGCCCAGTCTTCACGCCCACAGTGGTCAGCAAAGCCGGTGGACCCATTGCCTCCTTCCGATCCTCGGGCGGCATGAATTGGCCCGGGTTTTCGTACGATCCGGAAACCCACATCGCCTACATTCCTTCGTTTATTTCAATGCCGCCGGTCGCGCTGCTTCCTTCGCCGGACAAAGGCTTCTCGGACATCGAGTACGTCGAAGGATTCGCAGCCACGGGCGTTCACTACGTGTCCGGGCCCGGGTGAAAACGTCGGCGCCGATGCGCCCCTTCCCGCTGCGCGCGCACCGAGCCGTCCGGTAGCTGGCGATTCCGCGCTTGCGACGCCTGCCAACGCGACCACTGCCGGAGTCGGCCGCGGCCTTAACCTGAACCCACAAGGATTGCCGCTGCTGAAACCGCCCTATGGCCGCATCACCGCCATCAACATGGACACCGGCGATTTCGTCTGGCAGATCGCCCACGGCGAAACTCCCGACTATATCCGCAATCATCAGGCGCTCCAGGGCCTGAACATCCCGCGCACCGGCCAGCCCGGTTACGTCGGTGTGCTGGTGACTAAGACGCTCGTTATCGCCGCCGACCCGCAGGTCACGACCTCGGACGCTCATCCCCGCGGCGCGATGCTGCGCGCCTATAACAAAGCCACCGGCCAAGAGGTCGGCGCGGTCTGGATGCCGGCCCCGCAGAGCGGATCGCCCATGACTTACATGCTGAACGGCAAACAGTACATCGTCATCGCCGTCAGCGGAGGGCTCGTATTCGGGCGAGTATCTGGCGTTCAGCCTTCCCGCCAGCGAATAACCCCGCGCATGTTGGTGTGCATTTCTCTTAGTAAAATGCCTCTCTCTCAGTAGAAAGCATCGATCCAAAGCTTCAGTGTCAACTCTGCTCGCCGCACGTCGCCCACAAATATCGGCCGAAGTTCCCGTTCAAACCTGTCTTGTAGGATCTGCCGGTCCAAGGGCACTGTCTTAACAAGATGCTTCACATCATCTCTGTCGCGCTGAATGTTGCGGTCGATTTTGGTTAGTGCAAGGTCGTAAGGGTCCAATGCAAAAAGGTGAACGTTTCGATATGTACCGGGGAACATCTCGATCAGACGGTCTTCATAACCTTCAGGCAAATTCGCTACGGTTACCCGTTGCAAATACACCTTGTGTTTGCGCCGTAATGGTGAACTTTCTCCCGCTAAACTCAGCACTCTCTCGTTTTGATCGCTCGGATGTAGAGATGTGAAATCCACATCATCAGTCGGTCGTTCCATGCCATAACAGACACTGATGACGAAGCCACCCAGGCAGTGTAGATGAACCTCTTCGGCTAGCATCAGAATCCAGGTCGGCGAAGAACGCGTTCCAGGGTTCGGGCATCACTTCAGGTCTTGGCATATTTCACATGCTCAGGCCTGAGATCCGTCAGTACATTCCAATGACGGGCGTCTTCGGAACGCTCTTGTTCCAGCCAATCTCTCTCGGCTTTGGACAATGACTCATGACAGAACGTATCCTGTTTGGCAAGCCGCGCGGACTCCAAAAGACTCTCGTATCGTTTAAGTGCAGCCACTTTCGACGAATCTCCCTGGCGCTCAGCGACGCGAACTGCAAAGGTCGTGACAAAGCCGAGCCGGTTCTGAAGATCATGCTGTTTAGCCGCACTGACCAGCCAGTTCCAATCCAAGTCTGTGTATTGCAAAACAACCCAAGGGAGGGCTTCAGAGAGCCTGGACTCCAAATCTTCTTGAGCCAATGCCGAAAACAACACCTCCGCCGGATTCCGCTTGCGACGCGATCGTACGTGAGAAAACCCCGGATAGCCCAAGGCCGATAATTCTTCTGCCATTGTTTGAGCGGGCACGGCCGGGCGTTTAGCAGATGTCGCTTTCATAGTGAATCGAAGAACAACTGGGGACAAGCGATAGAGCGTCACCGCTTTTCGGGCTAACTTTGCAGATACCTTGCGGTCACCCTTTTCTAGCAGCGACAGGTAGGGTTGGGAGACACCAAGTTTGCCGGCTGCCTGCATTTGAGTCAGTTGGGCAGCTTCCCTTCCCTGCCTTAGATCCGGCTCCCTCATGAACTTATTATATTACACTATATGTAATATTTCAAGTGTTACTAACTAGCTATTTTACAGATGTTTACAGTCTCCTAGCTTAGCAACTTTCGTGCGAGACTGTCCATCAATGCGGCTCGCATCAACTCAAGCACGTCGATAACGGACTCCACTCCCAGGTAAAGTGGATTATGATGTCGAAGGACCCCCAATGACCACCGCTGTACACCCTTCCACGGCTGACGCCACCACCAGCGCCGAACGCCTGCTCCGCATGTACCGCCGGATGCTGATGATCCGGTTGTTCGAAGAACAGGTCAACGATCTCTACACCCGCGCCCTGATGCCCGGCCTCGCTCACCTCTATATAGGTGAGGAAGCCGTCGCCGTCGGCATCTGCGAGGCGCTCCGTCCCGACGACTACATCACCAGCACGCATCGCGGCCACGGCCATTGCCTCGCGAAAGGCGCGTCGATCGACCGCATGTTCGCCGAGCTGCTTGGCAAAGAAGCCGGCTATTGCAAGGGTAAAGGCGGCTCCATGCACATCGCCGATCCCGACACCGGCAACCTGGGCGCCAACGCCATCGTCGGCGGCAGCACCGGCATCGCCACCGGCGCGGCGTTTTCGGCCAAGCGCCTGGGCACCGGCCAGGTCGCGGTCTGCTTCTTCGGCGAAGGCGCGCTCGGCCAAGGCGTGCTCTACGAAGTGATGAATCATGGCCGCGCTCTGGAAGCTGCCGGTGATCTACGTTTGCGAAAACAACATGTACAACGAGTACACGCACTACTCGGAAACCACCGCCGGCGACATTCTCGCGCGCGGCCCGGCGTTCGGCGTGCCGTCCGAGAGCGTGGATGGCCAGGATGTCCGCGCTGTCTACGCCGCGGCCAGCAGGCTGGTGGACCGCGCGCGCAAAGGCGAAGGTCCCGCGTTCCTGGTCGTCAACACCTATCGCTACATGGGCCATCACGTCGGCGATGTCAGCCGCGAATATTACCGCTCGAAGCAGGAAGAGCAGGAGTGGAAAACCGATCGCGATCCGATAAAACTGCTAGCCGATCGATCTCACCGGCCAACAATCGCGCTCGATCAGATTCACGCCGAAGTGAAAGCCGAAATCGACAAGGCGCGTGCAGTTCGCGCTCGCCGCTCCTTATCCGAACGTCGACAAGGTGGAGCAGGACGTCTATGCCTGAAGTCGCCATCGCCGTCCGGGAATTAACTCTCGGCGAAGCCATCCGCGAGGCGCTCGCCGAAGAGATGCGCCGCGATTCCCGCGTCTTCATACTGGGCGAAGACATCGCCGAAGCGGGCCATCCCTTCAAGGTCCTCACCGGCTTGGTGACGAGTTCGGTCCCGAACGAGTGCTCGACACGCCGATCTCGGAAGCCGGCTTCACGGCGATCGCGGTCGGCGCAGCGATGACCGGAATGCGTCCCGTGGTCGACATCATGTTCGGCGATTTCGTCGGCTCTGACCATGGACCAGATGGTGAACCAGGCCGCCAAGATTCATTACATGTCGGGCGGCAAGTGGAAAGTGCCGATGGTGATGCGGACCACGCTGGGCGCCACGCGCCGCTCGGCCGCGCAACACTCGCAATCGCTGCACGCCTGGTTCTGCCACATCCCGGGGCTGAAGGTCGTGATGCCCTCCACGCCTTACGACGCCAAGGGGCTGCTCAAAACCGCGATTCGCGACGACAACCCGGTCGTCTTCTTCGAAGACAAGATGATGTACCGGCTCAAGGGCCCGGTGCCGGACGAAGAGTACACCATTCCGCTCGGCGTCGCCGACATCAAGCGCGCGGGCGACGACGTCACCATCGTCGCCACCAGCAGCATGGTGCAGGTGGCGCTGGGCGCGGCCAAGCTTGCTCGAAGAGTCGGGCATCAGCGCCGAAGTGGTCGATCCGCGCACGCTCTGGCCGCTGGACGAAAAAACGCATGATCGATTCGGCCAAGAAGACCTCGCGCGTGATGGTGGTCGACGAAGGCTACGGACGCTACGGAGTGACCGCGGAGATTGCCTCGGTGATCACCGAAGGACGCGTTCTTCGATCTGGAAGCGCCCGTGAAGCGCATGGGAGCGATGCATGTTCCCATTCCGTTCTCGCCGCCGCTCGAGGACGTCACCGTCCCCACCGAGAAGTCGGTGTTCGAGGCGGCTCGCGCCCTCTGCGGCGAAAAATAATCGACAACTGGAGAACGAATCGTGGCACTGAAGACTTACGGAACCATGGCGGTGGATTGGGAGCAGCGCATCGATATGGACCGCCTGCGCCGCGAGCGCCTGGCACGCGCCAAAGCCCTGTTGGCGAAATCGGAGATGGGCGCACTGCTGTGCTTCGACATGAACAACGTGCGCTACATCACCTCCACGCACATCGGCACCTGGGCGCAGGACAAGATCAGCCGCTTCACTCTGCTGCCGCAGAATGACGAGCCGATCCTGTGGGACTTCGGCTCGGCCGCCCGGCACCATCAGCTCAATTGCCCCTGGCTGGGCGAGCGCTCGCGGCCCGGTATCGCGCTGCTGCGCGGCGCGATGTCTCCCGAAATGGGGCGCGCCGAAGACGTCGCGCGCAAGATCAAAATCGAGCTCGAACATGCGCGGCCTGCACAAACAGCCGGTCGGTATCGACGTAGTCGAGCCGCCGATCTTATTTGCCCTGCAGCGCGAAGGCATCACGGTGGTCGATGGCCAGCAGCTCATGTCCGACGCGCGCGTCATCAAAACGCAGGACGAGATCTCGCTGCTCAACACCTCCGCCATGATGGTGGACGCGGCCTACGACGAACTTTATCGCGCCATGAAACCGGGCCTCAGCGAGAACGAAGCCGTCGGGCTGGCCAACAAGATGCTCTACGACCTGGGGTCGGAATACGTCGAAGGCGTCAACGCGATCTCGGGCGAGCGCTGCAATCCGCACCCGCACGTTTTCTCCGATCGCGTGCTGCGCCCCGGCGATCCGGTCTACTACGACATCCTGCATTCCTTCATGGGCTACCGCACCTGTTACTACCGCTGCTTCACCATCGGTTACGGCTCGCACGCGCTGGTGGACGCCTACAAGCGCTGCCGCGAATATCTGGACGCGGCCATTTCGCTGATCCGCCCCGGCCGCACCACCGCGGAAATCGCCGCCGTCTGGCCCAAGGCGCAGGAGTTCGGATTCGCCAACGAAGAGGCCGCGTTCGCTCTGCAGTTCGGCCACGGCATCGGGCTGGCCATTTGGGAAAAGCCCGTGATCAGCCGCCTGGTTTCGCTCGAACATTCGCACGAAATCAAACCCGGAATGGTGTTCGCGCTCGAAACCTTCTGGCCTTCGAAAGACGGCTGGAGCGCCGCGCGCATCGAGGAAGAGATCGTGGTCACCGAAACCGGCCACGAAGTCATCACGCGTTTCCCCGCCGAAAAACTGATGGTCGCGGGCGCGCATTATCATCACCGTCGAAGGTCCGCTTCCCACCGACGCGCGAGCACGACCCGCCGCCCAGCCGCCGCGTCGTCGAAATGGTGGAGGCCAGCGCGCAATTGGAGAAAGCCGGAGTCTCGAGCTGAGATGGCCGTCAGCGTCGTAATGCCCGCGCTCGAAATGGCGCAGGAGACCGGCAAGCTTCTCGCCTGGCGCAAGAAGGAAGGCGAGAAGGTCACCAAGGGCGAGCCGCTGCTCGAAATTGAGACCGACAAAGTTGTGCTCGAAGTGGAGGCTCCCGCCGACGGCATTCTCGCCGCTGTGACATCGTGCGAAGGCGCCGATGTGCCGGTCGGCCAAACTATCGCGTGGATCGTCGCGCCGGGAGAGCAGCCTCCGGCTATCGGCAACTCACGCGCCGCACCTGCCGCAGCGCGCTGTCACCGAAGCACCGAAAATCTCGCCCAAAGCCAAGCGTCTGGCCAAGGAACTCGGCGTCGACCTCGCCCTCGTCCGCGGAACCGGATCCGATGGCGTCATCACCGGCGAAGATGTGCAGCGCGCCGCCGAATCACCGCAGCCGGGACCCGCACCAGCGCTCAGCACTATCGCCCGTCTGATGGCCGAGCGCACCACGCAAAGCTGGACCACCACCCCGCACTTCTTCCTGGTCCGCGAAATCAACGCAACTGGCTTGGTTGCAGCTCGCGAGCAGCTCGGCGCCGGAGTCACTCACACCGATCTGCTGGTCGCCTTAGTCGCCCGCGTTCTTGCGAAACATCCCAAGATAAACGCAAGCTGGACCGGCGACTCCATCCGCCTGAATCCCGACGTCAACATTAGCATCGCGATCGCGGTGAAAGACGGCGTCGTGGGCGCGGTGATCCCCAACGCCGGCGCCACCAGTCTCAGCGAAATCGCCCAACGTCGGCGCGACCTCACCGATCGTGCCCGCGCCGGCCGCCTGCATCCGCCCGATATCACTGGCGGCACCTTCACCATCAGCAACCTCGGCATGTTCGGCATCGATGCCTTCAGCGCCATCATCACGCCGCCGCAAGCCGCCGTGCTCGCGGTTGGCCGCATTGCCGATCGCGTCGTTCCCGTCGATGGCCAGCCCGGAATTCGCCCGATGATGACCATCACGCTCTCGAGCGATCATCGCGTCGTCGACGGCGCGCAGGCTGCGGCGTTTCTCAATGACCTTGCCGGCGCGCTCGAAGCGCCGCAAACCTGGTTCGGCTAGATTTATTGACTGGCTTGCCGGTACGTCTTAGGATGTACCTGCACCCGCACCTGAACTTCCTCTCCATTCGGCCGAGTCAATACGAGCTTATGCTCGCCCAGGAATCCGGGTCCGAGCTGCCAGTAGAGGACGCCGTCGCTTCAGTGTTGATCCAACTGGCAAAGGTTGTGCACTGCCACTCACACCCGCATGCAATTCGATCCGGTCGAGTTCGTCCGCTTCCACAAAATATGCCTTGCTTTCTCGATCCGGCGCCGGCTCGAACGGCTCTGCTTCGGCCGGCACATTGCCCGGTCCGTTCGTCGTGAAGTACCGGCTGCCGATCCCTTCACCGCGATTGTGGTCGTCGTACACCACCCAACTGATCGTGTGCAGTGCCGTTTGCCAGCCTGGTCGAGTCCAGGTAAAAGAATCCGACCGCCCCCTGCGAGTTGGTGTAGTTGGGAAACGCATATGCGATATCCGACCGATATTGATTGTACGTTGGATGTCCCAGCGGCGCCCCGTCCACCATCACGGTGATAGTTGACCCATCCGTTGGAATCTTGAAGGACGCTCCCGGCGTGAGCGCCCACCCGAAGTTAACGTACTGGTTGCCCGACACCGTGGCACCTGGGCCGGGCGTATCGATGCTGCCAAACGGCTTGGCGGCGGTGGCATTGGTGCAGGTGATGGTCTTGCCGGGCGCTCCGAGCTCGACTACGTTGCCGCCAGAATCGTACGCGATCGCATGCAGTTGGAACGTTCCGTTTCCACCGTTCGGGAGCAGATTGGTCAGAAGCTGATAGCCCCAACCCGCCGCATTAGCGTTGGGGTAGTTCGGGTAGCGAGCTTGCACATCGGGCCGAGTTCCGGGAACGAAGGTGGCATTTCCAATGAACACAAGCCCCGCGGGTTCGTTCCCCAACGGATCGCGGTAGATCACCACCTTCGTAACTAGGAAACTAGTACTACTCAGCACCCATCCGCTGACCGGGATTGCGCCGGTGACATTATTTGTGTTGTTCAGCGGCGTATCGAATGACCCGAATAGAAACACTGGACCTGGAGCACCTGATATTACGCTCACAAACGCGTTGCTGAATCCTTGCGCGGTTCCATAGCGGGGTTGTAAAGCATTCACCGTGGGAAAATTGATTGAGTTCGTACTACCGGTGACATACGCGTTACCAACGGAGTCCACCGCGATCGCCGCGCCACTATCGCCACTATCAGATGCCCCGCCCAGATAAGTCGAGTAGACCAAATTAGTCCCTTGAGCGCTAATCTCCGCCACGAACGCGTTATTGCCGCCCAGCTGATTGTACCGCGTTTTTGACTGGAAAACCGACCACCAAATACGGTCGAAAGCCGCTGGTGTGTCCAGTCACATAGGCGTTTCCGGCCGAGTCCACAGCGATACCCGCGCCCGAATCAGATCCACTACCACCGAGATAAGTCGAGTACACCAAGGCAGTGCCCCGCGCGTTGATCTCGCTCACAAAAACATCGGCCGGCCCACCTCCGTAATTGCTCTGCAATGCCGCAGCCAGAGGAAAAGCGCCGCTGGTGTATCCTGTCACGTAGGCATTTCCGCTCGCATCCACAGCGATACCTGCAGCCTGATCATCGCCAGTGCCGCCGAGATATGTGGAATATAGAAGTGCAGTCCCTTGGGGGTTCAGCTTCGCAACAAATCCGTCGGACGCCCCACCACCGTAGCTGTTTTGGAGGGTCGAGGCTACAGGAAAAGGGCCAGTCGTTGTTCCGGTCACGTAGGCATTGCCTAACGAGTCTACCGCCACGCCCGTGGCCCCATCCGTGCCGCTTCCACCGAGGTACGTGGAGTAAACCAAGCCGGAGCCCTGCGCGTTGATCTTCGTCACGAAGGCGTCGTAGGTTCCTCCCCCGAATGTGGATTGGATCGTATTGAATACCGGTAATACCGGAAATCCGACACCCGCATAACCCGCCACCACCACGTTGCCGCTTGCGTCCACCGCAATTCCTCGACCGACAGTATTGCCGCTTCCTCCGAGATACGTGGAATACACCAAGGCGCTCCCTTGCGGATTGATCTTCGTTACAAAGGCATTATTCCCAGTCGAAGGGTTGGGTCCCATCAAGTTGGGGGCGTTCCCGGGGGTAGGCTGCAAGGCGTTGACAATCGGAAATCCACCCTGAGTGCTGCCCGTCACGTAAGCATTTCCGCCAGGGTCAACGGCGATACCATACCCGGAATCATAACCGAGGCGCCCACTCAGGATCAGTGAGTAAACCAGTGCGCCTTGGGGACTCAACTTCGTAACAAACACGTCACTAAGAGATGGGCCGCTACTCGGATAGGCCCCGGCCAACGGAAAATTACTGGATGCCGTGGTACCTGTGACGTAGGCGTTGCCTGCGAAATCCGCCGCAATGCCGCCGCCATAATCGTAAACGTCGCCACCGAGATAAGTCGAGTAGACCAGAACCGGATCAATAACCAGCGGCTTCGCCGCATCGTAGCGCGCCACTTCAAAGGCCACTTCGTTGTGAGCATGCACTACATAGCCGCCCTCCAACTCTCGCCGCCGCCCGTCCACCATCTGATAGACCACCGGCTTGCGCTGCCGAATCTCCGCTCCTCCAGCATTCACGATCACGTCCCCGTTGTTCTCACGTCGCAATCGACCCGCGCCCGCGAACTTCAACCGGAAGCGACTCGGATCCGCGCCCGGTCCGACGACAACGTCATACTCCAACTGCTGCTGATTTCCGTAGAAAATGAGATCGATCCCCGGATAGACACCGCGCAACGCAACCTTTGCGAAGTTCGGAACATTCGTCCGCCACTTCGATGGATCACTGCCAATAAAGTAATTGCTCCGACCCGGCAGCGGATCAAGAGGCTCGATCTTAGCGCCGCGATTCGAGCCAATCAGCTTCATTCAAAGCACACGGGCCGGAAGACCGGGCGAGACGATCCTCACTTCAGTCGCGGTCAGATAGACGCTATAGCCGGGGCCACGGGATAGATACTTCACTCCAGCGGTCGCTTGCCCTTGGTTTGCTTCAAAGCTCCGCGGTAACTGGGCGAGCACGTTTCTTACGTGGATTGCCGTGGTTGCTTCCGGCCAAGCCGAAAAGCAAAACAGAAACAAAATGAAACAAACCTTCCGCAGAGGATTCTCCTTCAGCGCAGATTGTAACGGTTTAGGCAAGGTGTTTGCTGCGTGTGAGAGTAAATAACAAACAGCTCGCCACCGGCTAAGTCGCCCCAATTCATTATAAATCGAGAATAATCTGCGAACTATGCCACAGGGTCTGAGGTTAAATTACCTCGCCCGGTCGCTTCCCGAAGCCCCTCGCGTCTCAATTCCCACGCCCAGTTGAGCACCACCGTCATCGGAGTCTGTGTCGTTTTGCTGCGGTGGCATCGCAGCTAAAATGCGCTTGCCATCCGGCGTTACGTCCCATGGCGAACCACCATATTTGGAGACCTCAGAATTTCGTAGGGCCCAGCTCATCGCCTGACGAGATCACCATAGTTGTCCGGTTCTTCCATCCAAACCGATTCAGACACCGAATCATCCCCTGCGCTGGTGTACCCGGCTGTGCTATTGTCGGCGTCACAGGTTTTATGAACGTGAAGTACATTACCGTTATTTTCTTCGCCTTTGTTACGTGGGCCCAGCCTCAAGCCTCCGAAAGTGAGCCACAGCAAAGCATCCCGCTGACTGTTCCCGCCAGCGCCCCGCTTCGGGTCTACTTGACCAAGCGCATTCCGAAAAAAGTTGGTGCGCCCGTCGAGGCCAAACTACTCGAAGGCGTCTATGCGTTCGATCGCGAGGTAATTCCCCCAGGCACAGTAGTGCTCGGCCATGTGAGCCGCCTGGAACCAGTTTCAAAATTCCAGCGCACCAAAGCCGTGCTCGGCGGCGATTTCACTCCGCTGCATCGCGCGGAAGTCGAGTTCACTTCGTTGAAGCTGCCGGATGGCCGAGAGATTGCGATCGAGACCCAAGAGAATATCGGTCTGAACTCCATTTTTTCGCCCAAGGCGCGGCCCCGGAAAAATCCAAATCCCCAGAACAAAACCGGCCTGGTGGCGACCGCGAAACAGAACATCCAGGATCAGATCAACACCCAGATCGACCGCGTAAAAAGCATTCCTGATCTCGTGCGAGCACCCAACAAGATGGAGCTACTTTCCGACTATCTGATGGCGAAGCTACCCTATCATCCGCAATACGTCCGCAATGGGACACGTTTCGATGCCGAGCTTCGCACTTCGCTTGATTTCGGATCGGAGCCGGTAACCCGAAGCTCGATGCTTCTGTTGGGAACACAGCCCGCCGCGGAAAGCCTTGTGCACGCCAGGCTCGTCACACCTCTCGATTCCGGCATGTCCAAACAGGGGCAACAGGTCGACGCCGTACTTTCGCAACCGCTGTTTTCAGCCGATCACAAACTGATTCTTCCCGAGGGTACGCGTCTCACCGGATCTGTAGTCATGGCCCAAAAAGCACGCTGGTTCCATCGCAGCGGTAGACTCCGGTTCAATTTTCAAGATGTTGATCTGCCGGCCGAAGTCGCCCAATTGAAATTCCCGGAACCTGCCAGCGCGGCGCCGGCCGAGACCCAGGTCGCGACTCAAAAAGTGCTCCGCTTCCGAAGCCAGGCCATCCTCAAAGCCGCTGAAAGCGACCAGGCGCCCGTCAAAGTGGATTCAGAAGGCGGCGTGAAGACAACTGAATCTAAGACTCGCTTTATCCAGACTGCGATCGCCGTGTTGATTGCCAGCAAGGCGGGCGATACCGACGCGGGCCACCTCCACGACGGCCCGGGTGGAAGCGTGAGCGGCGTCGGGCAAAATTCCAATGTTTCGGGCCGGACTCTGGGCGGCGGACTCGGCTTTGGGTTATTGGGCTCGGCCCTCTCTCAGAGCTCTAAATACGTTGGCATGGCATTCGGCTACTACGGCTTAGGTTGGTCGGTATTTTCGACGGTAATCGCTCGCGGCCAGGAGGTCCAATTCGACAAAGATGCCGTGATCGATATTGGCTTCAACCCCCGCACGGCCGCCACCGCAAAGAAGTAAGCCAGCGTCAATCACCGGGCGCGGATTGATATACTTGAACGGTTCAAAGCGAGGCGAAATATAATGAGCTCCCGTTCAGATCAAAAAAGAAAGAAGCCGTTCTACACGGGTCTCTCGTTTCAAGTGATGGTGGGAGTCGCCCTCGCCATCGTCTTCGGCTATCTCAGCCCAGCCAAGGCCGAAGCCATGAAGCCGCTTGGTGATGGATTCATCCGCCTGATCACGATGATCATCGCCTTCGTCATCTTCTGTACCGTGGTCTCCGGCATCGCCGGCATGCAGGACATGAAAAAAGTCGGACGCGTCGGCGGTAAGGCGCTCCTCTATTTCGAAGTAGTGTCGACGCTGGCGCTCATCATCGGCCTGATCGTCGCCAACGCGACTCACCCCGGTAGCGGTCTCAATATTAATCCCGCCACCCTCGATGCCAAAGCCGTAGCCGGATATGCCGGCCAAGCCAAAGCGCAAAGCGTCGGCGATTTCATCCTGCACATCATTCCCACCACCATCGTGGATGCTTTTGCTAAGGGCGATATCCTGCAGGTTCTGCTGGTCGCCATCCTATTCGGCTTCGCTCTTTCGATTGCCGGCCCGCGCTGCCAGCCCTTAGTCGATTTATTTGGCACGCTCACCCAAGCCATCTTCGGCGTGGTCAATATAGTGATGCGTCTCGCGCCCATCGGCGCTTTCGGCGCCATGGCATTCACCATCGGCCGCTACGGGATCGCCTCGCTCGGGCCGCTCGCCAAGCTGATCATCATCTTCTATCTCACTTGCATTCTGTTTATCGTGGTCGTCTTGGGCTCCATAGCGTACTTCGCCGGATTCAACATCTTCAAATTCCTGCTGTATATCAAGGAAGAGATCATTCTCGTACTGGCGGTCAGTTCGTCCGAGCCGGCGCTGCCTACCCTGATGGAAAAGCTCGAAAGGCTGGGCTGCTCGCAAGCGCTGGTTGGACTGGTCGTGCCCACCGGCTACACTTTCAACACCGATGGCAGCAGCATCTACATGACGCTGGCCGCGCTTTTTGTGGCTCAGGCAACCAACATCAATTTGACACTATCGCAGCAGCTCACCATTCTCGCGGTCGCCGTTCTCACATCGAAGGGCGCCAGCGGAGTACAAGGCGCTGCCTTCATCGCTCTGGTAGGCACTTTGATGGTGATTCCCACCATTCCGGTTGCAGGAATGGCCTTAATCCTGGGCATCGATCGCTTCATGAGTATGTTCCGCGCCATGGTCAATATGCTCGGCAATGGTGTTGCCACGCTGGTCGTCGCGCGCTGGGAGCACGAACTCGATCCGGCGGCGTTGCGAAAGGCTTTAGCTCACCAGAGCGAAGTTCAGGTGGCCGTCGGCGCCTAAGTCGCTTCGTGGGGCGCGTCTCCGACCTGCCAGAATTGAAGCTTCATATTTCCGTGCCCTAGCTTCCCCCAGTATCCTGATTTGTTATGATGCGTAGCCATATGAAGTGCATTGTCGCTCTAGTAGTTTCGTGTGCGCCTCTCCTGGCCCAGGCCGGAATCGGGCGCGACTACGGCCGGTCGATGACCATCTCACAACAGGGGATCGCAGCCACCAGTCAGATCCTCGCCTCGCAGGCGGGCGCGCAGATTCTGGCGCAGGGCGGTTCGGCGGCTGATGCTGCAATCGCGGCCAATGCAGTGCTCGGCGTGGTTGAGCCGATGATGAACGGCATGGGTGGCGACTGTTTTGTCCTCTATTGGGATGCCAAGACCGGCAAGCTCACCGGCTTGAACGCATCGGGACCTGCGCCGCGCGGTCTATCGCTGGCACTCCTTGCCAGCCTCGGCGTGAAAACCATGCCGACCTCGGGAATTCACAGCGTCACTGTGCCCGGCGCTGTGGAAGGGTGGGCCAAGATGCACCAGCGTTTCGGCAAACTGCCTTGGAAAGATCTGTTCCAGCCCGCCATCGCTTATGCCGAGCGTGGTTTTCCCGTCACGGAAGTTATTCACGAGGCCTGGTCGCCGGCAGGATTGGTAACGAAACTGAAGTCGCACCAGGAATCGGCGCGCGTGTTCCTGCCGGACGGCCAGGTGCCGGCGGAGGGCCAGCTATTCCGGAATCCCGATCTGGCGCGCGCTCTGCGGCTGATCGCGGATAAGGGTCGCGACGCCTTCTACAAGGGCGATATCGCCGCGGCTCTTCTCCAGACGTCCGAGCGCCTCAAAGGGACAATGACCGCCGAAGACCTGGCCTCGTATTCGGCCGAGTGGGTTGAGCCGATTTCGATCGACTATCGGGGATGGCGGGTGTACGAGTTGCCTCCCAACGGTCAAGGTATGGCGGCGCTCGAAATGCTGAACATCATGGAGACGGTCGCGCCCTCGCCGCTGGGCGCGTTTTCCTCCCCCGAGATGCACGAGCGCATCGAAGCCATGAAGCTGGCGTATTCCGATCTACATCGTTACGATGCCGACCCGCACACCTATGATGTACCCGTCGCGGCGCTGCTCTCGAAGGATTACGCCCGAAAGCGCGCGGCCTTGATCGATCCGATGAAAGCGAACTGCGCGGTGGCAGCGGGGCAACCGCTTGCGAGTGACACTACGTACCTCACCGTGGTCGACAAAGATGGCAATGTGGCGAGCTGGATTCAGAGCCTGTCAGGCGCATTTGGATCCGGAGTGACCGTGGAAGGCATGGGATTCGCCCTGCAAAACCGCGGGGCGGGTTTTACTCTCGATCGCAAAAGTCCGAATGTCCTGGCCGGTGGCAAACGGCCGTTCCACACCATCATTCCGGCCTTCATGGAACGTGGCGATCAGCACATCGGATTCGGGATCATGGGCGGCCCGAATCAACCGCTGGCGCATGCGCAGTTCGTCTCCAACATTGTCGACTACAACATGAACCTCCAACAGGCACTGGAATCGCCGCGTTTTACCAAGAGAAATGCAAATGGCTGCGATGTTTCGATCGAATCGCGCGTCCCCTTAAACACCTTCCAGCAGCTTTCTGAGCGTGGACACCAGATCGCCGTCCGCCGTCCATACACGCAGGAGATGGGTCGCGGGCAAGCGATACTGCACGATTCCAAAACGAATACCAATTACGCCGCCTCCGACCCGCGCGCCGATGGAGCCGCCGTGCCCGAGCCGATAGTAGTGAAGTAATTGTAGTCAAGTGACGGATGTTTAGTATATTGGGCAACAGGCCCCCGACCAGACAGCTAACCAGGAGATACGCATGGCTTCCGATAAGAATCCAGTTGACCGGCGCGGTTTCTTGAAAGGCGCGGCGGCCAGTGCGGCACTCGCGGCACAGGTTCCACTCCCGGCGCAGGTTCGCACCGCCGTCCCAGTGGCAGCCAAGCCCGCTGAACCGGCGCCCGAGACCACCACCTCTTCCAGAGTCGAAGTGCTCACCAATGAGCGTCCGGGCTCAGACTTTATGTTGGACGTCATCAAGTCGCTCGGAATCGAGTACGCCACCGCGAATCCTGCCTCGAGTTGCCGCGCTCTGCACGAATCCATCATCAATTACGGCGGCAATAAGACTCCCGAGCTGCTCACCTGCTGCCATGAAGAATCATCGGTCGGCATGGCGCATGGCTACGCCAAGATCGAAGGCAAACCGATCCTGTCCATGGTTCACGGAACCGTCGGAACGCAGCACGCCTCCATGGCGATTTACAACGCCTTCTGCGATCGTGTGCCGGCCATCGTTATTTTGGGCAACGAACTGGACGCGACAGCTCGTAGGAGTTTTGTGGAGTGGACCCACGCCGCTCAAGACGCCGCTGTGATCATTCGCGACTTCACCAAGTGGGACGATGCTCCCGGTTCGCTGCAGCACTTCGCCGAGTCGTTCGTCCGCGCCTACAAGATTGCCATGACGCCGCCCATGGGCCCGGTCGCCCTGGTTGCCAACGGCAAGCTGCAGGAAGAGCCGATCGAAGAAAGCAACCTGCGCATCCCGAAGCTGACCACGACCACCCCTCCTCAGGGAGATTCGGGCGCCATCGCGGAAGCCGCCAAGCAGCTCGTCAATGCTGAGAATCCCGTGATTGTCGCGGGACGCCTGGCGCGCACGCCCAACGGCATCAAGCTGCTCGTGGAGCTCGCCGAAACCTTGCAGGCGCCGGTCAATGATCAGCGCAATCGCATGAACTTTCCCACGCGCCATCCGCTCTATGGAGTCGGCGACATTGCGAAGGCAGACGTAATCCTATTCCTCGAAGTAGAAGACGTCTACATGCTGACCCACCGGATCTCTCCGCTCAATCGCATCGGCATGGATGCGCCCAAGGTCCTCACCAAGGAGGGCGCCAAGCTGATCAGCATCTCATCGCTCGAGCTCTTCCAGAAATCGAATTATCAGGATTTCGCGCGCTATAACGAAGTCGATATGGCCATCGCCGGCGACGGTGAAGCGACCCTGCCCGCGCTGATCGATGCCTGCAAGCGTTTGATCACCGCCGATCGCAGGCGAGCCCTGCAGGAACGGGGCGCCAAGTTGGCCGAAGCGCACCAGCGCATGGAAGACCAAAATCGCCAGCAGGCCACTCTCGGATGGGATTCCAGTCCGCTCACTCCGGCCCGCGTGTCGGCAGAACTGTGGCCGCACATCAAGAATGAGGACTGGTCCTTAGTCGGCAACGACATGTTCTTCAGCCGCTGGCCAACACGACTGTGGAACTTCGACAAGCACTATCAGTACATCGGCGGCTCCGGTGGCGAAGGCGTTGGATACGGCGCGCCGGCCGCAGTGGGCGCTGCGCTTGCCAACAAGAAATACGGCCGCTTCACCGTCAACATCCAGAATGATGGCGATCTGAACTACGCGCCCGGCGTTTTGTGGACCGCGGTCCATCACAAGATCCCGATGCTCACCGTCATGCACAACAACCGCGGCTATCATCAGGAGGTCATGTTCGTCACGACCATGGCTGCTCGAGCCAATCGCGATGTCAGCCGCGCCGGCATCGGAACCAAGCTCATCGAGCCCAACATCGATTACGCGACCATGGCGAAAGGCTACGGCATGCAAGGCATCGGACCCATCACCGACCCCAATGACATTGCGCCGGCGCTCAAGCGCGCGGTCCAGATCGTCAAGAGCGGCGAACCGGTTTTAATCGACACCGTAACGCAGGGGCGCTGAGGACACCAACGTGCTGACGATTCTCCTGGCAGGATTATTAGTAGCGCAGGTCTCGGTGGCGCAGGTCCCCGACCTGCGAACTCCCCAAGGCAACGCCGAAAAGGGCAAACAGATTTTTCTCAAGGACGGCTGCTACTCGTGCCACGGCTACGACGGTCACGGTGGCGTCGCACCCAAGCTCGCGCCCCGTCCCATCCCCACCGTCGCGTTCATCGCCATCGTCCGCCATCCGCCGGCTAGCGCCATGCCGACCTATAGTCCCAAAGTGATGTCCGACGCCGAATTGGCGGACGTGTGGGCCTACCTGAAATCGATTCCCGACCCGCCTCCGGTCAAGAATATTCCCTTGTTAAAGCAGTAAGCTAAATCAGTAAGCCAAATCAGTAGGCCCCGCCCCGACTACTTCATCGGCGAATAGTCGGTCGCTTCGGCGAAGACTGAATCCACCTTCGTTACCAGCTTCCCGTTGGCCTCCGACTCTTTCTGCACCTTCTGCCACTCGGGGTCCATCCTGAACGCGTCCCACGACTTTTTCGCGGCGTCGCGGCTGGGGAACGACAGAATATAAATCAAGGTGTTCTTCGACAATGGCTCGTCCGGTCGGCGCAAAGTAGGCCACGCTGTGCATCCCGTGCTTCTTGAAGATTTCAAGCGTGTGATCGCGGAAACGGCTGTGCAGCGCGTCCAGCTTGCCCGGTTCCGCTGTATAGGTGCGGATCTCGAAAACTTTGCCGTTGGTCCCGGCCGCGGCCGCGGTGGTCGTCCGTCCAAACCAGTAGCCGACCGCTAACGCGGCCCCAATTGCTAGCAACACTAAAGAAATGTTTCTCGACATGGCTCTTGTTCTCCTTGAGTAGCGTGTCCTCGTCAGTCCTCAGACTGCTGAAAAGTATAGCATCACAGCCAGACCCGAATCCCGCGAATCTGGTAGCATAAACAAAACGGAGGTGCTGCTTGAGACGCATCGGCCTTGCCACGTTGTTAACGGCTGTAGTTGCAGTTTCCGCCCCGGCGCCAAAGGATCCCGGCGCCAATGTCACGTTCAATAAAGACGTTCTTCCCATTCTGCAGAAGAACTGTCAGAACTGCCATCGTCCCGGCGAAGTGGCGCCCATGTCGTTGGTCACTTACCAGGACGCCAGACCCTGGGCCAAAGCCATCAAAGCAGCCGTCGTTACTCAGAAGATGCCGCCCTGGTTCATGGATGCGAAATACGACAGCCACTTCTCCGATGTGCGCCGGCTTAGCGAAGCAGACGTCAAAACCTTGACCACCTGGGCCGACAGCGGCGCGCCCGAGGGCGATGCGAAAGATAAGCCCGCGGCCCTGGCATTCCAAGAGGGCTGGAATCTCAAGCCCGACCTCGTGATCGAAATGCCCAATGTATTCCATGTCCCCGCCACCGGCACCATCGAATACCAGTACACGCTCGTCAATTACACCTTTACGGAAGACACTTGGATCGCCGCCGCCGAAATGCGTCCAGGCAATTCACAGGTAGTGCATCACGGCGAGGTTTGGGTCCGCCCGCCCGGCTCGAAATGGATGACCGGCGCGAAGCCTGGAGTTTCCTATTCCATTCTTGAGATGCCCAAGCAGCCCGCCGATTATATCGATGTCATCGGCAAGTTCAATCCCGGCCTCGGCGCGCAGACCTTCGTTTTCGGCGACTCCGCCAAATTTATTCCCAAAGGCTCCGACGTCGTCTTCGAGATACATTACACCGCCATCGGCAAAGCCGTCGACGACAAGACCAAGGTCGGTCTCGTATTTGCCAAAGGGCCGCACACCACTCGTTACTACATGTCCTATGGGCCGCAAGCCATGAATCTCGTAATCCCCGCTGCCAACGGCAATGCCGAAGTCGTGAGCGAAGTCACCGTCGGCGAAGAAGCCAAGCTGGTTTACGCTCAACCCCACATGCATCTGCGTGGCAAGGATTTTGAAGTGCGTGCCATCTATCCAACCGGCGAGTCGGAGACACTGCTCAAAGCGAAATGGGATTTCAACTGGCAGCTCGGCTACAATTTCGCCCAGCCCGTGGTGCTTCCCAAGGGCACTCGCGTGATCGCGATCTCCCACTTTGATAATTCGCCCAACAATCCGTTCAATCCTGATCCCGGCAAAGAAGTCCGCTGGGGCCTCCAGAATTGGGAGGAGATGAGCAACTGCTTCATGGGTCTGATTATCGATGCCAAGACCGATCCGAAGAAAGTCTTCCTTCGTTCCGGCCCGAGCCTGTTGCCTCCCAGCGCGCCCGGTCCGACGCTCGCGGCGATCGAATCGCCCAGCTCGAAGTAGAGTTTAGAGTTTACGCTCCTGTATAATGATTTAACTTCCAGTCTTACCAAGGAGCGTCTCTGTCGAGCGTCGCCAAATATCTCGGACCCGTGCTATTTTTCGGAGCCACGCTGCTCGCCCAAGGACCCGGTGGCTACAATCCCGAGGCCGGAGTTGACCTCTCCGGCAACTGGGGTCCCGTGTTTCACGAGGATGCTCATGAGCGCGGTCCCGGCCCCGAACTGGTGAACTACCTCGGCCTGCCCATCACTGACGGGGCGCGCATGTACGCCTTAGCTTGGGACGCCTCGCGCTTCACCGTGCCCGAACATCAGTGCGAAGTGCACATCGTGTCTTACATCTATCGCGGCCCGCTGAATCTGAAGATCTGGGACGAGCGCGATCCGGTCTCCCAAAAACTCGTCGCCATCAAACAATACATCGACAACTATGAGCAGACCCGCACAATCTGGATGGATGGCCGCCCGCACCCGCCCGACGCGGCGCCTCACACCTGGATGGGATTTTCCACCGGCAAGTGGGAAGGAAATATTCTTACCGTCTACACTACCCATCTCAAACAAGGTTGGATTCGCCGCAACGGCCTGCGCCACAGCGACCAAACCACGCTGGTCGAGCACTTCATCCGTCATGCCGACCACCTGGTTCACGTCAGCATCGTCACCGACCCTCTTACATTGACCGAGCCACTCGTCAAAAGCCAGGACTTCGTTCTCCGCGTTCAGACCGGCCAGGTCTGGCTGTATCCCTGCGAGCCAGTCGTCGAAATCGAGCGGCCGCGCGGCGCGGTGCCCAACTATCTGCCGGGCGAGAATCCCTTCCTTCACGAATTCGCCGACCATTACAAGATCCCTGTGGAGGCCGCGCTCGGCGGGGCTGAAACGATGTATCCCGAGTACCAGTCGAAGTTGACGAAGGCCAAGCCCGCCGCATCGGCTGCCGCGAAATAGCCGTGGATCATCGGATGAAGTTAACCGCCGTTTTCTTCCTTATTTCTTTTCTGGCAATCGCAGCACGTGCGCAGGATGTCCAGACCCTCCCCGTGCAAGGGAACGTCTACTTAATCACCGGCGCTGGCGGAAACATCGCCGTGCAAATCGGCGATCAAGGCGTCCTCGTGGTCGATACCGGTCTCGCAGCCAACAGCGATAAAGTCCTCGCCGCCATCCGCAAGTTGTCCACTAAGCCGATTCAATACGTCTTGAACACTCACGTCCATGCCGATCACACCGGTGGCAACGAAGCCATTCGAAAGGCCGGCGCAACCTTCACCGGCGCCAACGTCACGGGCAATCTGGTCGACGTGGCCATCGGCGCGCAACTCTTCGCGCAGGATAATGTACTCCAGCGCATGAGCGCGCCATCCGGCAAGCAGCCTCCGGTCCCTACCGCCAATTGGCCCACTGAAACCTACCTTTCCGGACAAAAGGCAATGTACTTTAACAACGAGCCCGTGATTATGATGCACCAGCCGCACGCCCATACCGACGGCGATAGCCTGGTCTTCTTCCGGCGCTCCGATGTTCTCGTCACTGGCGACATCTTCGTCACCACCAGCTATCCCTTCATCGATCTCGAACGCGGCGGTAGCATCCAAGGCGAGATCGATGCGCTGAACACGATCCTCGAGCTTGCCATCCCCGGCCATCAGGATGAAGGTGGAACCTACATCATTCCCGGCCACGGCCGCATCTGCGATGCCCCCGACCTTCTCGAATTCCGCGACATGGTCACGATCATTCGCGACCGCGTTCAAGCCTCTATCAAGAAAGGAATGACGCTCGATCAAGTCAAGGCCGCCGGCCTCACCAAGGACTACGACGCCCGCTATAGCGCCAAATCAGGAATCGGAACGAAAGATATGTTCGTCGAATCCGTGTACAAGAGCCTAAGCCAAAAGAAACAGCTATGAGACTAAGACAGCATTTCTGCTTGGCGATCACGCTTTCATCCCTCTACGCACAGGCTCCGCAAACTCCAGCGACGCCGAAAGCAGCCGCAACCGTAGATCTCACCGGCTATTGGGTCTCCGCCGTCACTGAAGACTGGCTCTATCGCATGGTCACGCCCGCCAAGGGCGACTACACTAGCGTTCCGCTGAACCCCGAGGGCCGCAGAGTTGCCGACACCTGGAATCCCGCAGCCGATGAAGCCGCCGGCAATCAATGCAAAGCTTACGGCGCCCCCTTTATCATGCGCCTCCCCGGACGCGTGCACATCACCTGGCAAGACGACAACACATTGAAAGTCGAGAAAGATAGCGGCACCCAGACTCGCCTGTTCCACTTTGGCGGTGTAATCATGTCAGTTATCGGCCCTCCTGGAGCAGGTCTCGGATGGCAGGGCGCTTCCATTGCCTCTTGGGACATCGAACCCGGCGGCCGCCGATCCTATGCCGGCGCCGGTCTGAAAGTCGTCACCACCAAAATGACACCCGGATACCTGCGCAAGAACGGCGTTCCGTATAGCGCAAACGCTGTCCTCACCGAATACTACGATCGCGTCAACGAACCGAACGGCGACTCTTGGCTGATCGTGGAAACAATCGTCGAAGATCCCGCCTACCTGACTCAGCCGTTCATCACCAGCACCCACTTCAAGAAGCAAGCCGACTCCACTGGCTGGAATCCGACGCCCTGCACGGCGCGGTAACAAGGAGCTCTTATGAAAAAGATCGTTCTTCTGGCGCTGGCGGCCCTGCTGCCGCTATCCGCCGCCAACAGGATTTACTTGAATCGCATTGGCCCCTCCGCCGCCGAGCTTTTCATCGCCAACGCGGACGGCTCCGGCGAGCATAAACTATTCGCCAATTCCGGATTTGACTACGATGCGTCATTCTCCACTGATGGAAAATGGATCATTTTCACGTCCGAGCGCGCCGGCTCGGCCGACGTCTATCGCGCGCGTGTCGACGGCACCGGACTCGAGCGCCTCACCGACGACCCCGCGTATGACGATCAGGCGTCCCTGTCGCCCGACGGCAATCACGTAGCGTTCGTCTCCACGCGTGGCTCCGGCACCACCGACATCTGGCTCCTCG
This sequence comes from Bryobacterales bacterium, assembly GCA_963780485.1. Classification (GTDB taxonomy): domain Bacteria; phylum Acidobacteriota; class Terriglobia; order Bryobacterales; family Bryobacteraceae; genus Palsa-89. The sequence continues at coordinate 26,371 of CAWACO010000018.1, forward strand.
ATCTGAAAACCAAAAAGCTTCAAAATCTGACCAACACTGGATCAGCCGGCGCCCCGATCGTTGGCCCGCGCGGCAACTTCCACCCCAGTTGGTCGCCCGACGGCAAGTGGATCGCGTTCTCGTCCGACCGCAACACCGAGTTCCAAGCTCACCCCAAAGGTTGGGAGCACGTGCAGGCCGCCAGTATCTATGTCATCCAGCCCGACGGCAAGGGACTGCGGCGCATCACACCCGCGGGTATGTTCACCGGGTCGCCCAAATGGTCGGCCGACGGCAAGCGCATCGTCTTTTATGAATTGCCCGTCGATCAAACCTTTAACGCTCGCCGCGCGGGAGGCGGACCGGATGTTCCCGCTTCGCAGATCGTCTCCGTCGACATTACCACTGGCGCGAGAATCGAGCACACCTCCGGCCCCGGCCTGAAAGTTGCCCCGCAGTTCCTGACCGCCGATCGCGTCGCATATCTGGTCAAAGGCGGCGATCATCCCGGCCTGGCATTCACCCCGGCGAGCCAGGGGCCGCAGGCTTGATTCGCAATCCCGCCTGGTCACCCGACGGCAAGCTAGTAATCTATACCAAGACCAGTTACGCCGCTCGCATGCACAACTCGCCGCTATTTGGCAAAGACTCCCAATTCGAACTGCGCTACTCCGACGTCTTCCCGACGTTCTCTCGCGACGGCCGGCTCGCGGTCACCGAATTTGAAGGTGGTCTGAACAACGCCGAAGCTCCGCTATCGGTCATGGATGCCGATGGCTCGCACGCCCAGCGCATCTTTCACGAAAAAAATGGCGCCACCATGTCGCCCACCTGGTCCCCCGACGGCCAATGGATCGCCTTTGGATTCGGCTCCTTCTTCAACGCCCGTCAGACCAAGCCCGCGCACGTGATGATGATTCGCGCCGACGGCTCCGAGAGCAAAGACCTCACGCACGGGCCCGCCAATAGCGGCTTTCCGAGTTGGTCGCCGGACGGAAAGCGCATCGTCTTTCGCGTCTGGGGCGACGAGCATGGCCTGCGCATTCTGAATCTCGAGGACAACTCGGTGAAGACGCTCACCAGCGATTACGACAACTTCCCGTCCTGGTCGCCCAATGGCGATCGCATCACCTTCACCCGCGCTTTCAACCACGCCTTCGATATTTTCTCAGTCCGGCCCGACGGTAGCGACCTCAAGCAACTGACCGACGCTCCCGGCAACGACGCCCATACCACTTGGTCTCCCGACGGCAAATATCTGCTGTTCAGCAGCTCGCGATTCGGTTTCAAAGACGAGGCCCCGCTCTACGATCACGCTCCCCAACCCTATGGTGAGTTGTTCGTCATGAACGCCGACGGCTCCGGACAGCGCCCTCTCACCGACAACAATTGGGAAGATGCCACGCCCGCGTGGGAGCCCGCGATCCGGGCTCATGGAGGTACGCGATGAAGCCCCGCGCTCCTCGCATTGACAATCGTCGCGATTTCTATTATCACCGCGTTCGTCATCTTTCGCACCACCAACCCTCCGCCCGCGAACCTCGCACCTTTACCCACTGAAAAGAACGCCAAAGCGATCTTGAACTCGACGCATCGCCACCGCGAATGGGTCAGCGTGCCTTCGGGCCACGACACTGTCTGGGCTTTCATCGTCTACCCCGAGCGTTCCGACAAAGCTCCAATCGCGCTCCTTAGCGATAACAGCGCCGGTGCCAGCGACTGGATTCGCGCTGTTGGCGATTCCGTTGCCGCCCAAGGCTACATCGCCGTGGTGCCCGACGTCGCGTCGCAATCGGACCGCGAGGCCGTCCTCAAATATGCGCTTTCGCTCCCGGCTGCCAACGGCAAGAGTGCCACCCTTCAGTTCCACCTCGGCTCCGCGAATGTCCGCGTGGACGGCAGACAGCCACTGACCTGGCCCCAAGCCCTTGCGTTCCTCAATCACCACACTGGCAACCATCCCGTCATCGGAACGAACCCCAACGTGCCTGAAGACCACTCGGCCCACATCGCCATGGCCATGGCGCAGACCACCGGCGACAAGAAAGCCGGTCCCTTCGGCGGTCGTAGCTATCCAATGGCCAAACCACCTGACCTTCCAGCAGGCATCTTCACCGCCAAGAACGCACTGGCCAATTCGAAACTGCGCAAAGAGTTCGTCGACATCCCCGTCGGCAACGTCCAGCTCCACACCTGGATCGAATATCCCGAAGGCAGCGAGAAAGCGCCCGTCGTCATCGTTATGCAGCACGGTCCCGGCCTGGACGACTGGCAGCGCGCGCTCGCCGATCAACTGGCCCTGCAGGGTTTCATCGCCATCGCGCCCGATCTTTTTTCCGGTCTCGGGCCCAACGGCGGTAATTACGATTCCTTCTCCGGCCCCGACGACGTTCTCCGCACCAACGCCCGGCTCACACAAGACGAAGGCATCCGCCGCTACAAGGCCGCCTGGGAATATGGCATGAAGCTTCCGCGCGCCAACGGCAAAAGCGCGACCGTCGGATTCTGCGCGGGCGGCGGCTACAGCTTCCGCTTCGCCGGCGAAGTCCCCGAGGTCAACGCTGCCGTGGTCTACTACGGCACGCCGCCCGAGGAAACCATCATGGCCCGCATCAAAGCGCCCGTTCTCGCTTTTTATGGCGACGACGACGCGCGGGTGACCGCCACGGTCGAGCCAGCTTCCGCCAACATGAAGAAGCTCGGGAAGAAGTTCGAATCGCACATCTATCCGCACGGTACGCACGGCTTCCTCGAATATCAAGATGTCGGCGGAAACCCGGCCGCCACTGCCGACTCATGGGCCCGCACCATCGCATTCTTGAACCAGCTCACCAAGTAAAATCAACCATGCGATTTTCCCTGCTCGCCATCCTCCTTGCCGCATCATCCGCCTTCTCCCAATCCCCATCCACTCCCGCTCTTCCCCCAATTCCCCCAAGCCCCGGCGGCCCTCTTTCGCCCTACGCCACGCTCCCGCCCGCGCCCGCAAAGCCCAACCCGCTCGATAAACTCACGCCCGTCACCGACGCGCTACTCCAGAATCCCCCCGTCGGCGAGTGGCTCACCTGGCGCCGTACCTACGACGACCTCGGCTTCAGCCCGCTCAAGCAAATCGATCGCACCAACGTTGACGCCCTTCGCGTCGCCTGGACTTGGTCACTCCCCAACGGACCGAACGAAGCCACGCCTCTCGTCCACGACGGCGTCATCTTCGTACACGGCTTCGGCGACCGCGTGCAAGCGCTCGACGCCGCCACCGGTGACCTGCTCTGGCACTACGCGCGGCAACTTCCCGATGGCGACCGTCCCGGCGTCAAGCGCAATCTCTCCATCTACGCCGGCACGCTCCTCATCCCCACTTCCGATTCGCACCTCGTCGCGCTCGACATCAAGACCGGTCGAGTCGTATGGGACCACGAGCTCGGCGACTACAAACAGAACCGCGTCTCCGGCGGACCGCTGGTCGCCAAGGGCAAGGTTATGCAAGGCGTCACCGGATCGTCGCCCGGCGGCAACTTCATCATCGCGCTCGATGCCACCACCGGTCAGGAAGCCTGGCGCTTTTACACCATCGCGCGGCTCGGCGAGCCCGGCGGCGAGAGCTGGAACGGGCTGCCCCTCGAAAAGCGTAACGGCGGCTCAGTCTGGACCGCAGGCAGCTACGATTCCGCTCTCAACCTCGCCTATTTCGGCATCGCCCAGACCTACGACACCGGACCTCTCCTGCATCCAGTCAAGCAGCCCGGCGTCACCAACGACGGCCTATACACCGATTCCACCGTCGCTATCAATCCCGACACCGGCAAGCTCGTTTGGTATTTCCAGCACATGCCCAACGATCAGTGGGACCTCGATTGGGCCTTCGAGCGTCAGTTGATCCAACTTCCGGTGAACGGAACAACCAGAACCGTCGCGATCACCGCCGGCAAGGAAGCGATATTTGACGCCGTCGACGCGGCCACTGGTAAATACGATTTCTCCATCGACCTCGGGCTCCAGAACGTCGTCACTGCCATCGATCCCAAAACCGGCGCTAAAACAATCAACCCCAAAGTTGTTCCCAGCGGCGGCAGCGACCCAATCATGGTTTGTCCCCATGCCGGTGGCGCCAAAAACTGGATTCCTTCCTCCTATAATCCCGAAACCAAGATTCTCTATGTTCCGCTGGTGGAATCCTGCATGGACCTGATTCCCGCACCGGCGGGCAAGCGTCCCTTCCTGTCCTCAGGCCTGAACTCGACCATTCGGCCGCGCCCTGACAGCGATGGCAAATACGGTCGCATCGAAGCCATTAACCTGATGACTCGCGAAGTAGTCTGGACCCAGCGCCAGCGCGCGCCACAAACCACCGGCGCGCTCGCCACCGCGGGCGGCATCGTCTTTAATGGTTCGCTCGACCGCTTCATCCGCGCCTATGACGACTCGAATGGGAAGATGCTGTGGGAAATGCGCCTCAACGACGTGCCGAGTTCCTGCCCCATCACCTACACAGTCAATGGTAAACAGTACATTGCTGTCGTCGTCGGCAACGGCGGCGCGCATGCTGCCACATGGCCTGTGCTCGTTCCTGAGATCCAGAACCCGCCCGATCACGGCGCCGCCCTCTGGGTCTTCGAACTCCCGCGCTAACCGTCGATGCGATCCACCAAGCCGCCTGTCATCGATTTCCACGCCCACGTGATCGAGCCTGATGTCTTCAAGCAATGCATCGATCACAGCGTCGCGACTGGATTCGGTGCGCGGCCCATGCCGCTTCCTCAGAAAGACTCGCCCGGCTGGCATCTGTTCGGCGGCATGCTCGACCCCGCGATTCAGATCGGCGATATGGACCGCAAAGGCATCGACAGAAACGTCATTTCCACCAGCACAGTCGTCCAAAGCTCCTGGTGGGCAGAGCCGAAACTCGCGGCCGAGTTGGAGCGCCGCGCCAATGAACGGATCGCCGAATGGGTCGCGCTGCATCCCACGCGGTTCAGCGGGAGCTTCACCCTGCCGATGCAGGATATCGATCATGCCCTGACAGAACTGGATCACGCCGTCTCCCGGCTAAATCTGAAAGTCGCGAACGTGTCCTCGAATGTCGGCGGCGTTTACCTCGGCGATCCGAAGTTCCGGCCCTTCTGGGAAGCGGCGCGCGATTACAAGATCACCGTCCTGATTCATCCGCACGGCGTCACCGATCCGCGCTTCCAGAAATTCGCGTTGTGGAACGGCGTCGGCCAGCCGATCGAAGAAACCATGGTGATGACGTCGCTCATCTACGAAGGAATCTTCGAAACATTCCCGGATATCAAGGTCGTCATCGTGCACGGAGGCGGCTATCTCCCGCACTACACCGCGCGCCTGGACCGCAACGTCACCGCTCATCCAATCTCAGCGCAAAACTTGAAGCGCCTTCCCACCGAATATTTGAACTGCTTCTATTACGACTCTTGCGTGTACAGCCCGGTTGTGCTCGAAGCGCTGATCCGCCGCGTCGGCGCGGACCGAATTATCCTCGGCACCGACTATCCCTTCGGCGAGGACGACCCGGTCGGTACTATTGGCAAGGTCGCTGAGCTCTCGACCGAAGATGTCGACAAGATTGTCAGCCAAACCCCGGCCGCGATATTAGGTCTTGCGATATGATCGACATGGTAAGGAGTCGCTAAATGGACGCTACTCGACGCAGTTTCTTGATGGCTGCCGGCGGTACGGCCGCGAATGAACTCTCCCAGGCGCAAGAACACGACCATGATCACGATCATGGCCATCAGGATGTTCCTTCCGACCCAACGCTGCGCGTCAAAGCCTTAGAATCATTGCTCGTCGAAAAAGGACTCGTCGATCCCGCCGCCCTCGACGCGCTGATCGACACCTACCAGCACAAGGTCGGCCCACGCAACGGAGCACAAGTAGTGGCGCGTGCCTGGGTCGATCCCGCTTACAAAAAGCGCCTGCTGGCCGATGCCACCAACGCGATCGCGGAGTTGGGCTATGGCGGCCGGCAAGGCGAGCATATGGTGGTGGTCGAGAACACGCCGCAGGTGCACAATCTGGTGGTTTGCACGTTGTGCTCTTGTTATCCATGGTCGGTGCTCGGCTTGCCGCCGGTCTGGTATAAGTCGGCGCCTTATCGCTCGCGCGCAGTGATCGATCCGCGTGGAGTGCTGCGCGAATTCGGCCTTGATCTGCCTCAGGACACCGAAGTCCGCGTTTGGGATAGCACTGCCGAGCTCCGCTATCTGGTGTTGCCCGAGCGGCCCGCCGGCACGGAGAATCTGAACGAAGAACAACTCGCTGCATTAGTCACGCGCGATGCGATGGTCGGCGTGGGAAAGGTGAAGCTGTGAACGGCATACATGACATGGGCGGCATGCAGGACATGGGCCCCATCCACTACGAGAAGAATGAGCCTGTGTTTCACGCACCCTGGGAAGGCCGGTCTTTGGCGTTGAACCTGGCGGCCGCGGCATGGAAAAAATGGAACATCGACGCTGGCCGCCATCAGATCGAGCTCATCTCTCCCGCGGATTATCTGCGTATGAGCTACTACGAGAAATGGACCCAGCGGTTGGAAGAGCTGCTGGTCAAGACTGGACTGGTGACGCAAGCCGAGATCGAAAGCGGCCAACGGGCGCCGGGTTCGCCGAAAGCTACTCCGCCGCTCACGGCCGACAAAGTTCCGTCCATGCTCCGCAGCGGCGGCCCTGCCAGCCGAAACGTACCTGGACCTTCGCGCTTCAAAGTGGGCCAGCGCGTACGCGCCCGCAACATCAATCCAATCGGTCACACGCGGCTGCCGCGTTATGCACGCGGCAAAACCGGCACCATTCATCTCGACCACGGCGCCTACGTTTTCCCCGATACCAACGCGCATTTCCTCGGCGAGAAGCCGCAGCATGTTTACTCAGTCCACTTCACCGCGCTGGAGTTGTGGGGTGAGCATGCTTCGCCGCGCGATGCAGTCTACGTCGACATGTGGGACGACTACCTTGAGCACGCCTGATCCGATTCCAGCCGAGCCAGTGTTCGCCGAACCTTGGGAAGCGCAGGCGTTCGCGCTCGCCGTGCGACTTTCCGAGCAAGGTCATTTTACGTGGAAAGAATGGGCCGCGGCGCTCGCCGCTGAACTCAAGGCCGCAAAAGATCGCGGCGAGCCCGACGACGGCTCCCGTTATTATCACTACTGGCTGGCCGCGCTGGAGCGGCTGGTCGCAGCCAAGGGCCTGACCGACCCCGGCGCGATGCTCGCTCGCAAAGAAGCTTGGGCCGACGCTTATCGGCACACGCCGCACGGAAAGCCAGTCGAATTGTCCACCGCCGGCCAGTCAAAAGTCTAGCACTCGACAATGCTCTTCCGCTTATTCGTTTGGTACGGCGAAACCCCGATTGCCCACGCCATGAACTCATCCGAGTGGATGTTTCCCATCGTCGAAGTGATTCATATGATCGGGATCGTCCTCTTAGTAGGAACTGCTGTGATCCTGGATCTGCGACTGATGGGCCTTCGCCTCAAAACGATGCCGGTTTGGGAGTTGGCGTCCGATCTGATGCCGTGGACCACCGCTGGATTTGTAACGATGCTGCTCACCGGCCCGCTGCTGCTTTCCACAGACGCGGACCGTTATTACGACAGCTACGAATTCCGATTCAAGATGGCTTGTCTTGCCCTGGTGCTCCTGTTTGATGTTCTGGTGCATCGAAGAGTGCGAGCGAAGAATAGCACCGCGGGTCCGGGACTGCAGCGCTTCGCGGGTGCAATGTCGCTGCTGTTATGGAGCTGTGTTGTGGTCGGCGGACGGGCCATCGGCATCTTGATGTTGTCGGTGACGAGGTAATATCGCAATGTCTGTCTTGTCGATTTGCCAGGCGCTCGAAGCGACGTGGATCGGCACCCAGGTGCGCGAGACCTATTGGGGCTACGCGGCTCCGCAGATCGCGCATCTGCTCGGCATGGCCTTGTTCGGAGGAGCCGTGCTGCTGGATGATCTGCGGCTGCTCGGGCGGCTGCGGCGTCCGGCGTTTTCGGAACTTTCCAGCCAGCTCATGCCTCTGAAGTGGCTCGGCTTCGTGGTGGTGGTGGGAAGCGGCCTGGCGTTGTTCATGTCCGATGCAACCCGGCTGTACCGCAACTGGGCGTTTCTGGTCAAAGTGGTCTTGTTGTTATTGGTGGCGCTGAACGCCTGGGAATTTTTCGAGCGGTGGTTTATCGCGACGTCGCGAAGTGGGATCAGGCTACCGATCCACCGTCCGCGGCTAAACTCTCGGCGAGCTTATCGTTGCTGTTGTGGTTCGCAATTATCGTCGACGTCGCGGCTAATCGGGTTCGTCGGACCAGAGTACTGATGACTAACTATTGCGCTCGCGGAACAGGTTTTCCAAACTTCGCCGGATCAATCGCGACGTTCGGCTGAACATCGGTGAGCGTGTACTCCTCGCGCCCGCTCAGCCAGCCGTAGGTCCATTTGAACGGCAGCATGACGCCGGCGACCGGGCGGTAATCGGAGTAGTCGAATTGTACCGGAACGCGGCCGACCGCCGAGGGAGCATAGTGGATCACCCGAGTCAGCAGGCCGGATTGCTTGTCGAAATAAAACGTCGCGACCATACGCGCGGCGCCGGTGGCCTGAACGACGTTGACGTCGCGGCCGTCGAGAGTGGTTGGATAACTCACGCGCCAGGTGTTGAAGAATTGCTTGAGCCCACTTGGAAAGGCCAACTGAGCATCGAGTTTGGCGCCCTCCAGCGCACCCGCCGTCAGCGGGTATTCCGGAACAACAGTGAGCGGCAGGAGGACCCATCCATCGCGGCCATCGAAGTTTCGGGCCAGATCACCTTCTCGCTGGTGGACGATGGTGGCGAGCTGATTCGGCGCTTTCGCATAGACCTCCACCGCATCGGCCTGCGCCTCTCCAAACAACTGGCTGGTCCCTTTGGCGGCATAGCTGGTGAGCTTCGACAGCCGGTCGACGCCCCCGAGAGCCTGGATATATTTGTCGAAAATCTGATCTATAGTAGGCGGTGCGGAGTTGGCTTGAGCTGTGGGCAGGACGTCCGGGGGTACGATGACCGGCTCGGTGGCGTAGATTGTATCGATGGAAGGCGTAATCGCAGGACTCGGAGTACCGCGATGGCAAGTCCAGCATGTCACTACCTGGCGTCCGCCGAAGCTATCCTTATTAATGGCGTTCACCATCTGGATCATCCGGCGCGCCATCAATTTTCGCGGAGGATCGTCCTCCCATTTCGGATTGGAAGTGCCGGCGCCGGTATGGCAGTCGCCACAGCACACCGTCAGAGCGGCCGAGAAGAGGCCCATGGTTCCCATGAACTCGTCGACGGGAATACCTTTCAGTACTTGGATGTTCTTGAAGGCCTGTTCGGCCATGGGCGGTTTCGACTGTGCTTGAGTCTGACTTTGCGCGAACGCCGGACCGAGCGCGAGCGCACCAGCAAACATCCATCGCTTCATCGAGTCCCCCTTCGTTCCGCGCGGGAAGTTTGATGATATAAAGCGGCCTGAAGCAAAGTCAAGAAACTCGCACCACCACAACGAGCACGACGGTCGCGAGCAAACTTACGAACGCACCGATTCGCAGTCCGGACGAACGAAACCTGAAGGCCAGCCGATGTTCGCCGGGAGGGATATGAACTGCCTGGAAAGCTTCGCTCCAGCGCTCGATAGGTACGGGACTTCCATCGACAGTCGCCCGCCAGCCGGGGTAGAACTGCTCGTGCAATGCAAAGCGGCCCCCGGTTTCCGAGCGAACGACGAACTCGCGCGCCTCTGGATCCCAGCGGACGCGGCGCACCACCTCATGCTCTTCGCCGTTCGAGACCCACCCGTAAGGCAGCCGGGCTTTCGTGAACTCGAAGACCTTGAAGAAGTTGGTCGCAGGTTGAAGCAGCCGGAAGTCGGGATCGCTCGAAAGTCGGGCGTACAGCGGCGCGCCTTCACTGGTCAGGAAATAATGAACGCCCAGCAAATCAAGCGCCGCCTCGTTTGAGGGATCGATATCGATTTCCACGGGGGATTGGATGTGCTCGGTAGCCGTCATGAGCTTCTGGTAGTGCGTGGTCAGCAGAGGATCGAAACCTTGCGGCGTTGTAAGGCCGTAGTGCCGGAGCTCCCATGGATGTAGATCGATGACGTCCAGAGCGATACGATATTCGCTGTCGGCAAGCAATTGGTGGAAGACGGTGTCATCCAAGCCCGGGAACGAGGCGAAGTTCGTGCGTCCATCGCCTTCAGCAGCGTCGAACCACTTGCCCGTTCCAAATACTTTGTAATCCATTCCGACACTCAAGAGTAGTGCAGCCACCAGCCCGATCCGAAGCGCACCTCGCTGCGCCGGCAAAATGAAAATGGCCAGAGAAAACAGGACCAGGGTTATGGCTGGGTCAACTGCGGATTTCCATCCGGTTGGGAAGTCCGAACCAAGCGGAAGCCAGACCAGCATCTGGCGAATGGACCAGGCAGCCAGAAGGCTGATGGTCAACAGTACAATCCAGCGGGACACAGGCCGGCGGGTTTGTCTTAGAAGATGATCGAGACCGAAAGCCGTGAGCGGAGCTGCTGCCAGGGTCAAGCCCGCCAGAAAATACCAGTCACGGCAGATTTGAACAAGCAGATTGGAGTGCCGGACCGTATTCCATACCAGATCGAATGGATTCGTTGCCATCACAAGGCATACGACAAGCACGGTCAAGGAGGGGAGCAGCTCACGCCATCGCGGTCGCAGAGCTAGAGCGAACAAACCCAGGAAGGCAGGCGCACCTAGATAAAGATAATCGCCGCCCCAATGTCCAGCGGGCACGTGGTGCAATCCGAAATCGAAATAATTTGGCACGAAATAGGCAATGTAAGCTTCGGGATTACGCCACCCGCTGCCATACCTTGCATCGAAGGCTTTCATGCGTTGTAGCCTCGGCGGCGGGCAAGAGTTGGACAGCCGCGAGAAGCAGGGACGCGCCCAAGGCAACAATGACGCCCAGGGCTGTTTTCCATCGCCACGCCGCATAACTAACGGTGCATATCGCGAAGACAACCCAAGTGGGCGGGTAGCCGGCGAGAAAACAGAACGTCGAAGCGACTGCGACTTTCCAGAGAGGACGCCAGTGCTGTTGCTCGATGGCTTGATCGATTCCCCACAACGCCAATGGAATCCAAGCCCAGCCTGTGACCAGCCCCAGGTGTTGCAATTGATTTAGCATGTAGCCGCTGTAGGCAAACACGCCCGCACCCAGAACGCTCGCGAGCTTCGCCAGACCTTTGTGACTCAGCCACACGTAGCAAAGCAGAAAGGCCAGCCAGACGTGCATGAACACGAAGTCCTGCAGGCTCTGATACGAGAGTGTCCGCCGCCCAAAATTGATTGCGAACAATAGCCAGGTGGGCGGATAAAACAGCGCGGCTTGGACATTGCCGACGAAGCTGAGTCCGCAATAGATGGTCGGATCCCACTCGGGGAACCGCCCGTGACGGATGGCCTGAAACGCATAATCCGCCAGCGGATAGTGGAACCCTGGGAGGTCGTAGGGAATGTGGACGCGTCTGAAAGGCGGAAGGTAATCGAGGAAAAACAAATAGGTGAAAACGAAAGAGAGCGCCGCAACCGTGCGCAGTCGAATAACTTTCATATCAGCCGCATGCACCTATCCTAATGGCATTTCAAAGACCTTTGACGCGACACAATCAACTACACACAATTCTTTTTTTATTTGGGCATACTGGGGGAATGCATGAATGATCTCGACCTAATAGGGCGTGCAGGTGGTTTTCATCCCTGGAATGCGATGGCCCCGGCTGCTCTTGCCGGCATTCTCAAGCGGGGACCTTTCCGATGCTCCGCGGAAACCGGGTGCGGAGGCAGTACGATCATTCTATCGCACGCCAGCGACAGCCACATCGCTTTTGCGATCGAGGGTAAGGACTGGACCATCACCGAACTGCGCAAACAAGGCGACCTTCGAAACGAAAACGTAACCTTCGTCGAGGGCGAGACCAAGCACAGCTTGCCTGGATATCGGTTTGAGGGCCAGATGGACTTGGTCCTGCTAGACGGTCCGCACGCCTATCCTCTGCCGCAGATCGAGTTCGCGTATCTCTTTCCCGCACTCAGGTTGGGAGGATGGCTGGTGGTGGACGACATCCAGATTCCTTCGGTTCACGAACTGTTTCGTTTTCTTGAAAAGGAACCATCTGTGGTGCTGGAAGAAGTAACTGGCCGGACCGCCTTCTTCCGGCGGGTTGGTGCGGCGGAACCTGGACCAGACGGCTGGGCGTTACAAGGAATGAATCGGCACACGATCTTGCGATACTCCTGGCGCGATCGACTCCGGCGCGTGCTTGGCAGGAGTTGATCCATCCGATTCTATTTTCCATCGGTGGAGAAGGCGAGGAGCACGTTACCGGGGATGGAGGGAATGCGAGAGTAGCCGGAATTGGTGTACAGGATTCCGCCGGCGATGGTGGGGCCGGTGCCGTTCATAGAACCGCCACGAGCCTTGATACCGTTGACAGTTTCGAATTCGCGCAGCGTATCGATGTCCCAGATGATGCCGCCCGTCTTCGAATCGTAAGCACGCAGATGTCCGTCGAGCGATCCCGCGAAGACCACGCCTGGAATCGCGGAGGGTGCGCCGGGCTGAGCGGCGCTACATCCGGTGATGCCGAGGCACGCAGGTTTAGGCGCGGGCGTGGACCAGGCTTTTTGGCCCGTTGCGAGCGCGAGCGCGAAAACGCCGCCGCCGGATTCGGGTTTGGCCGGATCCCAGTCCGATAATGAGAAATAGGCCAATCGGTCGTCACTGGCCGCGCCCCACAGAACTCCGCCCTGCCCGCCGCCATGACCGATCCTGGTTTCCCACAGGACTTTGCCTTGTTGGTCGGGATCGAGGGCGTGGACTACGCCGGATTTTTGGCCGACGATCAGCACGCGGTGTCCCGCGCCGAGCGAGCGCAGGATGGGAGGAGCGCCGAAGTCCATATCCTTGCCGGGATTTTCGGGGCAGTTGCCCTTCTGGTCGCTCATGCAGCCGAAGTTGTAGCGATCGTCGGGGATGAATTGCTGCGACCAAAGGATGCGGCCGGAATCCATATCGAGCGCGAGGACGGCATCGCTGGTTTTGGTCGGTGGATCGGTGAAGTTGACGCCGGTGCCGAAATAAATGGCGCGGCGCGCGAGATCGAGCGTGGGAGATGACCATACCGACACGCCCGACGGTCCCCAGCGTTCGGCGCCAGCGGGAGTTCGCCCGGTCAACTTCGCGGGTTCGGCGATGGTGTAGGTTTTCCAGATTTGGCGGCCGGTTGCGGCATCGAGGGCGACCAGGCTGCCGCGAAATTTGCAGCAGACGAAAGCAGGATTGCCGGCCGAGACTTCTTCCTCGCCGCCGGATACCGGCACGTAAAGGCGGCCTGCTTCGAGCTTCGGAGTGCCGGTGATGGTGGCGTAGGGGTGATCTTCGACGTGCGTCTTCCAGCGCAGCGCGCCGGTGGAGACATCGAGGGCGTAGACGTTGGCATGCAGATCGCCGAAGTAAGCGGTCTGGCCATTGCTCGAAATCAGAATGGCGGTGCGCACGCCTTCAGCGGCTTGAAAGGTCCAGTGGATGCAACCGGTCTGAGCGTTGAGCGAATAGACGGTGCCGTCGGCGCTGCCAACAAAAAGCTTGCCGCCGACGACCGTCGGGGTGGCGAACGCGGTGGTTGCTCCGGGAAATCCGAAGGCCCATTTGAGCTTGAGTTTCGGAACGCCGCCGCGCGTTAGGCCGGCAGCTTGAGTGCGTTGGAAGCGGCTGTTGACGGGATCGACGCCCCATCCGTTCCAGGCTGGACCGTTGGTGACGGCGGCGGCTAACGTCGAGCAATAGGCCGAGCGCGGAATCACTTCAGTATTGGTGGAACCGAGATACTTAGCCACGGCCTCGCGATCGGCGCCGCTTAGCATGGAGCCTTGCGCTTTCATCTTGCCGGTCTCGAGCGCGGTTAGGATCGCCTGCCAGGACATGTGGCGCAACGCGTCCGGCAGAGGCGCCTGAGTTGCGCCGCCGGCAGCGTGACAGACGGAGCATTTGGATTGAAAGAGCGCCGCTCCATCCTCAGCGTAACTCGCGCAAGCGGCGAGGAGAAGACACACTGCAATTCTTCCGGTCATCAAACGGAGCATGGATTACGTTGGCTACTTGTGGGTGACGCCGCCCGCGGGATCGCGAACTCGCTTATCGAATTGATCGACTTCATCGGCGGGCGCGCAGACATCTTCTAGCAGCCCAGTCCAACCGTCGACAGTTTTGATTCCGTCCTTCGGCAACAAATGGAACTTCTTAGTCTGGCTCACCCACGGCTTGGTGTAGATCTGCGGATCCGTGATGGTCATGGAGAGTTCCACGGTGTTGTAGTTGGTGCGGTGGTAGCGTTCCTGTAAATGCATCTTGTCGGTATGCGGATAACCGAAATGGTCGACCCAGGTGCGCGGATCGAAACCGTTCGATTCAACTACCAATACGTCGCCTTCCCAATGGGCGGTCGAGAATCCCCACCATCTGAGAAAATCGGGATCGTCTGCAAGTTTCCTGCCGTCCAGCCAGATCGTACGAATTCCATAACCCCACTCGAAGTGCTGGTAGATTCTGTCTGGCAGTTGAATAAACTCGACGGGATCGGGGTAAATCAAGGCGCGTGTTACGCCTTCGGGATTGCAATACTGATAGGGGTCAGTTCCGTTCGCGGGGGGAACGGCACGACGCCGGCCAATGGCTTCTTCCGGATGCGCAGCGGCGTCGGGGCTGCCGAGCAAGCGGCCATAGGAAGGCTTGTTGGCGTCGAACATTTTCTGACCGAGAGACGTGAAGGGCGGAACATCGTTGCCGAAGCCGCGATCTCCGCAATCGGCGCAAGTGCCGCCGCCACCATAGCCGCCGGGAGTTCCGTTACGGGTCCAGATGCCGGACAGGTCGTGAGGATCAAAGGCCTTGTCCGAGGGGGCAATTCTGGCCAGTGGCGGGCCACCCCGGCCCCGGCCTTGTCCGAACAGGGCCGATGAAAACAGGAGTGCGACGGCAAGAACGCCGACAAGTTTCATGAGCGGATTTCTCACTTCTTTGGCGCCGGCTCACCACCACCGGGATTCAAGGCGATTGTCCCGAGCACGATTTCGCCCCCGGAATTGACAATTTTTTGGACCAGGCCGACGTGCGCATCCATCCCGACGCGAGAGGGCGAGAGAGTGATAGTGATCGCGGTCCCGGGAGCCAGTGCCGCCTCGGAACGCTTCCGGCCCCAGCCATTCTGGATCAATTGGGCCGGATTAGGGGCGATTTCACCGCTCCAATGCGCGACGTTGCCCTGCTCATCCTTGACATCGAAATAGAGCTGTGGATGCGGATTGGCATAACGAAATTCGGTGACCGTGGCCTGAGTGGTGAAGGTCTTGGTGTTGTCGTAGGAAGTCGCGGTTCCGTGGTGTGCCAATAGTATGACACCAAGAGCCAGAAGACATACGCCGAGGCGAAAGACGCTTGCCAGGTTACTCTTCATGTTAAATCCTCACTAAGGAAGTTCTATCATTCCAGTTAGTTGAAGTCAAGGCGCGGCCATGTTGGTTTCTGATTAGGACAGTCGAAAAAACGAAGCCACCGCGATATTTGGGGGCGGCCAATTGACGCATCGTGTGGCCGTGAGGTGAGGCCAAACGGGCGATTTGAAAAAACGAAGCCAGCATCGGCGAGCAACACAGCTGCAATCCGGTTCATGACTAACGAATAACATGCGGAATGGGAGATCGACCGGGCCGAGATTGGGAAGTTGGTGAATGGAATGGAACAAAGAGGGCAGTAACGCTGTCACTCGGCAGATGCCGTTAGTTGAAGAGCTACTGCTTTTCGAAGATCCAGTCGCGAATGCGTTCCAGCCCTGGCTCACTATAGTGTTCGGCTATCCTGAGAACCCTGCCGTCCTTGGACAGCGTCGTCCGCGTGTCCGAAATGAAATCGGTTCCATCCTTCGTGATGACCTCATGGGTCACGAGGACGTTGCCGGACCATTGGACTGTCATCCTTATGCTTTTGCCCAGCCCGGCTTGGGTCAGGTGTTCCTCGCCGTCGATTATGCTCGGCGGATCTTCTCCAAACACTGATCTGACTTTGGTTTTTCCCGTGATCAGCTCACGGGAAATTCGAACGACGGAAGGCTCTCGGTGATCAATCATGAGAACGAGGCCGGCGAGGCCGCGGGGCAGAATCGGCCCGCTATGCTGGACGTTTAGTTTCCACGTGCCGCTGAAGTTTGGCTTCGAAGCGGAGTCCTGGGCACTTGAGGCCGGCGCGAGCGGGAGGGCGGCAGTCACAACCGCGATCGCCAGTGATGCACGGGGGCGTTTCATCGATCTGTCTTTGCATCCGGAACTTCATTCCGGCGACCAGTCTCTAGGCCGAGTATACACCCAGCCATCTTTCCTTCGACATTCCGAATGGAGGGTGGTCGATGTGGACCGATCGAGGCAGTCCGGGCCCCGGTTGCGGGAAGCCTGCGACTTGTAAAGATGCGTGCGCTCACTCCAGGGCGGCGGGTAGCGAAAAATAAAAGGTGGAACCTTGGCCGGGCGCGCCCTCGACCCAGATGCGGCCGCCGTAGCGTTCGACGATCCGGCTGCAGATGGCGAGGCCGATGCCGGAGCCTGGGTATTCGTCACCGTGGGCACGCTTGAAGATGTGGAAGATACGCTCCTGATCGTGCGGATCGATCCCGATGCCGTTATCGGCGACGGAAAATTTCCAAAATCCCTGGTCGCGTTGGGCTGAGATTTGAATTAGAGGGTGTTGCTTGGAGTATTTGATGGCGTTACTGATGAGGTTTTGAAACAACTGCACGAGGGCGATTTCGTGAGCCTTTACGGTCGGTAGTTCGAGGGTTTGGATGGAAGCGCCGGTACTCTGGATGGCTGTATTCAGGTTGTCAAGGGCGACGCGCAAGGCAGCCGCTGAGTCAACGGGCTCTAGCGGGTCGGCAGCCGAAGCGGTAGCGCGCGAATACTCGAGCAGGGCCCGGATCAGGTTCTGCATGCGGATGGCGCCAGAGTTGATAAGCTCGATGAACTCATCGGCTTGATCGTCGAGCTTGCCTTTGTACCTCCGGCGCAGCAGCTCGCTGAAGCCCGCCACGGAGCGGAGCGGCTCCTGCAGATCGTGAGATGCCACGTGCGCGAACTCACGCAGGTTGTCGTTGGCGCGCTGGATGGCTTGGTTGGCGGCTTGCAGCTCCCGCTCGGCTCTTCGGCGCTCGATGACTTCAGCTTCCAACTCGACGCGGGCTTGTTCGATGGCGACGCGGTCGTTACGCAGCTTGCGCATCGCGCGATTGAAGGCGCGGGTGAGCACACCGACCTCGTTCGAACTGACGAGAGGAACGGGCTGATCGAAATTATCGTGCGCCAGACGATCCGCTCCCTCGAGCAACGCGCGTAACTGGCGTGTGAGGCTGGCAGCCAGCAGCAGCGCGAACAGCATTCCGGTTGTTATTGCGAGACATGCGTTCAATATGCCGGCGTGCGTCACCGCGGCGATTTGTGCATCGTTCTCACGCAGGTCGGCGGCCACCCAGGCCCAACCCAGGACACTGTTTTCTATGAACACGGGCGCGGCGCTCTCGACCATGTCCTTACCCTGGTAAACAATACTGCTTCGAGCCGGCTGGCCGAGCTGCTTCCTGCTGAGTTCATCGCGGAGGTACTCACCGGAGTGCTTTGGATCGGTGTGGCCGAGGATCAGGCCACGCACGTCGGTTAACATGGCGAAGCGAACGGTGGGATCGCGCGAAAGGGATTCGACCACCTCAGAGAGGCCGGCGAGATCGTTACTGGTGAGTTGAGGCACCGCGCTGGCGGCAAGCAGCTCGGCTTGGTGCAGCGTCCGTTCGCGGGCACGCTCGAGCAAGAAGGAATGTTGTCTCGTCACCAGGCCGACGATAAAGATCAGCATCAGGACTGCATGGATGGACGTAACCCCGAAGATTAGTTCTTTCCGGATGGTTGGTCTCAACAAGCTTCCGGACAATTTCACCTTCATCGGGCAACCATTCGGTCTGGGAGGGGACCGAGCGCTCGCTGGTAGCGCTGCAGAAAGTCCCAGACGTCGTCGTAGGAGACGCTGTCACCTGGCTCGAATCGCGAGATGCCGGCGCGATGGAGCACGTCGCGGCCGTTGTCGTTGGCGCCAAGCTGAACCAGCGCCGTCTGCAGACTGCGGACGTGAGCGAGCGGAACGGAGCCGGAGGCCATCACGGCGGGGCCTGATAGATCGTCGCTTTGCCACAGAACAGTGAGCTGGCCGGCGGAGGCGGGATGATCGTGTTGGAAGACTTCCCAATCGGCCAGGGACACAGCGGCGGCGTCCACACGCCTTATCGACACGCTCAGCAGTGACGTTTCTGGGGAATGAGTGTACAGCACCACGGCGCGCTTGCGAACATCAAAACCGCTCTCCAGCAGGCCGTATTCATTAAGCAGCGTGGCGGCGAGGGCAGTGGTATTGGTGAAAGCGATGTTGCGGCCGCGAAGGTCGCTCAAGCGATGGATGTCACCCTGGCGGGCGGTGACGATGACGCCGCTGATGCGGTCGGGTTTTCCGGTGCGCGCGATGACCGTGTATCCGAGATTTTCCGCGAGCAGGACCTGATACGGGTCGACGATGGCGAAATCGAAGACGCCAGCGCGCAGTTTGGCATCGTAGGTATCGGGGGTTTGAGCCGATTCCATTTTCAAAGTAAATCCGGCGCTGGCGCGATTCAGAGCGTCAATGAGCTGTGCGTAGCGATCCCAGAGCGATCGCACGGGGCGGATGGACGGCACTCCGAACGAATATTGGGAAATGGTAGTGGGCACAGTCGGCGAAGAACCATAGAGCGGCGTGTAATCCGCCGGTTGACGGGCGCATCCCGCGAGCAAGGCTGAGCACGCAACCAGGGCTGCAATGGAATTGCGGACGTTCAAGCTCCAACTTCTTTACAGGAATTTACGTGCAAGCTTGATTGTGAGTCACAACCTATCGAATGAGAATCGGATCGATAAGGTACTAGGTGCGACCGTAGGCTGCGAGGTGGCTCGATAAGCACTCTAGTGCTCTCTAGTGGATTCACTCTACGCCTGTCGTGCATGTGATACAGTGCGTTGACGATGGATGCTTTTCGGATTGGATGTCGCCTGCTAAGCCTGCTTTGTACGTGCTTGCTCTGGGGGAAGGTGTGCGCCGGAGCCGAGGTGTCTGGCGAAGCAGTTTACGGCAAAAGGTGCGCGGTTTGCCATGAGCAAATCAATCCACGGATCCCGCATCGGGAGACGCTCAAGAAGATGACGGCAGGGCGCATCCTTCGCTCGCTCGATTTTGGAGCGATGATGAGTATCGCCTACCCGATGAATCGGGAAGAACGCGAAGCGGTGGCGGGTTATCTGGGAACCGCGGGCAAGGAAGCGCCTCCGCCGCCGGAAGCTTTCTGCAGCGACCGAAAGGTGAGAGTCGCGGATCGTTCGGGGTTCGCATGGAATGGCTGGAGTCCGGGACTTGCCAACACGCGTTACCAGCCGTCGGATGCGGCCGGGCTGACGATCGATCAAGTGCGACGCCTCAAACTGAAATGGGCGTTCGGATTCGAAGGCGATGTCACGGCGTTCGCGCAACCGACGGTTTTGGACGGACAAATTTTCGTCGGCAGCGCCGGAGGCATGGTGCATGCGCTTCGCGCGGAGACTGGCTGCCTACAGTGGTTGTTTCAGGCGCGAGGACCGGTGCGCTCCGCGATTCTCGCGGTTCCGCTCGGCCGGCGGCACACGCTGCTGTTCGGTGACCAAACGGGTTGGTTCTATTCGCTGGAGGCAGAGACCGGGCGGCTGCGTTGGGAGAAGAAAGTGGAAGAGCACGACACGGCTCGGTTGACTGGCGCAGCAGTAGCGCACGATGGGACGGTGTATGTTCCGGTGGCTTCCTGGGAAGAGACGCGCTCGTCGAATCCTGACTATAGATGTTGCACTTTCCGGGGCAGCTTAGTCGCGCTGCGGATTCGGGACGGGAAGCTGGCGTGGAAGACTTACACCGTTCCGGAGCCGAGCGAGAATGGCAAGAATCGGAATGGAATTGCGGGGATGGGGCCATCGGGAGCAAGCATTTGGTCGGCGCCGACGCTGGATCTGCGGCGCAATCTTATTTATGTCACCACGGGTGATAACTTCTCCGCGCCGGCCACGCTGACGAGCGACGCTTTGCTAGCCCTGGATTTGACGACGGGACGCATCGTGTGGTCAAAACAAGTGACCGAAGGCGATGTTTCCCCCAGCGAAAGAGGACCGGACTTCGATTTCGGATCGTCGGCCATGCTGGTGAAGTCCGGGGAGGGTCGAGAGCTTTTGCTGGCGGGACAGAAGTCGGGAATGGTGTACGCATTCGATCCGGACAAGATGGGCGAGATCGTGTGGCAAGTGCGGGTCGGCAAGGGAGGCACGACAGGCGGCGTGCAGTGGGGCATGGCGAGCGACGGGCAGAACGTTTATGCCGCGGTGTCGGACATTGTTGGCGCGCGCAGACCGGCTGCGGACGGCGTTCCAGCGGGTCGGCAGTTGGATGCAACCAAGGGTGGCGGATTGACGGCGCTGCGGGTCAGCGATGGAAGCAAAGCTTGGGGCTATGTGCCAGAGCCTTGCACGACGGCCGGGTGCAGTCCCGCACAATCGGGCGCGGTCACCGCGATTCCGGGTGTTGTCTTTTCGGGGTCGATGGACGGGCATATTCGCGGCTTTTCGGCCGAAGACGGGAAGATTCTCTGGGATTTCGACACGGTGCGCGAATATAAGACGGTGAACGGCGTTGCGGCGAAGGGCGGCGCGCTGGATGGTCCGGGGGCGGTGGTGGTGAAGGGAATGCTGTTCGTCAATTCCGGCTACGCGCGGTTTGGCGGATTGCCGGGGAATGTGCTGCTGGCGTTCGGGGCGGAGGGGCAATAAATTCCGGGGGCAGGTGAAGGTCTTACTTCCCGCGAAAGGCGTCCCAGAAATGCGTGGTATCGAATTCGACGATGTCACCCACGATTTACCTTGCCAATCCAAGCGCCCTTGGGTGACTTCCAGCTCTTCTTTTTGACCGGCGGGAGGATTGCCACCGGGCGGCCACGCTTGTTGGCATTGACGACGCGGGACTTCATAGCTCTACGATAGCGCAGAGCGCAACTGACTAGTTGAAGCGGGTGAACTAAACCAGCGCCGTGTCCCAAACACTCCGTGACCGTCACGGCTCGGCTGTTTTCGACGGTGTCAACACGGCGCACGCGCACAACTGATGGTGCTGAAAAAGTCGCTCACAGGTCAGAGACCTGTGCCACGTGGGCAGGTAAGTCATTGATCTGCAGTTGTGGGGCACGACTTTTTGAGCATCTCCACAAGTGCGTGCGCTACGGGCTTCGTGGGAGAATGCTTCTTATGCAAAAGTTAGCGTTCGTTCTGATGATCGCGGTGGCCGGAAGGGCCGCGGATATACATCCGTCGTGGGCGTTCCTGGTTCCTGACAAGGATCAGCCGAAGGTTGAGGAGAGTAACGAGCCGAGACACATACCGGGAAGCACGAAAGCATACACGCCGGCGCAGATCGATGATCTTTCGAATCCGCCAGAGTGGTTTCCGGACGAGCATGGTCCGCTTCCAGCGATCGTTCAGCACGGAAAGGGCGCGGCGTTGGCATGCGGCGCCTGCCATCTTTATTCGGGACACGGGCATCCGGAGTCGGCCGATATTACCGGACTTCCGCTCGACTATATTATCCGCACCATGAACGATTTCAAGAGCGGCGCGCGGATTGACCCGGCGCGGATGAACGGCATTGCGAAAGCGATGTCGGACCAGGAGATTAAAGAGTCCAGCGAGTGGGCGGCGTCGCTCAAGCTGAGCCCTTGGGTGAAGGTGGTGGAGAGCAACAGCGTGCCGAAGAACTACGTGAGCATCAAGGGGCGGATGCGGCTTCCGATGCCGGGCGGCGGGATGGAACCTCTGGGTAATCGCATTATCGAACTGCCGCAGGATGCTTTCCGGGCGACGAGCCGCGATCCGCATTCCGGATTTATGGCGTATGTGCCGGTGGGGAGCGTCGCGAAAGGTGAAGCGCTGGTGAAGACTGGCGGCGGTGGGAAGACCATCGCGTGCGGGGTCTGTCACGGCGACGCACTGCAAGGCCTGGCGGATGTGCCGAGGCTGGCGGGGCTGCATCCTGTATATGTGGTCCGGCAGCTTTGCAATTTTCAGAGCGGCGCGAGCAATGGGGCGTCGGCGGCGCTGATGAAGAAGGTGGTCGCGAATTTGAGTGAGGATGATATGATCGCGATTGCGGCGTATGCGGCGGCGCAGGGGCAGTAGGGGACCACAGGCAAGAATGCCTGTGCCACACAACAACACAGGCAGGAATGCCTGTGCTACATCAGAATTGCAGTTTGAAGCCCAGTTGGATCGATCGGGCCGCGCCGCTTCCGACTTCGGGATTCGAGATCTGCACGTCCGGCGTGGTTCTCGAGCTGCCTAGAAGCGGATTGCTGCGGCTGGAGGGATTGCCGTTGACCGCGGGCGTATATTGCGTCTTGTTAAGGACGTTGAACACCTCGAAACGGAACTGACTGCCGAATCGCTCAGAGAACTTCACGTCCTTCGTCAGAGATGCATCCATCAGCTTGAGTCCTCTTCCGCGGAACAGGTCGCGCGACCCGGTCCCGTAGGTTCCGATGGCGGGCGGAATCAGGATCGATGAACCCGATGCATAACAGCCGTATTTGGCCAGAGCACTGGAATAGGTATAGCCGGGATAAGCGGGCGCGCGGCTGGAATCCAAGGACGCGGCCTGGGACACGCAGGCTGGGTTGCTAGTACCGGCGAAATACGGGACGGTGTTATAGCCGAGGCCGCTAAATGTCGACGGATTGCCGTAGAAATTCCACCCGTCCACTTTTCCGCCGACGCCGCTTATATCGTCGGTGGTGTCGATCACGCTCCATGGCAGCGCGCTTTGCACGTTCACAATGGAATTGATCTTCCAGCCCTCCAGCAAATGGGCGGAGCTCTTTTTTTCGGGAAGCGCATAGCTCACAGAAGCGGTCATGCGATGCCGGACATCATCGGCGCTACTGGCGTAATCGGATCGCACGTTGAACAGGTTGGCAGGAAGGGTGGTGCCGTTCCAATCGCCGCCGGACTCGTCCAAAGCGTGCGCCCAAGTATAGCCGACCAGATAGGACAGGCCATGCCAGGGCCGCTGGGTCAAGGTGACCTTGACCTGCAGATCGGTCAAGGCGGATCGGTAACTGCGGTATACTGGCACATTCCGTTATTCAGCGTGAAGCGAAGGGAGATAAGCATGACTAATCAAACACGGTTCTTTCTTACGGGACTGTTTTTATCAGGGGCCGCGATCGCACTTACTAACCGCGAGGCGGCCGCTCAGAACATCGACAAATTCGTTATCTCGGGCGCGGCGGCGAAGAAGGCGATGACCAGGGAGATCTCGGCGGATACGGCGGCGAAGATTACGCAGGCGTGCCTGGATTTCGCCAAGGAGCATAATGTTGCGGTGACGGTTTTTATTCTCAATCCGACCGGGCAGATCGTGCACGCGCATCGGATGGACGGGCAAGTTCCGATCAATGTGGAGACGGCGGAGCTGAAGGCCAAGAGCGTTCTCTATACGAGAGATTCGACGCATGCGCGCGCCAACATGGTGGCCGGTAATGTAGCGCTGCAGATGCGCTGGGCGCCGCTGGGTGTGTTCCCGACTTCGGGCGGATTGCCGATTATGGTAGACGATCAAATGATCGGGGCGATCGGCGTAGGCGGATCGAACGTGGACGAGGAGTGCGCGTACGATGCGTTAACCAAGGTGGTAGGACCGCAACCGCCGGTAGCTCCGCCGACGCCGGGTGGCCGGGGAGCAGGTGGTCCGCCGCCGACGGCGCGGTAACCTTCGGCGCGCGGAGTACTAGGCACTCCCAGACGGCCGTGGCTCAGTGTTTTGCCCCATCTGGGGGCGCGGTGAATGGACGAAGTCAAGATTAAGGACTCGTCCATGCCAATCCAGAAAACTGTCTGCTGCTCCGCATTAGTCTTCGGTTCCATCGCATTAGCCCAAATCCCGGTCTATAAGGACCAGGCGGATTACTGCAATCACAATCCGCAGGCGGTGGGGTGCCGCGATGGCGTGCCAATCAACGTTATGGAGGAGATGCAAAAGAACGCGGAGAAAATGCAAAAGGAGAACCAACTCCAGCTCTCTCCTCAGTCGCCGGCGCGCGTGACCACTCCACGGCCGGCACGGGTGGTAACTGCTCCCCAGAGCCCGCGCGTCCAGCGGCCCCATAGTTCAGCAAGTCCATCGATGGTCCAGGTGGGTGAGTTGGACTGGCGTTTTGCACATCCGCACCCGGACCTGCTCATTGGCATCGATATGGAGAGTCTGATGGGCTCGGAATTGATGCGTACGCTACTGCGCGATTGGGCCGGTAAGTTGGGCGCCACGCCCAAAGAGCAGGATCAGATGCTCAACGGTCTGGGCGACACGAAGCGGGTTTTGATATCGATCTCCAACAGAGAGATGCTCGCTATGATGGTCGGCAATGTCGGAAACCTACCGGTGGGTCCGCAGGCCTGGGGATTGCAATTCACGCGGCTCTCGGAGGATACCGCGCTGATGAGCTGGAAGGAGCTTCGTTTGGCGCTTTGACCCGCCTGAAGGTGGCGGCTTTGCCGAACCCGCAGCAGGATGAGGCCAAGTTGATGGCGCGCACCTATGACTTCTGGGTGTGGGGCAGGTCCGATCACTTAGCCGGTCTGAACCCGGGGATGAGTGCGAACTCACCCATAAAGAGGATCAAGATGGGCGTTACTTTTCGGGATGGTTTCAACTTTCAGCTGATTCTCGACACTCCCGATGCGGCCAGTGCGGCGCGGTTGCTCGAAGGCATGCAGAAGCGGTCGCCGCGCGGTATGCAAGGAGCTGTGGAAGGAAGCTCGGTTCGTTATGCGATGGTGTTGGATCGCGACGCAGCGCTACAACGCTTCGCGGGGTTCATGACTGATTCGATGGGAAAAAACTTTGCGCCTTTGATCGCCGCTGCTCGCCAGATGTCGGCCCGCCAAGCCGCTCCGCCGCGGCCCGCCGGAAAGATCGTCATTGAGGGGCTGGATGATGGACCGAGGGAAGTAGGGGTCGCGCAAAAACAGTAGGACTGGCAGGCCGGAGGCCTGCGCCACGTCCCGTAAAGCTATTTTGCAGTGAGGACTGGGATCTTGCGGCGGGACTTCGGAACCGAGGGCGCTGCGGCCGGCGAATCATCCATCGGCAGGCTGAAGCGGCGGATTCCGTCGTAGGAATAGAGAGCGCCCGCCACCGCGCCGGCCGTGGGAACCAACCCGATTTCGCCGGCGCCTTTCGCGCCGTAGCCGCCGACTTCGTCGGGAACTTCGATCAGGATGACGTCGACCTGCGGCGTGTCTTTCGCCTTCAGGATGCCGCAATCGCGCAGCAGCAGCGAGTCGGGCGCGCCGTTGGTGCTGGTGAAGTTTTCCGACAGCGCATAGCCCGAGTCCCATGTGCACGCCGCCTTCGATCTGTCCCGGCGCAAGCTTTGGGATTGATGGCGCGGCCCACGTCGTGAGCCGCCACGACGCGCTCGATCCGGCCGTCGTCGTCGAGGATCACCACCTGCGTGGCGTAGCTGAAGGTCAGGTGCGTGGTCGGATTCGTCAGCGCTTCGGGCGTGCCGGGCCGGGTGGTGAAATTGCAAACGTAGTCGCCCGAATACTCGCGGCCCGCGAGCTGTTCGAGCGTCGATTGTTTCAGATCGGCGGCCAGTTGGCTGGCCGCCCGCTGCGCCGCCGCGCAACTCAGCGTGGTGGCGCGCGACGCCCACGTCTCGCCGCATTTCGCGCCGAGATCCTTGTCCCAGCGGACGGTCATGATCTCCGGCGACAGGCCGGTCTCTTCGCACACCGCCTGCCGCATGGTGGTGAAAAGCCCTGGCCCATTTCCGTGTAGCCGGTCAGGATCTCCAGGCGCCCGCCTTCCAGCACGCGAATCAGGGCGTGCCCGCTATCGATGGTGCCGTTGCCGATGCCGGTGCTCTTGATGCCGCAGCCGATGCCCGCGTATTTCGCGCTCTTGTAGATATCCTTCACGGCTTCGAGCTGCTGCCGCATGCCCGCGACGCTCGCCCGCATGATCTGGCCGGTGGCGAAGGCGTCGCCGGGATTCAGGATGTTCCGCTCGCGAATGTCGTAGCCATCGACGCCCACCTTCTCCGCGAGGATGTCCATGATTCCTTCCATGGCGAAGTGCGCCTGGTTGGTGCCGAAGCCGCGCATGGCGCCGCTGGTCGGGTTGTTGGTGAACACGGCCTTGGCCTCGATATCCACGTTCGGCACGCGGTACGGGCCGCAGGAGTGGCACGCCGCACGCAGCAGGCATTTGCCGCTGGTGCCCGCATAGCCTCCGGTGTCTCCCACGATGCGGGCGCGCACCGCGAGCAAATGGCCTTCGGCATCGGCGCCGACCGTGTAGTGCAGCGTCATCGGATGGCGCTTGGGATGGAGCTGCGTGGATTGCTTGCGCGTGAG
The DNA here is from genome assembly GCA_963780485.1 of Bryobacterales bacterium. GTDB lineage: Bacteria > Acidobacteriota > Terriglobia > Bryobacterales > Bryobacteraceae > Palsa-89. Next base: position 52,959 of record CAWACO010000018.1, read on the forward strand.
CACCGTCTTCACCGGACGGCCCAGCAGATACGCCGCCAGCGCGGTCTGCGCCTGGATGGAGAGTTCTTCTTTCGCGCCAAATGCGCCGCCGCTCGAGGCCAGCGCGATCTCCACTTCTTCCGGCGGCAGGTTCAAAACTCTGGCGATCTGGCGCTGATCGAAGGTCGAGCCCTGGCTCTGCGAGAAAACCTTGACGCCCTTTCCCTGCGGCAGCGCCAGGCACGCCTCGGGCTCGAGGAACGCCGGGTCGACCGGCTGGGTCTGGAACGTCTGCTCGATGACGTGCGCCGATGACGCCAGCGCCGCATCCACATCGCCGCGCGAAAACGCGGTGGTTTCGAGCAGATTGGGATGTACGTGCAGATTGCCGGGCGCATGCACCTGCGGCGCTCCCGGTTCGAGCGCGGCGAACGGATCGGTCACCGGTCGGAAGACTTCGTAATCGACTTTCACTTTGTCCGCGGCCTGGCGCGCGTGGAAGGCGGTGTCGGCGACGACCAGCGCGAGCATGTCGCCCACGCAGCAGGTGGTTTCGCCAACCGCGACAAAAATCGGCAAATCGGGAATCGCAAGACCCGTGCCGCGCTGTCCGGGCACATCGGCCGCGGTGAAGATCCTCACGACGCCGGGCATGGCCAGCGCCGCGGAAGTATCGATGGCGAGAATCTTGGCCCGCGGGTGCTCGCTCAAGCACGGCAGCGGCATGCAGCATTCCGGGAACGCGCATGTCGTCGACGAAAGGCTTTTCGCCCAGCGCCTGGTCGATCCCGAGATAGCGCGAAATGGATTGGCCGATGCCGTTCTTCGTGCATTGCCGTTGGCGCTCGGGATTGCCGGCTCAGTCCGAACTCTTCGCCGAAATAAGAATGCCGGCGCGGCTCCTGACTGCGGAAGCTGCTTGCCGTCGTTCCAGGCTTCGCCGGCGGTTTGAATGGCGTCGATGATCCGCGCGTAGCCGGTGCAGCGGCACAGATGACCGTCGAGCGCCTTGGCGACGGCCTCGCGATCGTCGGTGCGGCCTTGTTGCGCAACAGCGATGATGCGCGGACCAGGATCCCCGGAATGCAAAAGCCGCACTGGACGCCGCCTTCCAGCAGGAACGCCTCGCCCAAGACGCGGCGCATCTCCTCCGGCATGCCTTCGAGCGTGACCACGTCGTGGCCTTCCATCTGTTCCGGCTTGCGCAGGCACGCGAGCACGGGCTGCCCGTCGACCAGGATCGCGCAGCAGCCGCAGGCGCCTTCCGGAGCGCAGCCGTTCTTTGCAGAGACGATGCCGCACTCCTCGCGCAAGACCTCCAGGAAATGCATGCCGGGCTCGTAAGTGACAGAAGCCGCTTGTCCGTTTAGAGTGAAATTGACCTTCGGCATCGACGCCGCACTGCTCCTCCGACTAACACTAATGTTAGCAAACGGGCTGATTTTCTTACAAGCTTACGCGCGTCTTAGTGGGTTTTGCTTACGCTCGCCGTGCTCATCGGGCCGAGGTTTTCGTACCACTTAATGTTGTGCGTCGCGCCGCCAATCATGACGATATCAGGGCGGCCGTCGCCGTTCATATCGGCGACCTGGCAACCGGAGGCGGACATGGCGAGATGATCGAGTTCCTCGTGATGCCAATTGGCGCCGGACTCGTCGGCAGAGTAGAAGACGTGGGAGGTGGAGACTTTACCCCGAGCGCGATCGCCCGCGACAATCTCATCTCGGCCATCGCCGTTGAAGTCGCCCACGCAGACCTCGTGGCCTTCGGTGAGCTGGTCATAGATGACGTGACGATTCCAGCCGCCCTTGCCATCTTCGGTATAAACGACAACTTCGTTGCCGTGCCACGGCTCAACTGTCGCGAGAATGCGGTGCTTGCCGAGATGGGCGATCTTGACGTCGCTCGTGCCCAGCCGCGGAGCTTCTTCCGTGTCATGACCTTTGACGATCACTTTCTTCTCCCACTTCAGGTTGTCGCCTTTGCCGGAAGCCGAATACATGACCACGCCTTCGAAGCTGGCGACGAGCAGTTGCTCCTGCTTGCCTTTGCCGGTCCAGTTAACGACGCGAACGCGGTGGGTGATGCCACTCAGATTGTCGGTGATGGTCTGGCGTTTCCATGGGCTTGAGTCGTTCGACCAGTCCTTGGGGACGCGATAGAAGAACAGCGGGGTGTTGCCCTCGTATTTTGGCGCGGCGTTAGTATCGCCGACCAACGGGGCGTTGATCAATTCTTTCTTGCCATCTCCATCGACGTCGGCCCAAGCGATATGGTGCGAGGTGGGGAAGGCATCGATCTTGGTGGATTTCCAAGGCTCGCGCGGATCGCCCATGTGCGACAGCAGCCACACCAGACCGGGACTCTTAGCCTGCTGCATAGCGAAGCCGCTCTCCAGAGCGATTTCGGGGATGCCGTCGCCGTCGATATCGTAGGCCGCGAGATTGACTTGGCCGAGCAGGTCTTTCACGATCACGTGCGGCTGCCAACCAGGATTCTCATACCAGGTGAGATCGGGAAGCTGCTGGCTAATGCCGATGACGTCGGGCTTTCCGTCTTTATTGATATCGGTCACGATGACCGCGTATCCGCCCTTGGCGTTGGCCTCAATGACATGGTCCTTAAATTGGACGACTTGCTGGGCGGCGGCAAAGCCGGCAGCGGTGACGAGCAGCAACAGGGTTCGGCGCATAATAGGTTTATCATACATCCGTATTGGGTTGCGGGGTTGGGTGGTGTTAAGAGGAGGATCAGATTTAGGACACTACCGGGGTTGAACCCGATCTTGGAGGGCGGCCGAGGCCAGACAATTTCGGCGCGTCTTGCCCGGTCCAAGCGCCATATCGTAAATGCGCCCACTGTGCATTGTTGCGAAGAGACTCGGAGCAGCTTTTTGCAACGTGCACTGATTTGCCAACTCAAATGACTGAATGTCTCTCGATGCGGACTGAAGAGCATGGAATCCATTCACGAGCATTCTCAGGTGTGGGGATTCCAAGCTGGCTCCGAACCTCGGAATCAAACGCTGGCCCAACACGCCCTTCCGTTAACAACAGTACGGCCTTGGAAATGCCGACAACACCAGCGAGGCCGTTTCTCGCCCGACCGTGATAGGACAGCCTTTGAAATATGCCCCACAGTTGTTCAAGGGGTTCTTGAGCTTGTCGAGTGAATGAGGCGAGAAACCTCATATCGAAACCCCGCAGTGCCTGTACATATGGGTTAGCCTCGGCAATCAGGTCTTCTAGATACGGCGGATCGTGCTTTGTCTCGCCTTTGGCGCGCCTCATGCGATTGGGACGACAGGCTTGCCATCTCCTAAGCACTCTGCCAAAATTGCTCGCAACGTCGCGCTGATTTTGAAGAACATATACCCACGACCGCCAATCTCTTATATACGATTCGTCGAACCGTAGTATCCGATCGCGGAATCCTCCGACATCCAGGTTCGCTATTCCTGGCATGGCGTGCTCGTCACCGTCTGACTAGATAGGCCGATAGTTCCCATTACGCCTAGCGAGAACTGCGAGCGATTCCGGTGTGGACTCACGAATAAACCGGCGCCAAGACTCTAGACACTCCTCTACCAGGTCGTAGGCGTCTGTGTCGCCGCGCTTCGTTCTGAAAGTGTACCGAATTGTCTTGACTGGAACGCTCGTCGTTGTGTCGACCCGTGTGTGCTCGCTATGAAACGTCGGAGTCACCCCACTCCGGGGTTCCCTGTCAAGAATGAAGTGCTTGTTGCCATTGCAGAGATCGGCACAAATGCTTAACGCTTCCGATTCGGTCACGAACTGTTCAACAGCCCATTTCTTTACATTATGATCTGCGCCATCCTGCCACCCTGGTCCGTTCTTGAGCCAATCCTTGATGTGGTAGCAGTTAAGGAAAATGCAAGTACCTGATCCAACTGGTTGTCAAAGTTGCCAACCGGCGTGTATTCGCCGCAGTAGATCGCCTTCACCCGGCCTAGCCACCGTTCCGTCCTGTGAAACTGATAGGTTGCAGTCGTGCCAAAGCCCTGAGCCATAATGCCCAACCTTCATCATATGATCATTCATTTGAACGGGAAAAGCCTGTCTCGCGGCGCGTGGCTTGCCACGTGTTCAACGACCTTAGCGCCGGCTAGCTGCCCGCCGTGGAAAGGGCCGCCAGCATCCGATGGAGCGCATTTTCAATCCGAGTGTAGCTGACTGAATCGAACGATTCTACCTTAAGCAGGGCCAGCTATCCGAAGTACCGAAAGTGTTTCCAGAACTCGGGCCAACTCTGGCGGAGGTGACGGCAGACGAAAATATCGGGATGATCGCGGGTCTCTTCGTTTGCGATGCCGAAGCGGTTCCAGGTATGCCCAGCCACCTCACAGGCGGCGAATTTATTTTCCACGAACCCACGCGTGAGTCCGATGACGATGAGAGTTTCCGGCGGCGGAATGCCGTAGCCGCGCTCCCAAAAGGAGTTGACGCCGCTGATGGCCTGTGGCAGTCCGTAGCGCGGGCCATAGAAATTGATAGCTCCGGCCTCACCGTAATTAGTGCCGAGGATACCCAGGTGGGCGCGATCATCCTGCGGCAGAGAATCGCGGATCTTTGCGACGGTCTCAACTAACTCCGGCCAGCCGATCTCCTCGGGGAAATCGCCATTGAGCTTGACGGCGAAATTCCACCAGGTGGAATTGACGGGGGCAATCGGCAAAGTAGATGGCAGCGGCGATGAACATATCGGCGACCAACGCCGTGCACACAATCGTTCGTAGAGCACCAGCAAATTGGCGGCCGTGCGAGGCCAACCATTGTTCGCCCCACACGGCTCCGGCGGCATAGAGCATCGGATAAGCGGCAGCCAGGTAATAAGCGCGGCCCTTGGCTATGACGAACAACAGCAGCGGGACGATATACATCCAGCCCAAAGTGCGAAACCGTCGTCCGGCCGGCGCGAAGAAGTAGAAATAGAGGCCAGCTAGCCATAGCGGGAAGGCCAGGAGTGTCAACTCAAGCTGCTCGGGAAGAAAATACCGCGCCCGGCCGATGCGAACGTCACGCTCATGGATATGTCGGAGAAAATCGAGCGAAACAAATCCGTGTTGCGCCTGCCAGATCAAGTTTGGAAGGAAGATCAGCGCGGCCGCGGCGATGCCCAGCCAGAGCCATTTGCTCGCCAGATGCCGGCGCGCGTCCGTCAGTAGCACTCCTGCGGTGAGACCAAGCACGAAAATCCCCATCGTGTACTTCGACAGCATTCCCAAACCGATCGCGCTCCCGATGGCAATCCACCAGCGCGGGTCATCCGATTTGAGCAGGCGAAGGACGAAGTACGCGGTCAACACCCAGCATAGGTAGTCGAACGAGACATATTGCATCAGCGCGCCGCCGCCCAAGCAGAAGGGAATGGCTGCAGCGGCAGCTACGAACTGGGCCCCACGATGTCCGCCTAATTCACGCGCCATCAGGCCGGTTAGCAACAGGGCCACGGCTTCGGCCAGCGCTGCGAAGAATCGGAAGCCGGCCAGCGACGTGCCAAACATCAGTAGGGAGAGGCGGCCAAAGAACGGTGTGACCGGCGGATAGGCCACGTAGCCCCAAGCCAAGTGGCGCGCATCGTCCAAAGTGGCCAATTCGTCGCGCTGAAATCCGTAGCGGCTGCCGGTGAGCATGTGCACTACAACCGTGCCGAGCGCCATATAAATAAGGATGGCGACATCGCTCGACCAGATGGATCGCCGCGTCACGTGTGATCGAGTATGATCTTGAGGCGGCGGTCGGCGCCGTCTTCCACCATTGCGAGCGCTGTCTCAAGCTCACTCAGCGCCATGTGGTGGGTTACCAGCGGCTCCAGGCGGACAGCGCCGGTGGCGACTAGGTCGATCATGGGCGGGAAATCCTGGGAGGTGGCGGCGCGGTTGTTGATCAGCGTGAGCTCTTTGAAGTAGAGATCATAGAACGGCAGCGCGCCTTCTTTTGCGCTCATGATGCCGAAGAGGATGATACGGCCGCCGAAGCGGACCATGCGAATGGCATCGGCGAGCGCAGTCATCACGCCGGTGCATTCGATGACGACGTCAGGGCCCCGGCCATCGGTCGCGTCGAGAACCTTCTGGATCGCGGTGGGGCCGGCTGTGATGGTGAGATCGGCGCCCAGTTGCCTCGCTAGATCATTCTTGAACGCACTGCGGCTAATGCCGATGACGGTGGCGGCTCCGCGTGCCTTGGCGAGTTGCACGTGCAGTTGGCCCGAGACGCCGAGACCAATCACCGCAACCGATTGCCCTTCGAACGACGACGTCATCCGTTGGGCGTGCAGACAAGTGGTGGCCACCTGGATGAGCGGCGCAGTGCGGCTGTCGATGGAATCGGGAAGCCTGAATACCTGACTGCCAGGGACGGCGGCATATTCGGCGAATCCACCGTTGGTTTCGCGGCCAATGAGTCCTCCACTGGGACAAAGGTTGGTCTGGCCGATGCGGCAGTGGAAGCACGTACCACAAGACAGTACGGGATCGATGATGACGCGGTCTCCTTTGTGGACTCCCGCTGGCGGCGAGCCGTCGATCAGTTCGCCTATCATCTCGTGACCCATGATGAGCGGATATTTGGCTGGGATCGCCCCGGTGTAAATCTTGAGATCCGTGCCGCATAGGCCGCTGTTCGTGATACGAACTAAGACTTGACCGGGTGGGGCGTCGGGACGCGTGACTTGATCGAGCGCCAGATTGCTGGGCGCTCGGAGGACCATGGCTTTCATTAAACAGCAGGTCGGGGACCTGCTCCACCATAGTAGAATGCGCGTGGGGTCGACTCATCCCATCCGACGTTGCAGTGCGCGACCGACCATCTCTCGACCTTGCGCGGCTCGAGCACCGGCTTGCCGAGCGCCGGGCATGAGAGGCAATAACTGCCTTCGTGAGTTCCGATCCAGATCAGGTTCCGATCGAATTCGACGAAGCAGTTTTCGGTCGACCCGCGCCACCAGCTTTCGTAGTCGTTGATCTCGCCCTCGTGCGGGGGTACGAAATAAGCGACTTCCTTGGGAGCGATCGGGTTGGATATATCGAAAACCCGAACACCGGCGTTGAACCAGGCGGCTGCAAAGATTTCGGGCTTGGATATGCCGGGAGCGAGCCAACATTGCGAGTTGTGCGAGCCGAAGCGGCCGCGCGCGAGACAGAAATCGTTGTACGGAGCATCCGGCGGGGCTTGCGGTTTCGGGAACAATCCGACGATTTTCGGATTGCGCGGGTCCTTCACATCGATCATGTAAGGCGTGTGGTAGACCTCGCGGCAGTCGGCTTCGAGGGCCTCGTGCAATCCGATCATCATGTTCTGGAGCCTCGGGTGAGAAGGGTCGGCGAGTACGGGATAGACGGTGTGAAAAGGGATGGTGCCGAGTGCGTTGAATTCATATTGGACATGCCCCATGGGCTTGGGATGCGCGATGTCGCTGAGGTCCATCACATACATTCCGAAAGCGCCGAAGCCGCCGTAGCCGATGTTTCCGCCGTCTTCGACGCGCTTGGGGACGGTGAGGGCGCCGTGGTTGCCGGTCCAAGAAGTGCGGTCGCCGGCGAAAATGTATTTCTTGTATTCCGCTTCCTCGCCGAAACGCTGGCCGGGAACCCACCAACGCGAGACTTCCTTAACATGTGACGGGTCGGACATGTCGACGATCATGATGGCGTTGCTAAAGGGCCGCTGGTGATTTTCCATGCGGAGCTGATCGTCCCAGCCGCAATCGAGATAGGCATACTTGCCGCCGTCGTAGAAATTATGGTGAGTGCCGTTGCCTTTCACGCCGGTACTGTATTCCTCGAGGAGCTCCGGTTTTTCTGGATTGGTAATGTCGTAGTTGCGAATGCCGCGCAGTCCTTTGAAGTTGACGGACTTGTCGCGCAGCTCCTTGTCGTACTGGCCGTGCGGAAATTCCGGAGTGGCGGAGGTGAGCGGCGCAGCGGCGGTGCACATCATGATCCACTTCTTGAGCTGGGTGTTGTAGACGACGGCGCCGAATCCGCGCGTGAGCCCTTTGTTCATCACGACCGGTTTCCGGGGATCGGTGACATCCAGGAAGCCCCCGTTGGCAGGGAGCAGCCGCTGCTTGCCGCGGGCCCACATCGCCATGAGAGGCTCGCCGCCGCTGATGGTTGAGCCGGGCACGCTGGCGATGATCTCCATGTTGTGGATGTACTGTTTGCGATCGAGATAATCGAGCGCGCCAAGTGCCAGTGGAAACGGAGGCGTGCCACCGCCGGGCGTGAGTCCGGTAACTTGAGCGCGAGCGCCGATGGCCCCAGCCAGCCCCGCGCCAGCCATGCCGAGCAGAGATCGGCGGCTAAATTCTTGACTGTTCTTAGAGTTTGAATCCTGCATGCATCACCTCATTACTTAAGACTGTCACGCGGGCAGGGCTTTGCCCTTGGTCTCTATGCCGAATGGCAAGAGCAAGAGCGCCACGACGAAAACCAACGCCGTGAGAGCCACGGGAGTGCCGAGTGTCTGAAAATGCCGGATGCCGGCGCCGACCAGAAATGTCAGACCAGCTCCTGCGAATCGGCCGATGTTGGTCGTAAAGGCGAAGGCGCTTACACGGCATTCGGTCGGATATTGTTCGGGAATCCAGAAAGAATACACTACGAAATTTGCGCCGCCCAATCCGAGGAAGAACGTGCACAGCATGAACCAGCCCAGAGCGCCCATGGGCAGGTAGAACACATAGCCGAAAGCGAGCCACAGGAAGATCAGCATTAGCGCGAAGAATATCCCGAGCGTGGTTCGGCGATCGAATCGCTTGGCTAGCAGAGGCGTGATCAGCGCTCCGATGATGGTGGCGATTCCGAGAATCGCGGTCGAATAAGAGGCGAGCCGAGCGGCTTCCATGGCCGTCCTGCCGGCGCGATCCGCGATGTAAGTTATGGCCGACGGGACATAAACAGATCCGGCCCAAAGGCCGACGATGGACGCAACCAAGTAAATGGAGTTCAGGATGGTGCGGCGGCGATATTTGGACGAAAAAAGTTCGAAAAACGATCGGTGCATCTTAAGCTGTTCGCCGAGTTGCGCGCGCTTGTCCTTCCATTTTTCCGGCTCAGGAACACGGTTGAATAGGAACCCGACCACCAGTGCCGGCGCGCCGCCGACAACGAACATCCATCGCCAACCAAATTGGCTTCCGATGTAATAGTTGGCCAAAGCGGCGACGACAAAACCGACGTAGTAGCCGGTGTGCATCAAACATCCACCCCAGGTGCGGCGTGTTTCAGGCCAGGATTCGGAGATGAGCGAAGCGCCGATGGACCACTCTCCGCCGATGCCGACACCGGCCAGGAATCGGAAGAGAGCCAGCGACCAGATGCCCTGCGACAAAGCGGCCATGAAGGTGAAGACCGAAAACCAAAGGACGGTGAACATTAATGTGCGGGCGCGTCCGAAGCGATCCGCGATCGGCCCCCAGACCAACGCCAATCCCCATCCGACCATGAAGAGCGCGAAGAGGAGACCGCCGTAGTAGCCGATGTTGGCCTGCGTCGCGGCGATTCCGGACTTGGGCAAAACATCGCGCATGGCCGGCACCAGGACCAGCGAGAAAATGAAGCCGTCCATGCCGTCCAGCAACCATCCGCCCCAAGCTGCGAAAAAGGCGCGTTTTTGATCGCCAGTCAAGCGTGGACTGGCGCTGGTTGATGCTACAGCGGGTTCACTCATCGAAGTTCTCAAGTATACACTTTTCGAACCAGCGCCGAGATCAGTTGCGGACGGAGATTAGCTGCTAATTTTGATGAGCTTCGTACCGTTCTGCCAGGTGATCTGGTGGAACAGCTCGGGAGAAGTCATCTGCTTCAATGCCGTGAGAGTCTCCCGCGCAACACACTTGCCTGCGATCAGCGGCTGCTTCGAGCCTTGTCCAGCGCCGTGACCATCGCGGCAACTGCAATCGCATCCGAACATCATTTTGGCGCGGTGGCGTTCGACGAATTTCGCCGCAAAATCCGGATCGCGCGCGAGAAAGTTCCGGCCTGAGTTAGCCGAGAAGTCCCCATGGAAGTTTGGAAACTCGCTCAACATCCGATCCGACACGCCGCCGGGTTTGATCTTGCCGGTAGGATAGGGCACGCCGTCGGGAACCTCAGCGCTGGTGTTAGCCCAGAATGCATCGCCATGCCCGATGAAGATGGTCTTCGGGTTCGCCTTCACAACCGCAGGAAAGCGTGCGATGCCACTATTCCAGACGCCTTCGCCTTCGAACTGCGGGAAATCGGCAAAATGGATGAGCACCGGCACATTCATCTCCGCCGCAAGCGAATAGACGGCTCGCATCTCCGGACCATCGCAGGCGACATGGGACTTCAATTCGCCCAGCCCGATCGCGCCGGCCATCAAGTTCTTGCGTAGAATAGCGATGGCATCCGGCTTGGTCACGTCCGCGCCGGTAAACCAGATCGAAACGGCCGGGGTTCTTGGCCACGACACTCTGGGAGTGTTCGGCCATGGCCGATCCGGTCAGCAGTACTGCCTTCGTCACGCCCGACCCATTGACGTGGTTCAGTTCTCCGCCCTCCTCGCGGCGGGGATGGAGGTGGATGTCGAGGACGGGTCCACCCCACTCGTAGGTGGACTGAGCATGCGCGCGCGAGAGCACGGCTGCCGCTGCGGTTCCCAGGAATTGGCGCCGGTTAAGCGTAAGATACATATGGTTAAGATTCTAGCCTAAGGATAGCTGGACGGGCGCAAGGGAGCCGACGCTTCGCGTTGACAGGCCAAAGATAGCAATGCTATATATTGGGTCGGGCGTCTACAAACAATCTACGGCTGTGCTTGGCGTCGCGGCTGACCTGATTCCGCGGTTTGGATGCTCCCTGGGAGTATGAAATGAAAAATAGATTGATGCTGTTAACTTTGGCTGCTAGTGTCCTCTTAGTACCAAGCTTGGTGCTCGCGCACCATGGGCAGGCGGCGTACGATGTGACGCAATCGGTCACGATCAAGGGAACTGTAAGTAGTTTTAAGTTCACTAATCCACATTGCATCGTAAGCCTGGATGTCAAGGACGACAAAGGCCAGAAACAAGAATGGCAAGGCGAACTTACCAGCCCGAACCACTTAGTAAGGGCTGGATGGACCGCGCAGACATTTAAACCCGGCGACGAAGTTACTCTTACCGGCTTTCGCGCTAAGACGGGTGCGAATTCGATGTGGATAACCAAGGTTGTCCTAGGGAATGGCGAGGAGATGAAGACCGGCGGCGGAAATTAACGTCGCGGCGGTGATTTGATATGCGAAATCGCTTAATGGGATCGATCCTTGTAGTGGCGGCCGTGGTCGCTTCACCGCTCGTTCTGTGCGCTCAGGAGTCAGCCGCGGCCAAGACCCAGGCTTCCACGCCGGATCTCTCCGGTGTCTGGAACAAGAAGAACGTGCCTGGCGCCCGATACGGTGGTTACACCTTCAGCGCCGAAGAGCCGTCCATGACGCCGTGGGCGCAGGAGAGGTTCAAGGCCAATAAGCCTTCTTTTGGACCTCGCAGCGTTGAAGATTCAAACGATCCGGTCAATCCCACAACTGTGAGCGCGACGGGCTGTTTTCCTCCCGGCGTTCCGCGTGTGTACCTGCATCCCTTTCCGATGGAAATAATTCAAAGTCCCAGCCGCGTGCTCATGATTTTCGAGTTCGATCACTATATCCGGCAGATCTGGACGGACGGACGTCCGCACGACACCGCCCTGGGTCCCACATGGTTTGGCGATTCGATCGGACACTGGGAAGGCGACACTCTGGTGGTGGACACGATCGGCTTTAACGATAAGACCTGGGCGGACCGCGGAGGTCATCCGCACAGTGAAGACCTGCATGTCGTGGAGCGCATGCGCCGCGTGGATCCGAAGACTTTACAGATCGAGGTGAACATAGAAGATCCGAAGGCTTACACCAAGCCCTGGGGTGGCCGGATGATGTTTGACTTACACCCGACCTGGCACATTTCGGAAATGATCTGCGAAGACAACGTCAATTTCGACGATTTTCTGAAGAACGAAAAGCCGAAGAAGTAACTGCTCGCTCGGAAGTGAGTAACTAACCTTCCGGCACCAGATGTTTGGCCGCCCAGTCTGGCAGAATGGCCGGCCGTCTCTCTCTCGGGCCTCCGGCGTTCGAAGCCTGGGTGTGGCCTGTGCCTTCAATCATCTCGCGCTTGGAATTTACAGCGGCCTTATACAGGCGCAGAGATCCTTGCGGATCCATAATACGGTCGTCCCGGCTGTAGCCGATTAGCATGGGGCACTCGATCCGATCTGCTTTCCCCTCCAGCGAGTATTCCGCGAGTTTCCGGCGCGCGTCCTTCAAATCCTCAGCGCCGACGATCCACCGCACGCGTTCCTGAATAGGCGGATAGTAATCGAAGAGATCCTGCAGCAGATTGAACGAGCCGCTGCTCATGAGCGCGGCTTTGATTCGCTTTTCTCCGCTAGCGCAGCGCGGAACTCCGTAGCCACCCATGCTGATTCCTTGCATCCCGATTCGATTCGCGTCAACATCCGGGCGCGTCTCGAGGTAGTCGATCATTACTTTCGCGATTCTTTCGGTGTCGGGCGGGAGATGGAGATTCTTGAGGCGCAGCGAACCTGCTTGACCGGGAAAATCGACCGCCAGATACGCCATGCCTCGAGCTGCATATCCACCGGCATTCTGTATAGTGGCCTCGCACATCGTATCGGCGCCTTGAAACGCAATCACGGTCGGGAAACGCCTCCCCGCGGGGCCGCCGGGCTTTCTGAAATATCCGTCCAGCGTTTTTCCTTCCCAGGGGATCTGTACCCGCTCGAACGGCGGCCTGACTAACTGCCAGGCTTTGTCGAAGGTCTCTCGCATTTTCTTGTAAGAGGTGAGCATGCGCGGCTCAGTAACAGGCTGTGGCCAACACGCTTCGCGATAGAAGTTGGATGCGCGCAGGTAATACTCGTTGGCGGTAACCTTTCGTCCTTCGGCTGCCAGCTTCTCGGCCTCCTCTTCATTCTTCTCGGCCACTCGCGTCCACTCCACGATCCAGGAATCCAGATTGAAGGGCTTCATCCGCTGCGCTACGTCGAGTTGATCCGGATCGCTGGTATAGATTGTCGCGGTCAGCCGGATTTCCAATTGTCCGCCGCCGGGCAATCCTTTTCCTGGAAAAAGCTCTTCTTCCGCTCGTCCACCCACGGCTCCGATCTTTCCGCCTTCGGGGCCGGCATCTTGAGCGATAGCTGCAAAGGGAGAAATGCCCGCCGAAGTCAGCCCCAATTTAACCAAGCCTCTTCTGCTCACGTTCAATAACGAATCCATGTTCAACCTCCTCTTGACACACGCTCGCACTTCTTCAGGGATTGTATCAGGTCATTCTCTCGTTCGCTGTCATTCTTCCTTGCCTGGTTCCGGTTCGAGGTGATATGATACCCATCACTGACTTACCGCCGGATGATTTCGAGCGTGTTACCAACTGCAATATTTTCTGGCAATCTTTTTTCGAAGGAGAGGTTTATGCGTAGATCCGTAGCAGTGCTCCTGGGGATCACTGTTGTGTTCGCGTTGGGTTTTCTGATTGGGAATAAGGTGTCGTCCGTTCAGGCGCAAGGGAAGCCTGGACTCGGTTTCGCGGCGATCCCCGGCGTGGTGGGCGGCCAGGATCCGTTCGGCCCCTATGAGGTGGTGAAGGACTGGCCAAAAGACATCAGCACTCTTCCAGGCAATGAAAACTGGACCTGGGGAGCCGGGCAGAGCGTTTACGCCGAGAATCCCAACCGGATTTTCCTGCTGTTCCGCGGCGAGCTGCCCAAGATCAAAAGGCCCGAGACGCGACTGATCCCCGAGTTCGGACCGAGCCTGTCGTTCCCGATCGGACGCCTGCCGTGGCGTGATGCGACTGTGGCCGCGCTGCCCGGAGCGGGTGGAAGCGGCCAGGATCCCGACGATGGGCCCAGGCTATGGAAGGGCACACTAGGCGTCGACGCGAAATGGGAACATTGCCTGACGGTGGTGGACTCCAACGGCAACATCATCGAGCAATGGACGCAGTGGGACAAAATCATGAAGCGGCCGCATTTCATCACCATCAATCCCTACGACCCGGAAAAGCACGTTTGGGTGGTGGATGATCACATGCACGCCATCTACAAATTCACCCACGATGGAAAGCAACTGGTGCAGACCATCGGCACGCCGACCGTAAAAGGCGCCGATGGTACGCACTTCAATCGGCCGACGTTCCTGAACTGGCTGCCCGACAGCACGCTGTTCGTCGCGGACGGGTACAACGGCACGCGTGTCGCGAAGTTCGACAAGGATGGGAAGTTCCTGCTGGCCTGGGGCCAAAAAGGCAATCCTCCGAATGACACGCGTCCCGGCTATATGAACAACGTCCACGGCATGGCGCTCGACCCGCAGACACGGCATGTTTTTGTGAACGACCGCGCCAATCATAGAATTCAGGTCTTCGACGAGAACGGCAAGTTCCTGTACGATTTCAGCATGGGACGGGAGCCTTCCGACATCCACCTGATCTACATCGGGGCCGACCGAAGCCTGTGGGCGTTTGATCGCGGAACATCCAAGATGCTGAAGTACGACCTGGACGGCCACTTCCTTTACTCCTTTGGCACCTGGGGAGATTTCCCAGGGGGCTTCTGGGGAGTGCACGGGTTCAGTACAGATCAGGACGGCAATTTTTACGTCGCCGAGGTAGACAACGGACGAGTGCAAAAGTTCCAGCCGCGGGCAGGAGTGAACCCAGCGTTCTTAGTCAGCAAGCCAGTGTACGCAGCGTGGAAGTAGGAACGCGCAGTCAAATGCTTTCACCACTGACATGTTAGAAATCCATTGACTTTCAAATCGTTAGGTGATATACACACTTAGATTACGTTTTCAGGTTTGCAGTCCATCTTTCCGACTACTGACTTAATAGGAGGTTCCCCATGTTGGGTTCTCGACGCTTCGACGCGCGCGTAAATAAGTATCTGGATGTCAGGAACGCTGCTCTGATTCTGGTAGCGTGCTTCTTACTGCTCTTAGCTGCTGCTCCGCTCTTTTCACAGGGCAGCGCGGCCCGAATCGCGGGAAGCGTCACAGATCAAAGCGGCGCTTCGATTCCCGGCGCGATGGTTACGATTCAGGACGTCGATCGAGGCACTGCCAGAACCCTCACCACAGATTCGGCGGGCGAATACAATGCTCCCAATCTTCTGCCGGGACATTACAAAGTCCACGTCGAGTTCCAGGGCTTTATGACCCTCGAACGCCAGAACATCAACCTCGAGGTCGGCCAGGACATTCGTGTGGATGTTTCGCTTCAACCCGGGGAGCAGCGTCAGGTGGTAACTGTCCAGGCCGAGGTCCCGCTGATTGAAACCAATAACGCCGAGCTGGGCGGAACCATCCCCAACCAGGTGATCAATGACCTGCCTTTGAACGGACGAAACTTCGAGAACCTCATCGACCTGCGTCCTGGTGTGTCCAAATATCCCGGCAACTCCGGTTGGACGAACAGCACCAACGGCGGGCGGCCGCATGACAACTACTTCATGGTGGATGGCATCAACAGCAACGACCCCTGGATGGCGCAGAGCATGATGAACGCCGTGATGGCCGCGGGCGATGCGGGAACGATCCTGCCCATCGATGCCATCGACGAATTCAAGACTCAACAAAACCCGAGTGCGGTATACGGTTGGAAGCCCGGAGCGGTGGTCAACGTGGGAATCAAGTCGGGCAGCAATTCGCTCCATGGCACCGCCTACGCTTATGGCCGCGACGGCGACTGGGATGCCCTGAACTACTGGACGACGCCGGGTAGTCCGGTGGCGCCGCTCGAGTTGGAGCAGTTCGGCGGAAGCGCCGGCGGCCCGATCATAAAAGACAAGCTTTTCGTCTTCGGCAATTTCGAGGAACAGCGGTACAGCGTCGGCAATCCGGTTCAACACGATGTGCCGATCACGTCTTCTAGCAGCACATCAACGCAGAGCCTGGTGGGTGCATGCAATGCTGCCAGGACAGCCGGAACGCTCGCAGCCTTGAGCGCGCAAATGGCGGGATTGAGCACCAGTTGTGCGCCGCTGTCGAATTTCCCGGGCCTCTTCCCGGTCAACAATGGATCGACTACCACCATCAACACTTCGCTGGCCAGCGTCAACAAGATCGACTCTGGCCTGGTGAAGGTTGACTATCGCCTCAATTCCAAGAACTCCTTCAGCGGAATGTATTTCATCAGTCCCGGCGCCGGACTGTTGGTGGATGCTCCCACAACCCAAATAGCGGCAGCAGTGGCTGACCAATCAATATGCCCGCTCTCAAGTCGGTTCCGGAAGTTGGACTTGGGTGCCGAGTTCTACGGTAGTGAACTCCCTGCGGGTCGGCTACTCTCACTATTTCCAGGTGTTCAACAGCGCCGATTCAACTCAAAATCCCGCCAACTACAACTACAACGGAAGTACCTATCACATCTTCACCGGCCAGACGAATCCCGCTTACTATGGCCTCCCAGCCATCACCTTTCAAGGCGGCTACAGCTTCCAATTAGGGGCGAGCTGGCCAAAGACCGTTGGGCCCAACGGCGTCTACCAGTTCACCGATAGCGTTTCTATCCTGCGCGGAAAGCACGCCTTGACCTTCGGTGGCGAAGTGCTGGTGATGCAGAGCACCAACAACGTCACCGCCAATACTAAAGGCCCTCTTCGGTTCTCGAACCTGACCAACTTCTTCAGTGGCAACATGAACAGAGCGCTGTTTACCGCCGGCAATTTGCTGCGGCATTTACAAAACGAAGCGTATGCCGGTTTCGCACAGGATGACTGGCGTATCACCCGCAGGTTGACCATCAACATGGGTTTGCGCTACGAGCTAAATACAATCTTCAACGAACAAAACAATCTGATCGGCAACTTCGATCCGACCCAAGGCCTGGTCCAGGCCGGCAAACAGGTTGGTTCTGTGATTAATGGCGATCACAATAATTTCGCTCCGCGACTTGGCGTCGCATGGGATGTCTTCGGAGATGGCAAGACCGTGGTTCGCGCGGGCGCCGGCATTTACTACGAGCAATCCAGCTACGACTCGTTTATGGCCATCGGCAACCTGCTTGGTTTGCGCACTGTGCCGACTGGCGTAGCTCTATACACGAACGGCAACCCGACGCCGACGACAGCCGGCGGTACCATCAATGTCGGACAGATCACGTTCACTGGCGCCGCGCTGGGATCGGCGACTACGCCCGGAACCATCAAGTACAACTATGCGAATAATAGCTCCAACAACGCAATTTACAATGCTTCACCTGCCTGTGGCGATGGTACGGTCACTTTAGCTTCGGGCTTGACCCCGCAGCCCTGCGTCACCCTGGCTGCCGATCGCAACATTCGTACTCCGTATGTTAGTAAGTGGAATCTGGATATTCAGCGGGCAATAACGAATAACCTATCCCTCGATGTTGCATACGTCGGCAATCACGCGACAAAGTTATTCGGATTGACAGACTTGAACCAGCCGCAGTCAGTCGGCGGTTTCAGCCCCGGATGGGGAAATCCGGCAAATCCCAATAGCCCGGCCGGGCAATGCTTAGCCAGCGCTTCAACCGGCTATGACAACTGTAACCCCGACAGCGCCGCTGAGCAGGCCGCGCGTCCGTATAACGCCAAGTTTCCATACCTGAGCTATATCTACTGGCTTTCCAACAGTAACTTTTCCAACTACCATGGCCTCCAAGTATCTCTGACGCAGCGAACTTGGCACGGAGTATCTTACGTGTTGGGCTATACCTACTCGCACGCCCTCTCAGAATCACCCGACAATTGGAGCTTCCTGTCCCCCATCAACAGCAACAACACCCGAGCCCTTTACGGAAACAGCCAGTTTGATCTCCGTCACCGGTTCACCTTTTCGTTCACCTATCAAATCCCGGGCATCAAGTCGCCTGGACAGATTCTGCAGGGCTGGTCGCTCAATTCCATCGTTTCGGCGCAGAGCTCGCTGCCCTGGGGCGTGAACGACCTCTCGACCGATTTCAGCGGAACCGGCGAAATCAACAACTCGACCACGAACGGTGAACAATGGAATTTCTTCGGGAATCCGGCCGACTTCAAAACCACCAAAGCATTCATCAATACCAATGATGGCCAAGGTGGAATTCCTTATTTCGCGGGAACCAGCAACCCGGCATGCCTGGCGAAGGCTACTGCCATGGGGCAACTAGCCGTGGCTTCCCTCGCGAACCTGGGCTGTTACGCTGCGGGCAAATCCATCTTGATTCCGCCCGCCTTTGGAAGCTATGGGACTACGGGTCCAAATATTTTCCGAAGCTTCCCCTACGTCAATGTGGACTTTTCGGTCACCAAGACGTGGACGTTGCGGGAGCGCTTTAAGGCCCAGTTCCGAGCCGAGTTCTTTAACGTCTTCAACCATCCCAACATCTCCAATACATTTGGTGGACCCGGTGGCGATAACTCCTACACGGATCCTTCTGGCGATGCGGGCGTCCTGTTCGGTTTACGTCCCCAAACTCCGGATGTGACCAGCTCGAACACCGTGCTCGGCTCGGGCGGACCGCGCGCGATCCAGTTAGGGCTGAAGATTATCTTCTAACCGAGTTGCGCGTCAGTCTACTGAAACTGACCAAGATCACTTCGGTGGAGTGATACTGGAAGGCCGATGGGATCGAGGTGCCGTCGTTCAGTCCGACCGTGAACAATGCCGCCATGCCGGGCTTGCGGCTGATTGAGAGCGAAAGCGTTGCCGTCGCCGGTGGCTGGAAAGATGCCAGGAGCGTGCTGGGATGGTTACCTGGCCGGCCGTAGCGGGAACCTGGCAGAGCACTGCGCTCGAGACTGAGTACAACACTGGACGGAATCTGCGGGAATAACTGCACGTCACAAAGTCCGCGCCGGAGTAAGTCGTGGGATCCCAGGCCATAGTCAGATCCTGAGTGTGATCGACCATGGTTACTTGACCGTAGTTAGTGACTTGGATCGGATTCGGGATGGAGAGCATCGCCGTAAAAGGCTGAACGTTGGAGTTGCCCGGGGCGCTGGCCTGCCATTGACCCGCCGAAAAGAATGGCGCCGGCAATTGATCGGGACTAGTAACTGCAGCCGCCGCCGGTATCAGAGCCACTGTACACGAAGCGGAGGGGCAGGTAGCAAGGTTAGTTCCTGGCTTCCCGGCCCCTGCAGATTGTAACTTGATTGCCTACATTCAACTCATTGACTGACCGTTAAGAAACTAGCGGATACTCCGTCAGTAAGCGTGCATCCAGCCAGGTAATCATCCGCGAAAAGGGTGGCCCGCTTATTACTGGAAAGAGCGCTTGCGTCGTAAGTCGAAGAAATAGAGCGTTCGCTGACTCCATTCGAACATAAGCCGGGCTGAAGAGCGAATCTGGCCGGCGCACCGATGGTGCTGAACAGGTCGATTTCGCCCACATAAACCTGTCCGCCCGAATCGAGCTCGGCCAACTCGTCCGCGGTCAGGCCGAAAGGATGCGAGCAAGGCCCGTCGTCGTGTGAGAGCGAGAGTGTAGCCAGATTGCTGGTCGAGTTTCCGATCTGGATGTTCACCGCGACGTAGCAGCCTTGCGGGATCGACGGATCGTCCGGCACTTGAAAATTGATTTGATCGAGCCCAGCGAAATCGCCCGACGGTCCAGCGTACGTGACGGGAAAAGGATGCCCGCCCAGCAGTACGGAGACCTGGTTCCCGGTCGCCGGCCCTAAGCCCGTTCCCCAAAGCGTCACGAAATCCTGCGGGTGCGCGGGATGAGTCAGGTTATTAAGTTGAAGCCCGTTGCTTGTAATATTCTGCGCGAGCGCGGCTTCACCCAAGGCGACTGAATACAGCCCGAAGCTCGTGGCAACGATATTGACGATTTGCGTAGCGGTTTGGCCGTTGTAGCCCAGCGTGACGCTCGCTGGCCCGAGCGGCGTCGTGCTAGGAATCAGAACGAGCACCGACGTAGCATCCAAGACTTCCAGAATGGATAAGGCTAGGGGATCTTGAAAGCCCACGGGAAGAAGCTGGGCTGAGACCGTAGCCGGATCGATGGGCGTAATCGGGCCGCCCTGGTAAATCAGCTGCAGCTTTACTAGAGAGCCGGCAGCGATATCTCCGGTCAGCAGGCTGGCCGCGTTCTCAATCTGAAGCTGTTGCTGCGCAAATGCGTAACCGCAGACCAACAGAATCAGCACCCGCGCGGCGCTACTCGAAATCGTGGCCGCTTTGTGCATGATGCTTCAAAACCGTGGTTGCTCCGCTACTGTATCATAAGAATTCAAGACCCAGGGACATCCAGATGATGCGACCCAACGCGCAACGAGCTCTAGCGATTATTACAATTGTGATTCTGGCGGTAGTTTATGCCGGCTTAAGCCGCGCGCAACAGCAGGCTCCGACTGTTGATGCGCAGGCCATCGCTCCGGATCGGGGCGCCGCGGGCATGTCGCGCCTGCTCCGCTCTCTGCAAACGCGCGCTAGCTTCATGCTATTCACGGCGCATCCTGACGACGAGGACGGCGGCATGCTCGCCTACGAGATTCGCGGACTCGGCGCTCGCGGCGGACTCATGACGCTGAATCGTGGCGAAGGCGGCCAGAACGTCATGGCTATGGATATGTACGACGCGCTGGGTCTGGTGCGCACGCAAGAGTTGCTGATGGCCGACCGTTACATGGGGGTCGACCAATTCTTCTCCCGCGTAGTCGACTACGGGTTTTCGAAGACACGTGAAGAGGCTCTCGAGAAATGGGATCACGAGCGCGTTCTTTCCGACTCCGTGCGCGTATTGCGGATGTATCGTCCGCTGATTGTGGCATCGGTATTTGTCGGCGCGGCTACCGACGGCCATGGAAATCACCAGGCAGCCGGACAAATGGCGCAGGAAGCCTATGTCGCGGCGGGCGATCCGAATCGTTTCCCGGAGCAGATTCGAGAGGGACTGCGCCCCTGGGCGCCGCTGAAAGTGTACGCGCGCGTGCCGTTCTTCGAGGAGACCAAGGAGGGCATGTACGATTACGCTATCGACAAATATGTGCCGGTCAAATTCTTCGACTATGTCAATCAGACCTGGTCAAACACGCGGCCTTCCGTTACGGTGGAGATTCCTGAAGGCCTGCCCGAGCCGGCTTCCGGTCTCACATATCTGCAGATTGCGCGCGAAGGGCTGGGCTACCAAAGATCGCAAAACGGTGGCGGCACCATTCCGCCGGCCGCGCCATGTCAACAGCGCATATCATCGTTACGGATCGCGTGTGCCGGCAGCGGACCATGAGACTTCCTTCTTCGACGGAATCGATGTGACGCTGGGCGGCATCGCGACCCTGGCCAAGGGCGACACGCAGTTCCTGAAAGACGGCCTAAACCAGGTTTCGCGGCTCGCTGCGGATGCATTAAAGCAATACGTGGCCGATCGACCGGCGACCATCGCTCCGATTCTCGCCGACGGGCTCAAGACCACGCGCGCGCTCAGCGAACAGGTGCGGAACAGCCAGTTAGGCGGAGCCGGGCAAGAGCGACGTCGAGTTCGAGCTGCGTTTTAAAGAGCAGCAGTTTGAGAAGGCACTGGCGGCTTCGCTCGAGATCTCGTTCCTGACCACCGTTGCTTCCGAAGAGGGAGGAAGAGGCCGGGGTGGTCGTGGTCGAGGTCCGGCTGCCGCTGAAACAACTCCGCCAGCCGCCACACCCGGCGCTTCGGTTGCGCCTCCAACTCCGGGCAGGGGACCCTTTGGCGGACGCGGCGGTGGACCTACTTTCACCATCGCGATCCCTGGCCAATCATTCGCGGTCGAAGCGCAGATCTACAACCAGAGTCCTGAAAACCTGACGGTCGAGAGCGTGGACGTGCAGGCTTCCGACGGAAAAAACTGGAGCATTCGTCCCACCGGCACAGTCGAGCATGAAGTCGCCGCCGGAAAAGAAGTGCAATGGCGATTTGCGGTGGGTGCACCGGCCGACGCATCCTTTACGCGCCCTTATTTCACGCGCCCGAACGAGGAGCAAGCATATTACAATCTCATCGACGAGCGCTACCGCAATCTTCCGCTGGCGCCTTATCCACTGGCCACTCGCGCGCGAATCGTCTATCATGGCGTGCCGTTCGAAGTGCAGCAGGTGGTGCAGACTAACGAGCGATTTCCTGGAATCGGCATGGTTCAAAATCCGCTGCTCGTCGCTCCCCCGATTTCGGTAACCGTTTATCCATCGGCCGGCGCCGTTCCGATGACGTCCAAGTCGTTCGCATTCTCCTGTACCGTCCACAGCAACGTAAAAGGTCCGGCGGAAGGAGTGCTTCGTCTGGAGTTGCCGCGCGGATGGCGATCTAATCCGGCGGAAGCGCAGTTCTCTCTAGCCCGCGACGGCGAAGATCAAAACATCACATTCTCCATTTCTCCGGATCTCGTCAAGCCGGCTGAGTATGAGATCACCGCCATCGCACAATACGGCGGGCATTCCTACCGCGAGGGTTATCGCCTGACCGGATATCCCGGCGTGCGGCCGTATCCGTTCTATCGACCCGCAATCTATCGCGCGGTCGGTGTGGACGTGAAAACAGCGCCGGGCTTACACCTTGGCTTTCTGCCAGGCACCGGCGATGAAGTGCCGAAGGCGCTCGATGATCTCGGCCAAAACGTGCGCATCCTGGCAAACAGCGATCTCACGCGCGGCAATCTCAGTGAATACGACGCGATCATTCTGGGCACGCGCGCCTATGCTGCCCGCACCGATCTGAAGGCGGCGAATGGTCGCTTGATCGATTATGTGAAGAATGGCGGCGTTCTCATCGTTCAATACAACTTGCAGGATTTCGATCATAACTACGGCCCCTATCCATTCACGCTCGGCCAGAATCCCCAGAAGGTGGTCGACGAAAACTCAGAAGTGACGTTGCTCGAGCCGGCGAGTCCGGCATTGACCTGGCCCAACCGGATCACGGAAGCTGACTTCAAGGGCTGGGTGGAGGAGCGCGGCCATGGTTTCCTCCAAAGTTGGGATGAGCATTATCAGCCGCTGGTGGAGACTCACGATCCGGAGCAGGATCCGCAAAAGGGCGGCCTGTTGTTGGCTCGCTATGGGAAAGGTTTCTACATTTACGACGCGTTCGCTCTTTACCGGCAGTTGCCGTCCGGCGTGCCCGGCGCCTATCGCATCCTCGCGAACCTGGTAAGTCTCGGCAAGAACCCCGCTTTCACCGGACAGCGCGCCGGCATTCCCGCGGCGAATGGACGGAACGCGGGCGCGCCAAGGTAGTTAGTGAATCCGGACTCGTTTCCAGCGCCGCTTTATGCCGAGACCGTGCTCGGGCCGAATTTCGAAGACGCCAAACACTATTTTCTGGACGCGTTGCTCGATATCCATCACGCTCACAGCCGAATGCTGGCGCAGCAGGGCATCCTTACCGGCCCCGAAGAGCAGACGCTTCGCGTAGCTCTGAATCATCTTGATCGTGAAGTGATTGCGCGCGCCCGCTACGACGGCTCCTGCGAGGATCTGTTCTTCTTTATCGAAAACCTCCTGGAGAGCGCGTGCGGCGAACTGGCCGGCAAGATGCACACCGCGCGCAGCCGTAACGATATCGCCATCACGCTTTACCGCATGACGCTGCGCCGGGAGTTGCTGGCTCTGGGCACAGCCGTGGTCGAAGTCCGGGCGGTGGTTTTGGGCCTCGCCGCGCGGCACATAGAGACCATTATGCCGGCTCATACCCACACGCAGCCGGCGCAGCCCACCACGCTGGCACACTATCTGCTCGCAGTCGCCGAATTTCTGGCCCGTGATTTCGCACGCATCCAGGCAGCGTTCACGCGAGTGAACCTCAATCCCCTCGGTGCTTGCGCCATCACCACTACCGGCTTTTCTATCGATCGCCAGCTGACCGCGGAACTGCTCGGCTTCGAAGGCTTGGCGGAGAACTCGTACGGCGCCATCGCCTCCATCGATTACGTGACTGAATCGGCCGCCGTGGTGGCTGTTGCCATGGTCAACACCGGCAAGTTCGTGCAGGATTTGTTGCTCTGGTCGACGCGTGAATTCGGATTTTTGCGGTTGAGCGACGCATTCGTCCAGTCCTCCAGCATCATGCCCCAAAAGCGCAACCCGGTGGCACTCGAGCATACCCGCATCCTGGCCAGCCGCGCGCTCGGCGAAGCGCAAGCCGTCTTCACGTGCGCGCATAACACTCCGTTTGGCGACATCAACGACAGCGAGGATGATCTGCAGCCTCTGGTGTTCACGCTGTTCGCCGATGCATCACGCGCCCTGCGCCTACTGGCTGGGGTGCTGAAAAGCGCGGAGGTCGACCGCGAGCGCTTGGCGTGCCGTGCTGCTGCAGATTTCATCACTGTCACGGAACTGGCCGATACACTGGTTCGCCAGGTGGGCATGAGTTTTCGCGAAGCCCATGGGCTGGTATCGAAGGCCGTAAAGGCAGCCGGAGAAGACGACAGCCCGCGCGCGATTGCCACGGCGCTTTTGTCAGAAAACCCTTCCGTCGGGCTCACTCAGTACGAAATCGAGCGCGCCCTCGATCCCCGGAACTTCGTGAACGTCCGGCGTGTCGCCGGCGGCCCAGCGCCCGAAATCGTGACCGAGGCTTTATCGCGCGCGCGCAACGATCAGGCCAGTTTCGAACAGTGGATTCGGTCCAAGCAAGAAATGCTGAACGAGGCCCGCCGGCGTAACCTTACCGCTCCCTAGGAGCCCACACCCTTCCTCCCTCCTGAGCCGCCTTTTGGTATCGTATCTGGAGTGCCGGAAGGAGGCCCCTTGAAACTATTTTCACTCGTTGCATTGTTAGGCTTCACCGCGTGCGTGTTTGCCCAAGAGGCGGCCGTGCCCGAGATTCCGTTCGATTCGGTTCCCAATCTCCTCAAGCTGCCAGCCGACCTTTATATCGGCGAGGCTTCGGGCGTCGCGGTCAATTCGAAGAAGCACATCTTCGTTTATTCCCGCGGCAACTCGACTGGACCTGCTTACGCCGCCACAGCGTCGCAGATCCTCGAGTTCGCACCGGACGGCAAATATATCCGCGAGATCGGCCGGAACCTCTACGCTTGGTCGTTCGCACACACCGTGCGCGTGGACAAGGATGACAATGTCTGGGCCGTCGACAAAGGCTCGGATATGATCATCAAGTTCAATCCGGAGGGCCGTGTCGTGATGGTATTTGGCCGCAAGAAGGAAGCATCCGATGAAGGCGCCGAGGCGTGGAAGCATCCCAGGCCGCCGCTTCCCGCGATAGACGGACAGTTCCGGCAGCCAACCGACGTGACCTGGGACACGCAGGGCAACACGTTTATCAGCGACGGCTATATCAACTCGCGCGTAGCCAAATACGACAAAAATGGCGACTGGGTCAAGCAGTGGGGCAGCTTTGGAAGCGGGCAAAGCCAGTTCAACACGCCGCACAGCATCGCCGCGGACGCCAAGGGCAACATCTATGTCGCGGATCGAGGCAATCGCCGCATTCAGGTGTTCGATCCCGATGGAACTTTCCTGCGCGAGATCAAGATCAATGTGCCGGTACCACCGGTTGTTCACATGTGGATGGGTAACCCGCCCAATCCGAATGCGCCTGCCGGAAATGCGACCATGGCATCAGGCGCGCCTTGGGCGATCTGCATTACTCCCGGTTCGACCCAGTATCTCTACAGCTCCGATGCCTACCCGGGGCGCATTTACAAGCTGTCGCTGGATGGCCAGGTGCTCGGAACAATAGGCAGCATGGGGCGCCAGTTGAAGCAATTCGGCTGGATTCACGAGATGGCGTGCCCAGCTGAAAACGAGCTTTACGTCGCCGAAATTTTGAATTGGCGAGTGCAGAAGCTGCTTCTGCATCCGGCGAAGGCCGGCACTTCGACGAATTAAATCGGCGCCGGAGCCGCCAAGTGAGCATCAATGGTGCCCTACAAACCCTCTCATTCACGAACCGCCCTATGTGTCGTGGTCGCCGTGGTTTCGACAGTTGCCGCGTCCGCACAATCCAGTCGCCCAACCGGCCCTCCACCCACCGAGCGGCACGACGTGACAGAAACCTTTTTCGGGCAAAGCGTAACGGACCCTTATCGCTGGCTTGAGAACTGGCGTGACCCTAAAGGCTCGCAGTGGCTGAAAGCGCAAGACAACTACACGCGCGCCGAACTGACTAGCATCCCGGGACGCGAAAAGTTTCTGGTGCGGGTGAAGGCTCTCGATACCGCCAGTACCAAAGTTCGAAGCGCCCAGGTTTGGGGCGGAAAGATCTTCTATCTCAAGTCTGTCCCCGGAGCCGATAACGTTAAGCTGTATGTCCAGGATCGCGCTGGTTCCACTGAGCGGTTGCTCCTGGACCCCGAGCTACTTACCAAAGGCGCTGTACATTATTCGATCGACTATTTTCAACCCTCGCTCGATGGCACGTTGGTGGCTTGCGGGATCTCTCCGGGCGGTTCTGAAGATAGCGTGATTCATGTCCTCGAAACGGCCACCGGGAAGCAGCTACCGGATGCGATTGATCGTGCACGCTTCGGTGCGGTCAATTGGTTGCCTGGCAACAGATCTTTCGTTTACAACCGCCTGCAGAAGCTGACGCCGGACATGCCCAGAACCGCTTTCGAGCAGCGCAGTCGCGTATACGTTCATGAGTTGGGACAGGACCCTGATCACGATCGCTTCGTATTCGGTTTCGGTTATTCATCGGGCTTGAAGATAGGCGATAACGATCTCAGCTTCATCACCTACACGCCCGCATCGCCCTACCTCTTCGGGCTGATTGCACACGGAACGCAAAGGGAGGCTACCGCCTACTACGTACCTTTGGATCAACTGAAGTCGTCGCCGATTCAGTGGAAGAAGCTCTTCGACGTGGATGCCGCGGTAATAAGCTTTGACGTTCACCAGGACGACGTTTTCCTTGTGACCCACAAGAACAAACCGCGGTTTGAAGTAACCCGAACCAGCCTCAAGAACCCGGATGTAGGACATGCCAGCGTGGTTGTCCCCGCCACTGAAGTCGTAATCCAGGAAGCCGATGTTGCCAAGGACGGCATATATATCCGCGATCTCGACGGCGGAATCGGCCGCATGCGGCGGCTCTCGTTCGACGGCCGAATCGAGCAGATACCCGTGGCCGCGGGCGAATCGGTGGCGGGAATTTCGGTCACCTCCAGCGAACCCGGCGCGCTCGTGCACATTGTTTCCTGGACCACCTCGCCGCGGTGGTCGGCTTATGGTGCGCAACGGAAGACCATCAGCGACACTGGAATTCTGCCTCCGTTACCCATCGACACGTCAGCTTACGAGGCCGTGGAGGTAAAAGCCAAGAGCGCCGACGGAACGCTGATTCCGCTTTCTATCATCCGCGCCAAGAACCTCAAACTGGATGGCAACCACCCCACTCACCTAATCGGTTACGGGGCGTATGGCATCTCCTATGACGCGTTCTTCGACCCGGTTTGGGTGGCTTGGTTGGAACGCGGCGGTGTGATCGCCTTCGCGCACGTGCGTGGCGGCGGTGAATATGGCGAGGAATGGTACCGCGCCGGGTACAAACTAACCAAACAACACACCATCGATGATTTCATCGCTTGTGCCCAGTATCTGATCGAGAACAAGTACACCAGCCCGCGACGGCTCTCGGGCGAAGGCACCAGCGCGGGCGGAATTCTGATCGGAGGCGCGATCACACAACGCCCTGACTTGTTTGCGGGAGCGCTAATCCGCGTAGGCTGCTCCGACGCACTCAGGATGGAATTTACGCCCAATGGGCCTCCGAATATAGCTGAGTTCGGCACTGTCGCCGATCCCGACGGCTTCAAGGGGCTGTATGCGATGGATGCATATCAGCACGTCAAGAATGGTACTGCGTATCCCGGCGTTCTTTTAACGGCCGGAATCAACGATCCGCGTGTCGATCCCTCGCAGCCGGCTAAGATGACGGCTCGCTTGCAGGCAGCCACTTCCAGCAAGAAACCTGTTCTGCTGCGAGTCGATTACGACGCGGGCCACGGCATGGGCTCTACTCGAGCGCAACACGACTTGGAGTTCGCCGACGAAATGTCGTTTCTGTTATGGCAGGCTGGGGAGCCGGAGTTCCAGCCGCGGCGCTAGATCAATGCCAAAGAACAAGATTGATTTCGACACCGTACGAACAATCGCACTCGGCTTATCTGACGTTGATGAGTCCACGATGTACGGGTCGCCGGCCTTCAAAGTTCGCGGAGAGCTGTTGACGTGCATTGCCATCAACAAATCAGCTGAGCCGAACACACTTGCGGTTCGCATCGATTTTGATAGACGCGCGGAGCTCATGGCCGACGCCCCGGACGTCTATTACTTGACTGACCACTACGTGAACTATCCGGTCGTGCTTGTGCGATTGTCTCGCATCCAGCTCGACGCCCTCCGAGACCTGCTGGGTATGTCGTGGCGCTTCGCGACTTCGAAAACTCCCGGCCGCAAGCGCACTATTCGAAGACAAAAGGCCTCTCGATCGCAAAAGTAGAGTGTACGCAAAAATCTAAAGGAGCATGTCCATGGATAACGTCACCGGTAAGCTCACGTTTTTTGCCGCGGGAATCGTCGTTGGAGTTTTCCTGATGCGGCCGGGCAGCGCGCAGCAGAACCCAACGCCCGCGCTGCGGCTGAATCACGTCGGCATCTACGCGAAAGATTTCGACGAGTCCATGCGCTTCTACACCAAGACCATGGGTTTTCGCGAAGCATTCTCCCTCAAGGATAAGGATGGGAATCCGATGCTCACCTATCTGCAGATCAGCCGGGACACATTTCTCGAGTTGGCGCCGGCCAACGCGCAGCGTCCCGCGGGCCTCAGCCATGTGGGCATCTGGCCCGACGATTTAAATGCAACCGTTTTGGAGCTACGCCAGCGCGGCGTCAAAGTGGACGATCCCCGCGTTACTTCGAGCAAGAGCAGTATCACCAGCATCGTAGATCCGAATGGCGTTCGCCTGGAATTGCTCAATATTCTGCCCGATTCCCTGCAGCGGAAGGCTATCGACTCTTGGCGGTAGGATTGATGAAATCGAATCAGCTCTACACCGAGATCGCGGAAGCCGCGCCGGAACTTGCTGAGAAACTGTCCTCGGCCTTCTCGGCGGTAGCGAAACAGGGCAGTAAGGTATCGACCTTCGTCAGATTGAACAACACCTGGACTCGTTCGCATATGCCCGCGATAGCCAATCTCTTGCCTGTTCTCTGCGTGTGCGCCCAATGGCCCAAGATGGCCCCCAGGCCCGCGGAGTCGATGTAGGGCACCCCGGTTAGATCGATAATCGTGTCCCCAATATCGGGCTGTCGAATCGCATTCTGAAAATCGAAGAGCGTCTGCAATGTCAGCGGGCCTTGGATACGAAGAATCGTTGTATCGCTTCGCGCTCCCACCGTCCGGACGATCTCAATCTTTTCCATGTTTCCAGATTCTACTACTAACACATTACAATCGCGTAACGGTCACGGCGGAGCTACAGAGATTCCAAAATCATGAACTGCTCGAACTTCCCATCCGGCGTGACATACACGCTTAATCCCACCGTCTTCTTCGCGAACTGTGCCCGATAACCGCGATAGGTCATGCCGCCTCGAAGAGCTTCATTCGACCGGGTCACCGATTTCAGCGGACCCAGACCGGCCAGCGACCTGCGGATATCCTGCAGAGCTTCCGGTGTGAAATAGCTGCGCGCGTTTTCGGTAAGTTGATCGGCCTGGACCTTCCCCCGTCGCAGGTCTTCTAGGATCGCACGGACGCGGGCGGTGTCCGTCGCCGACTCCGGTGGTTGGCCGGGAAGAAACACGAGTTGCACGAGTTCATCCGCCAGCGGATCGTTAAGATTGACACCGTCTTCATTCGACAGAATGATGACCGCCCCGTTGCGCGTCGGGAACATCTCATCGAGCGCCAGAAAGCCGGACACCTCGCCACCATGCGATAGCATCGGAATGCCGCGAAAATCGCGAACATTCAAGCCCAGCGCATAATGTGTAGCGTCTCTATTCTGGAGAGGAACTTCGCGTGTGAACTGCTCGTAAGAAGACGGCGATAGAATCTTGTGTTGCAGAAAAGCCAGATCCCATTTGGCGAGATCGGGTGCGGCCATGCACAGCTCTCCCGCGCCGTCATACCAGCCTCTCGCTTCACGGCCGACCGGACGCGGCGGCCCGAGCGCGAATCGAGTATAGGCGGTCGCATCGGCGGCGCTCCGATCGTTGCAATCGCCCGCTGAAGCCATGCCCAGTGGATCGAGGATCTTCTCGCGCAGAAACGCGACCAGCGGTTTGCCAGAAACCTTTTCGACGATCGACCCCGCCAGCACATATCCCGTATTGCTGTACTGCCAGCGCGTGCCGGGATCGAAGTTGAGCGGCTTCTTCGCCCATTTTTCGAGAACCGCCGCGGGTGTCGTGGGATGCGTCCATTCCGGGATCAGATAATCCTGGGGCGCGAAATCCTCATAGCCCGCCGTGTGCGAAAGCACTTGGCGAATTGTAATTTGATTTGCCTGCGTCAGATCCGGAAAGAACTTCGCCACCTTGTCGTCGAGCGACAGCCGACCCTCTTCCTGGAGCAGCAGGATCGCGGCGACGGTGAACTGCTTGCTGATCGACCCGACGGCGTAGCGCGTGCCAGGTTCCGCGGCGCGGTTGCTCGCCAGGTCCGCTTTGCCGAACGCCTTGGAAAAGGCCACCGTCCCGTCTTGAACAATGACCACGGAAACGCTGGGCGCGCCGGTCTTCTTGAGCGCCTCCGCGATATCGGCCGAAGCCTTTGGCTCCCAGGAAGGCTGTGCCAACGCAGCAATCCCCACCAGCATCGAGGTGCAAATCAGTTTTGAAGGATTCACAAACTCAGTCTATACGCGACGGGGTCGGTTACGGGAAACGCCGCGAAAGCATACAATTGCGGGAGTGGAACGCTCCCCCTCTAAACGCGGCCCTCTCGACGGCCTTCATGTTCTCGATTTGACGCGAGCTGTCGCCGGACCATTCTGCACTATGCTCCTGGGAGATCTGGGCGCGCGAGTCATCAAGATCGAAGAGCCGGAGGGTGGCGATGAGACTCGCCACTGGGGACAAGCCTCCGAGGGTGGTGAAAGCGCCTATTTTCTCGCGCTCAATCGAAACAAAGAAAGCATTGCTCTCGATCTGAAACAAGCCAGTGGACTCGCTGCGCTCCACAAGCTGGCGCAGGAAGCCGATGTCATCGTTCAGAATTTCCGCCCCGGAGTCGTCGAGCGCTTGGGCATCGATTACGAAACCCTGCGAGCGGACAACCCCGGTTTGGTTTACGCCTCCATCTCCGGCTTCGGACTCACCGGTCCTTACAGCGAGCGCCCGGGATACGATCTCATCATGCAGGCCATGAGCGGGATGATGCTGGCCGGATCCCGCCCCGGAGAGGATCCGGTGCGGTGCTGCTTTCCGGTGGCCGATATTCTGGCCGGGCAGTTTGCCAGCCAGGGCATCCTGGCAGCACTCTTTGAGAGACAGAAAACCGGACAGGGAACTCACGTTGAAGTTGCCCTGCTCGATTCTCTGCTCTCAGCCATGTCATACCTCACCGCTTCCTGCCTGCTTACCGGCAAGAATCCGGAGGCTCTCTACAGCGGTCATCCCAGCATCGTTCCTTATCAAGTGCTGCGATGCCAGGATGCGTGGATCGCCGTAGCTGTCCCTAACGACCGGATCTGGCAGCGTTTTTGCAAGGCCCTCAACCAGCCGGAATGGGCGCGGGATCCTCGCTACGCAACCAATCAGAGCCGCATCGAGCATCGCGCCCGCCTGCTTGCCGAAATGGAAGGAGTGCTGTGCGAGCGCTCCTCCGCCGAGTGGCAGGTAATTCTGGAAGAGCATCACATTCCAAGCGGACCGCTTCTTTCGGTCGCAGAGATACTCCAGCATCCGCAGATAATCGCGCGTGACACTGTGGTCACGGTGGATCATCCGAAACTCGGACCGGTTAAGCTGATCGGCAGCCCGATGCGGTTCGTCGACCGGACCACGGTGTACCGGTCGCCGCCCACGCTGGGCGAACATACCAGCGCCTTGCTGGAAGAGAAACAGTTGAACTAGGGAGGAACCATGTCGTCCACTCGTAGAAAATTTATTGAGTCCGCCTCGACTCTTCCTGCGCTCGCCTCCGCCGCTCAAGCTCTGCTGTCGATCCCGGCACACGCAGCGACAGAAGAGTATCAAGGCAGCTTGCTCCCGTCCAAAAACGAAGTGTGGGAATGGCAAGTCTGGATGGCCAAGCTGGGCCCCAAATACACGGGCAACCGAGCGCACCGGACGTTCGTCGAATTCCTGGCGAAATATCTCAACGACGCCAGTCTGAATGTCGGCCGCGATCATTTTTCCTTTCCACGTTGGGAGGCGCGGCGTTGGGAAATCATGGTCACTCCACAAACTGGCTCAGTGTTCACTGCGCCCGTGACTTCGTATTTTCCGTATTCCGGACAGACTCCGGCGTCGGGCGTCACCGGCGACCTTGTCTATGCCGGGACGGCTCCACATTTCGACCTTTCCGACAAGCTCAAGGGAAATATCGCCATCATCGACTGTCCAACGTCCGAGCGCCCTTATGGCGAGTGGTACAAAGTTTGGGGAGTCTATCCCGCAGACCTGAAGTTTCCTTCGTCCGTTCGTCCGGCGCGATCCGCTGTAAATCAGTTGACCGAGTTTCAAAAGGCCGGGGCGCTGGGAGTCATCTTGGTGTGGACCGATATCTCCGATGCCAACGCCGCCGATCAATACACACCGTTTTCGCGGCCACTTCAGAACATCCCCGGCCTTTGGGTTGGCCGCGAGACTGGCGCTACATTGCGCATCCTGGCCCGTGACGGAGCTAGAGCAACGCTGACGCTCGAAGCCGAGATTATCCCCGATACCCCCACCGACACTCTCATCGCCACGCTGCCCGGAACCTCGACGGACGAAGTGATCATCGTCAATACTCACACTGACGGCCCCAACGCGATTGAGGAAAACGGCGCGCTCGGTATTCTCGCGCTTGCCAAGTATTTCGCGCAGATTCCCAAGGACCAGCGCCGCCGAACGCTCGTTTTCGCCCTCACTACTGGCCATTTCGCCGGCCCCTGGGTGCCCTCGATTCGCGGCGTTATCGACAAACATCCGGAACTGATCAAGAAGGCGGTTGCGGCCGTTACCATCGAACACCTGGGCTGCCGCGAATGGGCCGACGATGCATCCTTCAACTACAAGCCCACCGGCGAGAATGAGCTGAGCGTCGCGCTTTCTCCTCACCAGTCCACCGCGAATGTTTTGTTGGAATGCCTCCAGGGAAGCGGCAATCGCCGCAACGCCGTAGTGAATCCGGTCAAGGGCGGTTTCCTGGGTGAGGGCAGCGCGTTGGCCCGCGCCGGTGTGCCCACCATCGGCTACATGCCCATGCCGAACTATCTGCTAGCGGGCCCCCAGAACGGGTGCATTGAAAAAGTAAGCCCTGAATTGCTGCATAGCCAGATCGAAGTTTTCGCGAAAGTAATTCACCAGTTCGATAAAATGACCGCGGCGCAATTGAAGGCCTAATCAATCAAGCCTGGCGCTAATCAGTCGTTTTCTCCGGCGTGTTCCGGTGTTTCTCCTGGAACAGCAGCGGTGCGAACGCCGCCAGGTTGCGACGCCACACCAGCCAGGTATGCGCTCCCGGCGTCTCCACGTCGATGTGCTTGACGTCCTTCGACGTGAGCCATTCGCGGAATTGCCGATTGGGAGCGATGAGTCGATCATCCGTCCCACAAGCAATCCACAATAGGTGGAGTTGCGCCGCCGTATTTGAATTGAGCGCCGGGAAAGTCGCGTTGAAATCTTCCGACGTTCCCCCCGCGCTGAAGGATCCCACCCATCCGAAACGCTCCAGCGCGTTGAGGCCGATGTAAAGGGACTCCGCGCCGCCCATCGACAATCCCACAATCGCGCGCGAGCTCCGGTCTTTCGCCACCTTGTACGACTTCTCTACTTGCGGGATCACCTCAGTGAAGAGCGAGTCACGGAATTTGTCGTAGTTGCGCATCCGCAAATTCGGATCGCGCAGCGTTGGTCCGCCGCGTGTCACGATCTCAGGCGCGCCGTATCCCAGCGGCATGACGATCAGCATCGGCTTGGCCTTGCCCGCCGCGATCAGATTGTCGAGGATGACATTCGCCCGCCCAACCGCCGTCCAACCGCTGGCGTCGTCGCTGAAGCCGTGCAGCAGGTACAGCACCGGGTAGAGCTTCTTCCCGCCGGGATCATATCCGGGCGGCGTGTAGACGTAATAATCCCGGTCATCGCCAACCACACTCGATCGATAGTAGTGATGGTGAACCTCGCCGCGTGGCACGTCGTTGATCTCCCACGCCAGCGTTAGCGGCCCTGGAACGTGCACCACGCTCGTCGTGTTGAGCAGGTTCGGTTTCATCCCCGGATTCGAAGGATCGATCAGACCCACGCCGTCGGCCACAAACGAGTAGCCGTAAAGATCCGGCTCCAGAGGATCGGTGGTCACCGTCCAGATGCCCTGCTCATCCTTCTGCATCGGCACTCGCTGGGCGCCTTCGCGCGCCAGAAGGACCTCTTTGGCGTTGGGGTCCCTAAAACGGAACGTAACGGTTTTGTCGGAATGGACTTCGGGAGAATCCACCGGCGGAAGCGCCTGTGGCGGCTGGGCCAAGACCGCGAGGCCGGCGCAAATGAAAGCCAATAAAGTTCGCTTCATACCAGCCCATCTTATACCCCAACCAGTCGCCGGCGCAGCAGCGGATTCAAATGCATCGTCAGGTCATAGACCGATGCTTTGCACGCCGCCCCCACATCTTCCGGTCGCGACCCTTCCGTCCAATCGAACACCGTCGCCACGTCGCCGATCTTCACCAGCGGCTTGTCCCCGATCTCGACAATCAAGTGACTGGCCGAGATCGCCACTACACGGAACAGCCCGCTCCCAATCCGAACGCGCGCGCCCTTGTCAGCGCTGCGCGGCACTCCATCGGCATGTCCCACCGGCAGCGTCGCCAACCATGTGTCTTGCTTCGCGCGATAAACCCGCTCATATCCCGCGCTCTCGTCTTTCGGAAGCTGCTTGACGTACGCAACGCGCGTTCTTAGCGCCACTCCTGGCCTCAATTCCAAAACATGCTGATTTCGAAACTGGTTCTCGGAATAAATCCCAAATAACGCCATCCCAGGCCGCACCATGTCGAGAAACGCGTCGGGATGCTGAAAAAGCGTGAAGCTGGACGCGGCATGCTTCCGGCCCAACCGCACTCCCTCGGCTTCGAGCGAGCTGCACAGCGTACTGAAGCGGCGCAACTGCTCGCCATCGAACTCCGGATCCTCGGCGAAAGTCATCATCGTACCCGTGATTTGCACGCTCTTCCGCCCGGCCAGCTCTTTGATCAACGTGCCAGCCGCGCGATACGGAACGCCTTCGCGCCCCAGCCCCGTATCCACGCAAACGTGCAGGCCCACCGGCCTTTGAAGCTTTTTCGCCACGCGATCCAGAGCCGGACCGATCGGCGTGTATACCATCGGAAGAATATTCTTGGCGACGACATCCTCGAAATTCTTCTCGTCGAAAGGGACCCATCAACAACACCGGTTTCTTGATACCGCCCTCGCGCAGCCGAACCGCTTCGTCTAGCTTCACCACCGCGAAACCCGCGACCTCCGCCATGGGATCGAAGATTCGGCCCACATTAGCAACCCCCAAACCATATCCGTTGTTCTTGATGACCGCCAGAATCGGTCGCGCACCAGCCCGCCGGCTCACTTCTCGCACATTGTGGCGCAGATTTTCGGAATGCACCTCCACCCACGGATCGAATGAGGAATCCGCCGGCTCGGCACGCTCAGTCTCTGACAAAGCCGGACGCGCCAGCGACAGCGTCAAAGCAGTCTTGAGGCAACCACGACGAGTCGTGTCCATGTTATCCTCCCCAGGCCACTACGTTACAATACGTGCTCATGAGGATGCCGTGGCTCCGAGCGTGCTGATCCGCGGAGAGGGTGTGGCGGCTTGCTGCTGCGTGCACTTACTCAGCCGAGGTGCTCTTTCGCTGATCGTCGAAGCCGGGGATCGCCCACGGGTGCCCGCCATCATGCTGGGCGAAGCAACTCAAAAACTGCTGACCGACGTCTTTGATCGTCGCGACCTGTTTGACGGACTGCTGCGGATCAACAAGCGCATAGTGGCCTGGGGCAAGAACTCCGCCTCGATAGCGCTTCCCCACTCGGCCGTGGTCGTTTCCGAAGAAGGTCTGTTGGACCGAATCCAGTCGGGCCTTCCCCGGCCCAATCCCTCTTCCGGCCGTGAGCCCGCATGGACGATTTTCGCCGCCCGCCCGCTGCCCCGATCGTCCGAGGAGCATCATTTCGGCTCCCGCATGGCCTCCGCCTCGGCGGTAAAACTCAAGACCGGATGTGATCCTGGCGCGTGCTGGATCGAATCGCTCGACCATGGATGGCTGTTTCTGCTCCCTGGCGGCGACCGCGCCTGGCTCCTTTCAGTGGGAGATCCAGCGGAAACATTGCTCGCGCAGAGCCTGTTGATCTCAGAGCAGATCGCCGAAACCAGCGCGTCGCGTGGAACTTTTCCATCTCACCCACGGATCGCCGAGCCTTTATGCGAGCCTGGTTGGCTGGCATGCGGAACCGCGGCGCTCGGCTTCGATCCGCTCTGTGGCGATGGCACTGGGCACGCGATCCGCGAAGCCATCCTTGCATCGGCCGTGGTCCGCGCCGGGATCGATGGCGCGGATGTCGACGCCTTAGTCGCGCACTACCGAGCCCGGCTCGTGGCCGGATTCAAACGGCACCTGGAAGCCTGTCGCGAGTTTTATCAGGCCGGCCACAGCGGACCCTGGTGGGATCAAGAATTGAATTCGCTGGATCGTGGATTGGAGTGGTGCGCTCGCCGGCTCGAAAGCGCCCCCGCGTTCCGCTTCCGGCTGAGCGGATTCGCGCTGGAAGCGATCGATTGATTTTCTAAAAGGAGATTCTATGCACAAACTGATGCCAGGCCTGCTTCTGGTGCTATTCGCCCTTTTCGCGGCCGAAACAAAACCCACCCCCGCCACCTACGTGACCAACTCAGATATCCAGGCCATTTTCAAACAAGCCCCTGAAAACGGCGTCTCGGATAAACAGATTCGCGCGGTCAACGTGGGCAAAGTGAACGTCGCAGTCGCCGCCGTCTATCGCTCCGCAAAAGCCAACAACACGTCCATTGAGCACGACCAGGTGACCGAAGTCTATACCATCATCGAGGGCTCCGGCACGATGGTGACCGGCGGCAAGATGACCAATCCCGAGCGCCTAAAACCCGACGATCCCACCGTAAAGGTGCTGGTCGGTCCCAGCATGCGCGGCGGCGCGCTGGAGGGCGGTGAGAGCCGCAAGGTCGGTCCCGGCGACATGATCATCGTCCCGGCCGGAGTTCCGCACTGGTTCAGCTCTATCGACGGAGCCATTCGATATTCCGTGGTCCGTGTCGATCCCGACAAACTGCTGCCGCCGAAATAGGGATATAATTTCGCTTTGCACGAAATGCCTGCAAGTAGGGAGGTCTCCATGCTCGTTCGTTGGTTTGCCCGTCTCACGCCGATTGCCTGTCTGTTCGTTTGGGCCACTCTGCCCGCCGCGGCCCAGACCGGCGCGAAGAACGGCGAATGGCCGACCTATGGCGCCGATCTCGGCAACACCCGCTACTCGCCGCTCGATCAAATCAACGCGGAGAACTTCAACAACCTGGAGATCGCCTGGCGTTTCAAGACCGACAACCTCGGCCCGCGGCCCGAATTTCAGCTCGAAGGCACGCCGCTGATGATCAAAGGCGTGCTCTATGCCACCGGCGGAACGCGGCGATCGGTAGTCGCGCTCGACGCCGCCACCGGTGAGCTACTTTGGACTCATGGCGAGCATGAAGGCCCGCGTGGCGCGGCCGCTCCCAGACAACTCTCAGGCCGTGGACTCGCCTACTGGACCGACGGCAAGGAAGAACGAATCTTCTACGTCACGCCCGGCTACCGGCTCATCGCTCTCAACGCCAAGAACGGCGCGCTCGCAACCACCTTCGGCGACAACGGCGTCGTCGATCTGAAACAGGATGACGATCAGGAGATCGATCCCATCACCGGCGAAGTAGGGCTGCATGCGACGCCCATCGTCGCCAAGAACGTAGTGATCGTCGGCGCGGCGCACCGATCGGGTGGCGTTCCGCACAGCCGCAACAATGTCAAAGGCTACGTCCGCGGATTCGATATCCATTCAGGCAAGCGACTCTGGATCTTCCACACCATCCCCAAGCCCGGCGAATTCGGCGAAGACACTTGGCTGAACAACTCCGCCTCCTACACCGGCAATACCGGCGTCTGGGCTCAGATGACCGTGGATGAAGAACTCGGCATGGCGTTCCTGCCGGTTGAATTGCCGACCGGTGATTACTACGGCGGCCATCGGCCCGGCAACGGCCTGTTTGGCGAGAGCATCGTCGCTGTCGATCTCCAAACCGGCCAGCGCAAGTGGTATTACCAACTAGTTCACCACGGCCTCTGGGACATGGACATCCCCTGCGCGCCGATTCTGGTCGACGTCACCATCAATGGTCGAACCATCAAGGCGCTTGCGCAGCCCACCAAGCAGTCCTTCCTCTATGTCTTCGATCGCGCGACCGGCAAGCCGATCTGGCCCATCGAGGAGCGCCCCGTCCCCCAGGGAAACGTTCCCGGCGAGTGGTATTCGCCCACGCAGCCGTTTCCAACCAAACCGCCGGCCTTCGATAGACAAGGTATCTCCATCGATGATCTGATCGATTTCACTCCCGAGCTCCGGGCCGAAGCGATCAAGTTCGTTTCGAAATACAAGATCGGTCCGCTCTTTACTCCACCGTCGGTTAGCAAGGCGGAAGGCCCGCTGGCCACGCTCGGAGCGCCGGGCGCCACTGGTGGCGCCAACTGGGCCGGTGGATCATATGATCCTGAGACCCACATGGTCTATGTCTACTCGCAAAGCATCATCGCCAACTTGGGACTCGTCCCGCCGCCCGATCCCAAAATCTCGGACATGAACTTCATTCAGGGAAGCGCCATCGGTGGGGTCCGCAACACAGGAGGATCAGGCGCCGGCGCAGGAGCAGACGCGCCTCGGGCGGCACGTAACGCCCCCCCGCAAGGTGGCGGCGCGCCTCCTTTGAGTATCCAGGGCCTGCCACTGTTGAAGCCGCCCTATGGCCGCATCACCGCCATCAATCTCGACAAGGGCGAGATCGCCTGGCAGATCGCGCACGGCGAGACGCCCGACAACATCCGCAATCATCCCGCGCTTAAAGGTCTGAACATTCCGCGCACCGGCCGCCCCGGCGTCATCGGGGTGCTGACTACTAAGACGCTCGTGATCGCCGGCGAATCCGGCTTCTTTACGACGCCCTCCGGCGCGCGAGGCGCGATGCTCCGTGCTTACAACAAAGCCACCGGCAAAGAGGTCGGTGCGCTCTATATGCCCGCGCCGCAGAGCGGTTCGCCGATGACTTACATGCTCAATGGCAAGCAGTATCTGGTACTCGCCATCAGCGGCGCATCCTACTCCGGCGAGTTGCTCGCTTTCCGCCTGCCCGACAAAGACTAGTGGTTTGTAGCGCACGCACTCTTGCGTGCCGCGTTCACAATTGTGTGAATGCTTCTCAAAATCCATACAACCGCGCCGGATTATCCACTAAAATCTTTTTCCGGATCCCGGCATCCGGCGCCCAAACCGCAAGCTGGTTCAGCAAAAGTCCATCGTCGATCTGAAACAGCGGCGTTACTTCCGTCTTCTCATGCCCCTCCGGCGTGGTCGAGTTCGGATGCGGCCAGTCAGTGCCCCACAAAACGCGATCCGGGTTGGCCGAGATCAGCGCCTTGGCAAATGGCGCGACGTCCGGATAGTCCGGAGCCTCGGTCGACGCGCGATACGCTCCCGAAATTTTGACATACGCTTTCCCCGACCGCACCAGTTCCACCAGATCCGCGAAGCCCGGCTGCTGCAATCCCTGCGCGGCCTGCGCACCGCCGAAATGATCGAACACCACCGGCACTGGCGAGGCCTGCACCAGATCCTTGATCCCGGCGAGCACCGCCAGGCTCGCGTACATCTGGATATGCCAGTTGCGATTCTTCACGCGACCCACCGATGCCTGGAAACGACGCCGCCCCAGCGAAGCGTCGCTCTGCGCGGCAGTCGCCAGATTGATCCGAATGCCGCGGAACCCGGCCTGATTCATCGCGTCCAGGGCGCTGTCTGGAGTTTTGTCGTCGATCACGGCGACGCCCCGAGCCGTTGTGCCGCGCGCCTTGATGCCATAGAGCGATGCGGAATTGTCGGTCCCATAAACGCTCGGCGTCACGATCACCACACGCTCTATATGCAGCGCCCGATGCAGCGCCGACATCTCTTCCGGCGAGGCCGTCTCGGGCGTATAGACGCGCCCGGAAAATAACGGAAACTTCTTCGGATCACCGAAGATATGCGTGTGGCAGTCGCACGCACCCGCCGGAACCTCAAAGTTCACCGGTGTCTGCGGTTGCGCCGCCGTCGCAAATCCCCTGCGGCTAAAGATCAGCGCGCCCGCCGAAACCGCCAGCGCCTCACGTCGTGTAAACATATTAGAATTCTTTGTAGCACAGGCATTCCTGCCGGTGTTTTCTTGTTACACAAGCATCTGAATCGTCGGACGGACCCCGGGTCCGCAATCGGCCCCTGGCCGACCCGATCGGATCGGATACTCATCGCTTAAGCAAGAAAAAAGTAGGTTCCCAAGCCAGCTCAGCGTCAACGACGCGTCCACCACAAACGGCTCGATCAATGCTTGTGGCCTTCATGGATCAAGTCTCGAATGTCGAGACCTTCTCCGAGCGTGAAGCCGTGTTTCCCGGCGAACTCCACCATGTCTTGCACAGCCCGGCGCCTTCCCTGCTCCTCGGAACGCATCGACTCGTTTTCGGCCAGCGTTTCGAGAGCCAGCGCGACAACCTCCCTCCGCAGACCGAAAGTGGCCTGCGCGGAGTGGCTGCTCGATCAGACGCTCACTGTTGAGATCGAGTCGAACGGTCATAGGACTCCGGTATACCCAGCATGAATGCTACTGCTTCGGCGGCACCGGCGCCGCCGGCTTCCCAAACTTCGCCGCCTCGATCGGGACATTCCCCTGCACCCCGCTCAGCTCCGTGGTCGATTGCCCGCTCGTCCACGTCACCGTCCAATGAAACGGCATCTGGACTCCCGCCACCTCCCGATAGTCCGAATAGTCGATTTGCGTCGGCACAATGCCCACCACCGTGTCGGTATACCGCACCAGCCGCACCAGCAGGCCCGACTTTTTGTCGAAAAACAACTTCACGCGCGACCCGCTCGTGGTGGTTCCCTCCACCACCTGAACCTCATGATCGTCGATCGCCGTCTCCGGAAAGCCCACCCGCCATTGGCCGAGAGCCTGCTTGATCCGCCCCGGAAACGACAGATCCGCATCCAGCTTGATGCCGTCCAGATCCTCGCCCGCCGGCACCGCGAGCACCGGCACCGGTTTGTCGCCCCCCGCAATCCAACCCGCGCGCCCGTCGTACGCCGTCGTACTGTCTCCCAGTCGAGTATGCGCGATAATCGTCCGCTGCCCCGGCGCCTTCGCAAAAATCTCCACCGGGACTTTCTGAAAATCCGTGTCCCACCCTCCGTAAGTTCCCATGGCGACAAAACTCGTGAGCTTCGCCAGCCGCTCCGCACCGCCCAGCGCCTGAATGTACTTATCAAGAATCTGATCCGCCGTCGGCCCCGCCGGAGCCTGCGCCGCAATTTCAATTTCATTCGGATCTTCGGGCGGTGGAGCCCCGTACTGCTCAGCCAGGCTCGGAATGATCTTGGGACGCCCCGCTCCGCGATGGCACGAGTAACAGCTCACCGCTCCACGTCCGCCGAAATTGCTCTTGTTGATCGTGTTCACCATCACCACCATCACTCGCGCCATCTTTTTCGCCGGAACGTCTTCGGCATACTTCTCCCAGTTGCCCAGGCTGTCCGCAACATGGCAATTCGTGCAGTTGTAGCCCAGCGACGCCGAAAAGAAACTCATGGTCTCCATGAACTGGTTCACCGGAATGCCCTTCAAAACTTGGACATTCTTGAACACGTCCTCCGCCATCAAAGGTTTCTGCGCAGGCTGGCCGCTCGCCGCCGCCGCACTCAACACGCACACCATCGCCGGGCCCAGCGTTCGCTTCCATCCACGCTTCATTTTCATATCCTCTCAACCTCGGGACCAGCGCTTGAACGCCGCATAAACTGGCACT
Organism: Bryobacterales bacterium; assembly: GCA_963780485.1. Classification (GTDB taxonomy): domain Bacteria; phylum Acidobacteriota; class Terriglobia; order Bryobacterales; family Bryobacteraceae; genus Palsa-89. Next base: position 95,233 of record CAWACO010000018.1, read on the forward strand.
CCGAGCAGCACGATTACCAGGCCCGGAATAGTCGTCGATGCGCGATACAAGAACAGCAGGATCAGGATCACAACCGCGCCCGCGATATACAGCGCCGGGACCACCGGATACCCAAACGCCCGATACGGTCTCTCGGCATTCGGGAACCGCCGCCGCAGCAGGAAGACGCCGCCGATGGTGAGAATGTAGAAAATCAGCGCCGCCGAGATCACATAATTGAGCAGGTCACTGTAGAGATTTCCGTACGCGCCAGTCGCCGGATCGTACGTCCGCAGCAGCACCAAAACCGCGGCCCATGCGCCCTGCATCACCAGCGCCGCGCCGGGGACATGCGCTCGATTCACCGCCGCCGCGCGTCGAAAGAACAGTCCATCGCGTGCCATCGCGTAGTAGGCCCGCGCTCCCGCCAGCACCATGCCGTTCATGCATCCAAAGGCCGAGATCATGATCGCCGTCGCCATCAGTCCCGCTCCAATCCGGGGGAACAGCGCCTCCAGCATCGCGCCCGCCACACGATCGGAAGGCGCATGCTGGATCTGATCCAGCGGCAGCACCACCAGGTACGCGACATTCGCCAGCAGAAACAGGCCGATAACGATGATCGTTCCGAACGCCAGCGAGAGCGGCACGTTGCGGCGCGGCTCGCGCACTTCGCCGGCGGTGAACGTGATGTTGTTCCACGCATCCGCCGAAAAAAGCGATCCCACCTGCGCCACGCACAGCGCCACCAGCAATCCAAAAGCTGTAGTGGCGGAAAGACCCGGCGCAATCGGCGAATTGCCGTGCGGAGTCCAGGCATCCGCGAAATGCGCTCGTACGGCTTCCGAATTCCAGCCGACGACGATCCCCAGGAAAATCACGCCCAGCAGCGATCCAAGCTTCGCCACCGTAAAGACATTCTGGATTCCCTTGCCCCAGCGGATGCCGCGCGTGTTGGTCCAAGTCAGGAATGCGATCACCAGCAGCCCAACCAGTTGAGTGATGGAAAGCGAGATGGCGTAGTTGGAACTGATGTGGATGGGCGGGATGATATAGCTGGTTTCAGAAACCGGCGGCCAGAGAATCCCGAGGTATCGCGCAAACCCGATCCCGACCGCCGCGATGGTGCCGGTCTGGATCACCAGAAACAAAGTCCAGCCGTACAGGAATCCCCACAGCGGCGACAGCGCCTCGCGCAAATAGACGTACTGCCCGCCGGCGCGCGGCATCATCGCGGCCAGCTCTCCATACGACAGCGCCGCGGCTATGGTGAGCACGCCCGTGATCACCCACGCCACCAGCAGCCAGCCGGGGCTCCCGAGTTCGCGCGCCATTTCGGCCGACACGATGAAAATCCCGGTCCCGATCATGGACCCGGCTACGATCATGGTGGAATCAAACAGCCCGAGGCTGCGAGTCAGTTCCTCGCTCGGGCTTCTGTTGGTCTGCGCCGAAGCAGCCGGCAGCATCGACTACGAGACCCCTTTGTGCGGGCTAAGCATCGGCATCCCGCGCTGCTCCAGCACTTCACCGATCGCGCGGTGCGCCTCCAGAAATGCCGCGTCAGTATGGGGACTCGCGGCCGCGTCCGAGTTGGCGATGGTGATCAAGCCGAACGGCTGGCGCGCGGCCACACACGGCCGATTGTTCGTCGACGTAAAGGCCCACTCCATCGGATCGTAGAGACTGTTGTAAGTGAAGGCGTAACCGTGCGGCCACCGGTTCACCGTGATGGCAACGATATCTTGCGCGGGATCGAAACCGCCGTTGCTGAGAATGCGCGCGAGCTGATCGCGTATCTTTCGCTCGAAAACTTCGAACGGCGTGCTGAGTAATTCCGCGCGGCCCATCCGGAACTGATCGTTCTTGGGTTTGCCGGGAGCGCATGGAGCGCGGACCAGATGCAGAACAATCGGATCCTCAGGCGACTCGGCGTGTTTCAAATCGCCCAGGCTGGCCGCTTCCGCGAGTGACACGCTGGAGTGATACATCGTAGGCGTATTAACGTTGTTGATGCCCAACTTCTCAAACGCTTTCCAGTTTCGAATCGCGACGCTGGTATAAACGAGCGGGGCCTTCACTCCGTAAGCCAGCGCCTCTTTCTGTTTCGCCGGCAGGTCAGGAACCAGATATGGAATAAACATGTTCCAGCAAGCCATCACGCACGCGCCACCGTGCACCTGATAGGTCTTGCCATCTTTGACATAGCTGACCACCACACCCTTCGGGTTTTGTAGGCTGCCATCGTGGCGTACATTAACGACTGTGCTGCGGAGTCGAATCCTCGCCGATTGGCTCGCTCGGTCGAGCACCGCATAGTTGACCCGCGCGGCTCCTGAATCTTCCATCGTCATTCCGGGCATGGCCTCGGGAATGAGCCAGCGGACCAGCAAGCGCGCGATGGTCGCGTTGCCATCCGGGAAATGGACCGCGCCGCCGCCCAGCCGGGATTGCTTTTGACGGCCATGCTGACCGCCGGGAAGATCCGCCAGCACGCCTTCGGGCGTCGGATCGAGATTCATGCCGGCGAAGCCCGGATAGTTCATGTTCCAGCAGTACAGCGCCGGCACAGCATCCGCGCCCATGCAGAACAGTCCGTGCGTCCGGGTGTGAAAGAACCACAGGGCCTGCTTATCGACCTTCGCGACATTGAGCAGGAAATCGTCGTAGCTGATCTTCGCCAGCCGCTCTTTCTTCTGGGCCGAAGCAAGCCCGGGCATGTAGTCTGGCTGCTTGGGATCGTAGAGACGCAGAACATCTTCGCGCGCCTTCGCGGAGAGCGGCGTCTTGTCCAGGAACTCAGCCGACATCGGTGCGCCGCCCCCGCCGCCTCGCGCACCCGTAAGCACCAGGCGGTCCGACCCCCAGGTTTCCTTATCGAAGAAATATGCGTTGCCCAGACCCAGCCTCGAGTAGAGCTCACGGTTTTTCTCGTTCGATTTCTCGTAGCGCTCGAGATCAATGCCTACTTCGGCAAGAAGCTGCCTCGCCGGTGCGTTGTAGAAGTTCGGCGATTCAATGTTGAGCGTGCCGCCGTTGAGCGCCAGCGTGCGGCCCTTGTATCGGAATTCATTGCGCTTGGCGTGACCGCCGAAATCATCGTGATTATCCAGAATCAGGACGCTCGCCGTTCGACCCATGTTCTTCTGGAAATAATGGGCCGCCGCCAAGCCGCTCATACCGCCGCCGACAACGATCAGATCGTAAGTCTCGCCCGTATTGACCGCGCCGGAGAGATCCCACTGCTTTTGATCGCGCAAGCTATGGGCCACTTCGAACGAGCCGTCATGACTCCCGCGCATGCCGGTGCGAAGCGGCGGGTACGAATCGGGCACGGCTTGAGCTGCGGCGTTGGGTACCAGCAGCGCACCGATCCCCACGCCTACGCCGTTGATGAAATCGCGACGAGCGATCGGCCGGTCCATTCCGAGATTGCGGGATTCGTTGGACTTGCTCATCTGGTTTTCCAGCCGGATCTATCAAGCTTACATGAACATGTGCGGCGATGTGATAGAGTAAAAAACACCCCAGGAGGCGCATGAAAACAACTTTTTTTGCTTTGGCCACCTGCCTCGTCGCAGTCGGTTTGTATGCTGAAACGAATGACTCGGGCACATGGAACAGCAAAGGTGCCGCTGCGTACCTCGATCAGAGATCAAGTTGGTGGATCACCTGGCAGCCGGCTGCGCGCGATCACGATACCTTCTGTATCTCTTGTCACACCGCTCTACCGTATGCTCTCGGCCGTCCGGCGCTTCGAGCTGCGCTGGGCGAGCAAGGCCCTTCAGCGAACGAGCGTCAGCTTCTCGATAACGTGAAGAAGCGCGTCCGCCTTTGGTCCGAAGTTCTGCCTTTCTATAACGACGAAAAGAATGGTGCGCCGAAGACCGCGGAAGCTCGGGGGACAGAAGTAGTTCTCAACGCGCTCATTCTTGCCAGCTACGACGCGCGCGACGGCAAACTCAGCGATGATGCCCGCCTCGCGTTGGACAACATGTGGGGCCTGCAATTGAAGGCCGGTGACAAGAAAGGCGCGTGGACCTGGCTCAACTTCCACAACGAGCCCTGGGAAGCGGATGACTCGCAGTTCTGGGGAGCCACGCTCGGCGCGCTCGCCGCCGGAAACACGCCGAAAGATTATCGGTCGACGCCCGCCGTTCAGGAAAATCTTAAGTTGCTCAGTGAATACGTTCAGCAGGAACAGGCCGGGCAATCGTTGGTAAATCGCACTTTCCTGCTCTGGGCCTCCACCAAGCTTCCGGATCTACTGACGCCTAAGCAGCAGAAGTCCATCATTGATGAGCTGCTCAGCAAGCAACAGGAAGACGGCGGCTGGAGCACGACATCGATCGTCATCTCGACCTGGAAACGCAGAGATGGAACACCGCTCGAATCGAAGAGCGACGGCTATGGCACAGGCTTGGCAACATTTGTTCTCGAGCGCGCCGGAGTATCCCGAACCGATAGCCACTTAAAGAAGGGGCTAAGCTGGCTGGCGCAAAATCAGGATAAATCCGAGGGTCAGTGGCGAGCGACTTCGATGAACAAGCAGCGCGACCCGGCTTCCGATGCCGGACGCTTCATGAGTGATGCCGCCACTGCGTACGCCGTGCTGGCGCTCACCGATAGCAAGTAAGTCGCGCGAAAAATCCAAGCGGTCGCAGGCGGGCTCGCTTGAGGTGTCACAATAGTCGGATATGCCCGAAGTATCCACATCAAACGCGACCGCCACGCAAGTAGCGAGTAAATCGGCCAAGCGCGATATCGCGACGGCGATTCATCCTTACACGAATCTAAAACTGCACGAGACCGAAGGTCCGCTGGTCATCACGGAAGGGGACGGTGTTTTTGTCCGTGATGAAAACGGCAAGAGCTACTTGGAAGGACTGGCCGGACTGTGGTGCGCCAGCCTCGGATTTTCCGAGCGCCGCCTGGCCGACGCCGCCTACCAGCAGATGCTCAAGCTGCCCTTCTATCACACCTTCGCTCACAAGGCGCACGACATCGGCATCGAGCTGGCCGAGAAGTTGCTCAGCATCGCGCCCGTTCCCATGACCAAAGTCTTTTTCGTGAATTCGGGGTCGGAAGCCAACGACACGGTGGTGAAGCTGGTCTGGTATTACAACAACGCGCTCGGACGCCCGCGGAAGAAGAAGATTATCAGCCGCGCCAAGGCGTATCACGGCGTGACCGTCGCGAGCGCGAGCTTGACCGGGCTGCCGAACAATCATCGCGACTTCGATCTGCCGATCGCCAATATCCTGCATGTCGACTGCCCGCACTTTTATCGCTTCGGGCAACCGGGTGAAACCGAGGAGGCGTTCGCGAGCCGCATGGCGGAGGCGCTGGAGCAGCGCATTTTGAGCGAGGGTCCGGAGACAGTGGCGGCCATGATCGGCGAACCGATCATGGGAGCGGGCGGCGTGCTGCTTCCACCGGCGACTTATTGGGAAAAGGTCCAGGCGGTTCTAAAGAAGTTCGAAGTGATGTTGATTGCCGATGAGGTGATCTGCGGGTTCGGCCGTACCGGCAATATGTGGGGAAGCACCACCTACGGCCTCAAGCCCGACATGGTCGTCTGCGCTAAGGCCCTTTCGGCGAGCTATCTGCCCATCGGCGCCGTCATGGTTTCCGCCGACATCTACGACGTGTTAGTGAAACAGTCGGAAAAGATCGGCGTGTTTGCGCATGGCTTTACTTACAGCGGGCACCCGGTGACTTCGGCAGTCGCGCTCGAGACCTTGAAGATCTACGAGGAGCGGGACTTGATTTCGCACGTTCGAGAAATTGCACCGCGAATGCAGGGCTGGCTGCGGCGCTTCCAGGATCATCCGCTCGTGGGCGAGGTGCGCGGAATAGGATTAATCGGCGCCATCGAACTCGTTGCCGACAAGGCCGCAAAGACGGCATTCGATCCCAAGGCAGGCGTCGGCGGATTTCTTGCCAAGCGCGCGCAGCATCATGGCCTCATCATCCGCCCACTCGTCGACACCATTGCGTTCTGCCCGCCGCTGATCATCAAAGAGGACGAGATCGATCTGATGTTCGAGCGGTTCTCGCGCGCGCTCGACGACACAGCGGCGATGGTCCGCGAACGGGGCTTTGCAAGCCAGTAAGCCGGCAGGGTGGGCTTGGTGTCGCGCAGGATCTCCAAAATCGCGCGACGGTCATCGGCTGAGAGACTCGCGAATTTCGGATCTTGATCCTGGCCGCTCAAGATATCGTAGAGCCGCTGGTAAAGGCGCTCCCGAATTTTATCTGGAAGCGCGTCAAACTGCGCGCTATAGATCAAGTAACTCAGCGGATAACGGAACAGGCGTTTTTGAAGATCAAAATCTCGAAGCGAGCGGCCCTTTGAATCGCGCGGGCCGCGCTCGGGAAACGTTTTGGTGAAGGACGAAACTCCTTCGATCGGCTCGTTCAACGGTACTTCGTCCGCGAAGAGCATGTAAGTAACCAGCGCTTCGATGTCGGCGTCGAGTTGCAGCCGAGCGGGATCCTCGGGCTTCCCATCATGCTGTATAACTCGCGCCTCCCACCCGACGCGCGTGAGGAAGTTCGTCATCTGAGTCTGATGCTCGAACGTCATCAGCGCCACCATGTCACTTACTGTGCTTAGATAGCCGGCGGGAGCAAACCGTCCGATCAAGTTAGTCAGATTTTGCTTGCCATCGGTATCGAGAACATCGGGCTCGGCCGGATTGGATGCCACCGCGTTTGCCCGGTCGAGCTGCTCGCCGCGCTTGGCGTTGACGTACCAGCCTCCCCAACGATCTTTGAACGCAGTACGCTGGTCGGTAATAATTGCGCCTTCGCGCTCGGGCACTCCCAACGGACTGGGAAACACGGAGCCCACAAATGTGCCGGGCACGCCGAGCGTCGCCGGTCCTTGGTGGCACTTCAAACACACGTCGCGGCGGGTCAGAGACGGCGCGCCGGACTTATCGATATTAAAGGTGTAGAAGACCACACCCTGCTTTGGATCGGTGCCCGCCACTTCGAAGCCTTCGCCGCCTCGCACGTAGCCCACTGCGACGTCGTCCGAAAAGTAGATCGCGCGCGGGTTCGATGGAGAGATATTCGGCGCTTGAAAACTGGTCTTTGAAAACACCAACGCCTGCGAATCGGTCTTGATCCCCAGATGCTCCAGCAGACTTGCCAGGTATCCCGACGCGTCGCCGCGCGATTCGAGCTTCACCGTACCGGTCTGAAGCTGCTTAGCAAGGCGGGTTACAGGATCGTCGAGTGGTCCCTGAAAATACTGGATAGCCGGATGATCGACCGGTATGGCAGGCAGATATTCCTGCGCCCGGCCAACTGCGCATACGATTAGCATCCAACCGAGAAGCTGAACTTGTTTCGCTGGCATGCTCTTCCAGCATTTATTTTACGACCTGATTGGCCCTCGCCTGCAAAGAACTCCGGTAGACTAGAGCTTCGAACTTTTCTTATGGATCAATCCAAGATTCGAGCCTGGTATGCGCATCGCCAGGGCCTGGACGGAAGCTTGGACGGTAAATCCGCTGCTGAAGTCTTAGGGCGAACCGGCTGGGCGCGATCGGTGGGAGGCACCGGTCCTTACTTGACGCTTTTTTCGCGCGCTGGACTGAGCCGTGAAAAAGTTGACGCTTCCGTCGCGAAGCTCGAGATTCACGAACTTCCGAGCGCGCGCGGTTGCACGTACGTCTTGCCGGCCAGCGACTTCGCTCTTGGCCTGACGCTCGGCCGTGGTTGCAGCGACGAGATGAAAACGGCCGAAAAGCTCGGGGTCACGGAAAAAGAGATCGACAAGCTGTGCGGCGCGGTGATCGCCGCGCTTGCCAAAGGCCCGCTCGATCCGGAAGGGCTGCGAGACGCCACCGGACGCGCGGTTCGCAATCTGGGCGCGGAAGGGCAGAAGAAGGGTCTCACCACCACTTTGCCCGTGGCGCTTGGAAAGCTGCAGGCGAGCGGTGATATCCGAAGAATTCCGATCAATGGCCGCCTCGATCAGCAGCGCTACAAGTACACGATCTGGCGGCCGAACCCGTTGCGCGGTTTCAAGCTGCCGGCGGAGGAAGCTTTTACCCAACTGGCACGCCGATACTTTTCCTGGATCGGCCCCGCGACCATCGCCGAGTTTCAATGGTTCTCGGGCCTGGGAGCTAAGGCGGCGAAGGCGGCCGTCGAGCCTCTGAAGCTGGAGCCGCTCAAGACCGGTGACGATCGCTTACTGCTGCCCGATGATCGCGCGAAACTCGAGGCGTTCAAAACGCCAAAAGATCCGCACTATGTTTTGGTGGCCGGGCTCGATTCCATCCTGCTTCTGCGCCGCGATCTGAAAGGACTGCTGGATCCGAAAGACATGGATCGCCAGGTTTTCGTGGATAAAGACACCAAGCCGCTGGGTGGACTGGCCGACCTGCCGAGTCACGCGATTTTCGATCGAGGGCGCGTGGTGGGGCTGTGGGAGTATGACACAGCCACTAATTCGATCGCCTGGATGGCGTTCGTGAAAAAAGACAAGGCGCTGCAAGACGCGGTTGCGCGGACCGAGCAGTATGTGCGCGAGCAACTGGGCGACGCGCGATCTTTCAGTCTGGACAGCCCAAGGAGCCGTGCGCCGCGGGTAGAGGCGCTGCGAAGATTGGCCGCCGTGGCTCAATAGCGGACTGCAACGCATGCCGTGCGGCTTGCTCGCCAGCGGCGATCATTTGCTCGATCCCTGAATCGCCCGGCCAATAACCGGCCCAGGGAACGCGCGGATGGATCAAGAGATTGGTGTGCTGGAGCGAGTTCCGATAGTGGGCCGGATACATCCGATGTGCTTTGGGATGGGCGGCGTCGAAACCCGCGCCGCGCAGAATCGAACTGAGCTCCCAGACATCCGATCCAATGACGAAATCGGCGCCCATCTGACGGCAGACCGCGGCTGGAAGAACGCACGCGATCCCACCATCTTTCAGCACCTGGCCGTTTCGATAGACACGTCCGCGAACCACGCGCATGGCGCAACTGGCGTTGATCGCCGAGGCGAGATGGCCGGACGTCAGCGAGACAGCGCACTTGTCCGGCAGCGAGGTCGCAATCGCCGCGAACGGAATCCGCAAATCCGAGAATCGCTCGGGCAGATGGCGCGCGCAGAATTTCTCGAGTGTATTTCCATGCAGAAGTTTTGGCCAGAACACAACTCGCGCCAACTCGGTCAGGTCCTGCCAGCTCATTCCGGCCGCGATACCCGCGCCGATCACGCTACCGGCGCTGGCGCCAGCGATAAACGATGGCCGGATGCCGGCTTCGGTCAGCACTTTATAGACGCCGATGTGAGCCAAGCCTCGCACGGAGCCGCCGCTTAAAGCCAATCCGACTCGTAGGGAATGAAGGTGATGCAAACTGCGCAATTAATTCAATTATACAGTAGTGACAGGGCATGACGCCGAAAATCACCCGGCTGGCGGAGTTAGTACGACACACAGGCACGCCTCCGCACCTCAGTGCACCAGCCGCGGGCCGGAACGCATTCACGCGCACGCTGGACCGGTTGTTGCTAGCGGTTCGGCTCTATCTTCCACCTCTGCATTGGATCGGCGCCGTCGGATCCGGACTGGCGATGTTCGCTTATGCGTGGCTGGTGGCGCGGACCAGCCGGTTAGTAACTGCCGGCGCGCGAAAGTGGCCAGAGTTTCCCGAACGCTGCGTGCTGGCGATCTGGCACGGAAGCGCTCCATCTTTAATGGTGGCTCTGGCAAAATCCAAGCCGCGTTCGCCCCTCACGATCATGGTTGCGACCGAGCCCAGAGGCGACGCGCTCATGGTCCTGTGCCGGCTGATCGGATTGCGCGTGATTCGCGGCGACTGGGAACATCACGGCTGGCCCGCCGTTACACGCATGGCGGACGTGGTGGCGAAGGGTTCGTGCGCGGTGATCACTCCCGATGGCGGAGGCCCGCGACGTACAGCGCGCGCCGGAGCGCTGGTTCTAGCCGCCGCGGCGGATGTTCCTCTGGTGGCGATCGGCGCGGAGTGCCGCCCGGCAGTTGCGGAACCGCACAAGTGGGACAAGCCCCGTAATCCAGTGCCGTTCGGACGCATCGCGATATCCATCGAAGAGCCGCTGTACTTGGAAGAATTTCGCGACGCAGCGGATGTTGAATCGGCGCGGCTACGCCTTCAACAGGCCCTCGATCACGCCCATCAAGTGGCGGCTGTCGCCGTCAATGCGGTCTCCACCGTGATGTGATTCGAAACCTCGTGCACACCCGGAACCGACCAGGCCGCTTGTTCCACACCCTCTCGCTCGGCCCAGGAGCCGACGCAACCCCACAGCTTGACGCGGTCATGCGCCACTTCCACGATGATGCGGCGCGCCACTGCTTCCACTTCGCGCGCGAGAGCCGCCTCGATATCATTCTTCAAATCCTCGGCGGGGACTGCCGGGCTCACAGTGATCAGGTTCGTTAATCCAGTTACTCCGGCGAGATTCGCCACGGCTTCTTCCGCGGCGGTTAGTTGAAAGCGCCAATCCACCGAGCCTTCGAGTGTAATGTGGCCGTGCGAAACCTGCACGTGTACGCGGCCCGGGGGCACCAACGTGTTCCAAGCCAGAACATTGGCGGCAGCCCAAGCGATGTCGGCGTCGCTCCTTTCAGCCGGCCCCGCGGGCTTGACCTCCAACTGGCTGCTGATGGCTTTGACGCCACGCACGCGAGCGGCTGCATGTTCCGCGGCGAGCTTGGCGCTGTAGCTTTCCACCGTTCCCATCAGCGTCACGACGCCATCCTTCACGCCGACGCCGATTTCAGCCGAGCGGACGATAGGCTCCCAGCCCAGTTCTCGCTCCACCTCTTCGCGCAGACTGAGATCTTGAGACATAATAGGAACCTCCGTCGATTAATCGTGCAAGTGGATAACCAAAGATTTGCAGGTGATGATGTTGGCGAATCGCTGGGTGACGCCCGATCGCTGTGCCGCTAGACCCACCAATTCAGTGGGTCATGACACCCAGTTGAGCCAAAATGAAGGTTACTTTTGAGTAATTTTTCACGTCCTCGGTCCGACTTCGGCGCCGTGCACTATCCCTTGTGCATCGGCGGCGATGAATTCCGCGGCACTCGTGATGGGCCGCGCGCCTTCCTTGTTGACCGTATCGGGATCAGGAATGGACGCGAACAGCGAGCCGTCCTTGGCGCTGCTGATTCGAATGCCTCCCTGGAAGCCAGGATTGTAACGTTACCGAGCGCCGCGCCCTTCCAGCTTCACCGGCTGCGATTCGGAGTCCGTCACGTCGAGGTTATCTTTCTTATCGATAAACACGCCGCTCGGCTGCGAGAATTGCTTCCACTCCGCCAGGAACTTCCCCTCCTGGTCGATGATCTGGATGCGATTATTTCCGCGATCGGCAACGAACAGCCGTCCCTTTGGCTATCGGTTCTTTTACGTGCCTGCCTGCGGCCAAGCTGGATTGTCGTCGCAAAGGGAGGCGCTCTGAGTTTCTTCCCGCGTCACCTCTGCGCTGAAACCCACGACCATATCGTACCGGCCAGAGGCACAGACAAAACAATGCTGCATCAGACCATAGGTGAAGACTCGTCTCAGCTTCCTTTTCCCAACAGCGCGAGAACGGCGGTCGCCAAAAGGACGATACCCGCCAACACATACAGAGTTTGTCCGAGCCATTGCGGCATGGGCGTACCGCCGCTCCAATTCCGCCAGCGCCAATCCTTTTCCGTAGCGGCGCTGAGGAAGAAGAAAATTGCAACAATCACAAAGAAAACTGCTTTCAGTCGCGTCTTCACCGGTGAATCGCCAGCTGGCAACACGTGGATTGCTTGCAGAAAGAGCCCTGTGACGGCAAAGCAGGCCCCAAGCACTAAAACAACTTTCAACGCCGTCTTCATGAGGTGCGCCTATAATTCTCTCATTTTGTGCTATCGACCCGGCACGGGCATCCTCGGTGTACTAGGGGGCGCTGGAATTGTCGTTGGAACCGCTTCGGGAAGGCTGTAGAACTCGTCCGGAAACGCAATGCAGCCAGCGTCGAACCGCAGATTCGAAAATTGGGGATTGAGTGCACTGTCCCTAATTTCCGAAGACGAATAACGACGATCCGGCGGTGACCGCGATCTGCTGTTTGCCGTCGATCATAAACGAAACAGGCGGTGAACGAACCGCGGCCCCGAGCTGCAATTCCCAAAGCGGCTTGCCGGTCTCGGCGTCGAGCGCAAAGAAATTACCTTCCTCCGCGCCGCCAAAGACCAGGCCGCCGGCGGTGGACAACAGGCCGTTCATCGAAGGGGTGAGCAGCTTGAACTCCCACCGCAATTTCCCTGTCGTCGATTCGAGCGCGCGGATCGCGCCGTAAGCGTCATCGCCGTTCTTGATCTCCCCGCCGCCACCGGCGTAGGCGGTGCCATCCTTATATTCCGCGTCGCCCTTGTAGTAAATACCGGCCATTTCGCGAGTGGTCTGATAGAACAGGTGGGTCTTGGGACTGTAGCTGGGGCTCCACCAGTTGGCGCCTCCCGAGATAGCGGGATAGACTAGCGTGCCCTTCACTTTCGGATCCGCGTCGCGGCGCGCGAATGGCCGGCCTTTCGCGTCCAGCCCATCGGTCCAGGTCTGTTTCACATAGGGAGCGCCCGCCAGGAATTCGCCAGTCTGACGGTCGAGCACATAGTAGAAGCCGTTCCGATTCGCCATCGACACCACTTTGCGCCGCCTGCCCTTCACGTCGGCATCGAACAAAATCGGGACTTGGGTGGCATCCCAGTCGTGGACATCATGCGGCGTGAATTGGAAGTGCCACTTGATTTTTCCCGTGTCCGCATCCAACGCCAAGAGCGAACAGGTGTAGAGATTGTCGCCCGGCCGCGTATCGTCGTTCCAATCCGGCGCGGGATTTCCGGTGCCCCAATATACCAGATGCAGATCCGGATCGTACGACCCGGTCACCCATGTGGAACCGCCGCCGTGCTGAAAACTTTGCCCGCCCCAGGATTCGACGCCAGGATCGCCGGGACCAGGCACGGTCCACGTGCGCCACACCCGCTTGCCGGTCTTGGCATCGTACGCGTCGAGGAAACCACGAATGCCGGTCTCGGCGCCCGAAACGCCAACGATGATCTTGCCGTCGATCGCGAGCGGCGCGCCGGTAACGTAATAACCTTTCTTGTTGTCATCCACCGCGATATCCCAGCGCACGATTCCCGACTTTGCATCCAGCGCGATCAGATGGCAGTTCACCGTTCCAAAGAAAACCGTGTTGTCAAGGATCGCCACGCCGCGATTCACCGGAGGCGATCCGATGATGATGACATCCGGCGGAATGTTGGGCGTGTAGGTCCACAACGGACGGCCGGTATGAAGGTCCAGCGCGGTCGCCGTGCTGGGTGGCTCCGTGATGTACATGATGCCGTCAGCGACGATCGGAGAGGTTTCCACGATCCCTGGGTTCCGCATTTGATAAATCCAGGTCGGTTTCAATTGAGTGACGTTCTGGCGATTGATCTGATCCAGTTGCGAGTAGCGCTGCGCCTGGTAATTGCCGGAGTAAGTCACCCACGTTCCCGGATTGCTGTCCGCGCCGGCGATGCGTTGATACGGTACTTGAGCGTAAGCCGCGCTTAACGCCGCGAAGATCAGGACGATTGGCCTTCTCATTTCGAGCCTCCCAAGCCGGCCAGATAAGCGATTAGATCATCCAGGTCAGACCCGGCGATCTTACTCTTGTATTCGGGCATCAGGCTCTTACCAATTTGTTTGTCCAAGGTCTGCAGATCGGACTTACGGAAAGAATAGAACTGGTTGCCGGCGTCTTTTACTTGTATGGTGAATGAGTCTTCGTTCACTCGCAGGCCGCGCACTTCCCGGCCGTCGCGGGTGACCACTCGGACCGGAAGAAACTCGTTAAAACCGTGGCCCGGGAAGGCCATTACTCCACGCGGCAGCGTCGCAGCCGGATCGACGATCGCGACACGAAGGTAATCCGGAGCACGGTGCACACCGATGCTGGTGAGTTCCGGCCCGAGACTACCGCCTTCTCCATTAATGATGTGGCACGACGAGCAACCTGACCGTTGGTAAATGGCCCTGCCCTTCTCCGGATCTCCTGTAATTGCGACCGCCGTGTTCTGGCTCAGCGATCGAATATAGATAACCATCGCGTGCAACTCCGCATCCGTAAATCGCCGGACTTTCGGCATTCCCCGATCCGGGATGCCATCTCGGATTACAGCCGCGAGCGCCTGATCGTCCGGCGCATGGCTCAACACCGGCCGGTTGAGATTCGGGCCTTCACCGCCGCCGCCCCCTACTCCGTGACAGCGCGAACACATTCCCAGGAAGAGCTGCTTTCCCTTCTCCAGTTCTGTAGTGCTCTGAGCTGATGCCGGCCAGGTCCCAATCAATAGCGTTACAAGGAGACCGCCCGAAAATCGTTGCATGGATTCCTTCATATCATAATTGCGGCGTCATCGCCGGGGCGCGTACGGAAAGATCGTCGCCGGTTCCACGTTCGGATCGAGCACCCAGATCTTGCGATCGCGAAAATACTCGAGCAACCCGCGGTTCCCGTCGACGCCCATATCACGCGCCCACACTACTTTGGACCCGTCGATGTCGGCATCGTTGTAAATCCACTGGAAGACGTTGTCGGGATCCGTCTTCGGTTTCACTAGCACCAGATGCCGGCTGTCGGTTCGATCCAAAATAGCGAGAATTCGCGCCTTGTTCGGATTTCCCGGCTTCACGCAGCACCAGGATTGAAAATTGACTTTCTGAGTGAAAGGAAGATGCATTGCTCCCAGGCCCAGGCGCACTCCCAGAATTAGCAGCATGATCAGCGGAGCGATAAATACCAACTGACGGCGGTCCGCCCGTAGCCGCCGGAAACATTCCACCAGCACGGCGAGGAATGCCGCCGTGCCGGCCGCCGCATAGTGCGGAGAACTTCCGGTCTCGATCAGCGCGGCCAGCACCGTGAGCGCAGCGGCGATCAACAGCAGACGCAGCCGCCGGTTGCGCCACACCAGCGGAAGCGTGATCAAACCAATCGACAGCGCCGGGCCGAAATAGAATCGCCACATCTCCTGACCCTTGAGGGTACTGTTCTTCAGTTCGGCCCAAGGAGTCGCGTTGCGATCATGCACGTCTTTTTCATAGTCGTAATAGCGGCGCAGTTCTTCGTGCCGGAATTGCACCTCCGGCGGATGAAACCACGGCAGCGTCATGGGCCAGCCATAGGTGGCTTGGTTGACCGCGTAAGGCGTCTTCAGCGGATCGCCAGTCACCGCTTTTGAGTACGCGAGCAGTCCGGCCACGGCCATCAAGACCACAGCTGTTGCCGGGACGCCAACCCAGGCCGGAGTCTTTCTCCGCAGCATCGCGATTGCGATTGCCACGGCGGCCGGAACTGCCACCGCCAGACCTTCGAAAGGCCGCGCGTATCCGATGATTGCCAGACCCAGTCCGAACAGGAACGAGGTCGAGACCTTGGGTTTCTTGAGCAGTCGAGGATATGATCCCAGAACCAGCGCCCCACCCAGCGCCGCCAGGCAGCCGCCGTAATAGCCATTCACCCAATAGCTCGCGATCCCGAAACGAAAGACCGCCAGCATCGCGCCGAACAGCGCCCACGCCGGAGGAATCCAGCCCTGCAGCATCCAGCACAGGGCCGCGCACATCGCCGCGCACAATAGCCAGGCCGCGACCCATGGATGGCCCATCCGTTTTCCCAATGCCAGCACGGCTCCCTGGCCCGGAAAATAGTCGGAATTATACGTCGGTTTCTGAATGATGTGAATGCTCTCGAAATGCACCCACATGGGATGCGTTGGATTGGTCAGCCGTCCGTGCGCCAGCGTGTCGGCAATCAGGAGATGGCTGAATTCGTCCGTCACCACGGGATTCGGAGCCGGCAATACGGGCAGCAACGCCGCGCGAATCAGCAGTGCGAATACGAACACGGCCGCGACAGCGGTCTTCCGGCGATATGCCAGCCGGGTCCAGGCCCGCCACGCCCGCGTCACTCGAAAACGTGGAAAACGCGGCCACCATCCACGGAACACGCCTAGAATCGCCAGCGCGACCAGCAAAGTTTCGAGCGGGTTCAGATCGAAGTAAAAGCCGTATCCGATTCCCGAGATCAGATAGATAACGAATTCGAGCATGCGGAGGTCTTCGGCAAAGCAAAGCGTACCATGCCTCGCCGCGGCACGAGTTGAGTATCCTAAAGACATGCAGGTTCCCCGCTTGCTCCCGGTTCGTCAGAAATTCCCGGATCGCGCGATTCCCGACGTCGCTGGCGAAGTAGAACGGCAGCTCGCGGCCTCCCGATTTGGATCGCGCGCGAAGCCCGGATCTCGCGTGGCCATCGGCGTCGGCAGCCGCGGCATCGCCAACATCGCGCAGATCGCCGGCGCCGTGGTGAATTATTGGAAATCGCAGGGCTGCCAACCGTTCATCTTCCCGGCCATGGGGAGTCACGGCGCGGCCACCGCCCAAGGGCAGGCCGATGTCCTGGCCAAGTACGGCATTCACCAAGCCGCCATGGGCTGCCCGATCGTCAGTGCGCTGGATGTGGTTTCGCTCGGCAAAACCACCGACGGCATTGAAGCCTTCATGGACCGCAATGCTTTCGGCAGCGACGGCGTGATGCTCATCGGCCGCGTCAAATGGCACACCGATTTCTCGGGCAAGATCGAAAGCGGCCTCTTTAAGATGATGGCCATCGGACTCGGCAAATTCGCCGGCGCGCAGCGCTATCACACGTATGCCTATAAGCTTGGTCTGGAGCACGTGATCCGCAGCGTCGGCCGGCAAGTGCTGAAGTCCGGAAAGATCCTGGGCGGCTTGGCGATCCTCGAAGACGCCAATCACAATACGGCTCAATTAACCGCTGTCCCGGTGGAGGTTATGGAGCGCACCGAAGAGGAGCTGCTGGCGCTGGTCAAAAGCTGGATGGGCCGCATTCCCATGCCCCTCGACATCCTGATCTTGGACGAGATCGGCAAGGATATCAGTGGTGCCGGGATGGACACCAAGGTGGTAAATCGCAGCGTCAACGGCGAATCGAACCCCTGGCCCGATGAAGTCCGCATCGAGCGGATCTTCGCCCGCGATCTAAGCGCCAACAGTTATGGCAATGCAGCCGGCGTCGGCATGGCGGAAGTGATCCACGACCGGCTGCTGCAGAAAATCGACTGGAACCCGACCCAGATCAATTCGCTCACCGCGTCCACGCCCACCGCGATCCGGACTCCGATTCACTTCGCGAGCGACCGTGAGTGCCTGGAACGGATTGCCCCCACCGTCGGAAAGGTAGACCTGTCGGATGTGACCTACGGATGGATTAAAAACACAATGGAGCTGGGTTTCTTGAAATTGAGCGAGAATCTGCGAGGGGAAATCCGGAAAAATCCGATGCTGGAAATTGTGAGCGAAGCCGAAGAGATGGAATTCGATCAGGCGGGAAACTTGAAGGGACTAACGCGGCAGGCTGAAAAGGCCGGGGCTCTCTCACACTAACACTGCGTCGCACTAATACTGGCAGGAATCCTTAGGAGGGCAGGCGAGGAAGAGGGTCATCTACTCGCCTACCCACCACAAGGGGTTTAGCTCTGCGATGCAGCAGCGGTCATCACACTGGAGATCTTGCTGAAGATCGTGCTGATGCTGGATGCAACACCCGGCATAATGGCGCCCGCGGCTACTGCCACGAAGCCGGCCATCAATGCGTACTCAATGAGGTCCTGTCCTCGGGTATCCTTCCAGATTCTCAGCTTCCAGACTAGATTGGTGATCCGTGTCATTGTTTGCTTCTCCTCTCTCCCTGCGATGGTTTAATCCACCGCTATGGTTAAGTTATCATCTGAAGACGGTACGTTAAATCAGGGGTTGCCCCTAGAACGCTTGTAAAATCGCCCAGCTACCAGGGGTGCTACATTCTGGGGCGTAGTACCTTCTTACTGGGCATGCATATAGCATCACTGTCTAAGAGTCCTATCGGCTGCCAAGCCCTGGTTGATAAGCCGGTTCTATGCGCCATCCTCAGCGCCCATCCGGCGAAGCCCGCCAGCACCAACGTATATACCTGCAAATGCAAGAACTCCGCCATCGATTGGGTGATCCACGCCACCATATAGAGGAGCAGCAGCCAGCCCCGGAAAGCCTCTTGTTCTTCGGTGCTCCGGCCCTCCATCGCGCCTGCCGCCAAGGCAGCCGCAGCTACCACCAGAATGGCGTCATAGATGGGCGCGTATGAATTGACTACCAGCGTGAGACACAGCGTCGCCGCCCACAGCCAGTTTTCCGCGGCGGGAACAGCGGCCCACTCGCTTGACTGCCACCAGGCTCGGGCCAACATCGCGAAGCCGACTATTCCGCAAGCCGTGATGACGATCCCCGTCAGCGGAGAAGCGTTGAACAGCAGCAGATGGAAGAACGAACTCATGTCCACCGATTTCGCGAGATGCCACGCCTCGCCCGGACCCGTCGCCTGCCGGCCGGCGAACGCCAGGGTAGTCAACCAGCCCCGGCATCCATCCAGACCCACCATGCCGATGGATAACGCCGCGACGGCGACTGCTCCGGTAGCGAACCCTTGGAGGATCCGCCATCGGCGCCCGATGATCAACATTGCCAGGGGCAGCGCAATCAGCGTCGGCTTGTAAATTCCGAGCGCTATAGCGACCCCAGCCAGAAAAAGCCGATTCTGATGCCGGAAGCAAAGGAACAGCGTCCACAAAAAGAAGATCACCACCGAGAGTTGCCCGCCGATCCAGGTTTCGAAAATAAACGGCATAAAGGAGACTGCCAGCAGAAACCCGATGGTGCGATGTTCCGCCGGGAGCGCGGCGGCGCGGAACAGAAGAGTGATCCCCGTCAAATACAGCGCGGCCGAGAACCCCAGCCACGCCGCGTAGGCCCATAAATAGGGAAGCATCGCGAAGGGCTTAAACAGCAGTGAAATGTACGGCGCATGCGCGTACACCAGCATCTGCGTCTCAGCCATCGACGGCAGTATGGAGTGCTGCAGGTCTACCGCCAGCTTCAAATCGTAAATCCGCGCTGGGTCAAAGTTATTGAGGATCTTTCCGATTACATAGAACTCAATAAAGTCGCCGCCCATCGGACGCCCCATGAAAGCTTGCCCATGGAACCCGCGAAATATCGATATGCCGCAAAGGATGACGGCGGCGGCCACCGCCATCAGGCTCATGGCGCGGGCTTCGTTGCGCCCAGGCATCGGGCCGAACCATCTCTGCATTCGCCTAGCGTGCATAGGCACTCAACTTCAGATCCCCATCATCTTCCAGGAGCCAAGCATGGCGGCCAGAAAAGTGGTCGATCAGGCAGCTGTCTTTTTCGGGGCCAAGCGAACGGGCCCACACGACACGCGACCGCTCGATGTCGGCCGGATTGAATACCAGTTCCTCGTACATATCGTGCCGGCTACCGTAATGCACCAGAACCAGGTGGCGGCCGGGTTCGCGCTCCAATCGCTCCGTGATTGAGGAGTGCTTGGCCTGCACGTGGTAATCGATCGGCCCAAACAGATACCTGTTCTCGGGCGTGAGCATCCCCATTCCTGTGGTCAACGCAAATAATCCCAGCACGCCCCAGGTCATATAACGGCGCTCGGCGAACGTGCCGGGCCATGCGTTCCTCGCCGCGCGCAGCGAACAGGCCGCGAGAATATAGACCAGGGCGGTGGCCGGTGCGGCGTAATGCGGAAAGAGGCGGGCATCCCAAGCCACCCCGGCATAGAATCCCGCGGCCAGCAAAAGAGTCCAGCGAGCCCGGGGATCGCGCCACAGCGGACGCGCGAAGGCGATCATACAAACGACCAGCGGCCATCCCAGAAAGAAGTGCCCCAGCGTGATGAGATCCGAAACGTGCGCCTTCAGCCAATGGTCGCGCGCGGATTGGTACTCGTTGGCCGCGGCAACGGTCCAGAATTCCTTAAGGACCGCGTTACTATAAACCGGCTCGGGATTCGGATGGGTCTGCAACAGCAGAGGAGAATAGACGACGTACTGCTTTTCGTGGGTCAGGTACGGTATCTCGAGCGCGTGGCCGGTGACGCGATAGTTGTAATAGCCCATCCATCCAAACACCGGAATCAGCAGCAGAGCCATCGGGAGAATCACGGCCTGGCACAGCCGTCCGATCGCCACCGGCCGGCGAAGAAGGGCGAAGGCCAGCACCGCCGAGCAGACCACTCCGAGCACCAGTCCCTCATAAGGACGCGTGTTGGCCAGGATCGCCAAACCGGACGCAAACGCCAACGCAGCGCTTGGCCGCATCCGCCGCAGGAGCCTTGGAACCGCTCCGATCACCAGCGCGCCTCCGATGGCCGCGCAAGTTCCTCCCCAATAACTTTCGGACCAATAGCTCACAATGCCGATGCGAGCCAGCGCCACGAGGCTGCCAACCAAAGCCCAAACCGGCGGCAGCCAGCCTTGGAGCGCCCAGCATAGCGTGGCGCACATGATTCCAGTAGCGAGCCACACGCCCACCCAAGGCTCGCCCGTGATGCGCTGGCCGAGCGCCATCATCAGAGCCGACAGGGGCGGGTATTTGGAGGCGTAGGTGGGATGCAGAAGCACCTGCAACGTCTCGAAATGCTCGGCGAAGGGCGGTGTCGGGTTCGTGAGCTTGCCCGAGGAAAAAGTGTCGCTGGCGAGCAGGTAGCTGAATTCGTCCTGGATGGCCGGCTTCGGAATCGGCAGCACGGGCAGCAACAGCGCGCGAGCCGCGAGCGAAATCACGCCCACCAGAACGATCGCCAGGCCTTTGTGACGCGCCAGCCACACCAGGCGATTTTCAAGCGCCTGGAACATTACACCAGCCGCAGGTATTGGAATTCGTCGATCAGCGCGAAGTTCGACTGCACGGACGCGATGGTCTCGCCGCGCTGCTCGATGCGCTCCGGATGCACGTGGCCCAGATCGGCGGCCATGCGCAGATAGTCGACCTTCTCCGGATCGATGCCCATGATGCGGCAACAGGTAGCATCGACGGCCACCAGATCGCTCCCCATCACCAGTACGCCGGCCTGCTTCGGGGTACCTTGGATGGGCCCATTGCCTTCCATTCCGACCACGCCGTCGACGATGGCGAAGGTGTTGCGGAAGGTGCGGTTGAGCGCCACCACCGACTCCGGAATGCCGATGTAATGCAGCTTGTTCTTCGGCCAGCCATAAATGGACCCAGGCACCAGGCCGAAGAAGTTCTTCATCGAAAGGGTCGCGCCAGCCCAGTGGTGGGTTTTCATCTTCGCGAGCGAAACGATCAGATCCGCCGCGAGAACCGTCTTCGCGAAGTAGAAATCCGGCTCGCCGGCAAAGCCGTGGATAACCGCTACGTCGTCGCGATTCAAATCGGTGAAGATGCTTTCGAACTTGGGGATGGTGGAGCGATAGCCCGCGTCGTCGGCCAGGTCGAGCGTATCCCGCCGATGCCCCGGCCCTTCGCCGATCTTGACTTCGGAAGCGCCCAAACGGTGGAACACCTCGAGCGCCGCGGCAATGATGGACGCGTCGGTATTAACGACCGTGGCGGAATCGAATTCCACCAGGTTGGGCTTCAGCAGTACCTTTTTGCCGCGAACGTCTAAGCCGCACTGGCGAATTCCGGCGAGCATGTGGCTGACAAGGTCCTCCGAGTAAGACCTCGCGCGCACAATTGCGACCGCGGAACTGCCGGGCGGCCCATCGGGCACTTTGGGCGGCTTCTGAAGCTTGAGGCTGGCGTATCCGGCAGTGGCGGCGATCCCCACCAGCGGGATGAACTGGCGGCGTGTCATGCGGAGGCTCCTGTTCTGAGCAGCGCGTAATTGCCATCCGGATGCCCGAGCGCTTCGAGCGCGGTGAGCATTACGTCGGCGGAGGCGCTCACGTCCTGCCCCGCCGGTTGCGGGTCTCCGCCATGGCAGCGCAGCGCGATCACCAGCCAGGCCCGGGCCAGCGACGATCTGGTTTCAGCGCGAAATCGACCGGCCAGCGCCAGCGGCTGGTCGAGCTCAGTCCGGCTTCGCCCTTGCAGCCCGAGCAGCGCCAGGGCCGTGGTCTCGGGGTAAGAAGGCAGATCGTAGTTGAGCACGTTCGGATTGCCGCAGTTCCATCCGCCATCGCTGCAGCGGCGGCTGAGAATGAGAGCTTCGCCGTCGGCTACGCGCCGGTCGAGCTCCGGGCTTCTATAGTTCTTCGAGACCTTCTTGAGCGCCATCAGCGCCTGGGCAGTGGGCTCGATCCACGAAGCGTTTCCGTCGCGCCACGGCCATCCCTCATGCGAAACGTCGGCCTTGGTCTTGAGCAGATGGAAGAAGGCGGCTGCGCGCATCGCCAGGCTCGACTCGGCGCCCACCACTCGCAACAGCCAATCCACCGAGCTGCGGACCTTATCGTCATATATGCCGCGAACACATGCTAGCGTCACCGCCTGCGCCGTCACCCAGGTACCGTCTTCGACTTGCCCGTTGGGCCGCGAACTGCCGTCGGGCGTTTGCCAGGAGCGCAGCAGTTTAAAAGCGCTCTTGAGAGATTCCTCAGAGCCCGGCCGTCCTTGAAGCGCCAGCATGGCATAGGTGGTGGGTTCGAACCAGGACTGTTTTCCCGGAAAATATCCCCATCCGCCGTCCGCGTTTTGGGCCTGTCGAAGGAACTTCAGCCGAGACTCGAGATACACGCCGCCCACGGAGGACATATCGGCCGATTTCGGGCCGACCTTTAGGCGTCAACCGTAAGGCCTTCTTATACTTAGCCGTGGCGGCCCCAGAAAAGCTGGATCAGCTCGATCACCAAAATCGCCACCACCATCAACTCCAGTACAAAAGCTCGCGCCTGGTGGAATTCGTTGGTCATAAACTCGTACAGCTCGCCGGCCGTCCGCAGCTTCTCTTCCACCAGGTTGCGGTAATCGGTGACGCCCACGCGGCTGGCCGCTACCTTATAAGCACGAGCGTAGAACATGTCGCTCAGAAATTTGATGGCGTTGTCGGTGCGCTCGGTCAGCTCCATGATGTCGAGGCGCAGCGTGTTAAGCCGCTCCGCTTCACTGGCCATCCTCCAGCGGCGCAGCGTGCCGCGATGCTCGAGGGTGTCGTAGACCTTCTTGAACACGCGCGTGAGCACTTCATCGTAGTGGCGAAATTCGAGCAGTTGCGTATTGGCGTATTCGAGCAACTGGATGGTGGGTTCGGCGCCGGCGACGGTGTCGTAGACCAGCGCTGCCACCCATCCGACTACCAGCAGGTCGGTCGGATAGTAGGAGAGGCTGGTTTGCAGGATCTCCCGGCATTCGGCGTCGGACAGCGGCATTGAGTCGCCTCTCACGATCTGAGCCACCTGTCCGCCGCGAGTCTCGAGCATGGCGGCGGCGGTCATGGGCTGGCCCTTGGCATCCAAAGCTTCGTGGATCTGGATGATGTAGTAGTCTTCGTTCAGGTGCGATTCGTAGGGTTGGATCAAAGCCTCAGCGGCGCAGGGCAGGCGCTTCCGCAGCAGTTCGGCCGTGAGCCGCTCGGTCTCCGGCGCCAGGATCCAGCGGTTCGACAGGCGGATCAGTTCGTCCCAATCGGCTTCGAACTGTAGTTTGAGCTCGACGCTGACTACACCATAATCGAAATACTTGATCTGCGCTTCGAAGCGTTCGCCGGTTGCGGTGACGACCGGCTCAGGATATTCGACCACGGGAGGCCGTTCGAAGCGGACATATTCCGGCGCCGGATGCTTGAAGCTGGGCTGCGGCTTGACGGGCTCGACGCCGATCAGGGTGCACAGCTTGTCGAGCTGGATTTGCTCGGCCACGTCGTAGAGGACCAGTACCCAGAAGGAGCCGCGGAGTGGCCGCATTCCTTATTGTCCCGCATGGGGGGTGGTGGGGTTGAAAAAACGAAGCCAGTAGGGCCGGGGCGGATTTTGACGCATCTTTGGGGTCTGGCGGCGCGGCGGGGCGACGCGGGGGTGATTTTGCAAAACGAACCCAAGGGAGGTGGGGTTGTTGACGGATCGTGGGCAAGCGGTGGGGCGGGTCCGAACGCGGTTTTGCAAAACGAACCCAACGGACGGTGGGTGTGACACATCGCGGGACGGGGGCGGGGCCAAAACGTGATTTGAAAAAACGAAGCCAAGGGCGAACCGGGCGATGCAGCCAATGAAATTCTCTCCAATTCCGATTTTTAGCACGAGTGTGCGGGGCGCAACGGCGTGGAAGTTGGGAAGTTGCTGAATGGGAATGAAAGAGAGAGTTTGTGGTGACGTGATCCGGGGAGTTTTTCCGCTCGGTTGACGTGAGAAATCCTCTGGAACTCCGGACCTAGATTAGACGGTGAGACCGCATAAGTCTGGGATAGCAATTTTTCTCTAAATGAACGTTAGCGGCGCTAAGCGCGTTTCAAGTAAGCCGCTTGCGCGGCGGACGCTTCGCGTGCAGATGAGTTCAGCATTTGTAGTGACGCAGGGATAATGTAGTGGGTCACAAGGAGGTTCTTTGTGACCCGTCTACGAAAAATGGTGCTGGAGGAACTCCAGCGCCGAAATTACTCAAAGAGCACTGCACGAGCATACCTTCGTGTAATCCGTGATTTCGCGGGGTATTTCCACAGCTCGCCCGACAAACTCGGCCCGGAACACGTTCGAGAGTTTCAGGCACACCTCTTCCGTGACCGGCATCTGGAGCCTGGAACTGTCGTCCAGTACAGTGCAGGCCTGCGGTTTCTGTTCGTCAAAACGCTGCACCGCCATTTCATGGTGGACAACATTCCGCTGCCGAAAGAGCCGTTCAGGCTGCCAACCATTCTGAGCGTAGAGGAGGTGACTCGTCTCATCGATTCAGCGGGCAACTTGATGCACCGCGCAATCCTGATGATGTTGTACTCGACCGGAGTCCGACGCGCCGAGTTGTGCCAACTTAAGGTGTCCGACATCGACAAGGAACGAATGGTCATCCATATTCACGCCGGCAAAGGTCAGCGTGATCGCGACGTCGACCTGAGCGAATGCTTGCTGGACACCCTACGCGAGTACTGGCGCTGGATGCGCCCTAAAACGTACCTGTTCCCGGGAACGGTCAACAACTGGCGAGCGGACGTTCCGATCACCGGGAAAGTGGTCTGGGCCGCATGCCGCGAGGCGGCCGTCCGGGCTGGTCTGAAAAAACATGTTTACCCGCACTTGTTGCGGCATTGTTACGCCACACACTGGCTCGAAGCCGGGGGAGATCTGCTGGTTCTTCAGAAACTGCTGGGCCATACCAAACTCGAGGACACAGCCAAATACTTGCATCTTTCGCGCCGACATTCCCGCGCGGTCGCCAACCCGCTCGATCACCTTTCTGTGGCGACCAGTGCTCAACAAACCAAACGCTCTCGGCTCAAGAAGAAGAGATGAACCGACCCACCCTCGAGGTGGCCGATATCATCCGTAGCGCGGGCAAGGGCTTCATCGAACGAAACCGGCCGCATCTTGGCTGGCAACAGCTCAAGGTGCTGCGCGCCATCGAGCACTGCCGCACGGCAGCACTCGGCGGTCATCTCGATCAGTGTTCCCGATGCGGCCATCGCGCCATCTCCTTCTTCTCCTGTCGGAACCGGCACTGCCCCAAGTGCCAGACTAACGCCCGCAACAAATGGCTCGCGGCTCGCTCCGATGAGCTACTCGGAGTCAACTACTTTCATGTGGTCTTCACACTGCCTCACGAACTGTCCGCGCTCGCGCTTCAGAACAAGAGGGCCATCTATGACCTGCTGTTCCAGGCCAGCGCAGCGACGCTACTCGAGGTCGCCGCTGATCCGAAACATCTCGGCGCCGAGATCGGCTTCCTCAGTGTGCTTCACACCTGGGGGCAGAATCTGCAACAGAACCCTCACTCATGATGCCTGGCATTATCATCTCCTTCAGTTTCATTGAACAAAGCAGACTGACCTTCCGCGCAGCCCCCCTGGAAAACCAGCTTGCCGGTTCGAAGGAGCCGCTTGATGATACTGCGAACTGGCTCTCTATCCAGATCGGCACGACGAATTTCCCACGGAGCACGTGGAGCGGCTTGGTCGCGCTTCAGCAGGCCCGCTTCTACCAATCGCTCAATCGTATGGTGACTCACGCCTGAGAGCCGAGCGGCTTCGCTCAAGCTGATTCTCTCCGGGTCGGGCGCCGCGCGTTTTTGACCTGGAATCGAATGATTACGCCGCGCTGTGGCTACACGGATCTGGTTCCATCGCTTCTCCTTTCCAGTTGAGTAGCCTAGTCGGTTTAATACAGAGGCAATCTGATCGTCACCACTTCGAACGGCCATCCGGCGGATGATGTCTAATGCCTCCATGGATGTCGCCGTCTCCGTTGCTGGGCGCGGCCGCTCGATCTCGATCTGAGTGTGAGTGCCACCCTTCCAATGAATGGTGAATTGCAAGATGTTCTTGTCCGCATCGGTTCTCACGATGATCTCTTCCATCACCGTGCGAAAGATCATCTTCTTAAGTTCCGAAGGACAGCGATCACTCTGCCAGAGTTCACCGAAGCGCTCGCCCATGTAACGAATCTGTGCCTCGTCCTCCGAAGACAGGGAATGGCGATTCCCGTTAAGGCTTGAAAGCCGTTGTTTGGTTATCTCCACCTCCTCGAGCTTTTCATTCCAGCGGCGCTCCAACTCCTTGGCGGCGAGACGATTCCTTGCATCCACGGCGTCGTATTGCTCGAATGCCTTTCTTGCCTCATATTCCAGCTGTTTGAGTTTGCTCGACAATGCAACGCGTTGTGCGACATCACCAGCGCTCAGTTCTTCAATCGCTTTCAGGCTGGCTTCCACACCGAGGTGTGAAATGGCCTTTAGTAGTTCCTGGCCCACCCGGCGATCCACCGAAGCACCGCCGAAACCGATGCAATACTGCCCGCCGTCGTCATAGTCGCCCTTACACAGATAACGCGCATTGGTACCACGACCACCCCAATAGCGCACGTGCAGCTTGCGACCGCAATGCCCACACCGAAGGAGCCCGGCGAGCAAACCTTGCCCGGCGCGAATCGCTGCCATAGATTCGTCGCCCTGCCAGTTCACTGAGTTCCTCCGAATCATTCGTTGGTTCTCTTCAAAGGTAGCCCAGTCAATATAGCCGACATGATGATCGCGGATAAAGACCCGGCATTCTTCGGCCCGGCGCATCGCGCCCTGACGCTTCTCCAGCCTACCTTCGACCAAACGCGCTGTGACCGGCCGACGCCCCCACACATAAGCACCGGCGTAGAACGGATTGCATAAAATGTCGCGAATCAAACTCTGCGATGGAATTTTCCAGACAAGCCGCGTCCCTTGAATGGGATTGGCTGGCAGTTCTACGTCGTGATCCCGAAACCACTGGAAAGTCTGACGTACGCTCCACCGTTCCCGGAACTTGATGAACACAAGCTGCAGGGCTTCATGGACGCGTCGATCGTGATGAAATGCAACCTTGCCCATGGTGTCCAGCACATACCCGACTGGAAGCCTTTTGAATAACTCACCCCGTCGTGCCTTAGACTCTTGGCCTGCCAGCATTCGTTGGCGCAGGACCTTGAGTTCGACAACGCTGAGTGTGCCCTTGATGCCCAGCACGAGTTGATCGTCGAGAGAATTTAGGTCATAGATGTGTTGCTCATCGGCAATGAGTGTTTCAAAAATCTGGCACACCTCGAGTAGCCGGCACCAATCTTTGTCCGTGCGCGAGAGCCTTGAGACTTCCCAACTCCCGACGATTCCGACCTCTCCTAATGCCACCGAGCTAAGGACGCGTTCAAATCCTTCGCGGCGGGCCGAAGCGATGCCGGCGCTGTATCCGAGATCGGTATCGATAATCTCCACGGCTTGCCAGCCCAGGCTGCGCATCCGCTCAGCCACGTCATACTGAAGACGCTGGCTCTCCTTGTTCCGCCGCACTTGTTTCTCGCTGGATTGGCGCAAGTAGACGATCGCTTTGCGCGCTAAGTGCTCCGGCTTGATTTTGGGATTGCACAAGACCTGATTCATCAACTTTCCCTCCTTGAGCTTCAAAGACTGTCACCAGAATGCGGGCCATGAGATCGATCAGTTCGGTTCGCACCCTTTCGTCCATGGGCACGACCGCGTTTTCCTTTCCGATCACCAGGTCCAAAAGTTGTAGTTGCACCGCGCTGGCCTCCCTTGCGTCCGTCAACAACTGTTTGCAGGAGGTTATCGCGGATCTGGTCCGCGGCGTGCAATCGCGAAGAAAGCAAGGACGCGAGGCTCAGAAGGGATTCGCTACTTAAGTACGGCTCCTCCGTGATCGTCACGCCGGCACACTCGGGTGACAGCATCCATAGCGGGATCTTCAGTCGCTTACCAACTGGATCCATGACGGCAACCGCACCGTCGCCCCGCTTGGGGCGGCGAACGACCTGGAGAACAGCGTCGCGGAGAGGATGGAACGGATAGAAGACCCGCACGCGCGTATCTTCCGCGCTCAGGGTATTGTGGGCGCGGATGGGCGCATCCCCACGTGCACTGTGTTATTCCAGCCGGCGGTCTTTCCCCAGACCACTCGCGCTGGATTCATCCCAAACACCATTTCTTCCTTCCGGTAAGGGTACTCAGCCGCGTCTTTCGCGGCAAGTTCGTTGCTGGTTTGAAGCGCCTCTTCCGCCAGAAGAAACTCAGCTTCCATGGCAATTTGCGACCCCTTGCCGAGCCCAAACTCTTTGGTAGCTTTCTCCGGCTGCTGTTCCGGAACGATTGGGTCGTCTACGCCAAGCGGCCGTTTGGCGGGCCGGAACATGTTCTCCAGTATCTGGCACGCTACACGCATCGCGTGGCCATCTCGAACCACCGACTGGTGTCATTCGCCGAGGGAAAGGTCACATTCCGATGGAAAGATTATGCCCATGGCAACAAGAAGCGCATGATGACCATCTCGGCCGATGAGTTCCTGCGTCGATTACTGCTGCATGTGTTGCCGCGTGGCTTTGTGCGCATCCGCCATTTCGGCTTCCTGTCCGCACGGCGACGGCGAGAGTTTATAGCCGTCTGCCACCAGTTACTCGCGGAGGTACCTAGGCCGTGCCCAACGCAGACGGTAACGCCACCGTCCCTCACCACTTGGCTGTGCCCATGTTGTGGCGGCACCATGATCATTATCGAGAAGCTTACCGCTCAGCAGATCCGCTTGCGATCTGCGGAATGGACAACCCTAATTGACAGCTCGTAATCTCGAATCGCCGCGGTCTAAACTTCAAAGCGCTACACCGCTCACGTCAGACGTGTGTCTGGACTCACCTCGCTCGGTCCTATTGCCAGTGCCAACACCCCCTGACAACCTCCTTATCCAGCCTCGCCATCGCCCGTCAGCTTCTCAACAGGCCAACCGATCCTCCCGGAGTGCGCGCTTCAACCCGTATCCGAGTACCAAAACGCCATTCAATACCCATAGCAGCCGCATCCGCCGCAAACGCCAGCGGCTTACTTGAAACGGTCTTATCGAAAGTCCGCCGGGCCCGAACACCCATCTGCACCCCAGCCATTCTCGCCCGCGGACTTCCGATAAGATCTATCGTTTCACAGTACTAATCTTTGTCACGTGCCAGAGGCGCGTCGATTCAGGCCTTGCAATAGCACAAGCAATAATCTCGCACAATGAGTTTCAGCACCGTCCAACAAAACTGCTCAAGAGCAATCTAAAATCGCGGCCTACTCGAACCGCAGGATGTCCATAATGTCCAGTCGGGCAATGCGGCGGGTAGCGGCCCAGATGCTTGTCGCTGCTGTTAAAAAAAGGAGCACGGTCGAAAACGTGAAGGTTGCGAGATCGAAGGGCTTGGCGCCATTCACGAGGCTTTCGAGAAAGCGTCCGGTCAGTGTGGCTCCCGCGATTCCCAAAGCGGCCCCCACGGCAACAGAGAGTAAGCCTTGCCATAGCAGCATCGTCCGGAGCCTTCCCGGCGTGGTGCCGAGTGCCAGGCGGACGCCCATCTCGCGAGTCCTCTGAGCGACGGCATACGAAACGACTCCGTACATGCCGATCACGGCAAGGAGCAAGGCGAATCCGGCGAAAAACAGAAGAGCGGTGCGATAGAACTTTGGACGGGCGAGAGCGTCGTCCATGCGCTGTTCCATCGTCTTGGCGTCGAATACGGGAACTTGTGTATCCACCGACCGGATCGCATCGCGGATCGTTGCGAGCCGATCTTGGCCCTGGCCGTTTAGCCGAACAACGAAAGTCGAGTAAAAACCACCTGGGGAATGCGCCGGAACGAAGATCTGAGTCGAGTTTGCGTCGTCGGTCATGTAATCCATGCCTCTAACGACGCCAACAATCCTCAATGGAGGCCTGTTTCCGAGTGTGACTCCATGTCCTATCGCGTTTCGTGGCTCGCCAAACTGGCTCGCGAATGGTTCACTCACAACAGCGACCTTGGCGTCAGAACGCACTTCCGCCTCCGTGAATTCACGCCCGAACGACATGTGCCCTCCCATGGTCCGGAAATAATCGTCCAACACCGGCACGATCATGGAGTTCTCCTTTGCCGGGCGCCCGTCTAAACCCATGGCGCCGCCAAGAAACATCGTGGCGTTTAGCGGAAGGAACTCGGTCTCGCTAGCGTTGCGAACTCCGTGAACCCCCCGGATGCGGATGAGCGCTTCCTCGAAATAAGGAAGCTGCCGGCCGGCAAGTTGACGCGTGGTGCCGTCCAGCGACACGCTAACCGTGACCAGGCCCATCACGTCAAAGCCACGATCGATTCGCATCAGGTTGACAAACGCGCGCCCCACCGAAACCGATGCCGTGAGAAGAACGATAGTGAGCATCACTTGGCCCGCCACCAGAATGTCGCGAGTCACACGCGAGTGGCGGGTGCCGCTGGAACCGCGGGCTGCGAAGGCATGCGCGTGGCCGGCGTTCCATGCCGGTAAGAGCCCGAAAAAAAGGGCGCTCAGCACTGCTGTCAGCACCGCGAAGCCCAGCACGCGACCATCGAGGATGGAGTAGGACTGAGTGGCGAGGGGGCTCGGCTGGACCTTCGCCGCCTGAGCAGCCGTCCAGAATGCGACCACCAAACCAGCGATGGAAGCAACCGACGAGAGAAGCAGGCACTCCGTGAGTAATTGCTGTGCTAGCCGCGCTCTGCTTGCTCCTAACGCCGAGCGTATCGAAAGTTCCGGGGCGCGGTCCGCGGTGCGTGCGAGCAAAAGATTCGCAACGCTACTACATGCTATCAACAGGATCAGCAGCACGCCCGCCATCAGCAGCAAGGATGCGTTCTTTACCGGGCCGGTCATTTGATCTTGCAGCGGAACGATCCGCGGGGGATATTTTCTAGTGCGGTTACGGTTCGGGGTGCGACGGTCCATTTCGGTGGCAAATGCGGCGCGCGCTTGCGGCCATGTGATGCTCGGTTTCAGCCTTCCGAGGGTCTCCCATCCATTGTTGCCCGGCGAGAGCTCCGCAGCCTTCCAGAGAACGGTATGGCTGGGGTAGTCAAATCCAGGGGGCATCACGCCAATCACAGTGAGAGGCATTCCGTTCACGCGCAACCTGGAGCCTAGAGCTCGCGCATCTCCCGCGAAGAGCTGTTGCCACAGTCCATAGCCGATCACGGCCACTGTGTTACGTCCCGGTGTATCCTCGCCGGCGTTAAATGACCTTCCGATCATCGGCTTTGTGCCGAGAATCGAGAAAAAATTCCAGGAGGTTTGAGCAACATGCGCCCGCGCGACATTATCCGTGTTCCCGAGGTTGGAGTCGCTCTGCTCAAACAACGCGGCATCGGCAAGATAGGTACTTTGCAGGCGCCAATCATGAAATTGCTTAGCGCTGTCATGAGGCACTAGATATGTATGAAGGGATGCCAGACGGCTTGGATCCTGGAACGGCAGCGAGCGCAACACCAGTGCATTGATGACGCTGAACATTCCCGTGTTTGCACCAATGCCGATCGCAAGCGCGACGATAGCGAACCCTGTGTTCCCGGGACTTTTGACCCAGAGCCGTACTGCGTGTCTCGCATCTTGCCGTACCTCGCGCATAAGCTGCAAGGGAAACGATTTCGCCAAATCCGAAAGAAGCCGGAGCCAAAGGACCGCAAGCGCCCAAACGTTACGTGACTCAGCGAGTTCATCTCGAAACGCGCGCTCCATCGGCACTGCATACTCCTCGCGAAAAGCGGCCGGGTAGAGCCTTAGCAGCAAACGATAAAGCTTTAAAGAAAGAGGGGACTCACGCATGTTTTCGCACTCCAAACGTGCTCGCGGCCAATTCCGCCAGTTCTCGCATCCGGACCGCTTCCGCTTGCGCCACCTTGCGACCGAAAGGAGTGATCCGGTAATAGCGCCGCCGTTCGTCATCAAGATGGGGGTCGGGCCGGTCGTCTGACTCCTCGATTAATCCCAACTCCAGCATCTTGTTAATGGACCCATAGAGCACGCCGGGCCCGAGTTTTAGTTTGCCGTCAGTGCGCTGAGAAATCTCCCGCTTGAGAGCGTAACCGTGCCGTTCGCCCACCCCAAGGGAGAGGAGGATGTGGAAGAGGGCGGGAGACAACGGCGTAAGGTCGGATGGAACCGGAGGGTCTCCTGACGGCCTACTAGTACAAATATAGACCTAGTCTTCCATCGAGAGCAAGCGCTGGTTGACGAGCAACGGTAGACTATGTGTGGTTAGGTTTCGCCTCTTCTTTTGCAAGCCCACTCGGGCGTACTGTTCGCAATCCGCAATTGGAATCCTGATCGGTCCTCGGAAGTCGGCATCGCAACTTTGATTGCCGAGCGGACCTCATGCCCATGTTCAGCGTGCGCTAACGCGTTTATCGGGAGTAATCCAGGCGATGCTTCCCAGGAGGGGGGACTTCTGGAACTTTCTGCGCACTCCTACGAGTGCCGCCATCTCGCCGCTTGAAATCTGTTAAATATCTTTTCTAACCGCTGACTGCACTCGCCATTTACTCTCAATCTAGCCGTTCTGAAACGTGAACTGACACAAGCGGCGACCGGCAAAGCAAAAAGGGCCGGATCGCTCCGGCCCTTTTGCTTCTTGTTCGCCTAACGCGAAGTGATCACTTGGGGTGTCACATGGATCAGGGCGCCGGGATTGGCGTCTTCCAGCATCCACAGCGAGCCATCGGGGCCTTCTTCCACATCGCGGATGCGGTGGCCCACATCCCAGCGCTCGGCGGTTTTGGCGCCGCCATGGCCGTCAAAGATGATGCGGTTGAGCGACTTGGTCGCCAGGCCGCTGATGAAGCCGTTGCCGTTCCATTGCGGGAAGGTCTGGGTGCCGCGGTAGAACATCAGATTGCCCGGCGCGATCACCGGCACCCAATAGAGCACCGGCTTCGCCAGGTCGGGCCGCGTGTCGGGCTTGGGAATGGGCACGCCGTTATAGTTCTGGCCATAGGAGACGAGCGGCCAGCCATAATTCTTGCCCTTCTCGATCAGGTTCAGCTCGTCGCCGCCGCGCGGGCCATGCTCGACCTCCCACAATTCGCCGGTGGGCGAAAACGCCAGGCCATAGGGCGTGCGGACGCCGCTGGCCCAGGTTTCAGCCGGCGTCAGGTTGGGGCCGGGAAAGGTATAGGTGCTTACCACCTTCGCGGTCTTGGCGGCTTCGGTGTCACGGGGCGGATCGATCAGGGGAATGGTGGCAGCGCCGGTTTTGCCGAAGTTGGGATTGCCGGGGGCGGGTTTGCCGTCCAGCGTCAGGCGCAGGATCTTGCCTTCGGGCTGGTCTGGATCCTGGGCGGGGGTGAAGCGCTGGCGGTCGCCAACCGTGAGGAACAGATACTGGCCGTCGGGCGAGAAGGCGATCTGCGCGCCTTCCTGGCCGCCCTTGCCCTTGGGCATCTGGCGCCACAGCACTTCGAAGTTTTCCAGTCTAGCCGAGGTGGCGGTGGCGTTCAGCTTGGCGCGGGCGAGCGCCAGGCCGCCGCCATAGTCACCCGGCTCGACATAGGTGAGATAGATACTCTGGTCGGTGGCGTAATGGGGCGAGAGGAAGACGCCCAGCATGCCGTTCTGGCCCTGCCAATAGACCGGGGGCGTATTGCCCACCGGGATCTTCTCTCCCTGCTGGGACACCAGCCAAACGGGCCCGACCTTTTCGGTGATCAGCATGCGGCCATCGGGCAGGAAGGCCAGCCGCCAGGGCAGTTCAAAGGTGGCCACCGTGGTCATGGTGAAGGGCAGGCTGGCTTCGGGCTTCTGTTCGCCCACATTGACCTGGGCCCAGGCCGCCACCGACGCCAGGGTGAAAAGCAACGCCGCTTTCGCCAATTTCATCGTCATTTCTCTCCTTGCTTCTCAAGCGCCCGACCTTAAGCGATCCGGGGCGCCGTCGTTAATCGTAGATTACCATTGCGTCGTGCCAAATAGCTCCACTATGAAAGCCTCAGGTGACGTGTTCCTGCCTTGCCAACGCCGCGTTCGGCGACCCAGATCGTGTCGCCCGCAAGCTCGACTGCGGTTGGTGTCTCGAATCCTTCCTTGATTACCGTGACGCTGGCCTTATCGCCATTGACAGTAAATAATGGCGCGGACTGAAATTGACAATCTCGACGGAGCCGGATACAGTTGAGGCAGTGCGCTAACAGGGCGTCTCCTACCCGCGGCAAGGGAAGCATCCCACCTGTTTTCGTTTTGAGGCGTCCGTTACCTTCTTTCAGCCTGGTATCAGCGGGACACCGGCAAATATGAAAGGAGGTCTTGTGACCCCGTCGAAGTTCTTACCCCTGCACTCGTCTTTTGAATCCATCCGGAAGCAAGCAAAGAAACTGGCGCGCCAGTTCGCCGCCGCCGACGCGGATGCACTCACCCGTGTGCATGCGCAATTGCCGGCTCCGGCCCTTCCTCTATCGTTACGCGACGCGCAGTTGGTGCTCGCCCGAGAATACGGTTTCGCCGGCTGGCAGGATCTTCGCGCCGCAGTCCTCCGCCTGGAAGGCAAGGGCTTGGAGTGGGCCGCCGCGGAGGCGGAGCGCGCCATCCATGACAACAAGGTCGAACGATTAAGGCAACTCGTTCAGGAGTATCCTGCGCTTCTATCGTGGCGCGATGATTCCGGAGAATCATTACTTGGGTTTGCCACCGGCTCGTTTGGTGACAGCGGCGATCCTTACCGGGAGAAGATGTTCACGCGCATCGACTGCGCCGAGTTTCTCCTGGATGCGGGCTCTACAGTAGAGCCGGCGATATGGGAACGCGCAATTAGCGCCCGCGCGAAGGGAGTGTTGCAGCTTCTTTTGCGCAAGGGTGTTCTGCCGCGCACGCTGGATGTTCTCGCGGCGCTGGGTGACATCGACGGCGTACGTGATTGTCTTGAGTCAACACGCCCCGGTGGCGATGTCGCCACCGTCACGCATGCGTTCCTTTGTGCCTGCGGTTTTCAGCATAAGGCGGTCGCCGCTCTCCTTCTCAGCCGTTGCGTCGAGCTCGACCCCGCGCTCGGCGAGCGAGTGGAGAAATGGCGTGGACGAAGCGGGTTCATCGACTACTTGGCCGAACATCCAGTCCACGGAAGTCCCTGGCGGACGGTCGTTATGAACGAACTGCAAGCGGCGATGCATGGAAATGACCTAGAAGAGTTCAACCGGTGGCTACAGCGGGAACCCGATCTGCTCGGCGAATCCAATGTCGGGCTTCAGGTGGGGTTAATTGAGAATGCGGCGTACAACGATCGGGGACCTTTCATCGCTCGACTGATAGAGCTCAGTCCCGCGCTAAGGGTGAAGCGCCCACCTTCGTCCGCGCTGGAATTCGCGCTGGAGTATGGGAACGCGCATCTCATCCCCCTATTGACTCAGATTTGGCCGCTGCCCGACGATCTCCCTCACGCGGCCGGCGTAGGGGACTTCGCGCGAGTCAGGGGTTGGTTTGATGAGGCCGGCCGTCCGAGGCTGGGGAGCCTCAGTCAGCATCACCCGACCAACCATCCTTCCTGGCTCCGGAATCTTCATTGGATGCCCCCGAACGCCCAGCACGTCCTGGACGTCGCATTGGCATGGGCGTGCATGAATCGCCAGTTCGAGATTGCGGATTTTCTGCTGGAGCACGGAGCCAACATCAATACGGACTGGAGCACGCACGAGCCGGCAAGCATCTTGCATGAGTGCGCCGTCCACGCGAACTACGAAGCAGCGCAGTTTCTCATTGACCGCGGCATCGATATGACGATTCACGATTATCGCTGGAACGCGACCGCGGAGGGGTGGGCGCGCCACGCTGCCAACGACACGAACATGGCGGACTTCCTGGCGCGTGCCGAGCGCGCACGAAAAGCGCAATCCCTTTGAACCGGAAACGATCATGGCGTTCGAGTTCCGACTCTGAGGGAGCAGGCCCAAAGCGCGTTCCAGGAACTTGCGAGGCGCTTCCGGCTGGATCACGCGCCAACCGGAAGTTGGGCGTGACTCGGGATCGATTAGATCCTTGCAAACGCCGTTCGGACCAACATCCAGGTTGCCGACAAGCCGGTCACGGACGGTCCGGGTTATAAAAGAACTGTGCCGTTATGAGAACGGAATTGCTGCGATTCAACGGCGCTGTCGAGCGGGATCCCGCCATCGATGCGTGGATGAAAGAGCATGCCGGTGAATTGGGAGCCATCGCGCTTCAGTGGTTTGAGGTGATGCGAAAATGCGGGGACGAAGTCCGGGAGCTTTTGCATGACGGTTGTCCGGTTGCATGTTTGGGAGATGCGCCCTTCGGCTACGTCAATGTATTCACTTCGCACGTAAACGTGGGGTTCTTTCACGGCGCAGCGCTGCCGGATCCGGCCCGCTTGTTGCAAGGCACCGGCAAGTTCATGCGCCATGTGAAGCTGAGACCGGGAACGGCCACCAACGCCGCGGCGCTAAGCAGGCTCATCGATACGGCGTACTCGGATATAAAGGCGCGCGTCGAAAACGGCTAGCTCAGAGAAACGCCTTGAGAGGCCGACGCGGATGTGAACCGCCAGATTAGTTTAGTGACGATATGTCGGCTGGTCACCGGCGATCCACTTTGATGGGATCTACTTTGACGCAGAACGTCCGACCCGCCACTCGATTCTGCCAAGGGCGCTTCTCTTATTCGGGAAGATCGGCGGTGAGAGAATAGGGGACAGGAAACTCCGATGCGTTCAAAACTGTACTTCCTTGCGATTTTCTTGCTGCCTGCCGCGGCGGCGCTCGGTCAATCCGACCACATGGAGCACCACTTCGATCCCAAGGAGTCGGCCAAGAGCTTTGACGACCCGGCGCGGGATGCGTGGCAAATGCCCGATCGCGTGATCGCGGCCCTGAACTTGAAGCGGGGAGAAGTCGTGGCCGACATCGGCGCGGGCACAGGATATTTCTCGGTGCGACTGGCGAAATCGGAAGTTGCGCCCAAGGTTTATGCGGTCGACATCGAACCAGCAAATGGTGAGTTACCTCCGGGAACGGGCCGGAAGTGAGGTTTGAAAAAACAAACCCAGTGGAGGTGGGGGTTGGTTGACGCATCGTGGGACGGGCGCGCCAGGTCGAACGTGATTTTGCAAAACGAACCCAAGGGACCGAATTGGGGGAGCTGTTGAGGCAGCCGTTGAAATTCCCTCCAACTCTGATTTTTAGCACGAGGGCGCGGGGCGCAATAGTGTGGAAGTTGGGAAGTTGCTGAACGGGAGCATGAGAAAGAGTGTGTGGCGATGTGATTGGCCTGGTCTTTCCACTCCGTTTGACCGTGAGCCTGGCATACGTCCGGGATAACAGCTTAACCCAGGGGAGTGCTTTCCGCGAGCGGCGTTTCACGAGAGTAATCCCGAAGGGACGACGCAGATCACTCTAGACTACGCGACTTATCGTCCTCTTTTCGATGCAGGCACTCAGTACGAGGCAAAGCGACAGAAGCAGAATCCTAGGATCGTCTGATGCCTAGGGGTAGTTTCCCCTGCAGTTATCCGACGAAGTGACGATAGTCGAATTTGTGCTCCGTTTGCGCATGTTTGCAGACGCATTCCCGAGTGTCAAGCTGCTCAGTCTCATGGGTTTGGTGACCACTTCCGTGTTAGTGTCGGCCACGGCAACGCTCCTCGTTGCCGGTATCGCTCTTCGCTTACCCCTTAGTGCGATGCGATTCGTCCCCATTGCAGTTGCCGTGTGTATGCCGGTCTGCTTCATAGCCTGGCTTTGGAAGGGCACGGCAATCCTTGAAACCGTCATCCGATGGGCGCCATTTCACGCTTCGGAGCCGATCCGCTCCACGGTCGTATCGGGGCTCTTCGGCGTCGGTCTATTGGATACCTTGCTGCTTGCCGCAACACAGATCTCGCCAGAATCTGAAGCCCGTTCTATCTCAGCGAAGCTCATCCTAGGTGTTACCGCTTGGGGGCTCCTCCAGTTCGCACTACTTGGATTCTGGTTGAGCCGTTGCCGAAAGGCCGCGGTTCGAAATTGACGTCGCTTTCTTCGGAGCCGGATGGTGTATCAGGTAACAGCAACTCCCACAGAGCGGCGTGGTGTTTACCGATCAGTCCCGTGAAGTCGCTGTCGCGTCAACTTGACCATAATGCGCGAACCGTTGATGTGCATCAATCAGTTCGAATGGTACCGATTCCGCAAAGGCTCGATATATTGTCCCGCGGGCTGAGTCGGAGTCACCTGAAGTTAGCTATGGCAGATCCCGAGTTGAAGGACCTAAGAAGCTCGAAAAGATGCGCAATCCAACGAAGAGCTGGAGCGTCTCGTCGCGTCGTTGCCTCCCATGAGCGACAGCACTCCTCTTATTCGGGAAGATCGCGATCGCGACAACTGGCAGGCGCACTGCGATCGCTTTTGTCCCGCACTCCGAAGTGTCGCGCTCGGTTGACGTTAGGGAGAAGCGGCGGTCATGCGCTAGGGGCGTGGAATCTGCAAATCATCGCAGATTTTGCGGGCCAGAAAATCGTTTACTTCGCGATGCCGAGGAATCGCGGAAGATCTCCGCGCCTTTCGGTTCACATACATGGTGTGGTTGCTGCCCTGCCGAAGGAGCTCACAGCCATGCTGCTCGAGATGCCGGATGAGATCGGTGCGTTTCAAGCGGCGGGCAGGATCAAAGTTTCCCGAATGACCTCGGCGCCCGCCAGCGACTGCTCCGACAACTCGCGGTTTGCATCCAAAACCATGGCAACCGCCTCTTCCAGGTTCGTTCGTGCTTCTTCGATAGTCGCCCCTTGGGTGTTCGCACCCGGCAGTTCTTCGACGAACGCAACGTAGCCTTCAGGCACTTTCATGTATACAGCCGTCAATCTCATTTGGCCCATCCGCTGCAATCATACCAAGGCTTAGCTAGTGGAAGCCTGGGATAATTAAGGGACGGGAAACTCCGATGCGTTCAAAACTGTACTTCCTTGCGATTTTCTTGCTGCCTGCCGCGGCGGCGCTCGGTCAATCCGACCACATGGAGCACCACTTCGATCCCAAGGAGTCGGCCAAGAGCTTTGACGACCCGGCGCGGGATGCGTGGCAAATGCCGGATCGCGTGATCGCGGCCCTGAACTTGAAGCGCGGACAAGTCGTGGCCGACATCGGCGCGGGCACAGGATATTTCTCGGTGCGGCTGGCGAAATCGGAAGGAGCGCCCAAGGTTTATGCGGTCGACATCGAGCCGCAAATGGTGAGCTACCTCCGGGAACGGGCCGCCAAGGAAGGATTGAAAAACGTGATTGCCGTGCAAGCCGCCGCCGATCAGCCAAATCTGCCGGAGCCGGTCGATCTGGTCCTGATCGTAGACACCTATCACCATATCGGTGACCGCGAGGCGTATTTCCGGAAGCTGGCGAAATCGCTGAAGCCGGGCGGCCGGGTGGCGATTATCGACTTCAAGCCGGATTCGCCCGAAGGTCCACCGAAGGAATTCCGCTTTCCGTTGGAAAAGTTCAAGTCCGAAATGGCCAAGGCGGGGTACAAGCTGGCGGCGCAACACGATTTCCTGCCGCGGCAGCAGTTTTTGATCTTCGAAGTCGCCGACTAGAGGATGGTTCCATTGTGGTGCCATAATGGTGCCATGGCGAATCTGACGATCAAGAAATTACCAGATCCCGTGTACCGGCAGCTGAAGAAGTACGCCCGGATTGAGGGCCGAAGCCTGAATGCCCAGGTGATTCATATCTTGCAATCGGATTTGAGCGAGCGCGAGAAATTCGCAAAGATGCGCCAATCCAATGAACGGTTGGAGCGCTTCGTTGCTTCGTTGCCTCCGATGGACGACAGTACGCCTCTAATACGAGAAGACCGTGACCGGGAACGCTGATGCCCGTGCCGAGGACCGTCGTTGATGCGAGTGTCGTGGTCAAATGGATCCTGCCCGAACCATCCCGGCCGGAAGCGTTGCGGCTGCTGCAGCACTATCAGGGCGAAGCCATCAGGCTTTTCGCGCCCGCTCTGCTGATCAGCGAGGTCTGTAACACATTTTGCAAACGAGTTCGGTGCGGAGCGATGAGCGCTCCCGCTGCGAACGAGGCTCACGAGCTGCTGAAGATCTATTCACCGGTCCTCGTCGACGACCGCGACTTGATGGATGAAGCAATGACGTTGGCGTTGACGACCGGTCAAGCGTTGTACGATTGCCTCTACTTGGCCCTGGCGCAACGGCAAAGCTGCAACCTGATCACCGCCGATGAGAAGTTTCACCGCGCGGTTAGGAAAGCATTTCCCAACGTGCTGCGGCTCTGAGGCGCACGATCGAGATCTCGCAGGCCGGAGGCCTGCGCCACGGGCCTGCGCCAAGCGCCACTAGTGGACGCGCTTGCCATCGAACATCTCGATCACGAAGTACGGATAAGTATAGGCCGCGCCCTTGCCTGCCTTGTCGATGAACTCGCCCGGGAGCAGGTGGCCGATGCCGGCGCCGACGTGCACCTCACGGTTGATTTCATACCAAGCGTAGGCGTCCAGTTCCTTGCCGAGGTGCGTACCGGATTTCCCAGTGGGGTCGCGCAGGATCACTCCGCCAGAGGAATTGTACGCCGCATCCTTGGCGCTCGCTAGCCAGAAGTCAAGGTACTGCGCAGTGACGGACCAGCGTCGATGCGGAATTATGGTGGCCCCGGCACGCCCGGCCACGATGTTCTGCCATCCGAACTGGTCTGCAATCCCGAACCGATCATGCGCTGTCGGATACATGGTGTCGAAGGCGCCGTGTATACCGTCGGCCGGATTCTTGTCACCAGAGGCGTAGTCGTAGCCAGCGAAGAAGCGCGGCTTCCAGCCACTCCTGGTAACGGTGTAACCCAGTCCGGCGGTGGCGCCCCAGGCCTGGATATCGTTAGGGCCGGCCGAGCCCCGCTCCAGCACCAACTCATAACGGTAGTCGAAGTTCGAAATGTTCCTGCCTCTGATCCGGAACCCGTACGCCTGCTCGTCAAGACGCCCGGTCTTGAACTTGCTATCCTCCACCGCGACACTCGGCGCAACTCGCCAAAGCACGAAGGGCTCGATCGACGACTTTGGCAGCACACGCGTGATCCACCCGTACGCGCCGTATATGTTGTTCCCCTCCTGATGATGCGTAATGCCATCTAACTGCGGGTTCACCACCGAGGCGGCGAACACGGCCGCCCGAAAGCGGTCCACGTGAAGGTTGGCGACCACAGCGTCGTAAGAGCGAGCCTGGTTGCGCCATTCCGAGTTCGCGATGATGGTGCTGTTGTAATCGAGCAATTGCCGGCCGACAGTGAGCGTGACGGGCTGCTTCTCCGAATCGCCAAACTGGACATAAGCCGTCTTGAGGTCCCACCTCACGTTGTTGGGTGGACCGAGTGGCGGCGCTTGGAGAAAGGAGCGTGCGTCCTGCACCTGCGCCACTAGCTCTGAGCCAGCTCGCCGGCTGCACGATCATGCCAATGCGGAACCGGTTGAGGAGATACGAAGCGCTATTGTCAGGCTTGAACGCCGTTGCCGCTATAACCCTCGGTGCGGAACCGCTCGTCGAGTCCAAATTGTAACCACTTCGGAAGGTGGTCGTTCAGCTCGCCGGTAGGGCGGAGGTCCGGCAGGCCGTACCGGCCGTCAGAAATCGGGGGCGAAGATGCGGGGCCACCGATCGGAGTGAGCGCTGAATCGGAACTAAGCGCGGCTACCTTATCATATTGGGCGTAAACCGGACCACAGGCGAGGGCGAGTGTCAAACCAACAAATGTCCCCGGCCGGCGTTTGACTGTCTGATGCACTGAAAGCTAAATCTATACTTTGTCTATCGACAATAGTATGTTAGCAGTTTAAGTCTATTGTGGTCAATGCGGAAGAGAACCGAAGAGGGTTACGGTGCTACAGTCAGGTTTTCGGAAAAAGCCGCTCCGCGCATAGAGTAGCAGTCCTCAGAGCCAGAGGAAGCGGCATAGTCGGACCAAACGCCCTGGACCAGATACTTGACGCCTTGGCGCGGATTCGACCACGACGCTGAGGGCACGGCGAGACGCTCTCCAGCCT
This sequence comes from Bryobacterales bacterium, assembly GCA_963780485.1. GTDB lineage: Bacteria > Acidobacteriota > Terriglobia > Bryobacterales > Bryobacteraceae > Palsa-89. The sequence goes on from CAWACO010000018.1 coordinate 137,589, forward strand.
TTAACGTAAGGACGCGAGGCGGACCAGCCTCCTGTTGAACGTGAATCTCAGACCATTCCAGCGGCGGTGATGTGACTCCAGGGATCTCCTGGGGAAGCTCGGCGAGACGAACCCCGATCCAGCGGTTCGGGTCCCCTGAGCCGATCGCGCGGGGATCGAAAAGACATACGTTTGCTTTACCGATGTTTTCTATACCTACCACGAAACGATGCGCTGGCAGGTCGCGCGCGACAGTCACTCGCACGGCTTGGTAAGGCGCCTGCCGCGCTGCAAACATGATCTGGTTCAGCTGGTACAGAAAGTACTCCAGTTGACCGATTTGAGGGATATCGGCGCTGGTCAGCGTCTTTGAGATCTTCCGGCCATCTAACTCGAGCGCGATGGTCATTACACTGGTGCCGGGACCACCACGCGTTGGCGGCGCTAGGTCTTCCAATCGTTCTTTGACGGCATACTCGATCAGCTTTTGCAGCGACTCGGGATCAGCGGTCCAGCGAAAAATCCCAATGGGAGCGCCAGCTTCGTCGGATTCGGACCGGTGCTGCTCCAAGAGGACTGTACGGTCACCACTGTGAATGGTTAACGAGGTCTGCCGCTCATAGAGCCTGGGACCGAACTCCGGTCCGCCGGTGGACGTGTAGGTGAGTGTGAAGGGTTGCCCTCGCGTTGATGGCGTGCTCATACGTTTCGATTCTGCCGGCCGCGGCGCGGTTTGGGATTGACAGCCACAGCTAACCAGCATGAGCCAGCAGATCCGCGTCTGCATGAGTGGGGCTCGTGATGATTTCGAAGAAAAAGCCACTCAGTCCGCGCCGCGAGCGGGGTCTGCCCCTCCGCGTTCGCCTCACTATACCACGCGGCCGTTTACCCGCCACCGGCCACCACGGGGACAGCTTCGTAGGTATAACTCTTGCCGGTAAAGGTCTGAACCATAGCCGCGAAGTGGGTACAAATCGTGCTGTAGTGCCGCTTCTTCACCTTGGTCAAGTTCTGACCCATGATCGAATCCGCATCGATGCCCGCGGTCGCGCCGTCGCTATTCAAGCTCGTATCAATCGCTGCGCCGGCGTATTCATCCGGATTGCCGAGATGATGGCCGAATTCGTGGCCGGCCACAGTTACACGCGGTTCCCCCAGGAACCACAGCGAATCGTTGGAGCGAATGTTGCCGTCCGCGATAATCAGCATGCCCGAAGCAAACGCGTTCTTTTGGGTGAACGTGGCCGACGCGGTGGTCGAATACCGGCAGCACTTCGGAGTTGAGCTTTGGCACTCATGCCGCTTGATATCGAACTTGCCGGTCCAGACGCTGTGAATGTTGTCGGTCCAGTCCTTGATCTTCTTCTGCTTGGGGGCAGCGTTGATATCCCAATCGGTGAACTTCTCAGGCCAGGTGCCGCCGTACTGGCAGGTGAAAGTGTTGCCGGTTTTATAAAACCCGACGCAAAAATTGTTGGCGTCGATCAGGGTGAACCCAGCCGGCATATTCTTCCACGCAGCACCATCCCAGTACTTCGGAGTCCCGGCAACCTGCTTCATCCAGCGGTAACCGTTCCAACTGAGACTCCCATCCAGCAACCCGCCGGTACCGCGCGGGACCGCAGGCCCAAGCTTAACTACGGAAGCACCCCAGCCTTTTATGTATTTAATCTCGCTTTCAATTTTGATCTCGTAGTCGGTTGCGCTGAGGTCAAAATGCGCGCGGTCCTTAGAATAATGCGTTTTGGGGACGGTAGGGATGAAATGAATGTGCAGATGGGTCGGCGTGGTCTTGCCTTCCGCATGGGCATCCGCGTCCACCACTTTCACGTAATGACCACCCGATTTCGGCGGCAGAACTTCGAGGATTTTCCACCTATGCGAGAAGCTGTCGCTGCTGATCGTTTCGTTGAAGTTCGGAAGCTTGGAACCGGCCGGCGTTCCGGTCACGCTGATGGCGACGTTCTCGCCGTCGCTGTAATTCTCGGTCGTTCCCGCAACTGTCACCGTTTCGCTGCACCAGGTATCGACATCCTCCCAATGAATCTCAATGAAACGCCGTTTCCGTTTGGGCGCTCCATCGCGGCCGGCGGGCGGTTCGTCGGCTAGCGCGGCAGCGGCAGTATCGGTCTTCGAAGTCTTCCCCGCGCTGCCGCCCGAATGACTCGCGAGAACACCGATTAACGCTGCAATGTTATCCGTCAGGAAGGCCCGCGACAAGTGGCCGGCTGCCTCTTGCAAGTCCGCTTCGGAAATCGCGAGAACGGTTACCTGGATGGCATGGGCAATATTCACGCCGACGTCTTCTCCAAGCGCCCGGAGCAAACCGTGACTGGCAAGTTCTTGCTCGCGTTGAAAGCTATTGGTTGCGAAATCGCTCAACGCAATCGTGAGAGTCCGTTTGGAAATCAACCTGTTTATTTCGGCCCGCGCGTGATGCGGCAACTTACCGGCGACCAGGCCTGCCACCTCGGCGCACTTCTTATCCAGGTGCCACCCCGCGACGTCGTTCACATGCATCGCCTTGGGCGGCGCCGCAACCAGGCGAAACCAAGTCGGCTTTCCAACGATGCCATCGGAAATGATCGAATTGGACTTTTGAAAGCGTTGAACCACCTGGCTCGTTCTCGGTCCGAAATAGCCGTCCACCTTCAACGCGAAGGTCAGGTCTATCCGCGAGTTGAGCAGGGTCTGAAGCCTTCGGACGTTTGAATTGCGATCACCCGGCCGCAGCACAAGGTTGGGCAGCTTGTGCTGACTCGCCAAATGAAATCTCGACTGGCGCGATCTGTGCGCTCCGTCCACGTAACCAGGAGACTGCGAGGTATTCCGGCACAAGGTACCGTCGTCGATTCTTTCCTCGTGGTCGTGTATACCGGTTGGTCCGGGCTTACGCGCTCCTGCCACAACACCCTCGCGATCGAAGTTGGTTTAGCCGCCAGTATAATACATTGATCCACTGGACCTGCGGCTGACTGAACTGGAATGCGCCCATGCCAGCGACGTTAAGTTACTCTGTGGGCAGTGCCTGAACTGCCCGACATCGTCGTCTACATCGAAGCTCTCGAAAAGCGCATCCTCGGGCAGCCGCTAGAACATGTAAGGCTCGCCAGCCCATTTCTGCTGCGCAGCGTCGATCCGCCCCTCAGCCGCGTCGAAGGCAAGACCGTTCGGCAACTTCGCCGAATTGGCAAACGGATCGCCATCGGGGTCGACGATGACTTGTGGCTGGTTTTGCACCTGATGATCGCTGGACGCCTGCACTGGCGCCCATGCGGAGCCAAAGTCTCACGCCCGCGCGGCCTCGCGGCGTTTGATTTCCCCAACGGCAGCCTGGTCCTGACTGAAGCCGGCTCGAAGAAACGCGCCTCGCTGCATGTGGTCTCGGGCGATGCCGGACTTCGCGCACTCGATCCCGGCGGCCTGGAGGTGCTGGAGGCCGACCTCGAGCAGTTCACGAAAGTCCTGACGTCGTCTAACCACACCTTGAAGCGCGCGCTCACCGACCCGCGATCGTTCAGCGGCATCGGCAATGCATATTCCGACGAAATCCTGTTCGAAGCGCAGCTCTCTCCGGTCGCACTGACGCAGAAACTCAAAGCCGAGCAAATCGCACGCCTATACGACGCCATCCGCGGATCGCTCACCCAGTGGGCAGACAAGCTGCGCCGTGAATCCGGCGACGAGTTCCCGGAAAAAGTAACGGCCTTCCGCGAAGGCATGGCCGTGCATGGCCGCTATAACGAGCCGTGCCCGCGCTGCGGCGCAAAGATCCAACGCATCCGCTACGCCGACAACGAGACCAACTATTGCGCGAACTGCCAGACTGGAGGAAAACTGCTGGCCGATCGCGCCCTCTCGCGCCTGCTCCGCGAGGATTGGCCCAGAACCCTGGACGAGCTGGAGTTGCTTACAATCAAGAAATGCTGAAGCGCCTCCACGCCGCGGTTCTTCTTGTATCTGCTTGCGGATTTTGCCAGCAGCACGAACATTCCTCCGCGGCCGCCGACAACGGCCCCGCGCCGCTGCTCGACGGTCTCGGCCATCTGCATCACGCCATCACGACATCGAAGCCGGGGGCGCAGCGCTACTTCGACCAAGGCCTCACGCTGGCGTACGGCTTCAATTACGACGAGGCTGCGCGATCGTTCCGCTACGCAGCCAAGCTCGACCCAAAGTGCGCTATGGCTTATTGGGGGATCGCGCTCGCTGTCGGACCAAATTACAACGACCAGGACATCGACGCCACTCGCCGCAAGTCGGCTTACGAATCCAGCCAGAAGGCTCTCGCGCTTGCAGGCAACGCCAAGCCGGCCGAGCAAGGCTTCATCCGCGCTTTGGCCAAGCGCTTTTCCGCCGATCCCAAGGCCGATCCGAAGAAGCTCAATGTCGATTATGCGCAGGCCATGCGCGAGGTCATGCGGCAAAATCCGGCGGATTCGGACGCGGCCGTGTTATTCGCCGATGCCGCGATGAACGTACATCCCTGGCAGCTTTGGACGCATGAGGGACAGCCTGTAGAGGGCACGCCCGAGATCGTGGAAGTGCTGGAAGGCGTCCTGAAGCGCGACCCCAACCACATCGGCGCCAATCATCTTTATATACACGCGGTCGAAGCGTCGCAGCATCCCGAGCGCGCGCTCGCGAGCGCCAATCGTCTCACCGCGCTGTGCCCTGGCGCCGGACACCTGGTTCACATGCCCGCCCACATATATATAAGGACCGGCGATTACCACGCGTCTTCGCTCGCTAACCAGCAGGCCGTCGGCATCGATCAGGGCTACGTCAACAAGTATCACGTCACCGGAATGTACCCGATGATGTATTACACGCACAATCTGCATTTCCTGGCGATCTCGAGCTGTTTCGAAGGGCGCTTCGACGAGGCTAACCGGATCGCGACGAAAGTGGTCACGGGTATGATGCCGTTCGCCAAAGAGATCCCCATGGCCGAATCGTTTCTGCCGACCAAGACGTTCGTGTTGATCCGATTCCGCCAATGGGAGGATGTCGCGACAATGCCGGAACCCGACAAAAATCTACGGCTGTTGCACGCGGTCTGGCATTTTGGCCGGGGCATGGCCGACACCGGATTCGCGCGTCTGGACAAAGCCGCCACTGAACGAGATGCATTGATCGCGGAAGCGAAAGCGCTCCCGCAAAGTGCAACGCTGGGCCTCAATTCCGCTCATCAGGTGCTCGACATCGCCGCCGGGATGCTAGACGCTAACATTGCTCGCGGACAACGCAATTACAAGCTCGCCGCCGAATTATTGAGCAAAGCCGCGCAGGCCGAAGACAAACTTAACTACGACGAGCCGCCCGATTGGTACCTGCCTCCGCGTGAATCACTTGGCGCGGTCTTGTTCACCGATGGACGCTACGCCGACGCCGAGGCCGCATTCCGCGCTGAGTTGAAGTTGCACGCCAAGAATCCACGCGCGCTCTACGGGCTGGCCGAGTGCCTGCAAGCCGAGAAGAAGACCGCTGAAGCGGCGACGGTCCGCAAAGAGTTCGAAGCCGGCTGGAGAAACGCCGACACCAAGCTGAAAATGTCCGACCTCTAGGGCCATCCAAAATGCCAGCCGGCCATGCAAGCAAGCACGCCATCGTGATCGGCGGCAGCATGGCCGGACTGCTTGCCACGCGCGTGCTGGCGGACCACTATCAACAGGTAACCTTGGTCGAGCGTGATGCCTTCCCGCCCGAAGGGGAGCACCGCCGCGGCGTGCCTCAGGGCCGTCACACCCACGGCCTCCTGGTGAGTGGCGTGCAGGTCCTGGAACGATTTTTCCCTGGGATCTGGAACGAACTGATCGAGGGCGGCGCGGTGAAGGGCGACATTGCTGGCGACGCTCGCTGGTTCCTCGAAGGCGGATGCCTCCGCAAGTTTCCGAGCGGCCTGCATAGCTTGCTCATGAGCCGCCCTTTTTTGGAAGGTAAAGTCCGCCGCCACGTGACGCATCTCACGAACGTGCGGATGCGCCAGGGCTGCGATGTCGAAGGATTAGCCACGACCGAAGACCACCAGCGCGTGACTGGAATTAAGACCGAGGGCGAAATCCTGCCGGCCGACTTGGTGGTCGACGCCACGGGCCGCGGCTCGCACAGTCCACAATGGCTGGAAGCGATGGGCTACGCAAAACCTGAAGAGGAGCGCGTTGAGATCGCCATGGGCTACACCACCCGGCTCTTTCGCCGGTCGTCGCTGGATCTCGATGGTGACGGCGTCGTGATCATCCCACCCACGCCCGAAGGCAGGCGGGCCGGCGCGATGCTGGCCCAGGAAGGCGACCGCTGGACCGTGACGCTGATCAGTTACTTTGGCAACTATGCGCCCACGGAATTGGAAGGCTTCATCGAGTTCGCCAGCAACCTTCCCGCGCCTTTCATCTATAATGTAATCCGCCATGCCGAACCAATCAGCGAGCCCGCTTCGGCGCGATTCCCCGCCAGTGTTCGCCGCCGTTACGAGAATCTGGATCGCTTCCCCGCTGGCTTCCTGGTCTTCGGCGACGCGATCTCGAGCTTCAATCCGATGTACGGACAGGGAATGTCCGTAGCCGCGCTCGAAGCTGTGGAACTGGCCGCGGCCCTCGCTGAAAGCCCGTCCGATCTCGGCCGCCGTTTCTTCCGCGGGGCCGCCAAGGTGGTCGATATTCCCTGGAACATCGTGGTCGCTAGTGATCTTCGCATTCCCGAGACCATCGGAACACGCAACGCCGGCGTGACTTTCATCAATTGGTACATGGCCAAGCTCCACAAAGCGGCGCATCACGATGCGGTGGCGGCTTTAGCTTTTCACAAAGTCGGGAATCTGCTGGCGCCTCCGCAAAGCGTGATGCATCCTGGCATAGCGGCGCGAGTGCTATGGACGAATCTACGGCACAGCGCGGAGGAAGTACGGAAATGACCGCTAAGGCCGTTGTGGGACTTCTCTGCGGGTTCCTTCTCGCGCTCACTGGCAGCGCGCAGCCCAACGCTCCACTATTGTTTTCGGCGGTGAATTCGGCGAGCTACGACCGCAGCGCCATCGCCCAGGGATCTCTATTTGTTGTATTCGGGCAAAATATCGGGCCGGCTCAAATCGCTCAAGCCAGCGCTTTTCCGCTCCCTGCTCAACTGGGTGGAACCGCGATCGCAGTGGAGTTCGGCTCGACATCCTTGAATTGTCCAATGGTTTATTCGGTGGCCGGCCAGGCCGCGGCGATTCTGCCATCTACTACGCCGCCGGGACAAGCCACACTAATGCTGACGTACAACGGCGTGCAGTCGCCGTACCCGGTATCGATCAACGTCGTGCCAACTGCGGCCGGCATCTACACGCTCAGCAGTTCAGGATTGGGACCCGGAGTTTTTACGGCGCTCGACAATTCCGTCAAAACATTTACCGCGACCGCGAAGCCCGGCGATCTCGTTACCGCCTGGGCAACCGGCCTCGGTCCCATCGGCAGCCCCGATAATGTGCTGCCGTCTAGTTTCCCCAATTTTGGAGGAGTCGAAGTATTCGTGGGAACTCAGGCGGCCAGCGTCATTTATGGGGGACGATCCGGCTGCTGCTCAGGCGTCGACCAGATCGCTTTCGCAATTCCGGCGGGCGTCACAGGCTGCTATCTCCCGGTCGCGGTGCGCCGCGGAGGAACGCTTAGCAATTTCGTGACGATTGCGGTCTCCGGCAATGGCGCGCCTTGTTCGGATACCGCTCCCACGGTGCCGACCAGCATCTATAGCCGCGCTGCCGGTGGACAGCCAATCAAAACAGCGGCCATCGCCATCGGCCCGCTGCCGCTTCTCCGCGACGCGGGTTTTAATCAAAGGCAGTATCTCGCTGAGACTCTCTCCAAGCTCCTGCACGTCAAGGTATCGGAACAGGATGCCACCGCATTGCTCCGCGCGATCGAAGCGAAAAATCATCGCGCTGTGGTGCGGACGATGGCGAAGTACGCTTCGGCATTGAAAGCCCTGGATGCGGCGGCCAGAGCCAAGGTCCAGGCGCAGTTGACTTCCAGCCAGCAAGGAACCGCCGCCGCTTTCGGCCAGTACAGCACGGCGGGCATTCTGGCATCGGCTATGGGCGGCCTGTTCCCGTCCGCCGGTACATGCATCGTGCCCCAACTATCATCGGGCCTGCCCGGAACTTCCAGCGGGAGTTCCAGCAAAGGGCTGGATGCCGGCGCTTCGCTCTCGCTGTCGGGCCAAGTTGGATCCTGGACGTTGACGCCCACCAGTACGGGTCAGTATCAGGTGGTGTTCGGATCCATGCCCTCAGGTCCGAACGTCCCGCCGGGCGCCTATACTCTCTCCGGCGCTGGCGGAAAAGATGTGGGCGCGTTTACCGCTGCTTTGAACATTGGCGGAAATATCGTATGGACAAATAAATCGGCAGTCTCTACCGTGGACCGCAGCCAACCCCTCACCATCACCTGGTCGGGTGAATCGAATCCGGGGTATGTGCTGCTCGGCGGCTACTCGGATAGCAGTAATCATCAGCCCTCCGGTTTCCTGTGCACGGTCGATGCGACCAAAGGCTCGTTCACCATTCCGAGCTTTATCCTCTCGGCGTTGCAGCCGACCGGAACGCGCGGCGTGATGTTCATCGGTCCACATCCTTTATCGCGACAGGTGACGATTCCGGGTATCGATCTCGCGTATTTCGCGGATGCCAGCAGCGATTCAAAGATCGCTTACTTTCCAGTAAACTCCAGATAGCCGCCTCGCGTTTCTTTCACCAGCCGCGCAATCAAATCTTTGGCCGATTGCCGGCGCGCCAACCGAACACCTTATTATCAGGCGAAAATGGGTCTGACATGCCCTGGCCACCTGAGGCGCCTCAGCGCTCTGAAACCGGCAGCGCTTACGCAGCTCGCCTCGCTGCGGAGAACGGCATTTACAGGGATTGCGTCAACGTCCACAATCTGCCCGATATTTTTCACTACTGGTCGGACCGCCACGTGCGACCACAGCTCGAAGCGTTGGGTTTCAATAGCCCGAACGACATGTTTCGAAAATATGTCGGAGAGCATTGCGAACGCGCAAAGAGCTCCCCGGCCAGATTCGTCAGCATTGGCTCCGGCAATTGCGATCTGGAAATAAGCCTGGCCTCGCAATTCCGCGTCGTCGGGACACGCCGATTTCATCATCGACTGTCTCGATTTGAATTCCGCAATGCTGGAACGAGGCCGGATTGCCGCGGCGGAGAAAGGTCTTACCGGCTACATTAATTTTGTTCCTGGCGATTTCAATGAGTGGACTCCAACTCATGAATATGATGCTGTTATTGCGAATCAGACCTTGCATCACGTGGTCAAACTTGAAGAGCTTTTCGCCAAAATCAAGACCAGTCTCAAAGCAGAGGGGTCTTTCATCGTTTCCGACATTATTGGGCGGAATGGCCACCAGCGATGGCCCGAAGCGTTGGACATAATCCATGAATTTTGGCGAAAACTGCCGCCCTCTTACCGCTTCAATCGTGCGTTGCAGCGTTATGAAGAACTTTACGAGAACTGGGATTGCTCCACCGAAGGTTTTGAGGGCGTGCGCTCCGAGGAAATCCTACCCTTACTGCTGAGTCACTTTCACTTCAAGCTTTTCTTTGGTTTTGCCAACGTTATTGAGCCCTTTGTGGATCGAACGTTCGGATACAATTTCGACGCCAGTGCGCCGTGGGATCGAAGTTTTATCGATGACGTCCACCAACGCGACGAGTCAGAGATTCTTTCCGGGCGCATCAAGCCAACTCATATGCTGGCCGTGATGAGCAGACATCCGGTAACGCCGATGATTTTTCGAGCGCCCCTGACTCCACAATTCTGCCTTCGAGATCCGTCGCTTCGGCCGGTGGCCGCAGTGGCCGCTGCTTCCCTGGATTGCTCTCGCCAAGACGCCTATGATTGGCACTCCTGGCCCCATAGTCCTCAACGTGAGGTTGAAATCGCCTGCGAAAGACTGAAAAAGGCGGAGGACGAAGTTGCGACGCGAACTGCCTGGGCGATGCGAGTCGATAACGAGCTTGAGGAAAAAACAGCTTGGGCAGTGGCACTCAGACAGGAGGTTGAGGAATGGACGGCCTGGGCGCTACATATCGAAAAGCAACTGGAGGAAAGAACCGCCTGGGCGCTGGAGCTCGAAAAGGAGCTGGAGGCAAGAACTGCTTCTGTACGGCAGCTTAGTACGGAGCTGGAACGCGTTAACGAGCAGATGGAGGAGCGAACACGCTGGGCGCTGCGGCTACAGCAGGAGATTGATGACCGCGAAACACACGCCCTACGCGTTAACAAGGATCTGGAGCAGCTCGCCTGGGCGCGGCCGCTCGATCGGCACTTCCACGGTCCGTTGTACCTGGCCTATCGAGTAGCCCGTTGGGCTCGCAATCGTATCAACCGGATACTGTCCCGTGAGACCATTGACACCCACGGGCGAACATCGTAGCATCATGCAAAGAGCCTGTGGAAGAGGAGGATCTATATCGTGACACCTAAGTGCCTCGGCGTTTTACTTGCCCTTGTGCTGTTTTTGGCCTGCGTGCCCGTCTTCGCGCATCACTCGTTTGCGGCGGAGTTCGATCTCAACCAGCCCATCACGCTCAAAGGCGTGGTCACTAAAGTCGATTGGCTGAACCCGCACATCTATGTTTATATGGACGTGAAAGATGAAACTGGCAAGACGGTTAACTGGTCGGTCGAAGGCGCGCCTCCCAATACGCTGTACAGGCTGGGATGGCGTAAGGATACGTTGAAGCCCGGCGACCCCGTCACCATCGATGCCTTCAAGGCCAAGGACGGTTCCTCCACCGCGAACGCGCGTCAGGTGCTGCTGCCCGATGGTCGCAAAGTATTCGCCGGCTCCGCGGATGACGGCGGCCCCAAGGCCACCCCAACGAAATGAGCTGATATGTATAAGTTGATGCTCATTGCCGCGCTTGCGGCCGGTACCATCTCCGCACAATCCTTTGCCGCCAAGCCGGAGAAGACCTCGGGTTCGACATCCATTCCGGACATGAACGGAATTTGGCAAGGTCCCTACACGCCCGACCTCACTAAGCCTCTTGGCCACGATCTTCCCTACACACCCCTCGGCGCCGAGCGATTCAAAAACGTCGTGCATGCTGACGATCCTGCATCCTATTGCCTGCCGGTCGGCCCGGCACGCGGAATCCAGGCGCCCATGCCATTCCAGATTGTGCAATCGGCCGGTTTGGCGGTCATCTTGTTCGAATACCAGCACACTTATCGCCTGATCTACACCGATGGGCGAGCGCATCCGGCTGATCTCGACCCCTTCCGTTGGTTCGGCGATTCCATCGGCCGATATGAGGGTGACACGCTGGTGGTCGACACCGTCGGCATCGGTGACCGCACCTGGCTCGACACCGCCGGTCATCAGCACAGCGATCAGTTGCACATCGTCGAGCGGTTCCAGAAGGTCGATGCCGGCAACATGAAGTGGAGCGTGACCTTTGAAGATCCGAAGATGTACAAGGAGCCGTTTACCGTGATTCTTCCGCTCAAGAAGCAGAGCACGGTAATCATGATGTACTCCTGCGAGGAAAACGAAAAGGATCGCGGCCATCTCGACGCCACCAAGCATTGACGTCCGACCAGCTCGCTATCCGTGAAGTAATCGAGAACTGGGTCCTCTGGCGCGACGCCGGCGACTGGGATCGCTTTCGCACCGTCTGGCACGACGACGGCTACATGATGGCGACCTGGTTTCAAGGCCCTGCCGCCGAATTCATCCGAGTTAGCCGCGAGGGTTGGAATCGCGGAGTCAGCATTCTCCACTTCCTCGGCGGCGTCTCCATCGATCTGGCCGGGGATCGCGCCGTCGCGCAAACCAAGATGACCATCTCACAGCGCGCCACCGTTCACGATGTCCTGTGCGACGTCGTCTGCACCGGCCGGTTCTACGATTTCTTGGAGAAGCGCGCCGGCCGCTGGGCCATCGTTCTGCGCCAGCCGATCTACGAAAAGGATCGCATGGACCCGGTCGATCCCTCGAAAACTCTGGCTCTCGATGCCAAACTGCTCAGCCAATTTCCGGAAGGCTATCGGCATCTTGCGTATCTTCAGTCCGGCATCGGCTATCCTATCAAGAAAGACATGCCAGGCCTGAAAGGACCCGAAGTTGAAGCTCTCTACGCCCGCGGCCGCAAATGGCTGGGGGGTGAGCCGCTGTAGCGCCTCAAAACTACTATGACCCTCTTCCGAACAAAACCGCTTTCGACTTTGCTCGCCCAGGTGGATGAAAAAGGGGGACTCAAGCGAGTTCTAAAATGGCCGGGATTAATCGCGCTGGGTATCGGCGCGGTCATCGGCGCCGGCATCTTCGTCCGCACCGCGGCCGCGGCTGGCCAGAACGCCGGACCCGCCGTAACTCTCTCATTCGTGGTCGCGGCCATCGGATGCGCTTTCGCCGGTCTGTGCTATGCGGAGTTCGCCGCGATGATTCCGGTCGCCGGAAGCGCCTACACCTACTCGTACGTAACGATGGGTGAGCTGGTTGCCTGGATTATCGGATGGGCGCTCATCCTTGAATACGCCCTTGGCGCCGCTACGCTTTCGATCGCGTGGTCCGAATATCTCAACGAGTTGTTTCCGAATCTGATTCCGTGGGAGTGGAGGCACTCGCCTTTACAGGCGACCACCGGCGGTCTCCACGGCATCGTGAACGCGCCCGCGCTGGTCATTCTCCTGCTGCTCACTTTACTGCTTATCAAGGGAACTTCGGAATCCGCCACGGTGAACACCGTCATCGTCGCCGTGAAAGTGTCGATCGTAGTGCTGATCATCGCCATCGGCTGGAAATTCATAAATCCCGCCAATCACACCCCGTTCCTGATGCCGGCGGACGCGACCCATGCAGGCCTGTTCAAGCATGGATGGGGCGGCGTGCTCGGTGGAGCAGGCGTTGTATTCTTCGCCTTCATTGGGTTCGACGCCGTTTCCACCGCGGCGCAGGAAACCATTAATCCTGGCAAGGACATGCCCATCGGCATCCTCGGGTCTCTGGCAGTTTGCACGTTGCTCTACGTGCTATTCAGTTACGTGCTCACCGGTGTGGCCCCGTCCTCCGATTTTGTCGATCCGAATAAGGGAATGGAAGCCTCGGTCGCCTATGCCATCAAGACTTACATGACCGGATACGGGTGGCTGGCGACGCTAGTGACAGTGGCGATTCTGGCTGGATTCTCATCTGTGATGCTGGTGATGCTGCTGGGTCAAAGCCGCGTGTTTTACTCCATGGCGAAGGATGGTCTGCTGCCGAAGCTCTTCTCCGACGTTCATCCGACGTTCCGGACACCTTATAAATGCAACGCCGTGCTGTTCGTCTTTGTCGGCTTGCTGGGCGGCTTACTTCCGGGCGACATCACGGGCAATCTGACGTCCATCGGCACGCTGTTTGCGTTTGTGTTGGTAAGCCTGGGCGTCTGGATCATGCGGCGAAAGAATCCCGCTCAGGCGCGGCCATTTCGAGCTCCCTGGGTGCCGGTGGTGCCGATTCTCGGAGCTGTGATTTGCAGCGCGATGATTGTTGGTCTCGATAGAACGACGCAGCTAGCGGCGGCAGTATGGATGGTGATCGGGCTTTCGGTCTATTTCCTCTATGCTCGATCGCACAGCAAGCTGAACGGGGTGGCCGTTAGTCAAGTACGTTAAGTGGTCTTACTTGCGCGAGTCCTTCCCTACGATATGGACTAGGTCCTGCTGGTGATTCTCCGCGCAGACGTACTCCATGATTTCCGTGTGCTCCAGCAAGTGCGAATGCCCATATAGCGTGAAGGGCCGAGTGTAGGCGCCCGGATCGTCGATGGTGACGTCGAAATCCATGTGGCCGAAATCCATCCGGCGGTAGCGCTCGGTCACGTGCAGCTTTTCGGTATGCGGATGCGCGGCGTCGTCAAACCACGCCTTGTCGTTGAAACCCACCGTGTCCACCACCAGCGCGTCTCCATCCCACTTTCCGATCGAGTCGCCAAACCAGGTAGGATCCATGTCCTGGGGATGGCCCCGCCCGTCCATGAAAATCTGCCGGTAGCTATGCATGTTGCCTTCATACAGGAAAAGGATGAGCGACGGAGTCTGCACGATCTTCCACGGATACGGCGTCATGCGCGGGATTCCGCTCGGCAGACAATTCGCGTCCGGATCGTCCTTCGACATGCGATCTTTAGTGATTCTCAGGGCCTCCGGCTTGATCGGAAGCGTCTCGCCGGGCTTCAGGGCGCTCGAAATGTCGTACATGAAGTGGACGTCGGGGCCCCAAATTCCGGACAGATCGGGTTTGCCGTCGCCGGTGCGTGGCGTCGCGGCAGTCGATTTCGATTGCAGGTGAACCAGCGCGGCAAGGGCCTGGCCGCCGCCTTCTGCTTGAACCTGGCCCATCATGGGTAGGCACGCTCCCGTAAAGACGCCGGCCAGCCAACACAGAGAATCTCTCTTCATCACAGCGGGCCTCAGTTGGAAGGCGGGTCGTCCGCCATGGATCCCGCCGACATTTTGCGCCCGTCGGACAGCGTGACCGTTCTCGCGCTGGCCAGATTCGAGCCGTCCTTGGCCCGCGCGCAGAAGACCGTGACCGTATCCCCAACTTTGAAAATCTCTCGCGACCAGCCCAGCCGCCGCAGCACATTCGGGCTGGCCAATTCCAGATTCCAATTCTCAACCTTGCCGTCCGCGCCCTTCACGTCGATGTAGAAGTGGGCGTGTGGATTCGTCCATTCCAGTTTCGTCACCAGGCCGGTAAGGGTCACCGCCTTAGCGGCATCGAACTCGGCTTGGAAGGAATGGTGCGCAGCCAGCGGGATCGCCAGCACAATCCATCCGGCAACCAGGCTTGCTAACACGGCTTTCATCGGCGCCTCCACTCTCGATTGGACCGCACCCGCCGCCAGCACGCAAGCCGGATCAGTTTCTGTCCGGAAGTTGGCGTTTATATGCGGCGGCGGACGAGGCCCAGGCCGATGATGCCGAGACCGAGGAGCGACAGCGTGCCAGGCTCTGGTATACCAGTGGCGCCCACAGTCAAGACGACGTTATCAAGGCCGTTCGAATTGTCATTGCCGGGATCCGCGTTGAGAAAGTCGAGCGTGGTCGACGAGCCAGTCGCCGTGAACGAGGTGGTAAATTGCTCCCAGACCTGTGTTCCTCTGGTCGTGCTGCTGTTGGTAAAAGCACCCAGCAACGTTCCACCCAAGCCGCCAAGACGCACGTCCACCGTGCTGGTCGTCCCGTAAATACCGCCGGGATCAAAAATATTTCCAACCCAGAACGATAACGTGTATTGTGTTCCCGTGGTCGTAGCGACAGTCTGCTGGACCCCCTCCACGGTGTTTGAAACATCCCCCGTCAAGTCAAGCCATTGGTTTCCGTCCTCGGCAGGGAAGGTGCAGCATTCACTGATAAAGGCACCGCTGACGACAGAGGCCTCGGGACCAACAACTGTCCATCCAGTTATACCAGTCGAGCCGCTGGCGAAATTTGTGAAGCTTCCTACCGGCACCAACGGAGATTCGAAGCTTCCATTGGTGATGAGGGTGGTGGCCTCCGCCGAAACAAGGCATGTCAGCATGCCGATTAGCAAATAGTGTCTCATGAGTCCCCTCCTGGACGCCTTATAGGGTATCACACGGCATCTTCTTTATTTCTCGCGTAACGCCAATACTGGCGGCTCCATCCGTTACGGGGCTTTCACGCACAACGCCAAATCGTGCATCATACAGGTTACTGTGCGCGTTCTTAAACGCTGGGTACGGCAGAAACTGGAAGCGGCGGGATATGTCGTTTTCAATTCACGGACTGCTGGAGTGTATGCGCAAGATGGCATATGCACTTTTCACAACTCACATTTTCTGCGTGACCCCGGCTTCCAGGCAGCTTATCAGCGTGGGGTCCAGGCTAGCCGGGGAGTAGATCCAAAGATCGAGTGGCGTGTGCATGTCGCACTTTGGGCGGCGAGATCGGCTGTGCACGCCCAGGGCGACTTTGTGGAGTGTGGGGTCAATGCGGGATTCATGAGTTCCGCGATAATGCACCGCCTTGAATGGCAGCGGATTGAGAAGGCGTTCTTTCTCATCGACACGTTTAGCGGTCCGGTGCTGTCACAGTATTCCGATGAAGAGGTGGCGCGAGGGCAGATGAAAGTGGCGGAGGACGCAATGGCAAAGCGAGCGTACGTTATGGACCCGGACCTTGCGCGCGCGAACTTCGTCGAATGGCGGAATGTCGAAATTGTGCAGGGCGTAGTCCCAGACGTTCTTGAACAACTGAAGGTGGACCGAGTCGCGTTCCTTCACCTGGACATGAATTGCGCTCATCCGGAACGCGCAGCCTTCGAGTATTTCTGGGAAAAGCTTTCGCCCGGCGGTGTGGTGTTGCTAGATGACTATGCAGCCTATGGGTACGATGCGTTGGCGAAGGCGATCGATGGCGCGGCCCGGGCGCGTGACGCCGAAGTGCTATCACTGCCCACCGGGCAAGGTCTCATTTGGAAGCACTGAAATCGAGGCCAGGTCAGAGTGGACCACGTTCTTGCCTTGACCCAAGCTTTCTCGTAATCTGAAAGCGATGGAAGTACAGCTCACCCCTGACCAAAAGGCATTCGTCCGTCAGGCTATTCAGAGTGGACGACTTCAGCGCGAAGAAGATGCGGTACGGGAAGCACTTGCCTTGTGGGAAGAACGCGAGCGTACCCGCGCCGAGATTCTCCTTGCACTCGATGAGGCCGAAGCATCCCTTGCTCGAGGCGAAGGCCGCATCATCACACAGCAATCGATGCGCGACCTTGCCGAAGAAGTGAAGCAGCGCGGACGGGACCGCCTTGCAGAAGAGCAAGCCCCTTTCCGGTAATGGCGCATCGTCTTGCCCCGGAGGCTGAAGCCGACCTAGACGACATTTGGTATTACATTGCCAAGGAAAGCCAAAGCGTCGAGGTAGCCGACCGGGTAATTGATTCCATCGTCGACAGGTTCTTTCTTCTCGCGACTTATCCTCACCTCGGACGACGCCGCGATGAGGACCTGCGCCCCGGCCTGCGCAGTCTTCCCGTGGGCGAGTATGTCATCATCTACCGCCTTGAAGGTGAAGACGTACTTATCCTCCATATCATACGCGGAAGCCGTGACATTGAAGCACTGTTTAGACATTGATGCTTTATGTATCGCAACGGGTAAGTTTTGAATCAGCGCCGGAATTCGCCATTCGGTGTCCGCGTAAGCAGCGCCAGCAGAGGCCCACAAGCACCCGAGCAACAATGCAAAAAATTCATAAAGCTAGTTTTACTCGCGTCAGCCCATCCATGGATGTCCGGATTGAGCGGATAGCTGATTGAAGAAGCCCCGGTGTAGCCGCTCAGTGCGCCATTCTTCCAACTCAGCCAGAGCCGCCTCTTGTTGTTGTTCTGAGATACGAATTAGCGCGGGAGTCTTGATGCACAAAGCCGCCAAGCCAGCAGCTAACTGGTACGTCGTGTACGGAAGCCCCTCGGCTCTTTGGATGAGTCCGATCTCTTGCAGGTGCATTGCTATTGGGCTTCCTACGTCGAGCCCAATTAGATATTCGCCTTTATGGGTAACGGCCTCTAAGACACTTTTCTCAAGCGGAGAGGCGCGTGCAAGCGCCTTGCTCAAGGTGCGTTCTTCCGAGCGCCTCCATTTCTGCACGCGTTGATAGAGCGATACACAAACGCTGACCACCAAGTACGCTCCGGATAAAAGCAGAGCGATGCTAGCGATGAAGTTGGTGTTGTCAGCAAAGTTTTTGGGAATTGGAAGCAGGGCGCGAACGGGAGGTAAGAGCCAAATCGCTGAGCCAAGAAATATTGTGAAAACTACCTTCAGGCTTCGGAAGAATTCCAACGCTGCTCTTACGATCTCTGCAGCCTCTTTCAGCATTTGCCTACGTTCTCAAATCCCAATCCTCTCGACTTCTCCGACCCTATGGATTCGTCCCCAAATGTTATACCCGTATTTTTCGTGACGCACCGGAATCGGGTTGCTTGCAGGGTTCGGGGGAGAACTCGCGTAGAACATCCTTTGCGATTTCGGCGGCCCTCGGAGAGAAGAAATAAATGCGGTCCGCAGCGTTGCTTTGACCGGGCACGTTGTTGCTGAAGAGCTCCGCGCCATCAGGGCACCCAGCAGATAGGAAGGCGCTACTGAAATTTTGCATGAGAGTCGCTGCTGCCGCCGCGAGGAAGGTACTGTCGCCGTTGCTAATGGTCACTCGTTGCCCATTGGTCCGCTCCATCACCCAAGAAGTGGGCCCATCCCTCCTGTTCAGCAATGCTCCAGAGTTCGTCTGAAATCGCTTTCGAGGGTATTCGCGCCTGCGCACGGCCCGTAAAAAGTCGCCCATCCTTTCTCCGCCAGCGCGCAGGGCATCCCCGCACCGCGCTGGCTTCGTTTTTTCGAACCACCATTCAAGCACCGGGGTCTGAAACGACTCTATGAACGTGGCGACCGGAGCGGGATACGCCCCTACATGTCGGACATCGTTGAGGATATTCTTGCCCGTCTCGACGAGTCGGATATGCCGCAGGCGCTTAACCTTCCCGGTTATCGGCTGCATCCGCTCAAAGGCGAGTTGAAAGGCTTCTGGGCAGTCACGGTGCGGGCGAACTGGCGATTGTTTTCCGCTTTCAAGGCGCGGACGCATTCGATGTTGAATTGATCGACTACCACTTAAGGACCGCCTGCCTTGAGCCATTGGGATTGTCAGTTACCGAAGGCGCGAAGGTTCTCGGCGCGAGCCGCCGGACTCTCAACAACGTCATCAACGGCAAGTCCGGAATCAGTCCGCAAATGGCTATCCGGCTATCCAAGGCATTCGGGAGCACCCCGGAAACATGGTTGCGAATGCAACTTGCCTACGGCCTCGCCGCCGCCCGCAAGGACGAGAGCAAAATCAAGGTGCGCCGTCATCACGTGCCGCAAGAATTGCATGTGAATTGACGCCGGATGCGCCGGGTTTCACTGCTACCCTTAATCTTTACGCCATCACGGAGAAACCATGCCCCAACTGAACGACGAAGCACTCGACATCTTATTTCGCAAGGCTCGCACCCACAACGTATGGCTCGACAAGCCAGTGAGCGATGAACTGCTGCGCCAGGTCTACGATCTGATGAAATGGGGACCGACCAGCGCCAATTCTTCTCCCGCGCGAATTGTTTTCCTTCGCACGCCCGCGGCGAAACAGCGACTGGGGCCCGCCCTGTCTCCCAATAACCTGGACAAGACCATGAAGGCGCCCGTCACGGCCATCTTCGCGTACGACGTGAAGTTTCATGAGAAACTGCCGAAGCTTTTTCCCAACAATCCGGCCGCCCGCGAGTGGTTCTCCAATTCACCGCAACTCGCTGAGACCACCGCATTCCGTAACGGCACTCTACAGGGCGGTTACTTCATCCTCGCCGCCCGGGCGCTCGGCCTGGATTGTGGACCCATGTCGGGCTTCGATAACGCCAAAGTGGACGCGGAGTTCTTCGCCGGAACGACGGTGAAGTCGAACTTCCTTTGCAACCTCGGCTACGGCGACGCCTCGCAGCTCTTTCCGCGCAATCCCCGGCTGGACTTCGATGAAGCCTGCCAGTTGCTGTGAGTACCCAACTTCAGTACAGTGGCTATGAACCCCTGGAGGAACGGTGAAAACTCTCACGATCGCGCTTCTTTCGCTGGCAACGGTGCTGGCTCAAACCAGGCGGCCGATGACGCCGGACGATGTGATGGCGGTGAAGTCCGTCAATAATGCCAGGATTTCGCCAGACGGGAAACTGGCGCTGTACGAACTTGCCTATCCGGATTTGAAGGACGATAAGGGGCGCAACGAAATCTGGATTGCTCCGGCGGGCACGGCAGTGACGGGCGTCGCGAAGCCTCGCAAGTTCACCAGCGGGAAGGACGACCGGTCGCCGGAATGGTCGCCGGACGGGCAGTCGGTAGCGTTTCTCGGATCGCGCGGTACTTCGACGGGTTCGACCGCGGGTTCGGCTCCGGCTTCCCCTGCCGGTGAACGGCCTCGCGCGCAGATCTACGTGATGCCCACCTTCGGCGGCGAAGCGGAAGCTCTCACGGAAGCAAAGGGCGGGGTTACGGCGTTTCAGTGGTCGCCGGATTCCAAACGCATCGCCTTCGTGGCTCAGGTCCCCCTCACCGATGCCGACGAGAAAAAGCAAAAGGACAAGGACGACGCGCGGGTGGTGGATCACGATTATCGTTATTCGCACCTCTGGGTGATCGAGGTGGAATCGAAGAAGGCCACCGAGATCGTAAAATCCGACGGCGTGTTGGCCGATCCCCAATGGTCGCCTGATGGCACGCGGCTGGCTTATGTTATGAGGCCCACTCCCAAGGCCGATGACGGGTCGCTGAGCGACATTTATATTGCGCGCGCTGATGGCTCCGGCACGCCGCGGAAGTTGCTCGAGAATGCCGGTCCGGATCAAGATCCACGCTGGTCGCCCGATGGAAAATCGATCGCGTTCAACAGCCGTGACATGCGCAATGGCGTGCTCGGCGTGATGCGACTGTATGTCATTTCGGCCGAAGGCGGCGCTGCCCGAGAGTTGATTTCTGATCCCGATTCCACCGCGGCGCAACTCCAGTGGACCCGCGACGGCTCGGCGGTCTACTTCCGCGGCGAGCATCACACCACGGCTCAGATTTATCGCGTTCCGGCTTCGGGCGGCGCTCCCCAGGCCATCACGCGCGATGAAGCGGTGATCAACAGCTTCAGCCTGTCGAGCGCAGGTGATCGCGTTGCGTTCACGCGCAGCGATTTCCAGCATGCTCCCGATCTTTATGTTTCGTCGTTTCCAAAAGTCGATGCCGAGCGCGTGACCGACCATAATCCGCAGGTCGCGCAATTGGAGCTGGGCCGCAGTGAGGTGATTCGCTGGCGCGGCAAAGATGGCATGGAGATCGAGGGCATTCTCCTTTATCCCGTCGGCTACCAAGCCGGGCAGCGCGTTCCGCTCATCGCCTCGATTCATGGCGGACCTTCCGGCGTCTGGTCGCAAGCGTTTCCGCATAGCGGCAACGGCTATCCGCACGTGTGGGCCGGTGAGGGCTGGGCGGTATTCATGCCGAACATTCGCGGCAGCTCGGGCTATGGCGAAAAATTTCAGCTTGCCGATCTCAAGGATTGGGGCGGGATGGATTATCAGGATATCCAGACCGGCCTCGATGAACTGGTAAAGCGCGGCATCGCCGATCCAGATCGCATGGGGCAAAGCGGCTGGAGTTACGGCGGCTACATGACGGCCTGGACGCTCACGCAGACCAATCGCTTCAAAGCGGTGATGGTGGGCGCGGGCCTTACAGATATGTTTTCGATGTATTCCACCAACGATCTCCAGCGTGTACTGGAGGGCTATTTCGGCGAGATGCCTTGGAACGACCTGGAAGCGTATCGCCGCGCTTCCGCGATGACGTTCATCAAGCAGGCCAAGACGCCGACTTTGATCATGCACGGCGCCGCCGATACGCGCGTTCCCATCAGCCAGGCGCAGGAACTATACATGGGCCTGAAGAAAAACAATGTTCCGGTGGAGATGGTGGTTTATCCGCGCGAGAATCACGGCTTCACGGAGCCGTTGCATATTCTGGACAAGATGAAACGCGAGACGGAGTGGTTCCAGAAGTACATCGGGCAGCCGGGCCGCGTTGTAAACGGGCACCCAGCGGGGACGGGTTCGCAAAACTAGGCGGAAGCGGCTTCGCCCGGCATGGCGCCGGCCGCCACCAGCGATTCGATAGAGAACTGTGTCTTGCCGGTACGCGAGAACGTGCCCGCGTATTTCTTTCGCAGGCGGAAGTACGGCTCCAGGCGCTGGATGGTGTTTTCCATGCTGGAGCGGATGTGATCGCGCATCGCCTCGGCGGCGGCCGCCGGGTCACCCGATGCCAGCACTTTCACCAGATCCTGATGACGCTGTGGCGGACAATCTGTTGGAGCTACGCGCACAGCGCATAGCCAAGTGGATGCCAGCGCGGAAGTCTGGTCGATGGCATCGCACAACGCCGGGCAGCGGGCCGATTCGGCGATTCGGCGATGCAGTTTTTCGTGCAGGCTTAGGTAAACGAACCGATTTCCATCCGACTGTATGGACAAAGCATCCACTCGCTCGGCGAGTTTCAAAAGCTCGGAGCGTTTTTCCGAATTGGCAACGGCGGCGAAGAGCATCGCGGCCTGGACTTCCAGCGCCTCGCGGACCACGTAGTGGCCCATCACGTCTTCCCGCGTGGGCACGCGGACGCGGGTTCCGGCGCGCGGACGGCTCTCCAGCAAGCCTTCATGCTCCAGCCTCAGCAGGGCTTCCGAGACGGGCAGGAAACTCATGCCGAGTTCGGCGGCGAGCTTGCGGCGCGAGATGACCTGCCCGATGGCGAGCTCGCCACGGAGGATCCTCTCGCGCACGATTACGTACGCTTCGCCCGATAAACTGTCACTCTCCCTAGGTTTCCGCATGGACTCAGTTTCCTGCGTCTACGGGACGAGTGTAACATTGACTAAAGGCTCGACACAATCGGCGTTCGGCCATATGGTGGCCCGCGCTTTAAGGCTTGCCTCATTTGAGAGCCTTATTTTTAGGTGAGAGCCTTATTTTTAGGGTGTCGAGGGGTTGATACTGAGCGGAGCCCATGATATCTTACACAGCAAGCAACTGAATTGACGAAATCGAGGGGCGTTAACGTGACTGAATCCAATCCAAGGCTAGCCACAGCGCTCGACCGGCTGCGGTGGCGATGCGAACCTCTTTCCGTCGATGTAGAGTGTACGAATGCCGTCCTGGAAATGATCCGGGACTGGGCCGTGGACGGGCGTTGCCGTCTCCCACACTGCGCCCTGGAGACAGGCGGTATTCTTTTTGGTAAGTGGACAGACACCTCCATTCGCATCGAAGCTACACGGCCGCTCGAGTGCGAGCACAAATTCGGACCCTCGTTCCAGCTGTCAAAAAAAGATGAGGCGTCGCTGCTAGAAGCGCTCGCGGTGGCACGGAAGGATCCGGAGCTGCGGAACCTTCAGCCGATCGGCTTGTACGTGTCAAACTCACGGAATTTTTCGATGGCAGTCGCCGACATACGTATCTTTGATCGCTACTTCCCGAAGGCCCGCCCCATGGCATTAATCCTCAGACCTTCGAAATTTGGCCAAACTCGCGCGGGCTTTTTCCTCCGGGAACGCGGCAGCGTCACATATTTCTGCGCTCACGAGGTGTCTTCTTCCAACTCTGAATCGACTCACCGAGACCGACAACCGATTGCCCAAAACCCTCAGGACGAAAATCGCCCAACGAACGAGGCGGCCCGGCCTGAAGATGCCGGCGCCATCACAGCCCTGCCACCAAAAGAAGTTATAAGCGCATGGAACAGGGAATCCTTGCGACGACGTCTTACGACTGCGCTGAAACGTTTTCGTGCTTCTCTGCTAACTCGGGAGAAGTTGTGGAACGTGAGTCGAGGGGACTTGGTTGCAGCCATTGTGCTGCTCGGTTTTTGCACAGCCGCAATACGCACCTTGTGGGTCCGACCAAACTTAGAACCTTCGACGAGGATACCAATGCGCATTACCGATACGGGATCACAGTTGCGAATCGACTGGGATGCTAACGAGGAGCCGGTTCTTAGCGCAACGAGCGGTGTGCTCGAAATCCGTGATGGCGAAACCGAACCCGTCCACTTGCCCTTCGCAAGGGACGTGCTCCGTGCCGGCAGCGTGTTATACGCACCAAGATCGGGCTCGATCCAGGTACGCATGAGATTGATGAACCGCAAAGGGCCCCCGCTAGAGTCGGTCATTTACTACATCAATCCGACACGCGTCCTGCCATCGGTGCCAGTCGTGGTATTTTCGCCGGCAATTTCGAAGAGTGAGCCTCCGGTTGTAGCTGAATCCGCGTCGCCGATCACTCCGACCGTTAACAAGGAATCTGGCCGGGCGCGTGATGACCGGCAGCGGCCGAGAAATGAGAACGGAGGTATCAAGAAAGCGGCACCACCGGTGAATCGTAGTCGCGAGCCACGCGTTTTTCGTTTGCCCCCGTTGCGAACTTCCGCTGTTGCCAACTCCCGGTTCGGCGTTGATCTGTTGGATGCGCCCAATGTCCGCGTCAGCCAGCCTGTCCCACTGCCGCTGCTTCTTGCGAGCGGCGCGACGTTAACCCGTTCGGTAATTCAAGCGCGGCCGAGCTGGGGCAGGCTGATCTGGACCGGAGAACTACAAAAGAACGAGTTCATCTCGTTTTCGGCGAGCGGGTCCTCGCGGGGTGTGCTAAACGGTCGCTTGCCAGGTTTTCCGATCAAAGTAAACATCCAGCCAGGAGAGGTGGTAGACGGCGGAATCGCAATTCTCACAAATGTCGCCAACCGAGCAGGCTTCAACGAACCCTCCCACGCCCGCAACGGCTGGGACGTGGTTATTTATAAATGGGTTCAGAAGCCGATTCCCGAGCTGAGAGTAGTCGAGCCTCCCGGGCCCGCAAATAATTGGGGCCGAATCGTTCTGCAGAACACCGATCGTAATCTTTCGGTCGTTGTCGTCGACTGGCAGTCGATGGACAAACCTAAGCCAGGTGACTAAGCTTAAGAACCTCAGCGGACCAGTTGTACGTGATGCGCTGGTGACTGTTATTTTTCAAAGGTTTAGGGATACCTTGACTAAAGTTCTGGGAGTCATAGTACTCGTTGTGGTAAACTGCGAACCGCCGGAGCCGCCTTCGAAAGACGGGTATCTTCCTCCGAGTGCCTGTTTATCGATGTGCACGCGGCTCCGGCTGTTTTCGATATCATCACAACTGGAGGGAGAAACACCACCAAGGCGCGTGTGTGTCAGTTCCGTAGGGCGGACGCCTTCTGGGGTACCGGCTTTGTAGCGCGTCATTTTGACGCGTCATTTTGAGGTTGACAGAGTTTAGCGCCGGATGGTAAGATCGCCCAAGTCGATTCCGCAAATCGATGAGCCTAGTCGTACCCGTCAGGCTCGCACCCCGTTAGTTACGAGCTAGTTCTTAGTCCAAGTTCGGACACTGCATCCCGTACATCGTGTTACGCCCGGTCTTTTGGTGCCGCCCAAGAGGCTTTTAGGCGTGTCGGCAACGCTTGTTCAACAGGGAGAATCGCAGTGACCAGATATCGTATTGAAGTGACCGTCGGGGTCGTGATCGGCATAATAATGAGTCTGAGCTCCGCGCTTGGCCAGTCTACTTTCGGGTCCATTCTGGGGACGGTGCAAGATCCGTCGGGCGCAGCAGTTACGCTGTGCAAGGTAACCATCCATAACAAGGGCACTTCCACGCAGCGCGCGGCTCTGACCGATCCGACGGGAAATTATGTAGTCACAAACCTCGATCCCGGTAACTACGAGGTGACCTTCGAAGCTCCGGGATTTCAACGCACCGTTGCCGAGGTAGAACTTCTCGCCCGGCAGACGGCACGTATCGACGGACACCTTCCGTTGGCATCGCAGGCGGAAACGGTAAATGTCGAGGTGGCGGCGGCTCCGGTAATTAACACTGAAGTTTCGAATCTCGCTGAGACCAAGCAGGGGCGAGAGCTAGTGGACCTTCCGGTGGCGATTACGACCCGCGGCACAGGCTCGACGAGTCCGATGTCAACGTTGACGACGCAACCAGGCGTGCAGACCGACGCGGCCGGCGGGATTTCCGTGTCAGGGGCCAAGCCCGCCATGCTGTCCATGAGCATTGACGGTATCAGCAGCATGGGACCCAGGACGGCCGGCCCGCTGATTGAAATGTTCCCGTCCTTTTATTCGATCGCGGAAATCAAGGTCAGCGAAGTCAATAACACGGCGGAGTACGGTGGAATCAGCGATATTACCACGGTTTCTAAAAGCGGAACCAATTCGTATCACGGAGGGGTTTATGAAAATCTTCAGAACAAAGACCTCACCGCCCGCAACGAGTTCAGCGCCATCAAGCCGAAGCTGATCATGAACGATTTCGGAGCCTACTTTGGCGGCCCGATCTCGATTCCAAAGCTCTACAACGGAAAAGACAGAACCTTCTTCTTCATGGCCTACGAGGGCCTCCGTCTGCCCAGACAAACGGTGGTCACCGAAAGCGTCCCATCTGTCGCGCTACGGAACGGGGACCTCTCGGCCTATACAACACAAATTTATGCTCCCGGGACTAGCACTCCGTATCCCAATAACCAGATTCCGCTGAGCCAGATCTCGCCGATTTCATTGAATGCGCTCAAATACGGGTTCCCGCTGCCGAACACCGGGCCGACCACCGGGGCCCTGTCGTTAACGAACAATTACACAACCAATTTCGCGACGCCGATTACAAGCGATCAAGGCGACATGCGGGTGGATCAGACGATCAGCTCAAAGCAAACTGCGTATGCCCGGTTCACATACAAACATCGCGACGTGATCAACACGCCGACAGCCGGGTCCATCTTGCTGGGAGGGTTCTCGCAACCGGAAATCGATTATGGCTTGGTAGTGGCCCACAATTATGTGATCTCCCCCACCATCGTCAATGAAGTGCGCACCGGATTTAACGGGAATCACTATGCGACGGTTTTCGCGGCCGATCCATCTACCTGGGTGAAAGAAATCGGCGTGAACATTCCCCCTCCTTATCCGACGGCCAGAACTACGCCGAATTTTTCCATCGCGGGCTTCCAGGCGACGGGTGGTGCGAATTCCAGTATTGGGCGGAACAACACCTTCCAGGTGCTCGACAACCTGACGTGGACCAAAGGCAGGCATACGATGAAGTTTGGCGGTGACTACCGACGCATGACAGGTTACTATTCCGATGTCTTCGCCAGTGACCAGCTAGGCGTGTATAAGTACACGGGCGGGGTCACCAGTGCTGTCCAGCCCGGCGCCACTAATCCTTACATCGGGAATCCCTATGCCGCGTTTTTGCTCGGCGTCCCGGACCAGACGCAATTGGCTACGGTCCTGGAACCGAATACGTCAGCCTACGCGAACCACTATGCATTCTTCGCGCAGGATGATTGGAAGGCTGGGTCCCGGCTGACCATAAACTATGGCCTGCGGTGGGAATACCATCCGATGTTCCAGGATCACCTGGTCAACGTCACGAACTTCCTGCCGAACTACACTTCCGTTGTCAATGGCGTGTTAGAGCGCGGAGCAGTAGTCATTCCGGACCAGGCTTCCTTCAAGATCCTGAATCCGGGGTTCGCCCAGTCCATCCTGCCGACGCCCATTCTCACCGCGGCCCAGGCCGGCCTTCCGGAGAGCATGCGGTTCTCGCAGAAGACCGATTTCGCTCCGCGGGTCGGTTTCGCATGGCGGCCTTTCGCCGACGGCAAGACCGTAATCCGTGGCGGTTATGGAAAGTTCATTGAGGGTCCACTCGGCTCTCTTATCTCCGCTGCATGGGGCGTTCATACCAGCAACTATGGCGCCTACAATCAGACCATCGTTAACGGACAACCGGCGTTGAGTTTTCCCTATCCGTTCCCCTCCAACCTGGCGCAGCCGGGACAGCAGACCTTTTATCAGAGCCAGGATACGCATTTTAAGGACCCCAGCGTACAACAGTGGAATTTGACAGTGGAGCGCAACCTGGGAGCAGGCGTTGGGCTACGGCTTTCCTATGATGGCAGCCACGGAAGCGATCTTGGTGTCCAGGGCTTCATCAATCAAGTGCCGGTCAACACGATCGGGTACGCAGCGTCATTAAAAGCCGGCTACGCCCCGTTTCCGCTGTGGAGCATCATCGAGACCGAGCAGAACGGCGGTTGGAGCAACTATGACGCGGGTACGCTGTCGATCAGCAAGCGCTTCACTCATGGGTTGCAGTTCCAGGGTAGTTACGCGTTTTCAAGAAACCTGTCCACCAATGGCTATAACCCAACCGCTTTTGCGACGGAAGCGGGAGGCCAGGTCCAAGACCTCAACAATATCGGCCTCGACTATGGTAACGTGCCGTATACGCGCCGAAATCGAGTTCTCGTGACCTTCCTCTACGAGCTACCGTTCGGCAAGGGAAAGCCGATGCTGAATGGATTAAACCCGGTGGTCGACCGAATCGTCGGCGGCTGGGAATTAGCCGGCGTGCTTCTGTTCCAATCTGGCCCTTGGCTGACAGTCACTGTACCGGGCGCCGATCCCTCGGGAACCGGCTTTGCGACCAACGTTGGAAACGGACGAGCTGATATCGTCGCAGGCCAGTCCCTGTATGCGACCAATCCAACGCTCAATAACTGGCTGAATAAGGCAGCCTTCGTGGTTCCGCAGAATAATATCGGCCGCTGGGGCGATGCGCCCGAGGGTGATATACAAGGTCCGGGAACGCAATCGGTGTCCATTTCGATGATGAAGTCAGTACGATTCACGGAGAATATGCGCTTCCAATTTGGGGCACAAGCGGCTAACCTGTTCAATCACGCGAATTACGCTCCCCCGAGCACAACGTTTAACACGGCCTCGTATGGGACAATCTCAGGCCTTCAAACCGCGGAGGGAGCCGGCCCGCGGACGCTCCAGATAACGGCGCGGTTCAGCTTTTAAGAAAGGAATTTGCGACATGTTTCGTGCGACCAAACTCGGGTATGCAGCTCTTGTGGTTTTGATTGGAGCGGTTTCTATCCGCGCGGACGAGGGGCAGCCCACGCCTGGAATACCCATCGATCACCAGCTCACCATCACCAAATGCGGTGGATGCCATCAGCGCGATGCCAATGGCATGATGCGACGCCTCTCCTACATGCGAACCAGCCCGGAGGTTTGGGAACAGTCCATCAAGCGCATGATCCGGCTGAATGGTTTAGTAATCAAACCGGAGGAGGCCCGGGAAATACTCAAGTACCTCAGCGCGAATAATGGACTGGCGCCCGAGGAGGAGAAGCCGGTATTCTGGGAAGCCGAGCATCGGATGTTCCGCGATCAGAGCGACAAGATTCCATCCGACGCCCTGCAGCACACCTGCAACTACTGCCATACCATTGGACGCGTGCTGACGCAGCGGCGCACGCGAGAGGATTACGACAAGCTGATCGCGATGCACATCGGATTGTTCCCAGGAGCGGAGAATACATTCCACCCGAGGCGGCCGAGGGGGCCTCAGCCCGCAGAGCCGGTCGCAATGTCGTCTCCGACCGGCAACAACCCCTCGGTTGTACCGCCGCCGCCGCTATTGATTCCGTTCCGAAGGGATGGCAAATATCCCGCGGAGGTCGCTGTGGACTATCTGGCCAAGGCTCAGCCGCTGATGACGCCAGAATGGGCCTCCTGGAAAGCCACCATGCGGACACCCAAACTGGCAGGGAAGTGGATGCTGGTCGGTTACCAGCAGGGGAAAGGCCGCGTATTCGGCACCGTAACGATCGAGGCCGGAGCATCACCTGACGAATTCACAACCAAGACCGACATCGAATACGCCACCAGCGGAATCACTTTATCACGGACCGGCAAAGGCATCGTCTACACCGGTTATAGCTGGCGAGGTCGGACCGGGGGTGGCACGAAGGGAGCCGCATCCGCCGATCCAGGGTCGAGCCCAACCGAGTGGAGGGAAGCATTGTTCGTCTCGCGGGACGCCAACACCATGGATGGCCGCTGGTTCTGGGGCGGCTATGAAGAATTCGGAATCGATGCTCACCTGGTACGCATTGGGACGCAGCCGATCCTGGCGGGGGCCAGCGCATTCTCGCTCCAGTCTCCGTCCACCACCGAACTGCGTATCTACGGAGTCAATTTTCCTGCCGACCTGAAGCCGGCCGACTTCGATTTTGGCTCCGGGATCACCGTGAAGCGCATTATTCGAAAATCACCGACGATGGCGACCATCGAAGTGCAGGCGGCTCCTGGTCTCGCGACCGGCATTCGAGACATCTCGCTGGCGCGCTCCACCGCGGAACGAGCCATAGCCGTCTACGACAAGATCGCATACATCAAGGTGCTGCCGGATGCTAACATGGCGCGGCTCGGGGGCACGATCGCAGCCAAGCAGTACGCTCAGTTCGAAGCGGTCGCCTATGCCGCTGGTCCCGACGGCAAGGCTCAGACAGCGGACGACATTCCACTCGGTCCGGTTTCTGCACGCTGGTCGATGGAGGAGTTTGTTTCTACGCCAGGTGACGATGACGTCAATTTCGTGGGCAAACTCAACGACTCGGGCTTGTTCACTCCGAGCCTGGAGGGTCCGAACCCGGAGCGCAAGAAGCAGGCGAACAACTATCCCACCAATAACTGGGGCGATGTCTGGGTCTCGGCTACCTACGACGGTCCTGGAGGGACTCCGATGAAAGCCCGGTCTTATCTAGTGGTGACGGTGCCAGTGTACGTTCGGTATGATCAACCCGAGGTCGGACAATGAGTGCCGCGCCCGTCCTAACGCAGTCTCCGCCATATCGGCTTCGCGAATATCACGCGTTCGACGCCGCAGAGTCGCGATTTCTCTATCTTGTGCCGAGCGGCGCGATCTTCGCGCTGGATGACATCGGCCGCGAGATTACCGAGTGCCTGGGCGAGCGGGAACGCACCTCGGAAGAGTTGATCGAACTCCTATTGGCGCGCGGCTACGAGAGGCGCCAGATCGAGGCGGCTTTGGTGGAGTTGGAGCAATCCGAGGTGGTTTTGCGTGGCGATGCTGTTCGTGAAACGCCCACAATTCCAGGCCGTACATTTCCGCTGCAGAGGATCGTCCTCAACGTTACCAATCAGTGCAATCTCGCCTGTGGTTACTGTTACGAATACAGCGCGGACAAGATCAGCAAGACCGAAGGCAAACCGAAGTACATGGAAGAGGAT
Organism: Bryobacterales bacterium; assembly: GCA_963780485.1. Taxonomy (GTDB): domain Bacteria; phylum Acidobacteriota; class Terriglobia; order Bryobacterales; family Bryobacteraceae; genus Palsa-89. Next base: position 168,323 of record CAWACO010000018.1, read on the forward strand.
ATCGCGCAGTCTGCGATCGACATGCTGATCCGTGAGTCAGCCGACCGGCCGGCGATTCATGTGACTTTTTTCGGAGGCGAGACGCTTCTGAATTTCCGGCTGCTCCGCTCCAGCGTGGATTACGCGAAGCGAAAATCAGCGGACGCAGCCAAGCGCGTCGAGTTTAGCCTAACGACTAACGCCACGCTGCTCAATGAGGAGATGGTCGATTTTCTTTCCGAACACCGGGTTGGCGTCACAGTCAGCATTGATGGCGATCGAGAACTCAACGACCAGATGCGTGTGTTCCATGACGGACGAGGAAGCTACGACGTCATCGTTCCGAAAATCAAGATGCTCCTCCAGCGCCACCGTACGAACTCGATTGGTGCTCGCGTGACGCTCAGCTCCGGAGTTTCGCACGTGCGGCGGATTTATGAGCATCTGACGCAGGAAGTCGGGTTCGGCGCGGTTGGTTTCTCGCCGGCCACAGCCAATCCGGATCGTCTTTACAGCATCGGCTCGCAGAAGATGAGCAGTATCCTGGGAGGTTTCGAGGATCTGGCCTGGGAATACCGCGACCGGGCCGTGGAAGGCCGGCAGCACGGCTTCACAAACGCCAACGACACCATCAAGGAACTGCATTCCGGCATCAGCAAGGCGTATCCGTGTGGTGCGGGCCTGGGGTTGCTGGGCGTAGGCACGGCCGGTGACATCAATCTCTGCCATCGTTTTGTCGATTCGCCGGTCGGGCAAATGGGACATGTGAAGCAGGGCGGCATCGATCATGCAGCCCGTTCGCAATTCCTCGAGACGCACCACCTGGGCGCGCGCTATGACTGCCACACCTGTTGGGCGCGGCCGGTCTGTTCCGGTGGCTGCTACCACGAAGCGTTTATTCACTATGGAAATACAGCCGCGGCCAATCTGCACTATTGCGATTGGATCCGGGGTTGGAATGATCTTTGTTTGCGGATTTACGGGGAGATTGCCGTCCGGAATCCGTCGTTCTTGGACCGCTTTAACGAAAACTGACTTCGAAAAGGAGCCAATCGATGAGTGCGTTGAAAGCTATTAATCGCAAAGCCCGAAAGATGGAACGGGCTGCAAGTGCCGTCACTGCTGATGTTCAAGCCCTCCAGGCCCGCGGAGGCGAAGGCAAGGTTTACTATCCGATGGGTTGCACGCTGAACTTCACGCCGGGCTGGGAGGTGGACGCTTCCGGCGGCACCGCCGGTCTTTGCCAACCGGTCGAGCGCGATTTGTTTGATTGCCATCTGGGCTGCGGCTGGCCGGCACAGGTGCCAGATCATTTGAACAACGCGGCAGACTGGACGGATAAATGCGCCTCGGCCGCGAACGATTGGCGCAACATTGACATCGTGTTTCCCTAAACGGAGCTGTCTCGCATGAAAAAACTCGTACCTATTCTGCTGAACGTCGCGATCGCCGGGATGATCTCTGGTCAGGCTGCCTGGGCCGGCCATCTCATGTACATCGGCACGCTCGACAAGAAGCTTCTGGTCATCGATGAGGACAAGGAAGAGATCGTCGACCAGTTGCCGCTGGAAGGGATTCCGCGCACCACGGCCCTCTCGGCGGATCGAAAGACGTTGTATATCTTTACCACTCAGATGCTCGTGGAGACCGTGGATCTGGAGGCGCGAAAGGTACTCAGCACTTTCAGCATCGCTGACCCGAATACTCATCTGCGCCTTCAGGGCAGCGCGCCGGATCGGATCAATGTCGGAAGTCAGTCGCGATTCGCGGGCTTGGCGGTAGATCCCAACGGCCGCTACATCTATACAACCATGCGCGTGGTGGTGAAGGACATCGATCAATATCGCATCGAACCGCCGCAGTTTGTAGCGATCGATCTTCAGGACAAGAAAGTTGCGAAAGCCTGGCCCTTCCCCAAGGATATGGACCAAGGGTTCGGATTCAACGCCACTTACAAGGTCTCGCCGGATGGCAAGCTGCTATATGTCTTTCAGGACGACATTGTCGTCTTCGATCTGGCGACGTTCAAGCAGGTAGATACCATTCCGCTCGCCCAACCCGAATATCCGGGCGCGACTCCTTATCGGCTGGCGGCAAATGAGGACTCGTTCGATGAGCCGGATACGGTCACTTCGGTATTCACCTCAGTGGACGATATCGTGCACAAAGGCACGCTAGGCCTGGCGAAGATCAACTTACTTACTCGCAAGGTCGACTACTTCCCGATTGGGCCCATGCTGCCCATGATGGGCTTTCAGGTGTCGCCGGATCGCAAGCGCGGTTACTCGGTCATGCCGAAAATCGGCACCGGTGCGAATCGATCAACTGAATGGTGGGTGTGGGATTTGCAAAAACATGACGTCATCAAGAAAAAGGAATTCGAGTCGCGGCCGACATTCCGTTTCTCCGTGGGGGGGACGGGCAAGAAACTGTATATGTACGGCGCGGGATCGACCCTCGAAATCTTCGATGCCGAGACTCTGGAATCGCGCAAGCTTATTTACCTGAATAAGGACACGACGACGAATCTTATCACGCTTGCCAGCCGATGAGCGTAGGCAGTAATCTTGAACCCATGGCCGCCGCAACAGGTCGTGGTCTCAAGATCGCGGTGATCGACAGCGGCGTGAACGTGCGGCATCCGCATATCTGCGCTCCGACGCACCAGGTCATCATCGGCTCGGAAGCTGAGGAACTTTCCTCGGACGATCCTGTCGGCCACGGAACGGCCGTTACCGCCGCGATTCAGGAGAAAGCCCCGGGCGCGGAATATTATGCTTTGAAGTTGTTCGGAGCTTCTTTGCGCGCGACGTCGGATCGTCTAATCGCAGCGATAGAGTGGACCATCGAGAATCGGATGGATATCGTCAACCTAAGTCTTGGAACGTCGAACTTCGATCGCCGGGACGAGTTGCAATTGTTGGTGGAGCGCGCCGCGTCAGCAGGTACACTGCTGGTTTCCGCGCGCAGCGCAGGCCCGCAACCGGTCTTGCCGGGGGTTCTCAAAGGAGTGATCGGCGTGGAGGTGGATTGGGATCTGCCGAGGGACCGTTATCGCGTCAGCGACGCCAATGGCTCTCGGTATTTTTTCGCCTCCGGTTATCCACGGCCCTTGCCGGGAGTTCCTCCTGAACGCAATCTGAACGGGATCAGCTTCGCGGTCGCGAATATGACGGGATTCGTCGCGCGCGCCTGTGAAACCCTGGAGAACCGTTCCTTCCGCGAGATCTGTGAAGTGCTGGCCGCTGAGGCGTCAACCCTGGCAACATGACCAAGCTCCCGACCTTCGCGCTGCTTTTGGCCACGCTCCCGGTGACGAAATTGCCGTTCACCATCGACGCGTCCGAGGACGCCAGCAGCGAATTTGCCGGCGCTCCCCGCCTCCAGTCTTTTGCGTTTGCGCAATGGAAAGGGCGCTGGGTATTCATCGGTGGACGTATCGCGGGGTATCACAGTGTCGGTGGTGGCCCTGCGGAGTTTTTGCGGACCGACGCGAATCGCGACGTCTGGGTTGTCGATACGACAGTCAGACCTGCGCGAACTTATCATGTGGCGGTTGAGTCGCTGCCGGGAAGCCTAGCCGCGGTGAAAGATCAATGGACAGCCACCGGACAGCTCTATTTCCAGGACGGACCCAAGCTGTACATTTGCGGCGGCTACGGCCAGGATCATCGCGGCCAGTGGTTGACATTTCCTCTGATCTCACAGATCGACTTGCCGGTGTTGATTGACGGCGTGATACAAGGCCATCTTCCCGCGTCGAGCATCATGTTCGCGTCCACGCCATTGGTCCAGTCGGCCGGCGGCGAGTTGGTGAAGCTTGCGGACGATTATTTCTACCTGGTCATGGGGCACGTGTTTATGGGCAGCTACACCGCTTTCGAAGGTCATGCGGAACATAATGCGGAGGAGGTCTCGCAGACATATTTGAGTGAGATTCGAAAGCTGAGAATTGCCGTGGCTCCAGGCGGTGGCCTGAGCGTCCGATTGGTTCATACGTACCGGGATGAGACAGAGTTTCATCGGCGAGATCTGAATGTGACTCAATTCCTTTCGCCTAAAGGCCTGGGCTTGGTGGCATACGGCGGAGTTTTCACTCCGGAGACACAGCTGAGCTACAGCAAGCCGGTTTATCTTTTTGAAAATTCCACGCCCGTTGCCGACTCCGGCTTCGAACAGAAAATGAATGCCTACTCGTGCGCCCGGTTGCTGATGTACGACCGATCCACGGAAACCATGTATGCGACATTCTTCGGAGGGATTAGCAGATTCTCGTGGGATCCGGCGTCGGCCGCCTTTGTAGAAAATCCTAGGATCGGCAGTAAGACAGAGGCCGCTTATCTGGACGGGATGCAATGGAGCGATCAAATTTCAACGATCAGAACGGTGATGGCGGCGGGACGGGAAGCGACTACCGAATTTGTTCATCCCGGCTTCCTGCCCGGTTTCTTGGGAACGGGCGCAGTCTTCATCCCGACGCCGGAAGTTGGGCGGGCTCATCCGGCCACCAATATTCTTGATTACGAACGGCTGGGGCGAACGAAAACCATGGTGGGCTACATCTATGGCGGCATCCGGGCGTATCCCTACCGATTTCCTTATAGCAAGAATTCAACGCCGTACAATGCCGGCACGATTCCAACCAAGCCGAGCGATATGATCCTGAAAGTGTACGTCCAGCCTCAGCTCCGTTAGGGTGCCCCGTACCCGGCCGCTCCACCTGTGGAAGAATCATATTGATAGGAGCCAGCCCTCTTGCCTCAAAGTAACTCCATCGGAGTCCCTGTTCCGGCGCGCACTCCGGGAAGCGTCGCCAAGCTCTTCGGCGATCTCAAGGTGCGGCCCAAGTTGATGGTGCTGCATAATCTGTTTTTCACGATTCTGGCGATCGGGGTCTACTTCGCGCTGTACCCCTATCTGCCCGAGCAAGCCAAGACCAACTTCTTTATCGTGCTGGGCGGGATCTACATTCTCGCTGTACTGGCGCTTGAGACCACCATCATGCCGCTGTATGTCTACCGGCCGCTGCGGCTCATGCTGAACGCCGACCAGGCCACCCAGCATGGCAACCGCGAGCAGGAAATCATCGACGAGCAGTTGATCCTCGGCGACGAGATCGGGCAAATCATGCGGTCGCGCAACGCCACCATCCTCGATCTCCGCAAGCGCGAGGACGAACTGGAGGAAGCTTTGCGGCGCCTGGAAGCGCAGGATCGCCTGGTGAGTCTGGGGTTGCTGAGCGCCAGCGTCGCGCATGAATTGAATACGCCGCTGACGGTGCTGCAGGGCTCCATCGAGAAGCTCACCGAAACCACGCGCGATCCCGCCACATTGGAGCGCTTGGCGCGCATGCTACGCGTGACGCAGCGGATTCGCAAAATCAGCGAAAGCCTGGTCGATTTCTCGCGAGTCCGCAAGCAGCATCTGGAACCGGTTCCGCTGCGCAACCTGATCGACGACGCCTGGAGCCTGGTCGCCATCGACGAAAAGGCCGCCGGCGCGCATTTCGAGAATCTGGTGGGGGCTGGCGACGTGGTGACCGGTAATTCCGATCGCCTGATCCAGGTCTTCGTCAACCTGCTGCGCAACGCGCTTTATGCCATTCGGCCTTCCGGTAAAATCGCAGTGAATTCGAGACACCTGAACCGCAACGCGCAATCCTGGATCTCGGTCACGGTAGAAGACGACGGGCCGGGCATTCCTTCCGACGTGCTGCCGGATATTTTTGAAGCGTTCGTATCCAGCCGGCTGGACGCCAACGGAACCGGTTTGGGTTTGACCGTCGCCGAAGGCATTGTTCATCAGCACGGCGGTACCATTGCCGCCTCCAATCGCGTCGAGGGCGGCGCGTGCCTGGAGGTCGCGTTGCCGGTTTCCGAGCCGCGCCGAGTGGGGAGCCACGCATGAGCATCAAGACCGTCTCCGAGCAGACGCCCGAAACTCAAAACCCGAACGGGTTCGTGGATCTCGCCATCCTGGACGACGACCTCGATTTTTGCAATTACCTCGAAGACGCGCTTAAGGATGACGGGCTGTACGTCATTCGAACTTTCGCGCATCCGGCCGGCCTTTTTGCGGCCTGCGAGCAGCGCCTGCCGGACATCGTTCTGCTGGACATGAAGATGGGTGAGTTCAAGGGTGACAAGGTTCTGGAGCAATTGCAGAGCGCTTATCCGGGTCTGTGCGTGATCATCATCACCGGCTATCCATCGCTCGAAGACATGCGCGCCACGTTCAAGATGAAGGTGTTCGATTACATTTCCAAGCCATTCTCGCTGGCGCAGCTTCGCCAGACACTGCTGAACGCGATTGAGAAATTCGGATTCGGCCGCATGACCCAGAACCGGCTGCGCGAGCGGCTGGGCCATCAGATCAAGATGCTGCGCGTAGAGCGGGACTGGTCGCTTAAAGACCTCGCCGCCGCCACCAAGCTCAGCATCTCGCAGATCAGCTCCATCGAGCGGGGCGCGAACCTGCCTAGCGTCGAAAGCCTGCTGGCGATTTGCCGCGCCTTCGACAAGCGGCCCTCGGAAGTGCTGGCGGCGATCGAGTTCTAACCGGGGATGCCTTCGCGCGACGAAGCCGTCAGCCTGGTGACCAGCTTCGCCGCATCGCCAGAGGAAGAAAAAAGCCGCGATCTGATTCTGGCTTTGCTCGAACATACCCCAGCCCCCTTCTCGCGCGACCAGTTTCATCCCGGCCACATCACCTGCACCGCGCTGGTGCTGCATCCGGATGGCCAGCGCATTCTACTGGTGCATCATCATCGTCTGCGCCGCTGGCTGCTGCCGGGCGGGCACGTCGAAGCGAGCGACAGCACGTTGGCGGACGCAGCGCGACGCGAAGCGATGGAAGAAACGGCGGTGCGGATCGCGCCCGGAAGCACTGCGCGCCTGGCCGGCATGGATGTCCATGGAATCCCGGCGCACAAAGGCGAGCCATTTCACTTGCACCATGATCTGATCTTCAGACTGGATGCGGAAGCGAGCGATATCACCTGCACCGAAGAAGCGCCCGAGGTGGCTTGGTGCGGGATTGACGAAATCGATCGATACGGCGTTCCAGCCAGCATCGTCAGCGCCTTCCAACGCGTTGCGCTACGATAGACCGGAGAAGGAGTCTCCATGAAATCTGCAGCCCTGTTGTTGCTGGCCTCTTCCGCCCTGTTCGCGCAAAGCAAGCAGCCCGACCTGTGCGTACCGCCTCCCAGCGGCGTCGCGCCGTCGCTGCCTGCCAAGCTGATGACCGGGCAAGGCGTCGTTCACTTCGCCATCACCACCTCGAATCCCAAGGCACAGCAGTTCTTCGATCAGGGCGTGGCGCAGATGCATTCCTTCTGGTCTACGGAATCGGAGCGGTCGTTCCGCCAGGCAGCCGAACTCGATCCCGACGCGCCGATGCCGCAATGGGGCATCGCCATGGTAGCGGCCGGCGATTACCGCCCGCGTTTCCAACTCGACAGCGCCGAGAAGGTTTTTGGCAAAGGGAATCCATATCGAGCCGCGTCGCGAGCATCCGAGGCTGCTCACCGCGCCGATGAATTGGCACAGGTTGCGGGTAAAGCGACTCCGCTCGAGAAACTGTACATCGCCTCCATCGTTGCCCGGCGCGATCCAAAAGCAAAAGATCAGGATGAGGCTTACATCCTGGGCCTGCGGGCGATTGTCGCGCAATATCCGAACGAGGTGGAAGCCAGAACGTATCTGGCGCTGCATCTGATGCGGGGGTTCACCCTGCCCGACAAAACTCCGCGCGGAACCACTATGGAAGCGGTCGCCATCCTGCGCGATCTGCTGGTAAAGTTCCCCGATCATCCCGGCGTCCACCATTACGTGATCCACGGCTTCGAAGGCTCCACGTTCGCGAAAGACGCGTGGCCGAGCTGCAAGCGCTACGCCGAGCTGGTTCCCAACATCCCGCACGCCCTGCATATGCCCGGTCATATTTATTCGCAGACCGGCCGCTGGGAGGATGCCGCGAAGTCCTTCGCCGCGGCAGCCGAAAACGAACGGGGCTACATTCAGGGTGATCGACTTTATGGGACTGGCCATCACGGCCACAACGTCCACTATCTGGCAACCGCGTACTCCTTCCAAGGCCAGTACGACAAGGCGGAGGATGCAGCGCGCGAATTGCTCGGTTTCAAAGAAAACCCGCGCGAGCAGGCATCGGTCGACGGATTCACCAGCGCCTACCGGCAAGGCTGGTTCGCAATGCTGCGCACCTTGGTCCAGTCTGAAAGCTGGGACGAAATCCTGGACGGTAAGACGCTGCCCGTCTATGACAAGCCGCGCGAGCAAGCCTGGCGGCACTGGGCCATGGCGCTGGCTTATGTGGCCAAAGGAAATGCGACCCAGGCCAAAGCCGAGGCCAAGCTGATGGAGGACTCGCTGACCGAATACAAGGAAAAGGTGAAGATGCCGGTTCCCGAAGTTCTCGAAGTCGCCCGCGAGGAACTGGACGGCCATCTGAAGTTGGCCGACGGCAAACTCGAGCCCGGCCTCAAGAAGCTCGATCAAGCGGCCAACTCGGAACTCCACATGCTGTACTCCGAGCCGCCCTATTATCCGCGTCCGGTGCTGGAGGCATTGGGCCAGGCGGCGCTCAAGAATGGCAAGCTACCCGAAGCCGAGTCGGCATTCCGGCGCGCACTGGAACAATATCCAGGGAGTCACCGGGCCCAGGTTGGCCTGCGAGCGGCATTGGACCGACAAAATAAGAAAGAGCGTAAGACTGAAGCAGTCGGGGTTCTGACAGCGCCGATTTATAAACCGGTGAGCACTCGGAGGAAGATGCTCACCGGCCGGCAACCCGAAATGCTTTCGCACTTCAGACTGCCTAACTCAACTCGGGATGTCGCCGGAGGAGGGATAGGGAACCTGGATGTGGCGCCACTTCGAAGGACGCTCTTTTTTGGCAAAAGGTTTCCCTGGCAAGATACTACCATAACTTGTCTAGAATGATCCAGAAGAAATCGCTCCAAATGCATTTTTGTCTTCCGTCGAATTGGTCCATGCAACCGGGGCCACTCTGCGAATGATCAGCAGGAAAGAAAAAGCCCCCACCAACAGCAGTACGCAAACCCACACGAACGCAAGATAGAACCCACCGGTACGCTCGACGATGAATCCGGTCACGACTGGAGCCACAATACCCGCCAGATTGCCCGCCCGTTCTGGATTCCTGTCCACTTGCCCGCCGCCGCAACCCCGGCCAGAGTTTGGGTTACAGCAAAAAGATTTGCGGTAGTAGAGGCCGAAAACAAAGGACGCCAGAATCAGCAGGGACATCACTGTGATCTGGCCGGCCGCGACCGCGGATGGCAGCAGCAGTACTGCTGAGCCGCATAGTCCGGTAACGCAGAAACTCTTGCGCACCAGCATAGCCGAGCCGCCTCGTCGAATCCAGGCGTCCGCGAACCAGCCGCCCAGAACCGCTCCGATCGCCGTAGCGCAAAAAGGAAGCCACCCGGTGAGAGCCATCATTCGGGTTGAATAGTGGCGTTCGAGAAGCAGGTATTGGGGCAGCCAGGTCAACATGAAATACCAGGCATAATTCGAGCAAAACAAACCTAAGAACGTGCCCCAAGCCTCTCTTTTCTTCAAGATATCCGCAAGGCCGGGGCCGGGACCGGCAGCGGAAATGGAGACCACGGTACGCATCTTTGGGGCCACCAGAAGCCAGGGAACCAGCCAGCCGAGACGGGCTAGGCCGAGCGAAATAAAGACGGCTCGCCAGCCGAATCCGTCAAGAATCGAGCCTCCGGCAACCAGCCCGATGGCCGGACCGAGCTTGCCGCCGACGTCGATCAAGCCGTTGGCGAAGCCCCGCTGCTCCTCTGGAAAGCTGGCAACGATAATCTTCGAATAAGAGGGGTAGGAGACCGACTCGCTGATCCCCAGCAACAGACGCAGAACAAACAAAGCCACAAATCCAGTGACCACGCCGGTGAGCGCAGTTGCCACGGACCAAATCAGGAAGCCCCCGGCTAGTACTGCGATTACGTTGAAACGATCAATCAGCCAGCCGGCGACAATTGGAAACCGGCGTAAGTCCAGAAGAAGGCCGAGAGCAAGAAGCCGAGTTCGTTGGGTTTGAGATGCAGTTCGTTGCTGAGCGCGACTCCGGCGACAGAAAGCGTGCCGCGATCGATATAGTTGATGGCAACTGAGGCGACTAGCAGAACAAGGACGAACCATTCGAGGCGTGTAACCCGCCTGGCAGCCGAGGCTCCGCTGCTATCCACCGTGTGAGTGTATCACTGCTTAGCGGGTTTGTCCTCAGGAATTGGAGTCAGTTCGCCGATGTTCTCGGTGGTACGTGGAATCCACCCTCGCTTTCGTTTCTTGGCTGCATCGCCCCGCCGATGCTCCAGATCGGCTGCCGACAGTGGCGAATTGGTCGGTTTGAATTCCCCAAGCTTACGGGACCGATTCGCGGCAGCCCCTCCGGCTACGCTAAGTTCATCGGTGCTGCTTACGGGGAAGTCATCTCTCTTCTCATCCATACCCGTTGGATGCCTCGGTAGGGAGGCCGCCACGCGCTTCTAACCGTTACGTCGAGGTCTATTTTAGGTAAAAGAGGCTCAATCGCGGCAAACCCGAAGATTCGAGCAAGCGCCGCTCGAGATATTGCTTTTGGAGCATCGCCAACTGGTCGGCCGTCATCTTGCCGCGGTAGGGGCGCAACTCGCGATCCAAGTCGGTTCGTGCTGCCAGCAACTGGTCTTCGGTTTGACGCGTGCGGGCGATTGCGACCATCTTGTCTTCGAGCGCGGTGAGACGCCGCTCCAGGTCTTCGAGGTCGCCATACATGGCTTCGGCATCCGCGGCCAAGCGGTCAACAGACGCCGCGATCTCTTCAAAGCCCGGCTGTTGGCGGATCTCGGCGACGTTGGCGTAGAGGTAGGTCTGCAGTTCTTCCAGGCTAAACGGCGCTGTTGGCGGCTTTCTCGAGCGGTCGTGCCACGCCCGCCATCACCTGCGTTTCCGCCAGAACGGCTTGCGCGCAATAGGCCACCGAGTTGACCATTTGGATGCGACTCTTTCCGGTGCGCCATTTCTCGAACGCGACGTCGATGCCGCGCAGGACCGCTTCCAAGGGAACGCCGGCATTCTTCCAGGTTTCCACCAGCGCCCAATCGAGCGGAGACATCAGAAACAGGCTGGTGCCGCGCGCCTTTTGAAAATGTTCCTCGACTTCGGTGAAATAGTTGAAGTAGTTGGAAGGCCAGGCTACTTCTTCTGGTTCCGGCGCCATATGATTTCCAGGCCTTCGAGCGTAAGATCCTCGTTGATCTCTTTCACGGTGCGTGACACTTGCGCGATCAAGCGCGCCTGACCTCCGGTGGCAATCACGGTGGTCTTACTGCCCAACTCGGCTATAACACGCTCTACGATTCCATCGATCAAGCCCGCGAAACCATAGTACAGACCGGACTGGATGCTGTTCACAGTGTTTTTGCCGATCAGCCGGGCCGGCTCACGAAAATCCACCATGGGAAGCCGTGCAGTCTTGGCGAACAGACCGCTGATCGACATGCCGATGCCGGGGCAGATCATGCCGCCCAGATATTCGGCATTGGCCGACACGACATCGAAGTTGATGGTGGTGCCGAGATCGACGACCACTGCCGGCCCGCCATAACGATTGAAGGCCGCTACGCCGTTCACTACGCGGTCCGCGCCCACTTCGCGAGGATTGTCGTACAACACTTTTAATCCGATATCAGTGTCAGGCGTCACGAATAGCGGCGTGGTGTGGAAGTAACGCTCCGCCATGCCTGTGAGCGGGGCATCGAGCGTAGGCACGACGCTGGCGATGATGATGCCATCGACCCGCGCTAGATCGAGCGAGGCCAGCGCAAACAGATTGCGCATCAGCACGCCCCATTCGTCGGCAGTCTGCTCGTGGATGGTGCGAAGCCGCCAGCGGCCGATCAACTCGCGGCCCTCGAAGGCGCCGATGGTGATGTTGCTGTTGCCGGCGTCAAGCGCTAAGAGCATGGGCGCACCCCTCCCGCCAGGATTACATTTTTCGTTCCATCGTCACGTTGAAGAATCAGAAAGCCGGAACTGTTGAGACCCGCCGTGGTGCCTTCGAGCAACGAATGGCCCTGATCCACGGAAACGCGACGACCGAAGACGAAGCTGGATGCCTGGGAGAACATCGCCAGGATCGGTTCCCCGCCCTCTTTTTCAAGCATCGTGCAGAATCTGTCGACACTCGGGGCCAGCTCCACCAGGAGCCGCTCACGCGACTGAATGCGGTTGGTCACAAGACGCAGCGAGGTCGCAACATCGATCAAATCTTGGGGAAACGCGGAATGATTCACGTTGATGCCGATGCCTGCAATGATAGCCGAGCTTTCCAGTTGCGTGAGAATTCCAGCGCACTTTCGGGATTGAATCAGCACGTCATTCGGCCAGCGCAGGTCACAGACGAGATCGGTCGCCTTGAGAATCGCTTCGCTGGCGGCCAGGCCAAGCGCCAGCGTAACCAACGGCAGCGTACTGGGGGCAAACCGATACCGCAGAACGATGGAGACATAGAGACCCGATCCTGGCTCCGAGTGCCAAGCTCGACCATAGCGCCCTTGCCCGGCGGTCTGTTCATCGGCGCCAACGATGGCGCCGGAAGGGCATCCAGCTGAGGCCAATCGGCTGGCCTCGATCATCGTGGATCCGATGGCAGGGTGCCAGTGGATGGGGCGATCGGGCAAGCGTGACCGCACCCACTCGAGGTCAAAGGCCATCGTTATTCGAGCTCCAGTTGGAAGTGGATGTCGACGGCACGCGCGGAATGCGTGATGGCGCCGACGGAAATGAAGTCCGCGCCGGTCTCGGCGTACGCGCGCACGGTATCGAGAGTGATGCCGCCCGAAAGCTCGACGGTCGCCCGGCCGGCGATGTATCGGATCCATTCCTTGGCCTGCGCGGGAGTGAGGTTGTCGAGCAGCAGCTTCTTCGCGCCGCACTCTAACGCTTCTTCCAGCTCGGCGCGCGTGCGGACTTCGATCTGGACGGGCACATTGGCGTTCCGGGTTGCGTCGAGCGCCGCCCGCACGCCGCCCGCGGCCGTGATGTGATTGTTCTTGATCAGCACCGCATCGAAGAGGCCCATGCGATGATTGGTGGCACCGCCGGCGCGCACCGCCATCTTCTCCAGCTCCCGCAGACCGGGGATGGTCTTGCGGGTATCGAGAATACGGCAGCCGGTGCCGGCGACGGCGTCGACGTATTTGCGAGCTTGGGTCGCGATGCCGCTCAGGTGCTGCAGAAAATTGAGGGCCACGCGTTCTCGCGTGAGTAGCTGTCGGGCCGGCCCGTGAACGGCCGCGATTTCTTTTCCGGCTTGGAGGCAAGTGCCGCTCGGCGCTTTCAAATCGATGTCGTCGTATAAGAGCGGCAACAGTTCCGCGCCGGCCACAACGATGGGCTCGCGGACGAGGAAGCGGCCGGTCGCTGTGCGGTCCGCGGGAACGCAGAGATTAGTGGTGACATCGCCCGAGCCGATGTCTTCTTCGAGCGCGCGCTCGACGATCTGAACTGGAGTCATTCGAGATCGTTCAGAACTGCCCGGCTTTTTTCGAGTTGCGCGACGTACTCGGCGCGCTTGGCCCGCAGCGAGTCTACTACGTGAGCGGGCGCGCTACTCAAGAATTTGTCATTGGCGAGTTGGCGGTCTTTGTCAATGATCAGTTTCTCGAGCTGCTCGATCTCTTTCGCCAGCCGGCCGCGCTGGGCGCCGGAATCCACCGCGGGAAGTTCGAGGGACAGATCGAAATCCGGGGTAGAACGCACCGCGCCCTCCAGCTTTGGCGCGGCTTCACTGCGGATATCGAGCTTCACGTTAGCGAGCCTCTCAACGACACTGAGATCCACGCTCTTCGCGCCATTGCGGCAATACAAGACGCCTTCGAGCAGTAACTTCTTATCCACACCGTTATCGGCGCGCAACTGGCGGGCGGCCGTAATCATCTCCTGCATCAGCGCCATCTCGCGTTCAGCGGGCTCATCTCTTGGACCGGCGCGGGGATACTCAGCCAGCGCGATAGACTCGGTTTGCCCGAAGCGATGCCACAGCTCCTCGGTGATGAACGGCATGAGCGGATGCTGCAGCCGCAGGTAGGCGCCAAAAACGTTCAGAAAATTGCGCCAGTCGTTGGTCAGTCCGGAATTGGGCGCTTGGCGCAACTTCTTGATCTCCAGGTACCAGTCGCAGAAATCGTGCCAGAAGAACTGCCACAACTCCTCCGCCACCTCGTGATAGCGGTGTTGCTCGAGCGCGCGGTTCACAGATTCCGTAGTGGCGCTCAGACGACTGAAGATCCAGCGATCCTCCAGCGTTTCGGCGCGGCCGGGCTCCGGAATCGACGGCTCAATCCCGGCCGCCTCCATATTCATGAGGATCATCCGCGCGGCGTTCCACATTTTGTTGCCGAACTGGCGGGCCGAGTTGAGGCGATCTTCGCTATAAGTAATATCGGTGCCAGGAGCCGCCGACATCATCAGCGCCAGCCGCACGGCGTCAGTGCCGTATTTATCGATGGTGTTGAGGGGGTCGACGACGTTGCCCTTGGTCTTGGACATCTTCTGCCGTTCAGGGTCGCGCACCAGTGTGTGCAAGTGCACCTGTCGGAAAGGGACATCGTTCGTCAGCTCCAAACCCAGCATCATCATGCGGGCCGCCCAGAAAAAGAGGATGTCGTAGCCGGTAATCAGCAACGAGGTCGGATAGTAAGCGCGCAGATCCTCGGTGTCGTTGGGCCAGCCCAATGTTGAAAAAGGCCACAAGCCGGAGCTGAACCAGGTGTCGAGGACATCGGGATCCTGTTCGATGCGGGCCGATCCGCAATAGGCGCAGGCCTGCGGCGCTTCGCGGGCGACGGTGATTTTCTTGCAATCGGCGCAGTGCCAGGCGGGAATGCGATGACCCCACCAGAGCTGCCGCGAAATGCACCAGTCGCGGATGTTCTCCATCCAGTTGAAGAACGTCTTGTTCCAGTTTTCAGGGACAAATGCGATGCGGCCGCTATTCACGGCGTCGAGGACTTTGGCGGCCAGTGGTTTGGTTTTGACGAACCATTGCGTGGAGACCAGGGGCTCGACGATGGTCCCGCAACGGTCGCACTTGCTGATGGCGAGAGGGTAGGGCTCGATCTTTTCCATGAGCCCCAACTTTTCGAGATCGGCGACCACACGCTTACGGGCTTGGAAGCGGTCGAGACCAGCGTAGGGGCCGGCGTCCGCAGTCATGCGGGCATCTTCGCCGATCACTTTCACATGCGGCAGATTGTGGCGCTTGCCGGCTTCGAGATCGTTGGGATCGTGCGCAGGCGTCACCTTCACCACGCCGGTTCCGAACTGCGGGTCGGCCAATTCATCGAAGATGACCGGGATTTCGCGATCCATCAGGGGCAGCAACGCGGTCGTGCCGGCCAGGTCGCTATAACGCGGGTCTTTCGGATTCACAGCGACGGCGGTATCGCCCAGCATCGTTTCCGGGCGCGTGGTGGCGACCACAAGACTCCTCGAGCCGTCTTTCAGCGGGTAACGGATGTGCCACAAGGTGCCCTGCGTGTCTTCGTGCTTCACTTCGAGATCGGAAAGGGCGGTCTGACAGCGCGGGCACCAGTTCACCATATAGGTCCCGCGATAGATCAGGCCACGTTCGTACAGACGCACGAACGCTTCCAGCACAGCGCGGGACAATTCCGGACTCAGAGTGAAGCGTTCACGGCTCCAGTCGCAGCTATCGCCGATGCGCTTCATCTGTTCAGTGATTCGGCTGCCGTATTTCTCTTTCCATTCCCAGACGCGCTTGACGAATTCTTCTCGGCCGAGCTGCTGGCGCGTGAGACCTTGTTCGGCGAGGCTGCGCTCCACCAGCATCTGCGTGGCGATGCCGGCGTGATCCACACCCGGCAGAAACAGAGTGTTGTAGCCGCTCATGCGGCGCCAGCGAATGGCTGCGTCGATGAGCAGAATGTTCAAGCATGTGGCCGATGTGCATCGAGCCAGTGACGTTGGGCGGCGGAACAGCGAGCGAGAAGCGCGGGCCGGGGGCTTTGGGATCGGCGTGAAAAATGCCAGTCTCCACCCACCAGCGAGCCCAGTGGGACTCGAAGCGCTGCGGCTCGTATGTTTTTTCCAAATCCATGGGGAGACTACCAGTTTAGCAAGGGCTAACTATTTGACAGGGCGGTTAGCAGTTTGACAGCATTGCAGGTGGTCTGATGTAATGTGGATGAAGTAAGCTTCCCGCCTTGCTCCTCAGTAGCTCAATGGTAGAGCATTCGGCTGTTAACCGAAGGGTTGTAGGTTCGAGTCCTACCTGAGGAGCCAAAAAACCGCGCATTCAATACAGGGCACTTCCGCAGAGTGAACCAGATGTCGAGGGCTTGAGCCGTTTGTTTTGCGGTTCGAGTCCACAGAGGGTCTACGCAACAAACTCTGAGACCGAGCAGTCTATTTCGGCGGATGTGCACATGCGCGACGTAATCGCCTGTTCGTGTCTTTTCGCAAGACTACGTGCGGCCTTGGCGGACAATGCCACGGCCGATCCGGTGCTTGATGTGACTCATCCCGTTCGGAATAGGTGTTAGAATCAACGCTACGCACCGCGAGTACGAGCAATCCGGTACATGCAGCACGCTAACGAATCTGAGGCGCCACAGTTCGCGTATATTCAGAACGCTACCGACCTATTGGCTTACTTCGAAAGTAAGGCATCGCTGAATCAAAGGCTTTTCCTCCGTATGCGGCGGTTGATGCTGATAGCCAGTTGAGTCGCATAAGTTCGAAACGCGTCCAGACTGGGAGCCAAATCGATTCAACAATTTGGCTCTGCGCCAACAATTTAGGACCTTTCCGATACCGCTTCTGACCGCAGATCCAGGTAACCGTAGGGACTTTTTTTCTCCGCGGTCACTTCTCCGCACCCACTAATTCCGCGGGCAAACTGGCAGGCTTGGTGCGTTGAGGCAGGGGCTTGCACCAGAAGCGATCGTCGCTCGCGTATTCCGGAAAAAGATGCCGCAGCTTAGGCATTACCTTTTCGGCGAACAATCGGGTGGAGTGCATGCACTTGTCCTTCGGCATGTCACCCATTTGCACCAGGCAGAAAATGTGGCCGACCCGCAGGCTCTTGATCAGCTCCTCCATGCGCTGACGCACGGTTTCAGGACTGCCCGCGATGACACGTCCACTTTCCACCAGTTCGCCCCAGGGAACCTCGTCGAAGATGGTGGTCGGGGCGTACTGGTTGAGAACGCCTTTCTGAATGGTCTTGATGGTGCGGTAGCCGGGCGCGTCGGCGAAGCCGGTGAACACATGCAGGCAGCGGTTGTAGAAGTAATGCGCGTGTGGGGCATAGAGGCGCTCGGCGTCGGCGTCGGTATCGGCGACGCAAACGAATTGCGCAAAGCCGGCGCGATAGGGCGAGGTGTCGGGTGCGTTGCGCTCCGCCACGCGATTCCAGTAGCCGTCCATGAGGGCCTTGCCGCGAATATAACCGCCAAAGCTCAAGTAGGAGTATGAGTAGGTGTTGTCGATGCAGAAATCGTACGTCTCCAGCGACCCTCCACCGGGAATATGGATAGGCGGATGGGGCTTTTGGATCGGGCGCGGCCATAGGTTGACATAGCGCAGTTTGGTATAGCGGCCGTTGAACGCAAAGGGTTCGGGCTCCCGCCAAGCGCGCATGATCAATTCGTGCGCTTCCGCGTATTTTTCGCGCGTCAGGCCTGGAATGGTCCCGTAGCAGTAGTTGGTGTCCATGGAAGTGCCCACGGGGAAGCCCGCCACCAGGCGGCCGCCAGAAATGCAATCGAGCATGGCGAATTCCTCGGCCACACGCACCGGTGGATTATAGAGCGCAATGGAATTGCCCAGCACGACAAGTGCGCAGTCATCGGTGCGCCTCGCGAGCGATGCGGCAATCAGATTGGGAGACGGCATCAATCCATAAGCGTTCTGATGATGCTCATTCACACCGACGCCATCGAAGCCTACCTGCGCGGCGTACTCCAGCAGATCGAGGTAATCGTTATACACCAGGTGCGCTCGCGCCGGATCGAAGTATCGCGAATTAATATCCACCCACACCGAACGGTTGGTTTCCCGAAAATCATCCGGCAGGTAGGGCCACGGCATCAGATTGAACCATGTGAATTTCACGTTTTGCCTCTGGTTGGACAGTATATAACGGCACCAAGTCCGACGCCGCGCCGATTTCTGCCGGCATGCTGAAACCGTCAGGAAGTACAATTGGGCCAGAATGTGCTGGAGGTCCCGTGCCTTAATGTGTTCAGCGCTTCTGTGCGCGGTGCTGGGTGCGCAGACCACCCCGACGTTCCGCACCGAGGTAGCGCTGGTGCATGTCGACGCTGAAGTAATCGAGGATGGGCGCGTCCTCAGTGGGCTCGGCAAGGACGACTTCCGCATCCTGGACGACGGCAAACCGCAGCCAGTGCTCCATTTTTCCGCCGGAGACCAGGCGCTCGACCTGATCCTGCTGTTCGATATTTCGGGCAGCATGCAGGCCGTGGTCGAAGCGGTGGCGGCGGCCGCACACCAAGCGCTGCAGGAACTGCGCGCGGGCGACCGCGTCTCTATCATGGTGTTCAACGCCCAGAGCCGCGAGGTCGCGGCTTTCACCGAAGATCTCGACGCCGTGCAGAGGACCATTGAGGAGGATGTGCTCCACCTTCGTTTCGGCGGCGGCACAAGAATTCAGGACGCCGTTGACGCAGCGGCGCTGCGGTTGATGCGCGAACCCAAGAGCGAGCGGCGGCGCGCCGTCTTGATCATCACCGACAACATGGGGGTGCGGACGCGCCGCGAGCAGTCGGTGGTCGCGGACTTTTGGGAAGCCGACGCGCTCCTCAGCGGCCTCATCGTTTCCAACAAGCTATTTCGCACCATCCGAACCGTAGGCGTCGTTTTGGGTCCGCAAAACCTGTTGATGGAGGCTGGGATGAAGGGTATCGCCGAAAAGACCGGTGGCGATGCTATCGGCACCCGAGACGTCGGGATTGCATTTCAGGAGTCGATGCACCGCATTCGGAGCCGCTACAGCCTGTACTACGCGCAGCCCGCAGGGAAACCAGGAGCCAGGCGCAGCATCCAAGTGGAACTTACGCGCGCGGCCGCCGAACAACATCCGAAGGCCCGCGTGCGGGCGCGCACAGGATACGTGGTGCCGAAAAACTGAGGTGGGTGGCGCCGGTCGAGGGATTCGACGGGGGCCGATGCCAAAGGAGAAAATTACGTGGCTGATACAGATCGGCAGTTGACTGGTTTCTGGCGTGAGGATCGACTTCTGAGCTTCTTCCTCGGATTTCTGGTGCTCATGACTATTTTCGTTCCGATGGTCGGCTTGTCCCGCGCGGGGCGAATTGCCATCGATCTTACTTTCGCGCTCATGCTTCTCTCCGGTGCAATCGCGACCGTTTACAAGCGGATGTTGATGTATCTCATTGTCGTGCTGACCTGTCTGGAATTCACGGCGGACCTGATCGCCGAATTCAATCCTTCCTTCAGCCCGAGGGGTTGGGACACGGCGCTCAAGGTTTTTTGCATGGCAATACTTGTCGTCATGACGCTTAAGCAGACGTTTCTTCCCGGCCCGGTTACTGTGCACCGGGTCATGGGCGGCGTCGCCGCTTATTTGCTGATCGGTCTGGCCTGGGCGTTCGCTTATAAGCTGCTGATGGAAGAGATTCCCGACGCAATCCACTTCCAAACACCCCTCGCCGTGGGAGTTTCCACAGGCGAACCGGCTCGTTTGATCTACTTTAGCTTCGAGACCCTCACGACCGTATCTTTCGGTGACGCGTATCCGGTGCATCGCATTGCGCGATCGCTTACCACGGCCGAAGCTCTCATCGGGCAACTGTACCCCGCGATCCTCATCGCAACATTGGTCGGAATGGCATTGCAGACGCGGTTTAATGTGGCACTCAACGAAATTGAGGTCAAGAAACCAGACTAATTGCTAGGTGCTTGGTACGTTCGTCGGGGCGTTCGGCAGCCAGGTGGATATCTTTTGAACCGGGTAACCTTCGGAACCGACGAGAGTAATATACCGTAGCCCAGCTTTACCGGGAGGGCCCTTAATGCGCGACTTTGTTCACGACATTCGCTACGGAATACGAATGCTTGGTAAGAGCCCTGGCTTCACGGCCGCGGCGATCGCTTGCCTGGCGCTGGGCATCGGAGCGACCACCGCAATTTTCAGTATTGTCAACGCCGTGCTGCTGCGCCCGCTCCCCTATCGCCAGCCGGAGCGGCTGGTGCGCTTGTATTCGGAGTTTCCCACGATGTCGGCTGGTGGATTTCACCGGTTTTGGGTGTCCCCGCCCGAGCTTTTGGACCTGCAGCGCTACGCGAATTCATGGGAGACGCTGGACGGGTGGGTGAACGGTGGAGCCAATCTCGCGGGTGCGGCGGAACCGGTACGCGTGACGGTATGCTATCCGTCTGCCAATTTGCTTGCGACGTTGGGCGTGGCTCCCTGGCTAGGGCGTGTCCTTACTCCTCAGGACGATCGCCCCGGTGCGCTGCCGGTCATCGTGTTGTCCTACGGGCTGTGGCAGAGAGCCTATGCCGGAGATCGCGGTGTTCTCAATCGCGACGTGCAGCTCAACGGGAAAAACACCAGGATTATCGGAGTGATGCCGAAGGGATTCCAATTCCCGCCCGGCGAGATCGATCCGGCCGAAGCGTGGAGTCCGCTGCAAATCGATCCTGCCAGCCCGGGCCAGCGCTCCAGCCATTTCCTGTATCTGCTGGGGCGGCTGAAGACCGGCGTGGACATCGGGCAGGCGCGCGCTGAGATTGCGCAGCTGGTCAATCACTGGGATGCGACAAAAGCTCCGAAGACGCACGCCTTTTCGGCGAAGTTCCATCCGGTTGTGATGTTTCCGTTTCATGACGAGGTGGTCGGCGGCGTACGGGTAGCGATGTGGGCGCTGCTCGGAGCGGTTGTGTTTGTGTTGTTGATTGCATGCGTGAATGTCGCGAATCTGCTGCTTGCGCGCGCCGAAGCACGGCAGCGAGAGATCGCGATTCGGCGAGCGCTGGGGGCCGGGTTGGGCAGGCTCACCGCACAGTTCGTGACCGAAGGTGTGCTCTTATCGGTGGGCGGCGCGGCGCTCGGGTTGCTGCTGGCCTACGGGGCGCTGCATATTATCGTCGCGATCAACGCGGGAAGCATTCCGAGATCGGGGGAAATCGCGATCAACGTGCCGGTGCTGCTCTTCACGCTGGGCGTCTCGCTGGCAACGGGTTTCGGCTTCGGGCTCGCGCCGCTGGCTCAGATCGTCACCCAGAATGTAAACGACACGTTGAAGGCCGCCGGTACGCGAACAACCGCGACGGTGGGCGCGAATCGTTTCCGGAGCGCGCTCGTCACAGCCGAGCTTTCCCTGGCGCTGGTGCTGCTGATCGGCTCAGGCTTGATGGTTCGCGCGTTCTGGAAGCTGCAAGAGGTGGATATCGGTCTGGTTCCGGGCCACGTGCTCACCATGAGTCTCAATCTGCCGACGCTGTTGTACAAGGATGAAGACCGCCGTCATCAGTTCTGGATGACGGTACAACAACGCCTCCGCTTGATACCGGGCGTGACAGCAGCAACCTGGACCGGGGGCCTGCCGCCCACGCGTCGTGTCAATGCCAATGACACGCAAATCGAAGGCTATGTTGAAAAGCTCGGCATGGCCCAGCAGAACGTCGATTACTGGCAGCCGGCCGGTGATCGTTATTTCGAGACGCTGGGTATTCGCCTGATCGAAGGCCGCTTCTTCGACGACCGGGACGGCGCAAAAGCGCCCAAGGTCGTAATTGTCAACCAGACCATGGCCCGCACGTTTTGGCCGGACGAAAGCCCGATTGGCCGCCGGGTGAAGCCGGGATTTGAAGGGGATTGGCGGATGATTGTTGGCGTGGTGGGTGACGTAAAGAACGCCGGCATCGACAAACCGGCGGGCACCGAGCTGTACTTTCCCTATCTCCAGTCGGAGAACACGAGTTCGGGCTATTTGATTCTTAAGGGCCGCGGCGATCCTTATGCACTGGCGGGAGCGGCTCGTCGCGAAATTGCGCAGTTGGATGAGGCGCTTCCGGTGGCTAATATGCGTTCCATGGACGACGTGATTCTCGCCGCTCAAACGCGCCCACGCTTCCTGACGGTGCTGCTCACCATTTTTTCGTCGGTCGCGCTGGCGCTGGCTTCATTGGGAATCTACGGTGTAATCGCATATTCAGTCGAACAACGCACAGCCGAGTTCGGTATCCGCATGGCGATGGGCGCAGGCCCGGGCGATGTCTTGCGCATGGTGGTCGGAGAAGGCGTCCGCCTCGGCTTGCTGGGTACGGTGATCGGAGCGCTGGCCGCGTTCGGTCTGACGCGATTCATTCGCGGCCTGCTCTTCGGGGTCAGTTCGTTCGACCCGCTTACCTTCTTGACGATGGCGTTGCTGCTCGCCGCCGTGACCGTATTGGCGTGCTACCTGCCCGCGCGACGCGCAACCCGAGTCGACCCTATGGTGGCGCTGCGGTACGAGTAGGCCACGCTACGATTTTAGTGCAGCGTCAGTTTCTGGACCCGTAGATTGCCGATCTCACCGACGTACAGCGTATTTTCGTTACGGCAGTCGATGGCATTGACCGTTCCGAACTCCTTCGGCAACTTGCCGGCCTTGCCAAACTTGCCGATCATCGTCCCGTCCAGTCGCATTTTGTAGATTTCACCGTCGCGGTCAATGTCGTCTGGCGGGTTGGAATTCGAGACGTACAAGAACTGATTCGATCCCTTGGTCATGCACAGCGCCTGAGCGTTTCCGACGTTGGTGAAGGCGGTCTTGAAGTTGCCATCGTTGTCAAAAACCTGGATCCGCTTATTTCCGCCATCAGCCGCATAGACATTGCCTTGCGCGTCAACCGCGATGCTGCGCACATTGGCAAACTCCCCGGTTGCGGTTCCCTTCTTGCCCCAGGACTTCACGAATCTGCCGTCTTTAGTGAACTTGGCGATGCGCGCATTGCCCAGGCCGTCGGCGACGAATATATTCCCGGCCGCGTCCCACGCGACGTCGGTCGGACGTTCGAAGAGATCGGTCGGCCGTCCTGCGCTGTCGCCCTTCGACGGACGGGTTGGAACGTTAACATTCTCGGCTTTTCGCCCCAACAGCATAAGAAGGCGCCCTTGCGGATCGAACTCGATCACCATGCTGCTCATCTGATCCACTACCCAAATGTTGTCGCTGGGATCGATGCGGACCTGGGCAGCGAACATGAAGCCATAGGAGTCCTTGCCGATCTCGCGGATGAACTTGCCGCTGGGATCAAACTCGAACAGCCGCGACCCACCATGGGCGAATGGACGCGCGGTGCCGATCGAGATCGTGGGATGGCCGGTCCGCGTATAGACGAAAATATCGCCGTGCGAATTCGTCGCCACACCGCCCACTTCACCGAGATAGAGCCCAGCAGGAAGCTGTAGAGCGTTAGCAGCGGAGTCGAACCGAATTTCTGGGGCATCCCCTTGGGCGATGGCCGGAACTCCGGCAATCAAGGCCGCAGCCAGCAGTGTTTGCATCAAATATTTCATGGTTATTCTCCTTGTTCCGACTGCTTTCTACCGACTGCCCGTAGCTTTGGCCGAAGATGGCTGGAGAATGAGTTTCTGCACCCGCCAGGACTCGATTTCACCGGCGATGATCTCGTTCGGATTGCGGCAATCCATCATGTGAACCACCTGGAAGCCAGGCGCCAGCTTGGCAGGATGACCGAACTTACCCAGTACGGTCCCGTCCAGTTCAGCCTTGTAAATCTCTCCGGTGGTGTCCCAGGTTCCCGGCATGTTTCCGTTCGGGTTCGAGTTCGACATGAACGCGTACTGGTGGGACCCCGACGAAACGCATACTGTCCAGGCGGTGCCAAGGTCGGTAATCTCCCGCATGGGCTTCAGGTTGTTATCGAGCACTTGGTAGCGGTTGTTTCCGCGGTCGGCGACCCACACATTCCCTTGTCCATCTACTTGTAAGCCGTGCGGGAGATTGAATTCTCCCAAAGCTTTGCCGGCCTTTTCGCTGCCAACCTGTGCCATGAAGCGGCCGTTCTTGTCATATTTCACGACGCGGTTGTTGCAATAGCCGTCGGAAATGAAGATGTTGCCCTGCGGGTCCCAACCCACGTCCGTCGGCCGGCAGAGAATATACTTCTTCGCCGGGACGTTCGGACCCACGGGGTATGACAGCGGATCCTCGACTGCCGGAGGTCTGCGCCCGAGCACCATCAGCACCTTTCCATCCGGGCTAAACTTCGTGATCATGTTGGTGCCCTCGTCGACGGTCCAAATATTGTCGTCCTTATCCACGCGCACCGAATGGGCGAATTCAAAGCCATAATAGCCAGCGCCGATTTCCTTGAGGAACTTGCCGGTTTGGTCGAATTCAAACAGGCGCGTATTGGCGCTGCGATGATAGACAAAGACATGACCCTTGGAGTTGGTCGCCACTGCGACCGATTCACCGAGATACTCCCCCGAAGGAAGTTTCAAGAAATTCGGCACCGACGAGTATTCAATTTCGCGCACATTTTCGACGGTTGCCTTGCGCTGGGCAAACGCAGGTGCGGTGGCGAGCACCGCCAGAACCAATGACGACGTCAAAATCTGTTTCATAAAAGCCTCCTAGCCTTTCCAACCGGAGTTCCTATTCTAAGGGAATCGGAGGAGGCCTGGGGGTGCGGGTCAGGATGAACCTCAGCCCATCCATTCCGGATGCTGAGCTGTTCCGTCGAACTGCGTGGTGGTCTTGAAAAGCTCGAACTTCCCGGTCATCGCGGCTTCCTTGGTCTTCGAGACAATCGCCTGCAGTTGCTGCTCCGACATCGGCTTGAAGGTTCGCACCGCCTCGAAAGCCTGATCCAGGCGCTCCATCGAGTCGCATCCGTTAATCACCACCGACGTGGGCAGATTCAATGCATAGTGCAGG
This sequence comes from Bryobacterales bacterium, assembly GCA_963780485.1. Lineage (GTDB taxonomy): Bacteria > Acidobacteriota > Terriglobia > Bryobacterales > Bryobacteraceae > Palsa-89. The sequence continues at coordinate 193,302 of CAWACO010000018.1, forward strand.
CATTCGATGGGCGTGGCCACGCCGGCTTTCAGCACGTCGCCAAACGCGAGCGGCTTCATCCCCAGCACGGCGATACCTTCCTTTACCAGGCGCGGCACCACCTGATGCGCGAAACTCCGGAAGTGATAGTCAAGCACGTTCAGCGGCATCTGGCACGAATCGAAATGGAACTTGTTCTGCGCCGCTACGTCCAGCATTCGCAGATGCACAGCCGGATCTTTATGCCCGGTGAATCCGATATAGCGCACCTTGCCGGCCTTTTTCGCCGCCATCACCGCCTCCAGCGCGCCGCCCGGAGCGAAAAACCGATCGGGATCCTCCATCCGGATGTTCTCGTGGAACTGAATCAGGTCGATGGTCTCCACCTGCAGGCGCCGCAGCGATTCGTCAATCTGTTTCGCCGCCATGGCGCGCGTGCGCCCGTTGTACTTCGTCATCAGGAAAACGCGCTTGCGGTATCCGTCCTTCAGCGCCTTGCCCATACGGATTTCGCTTCCGCCATCGTGGTAATCGCACGAGTTATCGAGGAACGTGATGCCTCGATCGATGGCGCTCCGTACAATCCGGATACTCTCGCTCTCTTCCTTCGGCACGCCCATGTGATAGCCGCCCAGCCCGAGAGCGGAAACACGCTCGCCGGTGGTACCGAGGTTCCTGTAGATCATCCCGTTGGATGTCTGCGCATCCAGCTTCGCCGCGACCTGCAGAGCCGCGAGCATGGTCAGAAATTCGCGCCGTTCCATGTCTGATAGCTTATCCCTAGTAAGTCAGTCCAGGCAATCGGTGAACTGATCGATCAGTTCTTCAACGCTGGCCGGAATCTTTTCCATGCACCGAATGACGATGGCGCGCTGCTGGTCTCGTTCCTGGGGGGTCATGTACTCGAGCAAAGACTTCCCGGCCACTCTCGCCATTAGGCAGCCCAGCGTGTGCCGGACGGCTCGATCTGAGGCGTCCGTCAACTCCGGTATCACCGGCAAACCGCGCTTGTAGGCTCGCCAAAATTCGTGCGCGCCCGCCCGCAGGCGCACTCTGTGCTCCGATAGATGCAGCGCCTTACTTAGAAAATGCGTGAGCCCGAATCCGACATCAAAGGTCGGTTCCCCAAAGTTCGCGGCCTCATGATCAAGCAGGACGAGCCGGTCACCGCATACCAGAACATTCTTAGGGCTGTAATCACCGTGCACTAACGCGAAGCGGCGCGCCTGTGTGTCCCGGACTAGTTCGCGGAGAAATACAGCCGCCCTCGGCTCGTTATTGGCCGCATAAAGGTAGTACGGCTCCAGGCGAAGCGAGAAGAAGAACGATTGATCTCGAAAGAGCGGCTCGACCTCTCCCCGCTCCAGATAGCTTCCGCGATAAATGGCGGCAAGAAGTTCACCGAACTGGGAGAAATGATTCAAGTGAATCTGTCCGGAAAGCAAAAGCTTCTTCCATTCGTGATGCGGCTGTGGAACCGCGTCCATGGCGAGAATGTGATTGGCCGTGTCGAGGAAAAGGAGCCTGGGAATGCTGCCCTCGGGGGTCCACGGCTGAGCCACTGCATGGCCAGAGC
>CAWACO010000019.1:0-45954 GCA_963780485.1 Bryobacterales bacterium
GTTCTAGATGCGGGAGGAGATCGATGCCACTGCTCACAGTGCTCAGAGCAGAGGATGGTGGCTGAACGGTATCATACAATCAGACGCGATAATGACTGCCCGGGAAGAGTTGCATAAGCTCATTGACTCGCTTGCCGACGATCAGATCGCTGAAGTGCGGCATTATATCGACGAGTTGCGCGGCGGGGAGTCGCTTAGTGAAGAGACCTTGGCGGCAATCCGCGAAGGCCTCGATGACATCGAACACGGCCGCGTGATGGATGTCCAGGAGTACCGTCGCCTGCGCGGTCTGTGAACTACTCTCAGAAGCTGTCCTCCCGCGCGATCAAGGACCTCGATTCGCTGGATGACAAAACGAAGAAGCGCATGCTCGATCGCAATGCAGAATTAGCCGATGCGCCGTATGATCCGAAGTTGTCGATCAAGCTGACGAATCAAGGCGGATTACGGAGGTCGCGCGTGGCCGGATGGCGAATCATTTTTCCTTGTTGACGACGAAACCAAGACGCTTTCCATAGTGACGATCGAGCGCCGCGGCCAAGTCTGCAAGCGAATGTGAAACAAGGACTACTTCCCACGCGAGAAAGCGCTACCGGCAGATAAAGAAGTCGATGCTAACGTGGACGAAGGATGCCGATGACAGAAATGCGGGTCGGCGATCAGACCATCCGCTATGATCGCGATCGAACGGCAGCGGTATACCGGACTCTAGAGCACGGCTTCGCTGAAAAATGCGGCTGCATCTTCTGCAAGAATTTCGCCGCCCAGCGAAATCTGGTTTATCCGGTTTCGTTCCGAGCGCTGCTTGATCAACTCGGCATCGATCCAAACAAGGAAGCTGAGGCATTCGAATACGGACCGGTTGAGGACAGATGCCACTTCTATGGCGGATGGTTCTATCTGGTGGGGGAAATGGTAACGGCGGGGGAGCGAAACTACAACGCTCCTGACTCTGACCATTTCGATTACTGGTTTACCTCCATAGGCCCTAATGCGCCCGCGTTTCGCGGCGGACCGCGGCTAACCCTGGAGTTCACGACTCACCTCAAATGGTTGCTTGAGGATCTTCCCGAACCGAGGGCGGCATCCAAAGACGCCCGCCCCACAGATTAGGAATCCGCCAGCTTAGGAATCTGCCAAGGCCGCGATCAATGCACCCTTCGCCGACGTATGCAGCGGATCGGTAGCCAGGCGGATATCCGTGGTCGCGATCGGCATGTCGGCTTCAAGCAGCGCCTTCTCGAATCGATCGCGGAAGCCAGTCGGCAGCGCAGTCCCTCCGCTCAGCACAATCGGCAGCGCACGGCCGGACTTGGGCAGATTCCGCGTATTCAGGAACGCCTGCTTTAATCCCTGCACGAGCGATTGAATCATCTCGTCATAATAGACACCGATCACCTGGTGGAGCTTCTCGGCGAAGAATCCGTTGAAATAGAACGATTCCTCTTTGGCGATGCGAATGTGATTGGCGCGTTCCCCGGTGATCGCTGCGGCGCTGGTGTCAATGTAATCGCCGGCCTTGGCAATCGAAAAGCTCGACACCGGAACGGAAAGATATGAAACGCACACGTTGCACAGCCCGCCGCCGCAACTGATGCCGATGCCGGTGAAGTTGGAGCTCTCCAGTTCTGAGTAAACCACCGCCAGCCCCTCGTTGATGCTCTTGACTTCGTAGCCCATGTCGGCAAAAAGCTGATGCAGCGTGGCCTCGTGATAGGTCAGGTTCTCTTCCGATCCGAGCGGCGCGGCGGGAACCGTGAAGCACAGCTTCTGGCCTTCCTTGGCCGGACCGAGCAGCGACTCAGTGATCTTGCGCATCATGTCCAGGCTGTCGGGCTCGGCCGGATTGAGCAGGCCCTTGTCCATGGTGCGCCGTGTTTCTACATTCAGCAGGTCGGCGAAGCGGTCCGACTCGTTGCCGTGCACGACGATCTGGGACCCGCGCACGGTATGCGGCACGCGCTCTTTGACGAGCACATTCTCGGTGATCTTGGAGGCCGGAATGGTGACGAAGGCATTGAGCTGGGTATCGAAGTGATAGTCGTCACCCGCGCGCTTCGCAAGGCAGATCCGGCTGGTGCCGACATCCAACCCTATGGCGGAATCGTTGGCTCGATTATGATGTTGCATTGCTTTTCTCCTTGCTATTACTTGCTGTCTTGAGCGTTTCCAGAATTTCCTTGTATTTCTTTCGAAGGATGGACCGGTATTTGGCCACTGCCAGCCCGCGCGCCGCGGCTTGGGTGCGCATCTCGTCGTCGGCCAGCGCCAGTCCTTCCCAGAGCCTTACTCCGGTGTGATGCACGAACACGGGATCGTAATCGAACCCAAATGCGTAGATGCTGGGAGGCGGCGCGGTGTAGTTATCGCTTAGGCCGACTTCGAGGAATGGGAAGTTGCCGGCCCAATCGGTGTGATAGCCGATCAACATGTTGCCGGGGTTCACCGAAACCTGCGCGTGAGTGACGCAGTTGGACTCGGGAATATGATACTTGCCGCGCAGCATTTCGGTCAACACGCGCGCGGAATGAATCTGCGCGGGATTGGCCGAAGGCAGCTCTTCGCCGGACTGGGTCTGAGTCTCGAACGCGATGCCGAAAAAGCTGCTGTTCAGATTGACATAGATGACGCGATTGTCTGCCCAGATCGACATGCCGGCGTGGTCGGCAATGTCGGACTCCTTCACCACGCGGAAGACTTGTCCAAACCGATCGATCAGGAAGTGATAGGCATGGTGTTGCTGCACATAAGAGAGCACGCCTTTACCGATCCGCTTCAGTTTCGAAGTCTCATCCTCTTCAAATCGCGCCTGGTCGCTCTCGGTAGTGTGATAAACGATGCCCGCGGGCGCGGTCTGCCACCCTGGCTGAGCGGGATCGATTGCCGAACGTTGGTATACCGGGTAGGCCGTTCGGGGATCGCTTGAAACCGTGAAGCGATTGTCGATTCGTAGGCCGTTGCTATAGATTTCGAAGTCCTTGCTGTTCTCCACCAGCCACACGGTGGTGAATACATCCGCGCCGGCCGCCGTAACGCGCGGCAGTGGAATGAACGATTCCCGAGCCTCGGTCTTCGAGGGCTTATAAGCGATGAGAAGCGAAGCCAGCAACACCAGAAAAAGCAAGATTGGACCCTTGCTTCGAGACCTCCGAGCGGGCCGGGCCAGGCCGATGCGCTGCTGCAAGTAGCGCAAGCGCGCCACCGGATCCGGGATGCGGTTCGCTCGCAATTCGATGAGTTTCTGAGCTAGAGACTTCAGAAGCACACGTTTCAGCCTGAAAGCTCATTAATCGGCGGACCGGTACTCGAACCTTATAGTGGCTAGAGTAAAACCTTCCCGCTTTTCCCAGGGGAACACCCTAGGTGCTTGAAAACACGCTAGGAAGACCGGGCGGCGGAAGCGTGGCGAGCTTGTGGCAGAAGGCACAGAGCGCCTTTGTAGAATCCTTCCGATTCGATACCAAAGGCGTGGTCGAACCTGGCGCGATAGTTCTCCCAGGCAATCGCTGAGGTCAACTCCACCAGTTGCCGTTCGTCGAAGATCTGCTTTAACGCCTGGAATAAATCCTCGGAAATTTCCACCGGCGTATTCGTCATCGCGACTGCGTAACGTAGGACCAGCTTCTCGGTTCCGCTGAACTCGCTCGCGTCTTCGAAATCAGGAAGCGCCGCCAACTGACTTTCAGTAACACCAGACTGTCTGCCCACGGCAGATCCGATGTCGATTCAAAAAGGACAGCCAATCAGCAAGGCGGTCTTGATGCTCGCCAGCGCCTTGAGCTTGGGCTCGACGGTTTCTAAGGCACGCTGCCCCATCTCCATCTCGCCGATCGCTCGCAGCAGCCGAGGCTGATGTGCGGTGATGCGGAAAGGCAGGATCACGCGTCCCAGCCTCCGCTTGGTCATCCAATACAGGAAACGGGTCAACAGTCCCGCTTCGGCCGGTTCCACGCCCTGGATTCGTGCCATGTCTTTCCCCATCGCTATTCTAGCCTGGATTGTGTTGCCGAAACGATCCATCGCGAAATTGTTTTCGCGCCAGCCGCGAAACGGAACATGCTTCGAGTAGTCTACAAATTGGAGAACCAGGATGAAAGACGTCGGCCGCCTACCCCGAATGAGTGGAACGCAAAGCAGCGCCAATGCAAGGCCATCATCGAGACCCCGAAAGGGCGCCGGAACAAATTCGACTACGATCCCGACTTCCGGATGTTTAAGCTGGGCGGCCTGCTGCCGGAAGGCATGGCGTTCCCGTTCGACTTCGGCTTCATCCCGTCGACGCTAGCCGACGATGGCGATCCACTGGATGTCATGGTTCTTATGGATGAGCCGGCGCATGTCGGTTGTCTGCTGGATGTCCGTATCATCGGTGTTATCGAGGCTCAGCAGAGAGAAAAGGGACAAACCACGGAAAACGATCGCCTGATGGCGGTCGCCATACACTCCTATAATCACCAGCACATCAAATCGCTGGAGGATGTAGACAAGACCCTCCTCGATCAGCTCGAAGAATTCTTCATCTCGTACAACAAGAGCCGCGGCAAGAAGTTCAAGGTGAAGGGCCGGCACGGGCCGAAGCGCGCGGCGCAACTGATTGACGCCGGGATCAAGAAGTTCAAGAAGAAGAAATGAGATCACAGGTCAGAGACCTGCGCCACGACCTGCGCCCCGTGGGGCAGGTCCTGACCTGCCTCCTATCTCCCCGACGGCGATGAAGCGTGCACCACCTCCGGCTTTTGCACGGCCGACTTCTTGAATTCCTGACGCTTGGTGGGACGCTCTTTGCGCTGGAACGGAGGGAGCTGGACGGGCTTGCGCTTCTCGGCCGACTCCAGGATAGCCCGCACAATGCGAATATCGGCGAGCCCCTCGATGCCCGATGGTTCCGGATCGCGATCCCGTAAGATGCAATCGGAGAAATATTCGAGCTCCGCGCCGAACTGATCGTGTTTGGCGAATTTCTTGCGCTGCGGCTTGCCCTCGCCGACCACCAGCTCATAGGCCAGGGGAATGCTGTAATCGAAGGCGGGAGAAAGCCGCAGCCGCCCGCGCGTCCCAATCAATGAGTACTCAGACGTTTTGGCCGCTCCGAAACTGTTGGTAAAGACGGCCAGCCGCTCTTCGGGAAACCGCAGGATGGCCATGGTCATCTCCGCGCTCTCGCGGAATCTAATCTCGCCGTTGTTGCCCGAGGTTGCGAGTACCTCAATCGGTTCACCGCGGAAAAGATACCGCGCGGCGTTGATGCAATATACGCCCATGTCGTAGAGGCTCCCGCCACCTCGGGACTCCGGTTCCGTCGCTCGCACGTTGTCTTCGTCTACTTGCTGGGAAAAAATAGAGGAGAAGATACGGAGGTCGCCCAGCTTGCCCGAGGTTGCAATTTTGACGGCCTCCAGGTTGGCCTCCTCGAAGTGCAGCCGGTAGGCGATCATCAACTTGGTTCCCGCCTCTTCGCAGGCGGCGGTCATCTGCTCGCATTCTTTTTCGGTAACCGCCATCGGCTTCTCGCACAGCACATGGACACCGGCGCTCGCGGCGCGGACCGTGTATTGGCAATGCAGATGGTTGGGCAGCCCGATGTAGACGGCGTCGATTTCGCCGCTCTTCAGGCATTGCTCATATTCGTCGTAGGAATAGGTTGATTCGGGATTCACTCGGTAGCGTTTGGCTAGTTCTTTCCGCTTCTGGCTGTCGTCCGAGACAAGCGCAGCTAGCACGCTGTTCTTGGCGTTCTTGAAGGACGGCAGGAGAGCAACTTGGCTAATGTGGCCTAACCCGACCACGGCATAACGAATTTTTCTCACGGTAACCTCTGCAAGGTTGACCCGCGCCGCAGCAAGGCGTTTCCTGAGAAAGTCACGGATCTTGCAACTTTCTTTTTCCAGTCTTTAGTGACACTTGGGCTCGCGGCCGCGATCAGGCGGTGAGGACGCCTGTCAGGATCAAAGCGAAGAGGAGCCCAATGAATCCTGCAGCAAATGACTATTCGTCGCCCGATCCGGCGCAAAATATCAGCCTGACCGAAGCGGACCAGTTCCGGGGTCGACTAGCCGGAGCGCTGGCGTTGGAGTTTGGAAATCGATACGTCAAAACCACTACCGGCGCCATCGTTTCCGAATCTGACGTACGCCAGAACGCCGGCCCGGCGCAACCTGTCAATCTATTTGGCACTTTGGCGGATCTCACGGCGGTCGAAATAAACGTGGCAGAATGGCGCTCATCCATTCGCGCAGCCGCATTGGGCGAGAACCCGGTCGGCGATCTCGAGAACGCTTTGAAACAGGCGCTACCACAGTCAGACGTTCAATCCATACTTTTGCGGGCGATCTCCATTCAGGCGGCCGTTCGCAGCGCCATCGCGGCGATCTAGCGAAAGGGACGACCGCGCCGGGGTATCATTCAGGCAGGAGTCTCCCATGTTCGCTAAAGCAGCTTCTCTCTTGGTGCTGCCTCTGCTGCTGGCCGCCGCCGAAGTTCCGCCCGGCGCTCATCTACTGCTTCGGATGGAGAATTCCATCAATACCCGAACAGCGCAGCAAGGCGACTATGTTTATCTGCGGACCGCCAGCCCGATCAGCGCGGGCAATGAAATCGTGGTGCCCGTGGGAAGCTACGTGCAAGGCGTAGTTACCGAGGCGAAACGCAGCGGCCGGGTGGCCGGACGCGCGCAGTTGGCGATTCGTCTGGAGACGCTCACCCTCGCGAGCGGCAAAGTGTTCAAGTTCTCGCCGCATTTGAGCGCGGTGGAGTCGGGCGAGACAGGCCAGAAAGTGGTTGGCAAGGAGGGTACGGTGGAGCAGGCGCCTGGCCATGGGGAGGACGCCAAGCAAATCGCGATCCTGGCCGGCAGCGGAGCGGCCATCGGAGGCTTGACCGGCCGGAACTGGAAAGGCGCTGGGATTGGCGCTGGGGTTGGTTCGGCTGTAGGCCTGGCGACCGTGCTACTTACGCGCGGCAAGGAAGTTGAGCTGCGGCAGGGCGCTACGCTCGATGTCGTTTTCGACCGGGCTGTAGCAATAGAGTAGGTTTAGTTGGTTGCGCCCTGGCTCTGTACCGGTGCGGTAGCAATAATTGTCGGCGCCGTATATTTTCCGGCCATATAGGGAATCCAAGTGAACATGGGAACACCCGACACTGTTACCTGGTAGCGGGCGTCGCCGATGCCGGAGTCCGCGTAGGTAGTCAGCGTGACTTCGTTGGCAGTGAGGCCCATCAAACCTGACGTTCCCGTGCCTCCAGCCGGCGTGGCCGTGGTGCCGTAAGCCACGTAATTCGCGACAGCGGTCGCGTTCCAGTTGTTGACCACCGCGTTGCGCACGCCGACGCGCGCGCGCTCAGAGATAAACTGCTGGGTGAGCAGGATCCGGCCCATATCCACGATAAACAGAATCATGGACAAGGCAGTGGTGAATACTAGGGCCGTTTCCACTAAGGCCGCGCCGCGCTGGCGCTTCCTCCGTGCCTGTGTTTTCGTATTTTGATTTTGTTTGGCTAGCATACAATCATCCTTCGAGCGTATCAGCAGGTCGAGCAAGTGATCTGCCCCATATAAACCGTTGTGGCGCGCGGCTTTCCGTTAAAAGTGAAATTGGCAAACAGCGCGTTGATCGTGAAATTATTGATGGTGATCGTGATATCTGTAGGCATGTTGCCCTGCGGGTTAACACCCACGGTTACGTTGGAAGTGGATAGACCCGGCACGATGGAACGGGTTCCGGCCGTAGTGTTCCCGTAAACCACCATATTCTGAAGCGCGGTAGTGAACGTGGATGGGCTGGCGGTATCGTAGGTCATTTTCGATCCCAGTTCAGCCGCGTTGCCGACAGAGGTCAAAACGGTGTTATAGACGTAAAAGCTGTAGCCGAACTGGTAAATGCCTGCAAACAGCGTCCAGAGGAGCGAAAAGCCGAGCGCAAACTCCAGCAGCGCGTTTCCACGTTCCGATTTGTTCTTTATCGTTTTCATGGCTATGGCCTACTGGTACAACATCGTGGAATAAACCTTGGTGCTGTCGGTGCCGCCGGATGAGTTTCCGTTCGAACTCGCGGGTCCGATATAGACTGCGCAGATTGGGCCGGAAGTTCCTGAGTAGCTGGGTAGCAGGAAGAAGTTTGCGAAGCCGACGATGGTGGTGGCGGCGTTATTGCCATTTCCGCTCCACGTACCGCCGACGGCCACTGTCACGATGCGGCGGCCATTGCCGGTGCCTGAGGCTACGTAATCGGCGTAGGTAGTCGAGGTGTCATTGCTGTCCTGGGCCGCTCGAGCGTTGAGCGCATCGAAAATGGAACTGCCGCGGTTGCCCGGAACGCCCCCCAGCGAGCTTCCAGCGCTTAGCGGATCGTTGGCGGTCGGATAGCCTCCGTATTCGATCGCGTTGCGGATATTGCTGTTGCTGTTCCCTTCCCCGATATCCACAAATCCATGCTCGGAAGGCGGATTGCCGGGAGGAGTGAATCCCGCATCGCCGGCGCAGGTAGTGGTGTTTCCATTACCCCATTTCAGCGTGTACTGCTGGCCCGCCGTGAATCCAAAATTGGTGGTATTGGCAGGGTTATGCGCGTCGGGAGAGAAAGGCAGCATGAGGCCGCTGGGCACGTTGGTTTGCGCTTGCTGGCCGCCTACCGCGACAGATTGCAGCAGTTGTGAGGTCGGCAGATTGGGGATGACACCCAAGAAGTAAAGCGGCAAAGTCGCGTTGGCTGTGACATTGATGAAACGATAGTTGTTGGTCGCGTTGGTTGAAGCCGTGGCGTAACTGTCGTAAGTTCCCGTGAAACTGGTCGCGTACGTATCGGTGATGTTGGCGATGGCGTTGACGTCGAAGTTCCAGCCGTTCGGCCGGCTGGAACCAAGTGGCCCGGCCGTGGCCGTATTGTGAGCGTTCTGAATGCCCGCCTGTGACCCGTCCATCAGGCGGCAGGCGGCGATCGCGCTGGCGTCGACGAAGGTCTGCAGCTCGTTCTTCACGATGAACATGCGCCCCAAGTCGAATGCCAGGCCCAGCATCCCGAGCATTACGGCTCCGCTGGTGGCGATCAGCAACAGGCTAAATCCGCGTTGATTTTTCCGCCGACAGCTCCTATAGGCCGGTTTGCCTTCCTGTCGTTCAGTGCGTTGTTTCATAGTCGTCCACTCTTCTTCATCGACTTCGTCTGGCGTTTCCACATAGGACTTTAATACCGCCAAACACTGTATGACCTGTCTATACGTCGCATTCCCGATGCCAAGATCAATTGCGAAGGTCAGCTACGAAGGATCATGTAGATGAGGTTGTGACGGGACATTTGTGAGGAGACAGAGTGGCGCTGGGACAGCAGATTGTCGCAAACCTTTAATCCCGGAGTACTGGGAAGGTATTGCGGTAGGGTCTAGCGAACCAGGCTGGAAGGCACGTCCTGCAGTTCTACTTCTGCCGTGTTCAGATTGCTATGGCCTCTGCCATAGAGGAAGTACACTACGAAACCGACCAGCATCCAGCACAGCGCCACGAGCTGCGTATAGCCATCGAGCGAGAGAATCATGATGCTGCACACGATGGCGCCCAGGATCGGAACCAGCGGAACAAGGGGAGTACGGAACGGGCGGACCGAGATTCGGCTGGGCACGGCGCAGGATCCAAGTGCCGATAGAGACCAGCACAAACGCAAACAGCGTTCCGATGGAAGTCAGGTCCCCTAACAGTGATCCGGGAAGAAGGCCGCCCAGCGCGCCGACAAAGAAGAAGAGCGTGATGTTGCACTTGTAGGGCGTGCAGTACTTGGGATGACAGTCGGAGAAAATCTTCGGCAACAGGCCGTCGGTCGCCATGGAATAGAAAACGCGGCTTTGGCCCAGAAGCATTACCAGAATAACGGAGGAGAAACCAAAGAGGATGGCCACCGTGATCGCGGTTGCGAGCCACCCGTAGCCAGGCATGTGGTTCTGAACCGCATAAGCGACTGAAGCTTCTTTGCCCGCCTTCAGGAACTCAGTCCAATTGCCGACGCCGGTCAGCACGTATCCAAAGAGAATATAGAGGACCGTGCAGATTGCCAGGGATCCCAAAATGCCCTTAGGCATATCGCGGCCAGGATTCTTGGTTTCTTGCGCCGCGGTCGAGACGGCGTCAAAACCGATGAAGGCGAAAAAGACGATACCGGCTCCTCGCAGCATGCCGCCAAATCCGTGCTGCATGACGCCTAAATGACCAGGCGTGCCGGCGGGGATAAAGAACGGGGTGTGATTCGCCGGATTCATGAAGCGCCAGCCCAAAGCGATGAAAATCAGGACAATAGTGACTTTAACGGCGACGATGATCGAGTTGACGGTGGCTGATTCCTGGGTTCCTTTTATCAGCAGAGCCGTCAGGATCAGCAGGATCAACAGAGCGGGCAAATTGATAATGCCACGTAGACCAGCATCGGTAACTTCCAGAGGTGAATGGCACCATTCGAAAGGAATGGCGCCCCCCAGCAGCCGGTTAGCGTATTCGCTCCAGGCGATGGAGACCGTCGCGGCGCCCATGGCGTATTCCAGGATCAGAGCCCATCCGATAGTCCAAGCCGCGAACTCTCCCATGGTGGTGTAAGAGTAGGTGTACGCGCTGCCTGCGATGGGAATCATGGATGCGAACTCGGCGTAACAAAGCCCGGCGAACAGGCAGCCGGTGGCGGCCACTACGAACGACAGGATGACGGAAGGCCCGGCGGCTTCGGCCGACGCAGCGGCGGTGCGGACAAACAGGCCGGCCCCGATGATGGCGCCAATCCCAAGAGCGATAAGGCTTCTGGCGGTGAGCGTGCGTTTGAGGTCGCTATGGCTGGCTTGATCCAGCAGAGAGCGTAGCGACTTCTTTCGAGTTAGGCTCATTTTTGCCCCTGGGAGTGTGGTTTGTCCGACATGCAGAATATCACAATGGTGCTTATTTCTGTGACGGTCAGGCTTAGAAGGGCGTTCCAGGCCGTTTAGTACCTCTCGGTGGTCGCCAACCGGTCTCTAAGGCTAACGCTCTACGGTTCTCTAACCATAGCCTGTCGAATAGAAGTGGGACGGACTTTAGATTCCGATACCTCTATATGATTCGCCTACTTGTATTTGCCGCTACAACCATGCTGGCACTGGCGCAGCCGCCGGGCCCAAGCATTAGTTTGCCGTCCCTGGGCTACGTCTACGACGACAACTCCAAAGCGATCCGCCAAGTCTCGGGCGTGCCGGGAGCGGCCAGCTTGGATACTGCAGTTCCTGCTGGAACCTCCCTGAACTCCGCCTTTGTCCACTCGCGGGCGCAACTGGCCATCGCCAACGCCAAGGACGGGGGAGTGGCGCTGGTTCAATGGACTGGCACGCCACAAGTTACGGCGATCAGTTCCGCGCTAAGTCAGGTGACGCTGGCCGCATTCAGCAGATCCGGCGACGGGGCGGCGATTTCGGACGGAACGACGGTGGAAGTATGGTCCGGGTTGACAAGCACTCCGGCCTTGGGTGGGACGTTCAGTCCCGACGGAGGCGTCACAGCGCTGGCGATCACTGACGGTGGGACGGTGGCGGCGGCTAACGGTTCCGGCTCGGTGGTGCTATTGGGAGACAACGCTCGCGTGCTGGCAACGGGCGGCGCCTGGACTGCCTTGGCATTCTTGCCCAATGGTAACGACCTGCTGGCTGCCGATGGAGCTGGGCAGACTCTGACATTGATCCAGGATGTTCAGAACACAGCGGCGGCGGCCTCAGTAGTACTGACCGTCACCGAAAAACCGGGAGCTTTGGCCGTGTCTGGCGACGGATCACAAGCCGCGCTGGGGCTGGCTGACAACGTGACGATCGTAAATCTGGCCAGCGGCGCGGCCAACTCAATTCCCTGCGGTTGTCAGGCGGCGCGCATTGATCTGCTGGTAGGGAACCTGGTGGCCCGGATCATAGACGCGCAAACAGGCTCAGAACTGCTGCTGGATGCCGACTCGGCCCAGCCGCGCATCGCGTCGCTGCCGGATCTAAATCTGGGGGTTGCCCAATGAGTTGCCCAATGAGACGTTTATCATTCGTAGTATTCGCGACTGTCGCCGTTCTGGGCGGTTCCGCCGCCGAAGGGCAGGCCATTCGAACCAATGCAGGATTCAATGCTAAATCGATCCCGGCGAATGACGACGGGTCCGCGCCGCTCGAACCGATGGGCTTTACCATCAACTTCTTTGGAAAGACCCGCAGCTCCGCCTACGTCAACAACAACGGCAACATAACATTTGACAGTTCGCTAGCAACTTACACTCCCTTCGGCCTGGACAGCACGCAGCGCGAGATCATCGCGCCGTTCTTCGCCGATGTCGACACGCGTAACCCAGCTTCGAAACTGGTCACCTACGGCGAGGACACCGTCAACGGTCACAAGGCATTCGGGGCAAATTATATTAATGTCGGCTATTACGCTTCGCATGCCGACAAATTGAACAGCTTCCAGGTGGTGCTGATCGATCGCAGCGATTCGGGCGCTGGGAATTTCGACCTCGAATTCAACTACGCAAAAATCCAGTGGGAGACCGGGGATGCCAGCGGCGGCGTAGGCGGATACGGAGGAACGCCGGCCGTGGTGGGATGGTCCAATGGAACCGGGGACCCGGGTACATCCTATCAACTTCCTGGGTCGTTGATCAGCGGAGCTTTTCTCGATGGGGGACCTTATGCGCTGGTCCGCCAGACGGTCAATGCAGTGGTATCAAGTCAAACAGGAGCCGTTTTAGGGCGGCTATTGTTCCGGGCGCGCGATGGAGTCATAAGCCCCGGCTTGAGCATCACCAGCAGCAATCTTCCCGACGCCACGGTGGGAACTCGCTATACGACATCACTTACCGCGACGGGAGCGAATCCACCGTTCCAATGGACTATGCTTCCCGACGTGACCGGAGTTCCGGGTTTAGCTCTGAGCGCGGACGGAACCTACACTGGCATCCCCACAGTGCCCGGCACTTATAGTTTTACCTTGAGTGTAACTGCCACTGATGACGATGGCCCGGTTACTGCTTATCAGCGCGGAAGCATCACCGTCCGTCCGAGCGGAGTTACGATTCTCAACGCTTGTCCGCTACAGGATGGCACGGTAGGCTCGCCATACTTCGTAACCCTGCGGGCGACAGGAGGCAGCAGCGGTTTTCTGTGGAGCGTGGACGATCCTTATTCGCTCCCGCCCGGCGTGGGGCTCAGCCTGTCCGGCCATCTGGCGGGCACACCACTTTCGCCCGGAACATATATCTTCAATCTTCGCGCCAGCACCATTGCGTTGAGCACCACTCAACCGGCGCAGTCCTTGTGCAAGATGACCGTGCAACCGGCAGCCGTTCAGATGACCTCCGGATGCGCACTGCCGAATGCCACGGTCGGCGTGCCGTACGCGCAGGTGTTGTCGACCGCTGGCGGCTACGCTCCTTACCGGTACAGCCTGGTTGGCCAATTGCCGCCGGGGCTGGCATTGACGCCGGATGGTCTGGTGGCCGGCACTCCGTTATTTGGGAACACGGTTTCATTCCAGGTTGGTGTCACGGACAGCCGTGGCGGGCAAACCTCTCAGGCGTGCTCGGTTACGGTGAACCCGCCGGCGTTCAATCTGACGCAGGTCTGTCCTCTCCCAGCGGCCGTGACCGGAGCGGCATACAACCAGACGCTTCCTCCCGGCTACGTCTGGTCACTTTCCGGGACGCTCCCGGCCGGACTTACGCTGACCCCCGATGGAACCATCTCGGGCACGCCGATGTCGGGCAACTTGTCGCGCTTCCTGCTGATCGCAACCGATCCAAACGGCAACCCGGCCGCCCAGGTCTGCAGCCTGGCAGTGACCCGAGGTCCGCTGGCAGTCACCGGCTGCCCCCTTCCGGATGCGGCGTCCGGCCAGTCGTACCAGGCGAGTCTCAACGCGCTGGGCGGATCGTCTCCTTACACGTTTACGTCGGCTGGATCACTGCCGCCCGGAATCACGGTCTGGCCCAACGGCCTCGTAAGCGGTTCCTCGACTGCGGCAGGATCGTATCCGTTCAACGTGACGGTGCGTGAAGCCTACGGTCAAACGTTTACGCAAGCGTGCAGCCTGAACGTGGCTCCATCGGTGTTGCATGTTACGAGCGCTTGCCCTCTGCCCGATGCCAAATTGGGGCAAAGCTATTCGGCGCAGGTGCAGGCCGTAGGCGGCGTCGCACCCTATCAGTTCGCTTTTCTCGGCTACCTCCCGGATGGGCTACAGTCCGCGAGTGACGGCCGGCTTTCGGGAACTCCCACGGCACTGGGCGGAGATGCATTCCTGGTGCAAGTAACCGACTCGCAAAATACAACGATCACCGCGCCTTGTTCGGTCAGCGTCGGATTGCCGGCGGTGCCGCAAATCAGCATTACGGGCCTCCCGGCGACGGTGCAACCAGCGGCGACTAATATCGCGGTGACGGCGCAACTTGCCGCGGCCTATACGCAGCCTATCTACGGGCAGATCACTTTGAATGTGTTGCCCAACACGCAGAGCAGCCAAGGGGCGGCGAACCAGGCCGATCCGCGGTTACGATTCGCCAATGGGCAGACCGCGGTGAATTTCGTGATTCCCACCGGTTCGAAGCAGGTTACGCTCCCGCTAGTTTCAAGCGGCACCGTGGCGAGCACCGTGATAGTGTCGCTCGTTAACCTGGGCTCATCGGGCGTGCCTCTACCTCTACATCCGACGCCAGTGATATTCAGCATCGCGCCGGCCGCGCCCGTGATAACCTCGGCTTGCTACACGACGACGTCGAATGGCGTTAACGTGCAGGTCAACGGCTATTCGACAACTCGTGAGCTTACCCAGGCGAACGTGACGATCGGGCCCAGCACATTCCAAACCGACGTGAGCGGGATTGCCGCCTCTTACTTCTCCGCGCCGCAAACGATCCGCGCCGGGGGAAGCTTCGCCTTAACGCTGCCTTACCAGGTGGACATTGGATCGAACAATACGATAGGCTCGGTCACGATGAACTTATCCAACACGGTGGGAGGAGCGGGCAGCCGGACCATTCAGGCCTGCCAGTAAGCGGCAGGCCATCGTATTGGCGACGTTACTCGAGCGCCATCCGTTCGCTCCCGCTCAGCGCGCGAAGCAACCACGCTTTGGCCATTTTCCAGTCGCGCTTTGCTGTCTCGGGCGATATTCCCAACACCTCGGCGGTTTCTTCCACGCTTAGACCGCCGAAGTATCTCAGCTCCACGACCCGGCCTTTACGAGCGTCCAGCATCGCTAACGACGTCAAAGCCTCATTGAGAGCGAGCACCTCCACTCCGCCGGAAGGCGCTCCAATCAACGCCTCATCCAGCGGGATCTGCACGGCGCCGCCGCCCCGTTTGGCATAGTGCCGATTGCGCGCATGGTCCACCAGAATGCGCCGGATGATTTGCGCGCAGAAAGCAAAGAACTGCAGCCGGTTTTCGCAGCGGATGCCATGCGCACGAATCAACTTCAGATACACCTCATTCACCAAGGCTGCCGATTCGAGCGTCTGGCCTTGGAAACCTCGGGCCAAGTGCTTTCTCGCAACTCGCCGGAGTTCCGGATAAACCATCGGCATCAGATCGCTTAGCGCGTCCTCATCGCCGCTACCCCAGGCCTGAAGCAACTCAGTGATGTCCTCGGAGCCCTCGGCCGCCATGGCGGAGAGTGTATCACGAAATTTTCCGGGCGAGAGTGACCCTTTTCTGCGCCAGTTCCCGTTATTAGGTCGAGCAGGTCGTAGAACAACCAATCGCAGCTCATAAGAAAAGGAGAAACGTTATGAAAAAACTCGCGGTTTTCGCCAGCATGTTGATCTGCACGATGGTGCCCCAGATCCACGCGGAGGAGCAATGTTCCAACGCGGATTTACGTGGCGTATATAGCTTCGTAGCCTCCGGGACGTTCGGCGCGGCGTCCTTCGTAACCGCCGGCCTGACCACGTACCACGGAGATGGTCAGGTTGATGGCTTAATTCAAATCAGCCTGAACGGAAACGCTTTGAAGCTCACTTCCTGGACCGGCAAATACACCGTGGATCCCGTTAATTGCACCGCCACCAAAACTGCCGACATTCCCGGCGTTGGGACGGTGCACTTCTTCGTTACGGCCGGCGACGGTTTCAGGGAACTACGCTTTATCTCTACCGACCTGGGCGCTTCAATTAGCGGTACCGCCAGAAAACAGTAATCCCGACCACCACTTACGGCGACACCTTGGTATATTCTCTGGAACGTGGTGGGAGCCGGAGCATCTGCCGGCTCCCCTCGTAAGAAGGGAGAACTGCAATGACCATGCGAGAATTCCTGCAAAGCCGCCGAAAAGCGGAGTACCCGGCATTCGTAAAAGTCCTGAAAGCGATGCCAACTGGGCGATTCGATTATCGCCCCCACGAGCGGTCGCCAACCGCAGCAGAGATTATCTGGACACTCGCGCGGGAGACTAAGATGTGCTGTGACCTCGTCGATAACGGGCGGTTCAACTGGGTCGCGGAGACGCCGCCGGCCGATCCAGAAGCGATTCTCTCCGCATTCGAAAAGCACTATACGGATTTGGACGATCGAATCGCGCGACTCAACGACAGCGGCTGGCAGAATAAGGCCCAACTACTGATTGACGGCAAGCTCTATCGGGAAGCGCCCATAGGCGAGTTCCTCTGGTATATCTTCTTCGATGCCATCCACCATCGCGGACAATTGAGTACCTACATTCGACCGATGGGAGGCCAGGTTCCCTCAATCTACGGTCCGTCCGGTGATGACCCGGGTGTTTAGAGCCTCTCAATCTTCAGAGCAGAAAATTCGCGCTCGAGAGCGGCGACCAATTGTTGGAATCGGGGTTCCGGGCGCAAGTTCATCAAATGTGGATCGATCCGGAAGAAGGGCCAGCACGGATTGCCGGTATCGACGCTCTTTTCCAACCACGCCATTGCCTTTTCGGTTTCCCCGAGAACCGCGTAGACACAGGCGACATGATGGTAGGTATGGTGCGCATGGCCGAAAGAGACTGGTAAATCCAGCGCCTTCCGAACACACTCGAGTGCGGCCCCCATATGATTTCGGCGAGCGTGCAGCATGCCTCGCAGGCTGATGAACAAAGGCTCGTTGGGGTATTTTTCCAGTGCCACCGACAACCGATGCCCGGCTGCATCCAGATCTCCGGTCAGCAGTAGACTGTGTGCGCTATACCAGAGTGCGTTCTTGTTGCCGGGCGATTCTCTGAACCAGGCCTCCCCGGATTCCTTCGCCTGCGCGAAGTCTCCACGATACTGACAAATGAACTCGCGGTTATAGCTTCGATTCTTTGGATTGGACCGTCGCGCTCGATCATCGGCGATTTGCGCTTCCTGAAACCGTCCGATGTGCATACAAATCGCGGCCATCCGGTTATGGGCGCGGTCGAAATTGGGCCGTGCCTCCAGCACCCGTTCCAACGCAGCAATTGCTTTCGCGTGTTGGAAATTGTTCGCTGGGCTCCACAAGATCGCAGCCCGGGCCCAATGTGCCTCCGGTAAGTCCGGATCCAGAGTGAAAGCTCGCTGGCAGTGATGCTCTGCCTTCTCCAACCAGATGCGTTGGGGGTCGAAATAGTAGTGCACTTGCATGGAGGCATGCGACAGCCAGGCATGCGCCAAAGCGAATTCGGGATCGAGCTCAACGGCTTTGGAAAAGTGCTGGACAGCTTTCTGGAATTCTTCCGGAGAATCCCCATAACTCTCGCGCAGACCGGCCATGAATTCGCCATATGCTTCCGGGTCGCTGCTGTATCTGTCCCGAGACTTCGTTACTGTCCGCGGAAACCGGCTTTGCAGCGACTCCACCACCCGCCGCCCGATCTCATCCTGGACTTCGAACACGTTTTCCTGCACGAAGTCATGCTTCTCCGAATAGGCGATCTTTTGCGTCATGTTATCGAAGAGCTGCATCGAGACGCGCCAGTGTGACCCCAGCCTTTGGACATTCCCCTGCAATACGTGACGCACTCCGAGATTGCGACAGGTCTGGGCCGGTTCAGTACCGGCGACATAGTTCAGGATTGCCGACGTCGGAAGCACGGCAAAATCCTCAAGACTTCCTAGCATGGTAATCAACGCGTCCGCGAAGCCTAGCGACAACGCCTGGCGTTCTTCGATTTCGTTCAAGAAAACAAACGGTAGTACGGCAATCGAGGTTAAAGGCTTCGTGTCTTGCAAAACAGAAGTGCAAGGTTCTCGATCAGCCGCACTGTCAGCCAGGGCTTCCAGAACCGCTTCGGCCGAAGGGTATCGCTCCTCCGGACTCTTGCGGAGAAGCTTCCGCATAATGCCCGCTAACCTGGGAGAGGTGGCTTCCATCGCAGCCGGGTTATCGTGAAGAATCGCATGCAGTATATCCACGGGCGATTTGTGAGGCCAGGGATGTTGCCCCAGCAGCATCTCGTAGAGAATGATCCCGAACGCGAACAGGTCGCTGCGCTGATCGACTTCGCCTCCTTGGATCTGCTCGGGCGACATGTAGGCGACCGTCCCGAGGATCTGACCACCAAGACTTGCTTCCGTCGATGCGGTGTCTTCTGTCTGGAACCCGGAGGAGACCGGAATTCGCTTTGCAAGGCCAAAATCGAGCACTTTCACATAGCCATCGAAACGAACCATGATGTTCTGCGGCTTCAGATCGCGATGGACGATGCCTGCGCGATGTGCGGCGCGAAGAGCTTCTAGCACCTGCCGCGCAATCCCGAGGCTCTGCTCCACATCAGGCGCGCGTTGAAGCCAATCACGTAAGGTTTCGCCCTCCACTAGCTCGGTGACCATGTAATTGGGGCCGACATCGTAGAGCGTGCAAATATGCGGATGGTTCAGCGCCGAGATCGCCCGAGCCTCTCGTTCGAATCGATTGCTGAACTGCTCGGCGGAAATTTTGATGGCTACGGCGCGGTTAAGCCGGGTGTCCAAACCACGGTAAACCTTTCCCATGCCGCCCTCGCCCAGCAAGCCGAGAATCTGGTAGGGACCAAGTCTCTCGCCGGATGTCAAGACGTTGCGTGTCGCCGCCAAGTCGTCCGCTTCGGCCCACGCAGTTTGATCGACCAGGCGCTCCGTTCCACCGCTCTGAGCTAACAGAGATTCCACTTCCACGCGCAGTTCGGCATCATGTCGACAGACTTCGGCGAGGAAGTTACATTGCCGGGAGGGCTCTTGTTCCAGGGCCAAATGATAAATCCGCTCGATTTCCCGCCAGCGTTGTTGCTCCATCGACTGCCGTCCGTATAATCTGTCTCACAACGTTATCTCACAGCGGCTACGGCTGCGCAATGCGATCATCTCTACTTGGTCTGGACTTGTATTGCGGCGCCATCTCTGATTTCATCGGTTGCGCGGCGGACCACCCGGTCGCCTGGGTGCAGATTCCCGATCACCTCGACCAGGTCGCCGTCTGCGGCGCCTTTGCGAACATCGACCCATTCGGCGTGGCCATCCCGGTCGCGGATGACGAACACGCGCTCGGTGGTGGTGACCACGCTGGTCTTCGGAACGAAGAGCGCGGGCCGCGAACGCCGCACCGGCCATTTCACCGCCGGATACATGCCCGGCGACAGCGTGCCGTCGGAATTGAAAACATCCAGCTCCACCGGCATGGTGCGAGTTTTCTGATCGAGCGCATGAGCTAAGCGCGCAATGGCTCCAGAGTATGTGCGCTGGGGATAGGCGGGCACCTGGAATTCCACCTTTGCGCCGCGGGCGATGCCGCCGACATCTTCTTCCGGCACAGCCACCACCAGCCGTAGATGCGAGACCTGCTGAATGATGAGTAGCGCATCCGTGGCGGACCCGACCAGAGCGCCCGGATGAACCAGGCGATCCGTGACGACGCCATCGAACGGCGCAGTAATTCTCAAGTACGCCTGCATGTCCTCTAGCGATTGGACGGTGGCCTCGGCCGCGCGGCTGGCCTGCTGGCGGGAGTTGAGCAAGGCCTTAGCCGCATCGACCTGTTTTTCGGCTTGGATCAGCTCATTGCCGGCGATCGCTCCGGGTGTTTCAGCGGCCTTCTTCATTCGCTCATAGGTACTCTGCGCGGCTTGAAGTTGAGCCTCGGCCTGCAGCGCGATCCGCTTCGGCGGCTTGAACCTTCGACTCGGCTTCCGCGATCTGCGCGGTCATTTCCGGAGCGCTCAGCTCCACTAGGAGGTCGCCTTGTTTGACAATGCTGCCGCGGTCCACCATGACACGCTCGACATAGCCTGGTACCTTGGCGTGCAGCGACACGCTGAGGAACGGCTGAAACTCGCCAGGCAGCTCGACGTTCCGCGAGATTGTTTTGGAGACCACCGGCGTGAGCTCGATTTTTTGCGGCCACAACGGCGCCGCGACCAAACACGTCAGTATGGCGATCGTTTCAATGCGCTTCATAATATCGGCTCGCGGGGTCCGCCGGATTGAGCGACGGCGACGTGGTGGATGCTCTCCTCTGAAGAATCGCGTAAATCGACGGCAAGATGGTGAGCGTCGCAAAGGTGGAAAGGAGCAGACCGCCGATCACGGCGCGGCCGAGCGGAGCGGACTGAGAACCGCCCTCGCCAAATCCGATGGCCATGGGAATCATGCCGAAAATCATCGCCGCGGCGGTCATCAAAATGGCACGCAGGCGGCTGCCTGCTCCTTCCTGAATAGCTTCGAAAACGGGCTGTCCCTCGCGCCGGTGACGTTCGGCAAAGGAGACCAGCAAAATCGAATTCGCGACCGCGATTCCGATGGCCATGATCGCACCCATGAAGGATTGAACGTTTAGCGTAGTGTGGGTAAGCAGCAGCATGAAGAGCACTCCGCAGAGCACAGCGGGAATCGTCAGAATGATGGCGAGCGCCAAGGCGGATCGATTGAAAATTCGCGGCTAACAAAAGAAAAATGACAACCACCGCGAGCAGCAGACCAATCCGCAACCCCGACAACGTTTGCTCGAGCGCCGGGATTTCGCCTCGGAACTTAACGCTTACTGCTCGAGGAGGCGCTCCGGCAGCGGCAAGCGCCCGGTTCAATTTCTTGGCCGCTTCGCCCAAAGTCGTGCCGTGAAGATTGGCGGTGAGACTGACGACACGCTGTCCGTTGTAGCGCTCGATCAGCCCCGGCATGGTTCCCAGCTTCAGCGTCGCTATGTCGGAAAGCAGCGGCTTGGACTGGCCGTCGTGCATGACCGGAATGTTGCCAAGTTGGTCGACGCCTTGCATCCGGTTCTGCGGCAGCTCGACCTGAATCTGGAACGCATTTCCGGAATTCGGGTCGCGCCAGTAGTTCGGCTGCGTGAATCGCGAAGAAGACGTGGCCGGCACGATCGAACGCGTGACATCGGCCATGGTTAGGCCAAACTGGCCGGCACGATCGCGGTCGATGTTGATATCCAATGTCGGAAAATTCATCTCCTGAGCGAACTGTAGATCGCGCAAGAAGGACAGCTTTTCTAATTGGACCTGGATCTTTTGCGCATACGCATAATCATCCTGCAGGCTGGGGCCTTGCACTGCCACCTCAACTGGGGTTGGCGATCCGAAGCCCATTACCTGAGTGACGATGTCGGCCGCCTCGAAGGAAACCTGAGAGCCCGGTAGTTCGCGGCACAGATCGTCTCGTAGTTTGTCGCGCAGGGCCTCGCCTCGCGGAGCATCCGGTTTCAGCGCGACTTGGATAACGGCTTCCTGTGGTCCGCTGGTGAACAAGTGAATAAGATCGACAGGATAACTGGATGGAACGACGCCGACGAAATCGCTGGTGATCTCGACATTGTTCGCGCCAATGTCGCGATGAACGATGTCCAGGGCGTGGAGGACGATGCGCTCGGTCTCCTCCACTCGCGTGCCGGTCGGCGCACGCAGGCGAATGCGGAGCAAAGGAGCATTCACATCGGGAAAAATCTCGGTTCCCATGCGCGGCAGAAGAATGTAGATCAAAGCAAAGGAGCCGGCCAGGTAGACCAGCACCAGCGGCCAACGAAGCCGCAGGACCAGGTTCAGATAGCGCGAATAGAAAGACCGCAGATGGCCGAAGACTCCCTCCCGCTCTTCGCCGCGACGCCGCTCCTTCATGAGCCAGGTGGAAAAGACCGGGACCAGGCTGCTCGATAGCAGGTAAGACGCGATCATCGAAAATGCAACCGCAAGAGAAAGCGGGACGAACAATTGCCGGCCGACACCGACCATGAAGAAAGACGGAACGAACACGGCCAGCACGCAGAACATGGAAAGCAGCCGGGCCAGTGCGGTTTGGCTGGTGGCTTGGAGCACCGCGCGCGCTCGCGAGATGCCGGGAAGCATCTGAGTGTGGATGTTCTCAATCTCCACCGTAGCCTCGTCGACCAGGACGCCCACCGCCAGCGCGAGTCCGCCGAGCGTCATGATGTTGATCGTCTGGCCTGTGACCCAAAGCAGAACCACAGCAGCCAGTAGCGCGAAAGGTATGTTCATCACTACGATCAAGGCGCTGCGCCAGTCGCGCAGGAAGATCAGCACCATCAGGCCCGTCAACATGGCGCCCAGCAGTCCTTCGATAACCAAGCCTCGGATGGAGTTGGTAACGTAAGGCGATTGGTCGAATTCCAGGCGCACATCGATGTCGTCAGGAAGCACCTTCTTAAACTCGGGGATGGCCGCTTTGACGTGGTTGATCACGTCCAGCGTCGACGCATCCGAACGCTTGGTAACAGGAATATAGACGGTCCTTTTCCCGTTAACGTGCGCGTAGGCGGTGACGATGTCGGTACCGTTTTCTATAGTTCCGATGTCGCGCAAATAAACGGTGGTTCCGGACGTGGGCCGGATCGGCGTGCTCAGCAACTCGGAGAGATTTCCGCCCAGCGCCGCGTTGGTCCGCGCGATTCTTTCTAGCTTACCCGTCCAGATATTGCCGGACGGCATCACGAGGCTAGCCTTGCTGACTGCGTCGACAGCTTCGTCGGGCGAGATGCGGTATTGCTGCAGCTTATCGGGATCAAGGGTGATGACGATGGTTCTCTGATTGCCTCCGAATGGCGGCGGAGCGGAGACTCCCGGAAGAGTCGCGAACAGCGGGCGAACGCGGTTGATCGCAAAATCCTGCAACTCCCCCTGGGTGCGCGTCGCGCTGCTGAAAACCAGTTGGCCGACCGCAACGCTGCCCGCGTCAAAACGTGTGATGAATGGCGGCACGGTGCCCGGCGGCATGAAGGAGCGCGCGCGATTCACGTAGCCCACCGTCTCCGACATGGCCTGGCTCATGTTGGTGTCGGGATGGAATACCAGCTTCATGAGCGTCGCGCCCTGGATGCTCTTGCTCTCAACGTAATCAATGCCGGTGATGTAGAGGAAGTGATACTCGAAGTAGTAGGTGAGATAGCCTTCGATCTGCGCCGGGTCCATGCCGCCGTAGGGCTGCGCGACATAGATGGCCGGATCGCCAACTTGCGGAAAAATATCCACGGGCATGCGCTGGATGGCGAGCGCGGCGCAGAGCGCGATCGCGACCAGGGCCACGACGACGGTAATCGGTCTGGTGAGGGCGGCTAGAACGAGGCGCATGGTTGCTTTATTGGCTCACCTCGGCAACAAATGGTTGGATATCGCCGGCGGCGGCAGCAACGCCCAGCAGACCCCGCCAGATGCCGAGCCGTGCCAGCGCGTCGTCGATCTCGGCCTGCGTGAGCAGCCGCTGGGCTTCCGCTACTTCGTCGATGTTTCCGAGGCCCGATTGATAGCGGGCGGTGGCTTGTTGAGTGGCCGCGCGCGCCGCCGATACTTCGACTGGCGTGTTGCCTGCGACCCGGCGAGCGCCCTGGAGATTGGCAACCGCGCGATTCCATTGGGCGCGCAGATCCGTGGCGATCTGCTGATAGCGGGCGGTTTCAGCGCGGATGGTGGCCGATTGCGCAGCTTTGCGTGGGCTCGGATCGCGGGCAGATCCAGGATGGGGAAGTCCACGCTGAAGCCTACGGCATAGTTCTGAACGTTGGGAGCCAGGCCATTCAATCCACCGAGGATTCGTCCGTCGAGCTCAGCGCCGGTGCCGCGAGCATAGGCTGCGCCTTGCAGGTAGAAGCGCGGGAAATAGGTTCGCTCCAGCGCCCGGAGCTGGGCCTGCTCTTGTTCGACTACAGCATTTTGTTCGATGGAGACAGGATTGGATGCGGTGTCGAGAGCCGTGATGGGACGTTCTTGTGGCAATTGAAGCAGACCAGGCGCGGAGATATCGATTTGGTTGGGCTCTCCACCAACGAATTGTGCCAGAGTCGCGCGCGCGATTTCCGTGGCCTGCTGGGCTTGGATGAGCTGGGTTCGCGCGGCGGCCAGCTCGGCTTCGGCGCGCGAGGCGTCGGCGCCGGGGCGTAGTTCAGCATTCACCAGGGCGTTGGTAGTCCGGAGAATCACCTCCGCGCGATCGACTCCGGCTTGCGCGGCGCGTACGGTTTCCTGAGCGGCGGCCAAGGTGAGATAGGCGTTCACGGCCGACACCGCGACATCGAACTGGGTTCGCTTCAGAGCCGCCTCGGACTGGTTCCGCGCAGCCGAGGCGACGGCAACATTGGCCTCCCGCAGGCCGAAATCAAAAGGCTCCCAGGTGACCAGTCCTCCGACGACGCTGCCCCAGGCTGTGCCGAAATTGTTGGTGCCGATCACCGGACCGGACATCGATGGGATGACACTCTGCGGTAGCAGCAGCCCAAAGACATTGTTTCTGGTGGCCCGATTGACTTGCGCGAGGGCATCCACACGCGGCAGGTACGCGGTTCGGGCGAGTTGAATGCCCGCGGCGGCGGCGTTGATCTGCTCCTGGGAAACGCGAATGGAAGGATAATTACGGATGGCGTTCTCAACTGCGGCGGTAATGGTCAGCGGAGCCTGCTGGCCGGGCAAGACAGCGACTGCAGCGAGCATCAGCAACATGAATAGGGCGACCGTTTTCACTATTTGCCCTCGATGAGTTCTCGAAACAATTCGCGAACTTTACCCTTGGCGGCCGACAACGCTTTCCTGCCTCGCGGAGTGGCCCGATATACTTTACGCAGCGACTTGCCGTTACGCTGTTCGGTAGCGCGCAGGTAGCCTTTCTTTTCCAGGCTGTGCAACAGTGGATACAAACTTCCGGGACTGATTCGATAGCCGTGCCGTGCCAGCTCTTCGATCATGCCGAGGCCGAAGATCGGTTCTTCGGTAGCGTGATGCAGGACATGCAGGCGGATCAGGCCGGAGTAAAGGTCCCGGTCAGCGGCGTAAACATTATCCTCGGCTTTCGTTTTCGACATTCGATTACGAATAATGGTAGTATATCACACGGATATGGATCAGACTTGGAAGACCCGCCGCAATTTTCTTTCCGACGCTGCCCTGGCAACCGGGCTGCTATGGTCCGGTTGTAAGCGCGCTAGGGCGCCAGAAGAGCCGCCCAGCGGCCCCGCTGATGTCACGCTGCGCATCGGCCCGGTGCTGGTGGATATCGCGAAGGATCATACCATCAGCACTATCGGATACAACGGCGCGTCGCCCGGCCCGCTGATCCGGCTGCGCGAGGGCATGCCCGTGACTGTGGATCTGTTCAATGAAACCGATACGCCGGAACTGGTCCACTGGCATGGCCAGATTGTTCCCGCTGCCGTGGACGGCGCGGAGGAGGAGAAGAGCCTCTTTGTTCCACCCCACGGGAAATTGCGGTATCGCTTGACTCCGCAGCCCTCGGGAGCCCGCTTCGTGCACACGCACGTGATGCCGATGTCGGACCTGACCCGCGGCACTTATAGCGGACAATTCGGTTTCGTCTACATTGAGCCCAAAGCCAACCCCGGACAGTACGATCAGGAGCTGTTTCTTGCCACCCACGAATGGGAGCCTTTCTACACCACCGAAGAGGAGGAAGACGAAGAAGAGGGCGCCGTGAAGAAGCCGCCGCAGAAGGATGAGAAGCCGAACGGCTGGGAGATCGGCTATCAGCGCTTCACGATCAACGGCAAGTGTCTGGGGTTCGGCGATCCGGTGCGCGTCAAACAAGGACAGCGCGTTTTATTTCACTTCCTGAACGCGAGCGCCACGGAAAACATCCAGCTCGCGCTACCCGGCCACCAGTTTCAAGTGGTCGCCCTGGATGGGAATCCGGTGCCGCGTCCGCAATTGGTGGATGTGCTCGAACTGGGCACGGCGGAGCGGGTCGACGCCGTCGTAGAGATGAAGAATCCGGGCGTCTGGATTCTGGGCACTCCTAAAGATGACGACCGCAAGAACGGTATGGGCATCGTGGTCGAGTACGCCAACAAGAGCGGAGCGCCGCGCTGGGTGAAGCCGCAGAAGAAGCCGTGGGACTACACCATTTTTGGAAAGAGCAGTTTCGGCGAGAGCCGGCAAGTTCCGAACCCCGACGAAGTGATTCCACTCGCATTCGGCAAGATCAACGGTGGAACGGGCGGATTCAATCACTGGACCGTCAACGGAAAAGAGTACGACGCGAAGGCGGAGCCGCGAGTTCTACACAAAGGCCGCCGCTATCGTCTCATTTTCGATAACCAGACCGACGACGCCCACCCGGTTCACCTTCACCGGAACAGCTTCGAGCTGACCAACGTTTACGGCAAGCCGACGGCCGGCGTTTTGAAAGACGTCGTGCTGGTGAAAGGCTTTAAGAAAATCGAAGTGGACGTCACGCCCGCCATGGAGGGCCTGACGCTGTTTCACTGCCATCAGCAACTACACATGGATTATGGATTCAAGCTGCTGTTTAACGTCTCCTAGTTTTTGTCCCCTGCGAGGTGGCCCAGGTTAATTGCGGTCCGAACGCGGGTTCGCCCCCCGTGCGCCAAGGTTCGCTGCTACGTCGGCTATTGCGCCGTCGTCTCCGAGGAACCGTTAAGCCGTTGCGCTGCAAGATAGCTCCTACCGTGCTCTCGGCCGGTATATGGGCGCCCCCAGCCGGGATGCTTTTCTCACATCCAAATCACCATCTCTTCGATTTCTCCGCTAACTTCGTTCGGGTACCAGTACGGTGCCTGCGACTCATCCCGCAACGCGTTCAGCCCCCCAATCTCATACCGGCCCACCACTTGTATCCGGTGGTCCGCGTCACACTATAACATCGGCAAAATTCGGCCACGCGGCACGCATGAGTGCGTACGCCACTATCAACGGTGGACAATCGCTATAATAGAGTGCGCCCGCCCCTATGCCCCTTCTCGTTCCGAATCGCCACCGTGGCAAACTCATCGTGGTGGAAGGAATTGACGGCTCCGGTAAATCCACGCAGCTATCCCTATTGAGCCAGTGGTTGCGCTCGCAACGTATCGCGGTCGCGTTCAGCGAGTGGAATTCGTCGCCTCTGGTCCGCGAGACCACTAAGCGCGGCAAGAAGAAGAACATGTTCACGCCGGTGACGTTCAGTTTGATTCATGCCACCGATTTCGCCGATCGCCTGGAGCGTTACATTACGCCCTTGCTCAAGGCCGGCGCGGTGGTGTGTGCCGACCGCTATGCGTATACCGCATTTGCCCGCGATGTGGTGCGGGGCGTAAGCCGGCGCTGGGTGCGAAACCTCTACCGATTCGCGGTGCGGCCGAACCTGGCCTTTTATTTTCGTGTGCCGCTGGAGGTCGCAATCGGACGAATCCTGGGCGGCCGCGATGCCATCAAGTATTACGAAGCCGGCATGGATCTGGGGCTAAGCGGCAACGTGCAAGAGAGTTTCCGCCTGTTTCAGGGGCGCATTCTGGATGAATACGAAGCCATGATCGAAGAGGTCGGGTTCCACGTAATCGATGCCACCGGCTCCATCGAAGAGCAGCAGCAGCAGATGCGCGAGATCGCAACGCGCGAATTGGGTGAGAATCTGCACAACGGCCACCTGCTGAGAGCTTCCCAGGGAGACATCGATGCTGCGAAAGCCGCCGCTCGAATTTTATAGCGAGTCGCTGGCCGGCGTCGACCGGGATGACTTACAGGGCAAGTTAATTGTCATCGAAGGCCCGGATTCCGTGGGCCGTTCCACGCAAGTGGCGCGATTGCGGACCTGGTTGGAGCACCAGGGCCACGCCGTCCTCGATACGGGCCTGGCGCGAGGCGCGCTGGCCGGCAAGGGTATTTCGCAGGCCAAGAAAGGAAATACGCTCGGTCCGATTACGATGACGCTGTATTATGCCACCGATTTCGCCGACCGCATGGAGAACGAGATTATCCCCGCGTTGCGCGCCGGTTTCGTAGTCCTCACCGATCGTTACATCTTCTCCCTGATGGCGCGCGCCATCGCCCGCGGGGAAGACCGCACCTGGATCGAGCGGGTGGCCGGGTTCGCGCTGGTTCCGCATGCCATTTATTATCTGCGCGCGGATGTTCGGGAACTGCTTACACGGGTGGTGCTGGGCCGGGGCGCGTTCGATCATTGGGAAAGCGGCATGGACATGCGCTTTGGAGCCGACATGCACGACAGTTTCGTCCGCTACCAAACGCGCGTGATCCGGGCTTTGGATCGCATGGCGAAGAGATACGATTTCGTCATCATCGACGCCACAAAAACTCCCGACCAGATTTTTCGGGAACTGCGGCGGTCGATCGCCAAACTATTTTAGATCGATGATGATGCATGCAGGAGGGCGCCGGAGACCCGAGATTTCCGAAGCACTTTGACGGAAAGCGCTTCTACAATCCGGATGCTCCGCAGGTGCGCGGGCTTCGCGAGGTCCTCCGATGGAAGCTGACCAGCCAGCCGGAATCGTCGCCCAGTTTCATTTCGGACGTTGAGCAATCCGTACCGCCCCGCCGTGTGGAAGGCAGCGGACTTCGAACCACTTTAGTGAACCACTCGACCATGCTCCTTCAGCAAGGGGGTTGCAACATTTTGACGGACCCAATTTGGTCCGAACGAGCGAGCCCTTTGTCCTGGATAGGTCCGCGCCGCCGGAGAAAGCCCGGAGTATCCTGGGAGGATCTGCCGCGCATCGACATCGTGCTCATCAGCCACAATCATTACGATCATCTGGACCTACCGACACTGCGCCGGCTGGCGGCACGTGGAGATTCTACGTTCATTGTTCCGGCTCGCGTGGCTCAGCTGCTGCGCTCCGAACATATAGGACCCGCGCACGAGCTGGATTGGGGCGAAGCTTTTTCCCTATCAGGGAGCTTCAACATCCACTGCGTCCCAGCCATGCATTTCTCAAGCCGGGGAATTTTCGACCGCAACAAGACCCTTTGGTGCGGTTATATGATCGAATGTCAAGAACGGATCGTATATTTCGCGGGAGACACCGCGTTCGGACGTCATTTCGCTCAGATTCGAGAAAAGTTCGGATCGCCGCACCTCGCGTTATTGCCGATCGGAGCGTACGAACCACGCTGGTTCATGTCGCCGGTGCATATGGCTCCCGATGATGCGGTCAGAGCCCATGAGATCCTTGGCGCCGAGACTAGCATCGCGATCCACCATGGAACTTTCCAACTGACGGATGAGGGCATCGATACCCCGAAGAAACAGCTTCTCGCTTGCGCGCAGGACGCGTCGTTTCTGGTCCTCAACAACGGCCAATTTGCCGATATCCCATGATCATCGACAAACACACGCTCGCGCTGGTCAGCATAGTCGGTAGTTCACTGGATGTGCTTGGGGCGTTATACCTCGCCTACGATCTCTTGGGCGGAGAACACGGGCCATTGCGGACTCTCACCAGAGGAGTCACCTACGGCGCGCTGTTTGGAGGCGGGTACGGTCTCGCCCTTGGGCCGGTGTTTGGGATGGCGAGCGGCGTGGCGCATGGCATCACCCTCGCGTGGGAGTTTTCCCGAGCTTCGAGGCAAGGACCCAAGCCGGGATTCTGGTATGACCTGGCGATGAGCGCCATTCGCGGAGCCGGCTTCGCTCTGGGCGCGGCATACTTATATGGAGCCGCATTTGGGGCCACGTTTGGAGCGCTGAGCACGGTGGGACAGGTGGTTGCATATCGAGCCGGCATACGGCCGACGATTGATTATCAGCCCGCCACCCGTCCGCGTCTGACCAAACATCAATTTCTCGCGGCGGTGAATCGCACGGTTGGATATACGGTTACGGGCTACGTCAGCAGCCTGGTGGCGCAGCAACGTGAACAGGCGATCGCAGTAGGGCTGAAAGGGGGACTCGTCATCGGAGTGGTCACGGCGATCGCGGGCGCCTGCACGCCGTTCGTGGAATGGTTCGCGGATCATGTGCCCGAGAAGAGCATGGGAGTCTTCGGAGTTGGCCTGATCATTACTGGCTTCGCGCTGCAATCGGTTCAGTATTGGCTGGTGTTGCTCGATGTGACGATTCATTAAAAGGAGATTGATGTGTCCGCGCATTTCAAATTTTGCCGTCTTGGGTTGCTGGGTTTTTTCGCCGGAGCGGCATTCTGCCTGATGGCGCAGATTCCTCAGGAAGACTCGCGCAATGTCAACGTGCCGAATACCGACACGCACTTCACGATGCCGACCTATCGGACGTTGGCCGAGTGGGAGGCGCACATACAAAAGCTGCGGGCTCAGATTCTCTTCGCAGCGGGACTGATTCCCAGTCCGAAGAAGAACCCGCTCAATCCCGTTATCTTCGGGCGCATCGAACACAGCGACTATTCGATCGCGAAAGTGTACCTGGAGACTCTTCCCGGATATTATCTAAGCGGCAACCTTTATCGGCCGCTTGGCCGTGCGGGAAAATTTCCGGGAGTGCTTGCGCCCCACGGCCATTGGGATTACGGACGATTGGAGCATCAGCCGCTCATTTCGGTCCCACTGCGATGCATTAACCTAGCCAAGCAAGGATACGTGGCTTTCTCTTACGACATGGTGGGTTACAACGACACCATCCAGACGCCGCATGATTTCGGCAGTCCACGCGAGCAATTGTGGGGCTTTGGCCCGCTCGGGTTGCAGTTGTGGAATTCGATTCGAGCGCTGGATTTTCTGGAATCGCTGACGGACGTCGATCCCCAACGGCTCGCTGTAACTGGAGAGTCGGGCGGAGGCACTCAGACGTTTCTGTTGGCTGCGGTCGACGATCGCGTCAAATACGATGCTCCGGTGAACATGATTTCGACCATCATGCAGGGCGGCGGACAGTGCGAAAACGCCCCCGGGCTGCGCTTCGACACGTTCAACGTCGAGATCGGTGCGATGATGGCGCCCCGGCCGATGCTCATGGTTGCGGCCACCGGGGACTGGACCAAAAACACCCCGCGCGAAGAATATCCCGCCGTCCGCTCGATCTATGAGCTCTACGGCAAGGCGGACAATCTTGAAATGGTGCAGATCGACGCGCCGCACAACTACAACCAAGCCAGCCGCGAAGCGATGTACGGCTTTTTCGGAAAGCGAATCCTCGGCGACCTGAAAGAGGTGCAGGAAGCCCGCGGTGTTCACGTCGAGAAACTTCAGGACATGCTGGTCTGGCAAGGCCGGCCTCTGCCGAAGAACGCGCTGACCTATGAGCAGTTGGTGGAACAGTGGATCGCGGCGGCGAAGAAGCAGACCGATGAGACGCGCGATGCGGCAGTTCTGCGCGAGCGGCTACGTCTGGCTCTCGGGGCCGAATGGCCGGAGCGTGTGCTCAGTGAACACACCGGTGAACGGATTCTGCTGAGCCGGCCGGGGAAAGGCGATCGCGTGTCCGGAATCCAGCTCGGCAGTGGCGTGCCGTCGGTAGTGGTGGTCGATCCGGGCGGCGCTGAGGCGGCGCGAAAAATTGCGGGTAGTTCCGCACTTTTGCTCACTGTGTTCCAGACCGGCGATGCGATTGCGCCGCGCGATCGTTCCGGGCCATACTTCCTGACGTTCAACCGTAGCGATGACGCCAATCGCGTGCAGGATATCCTCACCGCGCTGGCATATCTAAAGCAGGAAGGCGCCAAGGAACTGCGAATCGTTGCGTCGGGCAAGGCGGCAATTTGGGCGGAGTTCGCGGCAGCAGCGGCCTCGGTTCCAGTGGTTGTCGACGGCAAATCCAATGGGTTCAGCGGGCGGGATCAGGACTTCATCGACCAGTTCTTTGTTCCCGGGATCCAGCGCGCGGGTGGGCTGGAGGCGGTCCGGCGGATTCTACCGTAACCGAAGCGGGCAGCGTAGAAATTCCCGGAGGTGGTCACGAGCCTCGCGCTGAATACACTTGACTAAACAGGTTGGTAGTACGATTGCACATCACGAGATTCATGAAGAGATTAATTGGATTAGTTGCAGCGGGGATACTAACCGTCGGCGGAGCGCTGGCGCAAGACGGCGCGAAGGACAACGCGAAGAAGGCCGGTCAGGACCTCAAGGACGCCGGCAAAGACACGGGCCGAGCGGCAAAGCACACCGGTAAGGCCGTCGCGAAGGGGACTAAGAAAGGCGTCAACAAGGCAGCCGAGGCTACTGAGAACGGCGCCCGAAAAGTAAAGAGGAAGACCAGTGACCAGTAGCTCTGAATAGTTACTTTTTCCGGTTGCGCCGCCAAGCAACGACACCTACGCTCACCAGGCCAGTTCCCAGCAGAACGACACGCCACCAAAGCAGTTCGGCTGAGAATGAACTAGAGGCGCGCTGCACAAGAGTCCGCCCGACGCCTTTGCGGAGAAGCATTCAAACCAGCCTCGCCTCCATCCAGCAATAATCGGATACCAAAGCAGGGGAAAGCGCGCCTGTGAATTCTCGGATAGCTACTATATTGTCTGCTTAACGAAGTGGGCGACCTTGTGGCCCCCTTCCTCGGTATAGTAGACGGTCACTTTTCCGGACTTTTCGACAGCTTTGCCGGTATCCTTGGCGGCATGGTCGGCGAGTCGGTAAGTGGTCTCCGCGCCGTCGGCGGTCTTGATAGCGACAGTTTTGGCGCCTCGATCGATGTGGGAGATCGTGCCCTCTGTGACCTTCATGCCGTCCTTGCCAATGTGGTCGACCTCTTCAGCCGTTTCTTTGCCGGCCTTGGCAGTGTAATGCACCGCGACCTCGCTGCCCTCTTTCAGACCGCTAAACGCGTCTTTCGACCCTTTGGCAGTCGCCTCGGCACCGTGGACAACCGTTCGGCCCAAGAAATGGAAAGTATGCTCGGCACCGTCCGCCGTCTTCACGACGACAGTTTTGGCGCCGGAATCGACCTTCTTCACCGTGCCGTCGACAGCGCTTACAACGTCCTGCGCGGCCAAGGCAACCAAACCGAACAGCAAGTATCCGATCCCACCACATAGACGAGTCATGATTGTCTCCTTCAGGCGATTTTAGCAGCTAGCGCCATCACATCTCGTGGAAGGAAATTTCGAGGGTGATTCTCACGGCTACGGGCTTGCCGTCCTTTTGAGCGGGAGCGAATCGCCATTGTTCGACCGCTGCGACGGCGCTCTGATCGACGTCCTTGTCGAGCCCCTTGAGCACATGCACGTCTCGTGGCATCCCCTTCGAGGTGACCACCAGCGCAATTGTGACCGAGCCAACCACCCGTACGCCACGGGCGGTGGAAGGACGCGGAGCGGCTTGCTTGATAATCCGCGGCGGGACCACGCCTGGACCGAGATCGTAAACGTCTTCTTTGTGATCTCCATCATCGCCTTTGCTCTGTGCCGGCAAACTAGCGGCGGCGTGCACCAGTAGTACGCAGGCTAGCGCCGGCTCAAGGGCCTGGGCGAACACGCCTCGCTGCGCCATCACGCTCGTCTCCCATCCGCCAAAACAAGATGCGTGAAAAGACGCGGCGCGGACCATCGCGGTTACACAGGATATCGTGCGATTACGCAGAGCTTCAGTGACGCAGCGGAAACGCGTCCCGCAGGCCGCCCAGAAAAGCCTCCACAAGCTCGTGGGGAAACCCTTCGAAACCGCTGAGGAATCGTCCTGGATGCAAGCCGCCGCCGGGGCGGGACAGGGAGATCAACTCCAGTTCGACATAGAGTCCGTCATCTGTCTGATGAAGGCGATAATAGAAATTCAGACGCCACAGATAACCGACTGCGTCTTCCGCGGACCGCTCCTGGTCATAAGTGTTCTTCTTGTTGGGATGCGCAACTTCCGCCAGGTGAGTGGACCGGCACACGATGTACGCCCGGGTTGGATCGACGGACTTATAAAGAGCGGATAGTTGGGTGTTCAACACGATCGGCGTAACCTGCCGTTTGTATAGACGGAGGAATGCGTCGAAGTGATCTCCATCGCGTTTGACCAGCTTGGACTCGATAACCTGCTGCTTGAAATAATTCTTGTAATCGGCAAAGTTGAGCAGGAAGTCTCGAACGCGGTCGACGGTCTCGCGCTCCAGGAAAATGTCGGCGATCCAATCCTGCAGCAGTCCCTCCGGGATATCGATCTCACGGCCCTGATCCAGCGTTTTTTTCGGTTCGATTACGTTCTGGCCGAGCCACACCAGCGTTTTCTGCTTGGCATTTTTCTCCAGCAGCAAAAAATCGGGACCGGTGCGCTTGTCGATGCCCTCCTCAGTCAGCTTCACGTAATGATCGAAGGCCGCGGACGTTTCCGGCTTTAGGTCGGCCGCGTAAGCCAAGGAAAGCGCGCAAACGATCGGCGCCAGTCGATGCAACGAGCTCACACTAATTAGGATAAAACCCTCGGGCAGGATAATGCCGGCTTGACCCCGCTCAAGTCAGAAGAGTACGATCAGGCCTAATCGGAGTTCGTTAAATGCAATCCATAAACCGCCGTGGTTTCCTAACTGCTCTCGCTACGTCGGCTTCGGCTCCGCGCGGCGGCACTCAAACTCCCGTGCGAATCACGCGCATCCGTGTATCCATCCTGGAGGGCCGTTTTCACAAGCAAGTGGCTATGAATGCGTACGACAAGGCTCCGAAAGGCGGGACCTACACGCATCCTTTGCTTCGTATCGAAACCGATCAGGGTGTCGAGGGCATTGGCGCCGGCACTTACAGGATGAACCTGGACGATTACGTGACGGAGCTGCAGTCGCTAATCGGCAAAAACCCGCTCGAGTTGTACGAGATGGCTGGCGGCAAGGTTATCCGGCCGTCGCAGTGGTTCGCCGGATTGCAATCGAAGGCGCAGTATCTCGACGGTCCGCTGCTGGATCTGATCGGCAAGTTGGCCGACAAACCGGTCTGGGCGCTGCTCGGCGATTCCGCGCGCAATAGCGTCCAGTGCTATGACGGCACACTTTATTTTGCCGACGTCATGCGCCCCGAGCGAAGTGTCGCGGCCGTGGTTGATGAAGCGGACGAATCCGTGCGTTCCGGATTCAAGGCCCTGAAACTGAAGCTGGGGCGCGGCTCGAAGTGGATGGACCGCGCTGCCGGAGACGCACGCGACATCGCGGTGATCCATGCGGTTCGCAAGGCCGTCGGGCCGAATATTATCGTAACGGGCGACGCTAATAATGGCTACCAGGGGCAATTCGATGCGCTCTGGCGGATGCTCGCCGAAACGCGCGACGACAAGCTGCACTGGATCGAGGAGCCGTTCCCGGAGAGCGTCGAAGGTTATGGCCGGCTGAAAGACAAACTCGCCGAAGCCAAAATGGACACGTTGATCGCCGACGGTGAAAACTTCCGGCATGCTAGCGAGTTCGAACCATATCTGCATCCCCGCCGGCTGATGGACGTGCTGCAGCTCGATACCCGCACTGGCGGCTTCATTGCTAATCGCGAAGTCGCGCGTATGGGCGAGGTCGTGGGAGCGGTGGCTATTCCCCACAATTGGGGGTCGCAGATCGGACATTTGATGGGCCTGCATCTCGCGAAAGCGATGCCGGGAGTGCCGTGGGCCGAAGATGACCGGTCACACTGCGATGTGATTGTTCCGACCGGATATTCCCTAGGAAAAGGGATGCAAGTTGTTTCTAACGATCCCGGATTGGGCATTCGTATCGACGCGAAGGTTTACGAAAGGCAATGCAAACCGATGGAACGGACGGTTTCGTAAAGGGATATGATTGCGCGCCGGGAGTTTCTCAAGCAGGCGGCCATTGGCGCCGCGGCTCAGTCCGCGCTTCACGCGGCTGACGCGAACACAATCGTGCTGGATCCCCAGCCCTTGTTCGACATCTCGCCTCATCTGTATATGCAATTCATGGAACCGCTCGGCGCCACCGACAGCTCGGTGGATGCCTCGTGGGATTGGAATACGGACGACTGGCGCAAAGATTTCGTGGATGTTGTCCGGGACCTTTCACCGGATGTGGTGCGATTCGGCGGGCTCTTCAGCCGTTATTACCATTGGCGTGAGGGCGTCGGCCCGGTTTCGAAACGTCCCGCGATGCGCAATTACGTTTGGGGAGGCAAGGAAACCAACCGCGTCGGAACCCACGAGTTCGTTGACTTTTGCCGCCGGGTCGGAGCGGCGCCCTTATACTGTGTCAATTTCCTGAGCGATGGCGAAGCACGTTACCGCACGACGCCCGAAGGCAACCGTAGCGGCGATGCGCGCGAAGCGGCCGATTGGGTTTCCTACGCCAATGACCCGGATAATCGGGAACGCAAAGCGAACGGCGCCGCCGAACCGCTCAATATTAAGCTGTGGCAAATTGGCAATGAGACGTCCTACGGGACCGCGACATTTTCAAGAGATGAGTCTATCGCTCACACGATTGAGTTTGCGAAAGCGATGAAGGAGCGAGACCGTTCCATCCGGTTGATCGGCTGGGGAGACCGGGGACGTGGGTCGGGAGTGTGGGCGGGCGATTTGCTGAAGCAGGCCGGCGAATATCTGGACATGGTCGCGATCCATATGATGGGCCAGAGCCCGAAACGGCCGGACACGGTTCTCAAGGGATTGCGGTACGAGAAAGAGCCGGAGCGCGCCTGGGACGAATTGCTGGAACTGTCGAACGTGGTCGAGAAGCGGGTCAGTGAACTGGAAGAAGCGATTGCGGCGGTGGGCTCGAGCACCGGAATCGCCATCACAGAAGGCCACCTCAGCTTGTCGCCGCCCAATGCGAATCCGATCCTGCGCGAGTGGCTCTCGGCGGTGTACCACGCCCGCTCGCTGAACATCTACCAGCGCCACGGAGCGCGCGTGAAGGTCGCGACTGCGGCGGACTTTCAGGGGAATCGATGGACTAATACCGCCGTCATGCTGCCCACACCGCGCGGCTCCAGTTACTTGATGCCGGTTGGATCGATCGCGCGTCTTTTCAAGAGGCACAACGGGACGCAGGCGGTGACCGTGAAATCTGCTCCATCTGGTTTGGATATAGCTTGCAGCCGCACGGGCGATAGGTTCTACTTGCATGTCGCTAATTTGGAGTACCGGAAATCGGTGGTCGCCGGGTTCGCCGTCGCGGGCGCGAACGTGACATCCGGCCGCGTTTTCGCAATTGAGCCGGATGATCTGCGCGCTTACGTTGACCAGGATCAGGCGGAAGTTTTCAAACCGAAGGAAGCAGCGCTGCCATCGAGCCCCGTGCCGCAGTGGCGTTTCGCACCGGGTTCGGTGTGCGCCATCGAGCTGAATGTGGACGCCGGGTGAATATTGGTGGGCCCTGAAGGATTTGAACCTTCGACCAACGGATTATGAGTCCGCTGCTCTAACCGCTGAGCTAAGGGCCCGCATCACGCTTCGGTCCACAAGAGCGCGCTGGTGCCTCCATTATACGATCCGGCTGACGCGCGGGCGCGGATCACTTACCGATCACTTGTTTCATGACCCGCAGGAAATTTCCGCCCATCACTTTTTCCACATCCGACTCGCTGTAGCCCTTGTTACGGAGCGCAGCCACCAGCGCCGGCATCTTCGAGGCGTCCTCCAAACCTTTGGGAACATCGTTCCCGATTCCATCGAAATCCGTTCCGATGCCGACGTGGTCGATGCCCGCGACCTTCGCTACGTGATCAATGTTGGCAACCACGTCATCGATGGTTGCCGCGGAGGGGTGCGGCGGCGGGCCTTGCTCGCGCTCATACTCCTTGGCCGCATAATCATCCAGCGCCTTCCCAGTCAGATTGGGTTCCTGGGCTGCCATGCTGTTTATGTTTGCCATGGTGGCGCGCGCATCTTTAGGATTCACGAATCCGGCGCCGAAATTGATGCCCACCACGCCGCCATTGCGCGCTAGCGCCTTCAGCATGTCGTCCGTCATATTACGTGGAATCTCGGCAATGGCGCGGACGGAAGAATGGGAAGCGATCACGGGCTTGGTGGTCACTGCCAGCGCGTCGTAGAAGGTCTTGTCCGAAACGTGCGAAATATCGACGATCATTCCGATGCGATTCATTTCGCGTACCACCTGCTTCCCGAAATCCGTAAGGCCGTTGTGTTGCGGCTTGTCGGTGGACGAGTCTGCCCAATTATTGTTGCGAAAATGAGTGAGCGTCATGGCGCGGATGCCCATGCGCTGGTACATGCGGAGAACCGCCAGGTCGTCGGCGATCTGATGGCCGCCTTCGAGCGTCAGGACCGCGGCGATCTTGCCGGATTTCACGATTCGTTCGAGATCGCCCGCCGTGGTCGCCATCTCGATCCGGTCAGGATAGCGGTCGAATACGCCCTGCATCGCGTCGCGCAGATCGAGCGTGCGCCGCACCGCTTCCGCTCCTTTGTAATAGGTCGGCACCCACAGCGCGAAAAATGGCGCGTGCATCCCGCCTTCCTTGAGGCGCGGAATATCCACTTGGCCGTCGGGCAGCCTCTGGGCAAGATCCACGTGGCCGATCAAAACGCGCTGCGCGGTGTCGATGTGGGTGTCGATGCCCAGGTATCGGGGAGCTTGAGCGAAGAGCGCCGACGCCACAGTGACTAGAGCAAGTAGATAAGTGGTTCGAGTCATGACGTGATCTTCAGGTTACCGAATTTGTCGAGCGAAAACCGCCAGCCCGGAAGGATCAGCGCCGTCGATCCGTAGTCGATCACCAGGGCTGGGCCGCGCAGTGTCGACTTCGGCAGCGCTTCCCGCGCGTAAACGGGAGTCCGGCGCCAGGCTCCGGCGCTGTGTACGCTGCGCAGGGGGGGCTTTCCGCGTTGGGCTGTTCCGCGACGTATGGTCAGTCTCGGCCGCTCGACTGGTAACTTCGCTCGCACACGAATCGTTACGATCTCGACCGCCCGATCCGGGTTCGCATAACCGTAGACGCGCTGGTGCTCGCGATGGAAAGGCTCGGCCGGATCTTTCGGATGCCACGGGACGGTTAGCTCATAGCTCTGGCCGCTGTAGCGAATGTCGGCCGAGCGAATCATTTCTGAGCCGGGAAGCTCTTTGCGGGCTATGCGCTCCAGCCGCTCGAACTCGCGCTCGATGCCGGGGCTGTTCAAGACACCGGCGGCATAATCACGAACGCGATCCGCGAGCAGCATACCTAGCGCGGATAACGCACCGGCATACTCAGGCACGAGCACAGTTCGAATCCCGAGTTCACGAGCTATTTCGCAGGCGTGCAATCCGCCACAGCCGCCGAAAGCCACCAGCGCGAAGTCTCGCGGATCGTGGCCGCGTTCTACCGACACCAATCGGATGGCCCGCTCCATGTTGGCATTGGCGACGCGCAGGATGCCTTCGGCCGCGGCCTCCCGGGTGAGCCGCAGTTTCGTTGCTATGGAATCAACAGCCGCGCCGGCGCGTTTCACATCCAGATGCATTTCCCCGCCGATAAGCTGGTCGGCATGGATGCGCCCCAATACGACGTGCGCGTCAGTGACGGTGGGCTGGTCACCAATTCCATAACAGGCCGGGCCCGGATCGGCACCCGCGCTTTGAGGCCCGACGCGCAGCAGCCCGCCTTCATCCACCCGCGCGATCGATCCACCGCCGGCACCCACGGTATGTATATCCAGCATGGGCACGCGGACCGGGAAACCGTCGATAGACGCTTCCATGGTTTCGCGCGGCTGGCCGTCGCACAAACTTACGTCGGTGGAAGTTCCGCCCATGTCAAACCCGAGAATGCGCGGGAATCCGGAGAGGCGCGCGGTTTCGAGCGCTCCCACAACGCCGCCGGCCGGTCCGGACAGCACAGTGCGGATGGCATGCCGCCGCGCTTCCCTGGTCGACATGAAGCCGCCGTTCGATTGCATAATTGAAATCGACCGTCGCGTCCCGCGTTCGAGCTCCGCGAGATAGCGGTCCATCAGCGGTCCGACGTAGGCGTTGATCAACGTAGTGGAAGATCGCTCGTACTCACGAAACTCCGGGCAGACATCGTATGAGCAGCACAGGTAGCCGAAGCCTGCGAGCGCGTCCGCAACCATTTTTTCGTTGGTGCGGTTCCGGTAGGCGTGCAGAAAGCAGATGGCAATGGATTCCACGCGGAACTTGCGCAGCCGGGCCTTGAGACGCCTAAGCTCAGCCTGTCTAGGCCGTTCAGCAATTGTGCCGTCAAAGTAAGACCGCTCCCTCACACCAAAGCACATCGTTCGGGGCACAATTGGGACGCGGGGCTGGGGAGTGAGGTTGTACAATTCGGGACGGTTCTGACGTCCGATCTGAATTACGTCTTCGAATCCCGCCGTGGTAATCAGAGCCGTTCGGACGCCTTTGCGCTCGAGCAGTGCATTAGTAGCGACTGTCGATCCGTGCACCACCTGTGCCTTTGAAGACCCCGCTATCTGCCCCAGACCAGCCAGAATCACGCTCGCCGGCGAACGTGGATTCGAACGCAGTTTGAAGGTTTCGAGCCTTCCACTATCGTGGTGGACGATGAAATCGGTGAAGGTACCGCCGGCGTCAATTCCTATTCTCATTTGGTATTTGTGTGAGGCGTGCACCCAACCATCGCGATAAGACATGATAGCTAATAGGTGATTCGGCTCGCTAACGTCGGCAAGACATTCAACGGAAAGCGCAAAGTTACGGCACTTCAGGGCATCGATC
This sequence comes from Bryobacterales bacterium, assembly GCA_963780485.1. Taxonomy (GTDB): domain Bacteria; phylum Acidobacteriota; class Terriglobia; order Bryobacterales; family Bryobacteraceae; genus Palsa-89. The sequence continues at coordinate 40,683 of CAWACO010000019.1, forward strand.
TGGAGATCGCGCGTGGCGAAATGGTATCGATCGTCGGTCCGTCCGGCTCCGGTAAATCCACGTTGCTGAACCTGATCGGCGGCCTGGACACTCCCAGCTCCGGCGCGATCGCGATCGATGGAACTCCGCTGAGCGGGCTGCCCGATGACGATTTGACCCGTATCAGGCGCGACAAAATCGGCTTCATTTTCCAGTTCTTCAATCTGCTGCCGACGTTGAACTGCAGCGAGAACGTATCCATTCCACTCCACCTGCGGGGCTGGCCGAAAAAGAAGATCGACGAGCGCGCCCGCGAATTGCTCGAACTGGTAGGCCTCGGCGGTCGGATGGATCATCTGCCTGACGAGCTTTCGGGCGGCGAACGGCAACGGTGCGCCATCGCGCGAGCGCTATCCGTCTATCCTCCCGTGTTACTGGCCGATGAGCCAACTGGAAACCTCGACACGCATACCGGCGCGGACATCTTGAAGTTGATTCGGGATCTGCATCAGCGGCTTGGGTCGACGGTGCTGATCGTGACGCACGATATCCATGTTGCCGAAAGTTGCTCGCGGGTCGTCGCCCTATGCGACGGCGGCATCGTCGAAGACCGCGCTGGAAAACTGGGCCCTCCTATCCATGATCCTGCTCAAGCTTATTAGCTGGCCCTACATCCGCAAACATCTGCTGCGCTGGATGCTCACGATAGCCGGAATTGTTCTCGGCGTCGCAGTGTTTGTGGGGATGCACACGGCCAATCAGTCGGTGCTGTTCGCATTTCGTCACACAGTCGACCAGATCGCCGGTGCGACCCAACTTCAAATCTCGGCCGGCGAGACCGGGTTTGACGAGAACGTGCTCGACCGCGTGCAAGCCGAGCCCGGCGTTCGCGTGGCGGTTCCGGTGATCGAAGCGGTGGTCAGCACGGGACTTAAGGGGCAGGGCGACGTGTTGATCCTGGGCGTAGACATGACCGGCGATCGCAGCCTGCGCGACTACGATCTGAAGGGTGGCCAAGACGCCGCCATCGACGATCCACTTATCTTTTTGGCCCTGCCTGACTCGCTCATCGTAACCGACACGTTCGCGCGCGCGAACAATCTCGGCATCGGAAGCAAAGTCCCGATGAGCAGCATGCAGGGCGAAAAGCTCTTCACCGTACGCGGCATCATGAAATCCGGAGGGCTCACCAGCGCCTTCGGGGGCAACCTCGCGGTGATGGATGTTTACGCCGCGCAGAAAGTGTTCGGCCGCGGGCGCAAGTTCGATCGCATTGACCTGGCGGTGAAAGACGGCGAAAAGGTCGATGACGTACTGGCCAGGATTCAAGCCGCGTTGGGCGCCGGCTTTCAGGTGGAAGCACCCTCGGCGCGCGGCCAGCAGTTCGAATCCATATCGCGCATTTACGCGCTCACGGCCGACATTACCAGCGCCTTTGCACTATTTATTGGAATGTTCATCATCTACAACACATTCCAGATCGCGGTGACGCAGCGGCGATCCGAGATCGGAATTCTGCGGGCTTTAGGCGCCACCCGGCGTCAGATCCGGACGCTTTTTCTCGGGGAAAGCGCCGTAGCGGGGCTGTTGGGGTCCATCGCCGGCTTGCTGATGGGAATCTTGATCGCGCGCGGGATGACCGGTTACATCGGCGCACTGCTGGGTGAAGTCTTTGGGATTGCGCAAAAGGCCGACGAGATTTCGACCAATCCTGCGCTGATGACGTTCGCTATCGTGCTCGGTGTCATTACCAGCGTCATCGCGGCGTTCATTCCTGCGCGCAACGCGGCTCGCGTGGATCCCGTGCAAGCGCTGCAGAAGGGCAAATACCAGCAGTTGAGCGCGGGCGAGAACCGGATGCGGCGGATTGCGGCGCTGATTGTGGCAATCCTCGCTTTGGGGTGCGTATTGCTTGGCCGGTATCGGATTCTGTTCTACCTCGGTGACGCACTGGCGGTGCTTGCGGCATTGCTGCTCACGCCGACGCTGGCCCAGTTGACCGCTCGCGCCCTTCGTCCAATCTTGAAATGGCTGCGGCCGGTGGAAGGAGCTCTCGCGGTTGACAGCTTGTTGCAAGCGCCGCGCAGAACTTCCGGCGCCGTCGCGGCGTTGATGCTTTCGCTGGCCTTGGTGGTGGCTCTGGGTGGTCTGACGCGCGCCAGTTACGATTCGATTTTCAAGTGGCTCACGGTCGCTTTGAATCCCGATCTGTTTATTTCGCCGACCGAGAGCCTCACCGCTCGCAGCTTTCGATTTCCTGAGTCGATGACCGCCCAGTTGCGGGCCATCCCCGGAGTCGCTGATGTGCAAAGCGTGCGCGATGCCCGAATTCAAGTGCGCGGCACGCCCATCATGTTCGTGGCCACCGACGTCGAAGCGCTGCGGCGCCACGCCACTTTGCCGCCGGTCGCGGGCGACTCCAAAGAGATGTTCCGTCTGGCTGCCGAGGGTAAGGCGATTCTGGCCTCCGAAAACTTTGCTCTGCTGCGCGGCTACAAGCTAGGTGATGTGGTCGATATCCCGAGTCCCGCGGGAGTTCTGCATTTGCCGATCGCTGGCATCGTAACCGACTATTCCGATCAGCAGGGTTCCATCCTGATGGATCGGGAGTTGTATAAGCGCTATTGGAACGACGACACCGTGAACATCTTTCGCATTTACCTCACCCGCGGCGCGACCGAAGGGGATGTGAAACGGCGGATACTGGAAACGTTTGGCAATCAGCGGCGCTTGTTCGTGCTGACGAATCGCGAAGTCCGCAGCTACATCATGCGCTTGACCGACCAGTGGTTCGGCATTACCTACGTTCAGATTGCGGTCGCGGTGTTGGTAGCCGTGCTGGGCATCGTCAACACGCTGACGGTATCGATCACGGACCGGCGCCGCGAGCTAGGGGTGCTGCAAGCGGTAGGCGGCCTGCGAAACCAGGTTCGGCGTACGATCTGGCTGGAGGCGCTGACTATAGGGACGGTAGGCCTGATTCTCGGCCTCGCGTTCGGCGCGTTGCAGCTCTATTTTAGCTTGCGAATTTCGGCCGAGGATATCGCGGGCCTCCGGCTCGATTACGAATATCCTTATCAGATTTCGCTCGTCCTGCTGCCGGTGATTCTGGCCGTCGCCTTCTTGTCCGCGATCGGCCCCGCGGAATCGGCGGTGCGAGGATCGCTGGTCGAAGCGTTGGAATATGAGTAGGTTTCTAGTTGCTGGTTTCTGGTTGCTGGCCAGCGCCGCAGCATTCGCGCAAGACCCACGCCAGATCGTCACCGAGTCCCAGAATCGCTCCCGCGCGAAATCCGAGCGCTACGAAGGCACGCTGGAAATGATCGGGTCGTCCAACAACGTCAGCTTGAAGCGCTGGAGCTACCAGCGGCTCGGCTCGTTCGGCGCGAGCAAAGCCATCCTGCGCTTCACCGCTCCGCAGGAGTTGAAGGGGTTGGCGCTGCTCATTGTAAACCATCCCGACCGCTCTTCGGACCAATGGATGTGGACGCCGGCCATCGAGCGAGAGCGGCGCATCGCCCTGCAAGATCGCTCCACGCGATTCTTCGGCACCGACTTCAGCTTCGAAGACCTGGAAGAGCGCGACATCAACCTGTTCGACTACAAGATGCTCGGCGAAGAGGCCATCGACGGCGCGCCTTCCTGGAAGATCGAGTCCAAGCCGAAGGAATCGAAGTCCTCACAATACACGTCGTCGGTGCTGTGGATCCGCAAAGACAACTATGTCACGGCGCAGATTGAGAACTATTCCAGCGTCAAGCTGATTCGCCGCATCCACTACAGCGATCTCGAAAAAGTGGATAACATCTGGACGCCGCGCACCGTGGAAGTCTTGGACGCGGGCCGCAACAGCCGCACCGTCCTGAAGATCGAAAAACTTCAGTACAACGCCCCGATGAAGGATGAAGACTTCACGATCGAGGCGCTAAAGCGCGGCTAAAGCTTCATATACCTCCTCGGCATGGCCCTCCGGCTTCACTTTGTGGAAAACCTTCTTGACCTTCCCGTCCTTGCCGATCAGAAACGTGCTGCGCTCGATGCCCATGTACTTACGCCCGTACATGCTTTTTTCCACCCACGTGCCGTACGCTTCGGCCACATGGTGATCGACGTCGGATACCAGAGTAAAGGGCAGATCGAACTTGTCCTTGAATTTGGCCTGAGCGGCCGACTTATCGGGCGACACCCCCACGATCACTGTGTCTGCCTTGGTGAATTTTTTCGAGTTCTCACGGAACCCGGTGGCTTCCTTGTTTCAGCCAGGCGTATCAGCCTTGGGGAAAAAGTACAGAACGACATTCTTGCCTTTGAGGCTCGCCAGGTCAAACGGCTGCCCCCCATCATCCGCGGCGCGAATCGCGGGGGCGGCGTCACCTTCTTTCAGAGCTTTTGCCATAGTGATATTTTAGCGGCCCTCGGAGCGGATGACGAAGGGCGGGGGAAGATTGTAGACTAAGTAAAGTTAGACATTTCCTCTAGGAGCTTGGAATGCGCACACTAGCTTTAAGCCTCGGTATCGGCGGATTGCTGTTCACCGGATTGGCCATCGCGGCCGACAAGGCAGGCGATCCCGCTAAGGGCAAAGAGGTTTTCGATCAGTGCTCCGTGTGTCACAACATGGATACGGATGAAAAGAAGATCGGTCCTTCGCTCAAAGGACTTTTCAAACACGACAAGCTCAAGAACGGCAAAGCGTCACTGAGGATAATGTCAAAGCGATGATCAATACCGGCGGCAACGGCATGCCGTCCTACGCGGATCTGCTTTCGGAACCGGAAAAGGACGACGTCATCGCTTATCTGAAGACCCTCTAGGGCGTGACGGCCGGGGCAGTCTTCGCATGCTAGAGTGGTTGATGTAGTTCCTTCCGGAAGTCCCCATCGTCTAGCCCGGCCTAGGACACCGCCCTTTCACGGCGATAACAGGGGTTCGAATCCCCTTGGGGACGCCATTTTTACGGATTACCGATGTACTGGGGTGAGTGCCGCCGGAGATACCAGCACGGCACGTAGCCGAAATGTGGCATGAGCGCGTCCACGCACGTCTCCCTGATTGGGGTGCCGAGCGAGTACTCTACTTGATTCCAGTGGTTCATCGCACGGTATACACGATCTACCTTCATTTGTTCGACTGGCCGCCCCCGGTACCGTGCCCAGAGATCGTCGAGGCCATAGGCAAACGCTGTTGCGCAAGCCACCACAAAGCATCACCACTTCAATATTTTCAAGGATTTCCGCATATTTCTTTCGCTATATCACCAAAGTAGTATTAGGTCTTTTCCCAGTTGATCGGC
>CAWACO010000020.1:0-258694 GCA_963780485.1 Bryobacterales bacterium
CGTCGGCCACTCGGAAACAATCCACACGAGCGTAAAGTCGCCACGTCGGACTCTGGCAGGCCAGATGAATGCTTGTGTCTTGAGTGAGGCTCGCTACTTGCGTTGCGTTCTACGCCTGGCAGCTATCAAAATCATTCGACACTCAACAAACGTTTCGGTTACAAATTTCTTCTTCTACTGTGACCTTCGGACGATAGCAAAAGTTCCAGATGTGTGACATACTATCCCGATCAACGCGTATTGAGGAGGTAGTATGTTGAAAAGCAGGCAACTGGCCGCTGCGGCGACCGCAATCTCCACTCTTGTCTCAATCACACTGGCAGGCTTGATGCTAGTGAGATCCCCAAACGTCCATGCGGACGAGGGAAACAACGATGAATCTAAAATCCGGCAGGGCTTCGAGATAGCGCCGGTGCCATTGAACCTGGCGGGGAAAGATCGCGCCCTGGTAGGGCTAGGAAGCTATATTGTCAATGCCCAGGCAGACTGCAACGGGTGTCACACGTTGAACCCCGGCGTCGAGTATACCGGCACGGGAAATCCCTATCTTCTTTCGCCGCCGTTCAGCGGAACGATAAAGGTTAACCCGGCGGTCTACTTGGGCGGAGGTAACGATTTCGGCCCGTTCCCCGGTGGGCCGGGCAGCATTCCACACCTGTACAGCCGCAACCTAACGCCAGATTACACCGGCCTGCCAGAGGGAGGCCACACGTATGCCGAGTTCGTTCAGATTATCAGACACGGGACGGATTACGATCACATTCATCCGAGCTGTACTTCTCCCGGCCACCCTGCGAACTGCCTCCCATTTCCGTTCAATGGGGGTCTTCTCCAGGTGATGCCGTGGCCGACCTTTGAGAATATGACTGATCACGATCTGCTGGCGATCTACACCTACTTGAGCGCGGTTCCGTGCAATCCAGGCCCACACATCCCGGGCGCGGCGTATCTGGACAACGTCTGCCACTAACTACCTGTGTAGCTTAACAGCCCGTGTCTAAAGTCCAAAAACATGTAGCACCGGGAGTGTTTTGGCCTTACAATCGACCCTATGGCGATGGGTACGCGGAAGAAGAGACAAAGGCAGGAAGAACTCTGGTACGGGGGCGAGCTTCCAACAGCACCGGGTCATCCTTTCTACAAACGGCTCAACGAAGTCCTCGACAATGGCCAGTTCGATCAGTTCTGTGAGGCCAGTTGCGCCAGCTTCTATCACCAGACGTTAGGACGTCCGTCGCTGCCTCCGGGCCAGTATTTCCGCATCATGATGATCGGCTTTTTCGAGGGACTCGACAGCGAGCGCGGCATCGCCTGGCGTGTTGCCGATTCGCTCACACTACGGCAGTTCCTTTCGATCGGACTCGATGAGAAGACACCGGATCACGTCACCATCTCGCGCACTCGACGCCTGATGGACGTCGAAACCCACCAGCGAATCTTCAGCTTTGTGTTGGAGCGACTGGCGCAGTCCGGTCTAATCAATGGCAAAACGATCGGTGTGGATTCGACAACTCTCGAGGCGAACGCAGCCATGAAGTCGATCGTGCGCCGCGATACGGGCGAAAGCTACATGGCGTATTTGAAGCGCCTTGCCGAAGCCGAAGGTATCGACGCCAAAGACGCGGCAGCGTTGCTCCGCATGGACCGCAAGCGTAAGAAGAAGACATCCAATGAAGACTGGAACAGCCCGAGTGATGAAGACGCCGAGATCACGAAACTAAAGGACGGACGAACGGCGCTGGCCTACAAAGCCGAGAACGCGGTGGACATGGAAAGCGGGGCCATCGTTGCGGTCACCACGCACGGCGGAGCTGCGGCGGACACGACGACGATCCAGGAAACGGTGATTGAGGCAGCGATCGCAGTGGCCGACGTGATTGCCGAAAAGACGCCGGAAGGCAAGTATGAAGTGCATCCCGACGGAGTGCAAGAAGTGGTGGCGGACAAGGGCTATCACAGCAATGACGTCATGCTCGGCCTTGCGGAGATGGAAGTGCGGACCTATATCGCCGAACCCGATCGCGGCACGCGCAACTGGAATGGCAAGGCGGAGGAGAAGGCTGCTGTGTACGGCAATCGGCGTCGGATTTTCGGGGACCGTGGCAAGGGTTTGCAGCGGCGGAGGGGTGAACGGATCGAGAGGAACTTCGCGCATCAGTTTGATACTGGTGGACTGGACCGGCTTTACGTACGAGGAAAAGAAAACGTGCACAAGAAGGTTCTGATTCAAGCCGTCGCATGCAACCTCGCGCTCCTGATGCGGTCGAGGTATGGCTCAGGCAAGCCAAGAGCGGCTCATGACAGGATTGTTGACGATCTTTTGGCGATTTTGGCTGTCATGCAGGCATTGGGAGACCATTTCGCGCTCTGGTCCGCCAATGCTCACGACGAGGCTCGAGTTTCATCACGATCAAAACGCTGCTGCAACTTTTCGTCGTCATTCGTGAAACGCCTGGTTTAGACACGTGCTGTTAAGCAGCTAACAGCGATAGTTGAATCACTGAGCGGCGGGCCGCTGCGACATTAATTTAGGTATTAGACATGATAGTTGTGGCGGCCCAAACAGAATAGCCTTGTGAATGGCCGGCCAGGCCGAGACAGATCTAGCCGATCCGGCCACACACGCGACAGCCACTCCGGCTATGGCGTGTGCGCACCCTTGATCCATTCGAGAATCGTCGCGTACTCCGGCGAGTCCCTTGTAAATCGCGTGCCGCCGCCGTGCGGAAGAATTTTCGACCCCGCGATACCCTCCGTCTCGGAACTAGATGTCGGCTTCCTCAGGATCAGGCTGTTTTCCGGATTCGCTGTATCAACGACATTCTTCACGGTCGACCAAGTGCCGTCAAACAAGGTGTGGGTGGCATGGCAGTGTACGCAAGCGTATCCGTCCTTGCCGCGCTTTTGAAGGATCGGCTCCACGTAGGCGCGGAAGAACGTCTCATCCAGCTTCGCGGCCGAACCTCGCCCGGCGGCGCTATCGGCGGCATTTGCGGTCACTGGCGCAGGTTTCATCTGGCGCGCAACTTCGGACGCTTCCGGCATCGTTTCCGACATTGTTTCCAACCGGGCTTCAATCAGCGGGACGTCACGGCCGCGCGGACCGGCCAGGCGATCGACGTCCGCAAAACGTGTTTCCCGGATCAGCAGCGATGCCTTGATCGCAAGCCAGCGCATTTCAGGATCGGGCGCGTTCAGAAGAGGCAGCAACGCCTTCGCGATTCGCTCGGCACTGCGGCCGAAGAAGACGATCTGCTCGATATCGTTGCCGATGCGATTGTAGACCGGCGGCGCAGGGTTGCTTAGATCGGATTCCAGGTCGTAAACATCCCCACGGCGCTGCGGGGGTTCGGTGAGCGAGTGCAATAGAAACTTCTTCTGGAACTCAGAAGGGCCATCCAGAACTGCGGCGAACTTGGTAGCCAGCCGATCCTCGATTGCCAGCCGGCCTCGAATCGCGCGCTCCCGATCTTCAGGCCGCGCTAGCAACGGCACCCAATTGTTGTACAGATACCGTATGTTCTCGTCGGCCAGATTGTAGATCGCGTCAGACAGGTTGATCGCCACCCAAGCGGGCTGCGGCTGCGCGACAGCGGCAAGCAGCGCGTCTTCAATTTGATTCTTCGTGCCGGCATCGGGGGTCCAGAACCAGAGCTGCCAAAGCCCTTTCACGGCTTGCATCCGCACCGTCACCGCAGGATCGTCGACCAGCTTTAAAAGAGCCGATGCGATTTCCGGTCGCTTCGCCAAGGCTGAAAAGTGCTGGGCGAAAACGCGGGTAGCGCCCCAACGGACGCGGTCGTCGGACGATTCGAGGGCTGCCATCAGCTGCTTGGAAGACGCGTCGACATGGCGGCTATAGGACTGCCGCATTGCCCAGGCGGCCGTGCGCTGGACGAGCTTGGAGGGATCGCCAAGCAACTTGCTGTAACATTCCTGGGCCGCGCCCAGACGTCCCAGCGCTTCGAGCGCCGCCTGCCGAATCAGTGCATCATTGGACAATGCCGCCGCTGCGATCTGCTCTTGAACATCCGTGGATGGCGCGTCCCATACGTCGTCGAGTTGCTGCAACAGAGCAACGGGGTCATTCGACAATTGGGTGATTGGCGGTGAGTTCCATCCCGGGCGCCGCCCGGCCTGTGGAAAATATGAACTCAAGGCGAGAACGGCCATTTGCGTCTCGCGAAAAGGCGTTCGAAAATTCTCGAACGATTGCAGCGGGTCCATCCAGCCGCCGAACGACTGCTGCCGTCGAAGCAGATAGTCGATGGCCTTCTTCACCTGTGGATTGGCGACCGGCGTTCCCGCCGCCTGCAGGGCCCACAATGCGTGCCCCGTTTGAAACTCGACTTCCGGCTGGCCAGGATCAAAGCGCATGGACCATTGACCATCGGCGCGCTGCAGCGAGAGAATCCGCCGGGCGTTGTTTTCGATTTGATCTTTGTACTTCTCGCGATCGATATCCGCCAGCGCCAGCGTCTGATAGCAGAGGTCGATCATATTCTTGACCTCGCCCTTGGAGATGAAGTCACCCATGCGAGGGTCTTTGGTAGCCGTCCAGGCATACCATGCCACTTCGTGAGCGCTGACCAGCGGGGTGTTCCCGTTCGTTTCATCGGGTGGAAGTTCAGTGCGGCCGGCGTAATACAAGTTCAAATACTTCACGATGGCCTGATGGTAGGCGGGGCGTTTTTCCAAAGTGATCTGATTCTCGAAGAGGTCGATGAGGTGCGACATTCGACCGAGCACGTTGGCTGGAGCGGATATCATTCTCGCCCACGAGGCGCCCTCTTCCTCGAATCCGTAAAATGGCCGGGGATTATTGTAGAAGCGCTCGGTCAAGAATTGAAGTTGTTGGCGCTGGACCACGGGGTAGCCGTTGCGCGTCGCGTAGAGTTGTGCACGCAAGGGAAAATGAGTCGCGTGGCAAGCAACACACAGCGACGTCTCCTGATGCACGCTGGATACCCGGTCCAGAACTCCGCCGCGCCGGGGAGTGTTGGCGTGCCAGGAGTCGCCCGCCGCGAGAATATAGTCGAGAGCCGTGCGCACAGCCTGACGAGGATCCTGATAGGGCGGCGGATCATATATTCGGGTCCGCAGCTTGTATTCCGGGTGGTTGGCGCGAACGGCAATGTAGTAAGTGCCTTTTTCGCTCAGAATCCGCGGAGTAAACTTGTTCCCCGGCAGCGCTTGTACTTCGTGCGGCAGCGTGACGGGGTCCTCACCTTCGAAATATTCCTTCGGCTGGCCACCAATTATGCGGTAGAGAGACATATTCACCGGAATCTGATCGCGCTCCATCAGGTCCAACTGAAAGAAGACTAGTTTGGGAACACCAGCGAATTCAAACTTGTACCAATCGACGCCCACTGGATCGTTCACGGCGGCGCTGCGCGGTGTACCGGGAAGCGGAATGTACTCCGCGTCGTCTCCGGCGGCGAAGATGGTCTGGCCGAGCGGAATCTGGATCGCATCCTGCCAGCGATGACTCGGATTGCTCTTCACCAGCGGCGACAAGGGCCACCGATTCACCTGGAGCTGATACGCGCCTCTTGCTCCGGAAGCACGAACCTGGAAGACGGCGTCGCCCGGACGTGTGACACGGAACTGAAAATAATAATCCGGATCGCCGGCATGCAGCGTTTTGGAGGATAGCAGCGCCGGGCCCTGACGTAGTTCGATTACGATCCGTGAGTCCGGTCCGACAGCGTGCAGTTCGCGGACTGAATACAGCAGACTATACTGGCGCGCAGGCTCCAGGCCCTTCAGCGCGATCGTTTCGGAGCGCACCGGGCCGGTGCGCGAGAGCACGACTGGCATGGTAATCGCGCCGGCGGGACATGAAATGAGCAGTCCAAGCAGGGCTCGCAGCCGCATTCCTTCAGTTTGTCATATTGGTGAACGCTTGAACTAATGGATCAGCTTCAACTTGATATTCTTGAACTCGATCGGAAACTTTTGATATTGAAGCCGGACGCGCCCGTCGGGAAACTTCGAGTCGTGTACGTCTAACGTTTTTGTTCCATTCAGAACGATGACCATATGGTCGCCCTCAGCGGTAATCTCGTAGTGATTCCATTGGTCGGGAATGAACTTGAACTCGCTATCGGTTTTAGCCGTGCCTACGATGGACCCGGTGTTGTAGCCCTGCGGCTGCGCTTTCCAGATCTGCACCTCGTAGCCGCCGATGCCCTCGGGAGAGCGAATAAACACGCCGCTATTGGTATCCTCGCCGGTTTTGAAATCCACATCCAGGACAAAATCCTTGTAACTCTGCTTGGACGTCAAGTAGCCGGCCGGCTCTCCGCAAGGGACCAGCAATCCACCCACAACTTCCCAGTGTGAAGCGCCAGCGGGCACGGCGGCGAGGCCGACCGGAGTGGAACAGGCTCGCGGATTCGAGCCAACCTGAGGAGCGGCGCCAGGCTGGGCGGCGGGAGCCTTGCCCTGCTTCGCATTGGCGCCAGCCCCACGGCCTCTCCCGGGCGCGGCCGTAGCAGCGGAATCCCAGCCATTGAGGGATTTGCCATCGAAGAGAAGGATCCAACCTTGGGCCTTCTCCTGCTTGGTCAGGACATTATCCGCCCCGAAAATACACGCGAGGGGAGTGAGCATTAAACCGATTAGACGTCGTTTCATTTCTGCTTCCGCTAGTATACGACGATGGCTGGCTTCGCGCCTGTGAAGCTAATTTGACACCGCCGCTCTTGATTGATACTATCCCTGCTATCCGCTCGGCGACCCGAAGGGCGCGTGGACGAAGGCAGTATACAGAATGAAAACGCATCTCGTTGCTTCTTTCCTCCTGGCAGCCTCAACTGGTTTTTCCCAAAGCTATATGGACCTGGTGAAAGCCGACGCCGGCAACTGGTTCAGCTATTCGGGCTCGTTCGGGGCCCAGCGCCATAGCGCGCTCAAGCAGGTCGACACCGGTAACGTGGATAGCCTGATGGTGAAGTGGATTTATCACGTGCCGCGGGCGGTGGAGTTGGAAGGCGTTCCGATAGTATCGAACGGCGTGATGTATGTGACGCAGTCGAACGAGGTGGATGCACTCGATGCGCGTTCGGGGCGGCTGATCTGGCAATATCAACGGTCGACCGCGGGCGCCGGTCACAATCGCGGCGTCGCCGTTTACGAGCGCAAGGTTTACCTGGGCACCACCGATGCTTCCTTGATTGCGCTGGATGCGCGCACTGGCAGCGTGATCTGGGAAACCAAGATGCTGAATGGCGCCAGGTACCAGGGCGGCGCGCCGCTGGTGGTGAACAATAAAGTGATCGTCGGGCTGTACAGCACTAGCGGTTTGGTGGATGCTTACGATGCTGAAACGGGCAAACCGCTGTGGCGCTGGAGCGCGCTTCCGAAACCGGGCGAGTCCGGCAGCGAGACCTGGGCCGGAGGCGATGCCTGGAAATTTGGTGGCGGCCCGACCTGGTTAACCGGTAGTTATGACCCGGAATTGAATCTGATCTATTGGGGTACCGGGCAGGCCAACCCGGATTTCATCGGCGACAAGCGGACGGGTGACAACCTCTACACCGAGTGCGTGGTGGCGCTCGACCCGGATACCGGCAAACTGAAATGGTATTTCCAGTTCACGCCGCACGATGTGCACGATTGGGACGCGGTGGAGGTTCCGGTGCTGGTGGATGCGCAGTTTGAGGGGCAGCCGCGCAAGCTGTTGGTGCAGGCCAATCGCAACGGTTACTATTACGTCCTTGATCGCACCAATGGAAAATTTCTTCACGGCACGCCTTTTGTGAAGTTGTTGACCTGGTCGAGCGGCCTGACTGCGGATGGCCGTCCAATTCTGGTGCCTGGGAAGGAGCCCACTCTGCAAGGCAATCTGGTTTGCCCGGCCACTGCCGGGGCCACCAACTGGCCTTCACCGGCGTATAATCCGGAAACGCATTATTTTTACGCGGTGGTGACGGAAGGTTGTTCGATCAATTACCGGGGCAGCGACAATTTTCAGCCTACGGCCATTTCCTCCAGCGGCACCGGGTACATTGAAAGTCCCGATGAACAAAAGCGCTGGCAAAATTATGTGCGGGCGCTGGATGTGACTACTGGCAAACTGATTTGGGAGTACAAACAGATCGGTTCGAACCACTATGGTCCCGGGCTGCTCTCTACAGCGGGCGGGCTACTGTTTGCCGGCGACAACCAGGGGGTGTTGACCGCGCTGGATGCCCGCGGCGGCAAGCCACTTTGGCACTTCAGCGCTGGCGAGAAAATCACGGCGTCGCCCATGGCTTACAGTGTTCTGGGCAATGAATACGTCGCTTTGGTATCGGGGCCGAACGTGATCGCGTTCGGACTTCCCGATCGCAAGTAGATAAATATAATGCGAAATATGGGCGTCAGCTTTGCAATGTTGCTCGCCGCAGTTGGCGTGTATGCTCAAGCCCAGCCGGGCCGAGTATCCAATCCAAACCCATTCGCCGGCAACCCACAGGCGATTGCCGAAGGACGGGAACTCTATAACCGCACCTGTACCGTTTGTCATGGATACGATGGCACTCCTGGTGAGCAAGGCCCCGCGCTCGCCGCATCCGGGCGCCGCTATCTGCGGACATCGGACCAAGAAATCTTCGAGGCTATTCGGAATGGAATTCCGGGTACGGTTATGCCGGGTACAGGGCTCGCCGAGGCCGATGCATGGAAAGTGGCAGCCTACATACGCAGTTTGAGAGGTACGGCTATCGACGCGCCGGCGCAAGGCGATGTTGCGCACGGGGAGCAGATCTTCTGGGGCAAAGGGGCCTGTGGTGATTGCCACATGCTGCGCGGCAGAGGCGGTTTGCTTGGACCAGACTTGTCGAATTTGGCGGGCCGCCGTAAGCTGTACTCCATTCGCGACGCGTTGACCAAGACCGAACACCGTGTCGCCACTGACGGCGGACGTCATGAGCTTAGCCTTTCGCCGATGAATACCTATCAAGCTGTTCGCGTGGTTACCAAAGACGGTAAGACGGTGTCCGGCGTTTTGATGAATGAAGAGAATTTCTCGCTGCAAATCATGGGTTCCGACAACGAGCTTCATATGTTTGCTCGTGACGAGCTGCGTGAAGTGGTGTACGAGCCAAAAAGTCTGATGCCCACCGATTACGACAAACGGCTCACGGCGGAAGAATTTCAGGACTTACTCGCGTTCTTGAGCCGCCAGGCAGTGCGCTAATTTGGCGGCGCTGATGGCTTGGCCGACGTGCCGCTGTGTATGCTCCGCGATGTGGGTCAACAGTCCGATCACCGTGGTGGGCAGCCGCTTCCGACCCACTTCGCGCGGATCGGCTAGTGTGGCAGGATCGATAGCGCGTACGATCGCTTCAGCACGCTCAAAGGCCGAGTCCAACATCGCGAGCAGTTCTTCCCGTGTCGCGCCCGGCTCCGCTTCTGTCTGGAGCGCGCGCAGCTCGGATAGAGTGAGCTGTTTTCCTTGCAGATAGGTCGTCAGCCGATCCGTACTCCCGGCGATATGGCGCACGTGAAACCCGACCGATCCTAAGCCGTACGGCGTAGCCCAAAGCTGTTCGGACGTGAGCGCTTCGGTGTACCTGGCCAGATCTTCGCGGGCTTGTTGAAAGGCGTGAAGGATGGGTGAGGTGAGCGGAGAAACGCTGGGGAGGCCGCGCAGCCAGGGCTCGGGAAGCGTACTCAGGATTCTACTCCAGCACCAGTACCCGAATTTGCGATCCGTTTGTCCCACCGCGATAGACACGTTCCGTCGCTTTTTGGAAATCGGAAGGACGGGCGTTAGGAATATCCAGAAACTGCTGCGGGTTTCGATCCACCAGCGGGAACCAGGAGCTTTGGATTTGAACCATGATGCGATGGCCTGTTCGGAACGTATGCAGTACATCCGGCATCCAGAATTCGATTTTTTCCTGCTTTCCGGGCGTGAACGCTTCCGGCTTCGAATAGCTATTTCGAAATTTGCCTCGGAACGGCTCGCCGCGTACCATCTGCTGATAGCCGCCCATGTGAACGCCCTTCGGATTCGGATCGGGATCCGGATAGTCGTTCGGATAAACATCGACCAGCTTGACCACGAAGTCCGAATCCGTGCCAGTGGTTGAGACATGCAGCACTGGTGTGATCGGGCCCGCGATGGTCACGTCCTGTTCGAGCGGCTCAGTTTCGTAGGTCAGCACGTCGGGCCGCGCGGATGCGAATCGCTGATCGAAGGTCATGTAATCGACGGGCATTCCCATTCCCGGCGCGATCTCGCCGACTGATGGTACCGGCTTATTCGGATCACTGAGATACTCGTCGAAACCGCTGGCCGATGGCGACGTCATCGACAATTTCCCCGCGGCGTCGAGAAATAGAGTGCGCGCTGTAGCGTTCTTGGGCGGCCACGAATCGAAGCGATGCCACTCGTTACGTCCGGTCTCGAACAGGTAGGCTTTCGGTACGCTGGCGCCTGCCGACGCTTTGAGCCCGTTGCCTTTGCCCTTCAGGTTATCGACGAAAAAGGCCAGCTCGATGTTTTCCTGAAAATACTCCGATGTCGGGGCGGTGAACTTTAGATTGCCAAGCGTGTCGCCTTTGTCGCGCGCCCACCCACCATGCCGCCAAGGTCCCATGACCAGAGTATCCGGGGCGATGGCGCCGTTCTTCTCGAGCGAGTTGAACAGTTTCAAAGGACCCGACAAGTCTTCTGCATCAAACCAACCGCCCACCCACATCACCGCGGGTTTCACGTTCTTCATGTGCGGCGCTTGCGCTCGCGATTGCCAGTATTCGTCGTAGGAAGTGTGGAGAATCGTGTCGTCCCAATACGGATTTTGATGCTTCAGATATTTTTCATTGGCATTCGCGAGAGGGCCCATGCGCAGGAAAAAGTCGTATGCGTCCATGGTGCCGGGGTTGAATTGAAGGGTAGGGTTGGGGGCGCTCGGGATCCGGCTTGCGCGGTACGAATCCCGAGTAAAAGCGAAAATTCGCGGCCAGGTGGAAAGCGCCGTTATGATAACCGTCGTCGCCATTGCCGACGTCGCCCATGGGCGCCTGAGGAGAGACAGCCTTCAGCGCGGGATGCGATTCCATCAGGCTGTGCGCCGCGAAGAATCCCGGATACGAGATGCCCCAGATGCCGACGCGTCCGTTGTTGTTGGGAACATGTTTCACCAGCCAGTCGATGGTGTCGTAGGTGTCGGTGCTCTCGTCGGTATCCTTGGGGCCGTCGTAATGTGTCTTGTGCGGGCGGACGTCGACGAAAGTGCCCTCCGACATATAGCGTCCTCGAACATCTTCGTAAACGAAGATGAATCCTTCTTTCTCGGCCGCTTCGGAGGGGCCAAGTTGCGCGCGGTAGTTGTCGATCCCGTAGGGTGCGACGTTGTAGGGCGTTCGCGTCATGATCATCGGGTACGGTTGGCTGCTGTCCTTCGGAACGTAGACCGCCGCGAAGAGCCGTACGCCGTCGCGCATGGGAATTTTGAACTCGTACTTGGTGTAATGCGCGAGCGTGTAAGCAAGCTGCCTGCGAGTGATCTCTTCGGGCGTCGGCTGCGGCTGAGCGACTGGCTGCGCGAGCAGGGCGGCGGCCGATAGGAGGAGGATCGCGAAGTTTCGATTTAACATGCGGAGAGTTTATGGTAACAAGGTTCCCTAAGACTGGATGACCACCGGTGCTCAGCAGATGCGGGGCAGTTGCTCGACGAACGGCAGGTCTAAGACGCGCGAGCCGCCGATCTCGGTTTTGAGAATGGCCATTGTGGGATGCGCCTCCACAACTGTTCCGATGACGCACGCGTCGCGGCCATATGGGACCCCTCCTCCATGATGAACGCGGCTGTCAGAAACAGCGGCCGAGCGCCGCTCATCGCCAGATCGTTTACAGTGCCCAGCCGTCCGATGTCGCCGCCAGGAAAGAACAATGGCGTGACAACGAAAGAGTCCGTCGTAAGCGCAACGCGCGCAGCTCCTACATCGAGCACCGCCTGGTCATCTAAGAGCGGATTAGAAACCCGAATTGATTTCGCAGATGACAACTGGGATGACGCGAGACTAAAGAAAAACCTGAGTGTCGACGCGAATTTTCGGAACTTGGAAATTGGGCGTCTCTTAAGATGTTCCGACCAGATGGACGCTGTCCCTATCGCAAAGTTTCATGACCTAGGAAGCAACCTTCTCTTGACGTCTCGGTGATAAAAGGGTGACTCGCGAACCACGAAAAGAGTCATGATAGAAGAAGTAAATCCTTCCCCGGAGCCACTCATGCAAGCAACCGTCCCTAGTGAAAGTGCCAGCCTCTCGCAGAATCCGTTGTCAGCCGACGAACTCCGCAAGATCGACGCCTACTGGCACGCGGCCAATTACCTTTCCGTCGGACAGATTTATCTCTACGACAATCCCTTACTCACCGAACCTTTACGGCTGGAGCATGTCAAGCCGCGCCTGCTCGGCCACTGGGGCACCACGCCGGGTCTCAATTTCATCTACGTGCATTGCAATCGCGTGATCAAGAAATATGACCTGAATATGATTTACATTTGCGGACCCGGTCACGGCGGCCCGGGCATGGTAGCGAATACTTACCTCGAGGGCACCTACAGCGAATTATTCCCCAACATAGCACGCGACGTGGAGGGCATGAAGCGACTCTTCAAGCAATTCTCTTTCCCGGGGGGCATCCCGAGTCACGCCGCTCCCGAGACGCCCGGCTCGATCAATGAGGGAGGCGAGTTGGGTTACTCGTTGCTGCACGCTTATGGAGCGGTTTTTGATAATCCCGACCTGATCGCATGCTGCGTCATCGGTGACGGTGAAGCGGAAACAGGGCCGCTCGCTACTAGCTGGCACTCCAACAAATTCATGAATCCGGTCCGCGACGGAGCGGTAATCCCTATCCTGCATCTCAATGGCTATAAGATCGCGGGCCCCACCGTCCTGGCGCGAATCCCCAAGGATGAATTGTCCAAGCTGCTGCGAGGCTATGGCTATCGGACCTATTTCGTGTCTGGGCATGAACCGGAAATCATGCACCAGTCCATGGCTGCGGCGTTCGAGACGGTCTTGAACGACATCCGCGCCATTCAGAGCGAGGCGCGGACCAATGGATTCTCCAGGCGCCCGGAATGGCCCATGATCGTTCTCGAGTCCCCCAAAGGCTGGACTGGACCGAAGGTGGTGGATGGCGTCCAAATTGAGGGCACTTTCCGCGCCCACCAGGTTCCGCTCACCGAAATCTCCAAGCCCGGCCACTTGAAGATGCTGGAAGACTGGATGAAGAGCTACAAACCGGAGGAGCTCTTCGACGAGAAGGGTGCGCTGATTCCCGAGTTGGCGGACCTGGCGCCCAAAGGAGAGCGGCGCATGGGCGCCAATCCGAACGCTAACGGAGGTTTGCTGCTCAAGGATCTGCGCCTTCCCGATTTTCGCGAGTACGCCGTCGGAGTTTCAAAACCTGGAACCGCGACCGCCGAAGCCACGCGCGTTCTCGGAAAGATGCTGCGTGACGTCATGAAGATGAACATGGAGTCGCGCAATTTTCGAGTGTTCGGGCCGGACGAGACCAGCTCAAATCGTCTGGAGGCGCTCTTCGAGGTGACGAATCGCATGTCGGCGGCGACCATCCTGCCAACCGACGATCATGTGTCGACCGACGGCCGCGTCCTCGAAGTGTTGAGCGAGCATATGTGCCAGGGCTGGCTGGAAGGTTATCTATTGACCGGCCGGCACGGCTTTTTCTCCTGCTACGAAGCCTTCATTCACATCGTCGACTCGATGTTCAATCAGCATGCCAAATGGCTGAAATCCTCGCGCGAGATCCCCTGGCGCCGGCCCATCGCTTCCCTGAACTATCTGCTGACGTCGCATGTCTGGCGCCAGGATCACAACGGCTTCAGTCATCAGGATCCCGGATTCATCGACCTGGTCGCCAACAAGAAATCGGACATCGTGCGGGTGTACTTGCCGCCGGACGCGAATTGCCTCTTGTCCGTTGCCGATCATTGCCTGCGCAGCCGGCACTACGTCAACGTGATCGTAGCCGGGAAACAGCCGGCCCTGCAGTACCTCGATATGGACGCGGCCGTCAGGCATTGCACGACCGGAATCGGAATCTGGGAATGGGCCAGCAACGATCAAGGTGGAGATCCGGATGTCGTCATGGCTTGCTGTGGCGACGTGCCGACGCTCGAGACCCTGGCCGCCGTGGATCTGCTGCGCCAACGCGTGTCCGATCTCAAGATCCGAGTGGTTAACGTGGTCGATCTGATGACGCTGCAGCCTGCCAGCGAACATCCGCACGGGCTGTCAGATCGGGATTTCGATGGCATCTTTACCACCAACAAACCGGTCGTTTTTGCCTTTCACGGCTATCCGTGGCTCATTCACCGCCTGACTTATCGACGTACGAACCACGATAATCTGCACGTGCGCGGATACAAGGAAGAAGGAACTACAACCACACCCTTCGACATGACGGTACTTAACGAGTTAGACCGGTTCCACCTAGCGGGCGATGTGATCGAACGCGTCCCTCGGCTTAACGGCATCGCGGGTCACGAGAAGCAGTGGCTGCGAAACCAGCTCATCGAGCACAAGCTGTACATCAACGAGCATGGCGACGACATGCCGCAGATCCGCGACTGGCACTGGCCGGCGTCATGAGAATCCTGGTTATAAACGGCGGATCGAGCAGCTTCAAGTGCCGGCTCGACGATCTGCCGGAAGGGCCATTGCATACCGCTCCGCCCAAGCCAGTCTGGGAAAAACGCGTGGACTGGGATCAGAGTTCCAGCGTCATTGACGTCCTGGAACCGGTCCTGAAGTCGATTCCTGGTTCGGTGGACGTGGTCGGCCATCGCATCGTACATGGCGGTCCGCTTTACCGCAAGACCACTGCACTGACCCCCGAGGTGCGCGCTGCAATCGCCAAGGAAATTGAATTCGCTCCGGCTCACAATCGGTTTGAGCTGGAAGCCGTTCAAGCGGTCGATCGTTTCCTTGGATCCAGCGTTCTTCAGATTGCGGTATTCGACACCGGATTCCATTCCACCTTGGCCCCCGACGCTTATGTTTATCCCGGTCCGTACGCATGGCTGGAGCAAGGCATCCGGCGATATGGATTCCACGGGATCAACCATCAGTACGCCTCCAGACGCGCGGCCGAGGTGTTGGGTGCGGATTCGGCATCGCTAAGGCTGATCGTCTGCCACCTGGGAAACGGGGCCTCTCTGGCCGCTGTGCGCAGTGGAAAAAGCGCGGACACAACTATGGGATTCACGCCGCTGGAAGGCCTGATGATGGGTACGCGTTGCGGCTCGATCGACCCCGGCATCCTGGTCTATTTGATTCGCCATCGCGGCTCCACTGCCGAGGAGTTGGATGAGATCATGAACCGGAAATCCGGTTTGCTGGGCGTTTCGGGCATCTCCGGCGATATGCGGAAGATTGAATCTGCGATCGACGCAGGCAATCAGCGGGCTCAGCTCGCCTTCGACGTGTACGTGCACCGCCTGCTTCGCGAACTAGGCGCAATGTTGGCCGTCCTCGGCGGCGCGGATGCAATCATCTTTACTGGCGGCGTGGGCGAGAACTCCGCGCGGCTTCGAGAGCGAGTGTGTGACAACCTTGGCTTCCTGGGCTTAGAGCTGGATGCAGCAAAGAACGCGCGACCGGGCGCGGATCAAGACATCGCAGCGCCTGATTCGCGCCTCCGCGTGCTGGTGATCCGGGCGCAAGAGGAATGGGAAATCGCCCGCGAGTGCCACGGGTTTAAGACCGCTTCCTCCGGCGCGGCTCAGTCAATTAGTCCCCAGCAACCACTCCATCGCCGTTGACCTTGCTGGTCTCATGCGATGTCGCGGATCGTTCTTTCGGTAGCCGTAAACAGAATCGCGCGCCGGGGCCATCGCTTTCCACCCAGATATCACCCCCGTGGTCGAGAAGCGTCTGCCGCGACAAAGCCAGACCTAGTCCCAGGCCGTTCTTCTTCCCCGCCGTCACGAATGGCTGGAACAAGCGCGCTCGCACAGCCGGGCTGATACCTGGTCCAGTGTCGTCCACACGCACCAGGACGTTGTCATGGTCGGTCTGCAATTGGATCAAAACCTTGCCACCGGATCGCATGGCATCGATTGCGTTCTCGAAAAGATTGGAGAATACCCGCTCGATCCGTGCGCGTTCCATGGGACACTCTACGTGCTCGGGCACCCCCATCTCAAGCTCGATCTTGTGGGCATCCGCCGCCGGAGCCACCGTCGCCCAGGCGGCCTCGATCACTTCGCGCAGGCTGCACATTTCGCTGGCATCCGATTTGCCACGGGCCACATTCAAGAGTTGCTGCAACATATCTTGAATCCCACGCGAAGCGCGATAGATATTTCTGGCCAAGCGGCGCGTCTGTTCCTCCGGCAAGTTGCTATCGACCAGCATTTCCGCACCCGCATAAATGGCCGCCAGGGGGTTCCGAAGGTCGTGCACAATCGAAGTGGAGAGTTGCCCGATAGTGTCGATCCGCTCCTGCCGGATGAGCTCCTCGCGGGCGCGCTGAATGGAGGCGCACATACTCTGAAATGTCTCGGCAAGGCGTCCCAATTCATCCTGGCTGCTCACTTTGATGTTGTAGTCATAGTTCTGCTTTGCAATTTCGGCGGCGGCGCGGTCGAGCTCCGCAACTGGTTGCATGATTTTGCGCGCCACCAGATAGTTGACCGCCAGTCCCGCGGTCAAGGCCAGCAGCCAAAGCGCGAACATTTGACGGCGAAGGGCAGCCAGGTGCTGGCTCGCGCCCGCCAGAGACCGGAGAATGAAAAGTTGTCCCACCGGTTGGCCGCTCACGTCAGGCAGCGGCGTGGAAAGCGCCAGATGGTCCCCAATCTGAGAAGCGCTCGGATTCTTAAGCAATTGCAATCCGATCGTGCGCCGAGCTTCGGGAGACAAGGTGGACGTGATGATTGAATCGCGTGTCACAAACACGTATTCGCTTCCGCCGGTGGAGTCCTTCAGGCGCTGCGCGACACCGTCGTCCACGCGGTAGCCAGCCACCAACACGTCCAGCAGCGCGTTACCACCGGCTGACTGCACGTACACCGGAGTCACCACAACCTGGAACAACTGATCGCCTTTCTGCACGAAGCCCGAGGCTTGCTTGGGGAACTGTGCTCGCGCCTCCCGCACCATTGGCAAGTCATCGTTGGGAACGAAGGACGCAGGCGAACCCAGGCTCACCAGTTCCCTGCCCTGCACGTCGGATACGAGGAAGAATGCATCTTCCGGCGACACTCGGGACCATAGTTCGCCGGCTGTGTCCCGAATCGTGGCCTGATCCCCGGTTCCAAAAGCGGCGCGTACATAGGGCATGGTGCTAATAATCTCGCTCACCGAGGCGAGCAGCGTGGCCCGCGCCTTCCATAGAGAATCGTAGGCCTGGAAGCTGGCTTTGGCTTCCTGTTCTACGCTGGCATAAGTCGTGTTTACAACGCTCCGCTGCACCAACCATCCGGTGACGGCGAACACCAGGGTCATCACCAGGGAGGTGGGGATGAGGATTTTCCAGAGTAGAGAGAGGCGCGAAAACGTCACGGCTTTTTCCCTGGATAGCTGCCCGGCTCCGCGTCGGGAGGATATTCTTTTCCATACTTGTTCTGATGCGGAAGTTGGAGGTAGCCGCTCTCAGACACGGAAATCTGCGGAAGCTGAATTCGCTCGTCGGAGATTTCTACGGTCTTGGTCAGGGCAGCCAGCGTTTGCTCGGTCGCCCTTTCGTGAAAGACATGCATCCGGTAAGAACCGGCTGGAACGTTCATCATTTGCAAGTCGCCATTCTTGTTGGAGACACAGAAATAAGGAGACTGCAACACAACGATCACGGCGGTCATGGTCGGGTGAATGTTACAGAAGACGCGGACTACACCCTCGCGCCGGAAGACGATGGAGCGCGATGTCCCTGGCGGGTAAAGCCCAATGTCAAAGATCTGGCCATTGTAGTTCGAGAAGGCATTGTGGAAAATCGGGTCGTAGTTAGGAAAATCCACAGTAGTCCCGATCATAATCGGAAGCACGTGCGGAGAAAACGTCTTGTCTTTTTGAATCATTTCCACGCGGGCCGGCTTGGTCCGCAGTTGTGGTAGTCCTGAGAGGGGCTCGAGCCAAACCACGACCCCCGAATAGTCCTGATGTTTCTTGACGCTTGGATCATTCGAAAACACGAGCTGTACGTGGCCGCTCACGGTCGCGGCTAGACCAGTCGCGTACACCGGCAGGTACAGAGAAAGCAACGCACTCCCCAACCATAGGGGCGCGCCTATCCTAAAACATGTACGCGATGGCAAGATCATAGTGATCGTTCAGGCGGTTGCCGATTTGAAAATACGTCGTCCTGATTTGTCCGCCTTCCAGGCTGACGACCACATTGGGCGCCAGCCGATACATCAAGTTACCAAAGTACCCCTGGTTCTTGGCCATATAGCCGAATGGAAGATCCGAATTCCGGTCAGCCTGCTGACCGCCATAAATGTCGAAGGCCAGCCGCGGCGTGATCGGAAAGCGCAACTGCGCCCATCCGCCGGTGCTGGGGACCGCTATCCATCTGCCATTCAGTACAGTGAATCCTTGCTGTAACCCGCCCAGCACAGCCACATTCCGTCCGTGGAAAAACATGCCGGAAAACTCAACTTTTGAAAATGGCCGGAAAAACCAATCCAGCGAGTAAATGTCGGTGGGAAGTGAGAAACGCCCAACATGATTGCGATTCACATGGAAACCTCCAGCGATCTCCAGCCGCCCGGTTTCACTCCACCTACGCCAAAACTCCAGGCGGCCTTCCCCGCCCGGGCCGGAGTCTTCCGTTTGTTCACCAGGTTGAGGCGATGCGTAGGAATTCGGATCAGTTCCAGCATTCAACAGACTGGTCTGGACGACGCCAACCTGAGCCAGCAGACCGCTTTGGCGACCCAACGAAAGGCGTTGTTCCAGCCGAATCTGCGGCTGCCACAGCCATAGATTGCCGGCGCCGGTAAGTGGCGAAACCCCGACCTGTGCCAGGGAGTCGGGATCGCGTGGTGAAATGATCGGCTTCTCCTGACCGAACGAAAGGCTGGTGTTCGTCCAATCCAGATTGATCGAAGCTGTCCGGAGCCGGACCAAATGATCCAGAGAAGCTGTCGAGCCGCCGAAAAAGTCCATGTACAATGACCCGCTGACCTTGGCCCCGCCAATCGTCAGCGGACCGTTGAATAACAGTCCCAGAGTGCTTTGGCGCAGGGTGCCGCCGCCCGTCGCGTCTCCGCGGGCGAGGGAAGCTATGGTCGGATTGTCCGCTTGGTTGTTGTAACGCCCATTTGTATAAGCATTGAACAAAGCCATCCCGGTGATACGGATCGGAAATTTTTGGGAGGATTCAACTTTGGTCTGAGCCAGCTCTTCAATGCGGCTCTGTTCGACGGCTTGGCGCTCTTCGTCAGTTTGCTGCCCGTCGCTCGCCTGGCCATCGGACCTCGCTTGGCCATCCGGCGAGGCAGGTGCGGCTCCCGCCGTTTCAGTCGCCGCCGCCGGCCCATGCAACACGCCCAGTTCTTTGCGCAATGCGCGGATCTCCTCGGTAAGCGCCCGGTTGTCGTTCTCCAGACGGTCCAGCCGTGCGAGTACTTCCCGCATCTCCGGAGCATTCTGAGCACCTGCCATGGCAGCGCCGCACAGCCAAACGAATGACAAAATGTACCTTCGCCAAGAATGCCGAATTGGGTCGCAAGTCATCATTGAAGAGCTACTCCAGTTTCTCCCGCAGCACGCGGGTGACCTAAAGGAATTGTAAAAGCAGGCGGAGGCTCCGGCATCTCGGAGTTCACGGCATGAACCGATACCCGACACCGTGAACCGTAAGAAAATGGCGCGGCGAGTTCGGATCGGCCTCCAGCTTCTGGCGCAGCCGCACAACGTGGGCGTCGACGGTGCGCGTATTCGGGAACGATTCATAACCCCACACTGAGTTAAGAATCATATCTCTGGTCAAGGGGCGGTCGGGATTCTGCAAGAAATAACTCAGCAAGTTGTATTCAGCCGGTGTCAACTTTAGCGGATCACCGCGCTTGCTTACGACGCGGCGCTCAAAATCCACCGCCACATTGCCGAACTGCGCTACCTTGCGGGCTTCGGGCGACGTGCGCCGCAGTACTGCCCGGATACGGGCTAGCAGCTCGCGCGCGCCGAACGGCTTGACGATGTAGTCGTCAGCCCCGATCTCTAGCAGCAGCACTTTATCCACCTCTTCGCCCACGGCGCTGAGAACCATGATGGGCGTCTTGAGACCGGCCGCCCGTAGCTGCTTGCAGATTTCTATGCCGCTCATACCCGGTAATCGGAGATCCACGATCATCAGGTCGGGCTTGAGGGAAAGGGCGCGTTCAAACCCGGCCTTGCCGTCCGCAATCAGAACCGGGTTGAATCCCTCCTGCTCGAGCATGATGCCGATCGTGTCGCGCAGGCTTTCGTCGTCATCGATGACCAAGATGGTGGACATGAACTGGTGGCTTATTCAAATCCTAGCGCGAGCGGGCGCTGGGAATTTACGCCATCGGCTGGGTCAAGCAGCAGAAGTCCGCTTTTTACCAAAGATTTACAACTTAGCAACCACTCCGATGAGCGTTGGACCGAAGATGGATTTTCAGAGGAATCAAGTGACTCTCTGCAGCGCGTCCGAAAACAGCAGCATAGGTGAGAGTTCCTTATGCGGTGAAAGTCTACGTTCGCGCACCATCGGCCTCTTTACTCTTAGCGAGCATCTATATCCCGCTAAGATTCTGTTGCCGAGGCATGCGCATCGGCATACTTACATCACGTTTGTCATCGAAGGAACCTTCGAGGAAAGGTATGCCAGCGGTAGCATGACCTGTCGTTCCGGCGCAGTCCGATTCCTTCCAGCCGCCGAAGTTCACGAGAACCGGATCGATGCGCGGCTGCGGTGCTTGCACGTCTGTACGGACCCGGCCTCGCTGCGCGGGCTGGACCGGCATTCGGTTATTCCCCAAAACCCGGCCCAGATCAACGGGTTGACCGCCACCTGGCTAGCCAATCGCCTTTACGCGGAATTTTCGCGGGACGACAAAGCCTCCGCCGTCGCCGTCGAAGGGCTCGTGCTGGAGATTTTGGCTGAATTCGCGCGCTCGCAGATCAAGTCCGGCTCGATGCTCGTTCCGCGCTGGCTCCAACAAGCGACCGATATCGTGGAATCCAGGTTTCTCGAGCGCCTTAGCTTAGCTGCCATCGCAGCCGAGGTGGGCGTTCACTATGTCCACCTTTCACGGCAATTCCACAAATATAACCGCTGCACGATAGGCGATTTGATCCGCAGGCGCAGGGTGCAGCATGCTTCCCACTTACTGGCCCATTCACAGACGCCGCTGGCTGAGATCGCGCTGATCTGCGGCTTTTCCGACCAAAGCCATCTGTCATTTCTATTCAAACGCTACATGGGGGTGAGTCCATCGAAATTCCGCGCTCTAGCCGGCATCGATTCCGGCCCACGATTAGACCAGGCGCGTCTGAATGTCGACCTCGGAGGAAAGTGTCCGGTGCACCGGACACTTGTTTGATATCTCCAGCAGCTTGGCGCGCTGTTCATCGGTTAAGGCGCCAATGAACTGCACGTCCCGCTCAATTCGGTCCAGCATCCCCTCTTTGGTCTCGCAATCGGCGCAGTCGGCGGCGTAGATGCGCGAATGCCGCAGCCGGACCGTCACGCTTTCCAGCGGCCAGGATTTGCGGCGCGCATACATCCCGACTGTCATCGACGTGCAGGCGCCCAGAGCCGCGAGCAGCAGGTCGTAAGGAGGCGGTCCGATGTCGGTCCCGCCGGATTCGGTCGGCTCATCGGCCGTCAAAGCGTGCGCGCCCGCCAGGATCTGCTGCGCGTACCCGCCAGCGTCGCCCTGGACTACGACTTCTCTCATGCTTCGATCTCTCCGGCCTCAATCTTGTCGACATAGCACCACATCCATCGCTCACCTGGTTCGATCGAGCGGATGAGAGGATGCTTGACGCTATGGAAATGTTTGGTCGCGTGCTTATTTTTCGAAGAATCGCAACATCCGACGTACCCGCAGGTCAGGCACAAGCGCAAATGTACCCAGGTATCGCCAATCTTGACGCAGTCTTCGCATACGTGTTTGTTCGTGGTAGTGATCTTTACTTGATCCAGATGCTTGCATTGATTTGACATTCAGCCTCCCGCGCCGCTAACGTTCCCAGGCGCCCGCTCTAGCGCGGCGCGATCCCACTTCGCCAAGTTTGCGCCAGCCTCGTACGTGCTCTGCATAAATTCCAGCAGCATATCTCTCGGCGACTCCGCACGCCGGACATCGTCATACATAAGAAAAACCTCCGACATCCCGGAGTGATAGAACGCCTTCTGTGGGCGGACCGGGTGGGTTTTGAAGCCCGGCGGTTCCGGCGCCATGTATGAATAAAATGCCGGACCTTTGATCTCCCCGCCACCAGGCCAGAAGCCTGCGCTGCTGCACTCATGCGAATAGGCTTCGCGCGTCATGGCATCCGCCCCCGGCCGCTCCGGTGCGCGACGTCCCGAAAACCGCGTAACCGCGAGATCGAAGCTGCCCCAGAAAAAGTGAACCGGGCTGCACTTTCCAATGAAACGACCGCGGAACTCCTTGAATACGGAGTCGACGGATACCAGGATGCGCCAGAATCTGTGCGCATATTCAGGATCGTAAGATTTGTGGATGCGATCCTCGGCAAACGGGATTGGGTTCGCCACCTCATCCGGCGTGGCATGGATCTTTACGTCCAGACCGAGCGAGTGGAGCGTGCCCATGACATCATCGTAGAAATCCGCGACAGTTCGTGGGGCGAGCGCCAGCCGCTTGGTTGAGCCATCGCAGGTTCGAATATCAAGCTTGTGATCGATGAAATCGAACTCCATTTCGAAAGTTCGATCTTGGTAGGGGATCGGCGACGTCGTCATTCCGCGCGCAGTGACATAGAAGGTGACATTCCACCAGTGATTCACCAGCGGACTCAACGTCTTGCGAACCTTTCCAATGGTCTGCGTCCACATGTGCAGCGTTTCGTAAGTATCTTGCCAGGCTTCGAGCGGCAACTCCGGCCAAGCGTCAACGATATTGCCCATTCGATGCCTCCACCAGTTTTATTCTACGCTGTCGCTCCTGTAAAAAACTCCAGGTCGGATGAGCCAGGCTAAGACAACTCATTCCTTTTCATCGTAATGCGGGTTGGAAGGCGAACTGCTGCTTTCGTGAACGGGGGTGTACGGGTGAGCATTAAGAAAAGAATACTATTCGGATTCGCCGCGTTGATGACTTTTTTCGTGCCGGGCCCAATGGCGCCAAATGCAACGGCTCAGCAGGTTCAATACAGTTACGCCGCCGGGAACAGCAGCACGGAAGCGCATTATACGCCGGTCATGACACGGAGACGCCGGCGCTATTTGAGACGGCAGCGTTATTATGCAACGTCCAGGCCGCGGTATGTTGTGAAACGTCGGAGCAGAGCGAAATCGGTGGCCATCGTGGGTGGCAGCGCCGCGGCAGGCGCGGGGATTGGCGCTTTGGCTGGCGGCCCAACTGGCGCAGGCATTGGCGCGATCGCCGGAGGAACAGCAGGCTTCATCTACGACCGGAAGACGCACAAGAAAGTAGTCCGCCAATATTGAGTTCTATGAAATTTCTTGCTGCAGTGATGGTGGCCGGGCTGTTGACGGCCGCTCCGCGCCCTGTAAATAGGTTGAACCGCGTGGTCCGAACTAAAGCGCCGTCCTACGATGTCACGGCTATAAACGATCCCCAAAATCGCGAGGGAGTGAGCCAGGATAGCGCCGGTTCGGCCGTTGTTCGCGCGCAGATCCTGCTCGATCGTGCGCATTTCTCGCCCGGCGAGATTGATGGCCGCTGGGGCGATAATCTGCAAGTGGCCATCGTCGGTTATCAAGCCGCGCGGATGCTGAATGCGAGCGGTGTTGTCGACGACGATACCTGGAAGGCGCTAGCTGCCGACACTGCGCAGGCAGTCGTCCCATACACAGTCACGCCCGATGACGTCGCCGGTCCCTTCGTCAAGATTCCGCACGAAATGATGGCGCAAGCCAAGCTAAAGAGTCTCGGGTATCAATCGGTACAAGAAAAACTGGGGGAGAGATTCCACATCAATCCAGCATTGCTGGCGCGACTCAATCCGGGCAAGAGTTTATCGAAGGCTGGCCAAGAAATTATGGTTCCGAATGTAGCGCGCGAGTACGTGGTGGCCGCCGACAAAGTGGTCGTTTCCAAAAAGAACCGCACGGTATCCGCGTTTGGGACCGATGGTATGCTGCTCGCCCAATATCCAGCCACTATGGGGAGCGAGCATGACCCGTTGCCCATCGGTGACTGGAAGATCACCGAGGTCGATCATTACCCCTGGTTCCATTACAATCCTGCGCTGTTTTGGGATGCCAAGGCGAAGGATGCTAAGGCTAAGATTGCGCCTGGACCGAACAATCCGGTAGGCGTGGTTTGGATCGGTTTGTCGAAAGAGCATTATGGAATTCACGGCAGTCCAGAGCCCAGCAGAATTGGCCATACCGAATCACATGGCTGCATCCGCTTGACAAATTGGGACGCCGAAGAGCTCTCCAAGATGGTGAAGGCCGGCACGCCGGCGGTCCTGCAGGAGTGACACGTGGCCCTGCAGATACTTTCGTTACTCCTTGCCACTTCGCTTACTATCGCGCCGACGCTTAGGGCGCCGCCGATTGTGGGCCTCACGCCTGGAGACCTGCACGAAACTTTCGATCAGATGCGAGGTCAGGCACGGCATGAGGCCATCGATATCATGGAGCCGCGGGGCACCCCGGTTCACGCCGTTGTGGATGGGATTATCGCCAAGCTCTTCCTGAGCAAACCTGGCGGCAATACGATTTATTTGTTCGATGAGGCGGGCGAGTTCTGTTACTACTACGCGCATCTCGATCGCTATGCGCCCAACCTCCGAGAAGGCATGCACGTGTCTCGCGGCGAAGTGATCGCCTTTGTGGGATCGACCGGAAATGCAAGCCCGTCCGCCCCGCACTTGCACTTCACCATCTTCAAACTCGAGCCGGAAAAGCGCTGGTGGAAGGGAACGCCCGTCAATCCTTACCCGGTCCTGATGCACCTGCTTAAAATGGGTGCTGATGGCATCACACAGTAAGGTGGCGCTCGTGACGGGCGCAGGCAGTGGCATAGGGCGGGCCGCTAGTCTAGCGCTGCATGCCGCGGGATATTCAATAGTGCTGGCTGGCCGCCGAATCGAGCAACTGAACGAGACTGCCGCGCGCGCTCAAGCGTCGGAAGGCAAGTTGCTCGTGGTTCCGACCGACGTCGGCCGGCCCGATCACGTGCGGACACTCTTCGCTACTACGAAGGAATCGTTCGGCAGGTTGGACGTGCTCTTCAATAATGCCGGCCTCAATGCGCCGGGCATTCCGATGGAGGATTTGAGCTACGAGCGTTGGACCGAGGTCGTCAATGTCAACCTCACGGGCGCGTTCCTGTGCGCGCAGGAAGCCATCCGGCTCATGAAGACGCAGCAGCCGCGGGGCGGACGGATCATCAACAATGGATCGCTCTCGGCCTATATGCCCAGGCCCAACTCAGCTCCATATACGGCAACCAAGCACGCCATCACCGGCCTGACTAAATGCATTTCACTCGATGGTCGAGAGCACGATATCGCGTGCAGTCAGCTCGACATCGGAAATGCGGTCACCGAAATGAGCGAGCGCATGGCCGGCGGTGTTCGACAAGCGAATGGAACCACCATGGTCGAGCCCAGAATGGATGTCCGGCACGTCGCCGACGCCGTCGTGTTTATGGCCAACCTGCCGCTGGATGCCAATGTGCAATTCATGACCGTGATGGCGACCAAGATGCCTTACGTCGGGCGTGGGTAGCTCTTTCGCAGGTCGGAGACCTGCGCCACTCAGCTACATGCCCAACAAATTCGGTTCCAACTTCGAATAGCCGTGCTCCTCGGCCCAGATATTCAGTGCGACCGTCGCGATTTCATCTACCACCGGCACCGCGTGGCCGTTCTTGGTGAGATCGACCGCTTTAAGATAAGTCTGGCAGCTATCGCAAGCGTCCACCCGTACGTAGTCCAGCTCGGCCGCAACGTAAATCGGGAGCTTGTCCTTGTTCTCTTCTCCGCAGCTTGGACAAACCACCCGCCGGTAAAGCCATTCCGTCGCACACATCGAGCACAGTAACGAGCGCTTGCCACCGTCTCCCTCGCCACGCAAAACCGCAACCACCGGACGAGCGTTGCAAAACGGACAAGTCGACGGCGTAGTGTCGACGCGAATATCGCCGCGCGAGGCCAGATACTCGGCGTAGGGCTGCAGTAGCACTCGAGCGAAGAACCTGCCCGCGGGATCGTACTCCGCAGTTCCCTCCCAGTGTTCTGCCAACAGTTCCTCCGTGAGCTTTGAGCTGGAATCGGCCAGAGACTCGGGACCCGAGCGTCGAACCAACTCGATCAAAGCTGGAAAGTGACGTGCCAGCGCGCGGACGTCGGTCTCGCCTCGGGATCTGACGTCCTCGAGAACTTGTTTCTGCAAATGCGCCAGGTCGCGATAGAAGTTCAGCAGACTAGATGCCCCTGGATACACCTTGGCGAGCTCGGTAGCCCGCGCGATCCGGTCATCCAGGCTTGACTTCATTTTTCCGTGGTGAATCGCCGCCAGTCACCCGGATATACCACAAACGGTGATGGGTCCGCGCCCAGGTCCTCGAAACATAGCCCTGGGTCATGGCGGTCATGCTTCCAGGAACCAGAAACACACTCATGTAAACGTGAGTGATGAACCCGCCGATGGTGAGCAACGCCGCGATCTCGTGCAGCACGATCATTATCTGACGCACCCATGCCAAACTAAACGGGATGTATTCCGGAAACCAGAGAAAAACTCCGGAAATCAAGAGCAAGAAGGCGCCGTAGTACATCAGCCAGTAATAGAGCTTCTGGCCACCGTTGTATTTTTCCTGCGGCGGCAACTGCTGATCGCGATTCTCTGCGTAGTCATCCACACGGCTCAAGAATCGTTTGTCGGTTTCCGTCCAGAGCATGTCCCGGCGCCAGACGAAATGCATCCAGACTGCAGCCGCCACGAAACCCAGGCCAACAATCGGATGCCAGAACCTCGACGTGGGCCCGCCGCCCAAAACCACCGCGATCCAGAACAGGTACGGCGTGTAGAATGCCAATCCGGTCGCCAGGCAATAGGTATATGCCAGCGCAGTAACCCAGTGCATCACGCGTTCCTGGAACGTGTAGCGCAGGATGGCGTCGGATCGAACGTAATGAGTAGCTGTGGCAGCTTCGCTCATTTCGGCTCTTCCTTTTTGACGGCCGGTTGGGTCGTTTCTTCCTCAACCTCTTTCGGGCCGAAGCGAAGATAATGCGCGGCTGCCCCGACGATTCCTGCCGCGATTGCGAGATTGCCCAGCCACTTCAGCGGACCCTTCCAGATCCGCACCAGCAGCGGCACATGAGGATCCTTGGGCAGGCCGCCATACCTCTCGGGATGATTAATGTCGTGCAGAACGTAAATGACATGCGTGCCGCCAACACCGGCTGGATCGTACACGCCTGCATTCTTGTACGACGTGTGCTCGTGAAGTTGCGCGACGCGGCGCTCGGCCAGGTCCTTCATGTCGTCCTTGCTCCCGAAGTGCAGGCAGCCGGTTGGGCAGGCTTTGATGCAAGCGGGCTCGAGGCCTGCGCCCACACGGTCCGAGCAGAGGGTGCACTTGTGGACCTTCTTAGTTTCGGAATTGAATTTCGGAATGTTGAAGGGGCAGCCGGTCACGCAATACTGGCAGCCGATGCAGTGCTCTTGATCGAAATCGACGATGCCGTTTGCATACTGCACGATCGCGCCGTCGGCCGGGCAAGCGCGCAAACAGCCCGGATCGGCGCAATGCATGCAGCCGTCTTTGCGCATCAGCCAACTGAATGTGCCGTCTTCATTGACGTGTTCGTTGAACCGGATCAGGTTGTAGTAGTTCCACGCCAGATCCGGCATGGTCTGGTAGGTATTGTCGAAAACAGTCTCGCGGAACGGGTAGCCATTCCATTCCAGGCACGCCACTTCGCAAGCTTTGCAGCCTATGCAGGTGGTGACGTCGATCACCTTGCATACGTCGTAGTCGCGCGAGGTGTCGCGTCCAGGCACCGGTCCGGCGTGTCCCGAGATGGCCTTTATCTCTAGCGGTCCGTTGCTCATCGCGTCCTCGTCACGCCTTCTCCAGTTTCACCAGGAATCCCTTGAATTCCGGGGTATAGGCATTGGGATCGGTCACTGTGGGAGAAAGCAGGTTGGCTATACTGCGCGGCACTCTGCCTGCATCTTCCTGAATGCCGCGGAAGCCCTGATGAATCGGGATTCCGATTTGATAGACCTTCTTACCGTCGATCGTCATGGGACGAATACGACGCGTGACCATCGCCTTCGCGAGGTAGGTTGCCCGGGCGCTGGTCACCTTCACGCGTTCCCCGCCCCGGATCCCTAAATCATTCGCCAATTCCACAGGAATCTCGACAAACATTTCGGGAACCAGCTGGACGTTCATCGGATTGTTCTTGGTCCAGTAATGATAGTGCTCGGTGAGGCGATAAGTGGTGCAGACGATGGTGTAGCCTTGGCCTGTCGTTCCGTACTTATCCATGTCGGTCGTGTATTTCTTGACCACCGGGTTGTTGGACTGCTGTGGATGCAGCGGATTGGCGATGGGGCTTTCGAAGGGCTCGTAGTGTTCCGGGAACGGACCGTCGGCCATCCCGGCAAGCGGCACAAATATTCGGCCTGTTCCCTCAGGGTTCATGATGAACGGGCCCATATGGTCTTTGGGTGGTGAGTCGACTTTGAAATCCGGCACGTCGTTTCCAACCCAACGTTTCAGCCCTTCGTTCCACCAGATTTGGCGGCGATCAGTATCCCAGGGATTGCCATTCAAATCGCAAGATGCGCGGTTGTATAAAACGCGGCGGTTCATCGGCCATGACCAACCCCAGTTGGGATAAATGCCAAGGCCAGACGGATCGTCAGTGTTACGGCGCTGGGTTAGCGCGCCGGCTTCCGTCCAGGAACCGCACCAGATCCAGTTGCCGGATGCTGTAGAACCGTCGTCACGCAGGAACGCGTAGCCAGCCAATTGCTGGCCTGCTTTGACCGTTTGCAGAGTAGCAGTGTCGGTGAAATCGGTGACCGCGCGGCCGTTCAACTCTTTAGCGAGGTCCGAGAGCGATGGATTCTTGGGATCGACATAGGGCCAGGTCAGATTGAGAATCGGGTCCGGGAACTTGCCGCCTTCTTGCTTATACAAGTCGCGCACTTTCAAGAAGATGCGCGCCAGAATCTCCTGGTCGAGTTTAGCGTCGCCAGGCGGCGGAACGGCCGCCCACTTCCATTGCAGCCAACGCGCCGAATTGACGAACGTGCCGTCTTTTTCAGCAAAGCCGGCGCCGGGCAGACGATACACCTCGGTCTTGATGTTCTTCATGTCGTCCGGCGTGATGCCGGGCGATTGCCAAAAGCCGCTGGTCTCGTCGGGATAAATATCGCAAACCACCAGCCATTCGGCCTTCTTGAGCGCATCGATATTCTTTTGCGAATTCGGGCCGATGGCCACGCCGTTCATGCCGAAGGCCAGCAAGCCTTTGACTTTGCCTCGGTACATGTCGTCCCAGATGTGCACCCAGGAATACTCGCGATCGACTTTGGGCAAATAATTGTACGCCCAATCGTTTTGCTTGGTGGCGGCGTCACCATACATGGTCTTGAGGAACGACACGGCAAACTTAGGTGTGTTCGACCAGTAGTTCCACGAATCCCATTCCTTGGGCTTGGAGCCGGTGGGAGTGATGCGTTTCATCCATCCGGTGAAGTCCTGATCAGCGGGAATAGGCACCTTCAGATACCCGGGGAGATTATCGAAAATTCCAGCGACATCGGTTGCGCCTTGAATGTTGGAATGCCCACGTAATGCATTCACGCCGCCGCCCGCGCGCCCGACGTTGCCGAGCAGCAACTGGAGCATGGCGGCGGTGCGGATGATCTGGGAGCCGAAGCTATGCTGGGTCCAGCCGACGGCATAGATTATGGTGCCGACCTTCTTAAGATCGCCATCTTTACGAATAGACGTGAATAGATCGGCAGCCTTCAGGAACTGATCCTTAGGGATGCCAGTGATTCGCTCCACCATTTCCGGTGTATAGCGAGAATAGTGCTTCCTCAGGAGCTGATAAACGCAATCCGGGTTCTGGAGCGACACATCGAAGGCGGTATCGGACGGCAGTGAGGGGGGCTTAACATCTGGCGTTCCAGGTCTCGCAGCTCCATGTCCCGATACTTGTCCGGCTCCGCCTCCATCGGTTGAGGGAGCAGGCTGGGGCCTCGAATTGCCCGGCGCTTGGTAATTCCAGCTTGCTTTGTCGTAAGTTTGATTGGCCGCGTTGAAGCCGGAAAAAACTCCGTCGTCAGCAACTTTGAAGTCCGCGTGGATCAGGAAAGCGGCATTCGTGTAATTGATAAGATAATCTTTCGCAACTCGCTGATTTTCCAGTGCGTAGTGAATAAGACCGCCCAGGAATGCTATGTCTGATCCGGCGCGGATCTGCAAATGCAAATCGGAGACCGCAGCCGTTCGGGTGAACCGCGGATCCACGACGATCGTCTTGGCGTTGCGCTGCCGCTTCGCTTCGATTACCCATTTGAAGCCGCAGGGGTGGTTCTCCGCCGGATTGCCACCCATGATCAACATCATGTCGGTGTTCTTGATGTCGATCCAGCCATTTGTCATGGCCCCTCTTCCAAATGTTGGCCCCAAAC
The DNA here is from genome assembly GCA_963780485.1 of Bryobacterales bacterium. Classification (GTDB taxonomy): domain Bacteria; phylum Acidobacteriota; class Terriglobia; order Bryobacterales; family Bryobacteraceae; genus Palsa-89. The sequence goes on from CAWACO010000020.1 coordinate 30,842, forward strand.
TGGAGACCGTGGGGCCGTGTCAAACCCTGGCCTGGTTTTCTATGAATGTCACCCCAAGACTGCGCATGGTCTTGACAGCCAGGAAATTGAATTCGTTGGTGTCGGTGCAGCCACCGTTCCAGGCGATGCTCTCCAGGCGATTCACGGTGCGGCCTTGCGGGTCCGTAGTGATGAAGGATTCGTCGCGCGTTTTCTTGATGTGACCCGCGACCTCGTCGTAAGCCTGGTCCCACGCGATATCTTCCCAATGATCGGAGCCGGGCCGACGGACTTGCGGTTTCAGCACGCGCCGGTCGTTCAAGATATCCTGCATAAGGGAGCTGCCCTTGGGACAGAGCGTACCGCGGTTGATGGGATGATCGGGATCGCCCTCCACATGCACTACCTGGGGCGTCACGTTCTTGGCTTTGTCGCCAATGGTGTGAATTATGACGCCGCAGCTCACCGAGCAATACGGACAAGTGGAGCGCGTCTCAGTGGTCCGCGCGATCTTCAGTTCCTTCGCTTGAGCGTACGCTGTTCTTACATCGAAACCAAGGACTGAGGCGACGACTGCGCCGCTGCCAAGCTTTAGAAAGCTTCTGCGCGTTGGATGCACGATCCACCTCCAGTAATTTTTATACCATTCGTTTATATCATGGGCGGGTCTGCCGTTTGTTACAAAAACTCCGGTGCTTAGGCGGTAGCGCGAGCCGGCAGTCCCTCGTCGGCGCTGGGCCCGTAGATGCTCGGCACCTTGCCACCCATCGGCCTCAGGTAGCTGGACAGCTGTCCGCGATGATGAATCGAGTGGCTGCACTGGAATCCCGCATAAGCGACGGCCGGAAATGTGAACATGCCAAAAAAGTCGATCGGCGTTGCCAGGCTGTCGCCCTTGAGCTGCGCAAGTTTCGAAAGTGCCGCAGCATGATTTTCGTCATACCACTTGAGCAAGTCGGCGGGGGTTTTAATGGAAGCCGGCATGGAGCTATCGCCGGTACTTTCGTACTTTCCAAGCGCAATCCCGTTCAGGAAGAAACATTCGCTGGATGCAATATGCCAGGCGAGTTCGAGTGCGCTTTTGGACGTCGGATCTGGTTTCCAGCCACTGTTGCCGGCCGGAATAGCTTCAATCACGCGCCGCGTGGTCTTGTGTTCGTTTCGGATCTGGGGGAGATAAATCTCGTTAAGGAGAAAGGTCGCTTGTTCTGAGTTCATTCCTGAAATCTATCACGGATCACGGTTTCACGCATGCGAAGCTGCTCGCGTCGTTCATGTCACCCGACCCTTTGTACTGTGCCACCTGCGGATAGGCGCAGAGAGGCCGCTGGAAGGCGACCCCCTTGGTGGGGCTATTATCCAAGTACTTGGTGGCGATGATCTTATCCGGAGCAACCCCTTTTTCCACCCATCGCGCCACCGCGCCCACCACGTCGTGATCGGCGTCCATTTGAGAAGCCGGCGGCGGCAGCGAGCCTCCGAAGGCCGTCGCACCAGGCCCACCCGCGCAGTGGTACAAGCCTGGCACAAGAAAAGCGCGGAAGAATCCTTGTGTCCGCTCCAAACCCTTCTCGGCCGCGACCACGCCTTCGTAATAGTCGATGCCATTCTGTGCTGGAATCAGGGGATCGGCAGCGCCATGATAATAGATCAGCTTGTGGCCGAGCCGCCGGAATTCCTCGATATTCGCATCCGTCGCGTTTGTGATGGGCGCCAGCTTCTCATCGGCCGCGGCGAGGTCGCGATCAAAGTCGAAACATCAGAGGCCATTTCGATGCACCCGCGCGATTGCGGCGGCTTACTGTGGAATGCGCGCCGAGTTTGGCAAATAATCGAGTCAGAGAATTTGGCTAACGGCTCGCAGCCGCCGAGCGCTGGGCCTGAGGCATTCCCTTCTGCACCTGCACGATGGTGAAATCCTGCACTTTAATAGATTGTCTTAATACCGCAGGAGCGCGAACTTAACCGTCATCGAACAGACCGACGGAAGAACTGGAGGCGCAAATATAAGGGCCCCTGCAATTGAGACTGCAGAACCGACATTGCTTGGAACTGATGTTCCACTGGACATCGCCAGTACGGCGCCTAAACTGAGTCCCGCTGCGCCGGCTAGCTTCTGCGCCTGCGCGGTTGCGTCGGCAAGCAGGTCCGATGTCGGGCATACCTGCGATTGCTGCAATTGCGCTGAAACTTGAGTTCCCTGAACGTTGAAGGACAGCGTCAACCCGTTGTTCTGCTGCCCAATGCGCTGCTGCAAGCCAGTGAGCGTCGCGATCGTGTCTTTGATCTTTGCAAGAGGTGCAGGCAATGCGAATGTCCATTGAAGCACTGGCGTGGCAGTTGCGGGCTGCGGCGGAATCAGATTGCCAACAAATGGGGCCGTACTAACCGCCGAAAAATTCGCTGCCGTGATCCCCGAGCCTTGCAGCACCGCAACCACGTCATCCAGGCTCGTGTTGAGTCCCGATTGAACAGTGACGCCAAACAAGACCTGATCGGGCTGCTGGGCCAAGCTTCGCGTCGCGCTAACCGTAACGGAGTTCGAATCGAGCTGGGCAAATGCCCCTGGTAGGGACAAAATCAGCAGGAAAATGGGCAAGCGTTTTACCATGAATGAAGTATACTCTCCATTCATGCCTGATCCGCTCGCCGCAGCTCCCCGCTCTCAGGAATCGCCGGCCCTGCTCGACTTCCAGCACATCTCGGTGATGCGCGGCCAAAAGACGGTGCTGGACGATATCACGCTGCGCATCCAAGCCGGCGAGCACGTCGCCATCCTTGGACCGAACGGCTCCGGCAAGTCGACGCTGATCAAAGTGATCACGCGCGAATGCTACCCGCTGGCGCGTCCGGACTCCTCCTTAACGATTCTTGGCCGCGATTCCTGGAATGTCTTCGAGCTGCGTCCCCTACTGGGGATTGTTTCGAACGATTTGATGAGCACCTGTACGCGCGATATTACCGGCCTTGAAGCGGTCCTGTCCGGCTTTTTCAGCAGCATTGGCATTCAACCTTATCATCAGGTCACTCCGACCATGCGGAAGAAAGCCCAGGAAGTGCTCGATCTTCTCGAAGTGCCCCACCTGGCTGATCGCTTCATGGACGAAATCTCTTCCGGTGAAGCACGCCGTATTCTGATTGGCCGTGCACTGGTGCATGATCCTCTGGCGCTGCTGCTCGATGAACCGAGCAATAGCCTGGATCTGCATGCCACGCTAGAGCTGCGTGACTTTGTGCGGAAACTCGCTCAAGCCGGCACCGGCATCCTGCTTGTCACGCATCACCTTCCCGACATCATTCCCGAGATCGACCGCGTGATCCTCCTACAAAACGGCCGCATTTTCGCCGATGGAGATAAGCAGCAATTGCTGAGTGCCGAGCGGCTCACACAGCTTTTTGGACTTCCCGTGGAGCTGGCCCGGCGCGACGGCTACTATCACCTCTGGTGATGACAAATGGGCCAACTGCTTCAAGATCTGCGCTACGGCCTCCGGATGCTCGCCAAGAGCCCGGGCTTCACGGCCATTGCAATCCTGACCCTTGCGCTTGGCATCGGAGCGAACACCGCGATCTTTAGCGTCGCCAACGCTCTCTTGATCCGCCCGTTGCCCTACCCAGACCCGGACCGCCTGGTCATCGTCACCAACGCACGCGGACCCAATCGGAGGCCGTTTTCCTACGCGCGGGCAACTTTCCTTCAGGAACATAACCGCTCGTTCTCGGGCTTTGCACCATTCGTCGCGGAAAACTTCAACCTGACCGGACGGGGCGACCCGGAGCAGCTTCCCGCAGTGCGGGTGGCCTGGAACTTCTTCGAGGTGCTGGGCGTCGGACCTTCGTTGGGCCGGGCATTCCGCCCGGAAGAGGACCGTCCCGGCGACCATCCCGCCGTCTTGATCAGCGATTCACTTTGGAAGCGACGCTTCGGCGGCGACCCCGGCGTGCTCGGACAATCGATCACACTCGACTCGGTCGACACCACCATCATCGGCGTCATGCCGGTGAACTTCGAGTTCGCCCCGCTCGGCCGCAGCATCGACATCTGGTCGACCCGAACTTTTGAGGCCAACAACATCACCCCTGAACAGATCCGAGGCGGGATAACTTATCTCATCGCTGTTGCAAGGGTCCGCCCCGACGTTTCGCTCGATCAGGCGCAAGCCGAGATGCGCGTGCTCGACAGCCAATATCGCCGCGAGTATCCGGATCTGGGCGATGCAGATCCAAGGCTCAATATCAGTCTCAACCAGGTGCAAACGCTGATGGTCGCCAATGTCCGCACGGCGGTGCTGGTTCTCTTTGGCGCAGTCGGTTTCGTATTGCTGATCGCCTGTGCCAATGTGGCCAGCCTCCTTTTGTCCCGGGCAATGGCGCGCCGCAAAGAGATCGCGGTGCGAACAGCTATGGGGGCGAGCCGCATCGGAGTCGTGCGCCAACTGCTAACCGAAAATGTATTACTGGCGGTGGCGAGCGGGGCTCTCGGGGTCGCTATGAGTTTCTGGACCACGCGTGTGATGTCCACGCTCCCGGCCAATGCCCTGCCCCGCATCAATCGCGTTCAGATCGACGGTCAGGTGCTCGCCTTCACGCTGGCGGTGTCGCTTCTCACCGGAATTCTATTCGGGCTAGTGCCGGCGATTCAGCTTTCAAAATCGGACGTGCAGAGTGTTCTACGAGACGAAGGCCGGGGAAGCGCCGGAGGCCGGCGCCGCAACTTGCTACGCAGTATGTTGGTTGTTTCGCAGATTGCACTTTCCCTCATCCTGCTGATCGGCGCCGGCTTGCTGATGCGTAGTTTTGTAAGCCTCCGGAGCGTGAACGTCGGATTCAATCCACAGAACCTTCTGGTGATGAACATTGCTCTGCCGCCGTCCCGGTACTCGACTAACGCGCAGACCAGCGGCTTCTTCGATCGCTTGGTCAAGCAAGTGGCAGGCATGCCGGGAGTGCGCTCGGCCTCGGTTTCTGCTGGCCTTCCGCTGCGTCCAGCACGGTATTCGCCGCTGCTGCCCGAAGGCTCTCCGGAAGTGCCTCTGGGGCAGCGGCCCCAATTCGCGATCGAGGGCATCAGTCCCGCGTTTTTTGAAACTATGGGCATTCCGCTATTACATGGCCGGACGTTTACCGATCGCGACCATGACGGTACGCCTCTGGTCGGCATCATCAACGAAGCTTTTGCGAGCCGCTTCTGGCCCAACGAGAGCGCCCTCGGTAAGCGAATTCTTCTCGGGACCATGAAGCAACCCACAATAGTTGTCGGCGTAGTCGGCAACGTGAAGAACATCAGGCTGGCGGTGGAGAGCGTTCCCGAACTGTACTATCCAATGGCGCAGCGCCCTCCACACTCCATGAACCTGGTGGTGCGGTGTCAGGGCGATCCGCGCGCGCTTTCCGCGCCTCTGCGTTCCGAGATTCTGACTATCGACAAGGACCAGCCAGCCACCTACGTGCGCACGATGGAACAGCATCTGGCCGACTCCATTACACCGGACCGTCTGACGACGCTCTTGCTCGTCATCTTTTCGATCATGGCTCTGGTGGTGGCGACTGTTGGACTGTACGGGCTCATTTCATATTCGGTGGCTCAGCGCACGCAGGAAATGGGGATCAGGCTGGCTTTGGGAGCTATGCCCGGCGACATTCGGCGGCTGGTGATGCGGCAGGGTTTCAGTTTGGCGATTCTGGGAATCGCGATCGGCCTCGCCGGAGCTTATTTCCTGACGGCCTTGATGCAGAGCCTGCTGTATGAAGTGAGCGCGACCGACGTCTGGACTTATGCCACGTGCGGGATCCTGTTCGTGGTCGTCGCGCTGATAGCGAGCTATGTTCCGGCGCGCCGTGCCGCGCGGTGCGACCCTTCCGAGGCGCTGCGCTATGAATAGCTCGGGAGCTCAGTCCTCTTCCGCTGCTAATCTTCAAAACATCTTCTCCGGCCAACGCTCGGCTTTCGCGAACACGCCTTATCCATCGGCCACGCAACGCAGGGCCAATCTCAAGCGTCTTCTCGCGGCAATCCTCGCGCGAAGGGACGAACTGGCATCGGCTATCGACCGGGATTTTGGCGGACGCGCGCGCGATGAAGTTCTGTTTTCGGAAATTTACGTCGCCGTTAACGCCATCCGGCACGCTCGAGGTCATGTTCACGGATGGATGGCGCCGCGACAAAGGCCCGTCGGCTGGCCCTTGCAACCTGCCAGCGCTTGGGTCATGCCACAACCGCTCGGCGTGGCCGGCATCATCGTGCCTTGGAACTATCCGGTCTTCCTTTCCATGGCTCCGCTGGCTGGCGCCCTGGCGGCCGGCAATCGCGTGATGCTGAAGCTATCGGAGTATACGCCCGAGACTTCTGCGCTGCTGGCACGCATGCTGGCTGAAACATTTACGCCCGACTTCGTGGCGGCGGTCACCGGCGACGCCGCTGTGGGGCGCTCCTTTGCCTCGCTGCCGTTCGATCATCTGCTGTTCACAGGTGCGACGGCCGTCGGACGTGAAGTGATGCGGGCAGCGGCCGAAAACTTGACGCCGGTGACACTGGAGTTGGGCGGCAAATCGCCCGCGCTCATCGCACCGGGCGCCAACCTGACGCGCGCGGCCGCGGACATCGTCTATGGAAAGCTGCTCAATTCGGGCCAAACCTGCATCGCTCCCGATTATGTCCTGCTTCACTCTGAGTCGCTGCGGATTTTTGTGGAAGCGCTGCGAAAAGCGATCGATCGCTATTATCCCGCGGCGGATTACACCTCGATCATCAACGACAAACATGAACAGCGTCTTCGCGGTTATCTGGATGAGGCTAAGGCACGCGGAGTGGAAACGATTTCCATGGGCCAGCCGCCCACGGGTGGACGCCGGTTCGCACCTACCATTCTGATCGATCCCCCCGAAGATCTGCAGGCGATGCGCGAGGAGATCTTCGGCCCGATCCTGCCGCTGAAGACCTACCAATCGCTGGATGACGCCATCGCTTACATAAACGATCGGCCCCGCCCGCTGGTTTTGTACCTGTTCGCCCGCGACCGCCGCGTAATCGATCGCGTGCTCACGCATACCGTATCCGGAGGCGTGTGCATCAACGATACCCTGCTCCACATTGCGGCCGAGGATCTTCCTTTCGGCGGGGTCGGGCCGAGCGGAATGGGGCATTATCACGGGCTGGAAGGTTTCGACACATTTAGCAAGCTGAAGCCCATTTTTCGCCGCCACTGGTTGGGGCTGGGCCGGCTTCTGCGGCCTCCGCACTCGCGTCTTCACGACTGGATGGAGCGCATCCTGATCCGTTCTGGAAGGCCGCTCTAATGGCGTGGCCGGTGTTGCTCATGGCTCGCGAGCTGGATCTCGGCGGAAGCGAACGGCAGATGACCGAGGTTGCGAAAGCTCTCGATCGTTCCCGATTCGAACCCCACGTCGGATGCTTTCGGCCAGAAGGGCTACGTGGCCGCGAGCTCCGGGCGGCTGGCATTCCGATCGCCCATTTTCCCGTGTATTCTTTTGTCTCGCCCGGTGCCGTCTCCGGAGCATGGCAGTTGGCGCGATATATCCGTCGCCACAAGATCCGGCTGGTGCTTACCTATGACTACCCGCTGACCGTCTTCGCGGTTCCGATTGCACATTTCTTTACCTCCGCGGTCGTGGTGTCCAGCGCGCGCTGTCACCGGGATTTGATTCCGAGTAATTATCTAAAGCTGATTCGCAAAACCGACCGCCTGGTAGACGCGATCATCGTGAATTGCGAATTCCTTAGGCGGCACCTTGAGAAAGACGAGAACGTTCCGGCCAACCGAATTCAGCTTTGCTACAACGGCATCGATCTAGAGCAATTCCATGCAGGAATCAGCGCCCGGCCGGATGCGTTACCACCCGATGCTTTCGTGATCGGCGTGGTCTGCGCCCTGCGGCCGGAGAAAGGCCTATCCACGCTCCTAAAAGCCTTCGCGGGAATTCGCAACGCGAGAGCAGGATTGAAGCTCGCAATCGTGGGCAGTGGGCCAATGCGGGAGCCGCTCCAAGCCGAGGCGCGGGCGCTGGGCATCTGGGACGACTGTGTTTTCGCGCCAGCGACCGAGCGAGTGGCCGATTGGCTGCGTGCCATCGACATCTTCGTGCTGCCCTCTTTATCGGAGGCCTTTTCCAATTCATTGATGGAAGCGATGGCCTGCGGCTGCTGCACCGTGGCCTCCAATGTAGGAGGCAACCCCGAGCTCGTCCGTAACGGAGACACCGGGCTCTTGTTTGAGGCTCGCGATGCAGCCGGCCTGGCTGCCGCACTTCGCACCTTGATCGACAACGAACCGCTGCGGCAGCGCCTTCGAAGCGCGGGAGAGGGGATGCTGCATGAACGTTTCTCGATCCGGTCCTCGGCGGAACGAATGGGCGAAATCTTTGCGAGCTTGATTGAGGGCAGACGTTAGCGGCGTCTTGGATAAAGATTGGATTAAGAACGGTGGACCAGCGTGCAGCGCACGACGGAGGTGAAGAACTCCCGCGTCAGGCCGCAGTGCAAAGGCCGAACGGCTCGGATTGGCACTGCCTCAAAAGTTTCGAACTTCAACGGACTGTTCGCAAGTAGGCGTTCAAACTTACGGACGCTCATTTGATTTAAGCCTCCGGCTATCTCGTGAAATCGCCTGGCTCCATCCTCTTTGTACTTGGAACGCCAGGTCATCAGCGACTTCTCCGTCAACAGTAGGTGCGCCCAAATAAATAGCGGGAAATGCCCGCCTTTAGGGTGGTACCAGGGAGGGCCGAACGACACGATGACCTTGCCGTCCGGCTTCAACAGTCTCGCCATTTCTTTTAGGATTTCGCCCGGGTCTCCGAAGTGTTCGAAGGAATCAATCGAAAGAATGACGTCCGCCTTAGAATCGAACTGCTGAACGAAAGTGCAATTGGAAACACCGGCGGCGGCTTGACGCGCTCGCGCGATCATCAGGTTCTTTTCCTGAATGTCCAGACCGATTACGTGTTTGGCGCCACGCCGGGCCACTTCAATCGCCTCCTGCCCGTGGCCGCATCCGAAATCTAGAACGATTTTGCCGGTGACCTGATCCCAGATAGCGGGACCAAGCAGCGTCTCCAGCTTATCCTTCCCTTCGTAACCCGGAGGGGCTTCGACGTCGTGCCATTCGTACCTGTTCAGAATTGCCGCGGCTAATCGGCCGCCCACCAACGCCACTGGCTTACCCCTATGGCGAATTTAACATAGTCGCCGGTTATTGAAGTAATCGCGAGATGAGAATCACTTATCATGGTCGTATGTGCGGCATAGCGGGCTATATCGGCGATTCTCCCGATCACGCCGAGCCGATCGTCGCAGCCATGACGGATTGCCTGGCCCGCCGTGGTCCCGATGCCTCCGGCATGGAGAAATGGCCGCGCGCCGTGCTGGGTCATCGCCGGCTTTCGATTTTCGATCTGAGCGACGCGGGACTTCAGCCCATGCTCTCGCCGGACCGCTCGGTGGGCGTTGTTTTCAACGGCGCCATCTACAATTTTCCCAGTCTGCGATCAGAGCTCGAGCAGCTCGGGTACCGTTTCTTGAGCCAGACCGACACCGAAGTGATCGTGCACGGCTATGATGCTTGGGGCGTCGATCGCCTGGTCTCCAAGTTGCGCGGCATGTTTGCTATCGGGATCTGGGACAACCGCGCCGAAAAGCTGACCCTGATCCGCGATCGGCTGGGAGTAAAGCCGCTGATCTACGCCTCCGATGGCCAGCGCGTCGCGTTCGCGTCTACGGTTCGCGCCGTGGCATCCAGCGGACTCGCGGGCGGAATCGAGGCCGGCTCCATCGCGGAATTTCTCGAGTTCGGTTTCATTACCGACAGCCGCACGGTTTACGAAAACGTCCACAAGGTGCCAGCCGCCACCATTATCGAGTTCTCAAATGGTCGCGAGAACCGTCGCACCTACTGGCAATCCGCTGAGGCTCGCCCGGACGGCGCAATTTCGTTCGAAGAAGCGGTAGACCAAGCCGAGAGCATCTTCCTGGACGCGGTGAAGACTTCGTCTGAAAGCCGATGTTCCGGTGGGAGCTTTGCTCTCGGGCGGCGTCGATTCCAGCCTGGTTTGCTGGGCCATCGCCAAACTGGGTGGCGATATCCGCGCCTTCACAATCGGCACGCCGGGCGATCCATACGACGAAACCGCCGACGCCGTTGCCACGGCACGCGATCTCGGGATCGAGCATTCGACCATTAATTTATCCGCCGACGACTGGCCCGATTTGAACGAGTTAGTGGACGCTTATGGCGAGCCGTTCGCCTGCGCCTCCGCGCTCGGAATGATCCGCGTTTCGCGCGCGATTCGTCCGTCCGCGACAGTCTTGTTAACCGGTGACGGAGGCGATGACTGCTTCCTCGGTTATCCCGAGCATAAGAACTTCTACCTGGCTCAAAGGTTAGCCCGCCGCTTGCCCACGAGTCTCGCCGGACTCTGGAAATCCGCCGGACATCGCAGTCCGCTTCCGTTCTCGCTGCAGCGCGCCGCCCACTTCCTCGATTACGCTACCGGCGGACTGGGCGCAGTAACGCGCATGCACGACGGCCTGCACTATTACCAGCGGAATGGCCTGCTCGGACCGCGCCTGGCGGATTGTCATATCGATCAACATTCCATTCCGCCGACGATAGAGTCGGCTCGCCATCTTCTTCGAGACTTTCTCAACTATGACCGCGATACAAGGTTTACCGGCGAATACCTCACCAAGGTGGACGGCGGCGCGATGTATTTCGCCCTGGAGGCGCGTTCCCCGTTTCTCGATCAGGAGCTTTGGAACTTCGCACAGTCGTTGCCTTACTCGTTGCGCCTGCAAAACGGAAAATTGAAGTCTGTTCTTCGGGCGCTGGCGGCACGCCACCTGGGACCGCGCGTGGCAACCGGAAAGAAGCGAGGCTTTGGAATTCCGGTGAACCGCTGGTTGAGCGCCAAGTGGAAGCAGCCCATGCTCGATGTGCTCTCGACATCGCGCCTCGATGAGCAGGGCTGGATCAGTGCGGACGCGGTCACGCGCTCCCTTCACAAGACCGCGGAAACAGGACAAGTTCCAAATCAGATCTGGTACATTTACGTCCTCGAATCCTGGCTACGCCATGAGAGTGCGACGCAACCCCAAACGTCCCGCATGTACTCTCTTACATGAGACCTGTTCGGGTCTTGCTGATCGCGCCCTCCATGCGGATCATCGGCGGACAATCGGTGCAAGCCAACCGGCTCCGTCACTACATCGGCGAGCGTCCCGAAGTGGATCTGTCGTTTCTCTGCTTTGATGCGCCCTTGCCCGCCGTAATCGGCGGTATTCCGTTCGTCCGCACCGTCCTGCGGTGCCTCATTTTTTGCGTGGTTCTTTTTGCCAGAGCTTGGCGATATGACGTGCTGCATGTCTTCACTGCCTCCTACTGGTCCTACACGTTGTGGAGCATTCCGGCGCTCCTGGCGGCCAAGCTTTATCGCAAGAAGATCGTTTTGAACTACCGCGATGGCAGAGCCGAAGATCATCTGCGCCATTGGCGTTCGGCGGCGTTCACTATTAGGAAAATGGATGTCTTAGTCGCGCCATCAGGATATCTGTCCGATGTGTTCGCGAAATTCGGAATCCGCTGCCGGTCCATTTACAACGTGATCGACCGCGAGAACTTCATCTATCGCCGGCGTTGCGTTTTGCGGCCCGAATTTCTTCATAACCGGGGCATGGAGGCGCTCTATAACATCCCAACTACACTGCGTGCGTTCGCCATCGTGCAGGAGAAGTATCCGGATGCGACCCTGACGATGCTGGGCGACGGGCCGATGCGCGCTGAACTCGAACAGTTGGCTGCTGCGCTGAAGCTGCGAAACATGCGGTTTGTCGGTTCAATCCCCAATTCGCAAATGTCCCAGTGGCTGGATAAAGCCGATATTTACCTGACGACACCTGATATCGACAATATGCCCGGCAGCCTGTTGGAGTGCTATGCATCCGGGCTGCCGGTGGTCGCGACCAAAGCCGGCGGAATCCCTTATATCGCGGTCGATGGCGAAACCGCGCTGCTGGCCGAATGCGGCGATCATCAGGGCGTCGCAAACGCGGCGCTGCGGTTACTAGGCGATCCCGCTCTGGTGGAAAAGATTACTTCTACTGCCTATGAGCAGTGCCAAACGCGTTATGCCGGGGAGGAAATCGCTCGGCAGTGGGCCGAGCTCTACAGGGAACTCGTTTCTACTGCCGCCGGTGCGGTGTTAGCATCTTGATCTCGCCCGGCGTCAGCTCGCGAAATTTGCCGATAGGCAGATCGCCAATAGGCACTCCCCCGATTTCGGTCCGGACCAGCTTCAGCACCTTGCTTCCGACGGCTTCGATCATCCGGCGCACCTGCCGATTGCGACCTTCGCGAATAGTGATTTCGATAAAGGAGTATTTAGCGGAATCGCGGATACGCTTTACGATGGCCGGCTGCGTCGGCCCGTCGTTGAGGATTACGCCTTTTTGCAGTTGCTCGATTTGCGCATCGGTGAGATGCGTCGAGGTTTTCACCAGATAGGTTTTTGGAATCTTGTAGTCCGGGTTCGTTACCAGTTCGGCAAAGCGCGTATCGTTGGTGAGCAGTAGAAGTCCGCTGGTATCTTGATCGAGTCGGCCCACCGGGACCACCCACTGGCCGGCGTCCTGAATCAGGTCGTACACGGTCGGCCGTCCTTGCGGATCTTTGTAAGTGGTGATGTAGCCCTTGGGCTTGTAGAGCAGCAGGTAGATTCGTTTCGAAGCGCGGACCGGTTTGCCGTCCAGTGTAACGGTATCGCGCTCCAAGTCCACCCAATGATCCGGCGTTCCAATGACTTTGCCATTCACCTTGACACGCTTGGCTCCAATCCATTTGCGCGCTTCCGTGCGTGAGCCAAGCCCGGCTTTCGAAAGCACGCGCTCCAGGGTCTTGAGGGGGCGCTTGCCGCCCTTAGACAATTTAGATCCCGTCATATAACCAACCCACGCTCTCTCGAGCCTCTTCGGCGGTGCGCTCCCGCAGAAACTGGTTTCGAATCTCCCGGCTGGCGCCAGCGGCGTGAAAGAATTCGCCGTATAAGCGAGCAGTCAGCTGCACTCGACCGGTGCGCAAATAACGCCGGTCCTGATAGACCTGGAACGCTTTGGCGGGATCGCCAGGAGCCCGGTCCATTTCTTCGGTCAAAACCACTGCGTCTTCAATGGCCATGCACGCGCCTTGCGCCAAATATTGAAGCGTGGGATGCGCCGCGTCGCCCAGCAAAGTCACACGTCCTTTGCTCCAATTCCTTAACAGGCTCGCGATCGCACAAGACCCACATGCGCCAGGATTCAATTTTCCCGAGCATGGTCTGGACGTCCGGCACAACATCCTGGAAGCGTTTCTTGAGCTCGTCAGGATCGCCGGCGGAATCCCAACCCTCGTGGTACCGGTCGCTATGGAACACCGCCACCAGATTGAAAAGCTCGCCGCCACGCAGAGGGTAATGGACCAGATGATTTCGTGGTCCGGCCCAGAGCGTCATCGAATGCATTCGCAAATGGGGCGGCACTTCGTTCGGTGGCGAGAACCGCCCGATAGGCAATGTGTCCCGACACCCGCGGCGCTCCATCGCCTACTACTTTTGCGCGAATTGCCGACCAGAGACCGTCGGCGCCGATCAGTGCCGCACCTTCGTACGTCGCGCCATCTTCGGTATGAACGACGACCTTGTCGCCGAGGTCGTCAAACCCAACCACCTTCTGTGACGTGATCAAGGTAATCAGCGCTGAATTCCGGCAAGCGTCGAGGAGCACAGCATGAATATCGGCCCGATGAATGAGCGCGTAGGGATAGCGAAATCTGCCACGAAACTTCTCTCCTAAACTGATGCGCGTGACTTCTTCCGCGGTGATGCTATCCATTACGAGGAGGCTGTCCGGAAACACCGCCTTGCTCGCGACTTGATCGGTGATACCAAGCCGGTCGAACATTTTGAAGACGTTGGGTCCGAGCTGAATGCCGGCTCCGATTTCCTTGAACTCGCGGGCCTGCTCGATCAGGCACACGCGGTATCCGTGCCGGCTCAAGGTGAGCGCCGCAGTGAGACCGCCAATTCCGCCGCCTACGATCAGAATGGGCAACGCCTGGCTCTTCGTCACTGATTTAGGCTAACAGGAGCAGGGCTAACAGGAGTAAGGGTTACTCTTGACGCAGCGCCACCATCGGATCCAGGCGTGATGCCCGGCGCGCCGGCAGGTAGGCCGCGCTGAGCGCTACTAACAATAGCAGCCCCACCGCCAGTGCCAGCGTGAGCGGATCGTGCGGAGCGACGCCGTAGAGCTGGCTGGTAATCAAACGTGAAGCTGCATAGGCCAGGCCCGCGCCGGCCGCGAGTCCAGCGATAACGAGCCCGATGGTCTCGCCGAGGATCATCGAGATGACCCGGCCAGGCCGGGCTCCCAGAGCGATGCGGATCGCGATTTCGCCCTTCCGGCGCGCAATGCCATAAGAAAGGACGCCGTACAGACCGATGGCGGCGAGCGTGAGCGCGACGCATCCGAACACCACCACGAGTTGCGCTGTCGTGCGATCCTGCGCCGTCAAGGGCGCCATTTGCTCTTCAATCGACTCGGCATGGATGATCGGCAGCGCAGCGTCCACGCGCTGGATCGTCTGCCGCACGGCCGCCAACACTGGCGGGGTTGACGTCGCCGTGCGAATCAAGAAGATGGGACTGTTCACCGAGGACGGAGGTTGCTCTGCCGCCACGAAGTAACGCGGCTCGACGTCGCCACGAAGTGGTTTCTGCGTGCGCGCGTTCTTGGTGACGCCCACCACCTGGTAGGTCGTACGCTTATCGTCATCAATCGATGTAATGCGCATTCCAATGGGGTTTCGCCCGTCGAAGAAGCGTTTGGCAAAGGCCTCGTTGATCACGCAGATCTGGGGAGCGCCGGCATGATCGCTTTCCAGGATTTCGCGCCCCAGAATGATCGGGACGCCTAACGTCGAGAAGTAGCCTGGGCCCACCACATCCAGCGCAGAGTGGCGGTCACTGTCTTCTTTCGGCGCATAACCTTCCACCTCGATCCCTGAAACCGAGTTCCCGCCACTGAACAGACCCAGTGACGAAAAGCTCGCTGCTCGAACGCCGGGAATCCGCTGGAACTCTCCCCGTAGCTCACGAAATAAGCTGTGGCTACGCGCTGCGTTATAGCCCGCCTCACGCGAATCCACGCGTACCAGCAGCAGGCGTTCAGCCGGAAAACCGAGATCTACGTGTTGCAGGTTGTAGATGGTCCGCACCAGCAAACCCGCGCCCACCAGCAAGGGTAAAGACAGCGCCAGTTGCACGCTCACGAGCAGCCGGCCCGAACGCATCCGGCCGAGCGATCCAGTGGCGCTGCGGCTCTGTTCCTTGAGACTCGCTCCGGAGTCGTTCTGGGTGACCTGCCAAGCTGGCAGAACGCCGAACAACAGGGCTGCGGTGAGTGTCGCGGTCAGGGCGAAGGCCAATACCAGTGGGTCCAGCGAGAAACTCATGTGGAAATCCGGGTCTGATTCGGCGATCATCCGCACCAGAGCGCCGTGGAGAAACCAGGCTAGGGCGAGCCCGGCCAAGCCTCCGAAGGCGGCCAACGCCAGACTTTCCGTGACCAGTTGGCGGATGAGGCGGCCGCGGCTTGCGCCGAGCGACAAACGCAAAGCGATTTCGGGTTTGCGCGTAGCACCGCGAGCAAGCAGAAGGTTGGCCAAATTCGCGCACGCGATCAACAGCAACACGCCGACCGCCGCCAGCAGCGCTGTAAGCGAATTGGAGAAATCATGGCGCGTCTCGGAAGCTCCACGCGCCGCCCGGCCGGATTCGGAGCCGCTGATCCAGATACTCACGCCGGCGCTCTCCCGGCGGCACCGAGCCGTAGAACGTTTCGAGGTCAGCCTTAAAGATCGCGTTGGCCTGGGCTTCCGCCTGCGCGGGGGTGACTCCGGGTTTCAGCCGGCCGAATACATGCAGCCACATCGCTTTGGCGGGAGGCGTATCGTGCAGCCGATCCAGGCCCGGGAATCACAATGGGCTGCATTCGTAGCGGAAGCCAGAAATCCGGCTGCTGGCCAACGGTTTCTCCGATAAAGCCGGCCGGTGCGACACCGATAATGGTCAGCACAGCTTTGCGCAAGGTGAAGGTCTTGCCCACAACGTCCGGACTGCCATTGAAGCGTCGCTGCCAGTAGTTGTAGCTGATAACTGCGTAGGGCGCCGCAGCGTAATCATCCGCCGAAGTGAATCCACGGCCCAGCGCTGGGTGCACTCCCAGAAACTCAAAATATCCGCCCGACACCAGCCGGCCGTGCGCTTCTTCCCACTCGCCGCCTTTGAATCGGATCTGCCAGCGGCTCAGGAAACTCTGCGATGCCATTACTGCCGAGAAACCGTCCACGTGATCGCGCAGTTGCTCGAATTCGGAATAGGTGAGCCAGTCCCGGTCTCCGTTGGCGTTACCGTGCCACATCCCCGCAGTGTCGGGATTCGAGAGCATTACCAGTTGCTCGGGTTTGTAAACGCCAGGCAGCGAGGAATGCAAGACCCCGTTCCACAGGCTGAAGATCGCGGTGTCGGCTCCGATGCCAAGGGCCAGCGATAGGATGGCGACGGCAGTAAAGCTCGGGCTCGCAGCCATGATTCGCAGAGCGTAGCGTAGGTCTTGAACAATCACGTGCCAATGCTCCTTGGGGGCGATGGTCAATGCATCCAATGTGGCGCGTACCCACAGCGCGGCCTGTTCGAGCCGGCCTCCGGTTCGCCGGACTTCGCCCAATTGTTCGGTGAACATGACTGAGCATTTGAGTGCCATATTCGTGCCGAAAGGCCGCCGGATAGCAGTAAAGCAGCGCTTTATAGACCACTCTTGCGCCCGTCATTCTGGTCAGCCTCAGGCACCCGGAACCAGCCCTGTGGCACGCGCCTGCTGCACCAGTGCGCTTAGCCGCTCCACTTCGGCCGCCGCAACACGTCTTCCGAACCGCGTGAGCCGGTAGTAGCGCCTCCGCTCGTCGGTACTCGACGGATCCGGACTTTCCGCTAGTTCTTCAATTAAGCCTTGCTCCAGCATCCGGCGGATGGAGCTGTACAGCGTCCCGGGGCTCAACTGCACCTTGCCTACGGTCCGGGATGCAACATCCTGCATGATGGAGTAGCCGTGACGGTCCCGATCGGCCAACGCGATCAGGATGTGGAAAACCGCCGTCGGCAGGGGCAGCATGGAATCTGGCTTCAAATCATGCATCGCAAGCTATATCGCCTGTAACTATACTCGAAAGAAGTATACTTGTCAAGGGTAGAGGTTGGGAGATTTAATGTCCAAAGTCACACTGGTACGGGGCGCCAGGCAATTGCTGACATTGCACGGGCCGAGCGGTCCCCGCCGCGGGGCCGATCTGCGGAACCTCGGGCTTATCCAAGACGGCGCCGTTTTGATCGTCGACGGTTTGATCCGGGAGGTAGGCTCGAGCCGGCGGGTAGAGAATCTCGCGCTGGCTAGACAAGCCGACGAAATCGACGCGACGCGCCGAGTGGTGATGCCAGGTTTTGTGGATAGCCACATGCATATCGTGGGGGAACCCAGTGGAGTCTCCCCGCGCGCGCTGGAGAAACAGACGCTACGCACGGTGGAGGAAGCGGTCCGGCACGGCACGACGACTCTGGAATCGAAGTCCGGCTTCGGCCTCACCGAGGCTGGTGAGATCAAGATCCTGCGCGTGCACCAGGCTCTCCAGAAGCATCCCGTTTCGTTAGTTTCCACGTTCCTGTCAACGCCGTCGGCGGCGGAATATCAAGAACGGCCGGATCAGTATCTCGAATGGGTCTGCTCGCACATGCTTCCGTTGGTCAAGCGGCGGAAGCTGGCCGAGTTTGCCGACATCCGGTGCGAAGAGGGCGCCTTCCAGCGAGAACACGCGCGCCGTTACCTGACTGCGGCCCGCGATCTGGGCTTCGGGCTGAAAATGCATACCGGCCAGCGTTCAAATACTGGTGCGGTTCGGCTGGCGTTGGAGCTGGGGGCCGCGAGTGTAGATCATGCGGTGGACGTGAGCCGGGAAGATGCCGAGCTTCTTGCGCAATCCACCACGGTCGCAACGCTGTTGCCTGGAGGAAACTTTTATCTCGGAGTGGAGCCCTATGCGCCTGCACGGATGCTCATCAACAGCGGCGTAGCGGTGGCGCTGGCAACCAACTATAATTCGGAAACCACGCCTTCCCAAAATATGCAGATGATGCTCACGCTGGCCTGCCGAAGAATGAATATGACGGCAGCGGAGGCCATCACGGCGGCGACACTGAATGCGGCACATGCGTTGCGCCGGGCTTCGAGCATCGGTTCGCTTGAAACCGGCAAAAGCGCGGACTTGATCATCCTGGGCGTGCCGGACTACCGGGAGATACCCTATCATTTTGGGATTAACCTGGTGGATCTGGTGATGAATAATGGATCGGTGCTGGTGGAACGAGCCGAGGTAAAGTGGCCGGTCAGCTGATCGAGTGCGTTCCTAATTTTTCCGAGGGTCACGACGCGGCGACGGTACGCGCGATCGAGGACGCAATTGCATCCGCTCCAGGCGTACTGCTGTTGCGAGCGGAGATGGATGCGGATCACAACCGTTCGGTGATCACGTTTGCCGGAACACCAGGCGGAGTGGCGGAGGGCGCGCTGCGCGGCATCGCCAAGGCGGTCGAAAGAATTGACCTGCGGAAGCACCAGGGCGTGCATCCGAGGATCGGAGCAGCGGATGTTGTGCCGTTTGTCCCGCTGGAGGGCGCGACGCTCGCCGATTGTGTGGAGATCGCGCATCGGACCGGCCGGGCAGTGTGGGAACAGTTAGGTGTATCGGTTTATTTCTACGAGGCTGCCGCCCGGAGTCCCGATCGTGCGCCGCTTGAAAACTGCCGGCGGGGCGGATTCGAAAATGCCAAGCTGCCGCCGGACCTGGGCGGTGCTGACCTGCACCCGACCGCCGGAGCGTGCGTGATCGGAGCGCGGAACCTGCTGATTGCGTTTAATATCAACTTGCAAACGGCGGATGTCGGGATTGCTCGAGCCATTGCCCGCAAGATTCGTGCTTCGTCTGGTGGACTCGCGTTCGTCAAAGCCATGGGCGTGAGCCTCGCCAGCCGCGGGCTTGCCCAAGTCTCGATGAACCTCACGAATTTCGAGCGGACGGGACTCGATCAGGTGTACAACGCCGTGCGAGCCGAGGCGCAGACCATGGGCGTGTCGATCGCAGGAATCGAAATCGTAGGCTTGGTTCCAAAGAGGGCGATCGAAATGGCGGCGGAGCGCGATCCCTGGTGGAAGAACTTCGACCCGGGGCTGATTCTTGAAAATCGAATAGCCCAGGCGCGCGGACGATAGAATAAATATAGTGCTGGTTTCCATAAGTCCGAAACTTGAAAGGCCCCTGTGGTTGCGCGCTCCGGCGCCCGCGGGCGAGAACTATCGCGAGCTAAAGCGACTGATAGGCGAGCTGAACTTGCACACGGTGTGCGAGAGCGCGGCCTGTCCCAATGTAGGCGAGTGCTGGAATCGCCGGACGGCGACCTTCATGATCCTGGGCAATGTTTGCACCCGGCGCTGCGGATTTTGCGCGGTGCAAAAAGGCGCGCCCCTCGCGGTGGATTACGACGAGCCCCGCCGAGTCGCGGACGCTTGCGAAATCCTGGGGTTGAAATATGCCGTGGTGACAAGCGTCAATCGCGATGATCGCAAGGATGGCGGCGCGGAACTGTTTGCGCTCACGATCGAGGCCATTCGCGAGCGGATTCCGGGCTGCAAAGTCGAGGTGCTTGTGCCGGACTTTCAGGGATCGCACGCGGCCATGGAAATCGTGATGAACGCGCATCCGGACGTGCTGAATCACAACATCGAAACGGTACCGCGGTTGTACAAGCAGGTGCGCCTAGGCGCGCGCTATGACCGTTCGCTCGACATGCTGGCCTATGCCAAGCGCGTGCGGCCGTTCGCGCCCACCAAGTCTGGCTTGATGCTAGGTCTCGGTGAGAACAACGATGAAGCGTTGCAAGTGATGCGAGATCTTCGAGCGCACAGTGTCGACATCCTGACGCTGGGCCAATATTTGAGGCCGTCGCAGAAGCATCTGCCAATCATTCGCTACGTTCCACAAAGTGAATTCGACGATTTCAAACGTCAAGGCTACGAAATTGGATTCTCGCACGTCGAAGCCGGTCCGCTGGTGCGCAGTTCTTACCACGCCAGCGACGCGGTGTAGATTGGCCGAATTCCGCGAAGTTTATCCCGGTGTTTTATCACTCGCTCTTCCTCTGCCCTTCGAGCTAGAATCCGTGAACGTCCATCTGGTGAAACTGGAGAACGGCTGGCTGCTGATCGATTGCGGCATGGAGACCGACGCGGCCTTTGAGACTTTGCGCGGCGCGCTGGAGCAGCGTGGAATTGCGTGGAGCGAAATTCGGCAGATCCTGCTTACGCACATGCATCCCGACCACATGGGGATGGCGGCGCGTTTATTAGAGCTGACGGGCGCGGAGCTGGCCATGCACGAGGCGGAAGCTCAACACCTCAAGATGGTAAGAGAAGGCGGGCAGCGGCTGCCCTGGCTGGTGGACGCTTATAGTAAAGCTGGCGTGCCTGAGGCGCTCGAAGCAAAAATGGAGGCGCACTTCTTTCATATCCGGAAGAATTTTCATTCGCTGGCGCCGGACCGTTTGCTTTCGGGAGGCGAGGAGTTTCAAACCGCGATTGGACGCCTGGTGGTCTGCTGGACGTCCGGGCATTCTCCCGGCCATGTGTGCTTGCACTCGCCGGAGCGGAAGTTGCTCTTCTCCGGCGATCAGATCCTGCCGGGCATCACGCCGAACATCGCCTGGCATCCGGGCCGCGACATGCTGGCGGAGTTTTTAGAATCGCTCGACCGCCTGGCCGCGTTGGATATTGACCTGATTTTCCCCGGCCATGGCGAGCCTTTCTCCGGTCATCGCGCGTGGATTACGGAGACGATCGGGCATCATCGCCAGCGCTGCGACGAGATCTTCGACCTGGTTCGGCAATCGCCTCGCACGGTGCACAGCATGGTTGGGGACCTATGGCGCAGGTCTTTGTCACCGATCAATGTTCACTTCGCGATCTTCGAGGTGCTGGCCCATCTCGAGTACATGCAGCGGCAGGGGCGAGTGGGGCATCGGCGGAATAACGGAGCGCTGGAATGGCACGCCTGAGCTGGCCGGCTATCTTTGCGCTCTCGGCCGCGGTTGCTTCGGCTCAGCCCAGCGACGATGCTCGCGCCATACTGCAGGACGTTGCGGCGGCCGCGCGCGCGACTAAAAGCTGGCGCGGTGAGGGTGTAGAGATTGGCGAGATCTCCGCCGTTGACCTGCACATACGCGATACTGTGCATTTTCGCGTCGCCGCAGATGGCCCACTGAAGTTGAGATCGGAGTCGACGGCGGACTCGACGCGGGCGGAGCGCGACCTTTTCGTATGCGACGGCACGCACCAATGGATATATCATTCGCCCGACAGAAGCTTCTACAAGAATGCGATCGCCAGCTCCTGTGGCGATGCCCGGTTCTCCGAATGGAGCAAAACGTCAGACAATCTGTTGACCGCGTCCGTCATTGGCCGGGACCAACTCGAGTTTAACGGCAGACTCCGGGAGTGCAAGATCGTGCGTGCCGAATACAAAAGCCCCGAAGTGGTAAACAATGAAACCACCGTGAGACGCACCGTGCGCACGATGTGTATCGACACTGAAAACAACCTGATCCTGCAAGACAGCTCGGAAAAAACGGTTCCGGATTCCGGCGCGCACGTTTCAACTACGATCACGTATAACAAGTACGAGCGTGACCCCACATTTTCTTCGGATTATTTCCAGGCCCCGGTGCCGACGGGCACTTTTCAAGATCCGGGACCATATCTCGACAGGGAAGATTCTGCCGCCGAAAAGGGAGTTTATCGCATGGGTGGCAACGTGAGCGGGCCAGAGCTCATTTACAACGCCGAGCCTTCTTACACGGCAGAGGCCCGGAGAACTGGAATTTCAGGGGTCGTTTTGCTGTCGCTCATCGTCGATGCGGATGGGAAGCCCAGGGATGTTGGCGTGGTTCAAGGATTGGATCGCGGCCTGGACGAGAAAGCTCTTGAAGTGGTCCAGACGTGGCGTTTCCGCGCTGGCATGAGGAATGGTGTACCGGTGGCAGTGGGAGGAATAGTCGTCGCTGTCAGTTTCCGATTACCGTAGCAAGTGTCGTCAATCGCCCGCCCGCGGCGGTAAACTCAGAGAACATCTTCTTCGCGGCCGTTTCATCGAGCGCCTTCACGGCATCCGTCACGATTTCCACTCGCTTGCCCGTTTTAAGCAGCCCGAAAGCGGCGAATCGCACGCAGATCTCGGTGACCACGCCGTAGACCACATAGCGGTCCGCGTTGAGTTCCGCCAATAAAGGCATCAGGTTTGGGTTGGTGAAGCAATCGAGCTTCTGTTTTTCGAGAATCAGCTGCTGCAGGCCTTCGGGACGCGCCGGCATCACCGCCCGTTTCTCCCGCAAAGTAACTGACGGCTTCTGCTGGCCGGTGGTGCCGGCCACGCAGTGATGCGGATAGATCTGAAATTCAGGGTCATCCTCCGAGTGTGCATCCATGGTCGAGATCACCAGCGGTGCCCGACGATTCAGTTCGGCGATAACCGGAACGATACGCTCCGCGCCCGGCACGTACAGAGCGCCGGCCGGATAGACGAAATCAATCTGCGTATCGATGTCGAAGAAGACCGTTTTCATTCTGCGCTTTCTCGTACAAAGCCATCAGCTCAGAACTGTGCTCAACGCGATATTGCTGGTCGGTGTCGAACAAGCTGCGAATGGCTGTCGGCAAGCGCTTGATGGATTCAGCGGCTGTTTGACGCGCGGCGCCGGCATTCGGCAAACGCTCGATGAGCTTGCCCTCCAGCATCACCGGTCGAAGCAGCGCGCGAGCTTGGGGTTCGTCGTGGCCGCAGCCCAGGCACTCCCATGAGCAGGCAATCACGTCGTGGCCGTCGAATCGAAACACCTGCTTGGCGCCGGGCAGCGTATGTTTGTCTTCGCTGAACTTGGCGGTGACACGCCCGTCCAGCTCAACCAGCTTGTAGACCACGCCGAGGTTGGGCGAATCCGTGGAGGTAGCCAGATCGGTCCCGACTCCGAAGGCATCGATGGGCGCACGGGCAGCCGCGAACTCCAGAATCTTGTATTCGTTCAGGTCGCTGGTAGCCATGATCTTGACGTCCTCAAGGCCGGCCTCGTCGAGAATATTGCGAACCGCGCGGGAAAGCTCCACCAGATTCCCGCTATCGAGCCGAACGCCCCACAGTGGTCTGCCCAAGCGAGGCCGCAAGCTTGCGCGCCTTCGACGGTATCGTAGGTGTCGATCAGGTATACCGTGGCATCACCCAGCAGATTCTGCAGCCGCTGAAAGGCTTCGCGCTCAGTCGCAAAGGCTTGAATCCAGGAATGCGCGGCCGTTCCGAATACAGGGATGCCATAGCGGAAGCCGGTCTCGGTATTGCTGGTGCCGACGCATCCGCCGATGTAGGAGGCGCGGCCGGCCAGGACGCCCGCTTCGGGCGAGTGCGCGCGGCGCGTGCCAAAATCCACCACAGCACGGCCCCCGGCCACTTCCACCATGCGCGCTGCCTTGGTCGCGATCAGGGATTGGAAGCCGACGGTGGCGAGCAGATACGTTTCGGCGATTTGCGCTTCGATCAGCGGCGCGCGCACAGTTAGAAACGGTTCGCCCGCGAAGATCGGCGTGCCTTCCGCCATGGCAAAAAGATCGCCGTTGAAGCGCAAGCTGCGCAACGCGTCGAAGAAGGCCGGCGAGACTCGCTGGAACTGGGGCAGCGATCGCAGATAGCGGATCTCTTCGTCGGTCGAAATGGAGGTTTTGAAGATACTCGACGACCTGTTCCAAGCCGGCCGCCAGAACGAAATTACGATAGCGGGGCAGGTGCCGGAAGAATAGCTCGAAGGTGGCGACCTCGTCCGCTTTGCCGGCCTCGAAGTAGCCAGCCGCCATCGTGAGTTGATAGAGGTCGGTGAGGAGTCCGGTCATGGAAGAGCAGGCTCATGCCTGCATTTATTTTTTCTTGGCCGGAGGCGAAGCTTGCTTGACATCTGAGGCCGCTTTCGAAAGCTCGTCCACGGTTTTCGGGTCCAATCCATAGAGCGACGGCTCATTCTCGCGCTGGGCAATGTAATCGGTGCCTTGCTTTGAGATTAGTACTTTTTCGACGCGCTTGCCGTCATTGGAAGTAACCGTAAGGTCGATCGTCGGCGTTGCAACGGCGGTAAAATCGACAAACTTACTGGCGGAGAAGTCGCGCAGTTTGTCGAGCAACGACTGTACGCTGGTCGAATCCAGCTTCTTGCCATTCGCGAACCAATCCTCGCCGGTCTTTTGGAAGGCGTACGTTTTCCCGTTGTCGTGCATCTCGATCTTGTTCGGTTCGTTGAAGCCAAAGTCGAACAGCTTCTTATTGCGGAAATCGTCTAGACCTTTGTCGACGCCCGGTCCCGAGATCGGCGGTTACTTTGTGCACGCCATCGACGGCGCTCGATTTGGCGTAGTAGTCGTCCTTGTTCTTGCGAATCTCGATCTGCTGGGTTCCCGATGCGATCAGTCACTTTCACAGTAGCCAGCAGCGTTCCGGAAGCGAAAGCGGAAGCGGCCTTCTTGGCATCCTCGTCTGAGACCGCGAGGTCCATCTTGGCGTCTTTCAGTTTGCGGATCAGCTCTTCCACCTGCAGACCGTCGGCGCGCAGCGGCTTGGGTTTGACGATCTGCCACTGGTCCTTGTCGCGGCCGAATTCGATGTCCTGCTTCTTGGCGATCAACTCCACGCGGCTGAGCTTGTCCTGATCGAAGGTGAGCAGACGCTTGTCGCGAAGATCGTTGAGGGATTTGTCAAGACCGGACTTGACGTAACTGGCGACGGTGAAGACGCGCGGATCGCCTTCGAGCATGGCGTACGCGCCGCTATTGGTGGGCGTATCGTCGCCGAGCTTGAGCTTGCTGGTTTTGCCGTTCTTGGTGGTGAGGTCCACTTCCAGGCTGGGCGACTTAAGGCCGTAGGCCGAGACATCGGACGCTTTGTCTTCCACTACGCGATCGGAGGCGACGTTGGACGCTGAATTCAGCAGTTGACCAGCAGTGTCTTGATCGGCCAGGAACTTATTGGGAGCGGTCAACTGCCATTTACCCGCGTTGTTTCTTTCAAGGACCGTTTCAGGCGCGTTCTTCTTCTTGAGGGCGACTTTGGTGATATCGTTCTCACTCAGAGCCAGGATCTTGGGAGAGGCGTCGGCAGGAGGCTTGGCCGCTTCTGCCGATTTCTGCTTGTTCGAAAAATAGAGACCGGCAGCCAGTGCCGCCAGAACCACACCTGCCACCATCAAACCACGTAAACGCATTTCTACCTATCTCCTGCGCCACCAGACCATCACGCCGCTGATCACGACGATCAGCGGCAGAAGGAACTGGCTCACACTCCTGAGCGTAAAGAACTGAGCGCGCGTTAAGTTAATGCGCCGGTCTTCCTGCTCTTTCGGACGAATGGAAATCAGATCTTCATCGGATGACAGCCAGTTCATCATGTTCAACATCAGGTTCCGATTCCCGTTGAAGCGCAGGAAGGAATTGGAAATCCAACGCGAGCTTCCCACCACCACAAACCGGCCTTGGTTGTTCGGCTTGCCGGTATTGTAAGTGACCGCGACCGCCAGCGTGAACGGTCCCTTCTTGTCTTTATTAGGGTCGATGCGGATCTCCGGCGAATTTAGGTTGGTGGTTGAAAAGCTGTTGGCCGACGTGGAGAAGAGCTTGGTGACCGAGGTCTTGTCGGTATTCTTCGTATCCAGCGAGCGTGAAATCGGGAAACCCGTCGCCGTGCCCGAAAGTTCACTTACAATCGGATGCGACTCGTAACTGGTGACCAGCGGCACGGTGGCATCCAGACCCACTAACTGCGAAACCGGATTCTCGTCCAGAAGAAGATCTTTATCCGGCGTAACGCCCCAACTGGCGAGTAAGTCGACCAGGGCTTTGTTATCGCTGATCTCCTTACGGCCAAGCTTGAGAGGCGGATCCAGCAGGAACAGCGCGCGGCCGCCGTTTTCTACGTACTTTTTAATGGCATCGACTTCGGGCTGGATGTAGTCGCCGGTGGGTCCGGCCACCACCAGCACCGTGCAATCGGACGGAACCTCCGCCTTCTCCAGCAGGTTGATACTTTTGGATTTTGTAGTTGTCTTTTTGTACGCTGGTCTGGAATTCCGAAAGTCCGTCGGCGGTGGAATCGTCCGGACGATGCTCGCCGCTGCCGCCGACTATACATACAGTGCGTTCGCCGCCCTTCAGTGCCCGGATAACCGCGCCGGTGACGCCCTCTTCGTCAAAAGTCTTGGCTTCTTCCTTCTTAGGGCCGATATCGACAATGGCTTCGCCTTCGCGACTTACATTCGCGGCGCGCGCCAATTGCGGTTTCTTCAGCAGATCGACATACTGTACATGCACCTTGGACGAAAATTGGCATAGCGATCCAGCAGATCCTTGCCGGCCTGCATGCCGCTAGGGCGATCGAAGTATTGGATGGTGACGTCCTGCTTCAACTCACCGACTACCTTCTTGGTTTGATCGGAAAGCGTGAAGCGCTTATTCGAGGTCGCGTCCAGCGACTTGTTGTAACGATTAGCGAGGAAATTGGCTACTACCAACACGGCCACAATCACAATGATGTAAGTGGTCGCGTAGGCGGCGTACTTAGTTTGTCTTGTTCTAACCCACTCGGTATTCACTTAGGTCCTCCATCGCAGCGATTCCATGGAGCGGGATGTCAAGAACAGCCCCAGGAAAATCAGCGACACGTAATACACGGCGTCCTTGGTGTCCAGGACGCCTTTGGCGAAAGATTCGAAATGACGTGATCACGGAAAAATAGGCCAGCACTTTGGCCCAGGTCGCGGTCTCGTACCCGGCCACCCATTCCAGCACCCAGAGCAGCAGGCATACGCCGAAAGTGGCGGCGCCGGCGATGATCTGATTCTTGGTCAAAGTGGAGATGAACGTGCCGACCGCCAGCAGCCCTCCGGCCTGCAACAACAGGCCCAGGTAACCGATCGCAAGCGGCTTCCAATCGGGATTGCCGTAGCGGAACAGAAAGGCGAAATTAATGGCGGTGAACAACATCATCACGGCGTATAAAATCAAAGCCGCCAGCCATTTTCCGATGATCACTTCCATGTCGCGTACGGGCGAAGTCGCCAGCAGCTCGATGGTTCCCATGCGCTTCTCTTCCGCAAACAGCCGCATGGTGATCATGGGGATAAAGAACAGTCCGATCACGCTGACATTGGACAGCAACGGGCGGATGACGTACTCGTTCACGCTCATGGGGAAGGCTTGGCCGCGCATCTGCGACTCCAGCCCCATCATGTTGAAATATCCGACCGAGTTCCAGAAGAAGAACCCGAAGATCAGCGCGAACATGGTCAGCAACAGATAAGCGACCGGTGAAACGAAGTAACTGTTCAGTTCCTTTTGACAAATAATCCAGATGTTTCTCATCGTTCCTCTCCTTGAGCGACGGGCGCAACGGCTTCGACCGGCGGCGGGGCCTCGGCGGCGTGCTCAGTTCCGGTCAACTGCAGGAAGATCTCTTCCAGACTCATCGCCGTGGGCCGAAGCTCGTTCAGGTTCCATCCGGCTTCCACTACGGCGCGGGCCAGATCCCCGCGAATGACGCGATCCTTCAGACTCTCCACTTCAAACGACAGAGCGGTTATTGCGGGCGTCCTTGAAGACCACGCGGCTCACGCCCGAGACTGTTTCCAGCCGATCTGGATGGTCTTGGGATCGAGCGCGCCATCACGGCCTTCCACTTCCAGCAGCACCGATTCGGCGCCGCGGGCGCGATTCTGCAGGTTGTGCACCGAATCCGTGGCCACCAGCTTGCCCTTGTTGATGATGATCACCTGCTCGCAGGTCTGCTCCACTTCGGGCAGGATGTGCGTGCTGAGGATGATAGTGTGATCGCCGGCCAGGCTGCGGATCAGCTCGCGCGTCTCGTTGATCTGCTTGGGATCGAGACCGGCGGTCGGCTCGTCGAGAATCAGAACATCGGGGTTGTGGATGATGGCCTGCGCCAGTCCCACGCGCTGCCGATAGCCTTTCGAAAGTTTGCCGATAAGCTTGGACTGCGACATCGGCGACGGCGCAGCGCTCGCCAACCTCGTTCACGCGAGCGACGAGGCTCTGGCCCGACATGCCTTTCAGCTTTCCGACAAAGGTGAGGTACTCTCGCACCTCCATTTCGGGATAAAGCGGCGGCGTTTCCGGCAAATAGCCGATGCGCTTCTTCACTTCCATCGGGCTGCTCGAGGACGTCGAAACCGGCGACGTTGGCGGTGCCCTCGCTGGGCGGAAGAAAACAGGTCAGGATGCGCATGGTCGTGGTTTTCCCGGCGCCGTTGGGGCCCAGGAAGCCGACGATCTGCCCTTTCTGAACTTCAAACGAGATATGATCGACCGCGACCGTGCGGGCGTATCTCTTAGTGAGGCCTTGAACCGTAATCATAGTTAGACTCGGAGGAACTGCGATGACCGCTCGAAGCTGTCTCTCCAGAGGGCAGTTTCGAACAGCGGGTTGAAATCACATGATAAAAATTCAATCAGGCGGATGTCAATTTGAGAAACATCGCCAACCGGGCCAGCTTCGTTCAACATGATTCCGATCGGGAGAATCCCATGATCTGCATGCCGGCGTCCACGTAAATGATGTTCCCGGTGACGCCCCGGCCCAGATCGCTCGCCAGAAAAACTGCTGTATCAGCAACTTCGGCGGGGTCGGTATTTCGCCGTAAAGGCGCCATCCGCGCGGCGCCTTCCAGCATTTTTGAGAAATCTCGAATTCCGCGGGCGGAAGTAGTTTTCACCGCGCCGGCCGAAATCGCATTCACACGTATGTTGGACGGTCCGAGATCGCTTGCCAGGTACCGCACGGCAGCTTCCAGAGCCGCTTTTGCAACGCCCATGACGTTGTAATTTTCGACCACGCGGGTGGAACCCAGGTAAGTTAACGTCAGGATACTTCCGCCGCCTTGATCTTTGGGGGCCATCAGAGGGGCCGTGGCTCGAGCAACGGCGACCAGCGAGTAGGCACTGACATCCTGAGCCAGCGCAAAGCCCGCCGCGCGACGTTTCGACAAACGGCCGGCTCAGATCCTCGCGGTTGGCGAAGGCGATGCTGTGCACCACGGCATTCAAGACAGTACCCTGGCTCCTTAGCTCATTCGTTAAGGCGTCCAGTTGGGCGTCTTGGGTAACATCGCAGGGCAGGGTTTTGTGAGCTTTGAGATCCGCGGCCAGCTCTTCGACGGTCTGTTTCTGGCGGTCGCCTTGATAGGTCAGGATGAGCTTGGCGCCTTCGCGGGTAAAGGCCTGGGCGATAGCGTAAGCCAAGCTCCACTTATTTGCCACGCCGAGGACGAGCGCCGTCTTCCCGCCAGCAGTTGGGCCATGAGTTACTTATTGTAGCGCGAGAGGTCGGCGGGGTCAGGTGCCCGTCGGAGTCTGACTGGCATTGAAGCCAGTACGGCGGGCAGCGAGCTGGTGACGGCGGGTATGCCGGGCCTTAAGGACGCCCCATGACATGCACGTGAGCGTAAGGCGAGCCGGCCCACATGATGTAAGCACCCGTCTTCCTGTGTGTGACCGGTAAACCGGTAGCCCCGGGATCGAACGGCCACATTATCATCCAGTGCGGACCTACCTGAATGGGCGGGCTGGTTTTATCGAAAGGATCGGTATCGCTGCGCTGCGTGGCTCCGGCCAGCATATAGGTGATGCCGGGGACCGTATTGGTCGGCTTCGGCTTGCGAGCTTTGAAGTCGGCCGCCCATTGCATCGATGCGGCGTCGGCGCACATGGGAGGGTCGCCGATTACTTTCGGATTGCCGGGCATACACGTGAAGCCGTTGCTGCCTTCGCGCAAAACAGTCATCTCGCCTTGCGCATCCGTGTCGACGACCCGGGCCGACTTGGCAACTTCAGGCGGTCCGGCCGACAGCGCCCGGGCGATCTTAGCTTGAGTCGTCTCTCCGGCGTCCGTCGCGGCACTCTGATTCGGCACCTGAGCCTGAGCTGCGGCTCGTGGGTCCGCTAGGTTCACGAATAGCACACCCGCCAAAAGCGTCAGTAAATTGTTGCGAGACATAATTTTCCTTTCTGTCAGTAAGGCGTTATGAGGGCTTTCGAGACGCTCCGGCAGGCTTAGCTGCAAAGTCATCGAGGAGCAGTGGGCCGCCGCTCTGTTGATGATCGTAGTGACGCTCGTTCACTATGCGCGATCCGTTCCATTTCCGCAGGGTGCACCAGCGTAGAGTGCAGGTGGCGCCGGACCCTGCAACCAAGTCGAGTGTCCACGCGGAATGCGTTTCGTTTGCAGCGTCTCGAGGAATCGGAGTCTCCCGAATGGAGATCGACAGACCACCGATTTCGGCCATCACGTGTAGCGGGGATAAGAAGTTGAACAGAAGCGAGCGCACTCTCGCCTTTCCACGGATCGGTTCCTTCCCGGTTTTGCTGCTTACCTCGACGTCGTCAGCGTAGAACGCATCGAAAATGTCAAGATACTCTTCGAAGCCTTCGCTAATCTTGGCTTGGACGATGGCCGCGTTCAGCGCGCGCTCCACAGTCTGAGACTTGGTGAAAAGATCGCGATCACCGTGATCGGCGAAAGCAAAGCAATGTTGATTGATCATCGGAATTCCTCAATGAGCCGCAGGCGCCTTTCCAGCCGGTTTGAAACGACGGACCAGGAACAGCAAAGGGACTGCGGCCAATGTCAGCGCCGCGGTAGTGATGAAAGCGATCCCAAAACTGCCGCCCCAGTTCCGGAAAAAGTTCGTGCGCTCGGCTCGCTGTTGCTCATCTCGGTTTCGATCGCCAATGTCGCCCTCCCGTACATCTGCGGCGGACTCGGACTACTCGAGGGCAGCGCGGGCAACCCAGGAATCGGCGTGCGCGGATTGATGTAGGTCACCGTTCCGCTGGCCCGCTTACGTTGCCACGCCTCCGAGGATCTGGGTGCACTATTTTTCTAGTCTCAGGGTTCCGTCGTCACGTCCCTCCGGAAAGTACTTGCATTTCCCTCGTTTTCTTGTATCCTCATTAGGGATGTACACATCCTATACAAGGAATCATGGCACAGGCCAGCATCCTCGTCAACATAAAAAGGATGATAATATCCGCGTAAACGATTGGAGAGGGTGGTATGGCTGACATCTACGACCAGATCGGCGGCAAGATTCGGGAGTTGAGGACCACTCTGAAAGGGAAAGGGATTAGCCAGGAGGACCTTGCGCTCGCGGTGAAAACCACGGCCAACACAGTGTCTCGCTGGGAAACCGCCACCTACAAACCGTCGATTGCCGACTTGGAGCTGCTGGCCCGATTCTTTGGCGTGCCGATAGCCGTGTTCTTTCCCGAAGCACAACCGGGGGCACGAGCGAATGCACTTATCAGTGCAACTGCCGATCTTGAAGATCGGGATCTCGAAGAAGTGACCCTGTACGCCCGATTCAGAAGGGCACAGCGAGCAAAACGGAAAGCCTGATGTTACGCGACTTGTGCAGCCAATGCATGGGTCGCTCCTATATCATTAATCCTGAATCCTGACATTTCGTGTCACGCATTCTGAGACGAATGTCACTGATTATGAAATCCTACAAGGAGAAGGGTTTCAGCTACTCGTGCGACGCGGTCGTTCCGCCGACGTCTTAGAAAACAAGACGCGCGCTAACCTGCAATCGGCGCGCTTGCGTGCCATCCGGGAAACCGCCATCGGCCGATGCCGACGCCGTATGCGGTTGGCGTCAACGTGAGAACGCCCTTGGCCTCCGTGTACACTTGCGTGGTCAAGGCGGTGGGCGCCCAAGTGTTGCTGATGTTGAACGCCTCGAAGTTGAGGAACAGCTTGACTTGCTCACGCCAGAGCGGAATGATCTTGGACAAGCGTAAATCGTCTCGGTAGGTCGCGGGCGTGTACAAGCTGTCCACGGGCAAGAAGGGAACACGGCTGTTTCCGCCGAATCCGTTGAGCGAACTGGTGGACAACATGCCGGGAACAGGGGTATCCGTAATGCGGATGGTGGCGCTGCCGGTCGGACGGCCACTGGCCAGGGTGGTGATGCTGGAAAGCTGCCAATTGTTCACGACGTACTTTGTGAAGAAGTCGTCATGATGAAGGGTAGGCAAAGTCCAAACAAACGAATAGACCAAGCGGTGCCGCTGATCGAGCAGCCCGCTGCCTTTTTCAAAGGTGTAGTTTCCATTGAACACGGTGCTGACGCCGCTATAGAAGATCGCGCTGGAGCCGCCGCCCTGGCCGTCGTCGATTTCGTGGGACCAGGTATATGAGAGTAGAGATTGGAAGCCATGCGAGAATCGCTTCTCGAAGGTCACGGCGAGCGCGTCATAGTAACTGCTTAAGCCGTTGGTGACTTCGTAGACGGCGCCATACTTCGTGTTCGGGCGCGGATTGAGGTACACCGGCGTGGTGTAAGTGCCCACCTGGTTGCCATTGGCGTCATCGATCTTGTAGGTAAAGTTCGGACCCAGCGGAGGAGCATTGACGTCCATACGGCCATATAGATTCACGCCGTGGCTCCAGATACCCGACGCCGTAAGCACCATGTCTCTCCCGAATTGCCGTTCCACGGAGAGCGTGGCTTGCTCGGAATATGGCGTTTTCAAATTGGGAGCAACGAATTGAATGGTGGCGGCGCCCAAAGACGCGCCGCGTTGGAGGAGCGGAGAAAATGTTCGGGAAAACAGGGCCGGCGGCCAATTGAGTCGGATTGGTCGCGCTCAACGAATCGGATTGCTGCAAGAGATTGTTATTGGTATACAAGTTGTCGACCAAGCCGCCGATGTAGCGGGCGAAGAACGTGCCGAAGCCACCGCGGACAACCGTCTTGTCGTTTATCCGGTAGGCCAGGCCAACGCGAGGCATCAGATCCAGAGGTCCGGTGACAATATGACCAGTCTGCGGCCAATCGGGGTTGACGAGCTTGGGCTGTTGCACGGAAGAGTGCTCGTAGCGGGCGCCTAGCGTCAGCGTGAGCTTGTCGCTGACCCGCCACTGATCCTGGAGATAAATGCCGAACTCGCGAATCCAGTAGTCCACGACGGGATTTCCGAAGGCCTGCGAGTAACTCGTCCAGTTCTTTTGGCCGGTCGTGTTGCCGCTATAATCCTGCGCGAATTGCGTCGCGGTCAGGTAGGTATAGGATCCGTAGCGATTGTTGAGGTAGTTGACGTTATCCTGCGAATTGACGAAATTGGCGCCGAACTTAATGGTGTGCCGGCCTTTGGTCCAGGTCACGTCATCGGCGAACTCGTTACGCGTTTCCATGGGCTCGACGCGGGGCAGATAAGTAGCAGGTCCAAGCTGAACGCCGCCGACCGATACGTCGAGATAGTTGAGGCCGCCGCCGAGTTCCGCCTGATCGAAGCCGTCCGCCTGGCGATCGGTGTCCAGTCCATAGCGGAATGCGTTCACCAGCGTATTGGTTGGTACCCAGGTCCAGGTGGCCTTGCCGTTGCGCACGAAAACAGAGTCATCGCCGTTGCCGGTGATGGCCGCGCCGGTGGTAGACGAGAGCCCGGTTTGAATGCCATTCGGCGATAGCCAGCGCAGGTAGTTGAAGCTTGCGCTGAAAGTGTTGCGCTCATTGAAATGGTAATCGACGCGCCCGAAGTAGAGGTCGTTGTCGGCGGTGCGCGGGATCTGCCCGTAGAAGCGGGGAAGCAAACCATTGATGGCCTGGCACTGCGCCGCCGTCGCGGTGCAGCCGCAGACCCAGACTTGATTAACTGGATCGAGGACGCCGACCTTGATCTGGCTATCCACCATCGGGAAATTCCGGCGAGTGATATCGACGCTCAGGAAGTAGAACAGCTTGTTCTTGATGATCGGTCCGCCGATGGTAGCGCCGGTTTGGATGCGGTGCTCGGTCGGGTTAAACGCAGAGAAGGGGTCCTTTGCGTCGAACCCGGTGCTGCGCAAGAAGTAGAAAATATCGCCGTGTGATCGATCGTTGGTGCCGCTCTTGGTGACGGTGTTGACCACGCCACCCATGGCGCGTCCGTACTCGGCGGAGAAATCGGCGCTGACAACCTGAAATTCCTGCACGGCGTCTTGCGAGATCTGCGACTGAATGCGCGTGCGGCCGGCATTCTCGTCGTAGAACTGCTCGGTGTTGTCGTTACCGTCCAGCAGGAACGAGTTGTTACCCGCCACGCCACGGAAGGAAAGCAGCCCGAACGTAGCGTCGTTGCTTACGCCCGGTGTCAAGAGTACGAAGGAGTCGACGCGGCGGCCATTGATCGGCAGTTCGCTGATCTGGCGCGTGTTGACCACCTGCGAAACGTCGGTCTTCGAATCCTCGATCAGCTGGGCGGCCGCATTCACTTCAATTGCGGTGGTGGTCTGCCCGACAGGCAGCGTGATTGCCAGATTCATGTTCTGGCCGACCTGCAGTGTCAGGTCACCCGCTTCATAAGGCGCGAAACCGGACTGGTTGACGGTAACTTTGTAACCAGACGCTGGTATCAGAGCCGGCGCGGCGAAGACCCCGGCCGAATTGGTGGTCAGGTTACGAACCAGGCCTTGAGCGTCATTGGACACTACCACCTTGGCATTGGGCACGATGGCGCCGGAGGAATCCCTGACAACCCCCGAGATCCCCGCCACGCCGCCGGCCGCTTGCGCGAACGCCAGTGTCGAAGATGACAAAAGTATAGAAAGCGCTAAGCAAAAACGCATGAACTAACCTCCCGATATAGCACGGTTTAAGCTACAAACAGTAGCTTGTCGCACCGTTTTGATTACCTTATCACAAACATGTTAAGGCAAGCTTACAGGCCGTTTAAAGTCAGCTAACAGAGCCGCGCGACGCGCTGGAGGAATGATCTTGCAAACTTCGCTCCAGCCGGTCCAAAGTCCGCATCGCGGGCAGGCATTGAGCCACGCTCGAATTCGGCTCGCGCTTTTCCCGGATGGCGGCAAAGAACTCGCGATCCTGAAGCTCGATGCCGTTCATGGAAACATCCACTTTTGAGAGGTCGACCGGCTTTTGTTCGCCGTCCACCAGATCGTCGTAATAAGCTACGTAAGTGCCGTTATCGCAGATGTAGCGGAAGAAAGTGCCTTGCGGTCCTTTGTTGTTGAACGATAGCGACAGCGTGCAGATGGCGCCGGAGGGCGTTTTCATGCCGATGCTCATGTCCATCGCGATCTTCAGCTCGGGGTGAAGGGGGCCTTGGAGGGCGTGGCACTGCGAAACAGTTTCGCCCGTTTGATACTGAAACAGATCCACGGTGTGGCAGGCATGGTGCCAGAGCAAATGATCGGTCCAACTGCGAGGCTTGCCGGCCGCGTTCATATTGGTGCGGCGGAAAAAGTAAGTCTGCACGTCCATCTGTTGGACCTTGAGCTCGCCGGCCTTGATCCGCTTGTGGACCCATTGATGGCTCGGATTGAAGCGGCGCGTGTGGCCGGCCATGGCGATCAGGCCGGTTTCCTTCTGAACTTTGAGAATGCGCTCGGAGTCGGCCAAAGAATCGGCCATGGGAATCTCAATCTGAACATGCTTGCCGGCGCGCATGCACTGCTCGGCCTGGTCGGCATGCATTTGCGTGGGTGTCGCTAGAATCACGGCTTCGACGCCGGGCTGTTTCAGGCTTTCCGCGAGGTCGGAAGTCCAATGCGGGATACCGAATTTCTTAGCCACTTCTTCGGTCCCGGCGGGATTGCCGCCCGCCAGCGTCACGACTTCGATACCGTCGATCTTTGCGATCGCCTCCAGATGTTTTACGCCGAACGCGCCTTGTCCGGCAACGCAGATCTTCATGCTATCGGAGTTCGGTCATAAAGCCCGGCACGCTCCACTGCTGCTGCAAGCTGCCAGGCGCCCACATATACTCGGCGGTCATGAACTTGGCGATGTCGTCCTGACTCTTGCCCTGGCGAATCAGCGTAGTCACGCGCGTACGCAGCTTCTCGACGTTGTCGCGGTAGGTTTGCAGACCAGCTTTGTCGGTAACCGGGCCATGGCCGGGGATCACTGTATCGAAATCGAGCGTGCTCAGGACGCCATCCAGCGTCTTGGTCCATTCGACCACGCTGCCGCCGCCTGGGTAATCGATTAGCGGGCTCGTGCCGGCCATGAGGTCGCCGGTGTGGACAGTGCGGAGCGCCGGGAAATAAATGACAGCGTCGCCGTTGGTGTGGCCGCGTCCGTAATAACGCGCGCGTACTTCTTTGCCGCCCAGGCTCACCGCTGCCTCCGTGGTGAACGTGATTTGCGCCGGCATCACTCCGGGTGGTGCATTGGCCTGCTTGTGCGCCAGGATGTTGGCCCGCGCATTCGCCGTGGAGATGATCTGTGCGGTGGGCAGGAACTTCGCATTGCCCCCGCTGTGATCTGCATGATGATGCGTGCTGAGGATGTATTTGATCGGCTTGTCGGTGACGCTCTTCACATTGGCGACAATTTGATCGTGATCTTGATCGTACTTATCGTCGATCAGGATTACGCCTTCATCAGTGATGTAAACCGCGACGTTGCCGCCGTCGCCCTCAATCTCGTAAAGGTCGTCCTTGACCTTGTTGATCTTCAATTGCGGAGGCTGCTTGTTCTGGTTTTGCGTGTATGCGATCCAGGCGGCGAACAGGAACAGAAGTCCTGCGGAGAAGCGTACGGCAAGTGTCCGGCTCATGCCGGACACTATATCAGATCCAAGGCCCCGGTATCAGATCCAAGGCCCCGAGATCAGATTATGTACCCCGAATGAACTCCGACACAATTTCAGGGACACTGGCATCGAAGCCCGCCACGCTCATCTGCAGCGGGTCATTCGGATCGGTCAAGTTGCAGCGATCGGCAGCCATCGCGATCACCGCCAGCCTGGTGGCAATTCCAGTCTTCTGACGGTAGCGATGGAGCGCTTCCCTGTGAGCGCTCTCGCCGGCTTTCGCGTGGTCGGTGAGGATCACGAAAGCGTCGATGGGCAGATCTCGACTGAGCGCGTCTTCGATGGACTGCGGCGCAACGCCCGGCGGCCCTTGAAAGGAGCCGTCTGAATACCGTGGCTCGGTCTTGGCGTAGATCATTGATAGCGCGAGCGAGGCCATGGCAGCCGAAAGCGACGGCATTCCCAGGCACTGCGAGAGCCCCATGGAACAGCTTCCATCCACTGCGAGATAAACCCGCTTTCCGGACGGCCGGACGTTATCGAACGCCAGATAAAATGCGGAGTTAAGCGCGTCCATAACATTCGGGACCGGCTCCCAACCACCCTCTGGCTGACGGTAGGTTCGAAATGCATCGAGTAGCGCGATGGGGTGTATCTTCGAATTCGCCACACGCTTGCGGTCGAGCAGCCGCGCCACCACCAGGGCCGTGGTTGCGCTTTGCGGGCGAACTAATCCGATGGCTGTCAGTTGACCGAGGTTTCGCACCAGATCGAGATAGGACATGCTGTCGAGCAGAGTTTCCCAAACACGGGGCGAGGTCTTCCACTGGGAGGGAACCATCTCGGCCGTCATTCGATAGTCTTCGATCAGGTGCACGATTTGGTCTTCGGTGTGGGCTTTCTTCGCCAGCTCGAACGCATGCATCGGCCGCAGTTGACCATCCAGCATCTCTGAAGTGGCCAGATGGCCGGGTTTGCCATCCACCACCCATTGGAAAAGCGCGTTGTGGGCGGGTGTCGCCGGCCGGGGATGGGAGAGCCGCAGCAGATCGCGATGCGACCAGGCGGCGAGATTCTCAGATTCGAATAGTTGACGAGCCAGTTCGCCGGCGGGCTTGCTGAGGTACCAATCGGCTATAGCAGACCGAAGGCTGCGTCCCCAACCTCGCAGGCTGGTGCAGAACGCGGCGAATTTACGAAGCTGCGCACCGGTGCGAGCGACGCGCGGCAAAGCATCCAGAGCCGCGGCATTGGTCCGGGCATCCGCAAATTTGGGGCTGGCGGCCAGGGCGAGCACGAACAACGCCGGATCTCTTGCGGAGCCATCCAGAATTGTTCGCACCACGCGCGGGCCATCGATTTTCAGGCATGCTCGAACGGCGGGCGCCTGATCAACATCCAGCTCCCGCACGCCCACTCGATAACTATTCTCTTCGCTACCCAGGATCAGAAAGCGATCCAGGAGCGCCCAATTTTCGACACGCATTCTTGCCTCCTTGATAAAAATGTTTGGTGCGGATAAATGAGTGCCACCGGCTGGACCCGAATGCTGAGCGACAGCACTAGCCGGCGACGAGCGACCCGCACCTAAATTAAAAGCTGGTCGAAGGAAAAACTAACGAACGGGGAATGCTACCGGAAGGCAGCGGGCAAGTGTCGCTAGTTCATCAAGTCGTTTATGAAGATCATCACTTACAATGCTCAATAGCTGCCTCCTTTCGCGAGAGAGTTGAGAGTTGAAGATAACACAAGCTGCTCAAAACAGCCAAATACTTTTTGATTAAAATTATTAACCACCTTGGGGAGGTGGCATGTAGAAACGCCCACTGGAATCTTGGTCAAGACTCCAGTGGGCGAGCCAAACGGAGGACGAACCGCGGCGGCTTACGCCATTGCTTTCAGGAACGCGGCCTTAAATTTATCCATCTCTTCTTGCGTGCCGACAGTTACGCGGACATGTGTCGGCCAGCTCGGCCACACACGGCCGATGTATACCTTATCCTTGCGCATCGCCTCGGCGATTTCCCCGCCCGGCCGGTGTACATCCACCATGAAGCAATTCGAGACCGAAGGCACGAACTTGAAGTTGTGCTTATCCAGGAACTCGAGCGTATTCTCGCGAACCTGGCCGATCAGCTTGCGCCGTTCCGGCACCACGTACTTCGCTTCCAGACTGGCGCTGGCGGCGGCCATGCCGGTGATCGGCATCATGGTCTGGCTGTATCCGCTGACCTTTTCATTAATGTCCGGACGAGCGATCGCCGCGCCCGCGCGCAGCCCCGCCATACCGTAAATCTTGGAGAAGGTTCGCAAGATGATGACGTCCTTGTCGGCAGCCACCAGATCGGTGTTGAACGGCGCGCCCGAGATGTGCGTGTAGGCTTCGTCGATCATTACAATCGTGCCCTTAGGCTTGTTGTTGACCAGCCATTCGATTTCAGACTTGGGGGTCAACGTGCCGGTGGGGTTGTTGGGATTGCAGATGTAGATCAGGCCGGCATTGGGGCTGGCCGCGGCCATCGCCTTCACGTCATGCGCATAGTTCTTGGTGAGCGGAACGTTGATGACATTGGCGCCGATAAACTTCGCCGCCCTGGTGCCTGCTTCGTAACCCGGATCGGCGGTCACGAACGGCCTGGTAGGTGAGCAGAAGGCCAGTACCGCTTGATGCAGCGGGCCGCTGGATCCGACGTGGATCCGGACGTAGCTCATCTTCACGCCTTCCTGTTCGGAAAGCAGCTGCTGGACCTTGTCGCCTTCGCTGTAGCGGTAGCGCCCGCCGTAGTCCACCATGCGGTGGCAGGCTTCCCGAGCCTCTTTGCAGGGGCCTAGCGGGTTTTCGTTGGCATTGATCAAGACCGCGTCGGGGGGGGCTTCGACCTTAGAAAGCTGGGCTAGCGCCGACTCGTTATAGAACGGTAGTGTTGCGCCGGCAGTGAGCATGGTAGCAAGACGGCCGAAATTCCGTCGAGAAAAACCACGCTTGAGGAAATCCTGTTGTTCATCCTTACTGAGAATGGGTGTCACGCGCCCTCCTTTGGCTTCTTCATAGTATACGCCGAAAAGAAGCGAAAGTGTAGGGGGGTAGTGAGGCTTTAGCCGCGCCCGAACTTACCGAGCCGTGACCAGAGGAAGCGGTTGAAAATGAATTGATAGGCTCTATGACCTGCTACGGCAGCCACCTGCACGGCGATGAATCAGGGTCTGTCGATCGGGCACATAGTCTGCCTGGGAGCCGTTTGATGGAAGCCAATCCAAATCGGGTTCTGGCTGAGCGGCGATTCATGGAGCAGCCACCCTACAGTCTGGATCGAAACCGCCGGGAGGCAGTACTAACTGGCATCCGAGAGCGCTGCACTGATCGCCAGTGGAGACTGTTAGCCGTCCATGGGCGAACCAATCATGTTCACATTGTGGTCGAAGGGGATGCCCGGCCAGAGAGAATCATGAATGACCTGAAATCCTATGCGAGTCGCTGCCTGAACGGCCTTGGGTTAGATCAACCCGATCGGAAGCGCTGGACGCGGCATGGAAGTACACGGTGGTTGTTGAAGCCGGAGAGTGTGTCTGCAGCGATTCGGTATGTCGTCGATGAGCAGGGTGAGCAAATGGCGGTGTTTGAGGCGATAGATTGACGGGGACCGCTTCCTTTGGGCGCGGCTCGGTAAGACACGGGCGCGGCTCAGCCAGTTAGGACGCGCGATCCAGCGCCGCGACGACGATGCCCAGTTCCCGTTCGTCGGCCTCACTGGGCGGCAGCGCATGGTCGAGCCAAAAGTCGAGTTGAACCGTGTCCCCGGAGACCTGGGCCTTGTCCAGTGTGGCTCGATACGTGAATCTCGCCGATTCATGATAGGTCTGCGAAGGCAGCGGCACTCCGTCGGCGGTGGCGTGCAGCGTCACCGGACCATAGCGTTCAATCAACGCCTGCGGCACGAAAAATCGCAGCTCGATTCGAGCGGGCCGCGCGGAGCCGCCATTGAGGCGCGCCGAGAATCGTTGTTCGGTCCAGCGCCATCCGGCCGCCTCCGCCGAGTGCCAGCCGCTCAACAACTCGACATTGGATAAAGAATAATAGCGGCTTCGGATCAGGCACCAGACGCGCTGGTCGCGATCCAGGCTATTCGGGTCCGACTCACCAGTGGCCCCCGCGACATGCCATTCGCAAATCTCCCACCGGGTTCTCTTCAGCAGCCGGCGCAGCCCAGCGTCGGAGAAGATCCAATAATTCGTGTCGTCATCGTTCAGCTCGTCCTCATCCAGCAGGTAAGCGACCGGCGCGTCGCGCAAATTGAGGCCTTGGTCTGGGAGGGTGTTCGCGATCCGCGTACTCAGCACACAATAATCGCATTGCCGGGCCAGCATCTCAAGGATGTAAAGAGGATTCTTGAGATGGTAAAGCACGCCCAGCAGGAAGACCAGCCGGTAATGATCGTTCGGCAGCATGAATTGCGAGTCGAGATCGACGGTGTGAATGTCGACCGACGAATTGAGCGCCGTTCGCAGCGCTTTCAAACCTTGCATGCCGTTGTGATTCGCAACCGGATGATCGATGGCCTGCACTTTGCACCCCAGCGATTCCAAGAAGAAGGCCAGGTCGCCGTCCGAACAGCCGATGTCCGCCACCGGGCCATCGCCAATCAGCTTCAGTAAATCCCGGTTCGGGCCGGTCAGCAGCTTATTAAGATGAAGCACGTTGGCGAGGGAATCGTAGGGGTACCATTCAAACGGGCGGGGCGAGACGCGTGCCTTGACGGACTTGAGCCGGGCGTGGAACTCGCGCGCGCGTTCGACAATCT
The DNA here is from genome assembly GCA_963780485.1 of Bryobacterales bacterium. Classification (GTDB taxonomy): domain Bacteria; phylum Acidobacteriota; class Terriglobia; order Bryobacterales; family Bryobacteraceae; genus Palsa-89. The sequence continues at coordinate 72,401 of CAWACO010000020.1, forward strand.
GCTGAATGTCGGGCTGTATGCCGAGCATCACACCACAATGGTAACCTGGGTAACCTGCAAATTCCTGGAGTCCTATTAATTACCGATGCCTAACCACGGACAATACTTTGTCGCCATCGTCGGAGGCGCGATCGCCGGATCGGTCGCGGCAGAGATTCTGGCGGACCGCGGAATCCGAGTGGCGGTCTTCGAACAAAACAAGAGGCCCTACGGAAAGATTGAAGATGGCCTGCCGCGCTGGCACGTGGAGCAGCGCAAGCAGGAGTATGGCAACATCGACGCCCGCCTGAAAAAGCCCGGCGTCTCTTACATCCCTTCCGTCAAGCTCGGCCGCGATCTGCACTTTGAGGAGCTTTGCGATCAGTGGGGCTTTTCGGCGGTGATCCTGGCCAATGGCGCGTGGCGGGACCGGGAGCTGGGAGTGCCGGGCGCGGAACAATTTGTGGACAACGGTTTGGTCTACCAGAACCCCTACATTTACTGGTACAACCACAAGAATGAAAAGAGCTACACCGGACCACGCTACGATTCTCCGGACGAAGCCTTGGTGGTCGGTGGCGGCCTCGCATCTATTGACGTAGTGAAGGTTTTGCAAATCGAAAATTACGAGCGGGCGCTCAAGGCGCGCGGCATCCAAACCAATATGCACGAGCTGGAGAAGAAGGGCATCCCAGCTATTTGCAAACTGCATGGTATCCGGCCGGAGGATTGCGGCGTAAAAGGCTGCCTGCTGATTTATCGCCGGCGGGAGCAGGATATGCCGCTGGCGCAGCCGCCTGAAAACGCGACTCCAGAGCAACTGGTGAAGACCGAATCGATCCGGCAGAAGATGCTTCGCCTGGCGCGCGACAAGTACCTTTTCCGATTTCAGGAACGCAGGATGACGACTGGACTCGTAGTGGAAAACGGCCGGTTGGCGGGCCTGAAAGTCGCCGAAACGCGAGTGGAGGGACGAAGGGCGGAGCCGGTTCCAGGGTCGGAGCACGAACTGCGGGCGCCGCTAGTGATCTCGTCCATTGGCTCGGTGCCGGAGGTTATCCCAGGCATCGCTACGAAGGGCGAATATTACACCTTTCAAGGCGAAGAGCTGCCACGGTACGCCGGATGCGAGCGTGTATTCGGGGTCGGCAACGTCGTCACCGGGCAAGGCAATATTCGGGTGTCGCTGGTGCATAGCCGCGAGGTCACGAATCAGCTCATCGAAGACTATATGGGCGTGGGTGAAGGTGATTCGGATTTTCGCGCCTTGCATGCGCCCGCCGAAGCTCGGGGCGCCGCGCAGGCTGAGGCCGTCGAGGAGCGCCTTCGAGCGCTGCCGTCTCTATCTGAAAGCGAGGTCGTGGCGCTGGAACAACGCATCCGCAGTCTTCAAGAGCGGGTCGGCTACACTAGCGATTACGATTCTTGGATCGCGAGGGAGACTCCGCCGGATTTGGAGTAGTTGCTTTGTCAGTGAAAAGCACTGCCAGTAGCTATAATCGGATTGTGAAAGGCCCAGCTATCGCCGTCGCCGCTCTTGGTTTATGCATCGCATTACTTGGCGGCTGCAAGAAAAATATTCAAAACGACGATGCCGTTCGCCAAGGCATCATGAACTACCTGGCCAAGCGCCCCGACCTTTTGTCGATGGACGTCAACGTGACCTCGGTCGCCTATCGCCAGGATGAAGCCACCGCCACCGTTAAATTTCAGGCCAAGGGCAATACTTCTCCCGGCGCCAGCATGACCATGCAGTACGTGCTGGAGCGGCAAGGCAATCAGTGGAACGTGAAGGGACGCGCGGGCGCCGACTCACATGGCGCTAAGGGGCTGCCTCCGGACGGGTCTGGGGCCGGTTCTATAGGCGCAATGCCAAATACCACCATGCCCTCCGGCCATCCTTCCGTGGGCGCGCCCGGGAGTGCGCCTGCAGGCGCTCTGCCACCGGGGCATCCGCCCGTGAGTTCCGACAAGAAGCCTGGATCATCCAAATGAAACGCATCGCCGTCCTGGGCGGCGGCCCTGCTGGAGCATTCGCGGCCGAACGCCTGGCGAGAGCCGGTCTCGAAACTCGTCGTCTTCGATGAGAAGCTGGCCTGGGAAAAGCCCTGCGGCGGCGGTCTCACTTACAAGGCCTATCGCGACTATCCGTTTCTGATCAACAATGATACCCCGAAGAAAATCATCACCGATACGTTCCTGGCAGCTCCCAAGGCCGGCGAGGTGAAGATGGCGCTCAGCCGTCCCTTGGTGATCTACTCGCGCCTGGACCTGAATCGCATGCTGCTCGATCGCGCCGAAGAGGCCGGCGCGCAATTGGAGAAGACGCGCGTATTGGATATCGAGCGCACCGGCCGGGGTTGGCTGCTGAGGACCCAGCACGGTTCGCTCGAGGCCGATTTTTGCATCGTCGCCACCGGCGCGCGCAATCCGCTCCGCAACGTCGGAACCCAGTGGACCGCGGCCGACACGATGTACGCGCTGGGCTACTACGTGCCCTCGCAGCAGGATCACATCGACATCCAGTTCTTGCCGAATCTGGAAGGCTACATCTGGGTGTTTCCGCGCTGCGGCCATCTTTCGGTGGGCATCTGCGGCAAGGGCGAGCCGGCGCAGGCGCTGCGCGCGCGGTTGGAGCGATACATGCAAGAGAAAGGGCATCTGCATTATAAGGGCGCGGCGTTTTACGGCCACATGCTTCCGCGCTGGAGACTCCCGGCTGGAGGATCGAATCGCGTGGCGGGAGACGGCTGGCTGGCAGTTGGCGACGCCGGCGGTTTGGTGGATCCGATCACCGGCGAAGGGTCTGTACTATGCCATGCGATCGGGCGATCTGGCGAGCCAGGTGGCTGCTCAACGAATCCGCACTCGCTCGCCGAAAAAGCGCAGGCCTATCGCAACCTGCTGCGCCACGAGTTCGCAGCCGATCTGGAATTCGGCGCCGCGCTCGCCAAGCGCGTTTTTCTGGGCCGGTTCCTGTTCAGCACCGTGCCCGCGCGCATGGTCGGATTTATGCGCCGCAGCCCCCGATTCCGAGCGCTCATCGAGGACCTGTTCGCCGGCACCCAGCCGTATCTGGGGCTGAAGAGCCGGCTGCTCAAGAATCTGAATGGCACTTTGCAGGAAGTGATCATGACCTTCTTCCTCAAAAAGCTGATTGCCGAAAGAACCTGAGCGCCCCGGTATGAACCGCTGCCGATCCGAAGCCCTCTTTGCTCGCGCGCAGAAGTTGATTCCGGGCGGCGTCAATTCGCCCGTGCGAGCGTTTCGCAGCGTGGGCGGCACGCCTCCTTTCATCGCTCGCGGCGAAGGATCGCAGATCTTCGACGTCGACGGCAACGAGTACATCGACTACGTCCTGTCCTGGGGCCCGCTGATCCTGGGCCACCGCCCGCCAATCGTGACAGACGCTCTGCGCGAGGTGCTGGAGATCGGCACCAGCTTCGGCGCGCCCACCGAACGCGAAGTCGAGCTGGCCGAACTGATCCAGCGAATGCGTGCCATCCATCGAGATGGTGCGCCTGGTCAACTCCGGCACCGAAGCCACCATGAGCGCGCTGCGCGTGGCGCGCGGCTTCACCGGCCGCGACCTCACCATCAAGTTCGAAGGCTGCTATCACGGCCACGTCGATTCGCTGCTGGTGAAGGCGGGCTCGGGCATGGCGACGCTGGGCATCGCCGATACGGCCGGGGTGCCGGAGTCCTTCGCCGCCACTACCATCGCGCTGCCGTTCAATTCCGTCGAAGCGGTGGAGAAGGCCTTCCGCGATCGTGGCGACAAGATCGCCGCCGTGATCGTTGAGCCGGTGGTCGGGCAATATGGGCTGCGTGCCCCCGCTGCCGGGGTTCCTCGAAGCGCTGCGCGAGCCTGACCGCGCAGCACGGCGCGTTGCTGATCTTCGACGAAGTGATGACCGGGTTCCGTCTGGCGCTAGGCGGCGCGCAGCAGCGTTTCGGGATCAAACCGGACCTGACCACGCTCGGCAAAATCATCGGCGGCTGGACTGCCGATGGCCGCTTACGGCGGGCGGGCCGACGTCATGAGCAAAGTAGCGCCCACCGGTCCCATCTATCAGGCCGGCACGCTCTCCGGCAATCCGCTGGCGGTCAGCGCCGGGATCGCGATGCTGCGCTATCTGAAATCGCATCCCGAGGTCTATGAGACGGTCGAGCGCCGCACCGCACAGCTTACCGCCAAGGCGCCTTCCGGGGTCACGGTAAACCGCGTCGGATCGATGTTCACATTCTTCTTCACCGAAGGGCCGGTGACCGACTGGGAATCGGCCAAACGCTCGGACACCGGGCGTTTTAGGCAGTTTTTCCACTGGATGCTGGATCGGGGGGTGTACCTGGCGCCCTCGCAATTCGAGGCTGGGTTCGTTTCGGCCGCCCATAGCGAGGCAGACATCGCCCAGACGGTGGCCGCCGCCGGGCAGTTCTTCGATCAACTAAAATAGGAGGTATATGAACAACAGCACGGCGGACCCCGCTGAACTGGGGTTTGGTACCGTTCGTCTGGACCTGCCGGCTTGGAAAAAAGCCCTCAGCGCTACAGCCGCGATACTGCTGGCCATTCTCTTTTTCGTTTCAGGCGCCTGGAAGCTGAGCGACCCGTTTATGTGGGCGCAAGCCCTGACCGAGTTCCGGGTTCCGGCGGCTCTTTCATTGCCTTTCACGCTGGCCCTCGGTGTGGGCGAAATGCTGGGCGCGGTCCTGATTACGGTACCCCGTTTCCGCCGCTGGGGAAGCTGGTTGATCGCCCTGCTGCTGGTCGCGTTCATGATCTATATCGGGGCCAATTACAGCACGCTGGCCGGCAAAGACTGCAGTTGTTTCCCCTTGGTGAAGCGCACTATCGGTCCGGGATTCTTTGTCGGTGACACCGTTATGTTGCTCATGGCCGGCTTGGCCGGTTGGTGGGCGCGGCCATCGGAGAATATCCGCGGTGCGCTGGTGATTCTGGGCGCGGTCGCGGTTTTTGCGGCGGTCTCGCTGGGCATCAATACCACGCGTCAGAGCGGCCTGAAGGCGCCGGATTCGATTACCGTGGATGGTAAACCGTTCTCGCTGGGCGAGGGGAATATTCTTCTGTTCTTCTACGACCCCGAGTGCATGCATTGCGACGCAGCCGCGCGCAGGATGTCGAAGCTAAATTGGAAGGACACGAAAATAATCGGAATTCCGACTCAGGATCCCGCAATTCGCCGCGTCCTTTTTGAAGGACACCGGCCTGCGCGCCGGTACCTCGAACGACCTGCAGCTATTACGCTCGACATTCAAGTTCCAGGACCCGCCCTATGGCGTGGCCTTGGTACGCGGACATCAAAAGGTTGCACTTCCCACGTTCGAAGGCGGCGAACCCGACGCAACTCTGCGCAAAATCGGTTTTATCGAGTAGGCCGCCAGAAAAATTGCATAGAGAAAGCCCGCCTCGGCCGATAAGTAATCTAGGATGGTTGTCGAGATAAATAAGAGCTCAACGCCGGGAAAGTGCCTGGTCTGCCAGAGCGATCTGGGATTCTTCCGCAGGCTGAACTAAGAATCGGTTTTGCACCGATGAGCATGAGCAACAGTACATGGCTGAGCTAAAAGAAGTAGCACTGGGGCGCTTACGTAGCGCCGGGTCCCGTCTCACCCGCCCCGATAAGGCTCGCGTCTGAATCGGCACTGGAGCGCGAGTCACCAACGGCGAGCAAGGCCTTCGTGACAGCCTCCAAAAGCGCCGGAGCGAGAGCACTGAAATCTCCACCCGGATAAAGCCGCCGCAGTTGAAATTGCCACTTCTTTCGGAACGCCGTTAGTCTCTTGGCCTGCTCCCTGTCGGAAAGATTTCCCAATCCGCTTAAGTCAACTACGGCATCTACCAACACGCTTTCGCCGCGGACCAAACGATAAAGGTATCGGCGAGGGGCGCTCAAGCGCTGGACGGATTGGATGATCTCCAGCACCCGCTTGGCCGAATAATGGACGGCGACCTCCGCGCGCCCTCCCGCCCGTAGCTCGCCCTCCACTCGCGCCAGTAATGGGGTCAGGTTGCCCTTCGCCCGGCGGAACAGGATAGCCATCAATCGCGGATTCAGAACATCATAAGTCAGCTCGGTCCGCACTCGCCCGCGGAAAGGACGGCTGGCCTGATAGACCAGCATCGGGTAGGCCGACTTCCAGTCGCGGAAGTGTTCCAGGCTTTGAAAGTACGCGGCCGGGACGCGCTCCCGCAGAGTCGACTGCAGAGTGACAGATACGCGGGCGAACGTGGGCAGAAATGCCGCGCTCCGCTCGGCTGGTAACGAAAGCCAGGATGGGTCTGGCTCCGGACAAATGACACCTGGAATGATTGCTTGCATTTCCCCTACTCGCGCATCGAGGTCTGTTCGGAGTATACGAACCCGAGTCAAGGTTTATTCGAATTTTCGGCACGTGAGCTACTGCGACGAGCAATGAAAACAGCGCGAACCGTTGGACATAGCGCAGGCCCAACATTTTTCCACGAGCTTGTGACTGGCTGACACCCTACCGGCTGATGGGGCGTCTCCTCCATGGACGGCTAAATACCAACCAATGCGGAAGCAAACCGGCGGCTCAGTGGGACGATTGCGGAACTGGTTGCGGGGCGGGGAGAACCTGGACGTCCACCACCATACCAAGCATCGGACGCATCCATGGTATCTAGTCATTTGGCTGACGGGCGTCGACTATTTTTCGACGCTGGGCTATCAGCCGGGAATTGCGCTCCTGGCCGCCGGAGCGCTGTCGCCAATCGCCACTACGGTGTTGGTCGCGGTGACGCTGTTCTGTGCGCTGCCGATTTACACGCAGGTCGCCGGCCGGTCCTACGTGGGCCAAGGATCGATCGCGATGCTCGAGAATCTACTGCCCGGCTGGGCCGGCAAGATCCTGGTGCTGGTGCTGTTGGGCTTTGCGGGCACCGACTTCCTTATCACCATGACCCTTTCGGCTGCTGATGCCGCCACCCACGCCACCAAGAATCCATATATGCATCGCTTTTTGGGCGACGCGCATTTGAGCATAACGCTGGGCTTGCTGGCGCTGCTGGCGCTGGTGTTCCTGAAGGGCTTCACCGAGGCCATTGAGCTGGCCACCGCAGTTTGTGTGCCATACCTGCTGTTGAACGCGATTGTGCTGGGTCGCGTGCTGTTGGCGGCCTTGCATCATCCCACGCTTTTCCAGGATTGGAAGTCGGCCCTGTTTCGCCAACACAACGATTGGACAGGGCTGCTCATAGCGGCTCTGATTGTTTTCCCCAAACTCGCGCTGGGTTTGAGCGGATTCGAGACCGGCGTTTCCGTGATGCCGCTAATTCGCGGCGGCCAAGGAGAAGACGACGACTCCGACTTGCGTCCTCGTGGCCGGATCCGCAACACCCGCAAATTGCTGGCCACAGCGGCGTTGATCATGAGCGTGCTCTTGATCGTTTCCAGTTTCGTGACCGCGCTTTTGATCCCGGAGAGGGCCTACAAGGACGGCGGACCAGCCAGCGGGCGCGCCATCGCTTATCTGGCGCATGAGTATCTGGGCAATGCGTTCGGAAGCATTTACGATATCACGACCATCTTTATTCTATGGTTCGCCGGCGCATCCGCCATGGCGGGGCTGCTGCATCTGATTCCGCGTTATCTTCCGCGCCTTGGGATGGCGCCGCATTGGGTGGCCTACTCCCGTCCCCTGGTCTTGCTCCTGTTCGCTTTCAACGTTTTCATTACGCTCATTTTCCGCGCCAATGTGGAAGCGCAAGGCGGCGCGTACGCCACTGGCGTTTTGGTGCTGATGTCTTCCGCCGCTGTCGCCGCCGCCCTGTCGCTTTGGAAGGAGCGAAACTACAGGCTCGGTCTGTACTGTTGGCTGGTCACCGCGGTTTTCGCCTACACCACCATCGCCAACGTTATTGAGCGGCCCGATGGCATTATCATCGCGAGCTGCATCATCTTTTTCATCCTTACTGTAAGCGGCATCAGCCGCTACATCCGCTCCACCGAACTGCGCGTAGCGGGGACCACTTTCGCCGACCGCGAATCGAAAAGCCTGTGGGACTCCATGGCGAGCGGCAAAGTCAATTTGGTCCCGGTTCGAAGCTTGGATCCGGAGATTCGGAAGGATCGGACCGCGAAAATCCGGGCGCACTACAAGCTGCACGGCCCGCTGGCCTTCTTGCATGTTGGCCTGCTCGACAATCGCAGTGAGTTTTTGTCCCCCTTGTATATCAAGGTGACGCGCGAGGAGAGCATCTATCTGGTCGAAGTATCCCAGGCGGTCGCCATTGCCAACGCGGTGGCTTATCTGAGTGAGGCCCTCCACCCCGTCAGCATCGTGATCGGGCTAAGCCGGCAGAACCTGATGCGGCAATCCATCCGGTACTTCCTGCTGGGCGAAGGTGAGACCGGCCTGATGGTTTACGCGGTCCTGCAGAAATATTGGGCATCGACGCCCGAGCAGGACCAGCGGCCGTGTATTTTTCTGATGAGTGATTAGCGGACCAGCAATTATCGGCTGGCGGCAAAAGAAGGGTCCGGCAGCCGGTTGTGGTCGTGATCCCCGACACCGAAATTGGCCGTGAAATTGAATGCACTGCCTTTTCCAGGGGCACTGGTGACCCAGATCCTGCCGCGCATCAGCTCCACCAGCCGGGCGGAAATCGTGAGTCCCAGGCCCGTTCCGCCATACTTTCGGGTCATCGATCCATCGGCTTGGGAGAACGGCTGGAAGATGACCGCCTGCTTGTCGCTGGGGATGCCGATGCCGCTATCGATGACAACGAAACGCAGGCAAACCTCCTGCAGCCCGTTCGACTCGACGGAAACATGCACTTCGATGGCCCCGGAGTGCGTGAACTTGACTGCGTTTCCGAGCAGGTTGATGAGCACCTGACGGAGGCGTCCAGGATCACCGCTGATCTCAGCGGGAACCGCCGGATCAATATCGCAGGTGAACAGCAAACCCTTCTGCCGGGCCTGCACTCCAAAGACCTTCGCGGTTTCAAAAACGACCTTGCGCACATCGAATGGGATTTGCTCGAGATCGAGTTTACGGGCTTCGATTTTGGAAAAATCCAGTACATCGTTCAGCATTTCAAGCAATGACAATGCGGAATTTCGGGCAGTGCCCAGCAGGTCGCGCTGTTCCTCGGAGAGGCTCGTCTCCAGGGCCAATTCCGTCATCCCGATGACGCCGTTCATGGGCGTACGCAGCTCGTGACTGATATTAGCCAGGAAACTACTCTTGGCGTCGTTGGCTGCCTCGGCCAGTTTCTTGGCGGATTCAAGCAGCCGCCGGTCCATTACAGCCTTCGAATAGTCCTGATTCAGATGCCTGCTCTGGACCAATAGAAACGTCATGTACACTGTGGCGATCAGCGCCATCCCATAACCCTCGCCGCCTATATAGAGATCGATTATGATTCCCGGCACGAGCAAGGGCAGAATATGCCAGTTGAGATAGAGAAGCCGGGGTGTCAGCGAGACCAACCCTCCGGCGCTGAGCCCCATCAGACAGATCGTCAACAAGAGCGAATTCCAGTGCGCATAGCCGTAGTTGACATAGCTATAGGCACCCATCGATGCCCACGAAGCCGAGAATACAAATAGGCAGGCGCAAAACGCCGCACGCCAGCCCCGCGGATTGCGAGGATGGATTTCGTCCTTCCTAAGCACCAGCAATAATCGCGCGATGCAGGCGGTCATGGCAGCGGACGCGAACAGCGTGGTGCTAAGCGGATGGTCCTTGAAGAACGTGCCGCCGAGTAACACGAACTGCACCGTCGCTAGGCTGGCCCAAATTCCGGGCAGCGCTCGCCGAGTGATGTCGGCGTCCTGCTGTTCCAGCAGGTCGAGAGATCGAAACTGGAGTGCCTCTGCCACTGCCCGTCTATCGGCAAGTGGCGGCAAAATCTTGAGTTAGCTCCAAAGTGGCCGCACGCGCCGGGCAGCGGTTTTGCCCTAATTCGCCGTTACCTGGATGCTCTCGGTGCCCCCTTCAGAGAGCTGGATGCGCACGCCGTGAGCCAGGCAGGCAGGTAAATCGTCGGGATTGTGGACCTCGCACGGCGGCTGGTCAAGCCACGCCAGCAAGACGTAGTTACCTGGGGCCAAGCCATTTGCCAGGAAATTCCCGAATTCGTCGGCATACGCAGTCCCATAGGACTGAACGCGGCCGACTTGGGGATCGGGAATCAGCATTACCGTTGCGCCGCTAGCAACCACCGCTGGATCTGTGGTCACGGCCCTCCCGTTCACGCCGCCGCCGCGCATGCTCAACACGACCTCCATTGCCGGAGGATCGCCGCCTGGCTCGGATTCAAGTCCGGTTGCCAGCCGATCGAAGTTCCCCACTCGCACCGATTTCAGGTAGGCGCCTTCCGGGGCGTTCGCCACGAACAGGTCATAGGTTTCTTGTGGGACGAAGGGCAGCGAGAAATTGCCGTTTTCATCGACCGACGCTCTGGTGACCGGGGCGGTGGTGCGGCGCGGCTCGAGCGACACCTGAAGTCCGGAGAGCGGCGTGGAGTCGTCGTCTTCGATGCGCACCTTGCCCTTCCATATTTGCTCGGGGCCGATGACGATGTCGAGGTTGGCTACATCCGCGTCAGCGACTGAGATCGGAGTGCGGGCCGAAAGAGCGTGGCCATCGTCGACGGCGGTCGTGATCACCAGGTAAGGACCCGTGGTCACTCCCTTGATTTCAAAATTGTGGTCGGCATCGAAAGTGATATTTACTGGCGCGCTGACCGAGCCCGTGTTGTCAGGATCGTTCCAGCGCAGCGTGATGCTGGGCTCGGGCACCACTTTCCCGCTCAACGCGCTGGTCACGCGGCCGTGAATGCGTACGGTGTGAACCAGCGTGAGGAAGATGTCGATGCCGGCCACTTCCTGCCCCGGCGTCAGGCGCACCGCGACGGCGTCGGCGAGTTTCTGCACTTCCGGAAAGAAGGTGACGGCGTAGCTCAGCTCGGGCGACAGGTTTCCCGCTGAATCGGGGCGACGCTGCTCTGCGGTGTTGGCCGGCAGCGCGGGCGCTTGATATAGTGCCGCGACATAATACGCGCCTGATTCCAGGCCGTGCACGCGATAGTTGCCGAGGTCGTCGGTTCTGGTGCTGGCAGCCAGCGCGTAACCGTGGCGGCCGCGGGAATAATACTCGCGATACAACTGGATGGCCACGTTCACGGCCGGTTCGGCGTCATCGAACTTCACCTTCCCGCTGACCACGGCCCAGGGCGTCATTCGAAACGTGAAGCGGCTGGCGTCGCCGGAGTGGACTGAAAAGATCGGAGGCATTTTATAGGCCCCGATGCGGCCGGCCGTTTGACGGATATATCCGTCGCGGAGGACCGTGATCCTGTAACGGCCGGGAGTGACCTTAGGGAAGGCGAATTCGCCGCTATCGTCCGTGGTCTGGACCAACCCGCCGTTGGCCGCTTCCGCCGGCCGAAGTTCCACCTGGGCGCGCCGCAGAGGCTGTCCCGTGGCGTCGCTCAGCACGACGCCAGTGATGCTGGCCGGTTCCTCGGTCGGGGTGGTCTGTGATGTTTGCGCGCCAAGCGGGAGCGTCGCGCACAAGATGAACAGGCAGAGCTTCAGCTCGAGCGGCGACGGGTCCACTCAGATATGACGCAGGCTGGAGCAACGGCGTTGAGGTCGCCGTACACTCAGGGAAGGGGGACGCGATGCAAACGGTGGTCCAAGTGGTTTGCAATGGGGGAAAGAGCTTGCGGGACGCGATCGCTAACGATCGCAAGCTGAGCGTTCACCATCTGGCGGTGGTCCAGGAGAAGAAGCCGGGCCGCTCCCCGGGCTGGACGAAGGTGCGGACCACCGAAGGCGAGCGCAGCGGCTCGATGAATATTCAATGGGACGCTGCCACCAGCATCCTCACTTGTCGCGTAGTCAATCGGGGGGCGGGGCGGCCCAATCTGATCATTGGTTACTTCGTCGATTATCTGCTTCGACGGCAGAGGCGGCGGATCAAGTTGTTGACCGTGTTGCCGGGTTAGTGTGATGAATGATGATCATTTGCGCTGCAGCTCGGCCGGGACTCGTTGGCGGTCGAGGTCCTGGAACTGAAGCGTCCACTTGACCGGCAGATTCTGCGGGATGTAACACACGCGGTCGTCGCAGGCCTGATATCGAAGTGAGCCTTCCAAGGTGAATTGCCCCGAGGCGTCGAGCACCGGCTTCACGTTATCGGCGGCCGCGATGGTGACGTCGCGAGTAAGCCGGAAGCGGCCGGTATAAACGGGAACTGTCTCGTCGATGGCCGGCAGATGCAGCATTTGGGATTTGGGGAAGATCACCTCATGCACTGTGCCGGCGTCCGATTCCTTCATCGTCCATTCGATCGGGATGTAGCCCTCCACGCCCGGCGCGTACACGTGCATGCCAGGCTTTAGCTCGATGTCGAGCGTCAGCGCAACGCGCTGGCCGACGGTGACCACGGCATTGCTGGCCGCGGCGGTGAGCCTGAGTTGCTTGCCTTGGACATCGCTTTTCGCCTGCGCCGGGATGACGCCGAACTGATGCATCAGGAGGTCGCCGGCGGTGTAGCGCTGGCGGTAGTCTTCCTCAAAGTATTTGGCGACGATCACGCCTTTGGAATCCAGAACGAATGAGCCAGGATGCGGAACGCCGAAGACCGGGTTGGTTTTTTCGACCGTTTCGTTCAATATGCCCAATTCGCGGATGATCTTCGAATCGGGATCCGAGAGCAGCGGGAAGTGGATGCCTTTGCGTTCGGCGAAAGTGTGCAGCACGGCTTCACTGTCGTAGCTGACGCCGGCCAAGCCTAAGCCGAGCTTGCGGAATTCGTCTCGGTTCTGTTCCAGCTCGACGAGCTGGGCTTTGCAATAGGGTCACCAGTCGGCGGAGCGGAAGAATACGATCACCGCGCCTTTGGGACCGAGCAGGCTGGCCAGAGTGTGGGTCTTGCCGTCTTGATCCTTCAGCTCGAAGCCGGGCAGCTTGCTGCCTACCGCCGGCCCATAATCGCGCGCATTAAGTGACCCGCAAACCAGCAGCAGTGAGATGATGATGGCGCTGCGTCCAAGGCCGAGCACGTCTTTATGTTAACAGCCGCACCCGCTTGCGCGGTCCAAAAGAACTGCGTAAACTGTAGGAATCTGTTAGTTCGTTTCGAGGTGCCAGTAGCCGTGAAAAACCCAGTCGCCAACTGAGGCCCGCCGGAGCGGGCGCTCCCGATCAGTTCAACGCCGCGCGCGGCGCAGATCCTTTTGCGTTCAGCGCGGGAAATAAGGGTTTTTTCAATCATCTGGGAGATTCCTATGAGTGAAACCAAGGCTATTGAAGCGCGTGTCCCTGGATTGTGGTCCTCACTGCGCGAAGCGGTGATGGGCACCAGCCAGGACTTCACCGAAGGCAGCATCGAGCGGGCGATCATCCTGCTGGCTGTGCCGATGGTGCTCGAAATGTGCATGGAGTCGCTGTTCGGCGTGGTGGACGTGTTCTGGGTCGCGCATTTGGGCGCGGACGCGATCGCAACAGTCGGGCTGACCGAAACCTGCTTGATGGTTTTGTTCTGCATCGCACTCGGGCTCAGCATGGGCGCGACGGCTCTAGTCGCCCGGCGCATCGGTGAGAAAGACGAAGCCGCGGCCGGTGTCGTGGCAGTGCAGGCCATCGTGGTCGGATTGGTGGTCTCGACCATCACCGCTGCGCTCGGATATATTTATGCGCCGGATCTGCTGCGCGTGATGGGCGGAACTGAGGAGGTGGTGAAGATCGGGAGCGGATATACGCGCATGATCTTCGCCGGCAGCGCCACCATTTTCCTGTTGTTCCTGATCAACGCCGTCTTTCGCGGAGCAGGCGACGCAGCCACCGCCATGCGCGTACTGTGGCTGGCCAACATCGTGAATATCTGCCTGAATCCGTGCCTCATCTTCGGAATCGGACCATTTCCAAAGCTGGGCGTGACCGGCTCGGCTGTCGGCACCACCATAGGACGGGGAATCGGCGTACTGTTTCAACTCTGGATGTTGACCTCCGGCCGTGGCCGCTTCGTGGTGCGCGCCGCGCAAGTGCGGCTGGATTTCCTCGTGATGTTCCGGATGATTCGCTTATCGGTGAGCGCAATTCTTCAGTACCTGGTCCAGATGTGCGCCTGGATCGGTGTGGTGCGGATCATTGCCAGCTTCGGCAGCGCCGCGGCGGCCGCCAACACGCTTGCGATCAAAATCATCGTGTTTGCCATATTGCCGTCCTGGGGCATGAGCAACGCTGCAGCGACGCTGGTGGGCCAGAATCTCGGCGCCGGCAAACCGGAAAGAGCCGAGCGATCGGTCTGGCGCACCGGCTTCTACAACATGCTGTTCCTGGGCGGCGTCGGGCTGGTATTCATTGCCTTCGCCGACCAGATCATCGCGCTCTTCACCAACGATCCAGCGGTAGTCCCGATCGCCGTCAGCGGCTTGCGATTGCTGAGCTACGGCTACATTTCCTATGCCTACGGAATGGTGGTGACCGCGGCGTTCAACGGCGCCGGAGACACGTTCACACCCACCATGCTGAATATCGTATGTTTCTGGGTCTGCCAGATTCCGCTGGCGTACTTCCTGGCGTTCCATACGAGTCTCGGCCCGCGGGGCGTCTTCGTGAGTGTCGTGGTGGGCGACTCGCTGTTGGCGGTGTTGAGCATTTTGTTATTCCGACGCGGGAAGTGGAAGCAGACCGTGGTTTAAGGGCGTTCACAAGAGTGCGTGCGCCACGCTAAAGAACACAGGCAGGAGTGCGTGCGCTACAGCGCTAGAACAGAATTTTTAGCGCGAACTGAATCTGGCGCGGGGTTCCGACCATGGAAGTAATTTGGCCCGCGCTTCCGTTTCTGGCGCCACCGCCCAAGAATAAGCTCGCGCCGCCCAATCCACCGGTGGGCAGACCGAAGTTGGTGTGATTGAAAATGTTGAAGAACTCGGCGCGGAACTGAACGCTCATGGTTTCGCGGATGCGGGTGTCCTTCATAATGCCAATGTCGGTATCCACGAAACTTGGTCCTCGAACGGTATTCCGTCCGGTGTTGCCGAGGGTGCCGGGCGCCTCCAGAGTAAAGCACAACGGGTTGTACCACTCATTCACTGTTCCTACCTGCACCTTGCAACCAGAAACATAATCCGGACGCGGAGCCAAGGCAACCGGAGTGCCGCCGGCTGCTTCGTCATAGCCATCGGCGATGTTCAAGGGCAGGCCACTGGCGGCGGTAAAGATTCCGCTGATCTGCCAGCCCTCCACCAGCCGGTTGCCGTGGAAGGGCAGGGCAAACAGGCCATTAGCTTTGAACGCGTTGGTGATGTCGTGACTGCAAACACCTTTATCCGAATTCAAGTTGTAGGGGTTGATAAAATTTCCAGTGCTGTTGGAGTTGAAGCTGCCCAAATAGCCGCCGTTATCGATGCATCTGGACCAGGTGTAGGAGGCCGACGCCTGGAAGCTTTTCGAGAACCTCTTGTTGGCGCTCACCAGCAGCGCGTTGTACCGGGACCAGGCTTCCGGGGTAAGGTTGGGAAAGCTGCCCAAGCCGTTATTCAGGTCGGAATTTGAAGTGACGCTACCTGGGGTACCGAATCCAAAGTATCCGCCGGCGGCGCCGTTGGCGTAGCTGGGATTGGCGCAGCCTGGTCCTTGCGCGAAGCTGCAAACCAAAGGCGGATTTGCTTCTTGGCCAGTCAACAAGTGAAGCCCTCGCGACCCGACGTAGCCGACGGAGAGAACCGTGTCCGCCGCAATTTCTCGCTGGATGTTGAGATTGTACTGAATCATGTACGGCGTGGAGGGGGCGTAATAATCCCAGCCGGGTGTGGAACTGGGTTTGGCGACGTTGATGGCGCCGGGGGTTGGAATATTCGGATAGATTGCCCCGAGCGCGCCTGGAAGACCGTTAATCGCCCAGGGTGTGGCGGCCCAGAACCCCGGTGCGATGTTGTTGATCCCGATTGGTTCGTGGAAGATTCCGAAGCCCCCTCGAATCGATGTTTTATGATCGCTGAAAGGATCGTAAGCGAAACCGAAACGCGGATCGAAATTTCGCCAGGCGGGATTGGTTGCGATCGCGTGTGACAGGTGCGTGTAGTAAGGGCGCGTGGCCGTGGCCACGTTCGTCACGTAGTTCAACTGGTCGTGCTGGTCGATGGGATCGGTGACGAATTCCCACCGCAACCCGAGATTGAGAGTCAACTTCGAGGTAACCTTCCAATCGTCCTGGGCGTAGGGGGTGAACTCGATGTCGCGGAAATCGCGGTTCGGATAGGATCCCAGCGGCACGTACAAGAGGATGGTCGGCACTCCCTTTACGAAGGGAAACGGACCGGCATTGGCGCCGAGGCCGGTGAAGTTCCATTCCGCGCCATCGAAGAACGGCATGTAGGTATTGCTCTGCAGCCGCGACACCGAAGCGCCGAAGCGGACGTTATGCGCTCCATGGACCCAGGTGATGTCGTCGGCTTCCGTGTACCGGTTTTGCGTGGTATTGAAGGGCAACTGAAGAGCGCCGCCAATGCCCGTGATGCCAGTGATGTTCACAATGCCATCCTGACGTCCGCCGGAAGGGCCGAAGAACTGCAGCGGGTCCTTGCCGTTCACCAGTGCGCTAGGCGGGGTTTGCGCGGTAAATTCATTGGTGCCAGGACGCGAGAAGCTGAAGCGAGCGGTGTTGATCAATGCGGAAGAAAATATGTGACGCTCTTCGATGGTGGCGAACTGGGTATGCGAGAAATCCTGCTCCGGCCAGTTGCCGATGATCGCGCCGCCTGCGAAACCGCCGCCGCCGTAGGGCTCTAGATATTCGGACTTGTCCGAGATATAGCGGGCGAGGAAAGAATCCTTGGTTGAAAAGACATAGTCGAAGCGAGCCAGCACGTAGTTTTCGTGCGCGTTCCGATTGGCGGTGGTCAGCGCCTGCGGCTGGCCATTGATGATGCTGGTTGCAGCCGGCCATAGGTTCAATGTGTTGGCAATGGCTTGCGCGGTGGCGGGGTTGACGGTAGCAGGGATGGCGCAGTTGGCGGGCAACAAATTGCAACCAGGAACGTTCCCAAGTTTGGACTCGCCCTGGGTCAGCCGAATGCCTTCATAGTTCACGAAGAAGAAGGCCTTGTCGTGTTTGATGGGGCCACCGACGCTGCCGCCGTACTGGTTCTGGCGGAACGCGGGGATCTGGGCGGGATCGATAAATTGCCGCGCATCCAGCGCGCTGTTGCGGAAGAATTCGTAGGCCGAACCGTGGAAGTTGTTGGAACCTGATTTGCTGACCGCGTTGATCACGCCGCCGTTGCCGCCGAACTGAGCCGTGTAGGTATTCGTCAGAGTTTGGAATTCTCCGATGGCCTCGACTCCGAGCGAGGAGCCCATCACGGAGCTCATGCCCTTGTTCCAAAAATTCTGAAGGTTCTCGTCGTCCAGCAGGATGGCTTGGCCGATGGGCCGGGAACCGGCAATCGAGTATTCCGGCGCCCGGCCCTGGAATCCCGATGACAGGAAGGCATTGCCGGCGATTTGGTTGACGCCGGGAGCGAGCTGGATGAGTTGCTCGAAGTTACGTCCATTCAATGGCAGTTCGCGCATCTGCTGGCCGTTGATGTAAGTACCGACGGTGGCGTTGGTGGTATCGACCTGCGAGGCTTCGCCTTCGACAGTCACGGTCTGCTGCTGCTGGCCGACAGGCAGCGAGAAGTCGACCACGGTTTGGGAGCCGACGGTCAATGTAATGCCGCGGTGAACGACGGTGGAGAAACCGGCTTTGGTGGCTTGCATTTCGTAACTGCCGACCGGCAGATCGGATACGGTGAATCGTCCGGCCGAATCAGAGCTGGTGGTCTGGGCGGCGTCGGTGCCGGTATTACGTACTTGCACGGTAGCATCGGGAACCGCTGCGCCCGACATATCGGTGACCGTACCCTGAATGGACGCAGAAGCGGCTTGCGCGTGGAGGCGACTTACGCCTACGTTGGATACGATGAACGCCAGCATCGCGATTGAGACGAGTGCGATGCACAGATTTAGAGTCTTGGAACGAATCAACATGGTTCAACCCCTTCCGACGTTATCAGCTCTGCACCCACGGAGCCTTTATGGTTACTGGCTCCAAACTTTATTACAAGCAAACGTAGAAGTCAAGATCGGTTCTGAGATCTGTTCTGAGGGTGCCGCTGCCATGGCAGACTAAGAACGTGGATCTGTTACTGCAACCCGAGGAAGTGCGAGTTCTGGGCTCGCTGCTGGAAAAAGAAGTGACCACGCCGGAGTACTATCCGCTGTCGCTCAACGCGCTGGTGAACGCGTGCAACCAGAAGTCCAATCGCGATCCGGTGGTCGAGTTCGATGCGGACACGGTCGAGCAGGCCTTGCAATTGTTGCGGGATAAAGGGCTGTTGCTGGCGATTACGGGCGCCGGAAGCAGAGTGCCAAAGTACGGCCACCGAATTTCCGAGAAGCTGAATTTGGGGCGGCGTGAGCTGGCGATTTTGTGCGAGCTGATGGTGCGCGGCCCACAGACGCTGGGCGAGCTTCGAACGCACTGCGAGCGCATGCATGCATTCGACGATCTGGCGGAAGTAGAAGCGGTGATCGAGCGGCTGCCGGAGCTGATCGTGAGGCTGTCGCGGAGGCCCGGAGAGAAAGAGGTTCGCTATGCGCACCTGCTCTCGGGAACACCAGTGATCCCGGAGGCATACGAGGAAGCTCCGCCGATTCGCGCGGGGCGTCCAGATCTCTTTGCTACCGGACGCGGGCCGGATCGGATCGCTGCGCTCGAAAGCGAAGTCGCACAGCTTCGCGATGAAATCGAGAATCTCAAGCAACAGTTTGCAGGCTTCAAGAGGCAGTTTGAGTGATCGTCCGGGACAGTTACCGATTCGTCTTAGATTCGAATCCGGCGCTTCCATCCGCGCCGAATCGGTAACCCTCCCCGGGGACTTAGGCAGTCCTCTGGTTCGGAAGACGGACGTCTTTCCGCAACGGCGGCCGGATCGGAAGAACTTTACCGGTCAGGCAGCTGGTGACAGATTTAGCGGGGCCATGGAAATAGTCGTCCACTGGAAACAGCCCATACGGTTCGAGCTCACGGAAAACACGTCCCAATTTCTGCTGAAGCCGATAGACGGTGTGGAAGAAATTCCCCCGATCCATGTTGAGTTTGCAGCAGCACAACTTCCAATCGGCGCCGAGGAGAAAGTGATTTCTGAAGACACGATACTCTACCTCTGTTAATGTGCGTTTGCTGACGAGGCAAAAATCCGCGATATACTCCTCATCTTTCCGGCCCCAGGCGCCTCTTCGATCCTTGCCTGGCAAGGGGTCGAGCGTGACTTTGCTGACGTATTTTGCACGCGTCACGCAATCGCGAAACTGGTCAAAGCATGCCCGGAAAATGGCTCTTAGCACGCAATTGCAGGGGTGTGACGCTTCGTTCCGGCCGATGCGCAGCCCTAAGCCGAGGCAGATATTGCAGGCCGGAACCGCGAGCGCCAATGTTTCTGATCTAGTCCATTCCATTTCTTTCCTCTTCCTTGCGACCCGGAAAAGCAACCGAGTCGTTCTCTTCCTGTCGGCTCGGGCTAAACTGCCGGGCCGGTTGAATTTTGACAATTGTTCCTAGTCTCTAGGTGCTGACCATATACGTCAACGTGAAAAAGCGCTATTGCTAGGAAATCAATCTTTCTTCAACTAAGGGGAGAGTTGGACAAAGGCAACGGTATCTTTTGTTTATATATCTTCCGTTGCCTCCGGCACTACTGAAGTGTATGGCTCCCGGTCGTTTGTCATTTCTTATAGTTCCCGGAGCCTATTTCACCTTGAAATATGAGGAGACACCAACTTGACCTTCCGCGAGGCGCAGCTCAAGTTGCTCGCCTACGTCGTGGATCGCATTCACAATGGCGAGTTGACCGAACGAGGATTCGCTCGCCTCCTTGGAATCTCTCAACCTCATGTGCATAATGTGCTGAAAGGCGTGAGAAACCTCTCACCCGAAATCTTCGATTCGATATTAAAGTACTTTAATATCTCGCTGCTGGACTTGGCCTCGGTGGACGAGGTGGAGGCTAATTTAAAGAAAAGAAAGGCGCCCGCTCGCGTAGTCGAAGCCGCTTTCCTGGCTTCGCCGATCGGGCCAGGAATG
Organism: Bryobacterales bacterium; assembly: GCA_963780485.1. GTDB lineage: Bacteria > Acidobacteriota > Terriglobia > Bryobacterales > Bryobacteraceae > Palsa-89. The sequence goes on from CAWACO010000020.1 coordinate 92,513, forward strand.
CCCTGGCCGGAGGGGATCAACTGGCGCAGGAGTTATCCGCTGCCGTTTCCGGCCGCGACGGTTCAGGCGGGATTGATCATGGCGGAACTAGCCAACGATCCATATATGTACCAGACACTGGCCGGTTCGGACATTGCACTTCTTGATACCTCGGAACAGGCGCGTTCGGATATCTCACCGCTGGGGCTTTACGTAGTGAGCCGTGGTGGGGAAGCGGTACTTCGGCACATCCGGCCGGGCGGGCAGGGATTTTATCTAGTGACCGATGCCACCCTGGACACCCCGGCGCTTTGGGAGAAGGTGAGCATGCCGGCCAGCGAGTTCGCGGGGATAGTAAAGGCGCGGGTGCGATGGATCGGCCGGGAGCGAGACCGGCACTTATCGATCGTTCAGCGCGGGCGCCTTTTATAAGACGCGATTTCCTCGTAAGCCTGCAAGACCTCGGCAGCGGTTCGTTCCCAGCTAAACTGTCCGGCGTTCTTAATTCCCTCCGCGATGAGGCGGCAGCGGAGTGCTTCATCGAGCAGCACTTCGCGCATGCCGCGCGCAATATCGAAAACATTCTCGGGGTTGACGATCAAGGCCGCACGGTCGACTACTTCAGGCAGGGAACTGACGCTCGAACAAACCACGGGCGTCCCGCAGGCCATGGCCTCCAGCGGCGGCAGCCCGAACCCTTCATACAAGGACGGAAAAACAAAGGCGGACGCAGTTTGGTAAAAGGCCCGCAATGTTTCGATCGGCACGAAGCCCAGAAATCGCACGACATCTTCGACACGGCTGTGAATCACGGCGTGGCGCAGAGCCGGGTGCCGGGCGATCTCGTCTCCGATAATGATGAGACGCAGATTTGCGAACCGGGGATGATCCCGCAATTCGCCTCGCAGCACTGCGAAGGCCTCGACCAATCGGGGAATGTTCTTCTGCGGATTGGTGCGCCCGACGTACAGAAGAAAAGGATAGTGAATGTGGTATCGATCCAGCACTCGCTGGGTCTCCGGAGGATAAGCGGGCTGCTGCTCGCCGGGGTTCAAAACCGCGGGCGCGCTGGGCCGGCAGAAGATTGGATCGGGGGCGTTGTAGACAACGCGAATGCGGCTGGCTGGAATACCCAGGACGGATTCGACGTCGCGCCGGGTGGCGCTCGAAACCGTCATGATGCGATCGGCGCGGAGCAGTCCCCGGCGCAGATAAAAGTGCCGAAGGTTGCTGCGATAGCCGGAGTGGTGGTTCGCAAAGATCAAGGTGCTCATGTCGTGGATGGTCACCATGTAAGGCTTGGGCATCCACATCGGCACCGCATTGAGGGGGATGTGGAAAAGGTCCGCGGGCAATTTGCGCAGGAACACTGTATAGCCTAGCTGGACGAAGCCGGTCTTCTTGCCCTCGTAGAAAGCAGTCTCGAAATTCGACGGGAGATCGCTGAACTCGGGCACTTCCGGCACGGGAGTGACCAGGGTGTACTGGTTGGAATGATCAATCTTAGAGAGCGAGCGGACCAGATTCCGGATGTAAGTGCCGATACCGAAGTCCGCTATACGGCGGGCATCGAGGACGATCCGGTGCGGCATGGCGAATGGATGGCCGGCGGCTACACCGTCGCGCGCGCCAGCTTCCAGCTATAAAGAGGATATCGTTCGGCCAAAGTGGTTACGCGGCGCCGCACGGCCGCCAGAGTTTCCTGGGAATTCAGGTCATGCAGCACGTCTGAGATCAACGCAGCCACCTCCCGCATCTCCGCTTCACGGAACCCGCGCGTGGTTACAGCCGGGCTGCCCAGACGGACGCCGCTGGGATTGAGTGGCGGGTTGACATCGAACGGGATGGCGTTCTTGTTCACCGTGATATAGGCTTCATCCAGCGCTTTCTCGGCTTCCTTGCCGCGCAGCCCCTTGGCGAAAATATCTACCAGGATCAAGTGCGAATCCGTGCCGCCGGAGACAATCCGGAAGCCGGCCTGTTGCAAGCCCTCACCCAGCGCCTTGGCATTGACGATCACCTGTTTCTGATACGCCACGAACTCTGGTGTCATGGCTTCAAGAAAGCAGATCGCCTTGGCGGCGATAACGTGCACCAGCGGTCCCCCTTGAAATCCGGGGAAAACGACTTTGTCGATGTTGGCGGCGAACTGCGCCTTCGAGAGAATCATGCCGGCGCGCGGGCCACGCAGCGTTTTATGGGTGGTGGAGGTGACGATGTCGGCATAATCGCAAGGATTGGGATAGAGTCCTGCAGCGACGAGGCCCGAGAAATGCGCCATGTCGACCAGGAAGATGGCGCCAACCGAATCGGCGATCTCGCGGAAACGCTGAAAGTCGATGATCCGTGGATAGGCGCTGCCACCCGCGATTATCATCTTTGGTTTGTGCTCTTCGGCCAGCCTGGCGAGCTCGTCATAATCGATGCGCTCGTCGTCGCGGCGAACGCCATAAGGAATCACTTTGTAGGTTTTGCCCGAGAAGTTGAGCGGGTGCCCGTGCGTGAGATGGCCGCCGTGCGCCAGGTTCATTCCCAGGATCGTGTCGCCGGGCTGAAGCACGGAGGCATAGGCGGCTTGATTGGCCTGTGATCCGGAATGCGGCTGAACGTTGGCATGTTCGGCGCCGAAGAGCTTTTTCGCGCGGTCGCGAGCCAGGTTCTCGACCACATCGACGAATTCGCATCCGCCGTAATAGCGCTTGCCGGGATAACCTTCCGCGTATTTGTTCGTGAAAACGCTGCCGGTGGCTTGCAGAATGGCTTCCGAGGTGAAGTTCTCGCTGGCGATCAATTCGAGGCGGCCGTGCTGGCGCTCGACTTCGTGCTGGATGGCTTCGTAAACGTCGGGGTCGACGACGGAGAGAGGGCGCGACATTCGCTCTTGGTCGGTCATTGGAACTTAGTTTAGCGCGGGGATGATGCGGGCACGTGCCGCAGTCAATTCTTGCGGTGGCTTCCGTTGCGGCCGCGCCGCAGGGCATCGATCAGACCTTGAAGCTTGGTTTCCGTTACTTTTTGGACTGCTGCCAGTTCCCGAAGCTCGGCCTGAGTTGCCTTCACAAGTTCTTCGTTCTTGACGATCATCCGCATGCCAGTCTGGATAAGCTTCCGGATGGCGGCCATCTGCCGTTCGGCTTTGGCTTCGGCTTGAGCCTGTTTGGCCTCGTAGCGTTCAGCTCTGGCCTCGATTCGTTCGGCTCTGGCCCGATCCCTTTCGGCTGTGGCCTCGGCTCGGGCCTCAGCTTTGGCCTGCTGCTGCAGGATGAACTCGATGGTCCTTTCGACGTCCATACAATATAGATTCAATATAACGGGTTCAGCGGGGCGGCGTCCCGACCGCAAAATGCTACAACGGAGAGAATGTCGCCAGCGATTTCAAAAGCGGTTCACCTCTTCACACCCTTACAGATTCGAGAAGTTCATCTGCGGAATCGCATCGGGGTATCGCCCATGTGCGAGTACTCGAGCGTGGACGGATATGCGAACGATTGGCACCTGGTGCATTTGGGCAGCCGGGCGGTGGGCGGAGCGGCGATTGTCTTCACCGAGGCCACGGCCGTACTGCCGGAAGCGCGGATCAGTCCGCAGGATCTGGGCATTTGGTCGGACGATCATATCCCGATGCTCTCGCGCATTTTTCGCTTCGTTGAGGAGCAGGGCGCAGTGCCGGGAATGCAACTCGCGCATGCCGGCCGCAAAGCGAGCACCGCGGCGCCCTGGAATGGAGGCAAAGCCGTGGCCGAGTCAGAGGGAGGCTGGAAGCCGGTTTTCGCTCCGAGTCCGGTTCCATTTGCAGACGGGTATCTCACTCCCGAGCCCCTGGACGAGCGAGGAATCGCGCGCGTAATCAAAGGATTTGCCGATGCGACGCGGCGGGCGCGCGAGGCGGGTGCCAGAATAATCGAGATCCACTCCGCGCACGGCTACCTGCTGCACGAGTTTCTTTCGCCGCTGAGTAATTTTCGAACCGATGGATACGGCGGCTCGTTCGAAAACCGCACGCGTATGCTACGGGAAGTTGTCGAAGCTGTGCGCGAGGCTTGGCCGGTCGGTTACCCGCTGTTTGTGCGAATCTCGGCGACCGATTGGGTGGATGGGGGCTGGTCGATTGACGACTCGGTCGCTCTGGCGGAGCAGATCCAACCGCTGGGAGTGGACCTGATCGACTGTTCCTCCGGAGGAGCGGTGCCTAACGCGCCAGTATTCGCAGGCGCGGGTTACCAAGTGCCGTTCGCCGAAAGAATCCGCAAGGAGACCGGCATTCTGACTGGCGGCGTAGGAATGATCACCTCGCCGCAGCAGGCGGATCACATCATCCGCACCGAGCAGGCCGATATCGTTTTTCTGGCGCGCGAGCTGCTGCGTGATCCCTACTTTGCGCTGCGGGCGGCGGACGAGTTGCGGCAGGAGGGTCCGTGGCCGAAGCAGTATGCGCGGGCGAAGAGGATTTAGCTTTAATTCACAGGTCAGAGACCTGTGCTACTTCTTCGACGATCGAACGCCCCACCGAGCGATCGCCGTTGGTCCACTGCCACGACTCATGCAGGCGAAGGCGGCCGTCGGGCAGGACTTCGGGCGTGGCCTGGCAGGTGCCGGTGCGAAGGAGGCCAGTTACGTCCACGTGGTGGTAGCGCATGTCCAGCCGTCCTTGCGGATCGCCGATCGCGACCAACGCGCCGAATTGGACACGTCCTCCCTGATAGGTCGCCCATACGCGAGCGCCTTGCTGGCGGTAATGGAAACGAGTCTCGGCGTCACAAGCGCCGTTGGGCGTGTTGGCGGAACAGACGAACAGACGGTTGTCGAAGCTGACTGGAGGCTGGACTGCATCGGCAACGGGCTCCTCGGGCGCGGGATAAGGATCGGTAAAAGAGAAAGCCACGGCTGTGTCGCCCCAGGTTCTGCGAAATTGGATCCGCTCTTTCGCTTCTTCGACACTAGGGATGTGGCCGGCGGGAATCCACCACATCGCCATGTACGCTTCAACCGGCTTTTCGAACCACTTCAGACGATCGCGCAGAGGGACAATGTGGCCGCTCTTATAAACGAATTCCTTCAGCGTTTCGACCGATTCCCACACCGACATATTGATGTTGATGCGTGGGTCTTCATAGGGCAGGATCGCGGTGGCATCGCCCGCCTCGGTCTGCAACCGCCAGACAAATCCGGGACTGGCGTCCGCTACTGCATTGATCGGCTTCAGCTGAGAAACGAAGCCGGCCATTTCAGGTGAATCGATCGGCGCCACGATTCGCCCGATATTGACCTGCGCGAGATGGAAGTGGCGGATGGACATCTCACCAGTTTAAGATTCGATTCCCATCTGCGACAAGCGGTAGCGCAGAGCATTGCGCGTGAGGCCCAGCAGGCGGGCGGCCTGGCTCTTGTTTCCGTTGGCGCGATGCAGCGCTTCGCGGATGATGGACCGCTCGTAGTCGTCCAGCGTCATGCCTTCGGGGAGAAAACCATCGCTAGCGGCCAGGCGTGGCTTGGGAGCGAGATCGAGCTTGATGTCGCCAGCTTCGAGGACGGCGCCAGTGGCCAGCACCATGCTGCGTTCGATCACATTCTCCAATTCCCGCACGTTGCCCGGCCAATGATATTCGAGCAGCCGCTGGATCGCGGCTTCAGAGATCGATTGCGCGGAGGTGCCCAGATCGTTCCTGAGCTTCTTGACGAAATGGTCGACCAAAAATGGAATATCTTCCTTGCGCTCGCGCAGCGGAGGAATATTGATCGGCAAGACGTTCAGGCGATAGTACAGATCTTCGCGAAACGTTCCTTGCTCCAGCGCGGCGCGCAGATCCACGTTGGTGGCGGCCAGCACGCGCACGTCGATGTGCCGCGTCTTGTTGCTGCCCAGGCGCTCGAACTCGCGCTCTTGCAGGATGCGGAGCAGTTTCACCTGAACGGAGGCGGGCACGTCGCCGATCTCATCCAGAAAAACAGTGCCGGTATCGGCCTGCTCGAACTTGCCCGGCTTGGTGGTGTTGGCACCCGTGAACGCGCCTTTTTCGTAGCCGAAAAGCTCGCTTTCCATCAGGTTTTCGGGCAGCGCGGTGCAGTTGATCTTGACGAAGGGCCTGCCCGTCGCGCGGAGAGTGATGATGAATGGCGCGGGCGATCAGATCTTTGCCGACTCCGCTTTCGCCGCACAGAAGGACCGTGGCGCGGGTCGGCGCGACGCGCTCAACGGTGCCGAAGATCTCGCGCATCGCGTCGCTGCGGCCGACGATGTTGTCGAATTCGTAACGCTGGCCGAGCTCGGCGCGCAGCTCCCGGTTTTCATCCCGCAAAGTCCGGATCTCGAGCGCCTTGTTGACGACGGTCATCAAGTGATCGAGCGAAAACGGTTTGGGCAGAAAATCCACGGCGCCGGCTTTCATGGCGTCGACCGCCGTTTCGATGCTTCCGAAGGCGGTCATGACGATGACCGGCGTGTGCGAGTCCTGGCGCCGCAGGTTCGCGAGCAATTCCAAACCGCTGATGCCGGGCAGCCGAAGATCGGTGAGGATGACGTCGGCGCCGTCGGTCAGTTTGAGCGCTTCTTCGGCGCTCCCGGCCTGTTCTACTTCAAAACCGGCAGTCTTTAACTGCAACTCCACGACACGGCGGAGTTTCTCTTCGTCGTCAACCACCAGAACCGTGGACTTCATCGACCGTCCTCCCGGAATGCCTCTTGCAATGGAAGATACACTCGAAACACGCTGCCCTCTCCGGGCTCGCTTTCCACCGTGATTTTGCCGCCGTGCTCGTCGACGATCTTGGAGACAATCGCCAAGCCCAATCCGACGCCGCTAGGCTTGGTGGTGAAAAACGGATTGAAGATGCTTTCCAGATGTTTGGGCTCGATGCCGGGGCCGCGGTCGATGACGTCGATTTCGACGGTCTCATTGAACTGGCGCGTTTTTACCGTAACAGTTCCTTGAGGCGGGCTGGCTTGCGCGGCATTCAGCAGCAAATTGTACATTACCCTCTCCATGAGCTGGCCGTCGAGAAGAAAGGGAGGAATATCGGGCGCATAGTTCTTATAAATGCTGACATCCAGCGGGGGAGAATGCTTCTCGAGGTCGGCGACGGCGCGATCGATCAGTTGGGCGAGGTCGGTTTTCTCGAGCCGCATTGCGATTGGTCGCGCAAAATCGAGGAAGCGCGTTACCAGCGCGTTGGTCCGGTCCACTTCGCTGGAGATGAAACCGGCCATTTCGTGAGCCAATGCGTTATCCGCTGGTACGTTTTGGGCGAGCATTTCGGCGGACGTCTTGATGGTGCTCAGCGGATTGCGGATTTCGTGGGCCAAGCCCGCTGATAGTTGGCCCAGTGCCGCGAGCCGCTCCGAGCGGCGGACTGCGGCTTCGGCTTCCCGCAACTGTTGATTTGCTTTCGCCAATTGTTCCGCTGCTTCCTGATGTTTGCGGGCTTCAACTCGGGTCGCTTCTGCTAGCTGATGCGCCAGAAATCCACTCAAGACCATGATTCCGACACGCAGGACGAGTTCCTGGATCTGGTCTGGAGCGATATATTGATCGGGTCTCAGCCGGAGCCAGAACGAGAGATAAGCGCCACAAGCAACCAGGCTGGTAATAAAGGTTCCCAGAAGTCCTAAGCTGGTGGCCGCTGAGATTACCGGCAGGAACAACACCCAGTAGTAACTGCTCGCAATCCCGTCTGTTTGGCCGATAAGCAAGCAGCACAGGACCAGCTTCACGATGTAGGATATGATGCTGCCCCTGACCGAGGCCAGAGGCAGCTTCGGCTCCAGAACCTGGAACAAGCCCAGGGCGCAGAGAAATGTGATGGTGTAGGCGTTCCGGTCGGGGCCAAAAATCACCAGGCCCGCAAACAGCGGCACCCACACCAAATCCTGCGGGCGGACTATTTTCCACACGCGGCCGCGAAGCTCCACGTTGCCATCTTATCTTGTGACTGTGACACAATGGTCTTAAACGCGATTTTCCCAATGAAAAACCTGACATCCCCAGCATTACCAGGGGCCCCGGCTTTAGAGCTGGACGAGCAAGCCGCGCCTGGAGAACAAAATTCGTTCGCCGAAATTCTTTCTGAGTTCGAGCACCAGCATCACGGCCATCCGTCCGGCCAAGCACTGGAGGGGACGGTGGTTTCGATCACTCCCGAGTCCGTCTTTGTCGATGTCGGCCGAAAGATGGACGGCGTTCTCCCGACCGGTCTTTTTCGCGATCCATCCGGCAGCCTCTCGATCAAAATCGGGGACAGGCTGCTGGTCAGCATCACGGGCGCGGACCAGGGATCTTACACGCTGTCGACCGTGAAGGTGGAACGGCCGCGGGATTGGAGCGCGCTGGAGCGCGCGTTTGCGGAGAAACGTGCGATCGGAGGCGTGGTCACTGAGTTGGTGAAGGGCGGCCTGCGAGTGGACGTCGGCGCGCAAGCTTTTATGCCCGCGTCCCGCAGCGGCGCCAAAGATCAGGCTGAGATGGAAAAGCTGGTGGGCCAGGATATCGAGTGCAGGATCATCAAGCTCGACACGGCCAGCGAAGATGTCGTGGTGGACCGGCGGGCCGTGCTCGAGGAACAAGAAGCCCAAACGCGCCAGCAGAAATTGACTGAGCTCAGAGAGGGCTCGGTGGTGCGCGGCACGGTTCGAAGCGTGACGGATTTTGGCGCGTTCGTCGATCTGGGCGGAGTGGATGGATTGCTGCACGTCACGGACATGGCCTGGCATCGGGTTGCGAAACCGTCGGATGTGGTCTCGGTGGGCGATGCGGTGGAAGTTCAAGTGTTGAAGATCAGTCCTGAGACGCGCCGCATTTCGCTCGGCATGAAACAATTGCAGCCGGATCCATGGACCGCTACCAGCCAACGCTTGAGTGTAGGCGAGAGGGTGCAGGGTAAGGTGTCGAGGCTGACCGATTTCGGCGCGTTCATCGAGATTGCTCCCGGAGTGGACGGCCTGATTCACATTTCCGAGATGTCCTGGTCTAAGAAGATCAAGAGGCCGAGCGATGTGTTGAAGCCCGGTGAAATGGTGGAAGTGGTGGTGCTCGGGGTGAACGCCCAAGAGCATCGCATCTCTCTGGGTCTGAAGCAAACTCTGGGAGATCCTTGGGAAGAAGCGCAGCGCAAGTACGCACCCGGGACGGTGGTGGAGGGAGCGGTTACGAGCCTCACCAACTTCGGGTGCTTCGTGGATCTGGGCAACGGGATCGAGGGGATGATCCACATTTCCGATATCACCGGCGAGAAACGGTTGAATCATCCGCGCGAGGCGATTTCGGCAGGCCAGATGGTGCGCGCAGCAGTACTGGAACTGGATCGGGAACGGCGGCGCATCAAGCTCGGTATAAAGCAACTGCAGCCGACCACGGTGGATGAGTATATCGGCGAGCGCAGCGTGGGCGAAGTAGTAAGCGGCCGAGTGATGGACGTCCGTGGCGAGCGGGCGAAAGTGGAGCTGGGCGAAGGGATTGTGGTGGAGTGCCGGATGCCAGAGCCCAAAGGCGAAGAATCGGCGGCAGAGCCGGCTTCTCAATCCGTGGACCTGTCATCTTTAACCGCCATGCTATCAGCGAAGTGGAAGCAAGGCGCGACGTCGGGCAAATCCGTGCGGCCGGATCCGGCCAAGACCGGGCAGATCCGCAGTTTTCGAATTACCAAACTAGACCAGGCCAATAAGAAAATCGAAGTCGAGCTGGCCGGCTGAGCGATCCTCCGGGCTTCGTGACATTTTCGTTTAAGGCCCGTCTATCAAAGTGTTGCAGGCAACAGCGGTCCAGGCGGCCCTTAGAATGGACGAACCCGAACTCATTCGGGCGGCGCAGAGAGGCGATCACCGCGCGTTTGAGCAGTTGGTGCGTCTGTACGACCAGAATGTCCTGCGGCTGGCATTGAACCTGCTTCGATCGCCGGAAGACGCCCGTGACATTTATCAGGAGGCGTTCTTGCGGGTGTACAAGAATCTGCACACATTTCGCTTCGACTGCAGTTTTCACACCTGGTTGTACAGGATCGTTACGAACTTATGCCTGGATGCGCTGCGGAAGCGGAGAGTGCGCCGCGAGGACGACGCAGTGGTGGAGACGAGCGAAGGATTCTTGGATCGCATGGACTCGGTGGAAGAGGAGCGCGCCGACGGAGATCCGCAGCGCCAGCTCATGAGCCGTCAATTGCAGAAGCGAATCCGGGAAACGCTGGGCAGCCTGACGCCTCGGGAACGAACGGTGTTTGAGATGAGACATTATCAGGGTCTGCGCTTGCGTGCTATCGGCGAGATGTTGGGTACTTCCGAAGAGGCGGCCAAGAATTGCCTCTTTCGGGCCACACAAAAAATGCGCGCCGCCCTAGGAGATTTTGTATGAAGTGTGAGGAAGCCAGAAATACGCTGCCGCTGTTTCTGTATGGCGAGCTTTCCTTTGAAGAGGAAGAGCGGCTGGAGCTGCATATCGACGAATGCGCGGGTTGCCGCATCGCGCTGGAGCGCGAGAAGTCGCTGTTCAAGTCGCTGGATGCCGCTGAACTGACGCCCAGCCGGGAGTTGCTGGAAAACTGCCGCGGGGAGCTGCGCAGCCGTTTGGCCCATGTTGAGCGGGAGGAAGACAACTTCTGGAACAAGCTGCGGCAGGGCTTTACGATTCATTTCCATTTCGTGCCGGGCTGGGCGCAGCCGGCCGGATTGGCAGCCATGCTGGTGCTGGGATTTCTGGCAGCGCGCCTGACGCCTGGTTCGTTTCCCACGTTTGGACGTCAGGCCAGTGTGATTGCCGAGCCGGTCTCCTCACGCGTGCGCTATGTCGAACCGACCTCCTCCGGGAAAGTGCAGATCGTTATTGATGAAACCAGGCAGCGCGTTCTTTCGGGCAATCTGGAGGATCAATCGATTCAGCGGTTGCTGCTGACGGCTGCGAAGGATCCGTCGGACGCGGGGCTGCGGGTGGAGTCGGTGGATTTGTTGAAGAGCCGGCCGCAATCGGCTGAGGTGCGGAGCGCCCTGTTATATGCGGTGCAGCACGATGCCAACGCGGGCGTGCGGCTGAAGGCGCTGGACGGCTTGAAGGATTTCGCGAACGATCCGGAAACGCGGCAGACGCTGACGCAGGTTTTGCTGAAGGACGATAATCCGGGAGTGCGGACGCAGGTGATCGATCTCCTGATCCAGCACCACAGCAATGCCATGGTGGGGGTGTTACAGGAACTGATGATGAAGGAAGACAACGGATATATTCGGATGCGTTGCCAGAAGGCTTTACACGAGATGAACGCGTCGGTGGAGGCGTATTAAGACGCAATGAAGCAGTTTGTTTCAATTTCCTTGGCATTCGGTTTGAGCGTGACACCGTTGGCGGTGGCTCAAAGTGAATCGCCGATTACCCACGAAGGCCGCTACTGGGTCCGGACTTTCACGGGATCGATTTCTGGTCCCGCGATGGAACGTTTTCGCCTGGACACGGTGGGCAACGTGCTGCTGCGTGGGGACACGCAGGATCGCGCGGTGTATAAGTTGAAGGCGCGGGTAAGAGCGAGAGATATGCGCGATGCGCAATATTTACTCGGCCAGTTCGACGTCAAGAGCAGAACACAGGGCCAGTGGGCCTACCTGACTGTGGCGCCTTCACGGCGGATCTCGGAGGGGCCGGAGTTGTCGCTCACGGTACCGCGCGGTTTGCGGCAGATCTTGGTGGAAACCCGCGGCGGCGACGTGCAGGCTTCGAATCTGGACGGCGAGATCGAGGCTCGTTCGGCGGGCGGGCAGATCAACGTGGACGGGATCAAAGGCCGGTGCGAGTTAAGGACTGGCGGCGGCGATATCCAAGTGGGTACGGTGGGTGGATCGGTGCGCTGTTACTCCGGCGGCGGCGTTATTCGCGTTCAAAGCGCGGGCGGCGAGTCGTGGTTTGAGACGGCCGGCGGCGAGATCTTCGTCCATCAAGCGGCCGGTCCGGTGCATGCGGCGACGGCGGGCGGCAACATCCGGATCGATCGCGCATTGGGCACGGTTTTTGCGCGTACGGCGGCGGGATTGATCCAGGTTCAGCAGGCCGATGGCGCCGTGACGGCGGAAAGTTACGGCGGCGCGATTCAGGTGAACGCGGCCAACGGAGTGCGGTGCGATTCGGCGGGCGGTCCGATCCGGCTCAGAAACGTGGCTGGTCCCCTCCGAGCTTCGACTGCGGCCGGAAGCATTCTGGCGGAGTTGCTTTCCGGGAACCGGATCGAGGATTCGACGCTCAGCACGAATGCGGGTGACATAACGGTTTTCATCGCGTCCAACCTTGGGTTGACGGTAGCGGCGCGCAATGACTCGGCGGGCGCTTTGGGAAGGATCATTTCCGATTTTCCCGAGATTCGCGTGAAGGCGCTCAGTCAAACGGGAGCGAGCCCGGTGGTGGCGGAGGGCGCCCTCAACGGCGGCGGGCCCGTCTTGCGCATCAACGTGGTGGGCGGGACAATTTATTTACGGCGGCAGAAGTAATTTTGAGGTGATCGAGATGCAACGACTTTTTTCATGTGCGGTATTGTTCGCAGCCGGCCTGGGCGCGCAGCCGCCGGATTTCCTTCAGCCTACACCGCCTCCGGCCGGCCCTCAAGCGTACGAGCTTCACACCGGCGTTTTAGCGGGCGGGAGTTACCTGGGCGTGAACCTGGCGGAGATCGATAGCACACGGGCCAAGGAGTTGAAGCTCAAGGAGACCGCCGGCGTGGAAATCACGCGCGTCGAAGAGGGCAGTCCGGCGGAGAAGGCCGGGCTGAAGCCCAACGACGTGGTGCTGGAATACAATGGCCAGCGGGTGGAAGGCATGGAACAGTTTGGGCGCTTGGTACGGGAGACGCCAGGCGGCCGGGAAGTAAAGCTGGTGATCAGCCGCAACGGCGCTACGCAAACGGTGATGGCCACGGTGGCCGGGCGCAAGGTGCGGGCGTTCGGTGGAAACATCAAGGACTTCATGCCCGACATGCCGGATATCCGCATGCCGGATATGCCGCAAGTGTTCAGTGTGTGGCGCAGTCCAGTGTTGGGTGTCGAGGCGGAGGCGCTGGGGTCGCAGCTAGCGGCATACTTCGGAGTGAAGGAAGGGGTTCTGGTCCGGTCGGTTTTGAAGGATAGCGCCGCCGAAAAGGCGGGGATCAGGGCGGGCGACGTAATCACCAAGGTGGATGGCGCGGCGGTGACGACGCCGAACGAGCTATCGAGCGCGGCTCACTCGGCCAGCTCGAAGAAGACGTTTGCGGTCGAACTGATGCGGGATCACAAGGTCATGAGCGTCAATGTTACCGTAGACGACGGCCGGAGCGAAAGAGTTGTGCCACGCGCGCCCGTGGTGCGAAACAATTTCAATTAGCCGGCTTCGCTATTCGCTGCGGGCTTCTCGGCGGAGCCATTGAGGACTAAGGCGTGGATCTTCAACAGCAGTTCCACTTCCCTGCGTGACAAGCTCAAAGAGGCCGCAATATTTTCGGAGCGCTCGCCGCGCCGGGACATGCGCAGAGCCTGAGAGCGTTTGTTGAGATTCAGGCTGGCTTTCGGTGACGGCGGCGCGATCGGGATGCCGGCGCGTTCCTCGGCGTCGCGCATGCGCTCGTTGAGCTCGATAAGTTGGACTTTGAGATCGCGCGTGGAGGCACTGTCTCCGGCTTGCCGTCCAGCCAGCCGCGATTTCAAGTGGCGAATCTCTTTCTCGAATGACAGCAGGAAAAAGAGGCCAAAGATGCAGCCTGCCGCCAGGAGCGCGTAGGGGGCGAGCGGGATGAAATATCGTTCCAGCATAGTAGAGGGTTAGGTTAGCGTCCTAAGCCGCTCCTGCCGGCTGATTACCTGCCGTATTCTGACTCCGAAATTCCCTTCCACTACGACCACTTCTCCGCGGGCGATTACACAGTTGTTGACGATCACTTCCACCGGCTCGGACACCGAACGGTTCAACTCTATAATGGAGCCGGTAGTAAGTTTAATGACATCCTTCAACGGGAGTTGAGCGCGTCCGAAGGAGACACTGACCGGAAGCTCGACATCCAGCAGGAGGTCAATGGATTGAGGTTTGCTGGTTTCCTCGGCGGCAGGCTGGGAGGCGGGCACCAGTGCCTTCGGCTGGCTGGTCTCCGGCGCTTTTTCCTGGAGTTCCTCGATCGACTTGCTAAACAGCGCCAGAACCGGGAAGGCCTGTTCGCCAAGAGTGATGTCGAAGGAATAGGCTTTCAAGTCAGCCAAGGACTGGGGCGGAGCATTCCGTCCCTCTAGACACGAAGTTTCCCGGCGCGTGCGCTTGGATAAGGCTCCGGCTACGCCGGAAAGGGCCTGACTAATAATTTCGAGGTAGGTGCTGCGTATCGTCTCTGGATCGCCGTCGTCCACGCCGGCGCTCTTCAATACGCGGTTTCCGATCTCTTCCCAGCTCTTGGTTGCGGCGCCGATGAAAACGATGGCATCGGGACCGCTGCTGAAGCGCTGTTCCCACCAGATCAGTTCGGTCTGGTTGGGGTCGATCTCGGCGGCGGAGAATTCGTGCGGGGCATACACCACCGCTGGTGCTTCGCCGGTCATGGATTCCATGACGTGCGTCACTTGCGTGGCCCATTCGTCCGCCAGCCAGGAACGGGATGCGGGCGCGTCTTGCTCCGGCATGACTAAGCGCCCCGCTCCATCGGCCAGCGTTTCTCCACATAGGAGCGAAGCCGGAGGATGGCCTGCGATTTTAGTTGCGAGACGCGCGATTCGTGCAGATTCACTATTTTGGAAATTTCGCGCAAGGTGAGTTCTTCGTGGTAATAGAGCGTGATGACCGTACGTTCGGTGCGCGGTATTTTGTCGATCGCGTCGGCGAGCAAGCGTTGCAGCTCCGATCTCTCCAGCAGCCGCGAGGGCCAGTTTTCTTCGTCGTCGGAGATGTATTTCAGCAGGCTCCGGTTCTCCTCGTCGGGCGACGTGACTTCCAGGCTTCCGAGATTGACGCCACGAATATCCACCAGCCACTCGTGATATTCGTCCAGCGTCAGGTGCAGCTGGGTGGCGATCTCTTCTTCCGAGGGCGCCCGATGCAGGCGTTGCTCGGCGGCCGAGATGGCGGCTTCGATCATTTTGGAGCGCTTGCGTTGCTGGCGCGGCGCCCAGTCGAGCCCGCGTAGGCTGTCCAGAATCGCACCGCGGATTTTATATTCGGCGTAGGTCTTCAGCTTGACGTTATGGCGAGGATCAAAGCGGTCAATCGCGGCAATCAATCCAAGGGTGCCGGTGGAAATGAGGTCATCGAGGTTGACGCTTTCCGGCAGTCGTTCGTGAATGCGCCGGGCGATCAGACGGACCTGGGGCAGATGTTCGAGAATCAGGCGTTCGCGCTCTTCGGCCGCCTGGTCCCGGGTCTGGTATTTCTTGAGACGGACGGACGGTTGTTTTACTGTGAGTTGAGCTTTCATGCCGCCACCGTTCCGAATTTTTCCTGACTCATGAGGCGCCGCTTGAGGACCAGATCCAGGATCACTGCTTCGGTGGCTGGTTCCAGATCCTCGGGGATGCGCTGGCCGCCGGAGAGAAACGAGACCGGCTTTTCCATGCGGATGCTCAGGTTGAGTAACGGACCAAACGTCTCGGTCTCATCCAGGCGGGTAAACAGCAGCTTGGATGGCTCTAAGACATCGTAGTGCTCGGCCGCCCGCTTCAAGTCACTGCTTCGCATGGAGGCCGGAAGCACGAGGTGTGTATCGATGCCGGAGCAAGTGGAGAGAAAGCGCCCCAGATCGGCAAAACAGTCCATCTCGTTGCGGGCCAGGCCGGGGGTGTCGATCAGGACCAGATCTTTCTGGCGATGCTCTTCCAGGGCTTGCGCCAGCGCCACGGTGGTCTCGATAACCTGGAAACCGATTCCCAGAATGGAAGCATAGGAACGCAACTCCTCGGCGGCGCCAATCCGGTAGGTGTCCAGGGTCAGAATTTGCGCGGGCCTGCGCGATGTGACGCCGTATCGGGCCGCGAGCTTAACGAGCGTGGTGGTCTTGCCCGAACCCGGGGGGCCCACCAGCGCCACCGTCCGCGGACACGAACCAGGGCGCCCGAGTTGGTTGTCGATGCGAACCTGCCGGCCGAGAACCGCTCTTAGCGCTTCCGTACTCGCTGGTGCGCCAACCTGTGCGACTATGTCGTAGGCCAGATCGGCGTCCAACTCTGCTTGGGTGAGTGCGGCGAAAATCTTCGACAGTTCCGGGTCGGACGCGATGCCGGCCATGCCGGCGCCTGAACGGGCCAAGTCCAGGGCCAAGCGTTCCATCTGCTGTTTCAGTTCGGAGACTTCCTGCGATAACTTGTCCACCGGAGCCGCTGACGGCGGCTGTTCCACCCTCGAGGAAGTAAAGGGCGATGCTCCGGAACGAGATTCGTTGTCAGCGGCACAAACGACTTCATATGCGCCCAGATGCCTGGCCTCAGGCGCGGCGGTTTTTGAATTGACCAACATCGCTTCCGGTCCCATGTCGCGGTGGGCGCGCTGGATAGCCTCCTCGATGGTGTCGGCGAAAAACGATTTCAGTCGCATGGCTATCAATTCACCGCGCCGAGCGATATGACCCTCGCCTCAGGAGGTATTTCATTATGGGATAGTACGGTCAGATTCGGGGCTACGCTTTCGGTGATTTGACGCACAAAAAACCGCGATCCGGAACTGGTGAGCAGGACCACGGATGCATCGGGTGCGCCACAGACTTTCTGGACCCGTTCCTGGATATTTCGTATTTGCTGTGGAGCAAGATTCAGGTGGCTGGAATTCTCGGCATGTTCGACCGCCGATTCCACCAGTTGTTCGATGGCAGGATCGAGGATGTAAGCCGACAAGCCCCCAGTGGAATCAAGCAAAGGCTTGGCCACCTGCCGCCGAATCGCCTGCCGAACATATTCCGTGAGGAGTACGGGGTTTTTCGTAACCGGTGCGGCTTCTCCGAGTGCTTCGAGAATGCTCGCAACATCCCGAATTGAAACTCGCTCGCGCAACAGGTTCTGAAGAACTTTCTGCACCACGGCCAGGGAGAGCAATTTTGGAACCAAATCTTCGACCACCTTCGGGTTATCCTCGGCGACCCGATCCAGCACTCTCTTGGCGTCCTGACGCGAGAACAATTCGTAGGCATGGCGGCGGACCAGTTCGCCCAGGTGCGTCCCCAGAATGCTGATGGTATCGACGATGGTGTAGCCGGCTTGGCGAGCCTTGTCGACATTCTCCGGAGCGATCCACACGGCCGGAATTCCGAAGGCAGGTTCGCGCGTAGGAAGGCCTTCTATTTTGCCGGCCTTGTCATCTGCGTGAATGGCCAGTTCGCATCCATGCGCCAGTTCATAGCGCGCCAGCTCCACGCCCTTCATCGAGATGACATATTCACGCGCCTTCAATGTCAGGTTGTCCGTCACCCGTACGGGCGGCACAATATAGCCGAGCTCGGTGGCCAACTGCCGCCGGATACTGGCGATCCGCCGGAGCAAAGGAGAGTTTTGGCCGCCTTCGACGATTTGCACCAGACCGAGGCCGACTTCGATAGCCAGTGGCTCCACGCGCAAAAGGGTTTCGAGGTTCTCCCGCACCGGTGCCGGCGGCGCCTGAGCTTTTTCCGTCGTGGCAGTTTTTTGGCGCAGGCGCCACGCTACAAATCCGATCCCGCAGCCTAAAACAACGAAGGGCACCTTGGGCAGACCAGGAAGCGCAGCCATGGCGACCAGAACGCCGGACGCGAGCATGAGCGGCTGCGGGTTGCTGAAGATTTGTTTTTGGAAGTCCACGCCCAGTTTGGTATCCGAACTGGCACGGGTGATGATCAAACCTCCCGAAATGGAAATCATCAAGGCGGGAATCACCGTAACCAGGCCGTCGCCGATAGTCAGCACCGTATAGGTCTGGAGCGCATGCTTGAGGTCGAGCCCGTGTTGTAACACGCCGATCAAGAAACCGGCGATGATGTTGATGGCGGTGATGAGAATCGCCGCCACCGCGTCCCGTTGGGTGAAGCGGGAAGCTCCGTCCATGGCACCGTAGAATTCCGCCTCGCGGGCCAGCATCTTGCGGCGGGCGCGGGCCTCGTTCTCATCGATCAGGCCGGCGTTGAGGTCCGAGTCGACCGACATTTGCTTGCCGGGCATCGCATCCAGAGTGAAGCGCGCCGTGACTTCGGAAATACGCACGGCTCCGTGATTGATGACCACGTACTGAATGGCGATCAAGACCAGGAAGATCACCGCGCCGATGATGTAATTGCCGCCGACTACGAAAGCCCCGAAGGCCTGGATGACCTCGCCCGCCGCCGAGGTGCCGGTGTTTCCGTTGAGCAGGATCAGGCGAGCCGAGGAGACGTTGAGAGCCAGGCGGAAGAGCGTCATTAACAGCAGCGTGGTGGGGAAGACGCTGAAATCCACCGGCTTGGTGATGTACAGGGAGACCAACAGGACGATCACCGACATGGTGATATTGGCGCTGATCAGAATGTCCAGCAGGAATGGCGGTAGCGGTGCGATCATCGCCAGAACGATGCCCAACACCGCGATCGGTACGCCGAACTCCATCCAATTGCCGGCCAAAGCAGGAGGAATGGAAAAAGCCGAGCCGGCCGCGCTCTTGCCGCTAGCGCCCGCGGCGGTCCTTCCGGTACCCGCGGCGCTTTTTGCGGCGCCTGCAGCAGCCGGAAGCTGGGTCTTGGTGGGAAGCTGGGACGGGGCGGCCATTTATCTTTATCTTTTCCCATTTATTTCTTTCCCATTTATTTCTTTCCCATTTATTTCTTTCTTGGATGCATGAGCTTGAAGATGTAGGCCAGCACTTCCGCCACCGCTCGATACAGATGCGGCGGGATCTCCTGGCCAACCTCGGCCGACTTGTACAAGGCTTGCGCCAGCGGCTCGTTCTCGATGATCGGCACTTCATGGTCGAGCGCCAGCTCGCGAATGCGGCGCGCCAGATAGTTCTTGCCTTTCGCCAGCACGCGCGGCGCGGCCATGCTTTCCATTTCGTAGAGAATGGCCACCGAGTAATGGGTGGGGTTGACGATGACGGCGGTGGCCTTGGCAACCTCCTTCATCATGTTGCGCCGCGCCAGGTCGCGCTGAATGCGGCGGATGCGGCCTTTGATCTGCGGATTGCCTTCGGTCTCTTTGAGCTCCTCCCGGACCTCCTGCTTGCTCATGCGCAGCGATTTGTTGTGCCGCAGGTAGGCCCGTAGAAAATCGAGGCAACCAATGGCCAGAAAGAGAAAGGCCGCTTTCCACAACAGATCTTTGAGCGAGCTTCCGATCACTATGAGCGCGGGCCAGATGCCCACCCGAGCCAGACCCGCGTAGACTGCCAGGTTGGATTGGGCGATGGTGTAAACCGCCAAGGCCATGAGAGGCAAGAATAGGAGCGCCTGCATGAACGAAGCCGCGTTTTGCCGCGGGACGTTCTTGATCTTCTCGAGCGGGTTCAGCCGCTTCAGGTCGGGCGCCAATTTTTGAAGCGAAACTCCCAGCCGCGTACTGCCTAACTGAGCCGTCAGAGCCACTCCGGTCAGGCAAACTCCCATCCACATCAAGGGCTGGAAAACTTGTCCCACCGACCGTACATAGAGGCCCGCCACGCTATGCGGAGTGAGCTGAAGATGAAAAGCCACCTCTAGAAAATATCGAGCCATCTCGCGCGCTCGATTCAAAAAGCCAGCGGCCCCGCCGCCCACTAAAACGACAAATGTCAGAAACTGCAGGGCGGCCAGGAACTCGCGGCTGGCCGGGAATTGGCCTTCGCGCCGGGCCTTGTCCAGCTTTCGCTTAGTCGGTTTTTCGGTTTTTTGTCCTTGGTCGGCCATTTAACGAGCCAGCAGGCGCAGGAGCGTTTTAAAAGTGGCGGCGCCTGACTTAGCGAAGACCGCTGGGAAAAAAGAGAGGATGGCGGTGAGAAATGACAACCCCAGCAGCATCTTGATCGAAAAGGAAAGAGAAAGAAGTTGCAACTGCGTTTGCAGCCGCCCGAGCACCGCAAACGCAATATCCAGCAGCAGCAGCAGAGCCAGAACCGGCGCGGCGAGTTGAAGTCCGGTCACAAAGATCGCCGAGCCCAGGCGCGTAATGGCTTCCACGATCGAGCTATTCAGAGCGTAGGCCCCAGCGGGAATGGATGCCAGGCTCCGGGCGAGAATCCGTATCAGCTGGCGATCGAATCCGAAGGCGAAGAACAGCGATCCGGCCAGTAGCTGCGACAGCACCTGCAGCGACGTGGTGTCGGCTTGAGTGGTCGGGTCTATGGTGGAAGCGAAAGAATAGCCGGCCTGTAGGCCAATCACCTGCGCCGCCATCTGCACGCCTTCGAGCAGAAATGCGACAGCTACGCCAATAGTCAAACCGAACGCGGCCTCGGACACTATCCATCCCAACAGGGCTCCCACTACCGGACCTTCCAGGGCCGGAGCCGGCCAGACTGGAAATAACGCAATGGTAAGGGCCAATGCCAGTACGATGCGGCTCGAATTCGTCCCGGCCGCAACACCCGGGATCGGAACCATGACGATTAAGCCGGAGACACGGGCCAGCACCAGAAGAAACCCATATAGCCGGGGAAAATTCAGGGTAAGGTCAACGTGCATAACGGCTGAAATCGCCGAACATAAGGACGGTGTAAGCCACCAGCTTGGCCGTCATCCAGGGCAGCAACAGCAGCAGCCCGAACAGGAACGCAGCCAGACGGGGGACCGCTCCAAAACTGGTGTCTTGAATGGAGGTTAGAACCTGGACCAGACTGATCAGGATCCCGACCACGAATCCAATGCCGAGAAGCGGAAGGCTCAACCAGAAGGTTTCCATCAGGGTATGGCGAAAGATCTCCACCGCGATTTCCGGGGTCATGTTTGATAGAAACTCCTCACGAGCGATCCGATCACCAGGTTCCAGCCATCCACCAGGACGAACAACAGAATCTTAAAGGGCGCGGACAGCATGACGGGCGGCAGCTGGACCATTCCGATCGATAGCGTCACGGAAGCCACCACCAGATCGATCACCAAAAAGGGGAGATACAAGACCGCGCCGATCTGAAAACCGGTCTTGAGTTCCGAGAGCACGTAGGCCGGCAACAGAACGCTGAGCGATAGATCGGACGGCCGCGGTGGCGCGGGCGTATGCGAGACCTCCAAGAACAGACGGACGTCCTTTTCCCGGACATAGCGGACCAGAAAAGTACGAAGGGGTTTCGAGCCGTCATCGAAAGCCTGCTGCCATTGGACTTGCCCCTGCTCCAGAGGCTCCCAGCCTTTGTGATACATTTCCGAGACCACCGGCTGCATGATCAGCAGCGTCAGAAAAAGCGAAAGTCCGATCAATACTTGATTGGAAGGTGTGGTCTGGGTTCCCAGCGCTTGGCGCAGGAAATGGAGCACTACGGTGATCCGCAGGAAGGGAGTCACGGTCATGACGACCGCCGGCAGAACCGTCAGCAGCGTGAGCAGTAGGATGATCTGCATCGGCACGCCCAGGCTGGCGGAGCCTTTGGACGGTGTTAAAGACACGCCCAGCAAAGAGCCTGGGCCCTGCGCCCATGCGACGCCGTCCGAGGCCAGCCAGAGAGTTAGAACACAGCGCACTAGCTTCATGGTTCTGCCACGGTTGCAATGTGAGAGGCCGGAGAGAGCGGTAAATCGCACAGCAGCGTGATGCCGGACGGATGCATCGCCAGAACCAGGTCGCGATCTCCCACCCGAACCAGATGCACGGAGTGCTGCGCGCTCAGAGCAAGCTGGGCGCGGGATTCCATGAGTCCCTTGTTCGCGCGGCCTCTTGAAGAGGAAACCCCGCGTCTCTTCTTGAGAAACCACAGCGCCGCCCAGAGCAGCAGAAAAACAAACGTAATGGCCAGCGATTGTCGAATAACGTCCATATCTTCGACCTCATTCCTCCAGACTGAAATCCGTGATCCGAACCCCGACGGCATCCTCGATAATCACGATCTCTCCGTAGCCGACCAGCGCGCCGCCGATCAGGATGTCAATGTTGTCACCGGCCGACCGTCCCATGCGGACCACACTGTCCGGTCCAAGCTGCAAAATTTGAGCGATGGTCATGATCCTTCGGCCGAGCTCGACTTCCACGTCGAGGGTCACGTCGGCCAAATCGGCGATCTCTTGAAGAGGAGTCACGTCCGGCTGCTATGCGTTAGGGATCAGGTTGGTGGTGGTCTGGCTGATTTGGTCCACAACGTTGATGACTTTGGAGTTGGCCTCGTAGCCGCGCTGAAAGACGATCAGGTTGGTGAATTCTGTTGCAATGTCCACCGTGGACGACTCCACCGCGCCACCTTGCACCGTTCCACGGCCGCCCGTGCCCGGCAGACCCACGGCCGGGATCGCTGAAAGGGAGCTGACCTGATAGTTGTTGTCTCCGACCGAGACCAAGGATTCGGGATTTCGAATAGTCGCCATGGCAAGCTGACCCACTACGGTCTGCTGTCCGCTTGAATACTGGGCTAGAAGCTGGCCGCCGTTAGCGATCGCGACGTTTACCAGTTGTCCCGCGGGAGACCCGTCCTGTGCGACCGCCGAAATGGACGACGGCTGCGCATACTGGGTGATTCGTGGAGATGTGCCGTTGAACAGGTTCCAGTTGATGGTCATGTCCGAGGCGCCATCTTTGAGACCCGTGATCTGCAGTTGCGGCGAAGGATCCGTCGCGGCGGGCGTAGTCAGGGTTCCGTTCGAATCAAAGTTAATGCTGCCGGTCAGGGGCGTGAAAGGGGGGGTCTGCAAGTCACCATCGGGAACGCTGAGGGAGTAGTTCCATTGGCCGGCGGTGGTTGGGTCTTCGGTGAAGGTCGCGGTTACGATGTGCGAATTGCCCAGGGAGTCATAGACCGTGACCGCGGTCGCGAACGTTCCCGTGGAGGTACCCGCGACGCCCGCGGCGTTCAGATTCATATCGAAAGAGATATTCTGGGTGGTGACCGGAGGTTGCACCGTGCCGACAGGTATAGTGATGCTGCTCGGAGGCCCATTAGTATTGAGCACGCCATTGGTTGTGGTCCAGCCTTCCACTCCTTCGCCTGTCGCGGTGATCAGGTTTCCGTTTTTGTCCACTTGGAAGTTGCCGGCGCGGGTGTATTCAGTGGCTTGATTGGGTCCCTGAACCACGAAGAAACCATCTCCCTGGATCGCTGCATCCAGTGTTCCCCCCGTAGTCTGAATCGCGCCTTGGGTGAATTGCCGCATAGTGATTGGTGCGCCCACGCCGAACCCCACCTGGGTCTCGCCCAGGCCGGCCCCCAGAGACTCCGTGACCAGATCGTGGAAGGAAACCGAACTGGCCTTGAAACCTGTGGTATTGAGATTCGCGAGATTGTTTCCGACGACAGAGATGGCGGTAGATTCCGCTGAGAGCGCCGAAAGTGCGGTTGAGAAAGATGCAAACATGAAGTCTCCTTAGGGTTGTCGTGCCGTCGATGCGCCGCCGGCCGGGCTGGCGGTCGTGGCGCCGGCCAGGGCGTCCAGATCTTGCCGCATTTGGATCTCTTGTTCAAGCGAGCTGAACTGCGCCAGCTGGGCTACGAACTGAGTTCCGTCTTGCGGCTGCGTCGGGTCCTGGTTCTGCAGCTGAGCGACCAATAGCTGGAGAAAAGTTTGCTCGCTGACCAGTCCATTCGTGGCGGAACTAGCCGCCTGGGAGGTGGTTGTGGTGGACGCTGGCGCTTGCGGGACGTTTGTCGCTCCGCCGATTGCGGTCATCATTAGCTCTCACTCCTTGCTTGGTCCCCTGAAATTGTCTCATCCAGTTGTGCGGCCCAGCGCTCTTTTTGCCGCTGGGTCGAGTTGTTTCGCCCCTGGCTCTGCTGCCCGCCGCCGTTCCCGGCACTGGAATGCTGGGGCTGGTTAAAGCTGGTATTCGAGTTAGAGGACTGTAACGGGGCGGCTTCCTGGTGAGCGACGGCCGGTATCCAGGTTTCCGTTTTGAAACCTTTGCTTTCCAACCGTCCGACCAAGTCGCCCAGATCCGTCTGCAGGGACTGCGCGAGTTCGTGATCCAATGTGCGAACCGCCACTAGCACCTTGCCCGCTCTCTCGGTTACACCGATATTCACCTGAGTGGAGTCGTCGGTTGATAGATTCAACGAGATCTGTCGGGTAACAGGTGGCGCAAGGCCTATTTTTATTTCAGGCTCCGAAGCAACTTTCAGTACGGAGGCGTCGCCCACTGGTGCGGTGCCGGCGTCTGTGTTTGGTGCGGCGCGTGTGTCAGGTGCGCCGGCCGCATCTGACGGCCAGGCCGCAACTGCTAGAGTTTTTCCACTTCCTTCGGCATGGTTGTCGCTGAGGCGAAATTCCGGGAATTCCCGTTTGGCCGGCGCCTCCGTCACGATACTTTTCGCGCTTTGCGGCGGTGACAATGACCAGGACCGAGCGACTGCGTCCTCGGTATTCACGGTTTCCGAACGGTTCGGAGTTAAACGAAGCGCGAATGCGACATCTCCCACAACCGGCGTCAGAGCAGGTAGCACGGGAGCCAAGGGATTCGGTGCGATATCGGCATGCTGGGCCGAGCCGCCAGTGTTGTTGTTTTCATCCCAGGTGGCCTGCTCACTCCCGCCTGCCCAGCCGGGCGCTAGCTCGAGTGCGACAGGTTTCGTAAGGAAAGCTACCGGTTCCTGAAGTGGGCGTGCCAGCGGCGCTAGAACGGGCGATTCTTCTTTCTTATGGTTCTTTGTGTCTTTACTTAGGTCATTGGTCGACTCCTTGCTTTTATCATTGACGCCGCCGCCAGGCGTGTCCGAGGTTGGCAAAGGTTCCGGCTCGATCTGACCCGGAGTGGGGGCGGGAATCTCTGCTTCCAAACCGGTTATTAAGGATAGAAAGCTGCTTGGCTCGCTGGCCCCGCGAGCGTCCCTGCCCTGCGGCATTCCTGCAGCGCCCCCGAGAAGCGAACCGCCCGCGGCCCCGAACGTTCGGCTGGGGACATTCAAAGGCGTGGAAGCGGATTCTGCGCTGGCGATATTCACGCTTTCCTCAAAAGCATGTGGCGGGCCGCGTACGTTTCTAGCAAGCTCAGAGGTTTAGCGATGGTGGTCGCGATACAGAAATGGCACCGGTCCCGTTATGACACTTTTTTGCCAGACTAGTTCCGCCCATAAACGCTCTCATCGCTCGAGCTGGCATGAGTATGAGAGTACTTGCACTCGCGGCCCGTGAATTGCTCTCACTGGCTCGGGCAACCGGTTCATCATGGATCCTCTCACCAGCGCGGCAGCTAGTGGAATTCGAGCGCGGCTCGAAAGCCTGGACATGCTCGCCAACAATATTGCAAACTCCTCGGCTCCCGGTTTCAAAGCCGATCGCGAGTTTTACGGTGTGTATCTTTCCGCCGAGGCGGCCGATTCTCCCGCCGGTACTGATCCCACGATTCTTCCGGTGATCGAGCGCCAGTGGACCGACTTCTCCCAAGGATCGTTGACGCCCACCGGCAACACGCTCGATCTGGCGCTCAATGGCCAGGGGTTTTTTGTCGCCCAATCGGCCAACGGTCCGGTGTTTACGCGTGATGGCAGCTTTCGTCTTTCGCTGCAGGGGGAGCTTACCACGCAGGACGGCGATAAAATCCAAGGCCAGGATGGAAAGCCGATTCTTCTCGATAGCACCCGGCCGGTGGAAATCGGCTCCGATGGCACGGTCCGACAGGACGGTCAGGATGTGGCCCAGATCGCGGTGGTGAACTTTCCCGATCCTGCCGTGCTGGCCAAGCGCGGCAACAATTACTTCCGGACAGACCTATCCACCATGCCACCGGCCTCCGCGACACAGCCCGAGATCCATCAGGGAATGATCGAGGCGGCCAACTCTCAGCCGGCTGAATCCGCAGTCCGGCTGGTGAATATCATGCGGCAGTTCGAAGCGCTGCAGAAGGCGCTGGCGATTGGCGCGGACATGAACCTGCGCGCGGTGCAAGACGTCGCGAAGGTGGCCCAGTGACGTTGAGAAACGAATTGAAGATGAACAAGGAATTTTGAGGATCGAACGACTTTGAGGATTAAACATCTTGAGGATTAAACATTTTGAGGATTAAACAATGATTCGAGCACTCTTTAGCGCGGCCAGCGGTATGGCCGCCGAGCAAATGAGCGTCGACAATATCGCTAATAATCTGGCCAATTCAAACACCAATGGTTTCAAGATGCGGCGGACGCAGTTCCAAGACTTGATTTACCAGAACTACGTGCAGCCGGGTGCTGCGGCCGGCGCCCAAACTATCGTGCCCAGCGGTCTACAGCTGGGGCTGGGAACTCGCCCGGCATCCAACGAAATCATATTTTCCCAGGGCAATTTTCAGCAGACTGACAATCCTCTGGACCTTGTCATTCAGGGCAAAGGCTTCTTTCAGATCCTGCAGCCGACGGGCGAGCTCGCTTACACAAGGGATGGAGGATTCCAACTCGATCTCAACGGCAATGTCGTGACCGCCAATGGAAACCCGCTCCAGCCTCAAATCACAATCCCTCCGCAGGCTCAAAGCGTTACGATCGCCTCCGACGGGACGGTCAGTTACACCCAGCCAGGCCAAACCGCCTCCCAGGTGGCGGGGCAGATCCAACTTGCGAATTTTACTAACCCGGGAGGCCTGAACGCGATCGGACAGAATCTCTTCATGCCGACCGATGCTTCGGGCGTCGCTACGCTGGGGATTCCCGGCGGTCAGGAGGGCGTCGGCTCGCTGATGCAAGGTTACGTGGAAGGCTCAAATGTCAGCGTGGTCGAGGAGTTCATCAACCTGATTGTGAGCCAGCGCGCTTATGAGGCCAACTCCAAAGTGGTGAAGACCGCCGATCAAATGTACCAAATGATCAATAACGTTACGACATGAGAACGATTCCTCATTGCGTCCGTCTTTAGCGCTCTGGCGTATGCCGGTTGCGTGGCCGTGTCCTCAGACCGGATTTTGGCGCGCGACGTCCGTGAGTCCTTTCCGCTTTTACAGGGGCTCGATCCGCAGACGGTGATTGGCTTTGCGCCCCGGCCTGGGGTGCAGCGGATTCTGTCGGCCAGAGAGCTTGTGCTCATTGCTCGGAAGCAGGGACTCGACCTGGGCGACGGTATCATCTCCAGCATTTGCGTGGAGCGGATGGTGCGGCCCATTTCAACCGAAGAAATGAGAGCAGCTCTTCTTTCGGCGATTGGCGCGGCAGACGTTGAGCTGGAGGTGGTTGAATTTAGCAGGGAGCCGGTGCCCCCGGGCCGCTTGGAATTCCAGTCTGTTCAGCTAGGCCGTCCGGTAGGAGAAAATCCCGAAATCCCCGTGATTTGGCGCGGCTTATTGCGCTATGACTCCCAAAGCAGCATCCCCGTCTGGGCGAGGATCAAAGTTAGCGTGGGGTGTGCCCTTCTGGTCGCTGCGGAAGACATTCCCGCTGGCGCCGTAATTAAGGCCACCCAGGTCAAAGAAGTACGTGGCCGGCAGTTTCCATTCCTGCCTTTGTCGATTCAGTCTCCCGAAGCGATCATAGGCAAGATGGCCCGCCGGAGCATTCCGGCGGGCCAGAAATTTGCGCCTGGTGCGCTCTACGAACCGATGGAGATATCCAGGGGTGACACCGTGCGCGTGAGTGTCGTAGATGGCTCGGCTACGTTGTCGATGGATGTAGTCGCCCAGTCATCCGGGAAAAAGGGCGAGAGCATCCTGGTGCACAACCCATCCACCGGAAAAAACTTTCGCGCCGTGGTCGAGGGCAAAGGAAGAGTAGCCGTGCGGCCGCCGCCTGGAGCTTGACATGAAAGTATATCTGGCCGCACTCTGTATGCTTCCGTTGCTCGTGATAGCTGCCCCGAAGAAGAAACCGTCGGCGCAAGAAAAACCTTCGCTCGAACAGTATGTCCAGGAAGTCCACCGCAAATCGCAGCAATCTTCCAGTGCGTCGCCGGGTTCTTTGTACATAGTCGGCGGACGCTTGGCGGATGGTTTTCGCGACGTGCGCGCCAGCCAAACTTACGATCTGGTCACGATCCTCGTCTCGGACAAAGCCTCGGCTGTTTCCACGGGTGTGACAAGCACCTCCAGAAAATCGAGCGTCGCCGCGTCGGTCACTTCCTTGTTCGGGCCGAAGAGCGCTACCGGCGCGCTGGCAAATCTCGCGAACGCCACCAATAATCAACAACTGCAGGGCCAGGGAACGACGTCGCGCGGAACCACCCTCACCACCACCGTAACGGCGGAAGTCACCGATGTGTTGCCGAACGGGAATCTAGTTATCCAGGGGCAGAAGGAGATCGCGGTCAACTCCGAGAAACAAGTGATCACGCTGCGCGGGATCATCCGGCCGGACGACTTGAGTCCGGTGAACTCGATCCCTTCGGATCGCGTGGCGCGGATGGAAATCCTCGTGAATGGCAAGGGCGTGGTGAACGACGCCGTCAAGCGACCCTTCTTCTTATACCGAATCCTGCTCGGGCTGCTTCCATTCTGACCCTATGACCTTGCGACCCTCCATCGGCTTGCTTGCGTTGGTTCCGCTCTGGGCGGCGGCCAACGGAACGCGTCTCAAGGACCTGGTTTCCATTGAAGGCGTTCGCGACAACCAGTTGGTTGGCTACGGATTGGTGGTGGGCCTGAACGGCACAGGCGACAAGCAACAAACCCTCTTCTCTCCCCAAAGCCTTACAAACTTGCTGGCGCGCATGGGCATCCAAGTTTCTCCGATTGCCATGCTGGTCAAAAACACGGCGGCAGTATTGGTCACCGCCGATTTGCCACCCTTCGCTCAACCAGGAATACGAATCGATATTTCCGTGGCAGCGATCGGTGACTCTACTAACCTGCGGGGAGGCGTTTTGATTCTTACACCCATGAAGGGTCCGGATGGCCAGGTCTATGCGGCGGGGCAAGGATCGGTAGTTACCGGCGGCTTTGTGGCTGGGCGGGGCGGCGCCAGTCAAACCGTGAATCATCCTACTGCGGGACGAATTCCTAATGGAGCCATCGTGGAGAAACTGGCGCCGTCGGTTGAGCCCGGAGGGCGCATCAAGCTCCAACTGCGGCAGGCCGACTATACCACCGCAGCCCGGATCTCGATCGCCATCAACCAGAAGTTCGGCGGCGCTGGCGCTGAACCGGCTCGCGCGGAAAATTCAGCTTTGGTCTCGGTGGACACGCCGGCGGTCTACAAAACAAATGTAGTCGAGTTTCTGGGAGAGATCGAAAACCTCACGGTGGAAGCAGACCGGCCCGCCCGCATCGTAATTAACGAACGCACTGGCACTATCGTGATGGGCAAGGACGTACGCATCGCTCCCGTGGCTATACTGCATGGCACGCTGACAGTGGAAATCCAAACCATTTTGAATACCTCGCAGCCGGAGGCGCTCTCATCCGGCCAGACCACGGTCACGCCGCAAACCACCGTGACAGCCAAAGAAGAAAAGGCCCGGAACGTCGTGCTCAAGCAAGGTGCGAGCGTCGAGGAACTGGTGAGGGCCCTGACAGCCATAGGGTCCACGCCCCGCGACATCATAGCGATCCTGCAGAGTGTCAAGGCTGCCGGAGCGCTCGAGGCGGAACTGGAGGTTATCTAAAATCATGTCTATGAAAGCGGCGCTCTCGGCTCCCGTCGCTCTGACGGCCATCCCCGCCGGCTTGGCGAAGAAGGACACTCCCGCCAAGATTCAGCAAGCGGCGACGGACTTTGAGGCTTTGCTGCTCGCCCAAATGCTGAAATTGGCGCGAGAAGCATCCGGGGGCGGTCTCACCGGGGACGGAGGCGATGACAGCGATGCGAATTCGACCATGATCGAGCTTGGGGAACAGCAGTTCGCCCAGGCGTTGGCCAGCAGCGGAGGGTTCGGAATCGGTAAGATAGTAGAGACAGGACTGGCTAAGAATGCGGATCGATGATCTGAATCGCCCCCCGCTCACGCAGGAGACGGGGAAAACAGAGCAAACTGCCGACCAGCGCGCGCTAGAAAAAGGTTCGAAGGCCGCTCGCGGCACCGATCAAGCTGAGGTCTCTCAGATGGCGCAGGCGCTTTCTACAGGCGATCCACAGCGACTGGAGCAGCTTCGGCTCGCAGTGCAATCTGGCAAGTACGAAGTGCCTGCCGAAGCGGTGGCGAAGGCCATTATTGACCACCACACCACATCGACCACCCCCAGCGAATAAGCATCAATACGCGCAACTGACTGGCTCGTAGGGACCTGCTTGCTTCTCAGGTGGCAAACAGGCCTGCCAGCCGTCCATCAAAGTGGACAACAGACGCTCGGCTTCCTCGAGTGGCGGGTCCGATTGTTTCACATTGGCCTGAATCAGCAACGTCTGGGTATAAGCATACAGCTCGGCGAGATTCTTGCTCAGCTCGCCCCCGGCGGTGTGATTGAGGGACAGCGAAAGCTCGGTTACGATCGTCAGGGCTTTGCTGATCGCGCGCGACCGGGCGCGAATGTCTCCCAATTTCAAATAGCGGCGGGCCGACATGATCGAATCCAAAGCCCCGCGATAGAGCAGCTGAATCAGCCGCACGGGATGGGCGGTCAGTATTTCTTCTTCGATGTAGTTTTGATAGCGGTTGATTTGCATTTTTAGGTTACATATCGGCCGGGAGCGACGTGTACTATGCTTATCGGTGACGAATGAAAAAGTTTGAGTGGAGCCCGTAGAAAGCTCCGGAATAGCCCGGACGCCGGGCGTTCAGGCGAGGTTCAGAACCTTCTTGATCGTACCTTTTTCGTTCTCGATCTTCTTCTGCAGCAACATAATCGAGTAAATCAGCTGCTCCGGCCGCGGAGGGCATCCTGGAACATAAACATCCACCGGAATCACCTGATTCACCGGGATCAGCGCGTAGTTGCTGAACACCCCCGTGGAGGTGGCGCAAGCCCCCATTGAAATCACCCATTTCGGCTCGGGCATCTGTTCGTACAAACGCCGGATCACAGGCGCCATTTTGTTCGACACCCGGCCGGCGATGATCATCAGATCCGACTGCCGCGGAGATCCGCGCATCACCTCCGCGCCGAAGCGCGAAATGTCATAACGCGACCCGATCATCGACATCATCTCAATGGCGCAGCAAGCCAGGCCGAACGACATCGGCCAGATCGAGTTTTTACGCCCCCAATTGATGGCTTTATCGAGCGTGGTTGTTATAATGCCCTCGGAACCATCCACCACGTCTTCGTTGTCGATACGGGCGAAAAGCTCGCTGGGAAGACTGGGTTGAAACTTGGCCTCTTCGTCCACGATCCTATTATCACATGGGGGAGATTCCCGAAGGCATTCCAACCACCGGCGGGGCCGAACGTCCACAGCTCGCCCGAGCGGCTCGAAGCTTGCGGCATCGAAATCGAATACTGGGACGTATGGGGAAAGCAGCATCGGGCTTCGCAACGCGCCCAGACGGCGATCCTCGAATCGCTTGGTGTGGATGCGAGCACGCCAACATCCCTGGAACGTGCTCTCGAAGAACGCGCCTGGCGTGAATGGCAGCGCCCGCTTCCTCCGACTTTGGTCCTAGTTAAAGACAACCAGCCGCTCCTGGCCCCGGTCTCCCTCCCCGCCGAACAGGCCCATCTTCCCGCCGTAGTCAGACTTCGAACTGAGCAGGGTAGTGCGTTGGAAATCCGCCGCTCGCTCGGCGATAACGAGGTTGCCGAGGAAGTATCTCTGCGCGGGAGGAGCTTCCAACGCAAGCAGATCCCCCTTCCGGACGACCTTCCCCTTGGCTATCACGAGCTTTCGATCGAAATCGGCGGCCAGCCATCCGAGCCGTCGCGGTTGATCGTTTGTCCCCCCCGCGCCTATGAGCCGCCCGGGCTCGAATCCGGACGCGCCGCGGGGATCGCCATCAGCCTCTATGGCGTGCGATCGCAGCGGAATTGGGGATGCGGCGATACCACCGATCTCCAGGCGTTCATCGGATGGGTGGCCGAGCAGACCGGAGCGAGCTTCGTCGCTCTGAATCCCCTGCACGCCATCCCAAACCGCCAGCCGTATAATACCAGCCCGTATCTGCCAAACTCGGTCTTCTATCGCAACCCTATATATCTCGACCTGGAGCAGATTGAAGAATTCCAGTCTTCGCCTAGAGCCGGCGCTCTGCTCAACTCCCCGGCCATGCAAGTTGAGATTCGGGAACTGCGCGCCGCCGATTTGGTCGAATATGAGCGCGTGTACCGCCTGAAGCTTCGCTTCCTGAAATTGCTGTTTCGCGCATTTCTCAAGGAGTGGGCGCGAGACACAGCGCGCGCTCGAGAGCTTCGTGTGTATATCGAGCGCGAAGGCGATCTGCTGCATCGGTTCGCGGTCCACTCGGCGCTGGATGAGGCCATTCACAAGCAATGCCCGGACGTCTGGAACTGGCCATCCTGGCCCGAACGCTATCAGGACCCGCAGTCGGCCGCGACCGAGGAGTTTGCGCAAAAGCATTGGCGCAGCGTTCTGTTCTACAAATACGTGCAGTGGCAACTCGATCAACAACTCGCATCCGCCCAGCAGGAGGCCCGGCGGCGAGGGCTGAGCATCGGACTTTATCACGATCTAGCGCTCGCGACCGATCGCTTTGGCGCCGATCTGTGGGCGCACCGTTCCTTCTTTGTTTCAGGATCCAGGGTCGGCTCCCCCCCGGACGGCTTCTCGCCCAAGGGCCAGGATTGGGCATTCCCTCCCCCGAATGCCGAACGGCATTATCAAGACGGCTATCAGTTGTTCGCCGAGTCGATCCGTAAGAACCTGCGTCATGGGGGCGCGCTCCGAATCGATCACGTTATGCGCTTCTTCCGGCTTTTCTGGATTCCGGACGGCATGGAAGCTCTGGAAGGAACTTACGTGCGCGACCGCAATGAAGACTTGCTCGCAATCCTGGCGCTCGAAAGCGTTCGGAATAAAGTGCTGATCGTCGGCGAGGATCTGGGCACGGTCCCGGACGAAGTCAGGGCGGCGCTGCACCGCTTCGGAATTCTGAGCTACCGTCTGCTGTACTTCGAGCAAGACCGCAACGGCCGCATGCGCAAGCCCGACGAATATCCCCGCGACGCTCTGGCGTCGGCGACTACGCACGACTTGCCAACGCTGGCCGGATTCTGGCTGGGACGCGACATCGATGCGCGCCGCAGCGCGGGACTGCTGCCCGACGTTGCAACGTATCGCCAGATGCTGGCTGACCGCTTGCGCGAAAAGCAAAAGATGCTGGACGTTCTCATCGAGCTGAAGCTGCTGCCGGAATGGTTCCCGCGCAATGCCAACGATGTTCCGGAACTGACAGGCGAGCTGCACAATGCCGTAGTGGGCTTTCTCGCATCCACGCCATCCAAACTGATGGTTCTGAATCAGGAAGATCTACTCAAGGAGACCGAGCAGCAGAATCTGCCTGGGAGTACGTCCGAGTATCCGAACTGGCGGCGAAAGATGCGATGCACCGTCGGGGAGCTTTGGGAATCGCCTGAGGTCCAAGCCTTCACGCGAATGTTTCGCGGGTGGATGGAGAGGACCGGGAGGGTGAACTCAACTACATGAAATAGTCTTTGACGCGATCGATGATCCCTTTTTCATGAGGCTCATTCTCCGCCGGCAGGGTCTCGCGCAGCTGTTCAAAAAGTTTTCGCTGCTCGCGGGTGAGCTTATTCGGAATCCGAACGTCGACGTGCACGAACAGGTCGCCGCGCCCGGCGCCCTGGAGCCGGGGGACGCCCAGGTTTTTGAGCCTTATGCGCGAACCGGTCTGCGAGGCTTCCGGGACCTTGACCGTCTCGAGGCCATCGAAGGTCAGCAGGTTCACTTCGGTGCCGAGCGCCGCCTGCGCGATATTGACCGGGATCGTGCAATGCAGGTCATCGCCCGAGCGTTCGAAAATCGGGTGCTCTTTGATTTTGACAACCACGTAAAGGTCGCCCGCGGGACCGCCGCTTCCGCCCGGCTGCCCTTCATTGGCTAATCGAAGCCGCGTGCCCGTATCGACCCCAGCCGGAATATTGACCTTCAGTTTTCGTTCCGTCCGGACATAACGCTCGCCGCGGCACTGTGTGCAGGGCCGGCGAATAATCTGGCCACGTCCGCCGCACTGCCCGCAGGTACGGCGGATCTGCAGGAAGCTCTGCTGGTAGATCACCTCGCCCCGCCCATGGCACATGGGGCACGTTACCAGCCCGTCATTTTTCTCCGCGCCCGTGCCCTGGCAACGCGAACAGACTTCCATGCGGGGAACCTGAATATCCACGCTCAGTCCCCGAATGGCGTCTTCGAGATTGATTTCGAGGTCGTAGCGCAGGTCTTCGCCGCGTTGCGAGCGGCCGCGTCCACCGCCGCGCCGTCCGGCGCCACCGAACAGATCTCCGAATCCAAACAGATCGCCCAGGATGTCGCTGAAGTCGGTGAAGGAATTGGGATCGAAGCCCTGGCCGCCTCCCAAGCCCTGCAGCCCCTGGTGGCCATAACGGTCATAGGCCGCTCGCTTTTGGGGATCGCTGAGGATGCTATAAGCCTCGGAAGCCTCTTTGAATTTATCCTCCGCGTCCTGTTCCGGATTCCGGTCGGGATGGTATTTCTTGGCGAGCTCGCGGTAGGCATTCTTCAAGCCCGAGAGGTCGACGTCGCGCTGGACTCCCAAGATCTCGTAATAGTCGCGCTTGGTGGCGTTCATTGTTTTTTCACTGCTACCTTTACCATGGCCGGGCGCAGCAGACGTCCCCGGAAATTGTAGCCAGGCTGGTATTCATCGAGCACCGTATGATCTTCGACGTCGTCGGTCTCCAGCATGTCGACCGCATGATGCAGGTTGGGGTCGAATTTCAGCCCCTTCGCACTAATCGGCTCCAGGCCTAACTTCTTTAGAGCATCCGAAAGGCGCTGATGGATCAATTCCATTCCGCGGGCGTATTCCTTGCCCGTGCCTTCCACCTTCAAGGCTCGCTCGAAATCGTCCAAAATCGGCAGGATCGAGCGAACCGTCTCGGTATTGGCGAATTCGAGCACGTCAGCCCTATCGCGCTCGGCCCGCCGGCGGAAGTTGTCGAACTCGGCCTGCCGCCGAAGCAGGCGATCCGTCAGATCGTTTTTTTCCTCGATCAGGCGGTCGCGTTCGGCCGTCACCGCTTCCAATGCCTGGCCGCCGGGAGCGTCGACCACTCCGGAGGACTGGCTGGATTCGCTGGAATCGGCAAAGGGCTCTTTCGGGTTCATACCTTCAGTTTATAATCGCGGGCCAGCGGCCTGGGCACGGCGATGCTATTCCGGCAAACCTCGAAAGGCCTGACCTACGTGATACACCGCCGACATCGCTTTTCCGTAGTTCATCCGCATGGACCCGAGCACTGCGATCTTGGCGGACACGCCGCCCGCCAGCGGGATCGAAACTCCGATCAGCGAAAGTTCCCGCATGCTGGGGTGCACGTCGCCGAGGCCTACGTGAATCGCCAGCTCGCCCGCCGGCTGTTCGAGGAAACGGTCCAGCAGATGCAAAATTCTCTTCTTCTCTTCGAGCGTGTGAAAAAGCTCGCGCAGCTTCTCGCGGGTCAGATGCAGATCCAGCCCCACCAGGTTGCTGGCGCCTTCCAAGTGCACCTCGGGTGCGACGTCGATGTCCAGCAGGCCCTTGGAATAAAGCAGCGTCAGCTTTTTCAGCAATTCGTCATAGGCCGCGCTCTGCTGCTCGATCCGGTGTTTCAATTCGGTGTGGATCGCCGACAGGGTCCATCCGCTGAAATGGCGATTCAGGTAATTGCGAATTGAGCCCAGCTCGTCTTGAGAAACGGGCTCGCTCAGCGACACCACGCGATTGTGCACCATGCGATCGCGAGTGACCACTACCATGAGGACGCGCTGGTCGGACAGGCCTATCAACTCCACCTGGTCCAGCGTCTGGCTGGAGGTCGGGATGGCGGCGGTGATGCCGACGCTGCTGGTCATTTCGGTGAGCATGTGCGAGGAGCGCTCCACGCGCGCCTCCATGGTGGTCAACAGGCTCAACTCGCTCCGCAGGCGTTGCAATTCCGCTATTAGCAGCCGGCTCCGCGCCAGCGATTGCACATAACTGCGGAACGCTTTCTCGGTGGGCACACGGCCCGCCGAAGTATGTGGCTGCGACAGATAGCCGCCATCGCACAGATCGGCCATTACATTGCGGACCGTTGCGGGACTCAGATTATCCTTGCGATGTCGCGCGATTGTACGAGAGGCGACAGGTTCGCCAGTTTGGATATACGATTCCACAATCGAGTGCAGGATGTCGATTTCGCGCTCGTTCATAAGCTAACCTGAAGCTGGCCCTAGAATGGGTTCCCTAAACATTGATTATAAAGGGCTTCACTGCTGAGGTCAAGCGCGGCTCGCCGAGCGAGGCTGCGGAAAAAGTCTTTCGCCGGCCGGAAGACCTGCGCCACATCGCGTGTGACCACGCAGGGCGGAGGACAATCGGTATCTCATTGAATGGGTATGGCTTGTTAGTGTGAATAGCGTGGTTGTGACGCCAGAACGGGAGGCTACCGTCATGGCGAGATCGGAGATTGATCATTCGATTGGAGTGTAGCAGGGCGGTAATGGCGAGACGAAGATCCGAGACGGTAAGGAACTGCAATAGAGCACGATTCGGATTCGGTGAGGCCGTGAACAGGAACCAAGCGTCGACAGGAGAGGAGTGGACGTACGTGATATTACGTTACCAGCGTTGCTCGGTGGCCGATGAGCAACTTGTGATATTGCTGTTCTCACCTTCCATTCGATCGAACACCGATTGAACCGCGACCCGCCCCGGCCCCCACAATCGCAGCCACAAATAACGGTTCGCCCACGATCCCCACAAACTGAAACCGGTGTGAGGATGTTCGAAATGCAACTGCATTTGGACCGTCGGATCTTTGAAGATCAACGCGGTCGGCTTGACCAAAATAGTCTGGTTGGCGGCCAGCTCGCGCACGAACACATTGCCCGCGGCGTGCAAGATCAGCAATCCAGGCGACTCGGGCGCGTGAAACCGGTCCATGAACATTCCCACCGGATGATGAGTTTCCTGCTCGGCGTCGTCGCCGCTCCCGGATTGCGTGGTGTACCAGATATTGGTGGAGAACCAATCGTAGGCGACCTTGTTCGTCGCCAGCATGAAAAGGTGCTCGCGCACATCCACGCTCTGGCCGGGCTGGATCGGCAGCGCGATCATTTCGCCCGGGTCGTCTCGTGAAAACGCAATATGCCCGGGGCCTTGAGCTTGTGTCATGATCAACGGCATTCCGGCGAACACACGTTTCCAGCCACCTGCCAGCGACATGGTCGTGACATTTACCTGCGGGTCTTTCCACAGCAGGACGTGATGCGTGAAGTAGACGCTGTCGGACCCAGCCAGCTTCACGTCGGCTACGGGAACGTACTTACCCTCGATCTGGCAGAACGAGTCGCCGAACTGCAGCTTGGCCATATCTTTCCGGCCAGGGAGCTTTTCCCAGCCGGACGCGGTGGAGACGGGCGGGGCGTCGACGGTTGCGCCGCAACGGGGACAACTGAGTTGCGATCCTTCGAAGGAAGCGCCGCACCAGGGGCACGTTGCTCGCGGCCCTGCGCGCTGGATCTGGGGAGCCGGGGGCGCGGACGGAACGGAAGGCGTCGGGGGTTCGGGCGCTGGCGCCGCAGCTCGCTTCACCTGCGATCCGCATGATCCGCAAAAATTCGCCGCGTCAGAAATTTTCGCGCCACAACTGGTACAGAACATTTTTCTTGACTTACTCCGTATGATGATGCACGTACATCGACTGGACGCCGATCCGGCCCGGCCCCGTCATTCGGGCCAGGCTCATATTCGTGCCGCCGAAAAATCCGGTGCCTAATTTTTGAAACTCCACTTGCATCGTGACGGAAGAGTCCTTGTACAAGAAAGCGCCCGGTTCCAGCATGATGCTCTCGCCGGGCTTCAGAACTCGCTCGAAAACATTGCCGTAGCCGTGCAAGATCACGAGGCCGGGCGTGTTGGTGGTGACAAAGCGATCCATAAACATGCCCTGGCCGCCGAACAAAATGTTGGCCAAACCTTTGACACGGACAAACGAATAATCGATCTGGTGCGAAGCCAGCAGGAACGCGTGTTCGCGCACGTCCAATTCCATGCCGGGATGAAGTGGCAGCACCACCAGCTCGCCGGTGGCGTCTCGTGAGAAAGCGATGCGGCCCGGCCCGGTGGCCACGCTGATGACAAACGGCATTCCCGCGAAAGCGCGCTTCATGCCGCCCGAAAGCTGCATCACCGTCAGCGGCACACCGTCGTCTTTCCAGAGCATGATGTGGTGCTCGAAGAAGACCGAATCGCCCTGCGACAGATTGATTTCGGCCACCGGCACGATCTCGCCTTCCACCTGGCAAGAGCTGGAGCTGAACTGGAACTGCGTCATGTCCTTGATGCGCGGAGCTTCGCGCCAGCCGGATTCACTGACCAGGTTGCGGATGTCGAGAGGCGCCCCGCACGCGCGACAGGTCAGAGCGGTCTTGTCGTTCATGCTCTGGCACCATTGGCATTGAATGCGTTCTACGGGAGGAGGGCGCGGCCATCGAAGGTATGATAGCAACTCAGCTCGCGTGTTCCAGCGAAAAGAACGGGGCGCTCCGGCCTTGCGACAAGGAGCGCCCCGAAATTTACGCCAGTTCAGTCTCGAATCAGAATGTGAACTTGATCTGCGTCTGGACAAGGCGGCCCGACACGGCTGAGCCCTGGAAGGAGCCATAAGCGCTGGTAGGTGCCGAAACCGATTGAGTGATCGTCCCGAAGTTGCCTAACGCCAAGTTGTTCACGGGCAGGTCGAAGTTCGGATGATTCAAAATGTTGAAGAAGAAGGCGCCGATCGTGAGCTTATAACGCTCACGCAACGCGAACGTCTTGGTGATGTTCAGATCAGTGTCAAAGTACCCTGGCCCCCGGAAGGAATTACGCGGAATGTTGCCAAGGTCGTGTTGATTGGCGCTGGTGGCGAAAAGAGCAGTCGAATAGCACGGCACGTTCGGTGTAGTGCAGCTCGGGTAGCCCGAACTGCCGCCCAGCCAATCGGCCAATTGGGGTGTAGTGGCGATACCTGAAGCGTTGACAACACTCTGCTTGCTGCGAACACCAGTATCAAGGACGCTAAACGGATAGCCGCTATGGGTCAGGAACGTACCGGCAACTGTCCACCCTCCCAGGACGCCTTTAGTGAAGGCGTTGTGGAAATACGAACTCGGAAGCGTATAGACGTAGTTGGCGTTGAAGACGTGGCGACTATCGTAATCCGCGTTTCCGTAGTTCAGGGACTGCAGACTGAGGGGGTTGATCTGATACCGCAGACTAACCGCTGTGAGGGCGTTGAAGGGCTCCAGACATTCGTTGGAGCAGGTATCGAGCGCATGGCTCCAGGTATAGGAGAACCCTCCCACAAAATTCGAGGACATTCTCCATTTGAACGAAGTCACCAAGCCGTCGTAATTGGACCAGCCGATATTGTTCAATTCGCGGACTTCTGCAAAGCGCGGGTCAGGCGCCGTGGCCGGCAGGCCGGCGAAACTCTTGCTGCTAGCCGCGTTTAAGAGGACGGACTGATTGGTCAGATCATATCCATGGTTGCCAACGTAGTTCACCGATAACATGAACTTGTTTGAGAGAGACTGCTGCACCTCAAAATTCCATTCCACGAATTTCGGGTTGAGAAGCTCGTTCTCGACGGTGTTAAAGTTCGGCTTGCTGAAGCCCGGAACGGCCGCCTGCAGTTGCGCTAATGTCGCGCCGTTTTTGAAACCGCTCTGAAAGGCATTCGCGGAATTGGCAACCAGCGCAAAGGCGCTGTTTGGGTTGTTGGTCGCCACCAGACCTGAGCTGGCTGTGAACGATGCTACGGCGGGAGAGTTCGTAATGAAACGGTCGGCAATCAGGCCCTGATATAGATCCGTGAACAGGCCGACCCCACCACGAATGACAGTGCTCTTTGTTACATTCCAGGCGGCGCCGACTCGAGGAGTAGGAACAACCTTTTCGACGCTGGGGAAAGCCTGGCTCAAACCGGTCTTGATAGCCGAGTTATAAGGCGTGGTCGCGGTATGGTCGGCCTGTGCAAACGTGGTGCCAAGCTCGTTGAAACAGTTGCCTGCGCACTGGATGTTGCTATTACGGTCGAACCGGAGCGCCATGGTCAGCATGAAGTTCGGACGAACCTTCCATTCATCCTGAAGGTAGAAGCCGGCGCTATACATGGTCAGGTTCTCTGCTCCAACCTGGGTAAAGGTTTGCGTATAAG
This sequence comes from Bryobacterales bacterium, assembly GCA_963780485.1. GTDB lineage: Bacteria > Acidobacteriota > Terriglobia > Bryobacterales > Bryobacteraceae > Palsa-89. The sequence goes on from CAWACO010000020.1 coordinate 132,642, forward strand.
TGGACCCATTCGCCAACTGGCCGTTGACGAAGTCGGTCATGGAGTTGAAGGTAAACAGGCCACTCGTTCCTGGGAGAGACGCATACGTGCTGACCCAATTCTTACGGACATTCGCGCCAAATTTCAGGGTGTGACGGCCCCACATTTTTGAGAAGTCGTCAATCAGTTGCCATTGCCGCACCTTACGGCCTTGGGGATACACTTCGTCGCTTCCGCCCAGGTTGGAATAGAGCCCGTCCGCAAACGCAAAGGTCGTAGGGAAGGTGCTCAACGCGTTCTGGATATTCGGAGGACCGAAGATCGCAGTGTAATAGGACGCCGAAAGCAGCAACTGGTTCACCATAGTTGCGCCCAGCGTCTTGGTCCAGCCAGCCTGGCCGCCATAAGAAGGCTGAACGCTGTTGGCGTTGAATGCCGGGTTGATGGGATCGGTGCCCGTGGCCTGGATACCGTGGTCCTGGTTATAGCGCAGGTAGATGCGATCCGTGCTGGAAAGGTTGTAATCGCCTCGGATGGCCATCAACCATTCGGTGTTCAGATTGTTGACGGTGCTCTGGAACGTCGACGCGCAAGGTTGGCTAACACCCCACGGTCCTGTGCCGGCGAAGTCCCCACAGCCGAGTTGTGGATCGATTGCCGCTGTAACCGGCGTAGCGCGGCCGGCGCCAGAAGATCCGGCGTAAAGTTTGAGCGCCTGTTGATAGAAAGGCACGGCGGCTGGATTGGTTGCCTGCAGATTGCTCAGGACATATGAGGAGAAATTGCTGGTGGGAATGTAAACCGGTCCGCCGCTGGGCAGCACGTAGCGAAGGCCTTCGTTGTCAAAGAAGAAGAACAGCTTGTTCTTGAGGATCGGGCCGCCTATTGAATCCGCCCATTCGTTGGAGACGGCATGTGGACGAGCAGTGCCCGTGGCGTTGTTGAACCAGTCATTCGCATTCAGGTCGTTACCGTTCCAAAACCAAGCGGCATTCCCATGAAACTCATTGGTTCCGGACTTCGTGATGTAGTTCACCTGCGCGCCCGCCTGACGTCCATACTGGCCCGTGTAACCGTTCAAAACGACCGCTGCCTCTGAAATTTCGTTCGCGCCCAACGTCAAGTTGCTCGCGCCAGAATTGTTCAGATTCAGATACGGATCCATGTTGTCGTTGCCGTTGATGGTGAAGAGATTCGAGACGCCCGGCAGGCCGAACGCCGAGAAGTTGCCGTATCCGCCGCCGGTGCTCACACTCACGCCGGGAGTTGTGAACGCATAGGCCGTCATGTCATTTCCAGGCGCCGGCAGGTTCTCGAGTTGCAGCGTGTTATATGTCGTCGCCAGGTTCGCATTTTCGTTTTGCAGCAAAGGAGCTGCCTCGGTCACGTTCACGCTCTGGCTCTGTGTTTGAAGTCCCAGCTGAACGGTTAGTGGGACGACCTGACCCAAGCTAACCTGGGCCCCCGTCGTATAATCCTGAAAGCCCGTGGCAGTGACCATGACGGTGTAGGCGCCGGGGCGCAATAATGACACTCGGAATTCACCGGAACCATTCGTTGTAGCGGTGTAGGTCTCGCCAGTGGCATTGGCCTTTACCGTGACCTTCGCGTTGGCGATGCTGGCTCCGGTCGGATCGGTCACGATGCCTGCCAAGTCACCGGTAACAGTCGTCTGCGCAAATGTGTCTTGCGTTACTGAGAAGAGGATGGCTACGAGAGCGAATGCCATCACACCAAGTGCGAGAATCTTCTTCATCGGAAATCCCTCCATGAACAGAATTGCGGCCGCCGCAAAAGCGCAGCGAAAGACTAGTGCCCCATCCGCACGTTAGCTTCCGTTGTAAAAACACAACGTCTTACCATTGTTTGCAGTAACTTACACTTGCCCGAAGGCAAGGCGGTCGATATTAAGTAATAAACAAATATGTATATTGGTAGATAAGAGCGATGGTTATATGGCGACGTGTAAATGCTGTGGTGAGTTCGAGTCGTCTACCAACGGCTCTTGTAGTTGATATAAAAGCTCTTGTGTGGGAAAACCTACGGTCGTCGCGCTTGGAAAACGATAGTTGACATGCACGGCTCGGATACACGCCTGCTATCAACAAGCGCTTTTTCGAGCCGCCGATTAGGCCGTTCTAGAACCGGATTATCCCCTTGATCTCGATGAAGCGAGGTGAGCTGCCAGCGCCGACGAACGAACCCAGCAGACTGGTAGGAGGTGCTACCGCGGCGATGCTGGAGCCAAATAGCGAACTGGAGATGTCATTGACCGGTTGGTCGAAATTCGCGTGATTGAACGCGTTGTAGGCCTGCGCCCCAAAAGAGAAGGTCAGATGCTCGCGAATCTGGACATCCTTCATGAGGGCGATGTCCACGTCAAAGAAATGCGGTCCATGGATGGAATTGCGTCCCATCGTTCCAAAACCGGTTGGAAAACCCGTAACGGCTGCGCTCGGGGCAAATTGCGAAGTGGTGAGACAAGGCGAATTCACCGCACTGGTGCAGGTTCCTGAAACCTTCGTAACCGGCGAGGCGAAAATAACCCCATTGTAATTTGATCCAAGGAGCGCACCGAGCGCGCTGTTGTCGACGACTGAGAATGGCAATCCGCTGCGCAAGAACCAGTTGCTCGAAAGCGTCCAACCTCCAAACACTTGGTTGGGCCCGCGATGGAATCCGGCATGGCGGAACATGTCAGTCATCACAAAACTCGCGCTGAAGTAGTGGCGGACATCGTAATCCGCGTTTCCGTGGTTGCCCCGGACATTAAATGGGTTCTGCAGCAACGTGATGCTGGGGTCGGTGGCCACAATAGCGAAGGGCTCGTTGATGACGCCGCCGTTGGAGACATCGTCGATAGCGTGGCTCCAGGTGTAGTTCAGGTTGAAGCTCAGGCCCGCGGAAAGACGCCGCTGCAAGCTGATGGTTAGCCCATTGTAACTGGCCGTGCCGGCCGAAAGGTATTGCACAACAGTGCCCAGCGCTCCGTTGGCGGGCGCTGTTGGTAAACCAGCAAAGCCGTTCGGGCAAACCGAGGGCGGGCAATAGCCGTTCAGCCCTTCATCCCCAACGGGGATGTGAGCTCCATGCATGCCCGAGTAATTGAGGGTTAGCAGCATTTTTGCCCCGACGGATTGTTGGACCTCGAAATTCCACTTATAGTAAGTCGGTTGATTGAACGTATTCGGGAAATTGAACACTGTCGGGGGAGCGAATCCGGGAACTGCTTTGGAGATGGAGTTAAAGCTACCGCCATTTTTGAATTGCCCAAGCAGAGCTTGATTGGCCTGCGCGGCGGTTGTGAAGAGGCTGCCCGGCGCACCAGGCGCCAGCGTGCCATTTCCGATCGTGAAGGCATTCAGGCCCGGAGCATTGAACGCCGCATCCTCGGCTAGGCCTCCTGGCAGTTCGTCCGCAAAGATGCCCGCGCCGGTGCGGATGACCGTCTTGTCGCTGTGGAACGGTCTCCAGGCGATCCCAATCCTGGGTTCCCAGACGACCGCCTTAGTATTGGCGTAAGCATTGTGCTGGCCCGAAACGATGAACTGGTTGTACGGCGCGGATGCCGCGTTGGGGTTGGGCGCGCCGGTGAAGGCCGAGGTCAGGCGCGAGAAGCAGTTGGAATCGCAGGTGGGATTTGCGTAGTTTTCCAGCCGCAGGTTCAAGGAAACGGTGAGGCGGTCGGAAACCTTCCAATCGTCGGCGATGTAGCCACCGATGGTGTTGAATTTAAGACCTTGTTCAGAGGAGGACGGAAACGCCTGGTTGAGAGAGGTATCCGCTCCGCCTCCATTAAAGAAGTCGGACAAAGACGTGCTGATCGCCCCATGAATAGGACCAGCGAGTGCATTGAAATCCAGATCCGTGATGGTGTCGTGCAACCAGCTTACGCCCAACCGGAAGGTGTGCTTACCTTTGATATGGGAAAAGTCATCCGTGACTTGATATTGGAATACGCGCCGTCCCTGCGGAAAGAAAAAACCAGGAGGAAAGGGCGGCTCTCCCCAGGCGCCAATCGCCGAGAATGGGCTGCCCGAGAAGCCTAAAAAGGTCGGCAGCGCCGACAGAGCGCCGTTGGGATCGGCTGGCACGAATACGGCCGCATAGAAAAGGACCGAGGCGCCGAATTGGTTCACGGTGTTCGGGCCGAAGACATGCGTCTCGGAAAGCTGGGCGGACATTTGAGGCTGGTTGCTTTGCTCGTTAAAGGTGGGCCCAAACGGACTGGTGTAGGTGGGCTGGAACCCGTTGTCTCGCAGTATGCGGATATAGCCGCGGTCGCTGTCACTGAAGATGTGGTCGACACGGGCAGACCATTGGTACTCGTGATTAAGATTGGGAGGCGTGGTTCGAAACTGGAGCGCGCAAGGCACGCCGGCCGGCAAACCGGTGAAAGTTCCGCAGCCGCCTGCGCCGTCGGAGGTTACCGGCACCGCACTGCCCACTCCGGGCGCGCTGTTGTAGACCTTAAAAACTTGTTGATAAAACGGGATCTCAGCCGAATTGCCGTTTCCCGCCAGATTGGCCAAAGTTGCTGCCTGGAATTGCGGGCTGGGAACAAGCGTCAGGTTGGCCGAGGTAGGCAGAAGATTGCGAAGACCTTCGTAGTCCACATCGAAGAAGGTGCGGTTCTTGACGATCGGGCCGTGAACACCGGTCGCCCACTGATTGAAGTTATTGAAGGGCGTCGGCGCTCCAACGGTGTTGCTGAAGAACTGGTTGGCATTCATCGCGCGCCCATTCCAGTTGTAAATCGCGTCTCCATGGAACTGGTTCGTTCCCGATTTTGTGACATACGCGACCTGAGATCCGGCATATTGGCCATATTGCGCGGAGTAGGCATTGTTGATCACATTTGCTTCCGCGATATCGTTGGAGCCCAGCAGAAGGTTGGAAGCGCCGCTATTATTGAGACTCAAGAAAGGATCGTTATAATTCTGGCCATTGATAGTGAACAGATTGGATGTCCCCGGCATGCCATCGGCGGAGAAATTGCCGTAGCCCGCTTGAGTGTTCATGACTACGCCCGGTGCTGTTTGGGCGACGTAAGTGAGATCGCCGCCTGGGTTGGGCAGGTTCTCAATCAATTCCTGACTGAAACTTGTGGATACGTCGGCGTTTTCGGTCTGAAGCACGGTGGCCCCTTCCACCACCTCAACCGTCTGGGAGGCGCCGGCTAACGCCAGTTGAAGGTTCACCGCCGTCGGCTGCCCAGAAGTGACAACCACCGCCGGGCGCTGCTGGGTTTGAAAGCCCTTTGCACTTACGGTCACATTGTAAGTACCCGGCTGGACAAATGCGAACCGATAACTTCCATCCGTATTTGTGTTGGTTTTTGAGGATGCATTGGTATTGATGTTAGTCAGGGTTACAGACGCATTCGGTATAGCGGCCCCACTTGGATCAGTCACGGTTCCCGTGACATCGCCGGAAGTAAGAGATTGGGCATAGCAGTGAATGCCGAAGGTGGTAAGCAGCCAAAGGCCCGAGAGTAGCAGAAAGGATTTTCGCAACATTTTTATGCTCCTACAAACATGGTCGATTTCGTTTCGGCGCCGCATGAGGCTGGTCGCGCCGGTGTTGTTCGCGTTCATGTTTCTCCTCCTTCGCACGTTAGCTTCCGCTGTGAAATCGCAACCCGCCGTTCTAGCCTGTAAGCCAGTTGCAAGGACTTATTCGCGCAGACGACACTTAGCGTCCAACAAATACGTCTATTGGTAGACAATGGCTATGCTTATCTGGAATTGTAAATGAAGTTAGGAGAAAATCAAGTCCCTAAGTTAGCGCTCACTTACTTGGTATTATTGAATTAGAAACATTTTATTGAAGCCATAACATCGGCTGGCGGATGGGATAGTTTCGAACGATTTCCTCCACCGTGGGATCGGGATCGAGCGTGCGCCACAGCGCGATGTATTCCATTTTGTGAAGCGCGAGTCCCGCGAATAACAGGCTAGGCTGGCGGACCGGCCAGTCATCGAAATACATGACGTCTGGCGAATGCAGCCATTTCTTCTTGTCGGCGATGAACGGGAACATGAACTCCATGGCCTTCTTCATACCTGCGCCGTTGGCTGTCTCGAACGCGAACAGATCATCGCGCGGCGTAGAGAGGATTTGACAAACAGTCGCCATGGCGTCCAGGTTGAAGAGCGAATAGCCGTACGGCTTCGTGCGCCGCAGTTCATCCGGAAAACTTCCATCGGCCGCGATCTGGTGAACGAGGCCGGTCTTAAAGCGATCGCGGCAGAAATCGGTTATTTTCGAATTGCCGGTATAGCGCGCGAATTCGGCCGCCTGTTCCACCCAGCAAGTTCCGTGATTGTTCTTGGCATCGCGCTCTTCAATGCCGTTTTTGCTGGTGCTCATCCATTGCAGATACGCGGCGAACCACTGATTGAGACCGGCGTGGTCGCTTTTCGAAAGAGCGCCGCTCGATTCGAGGACGCTGGCAGCTCGCGCCACCTCCACCAGGTGCAAGGTATCGATAATTCCCGTGCCGCGGCCCTTGGCGATTCCGTGAATAGCCTGCGCGTACTCGAGGTTGGGATTCATCCGGGTCTGTTGATTTAAGAACCAGGCTCGAAGGTGGCGAGCGGCGTGATCGGCGAAACGACGCTGTTTGGTGATGAGCCAGGCGGCGCTGAGTGCAGGCATTTGGACGCTCAGGCGCATGAGCGCTCGACGGTGGTCGTCGAAGTTGTCCGGATTGCTCATGCCGTCGCGCCGGATGTAGGGTCCGCTGGGATTCTGGGGGTCGGGCCACCAGTAGTCGCCTTCGGAGAAGTAATCGTGCTTGCCTCCGGAGCTGCGCGGGCTTTGCGACGCGGTGATGGTGATTGGAGCTTGCGCCAGATACGCTTCCGCCGCTTTTAGAACTCGTGCGCGGTCGATCGACCGAATGTCGACGCTTTCACCTGCCCGAAGCCGAGAGCCAAGAGCGAGCGCGGAGACCCTCAGAAATCGCCGGCGATTCATACGTCTTTACCGCTAAGGTAGCGTATTTCGAAGGTTCGTCGCGCTCGCCGTCGTCAGCCGATACCGATGCTCATGTTGAGCAGCAGATCGTTCAGCGCTTTCTCGAACGGTGGAGTGGAAGCGAGTTGGTAAAGCCGGCCGCCCTCTTCGATGTCCCGCGCCAAGCGGTCATCCAGAGTCTTGGACTGATGTTGGAATGCCACAGTCAGCTCGCCGAGGGCGTGCGAGAAATCGCGATTGTCCGCAAACCAACAGGCCAAGTCGTAGTGGATCTCAGAAGCCGATCGCGAATCCGGGGGCGCCAGCGATAGGGCTCGGTTCAAATAAAAGCGCTGCCGGGTCTTATCGTCGGCCGCGTGGAGCTCGGCGAAGCGGCGATACAAGCCGGCCAATGAAGCGCCCAGTTGCGCTCCTCCAATCAGCTCCAGATATGCCGCCGCGCTTTCGTAATGCAGAAGCTCCAGCTTCGCCTGGCTGTCTAGTGCCGCGCTATTCCACTTCGCGATCTGCCGGGCGATCGCGTCCACTTGGGCTTCCAGATTTGGGGATACCGCTGCCTGGTTCGCGTTCTGCGGGTGCGGTTGCGGGTGCAGCACCTTACGCGCCTCGTCTTGCAATGCTCGAAGCTCACTCACCGCGATGCCAAGCTGCTCGCGAATAGCGGCGATGGATCGATCCGCCTGCCTGGCGAAATTCATCGCGCTCAAGTACGACCCCAACGCGAACACAATCGCGTACAGGCCACAGCTAGCCAGTAGGATTCCTACCAGAAGCTCCAGGTCGCCAATCGGCTCGTCCAGCGTGTTGTGTCCTGAGCCGAGATCCCAAAATAGATAGACGGCCAGGGCCAGCACCGCGAGCGATGCTACCAACACCACCACCAGCGTAACTTTGCGAAGCGTGACCATCCGCCAGTTACATTGTATAGCCGGAACCGCCTACAACCAGCAACGGAATCGTACTGGTACGGCTCATCCAAAGCTGAAGGAACCTCAACGATCGCAAGGGGTTGCAATCGCGTAAAGGGAGGGTTTGGCTACTTCCGGGCGCCGCGTTGCGGTTTCTTCAATCTCGATTGCCGAAGCTTGCGCCCCTTGCGCTTGGGCTTGCTGATCACGAAAGTCCCGCTGCCGTGGTACTCAGCCGAATATTCTTTCTCGTTTACCATGAAAGTTCATTGTCGCATGAAACGATTGCTTGCATGCTTGCTCCTGACCGCGCTGCTGCTCGGCGGCGCCGAATGGCCGCTCTTCTCGGAGATCGGGACCATCGAGGAAGGCCTCTCGGAGATTACCGGTCTTCGCTTCACTCGACGGGTACCTTACGCGACCATTAACAAGGAGCAGCTCCGGCGGTATCTGGAAGACCGCATCAAAGAATCGATCAAGCCCGCCGATCTGCGCGCCGAGGAATTGACGCTCAAGCTGCTGGGGCTGATCCCGCCGGATTTCGATCTGCGGCAAAACACCGTCGATCTGCTCACCGAGCAGGCCGCCGCGTTCTACGACTACAACAAGAGGAAGCTGTTCGTGCTGGAGGGGTCGGAAGCCGGCTCGGAAGAACGAATGGTGCTGGTTCACGAGCTGGCGCACGCCCTGGCGGATCAGCATTTCCCGCTGCGAAAATACATCAACGAGGGTTTGCAAAGCGACGATGGCTCGACCGCGCGGCTGGCGGTGATGGAAGGCCAGGCCACCTGGCTGATGGCCGCTTATCTCTCGAAGTTGGGAGGCGGCCCGGCCGAGGTTCCCGATGCTGTGCTGCAATTGATGACCAACACCCCGGACAGCTCGCCCGCGCAATATCCGGTATTTTCGCAGGCGCCGCCCTACATTCGCGAATCGCTGGTGTTTCCCTACAACGAGGGAATGCTGTTCCAGAATGCAGTTTTCAAGAAACTGGGCCGCGAAGCGTTTTCGGAAGTCTTCCGGCATCCGCCCGCGAGCACGCAGCAGATTCTGCATCCCGAGCTATACCTGTCGCACTCAGCGCCGGCGGCTTCCGATCCTCCGGCAGTGCCGGCACACCGCGCAATGCGCGAACTGGCCGAAGGAAGTCTGGGCGAGTTTGACTTTCGCGTATTGCTTTCCCAGTACACCAGCAAGGAAGAAGGCGAACAGGCGGCCAAACATCTGGCGGCCGGCTCTTACGAGCTGTTCGAGTACAAGCACGGCAAGCTTCCGCTGCTGGCTTTCGCGTCCACCTGGGACTCGGAAGAATCAGCCGGAAAATATCTCGAACTTTACGGCCGCGTGTTGGAAGGCAAATGGAAAAAGCTCGAAATCGCTTCCCAAACAGCGGCCGAGATCACAGGCCACGGCGACAGCGGGTACTTCCGCGCCTGGAAGGATGGCGCCAGCGTTTATCACCTGGAAGGCCTCCATTCTCCTATACCAAGGCCCCAATCTCCGGTACACTAATGTATGAGGAGATTTGAGATGCGTTTCCTGGCCGCGGCGGTGTTATTGTCCGCTGCTCTTACCTTACAAGCGCAGGCCCCGCCTGTTCTGCGCCCTTCCCCCAGAATTTGATGGTCAAGTTTCCGGATGGGAATCAGATGCCGCTGAGCAGCCTGAAAGGCAAGGTGGTGGCGCTCTTGTTTGTCCATACCACTTGTCCGCACTGCCAGCGCACTTCGCAGGTCTTCACCAAGCTTTATCAGGAATACAAGCCGCGCGGATTTGAAGCCGTGGACGTGGCTTTCAACACCATGGCCAATATCTATGTGAAGGACTTCGTGAAGGACTACCAAATTGGCTACCCGGTGGGCTTTGCGGCTCCCGATGACGTTTTGAATTACATGGGCTTCTCGGTGATGGAGCGCTACGTGGTCCCGCAGATCGTCTGGATCGATCGCCAAGGGAAACATCCGCTCGCAAACTCCGCCCATGGGCGATGAAAAGCTGCTTCAGGAAAGCTACTGGCGCAATATGATTGAGACCTTGTTGAAGGAACCGGCCGAGCCAGCCAGGAAAGTTCCCACCAAAACCACCACCTCGGCCAAGCGCGTTAAGTCAACGAGCTAAGGCTCGTTGGCGACGGGTATAATGACCTCAGTGCGCCCGTAGCTCAGTCTGGATAGAGCGTCTGCCTCCGGAGCAGAAGGTCGTAAGTTCGAATCTTACCGGGCGTACCAGCTAATTTTTCCGGCTCAGATTCGCCATCAGCTTTTCGTAGGCTTCGTCAAGCGGATTCAAAACGTCCGCTCCAGGCACCTCGGCCATTTCTCCCAAAATGTACGGCGCCGAATTGCGATCTTGAAAGCGTGGCCACAGGGGGAGATCCTTTCCGTTGGGATCGCCTGTCTTTGCAAAATTAACCCAATAAGACGACATCCGTTCCGCCAGCGCGCGATCTCGTCTCCGACGCCGCCGCCAGTCGCGGCGAACTCAGGTCGGGAATGACCCTCGGCGCGGAAAGGTTATTGAATACGTACGGAATCTCGGTGGCGTGGGTCGCTTTAAGATCGCGGACACCTGGCTCGAGTGGCGGCTCGTGGGCGAAGAAATACCAGTAGGCACGCTTTCCTAGCTCCGTTTGGCGCTCGGCGAAGAGCCTTGAGCCCCAGGCTAAAGTATTGCGGAATGCGATATTTCCGCCAAACGCTGTGTGTTCATCCTTATTGGACCCGACGATCAGGTCCACGGGATTCTGCCGCCGCTCGGCAAACGTGATCGACTCATCCTCCGGCACAATCCACCCGTCGATGATCATGCCGGCTCCGCGAATCGTCTTCAGTACGTCATCGCTCGACCGGGAACGCAGCTCCGACAAGGACGGGAGCGGCTTGGTCTCGGCGGGAGGCTGGCTTGGCGCGCCTCGTCCGGTGCCGCCTGCAGCAAAGCGTTCGGCCTGCGCCAAAGGGATCATGGGCGCCATGCCGAGGCCCATCCAATGACCGCTTTCGGCTATGGCCCGATGAAATAGTCCTTTGGCGACCGGGGACCCAACCAGCCCGCCAATCATGGCCGCTCCGGCGGATTCGCCGAAGATCGTGACATTGCGAGGGTCACCGCCAAACGCCGCAATGTTGGTTTGCACCCATCGAAAAACGGCAATCGAATCCGCCAAGGCCTGATTGCCCGATGCATTGCGGCCCGATTCCTTCGTTAACTCAGGGTGCGAAAAAAACCCGAACGGCCCCACGCGGTAATTGAAGGTGACCAGTACCACGCCCTTGCGCGCGAGCGCCTCACCGTCGTTATGAGGACTCGATCCGGAGCCTTCCCGGTACGCTCCCCCGAAAAGCCACACCATTACGGGAAGGCGAGCACTGGCCCGATTGGCGGAACTCCACACGTTGAGATACAGGCAGTCCTCGCTCATTTTGGGCGAATCGGGCAAGTCCACCGCGACATTGACGGGCACGCGCTGGGGTGAGCTCTGCTGCACGCACACGTTACCGAACGTATCGGCTTTGCGGACTTGGCTCCATCGCTCCGGCGGCTGAGGTTCCTTCCAGCGCAGCGGACCGACCGGAGGCGCAGCGAACGGGATTCCCTTGAAAACGCGGACTCCGGATGGGAGCGTCACGCCAGCGATCGGGCCGGTCGCGGTCTTGATAGGATCTTTGATCTCCGCCCAGCCGGGCACGGTGATTGCCGCACAAAACAAGAGTGCTGTGTCCAACTTCACCGGCGTGTGGGGGCCGCCGAACCCGCACCTGTTTTGCCGGAACGCTCCGCCCGGGAGACGCTGATCCAGTCCGGCACCACGCGGTTGTCTTCCTGGCACGAATACTCGAGCAACTTGTAATCCGGTTCGAGCTTCAGCGGGAAGCGCGCCGTCCAGGAGTGAGTAAGCACAACAGGGTCCTCGGTCTTGATCTCGTAAATCAGGAATTGATCGTTGATGCGCGTGAACTTCTCGGTAATCTTCATTTGATCGCTGGTAGGGAAGCGGTTGCCGGCCGGGGAGGCAATCACGGCAGTATTGGTCTCAGACGCCCCAGGCTTGAAGTTGGTGGTCTCGACTACCAGCGTGTTCTGTTCCCAGTGTCCGCGCGAGATGCCCATATACTGTTTGATCTCCGGAGAAACAGGTGTATTGTCATTCAGCGGCACGATCCGCGCGTCGTGGATCATCTCCAGGAAGATCACGACCTGTCCGGGAGACTGAACGATCTGAATTCCGTTGTTATAGCGGAACGGAAACATCGAGACCGGCATGCCGCGGGTGATGCAGCGATCCCAAAGGTCGAAGTCGTGATGGGAATCGAAGATCAGATTCTCGCCGGGCAGGGCCCAGGTGCTCTTCATCTCTGCCGCCAGCCGCTTACCTTCCGGAGTCATGTCGGGAAGCTTGCCATCCGGCGGGTCAAAGATGAGGGAAGTCTGGCGCTGAGGAGTCATAGCATCCACGATGCCGGTGACAAAAGCGCGTCCGGCCTCGCCTTCCCGCGCGGCATCGGCAAACCGGTCCGGCATTTTGGAGGCGTTCTCCTTAATGGTCTTGAACTCCTCCTCGCTCATAAATTCCCGGTGTGGATCGCACGCCGCGATTTTATCCGGAGCCGCACCTGGATAGCGCTGCCGAGAGAAGCACCGCTGCAAGGGCGTGATTCCGACATTGTTCAGCGGCCAGATCCCCTGCAAATCCGGATCGCCCCAGGGCGTTTTCGGATTCGCCCACCCGGCCGGCGTGCCGATGAAGAAATTGGCTTCGCTGGGCGGCATGGCTGGGCGCGATTGTCCCATTGCGGGGGAGCCGAGCACGGCAAGCGAAACGCCGCAGATTGCTATGCAATACGTGGCCTGCATGGATTACCTCCTCTCTTACTTCTTGGCGTCCTCAGGCGGCCCTTCGGCGCCGGTCGACCCGATGAATAGCTTTTTTCCATCCGGAAATGTAATATCCCTGCCGTTTGCGCGATTCGATCCATCTTTGGCCTGAAAGCCTTCGAATATGACCTCGGTTCCCTTGGGAAGGGCGCTCTTGCTAAAACCGCGCCGGACCAGCACATTCGGCGAACCGGCCTCGAGCATCCATTGCGCGGTGGTCCCATCTTCGTTCTTCACGTCGATATAAATCCAGGAATGGGGATTCACCAGTTCGATCTTGGCGATCGTGCCGCGCAGCTTAACCGGCTTCTTGGTATCGAATTCGGCCGTGAAAGCATGATGCGCGAGCAACGGCGCCATGGAAATCAAAATTCCGGCTGCCGCAGCCGCAAAACCATTTATTCTTCCCATAAAATCTCCTTCTGCAGTAGGTGGCGAGTCTATCGCATTCCAACTAATGGGTCGGTTTCTTGTCTACATCACGGTATACCAGGTCTTCCACAAACTCGACGCACTTGAGTTCGAACAGGCGCGCGCCCTTTTCCCGGTGTCGATACAGGGGGAAACTGATCTTCCATGGTCTGGTGAATACGGCGGGATCTTCGATCGTCGCCTCGTAATTCAGGGTATTCGCATCGAGCATCGAGTACCGCTCCACAACGTGCAGGCTATCGGTTGCGAAATTTCCAGCGCGGTCGAGCCACGCCCTCCCATTGAACCCCGTGGCATCGACTACGAACGTATCGCCTTCCCATTTGCCATTAGAAGTGCCCATCCATGTATCCAACTCCGCCTCACGATGCTTGGCTACAAGTACGGTACGCGCGGCCGAATCGTATGTATACGCGATTAGAACATCGTTCTGTGACTGGACAATCTGGAACGGATACGGCATGTACGTGGCACGGGGAACGCCGGGCAAATAACACTTGACCTCGGGATCGAGCTTGAGCCGGTTGGCGAAATTCTCTTTCTTTTTCGCAAGGGCCTCGGGCTTGTAGGGAATCGCACCCCCTTCGACGACTCCGGTCCCGGCCGGGATCGCGCCGATCGCGCCTAATTCCAACACAGGTCCGGCCTGCGCCGAATGATCCTCGAGATCCCAATAGGCGGTGGTCATCGCCTGCCATAAACCGTTGAGATTCGGTTTTCCGCCGGGCATGCGCGGGATGGGAGTCTGAGCGATCGCTGGCACGGCCACCATAAAAGCAACGATTGCAGCAAGAAATTTCATACTCCTAAGTACTTTCTTGAATCTAACATATCAGTTGTTCAGGCGCATCTTATTTCGACGGCAGCGCAAAAACCACATAAGTGTTGGGAGTCGGAGCGAACGGATCGGGCCGGCGGAGTCCGAAGTTGAAGTTCAGACCATTCCCGGCCGCGACGCAGAACGCGATGTATTCGCGCCCGCCGACCTGGTAAACCGCGGGCACGCCGTCGGATCCTACCGGCAGCTCTTTTTCCCAAAGCACTGAGCCGGTATCTTCGTCATAGGCGCGTATCTTGTGATCCGAAGCCGTTGCGGCGAAGATCAATCCTCCGGCAGTGACCACCGGGCCCCCGCGCGGATCGCGTGCTCCGGTGTTCGAATGGCCTTCTTTTTCGAGATCCACAACGCCCCCGTTGGGCACCTGCCAGCGAATGGTTCCGGTGTTGAGATCGTAGGCTGTGAGGTTGGACCAGGGCGGGCCGATGGATGACAGGCCCGAGCTCACAGTAATGAAATTTATGGGCGAGTTGTACCGGATGAAGCCGTCCTCCGCTTTCGCTGGCGCGGGTGGCTCCAGCTTGTCGAGCGTGGGATGTTCCTTGGTGATGACGTACAAAAACCCTTTTTCCGGATTTACCGCGACGCCGCCCCAATTCGCGCCGCCGTTATGGCCCGGCATGGAGATCGTTCCCCGCAGGCTCGGCGGCGTGTACAAGCCTTCATTGCGTGAATTCTTGAGCAACTCCCGGATCTTGGCCTGCTCGGCTTCAGTGGCGAAGGGATTGATGTCTTTTTCGGTGAAGGTCAACCGGGCGAAGGGAGGCGGCTTGGCCGGAAAAGGTTGTGTGGGCGAGCTGAATTCACCCGGCACGTCGGATTGAGGGACGGGGCGCTCCTCGATCGGCCACAGGGGCTCTCCGGTCACGCGGTTGAAGACAAATAAATAACCGAACTTGGTGGCTTGCGCGACAACATCCACGTTGCGGCCGTTATGTTTTACGGTGAGCAACTTCGGCGCTACCGGAAGATCGTAGTCCCACAGATCGTGATGGATCATCTGGAAGTGCCACAAGCGCTTGCCGGTGCGCGCATCGAGCGCAAGCAGCGAATTACCAAACAAGTTATCGCCTTTGCGGTTGCCTCCGTAGAAGTCGTAGCGCGCGGTCCCTAGCGGGAAATATGCGATACCACGCTTCTCATCGATCGTGAACTCAGCCCAGTTGTGCACGCCGCCGGCGGTCTTCCAGGCGTCGGGTGGCCAGGTATCGTAGCCAAACTCGCCCGGGCGCGGAATCACGTGGAAGGTCCAAATCAATTTGCTGGTGATGGTGCTGTAGGCATGAATGTCGGCCGGCGCCGAATCGTAGTTTGGGCCGCTGGCGGGCAGAGGCGTGATAATCAGGTTTTCGAAAACGCGTCCCGGATTGCTGGTTTGAAGAGGGCGATTTACGTCGCGATCCAGCCCCACGCGCAGATCCGTCCGCCCGTTGTCGCCGAAGCTATCGATGGTCTTGCCGGTGCGCGCATCGATGGCCGTCAGGTAGCCGTCGTTGATAAAGAAGAGACGCCGGTCAGAACCGTCCTTACTTTCCCAATAGTTGAGGCCCCGCTGGCCGACCAGGCCGGTGTTGGGATGCGACCAAATTTCTTTGCCCGTCGCTGCGTCCAACGCCACAATGGTGCTTCGGTTGGTCAGGACATACATCACGCCGTCCACTACGGTCGGATCGAACATGAGGGTTCCGGGGCCAGCCGGGTATATCCACGCGACTTCAAGCTGCTTGACGTTGGACTTATTGATTTGCTTGAGCGAGGAGTACTGCGACGAATCGGCGCCGCCCAAATACTCGCGCCAGGTATCGAACGGGCGGTCGGCAGCGCCGGCGGAAAACGGAACAAATAAACAAAATAATGCGAAGGAGTGTTTCATGCTAAGAGCCTCCTGTCTCTTAAGGTAATGCGTATACCAGCAGGGCCTGCCCATTCCGGCTGGCTCCGGGCGAGGGTGCCCCGGCTGGACATGATGGCTACGTACTGCTTGCCGTTCGTCTCCCTGGTAGGTCATGGGTATGGCATGCGCTTCGTAATCGAGCTGGACGGACCAGAGTTCGTGGCCGGTGCGGCTGTCGAATGCGCGGAAGCGGTTGTCATTGGTCGCGCCGAGAAATACGAGGCCGCCGGCGGTAACGATCGGCCCAGCCATGCCGATCCGCCCCGTATTTTTCTTGCCCTCGGGTAATTCGTCCGTGATTCCGGCGGTTGCGCGCCAGACGACATCTCCGGTGTTCGCGTTCACGGCGACGAGTTGCCCCCACGGCGGTTTCTGGCAGGGCCAGCGGCCACCCATCACTGGCTTTCCGTCAGGACCTGTCACTCGAGCGTCGAATCGCTGGTAGGGGCCCGGACCCGCCTCGCTGCCTCGTTCGAAAGGATTCGTGTAGGGTTCTTTCAGCAGCGGGTCCAAGAAACCGGCCGGCGGCTTGGCCATCCAACCGATTGAACCGTCGTTCTGAACAAACGCGTAGACGATGCCGGTCTTGGGGTCGGCTGCCGTGCCGCCCCAATTTGTGCCGCCGGTCGCGCCCGGAAAAACAATCGAGCTGCGCGGCGGTGCTCCTTCAGCGTGATAAAGCCAGCGGCGTGTAAGGGCCCACGTTGTAGAGACCGCCGCTTCGCTCCACCAATTCGCGGCAAGCCTTGGCATGCTCCGGCGTAGTATCCGCTTCCGTCACGATGTCCTGCTCGGAATAGCTCACTTTAGCCAGAGGAGGCGGCTTGAGCGGGAACGGTTGTGTAGCAGCAAGCCGTTCGCCGGGAACATCGGTCTGGTGAACGGAACGCTCTTCCACGCCGAACACTGGCTTCCCTGTTTCACGATTCAGAATGAACATCAAGCCAATCTTGCCCGTCAACGCCAGCGCGGGGATTTTTTTGCCGGCGTGAACAATATCGATGAGGCTGGGAGCTGGTGGTAAGTCAAAATCCCAAACATCGTGGTGGATCGCCTGGAAGTGCCATTGGTATTTTCCAGTCACGGCGTCGATGGCGACCAGAGCGTTGCCGAATAAATTGTCACCTTTGCGATCCGCGCCGTAGTAAGTAGAAGTTGGCGCGCCGAAGGTCATGTACGCCAACCCGCGCTCTTCGTCGACGGTCATCTGAAATCCCCACATATTCGTGCCGGAGCGGTCCTTCCAGCTATTACCCTCCCAGGTATTGTGGCCCACCTCCCCCGGCCGCGGAACCGAATGGAATTCCCAGAGTTTCGCGCCCGTGCGCGCGTCATAAGCGCGCGAGTCGCCAGGCACACCGAGCGGAATGTACTCACCTGTCGCAGCGCCGACCATGACAGCATTCTTGAATATGGTAGGAACGCCGTTGTAGGCTACCCCCATGTCCACCTCGCCTTCTTTGCCGAAGCCTGGATCGAGTTTGCCCGTGTTTGCATTCAACGCGATCAGGCGTCGTCCGGCGTTGAAAATGATTCGCGGCGGGTTGTAGCGGTCGCCCGGCCAATAGGCCACGCCGCGCTGCGAAGCAGACCCCGAGGATAATTCATAAGTCCAGATTTCTTTGCCTGTAGTTGGTTCCAGGGCCAGCACGCGGTTCCCGGCTGTGATATACATACGGCCCTTGATGACCACCGGCGTCACCTCTGCCGATGGCCGTCCTCCAGTCTCGCTCGGCTGGTAGGACCAGGCAAGCTTCAGCTGTGAGACATTACTGGTGTTGATTTGTGTGAGCGGCGAGTAGCGTGTTCCGGCGAGATCACGGTTGTAGCTGGGCCACTCGGCGGGAGAGGGCTTGTAGTCGCCCGAAGTTTTAGATTGCCCCGAGCACAACGCTGAGCAGAACAGTAACGCTTGAATCAAGCGTGCCATGCAACTGAGAATACTATGAACACCGACGTGGAAGCAGGTGTGCAGTTGGTGCTAGCCTTAGTCCACTGGAGGTAGACAATGCGCTTCCACAAAGTAGGCGTTCGCAGTTTCGCGGCTCTGGTTTTGTTTACAGCTTTCACCGTCGCCCAGACCAGCCCGCCCAAGCACCAACTGGATGTTCCTTACGTACCCACCACTGAAGAAGCGGTTAAGGCGATGTTGACATTAGCCGATGTGAAAAAAACCGATTTCGTCTACGATCTTGGCTGCGGAGATGGCCGGATCGTCATTGCCGCCGCAAAGGAATATGGCGCCAACGGTGTGGGTGTCGATATCAACCCGGAACGTATTCAGGAAGCGGAAGAGAACGCCAAGAAGGCCGGCGTGGAAAAACTAGTTCGCTTCGAGGAGAACGACCTATTCGACGCCGACATTCACGAAGCGAGCGTGGTGACGCTTTTCTTGTTGAACAGCGTAAATCTCAAGCTGCGCCCCAAGCTCCTCAGAGAACTGAAGCCAGGCACGCGGGTTGTCTCAAATACTTTCAACATGGGTGACTGGAAGCCCGACAAAGAATTGACGCTCGATGGGGACGACTTTGGAGTTAGCCACAGGTTTTTTCTCTGGATTGTTCCAAAACGAAACGAAAAATAACGATGGCACTCCGCTTATTGGTTGGTGGCTGGCGGATGTTCCTTCTTTGCTTCAGATCCCATGACTCTTTCCACTTCCGCTAGTTGCTTCGCCACCTGTTCGGCATCGATGGCGTCCGGGGCGTAGTGGAGGTAGCCACGCAACTGCTCGACCGCGCCGGGGTAGTCGCGTTTCATGGCCAGGACCACGCCCAGCACATGATTCAAATCCGGATAGCGATGCGCTGTGTCGTGGGAAATTCCGTCACGCGCGCTTTTTTCAGCGGCATCCATATTTTTGAGATAGAAATTGCCTAATGCATTAAACAGCCAGGCTTGCGGAAAATCCACGGGATTCAAGCGGAGCAGATGGTTGGTATCATCGAGGACGTCTTGCCATTTCTGCTCTTGCGCCGCCATCACAGCCAGCGCCTGGTAAGGACTCACAAACTTGCCATCGGCGGCGAGCGCCTGCGCATAAGATTTGCGCGCTGCTTCCGGGTTGTGGTCCTGTTCCTGCACCAGACCGAGCTGATACCAGGCCACCGCATACCTGGGGTAAATATCAACCGCTTTGCGGAATTCCTTACCGGCGTCCCCCCATTTCTGTTGTCGTTCGAAGGTCTGTCCCTTTTCGAAGGCTTTCTTGGCGTCCTTCGGCGCCAGAGCGCTGGTAGCGCTGATGGTGAGCCCCTCGACATTGGCGATGCGGTGCAAAATAATCGTTCCGACTTCCGGGTTGTCCCCGCCTTGTCTGGCGTCGAGATGCATGACATCCGACCGAAAACCAGGCAGAAAGGCTAGCAGATCGCAACCCATCAGAGCGCGTCCGGTTATACCGCTGTTGGCATTACTATCCGGATTGACAGCCGAATTGGGACGCCCCGAGTTGCCACCGAAGGAGTTTGGGTCCTCGCTGGCGTCAGCGAAAGTGGCAGAATTTTTGCGATTATTCACATCCACCGCGAAGCCTCCTTTTGGGTCGGTATAGCCGACGGAATGCTGGGTCGCACGGCACACCAGCTGGATGGCGACGGATTCAGGCGGAGCCGTTCCGTCTTCCATCACAACCTTGCCTGTCAGCAAAACGGGCCGGCTATCGGGAGCGGTAACGTCCGGCTGTCCCGGCTGCGGCGGCATTCCGGGACGGGTTGGATTCGTCGGGTTGCCGGGCAACGTTCCCATTCCGGAGCCGCGCCCGCCTCCCTGCGCGAACAGACCGATACTCAGCGCCAGTCCGATCGAACAGCGCAAAACACGGAATGTCATTTGGAAGGAACCCTCCCGCCTGTGAGACATTATAGACCTTGCGATGAGACTCGACGCCAAACAAAAAAACCCGTTCCGAGGAAGGAGTTCGAAACCTGATTAGCTGCTGGTCGAACTAGGCGCCTCGTATCCATAACTGGTGAGTATCGACTTTCCGGCGCCATTCAGCAGGAAATCGACGAACTTTCGCGCAGCGACTTGATGCGACGAATTGGCGACGATTCCCAGCTCCTGATCGATCGGCTGATGCAAGCTCTCGTCTACCCGGATGATTTTCCCGTCTTCGTGCAGGACTAATGAATAGGCTGTGAAAACAGCGTCGGCGTTGTTCGATTTGCCATACTGCTTCGCCATGCTGATATTTTCCGCGTAGACGATTTTTGGCTGAACTTTACTCCAGATCCGCAGCCGCTCGAGGGTTTCGACTGCAGCTTGGCCATAAGGCGCGAGGTCGGGTTTCGCAATCGCGATCACGTGGACATCGGGCCGGACAAGATCTTCAACGCGGTTTATCTGCGCATTGCTTCCCGCGGGGATCCACAAAGCGAGGACACCGCGGGCGTAGACGGAGCGGCTGGCGGGCGCGATCAGTCCCTTGCTTTCGAGTTCAGCGACATGTTGCGAATCGGCCGCGGCGAATACATCGAAGGGCGCCGAATTCTCGATCTGCCGCGCCAGTTGCGCCGTTGAGGCAAAGCTGAAGACCGGATGAACGCCGGTCTGTTTCTCGAATTCCCGCCCGATTTGAGGAAACACCTCGGCCAAGTTTGCCGCGGCTCCGATCGTGATCGAAAGGCGGGGCTGCTCCTGGCGGCACGCGATCAGAGTCCAGGTGAGGATAACCGCGGACCAGACTCGTAGCGTATACAAGACCATGTCGTCAATTTAGGACAATAGCACAAACCGCTTGCGCTGCTTGTCGTTGCGGCACGACAATGTAGTCTGAAGTGGAAACCCGAACCCAACTAAATGAGATCCGCGAACAACGGGGCATTTCCGCGGCCCGGCTTGCACAATTGACCGGCGTCAGCAGACAGACGATTTATGCCATCGAGGCCGGCGATTATGTGCCTAACACCACGCTGGCCCTGCAACTGGCGAGCATTCTCGAAGTCCACGTGGAGGATTTGTTCCAAATCGAGGCGGAGCCTGGCGCTTTGCCGCCGCCCACCACTGTCGAACTGATGGGCGGACCGGAGACGCCACGAAAGGGGCAGCCGGTGCAGCTATGCAGGGTCGGAAAACGAACTTTGGGTGTCTCCGCCGATCCGCAACCGCTGATGCTGCCGTTGGCCGACGGCGTCATTGTAGAGAGCTCCAAGCGAAATCAGCAGGCCGAAGTCCACGTTTTTCAGCCGGGCTTCGAGGAAGGCAAGCGGCTGCTGGTGGCCGGATGCGACCCGGGCATTTCGCTGCTGGTGCAGCACCTGGGGCGATTCGACGATGTGGACATGGTCGTCGCATCGTCCTCCAGCCAGCAGGCGCTCCAGTGGTTGAAACAAGGCAAAGTTCACGTCGCAGGATCGCACCTGCGGGACTCCTCGAGCGGGGAATACAATCTTCCGGCCGTCAAGCGCTTGTTTCCGGGCGGCGCGGTGAAAGTGGTGACGTTCGCGATCTGGGAGCAGGGCCTGGTGCTCGCAAGCGGAAACCCGAAGAATATCCGCGGCGTCGACGACTTGGCGCGGAAAGGTGTTCGGATCGTCAATCGTGAAAAGGGGGCGGGCAGCCGCGATCTGCTGGATCAGAAACTGCGCGACGCGGGAATTTCGCTGGCCCAGGTAGCGGGTTATGACCGCATCGCGCACGGACATCTTCCGGCCGCGCTGGCAGTAAGCCTGGGAGAAGCGGATTGCTGCATCGCCACACGCTCAGCGGCTCGGGCGTTCGGCTTGAGCTTCGTGCCGCTGGCGACCGAGCGTTATGACCTGGTGATGCGGCGGCAATACGCGCGCCTGCCGGCGGTTCAAGCGCTGCTAGACGTATTGAATCGCGCGGCGGTCCGCAAGAAACTGGAGATCCTGGCCGGCTACGACACGCGGCACACGGGCGAAGTCCTGGTAGGCTAGCGCGAGCGCCGGCTGAAAAAAGCCCTAGTGTTTCTTCAACAGTTGCGGAAATTGCTGCTCTAAGTGTTTCAACTTCGGCATATCGTTATAAACGATGTACGGCTGGTTGGGGTTGTGCTCGAGATAATGCTGATGGTACTCCTCGGCGCGATAGAAACCATCCAGCGGCGTGAGTTGGGTGACGATGGGGCGTGAGTAGATTCTGGCTTCGTTGAGCTGCTTGATATACGCTTCCGCAACGCGCTTCTGCTCGTCATTCGAATAAAAGATGGCCGACCGGTACTGCGTACCATAGTCCGGGCCCTGGCGGTTGAGCTCGGTGGGATCGTGCGCCACCGAGAAGAAGACTTCCAGCAGTTTGCCGTACGAGATCTGCGAAGGGTCGTATGTGACCTTCACGGACTCCGCGTGTCCAGTCAGGCCGCTGCTGACCATTTCATAATGCGCGGTGGCTTTGTATCCGCCGGCAAAACCGGAAACCGCGTCCGTGACACCTTTGAGATGCTCGAAGACGGCCTCCACGCCCCAGAAGCATCCACCCGCCAGCACGACAGTAGCGGTCTGCTTGGCAGGCGGAGCAGGAATATCGACGGCCGGTGCAGGGAATTCAGCGGCACTCAGCGTGAATGCCGCCGAAAGAAGAGCGAGGCAGAAGAAGCGGGACATTTCAGTCCTCCTTGGGAGTGAATTTGAGTGAGGCCGAATTCATGCAGTAGCGCTGGCCGGTAGGCTTCGGGCCGTCATCGAAGACGTGGCCCAGATGCGCTTCGCAGTTCGCGCACTTGACCTCGGTACGCCGCATACCGTGCGTGGTGTCACTTTCGGTGGCGACGTTCTCCTGCACGGCCGGCTTCCAGAAGCTGGGCCATCCGGTTCCGGAATCGAACTTGGTCTCGGAACTGAATAAGGGCGCGCCGCAACAAACACAGTTATACATGCCGGATTCATGATTATTCCAGTATTCGCCGGTGAAGGCCGGCTCGGTACCCTGCCGACGGGCGACCTGGTACTGCTCCGGGGTCAGTTGCTTCTTCCAATCGGCATCGGACTTCGCTACTTTTTCTACTTTTTCCACGATGGTGCTCCTGTCCACAAGCTAGCATGACGAAACCCGGCTTGGCGGGATAGGTCAGAATTCGGTCTGCACGCACAGCGAAAAGCTTCGCGGCGCGGCGATGGCAGTGCCCGGGACACCTGGGCCTTTCGCTTGCGCCGTGTAATAAGATCGCTGAGTCGGCATGCAAAAAACCTTCCGGTGGTTTTACCTCCTGTTCTTCCTCTCGGGCTTTCCCGCGCTGATTTACCAGATCGTCTGGCAGAGGACCCTCTTCGCTATATACGGTGTCAACGTCGAATCGGTCACGGTGGTGGTCAGCGCCTTCATGCTGGGTCTGGGCCTGGGGAGCCTGGCCGGCGGCCGTATCTCGAAATCAGGCTCTGCGCCCCTGCTGCTGTTGTTCGGCGTCGTGGAGTTGGGAATCGCCGCCTACGGTGTCGCGTCGCTGCCGCTGTTCCATGCGGTGGCACGGTTCACCACGGCCGCGCCGCCACTCGAAACCGGATTGTTGTCTTTCGCGCTAGTGCTCGTACCCACCGTTTTGATGGGCGCTACTCTGCCGCTTCTGGTCGCGCAATTAGTGAAGTTTTCTCACAATGTCGGCCGTTCGGTCGGCATCCTCTACTTCGTGAACACGCTCGGTTCGGCGGTCGCATGTTTCGTGGCGGCGTGGGTGACCATGCCCTATCTCGGTATGTCTCGCTCGGTTGCAGTGGCCGCGACCCTCAATGTTGTTGTGGGATGCTCGGTACTCATCCTGCATTTCCGGTGGCATGGAAGTCTGACCACCCCAACCGCGATCCCGAAGTCCGCGCCCATGCTGCCGTTCCCCATCGCCCTGGTGCTGGCCGGGCTGGCAGGCTTCATATCGCTATGTTATGAAATCGTCTGGTACCGGCTCTATTCCTTCGCGAGCGGAGGCCCTGCGCAGTGCTTCGCGTACGTGTTGGGAGCTTTCCTGGCAGGCACGGCCCTCGGCTCCCTGCTGAGCCGAACCATGTGTAACCAAACATCGTGTAACCAGACATCGGGGTGTAACGAGGCGTCCTTGCGAGTGACGCCGTTACAGCGCTCCATAGCCGTGCTGGTGCTGCTGGCAAACCTGCTCGGATTCGCAACCGTGCCCCTGGTAGCGCTGGCCGTGCAACATGTGAGTTTCCTATGGACGCTTCCTCTCGTCGGGATTACCGCCGGAATGTTGGGAGCCACCTTCCCGATGATGTGCCACATTTCGGTTCGCCCGGATTCTCATGCCGGCGCGGGCCTCAGCTACCTGTACTTGAGCAACATCATTGGGTCGGCGGCGGGAGCCTGGCTGGTTGGCTTCGTTCTGATGGATGTGTGGTCGCTGCGCTGGATCTCCGTATTTCTGGTATTGGCCGGCGTGATGGTAGCGCTGTCGCTGGTTGCCACTTCCACGCTACCGGCCGTGCAGAAAGCAGCCGCTGGCGTCATCGCCGCAATCGTCATCGCCAGTGTCGTGCTCTCTTCCGGCCCTCTCTACGCGACCGTTTATGGACAGATGGAATACCAAGAGGAATGGGGGCAACCGGGCACCCAGTTGACAGACATTGTCGAGACCCGCAGCGGCGTAGTGACTGTAGATCAAGATGCTGCCATCTTTGGCGGCGGCGTCTTCGATGGTTGGGTCATTCCCGACATCCACGATAACGATGCCGCGGCCGAACCTTTATCGCTGAGCTTGTTCCACCCGCAGCCCACCGAAGTGCTCGTCATCGGGATGTCCGGCGGCGCCTGGAGCGAGATCATTGCCAACCACCCGCAGGTGCAAAAGCAAGTCATCGTCGAGATCAACCCAGGTTATGTTCAGGTGGTCCAGCGCCATCCGGCAGTGTCTCCTTTTCTGCGCAATCCCAAGGTAGAGCTGGTGATTGACGACGGCCGGCGATGGATGCTGCGCAACCGTCAACGCAAATTCGACATGATCGTGATGGACACCATCTATCACTTTCGCGCCAACGCCACCGACCTGCTCTCGGTCGAATTCCTGGACCTGGCGCGCGCCATGCTCAAGCCCGGCGGCATTCTGTACTACAACACTACCTATTCCGCGGAGGCACAGCGCACCGGCGCCGTTCGTTTCCCGTATGCGTATCGCTTCGGTATATTCATGGCGGTGAGCGATAGCCCCATCCAGATCGACAAGGACCGTTGGCGGCGCACCTTGCTGAACTACCGGCTGGAGGGTAAGCCTATCTTCGATCCGGCCCTGGAAAGCGATCGGGATCTCCTCGCCGGCATTCTGCGACGAGTCGACACGCTGCCGGGAAACACATATGACGCTTCTCACGGCATGGAAACGCGCGACAACATTCTTCGCCGTACACAAGGCAAGAGTCGATCGTGACCGATGACAACATGGCGGTCGAATGGCGCGGCTACGATTGGCGTCACTCAACGAACTAGCCGGTACGTTCATAATTGAAATGACATTGCCATGAGCGACGAGGAAAGCAGGACGCTCGATCCCTCCGATTGGCCGGGCTTTCGGACCCAGGCTCACCGGATGCTGGACGATATTCTCGACTACGTCGAAAACATCCGCGAACGTCCCGTCTGGCAGCCGATTCCGGACGAAGTGCGGTCGCGGTTTCGCGGCGATCTTCCCGCAGGCGCCGTCCGAACTGGCCGACGTTCATCAGGAATTCATGCGCTACATCCTGCCCTTCGCCACCGGCAATGTGCATCCCGGTTTCATGGGCTGGGTTCATGGAGGCGGCACACCGGTAGGCATCTTGGCGGAGATGCTCGCGGCGGGACTGAACGCAAATCTGGGAGGGCGCGATCACATTCCGATCGAAGTGGAGCGCCAGATTGTCCGCTGGATGCAGCGCATCTTTGGATTTCCGGAAAGCGCGACCGGCCTGTTTGTCACGGGAACCTCGCTGGCCAATCTGGTCGGCATCTTGATTGCGCGCGATACCGAACTGGGCTTCGAGGTGCGGTGCGCGGGTGTCGCGGCGGGTTCGAAAAAGCTCACAGCCTATGCCTCGGCGGCGGCGCATAACTGCATCGGGAAAGCCATGGATATTTGTGGCATCGGCAGCGATGCGCTGCGCTTGCTTCCAGTGGACGGACGCCATCGGATCGACCTCGCCGCGCTCGAAAAAGCGATCGACGCTGATCGCCGCGCGGGCCTCACGCCGTTTCTAGTGGTAGGAACCGCCGGCACTGTCGACACCGGAGCCATTGACGACCTGGACGCCCTGGCCGGCCTCTGCCGTCGCGAGCGGCTCTGGTTTCACGTGGACGGTGCGTGCGGCGCGCTGGCGATGCTGGCTCCGGATCTGGCGCCGCGGCTCAAGGGAATCGAGTGCGCGGACTCGCTGGCTTTCGATTTTCACAAATGGGGCCAAGTGCCCTATGACGCCGGATTCATTCTGGTGCGCGACGGCGTTCTGCATCGCAAAACCTTTGCCTCATCGGCGCCTTATTTGAGAAAGGAACTGCGCGGCCTGGCCGGGGGCGCGCCTTGGCCCTGCGATTACGGGCCTGATCTTTCGCGCGGGTTTCGAGCGTTGAAGACCTGGTTCACGCTCAAAGTGTACGGCACCGAAGCGCTGGGAGCAGTCATCTCCCAGACTTGCGCCCTGGCCCGCTATTTGGAAAGCCGGATCGCCGAAACGCCGGAATTGGAGCTGCTAGCGCCGGTGGAACTCAACGTGGTTTGCTTCCGCTATCGCACCGACGATGCCCAGCGCATCAATCCCAGAATCGTGATCGAACTTCAGGAGTCCGGAGCTGTGGCGCCGTCCACTACTATCCTGGATGGGCGCCTGGCAATTCGCGCGGCCATTGTGAATCACCGGACCGGAAGGCGAGAGATCGACACATTGGTGGAAAAGACCGTGGCCCTGGGACGCGCCCTGGAGTCGAGCGCCGCTCGGAGCCGCGCGCCACTTCAGCAACCGGGCACGGATTGGCCGCCGCAACGCGCGCGGGAATCTGCCCTGCGCGATCTCAGCGAACGCATCGCGTCCAATCCTGACGCGGTGAGCCTGCGATTTGAGCGCGCCTGTTTGCTCGCCGAGATGGGCCGTACTCTCGAAGCTAGAAACGCCTATATCGAACTACTGGCACGCGAGCCTTCGCACCGGCTGGCGTTGAACAATCTGGGCACGCTGTTGCATGCTACCGGATATCGAACCGCCGCCCGCACGGCATACGCCGAAGCCGTGGCGCGCCATCCCGGCGATCCGATGAGCCGCGTGAACCTGGGCAACGTCCTGTATGAGAGCGGTGAGTTTGCGGCTGCTCGCGAGCATTTTGAAACCGCCCTGCGCTTCGACCCGGGCCACGCGGAGGCGCATCAAGGCCTTGGGCATGTCCTAGCCGAACTCGGCGACGAAGAGGGCGCTCAACGGCACCGGCGCAAAGGATTTGAGGATCGTCCAGTTGTGGCTTTGCCGTATCGCGGAGAAGGGCCTCCGGTGTCGTTGCTATTGCTGGTGTCGTCGGTGGGCGGCAATATACCGACCCGGCATTTGCTGGACGATCGCGTCTTCCAGACGTTCGTGGTAGCGCCCGAGTTCTACGATCCCAAAGTGCCGCTGCCGAAGCATCAAGTGGTGTTCAATGCCATCGGCGATGCCGACTTGGCCGGGCGCGACGCTCGCTGCGGCGCAGTCGATAGTGGCCCTCAGCGGGGCGCCGGTGATCAATCTACCCTCGGCGGTGCTGGCGACGGGGCGCGCCGATCATGCGCGGCTTGTCGCAGTTGCCGGGCGTGGTGATGCCGTTAACCGCCACGCTGCCTCGAGAGCTGCTCTCCTCGCCGGAGGCTGCGGGCAGCCTGGCGCGCCATGGCTTCCGTTTCCCGCTGCTGGTGCGGACGCCCGGCTTTCACACGGGTCGCCATTTTCTGCGAGTAGAAAGCCCGGAAGCGCTGGCCGGTGCGGTGGCTGAGCTGCCCGGGAAAGAATTGACCGTCATCGAGTTCCTGGACGCCCGGGGAGCGGACGGAAAAGTGCGCAAGTATCGGGTGATGATGATCGATGGCGAACTTTATCCGCTGCATGTGGCGATTTCCAGTCATTGGAAAATCCACTATTTCACGGCGGACATGGCGAACCAGGCGGACAATCGCGCCGAGGACGCCGAGTTTCTGGAGAACATGCCCGGTGTGCTCGGACTCCGCGCTCTGGAGGCGCTCGCCCAGATTCAAGCCAAGCTCGGCCTGGACTACGCCGGCATCGATTTCGGCTTGAGCGCCACCGGAGATCTTTTGCTCTTCGAAGCCAATGCCACGATGGTGGTGAATCCGCCCGAGCCCGACCAACGGTGGGCATACCGTCGCCCGGCTGTCGAGCGGATCTTCGCGGCAGTTCGAAGGATGCTGACCTCCCCTATCAGGACCCGCTAATCCCGGCGGTGGACAGCGTGTTGAGAATAATCGCCATCGGATTCAGCGCGTCACTTTGCGGCCCATTGGACTGCATAGCCGACAGGAATTGACTCAGGGTCTGGCTAGCACTGCTGCTCGAACTGCTGGTGGAATTGCTATCTGAGCCAGATGAGCTGGCGTGGAAGTGATGGTGATGGCCCCCACCGATGGCCTGCGCAAGATCCTGGACGCTAGGCAGTTGGCCGCTTTTGGAGGCGCTCGCGAAATCGGTTGAAAGCTGGTTGAGCTGGGTAGCCGCCGTCGTATTACTATCCGTTTGGGCCGTTTGAGCGGCAGTTAGCAGGTTCGCGCTGATTTGCTGTGTGATCTGCTGATACTGGCTCGGATTCGATTGTTGAAGCTGCTGGAGAGTGCTCATGATCTCGGCGAACGGCGAAAGCTGGCTGTTATCCGGCTGTAGCGCAGCCGAAGCCAGGCTGGCGGTGCTTTGACTGTTCCCGGTGGTGTTAGTCAAGCCGGTGGCCTGGAGAACGGTGCCGAGAATCGACTGTAAATAGGTGCTGGAGAGATTGGTTATAGAACCCATGCTCGCCATATTGGCATTTCGGTCGCCGTTTTTTCGATGTCTTAAGGCATTGAAAAGGCGGGCGCAATACGTTCGCCGCGATGCCAAATTTCTGTCCGAGCGACAAACGCTTGCCGCCAGTGCCAATTGCGCGCTCGCTCAAATTCCCGGCGTATCGGTCGATATCACTGTTGGAGGTGCCCAGCCATGGGTTCCGTTAACACAACCAGTTCTAATCTTTCAAACCTGCTTCAGACTCTCAGTACTGCATCGCCGGAGCTTTCGTCGCTCTTCTCTACACCGCAAATGCAATCGGCGCTGGAGAAAGCAGCTCCAGGGGATCTTGTCCAACTCAGCGACCAGGCTCTGCAATTGCAGCAGGTAGGTCTGATGTTCGAAAGCTCGGACGGCACACAGGCGACCGGGCTCACATCCGGCTTCGAAAATCTTTTTTCGGTCCCGCCGCCAGATGGCACGACCATTCAACTCGATCCGATCCTGCCGCTGTTGGAATCGTTGGTTGGCGCGACCGGAGCTAATGATGGTACTTCCAGTTCTACTGGGTCAAATCAAGTTGCAAGCAGTGCAATCAGCTTCCAGGCACAAGAGTTGAGCGCGCTCTTCGGCGCGACCCGGCCGGTTGACCCGTTACTGTAATACGATGGGTTGACTTGCGCCGGTGGACTTCACGCTCTCAAACCAAATCGACTTACCGAGGCCTTCTGCCGTCAGCCGGGGATGTTCGGACAAGATCTGGTCCACAGTTTCTCCAGCCGCAAGCTTCTCCAGGATCAGCTCAACTGTAATCCGAGTCCCGGTGAGCGTTGGCTTACCCATCATGATCTTTGGGTCGGATGTAATTAGAGTCTGCGGCATAGGGAATACAGTACATCTCTAGTCGACAACTCGGCTGTAGACTGATGGTTTGTTCTCCCTTCTCCTCCATTCGCCTCCCGACCGCGAAGATTACCTGATCGCGGAACTCTCGGACGAAAATACGGCGGGGATTGTCGAGGAAGACGGCGACATTCGCGCCTTCTTCGAAAATGAATGCGATCCCTCGCGGCTGCTCGATCGTTTCGCCGAGTTCTCACCGGAGCTGCGTCAGGAGCCATCCGTCGATTGGGCGCAAGCGACGCGCGAAGCGTGGCCGCCGCTGCTCATCGGACGAACGTTGTTTCTGGTGTCCCCGTGGTCGGATGAACCAACGCCCGAAGGCCGGCTTCGGCTGGAAATCTATCCCGGCATGGCCTGCGGCACCGGGCGGCATCCTGCCACGCAGCTTTGCCTGGAGGCGATGGAAGAATATGTCCGGCCGGGCGATCGCGTGTTGGATGTCGGCGCGGGCTCGGGTATTCTCTCCGCTGCGGCGGCGCTGTTAGGGGCGGCACATGTGGTCGGGTGCGACGTCGATCACGATGCGGTCGAGATCGCCCGCGAACGGGTCTGTTTGCCGCTGTTCACTGGCTCGGCTGATGCGGTGCGATCCCAATGGGCGGATGTGGTGGTCGCCAATATCGACTCCGCGACCATCGAGCGGCTCGCACCGGAGTTGGCGCGAGTGCGCAGGCCGGATTCGACGCTCATTCTTTCCGGTTTCCCGGAAGGGGACCTGCCGGAAGGTTTTGCCGTTAAGAAGACCCTGCGGCGCGAAGAATGGCGGTGCTTGATCTGTTGAGGAGAACTCTCGCCCTACTCGGTCGAAGCCTCTTTTTCGAGCGTCTTGCGGGCACTTTCGGGAACGATTCGCCAGTTGTCGACCGGCTTGGTTGGCAGCTCTTTGTGCTCGATGTAATAGCGAATCACCAGGTCCCGAATCTCATCCCCCGACCGCCACACGATCTTGGCGCCGCGAAAGGTCGTGTATCCGGCGCTGCCTCCTGAGCGGTAGTTGTTGACGGCGATCCGGAGCGGCTGCGTATCTTGCAGCGGCTGCCCGTGCCAGCGAAGATTTCGGATACGTTCGCCCACCGGCCGGGTCAGATCGATTTCGTAATCGACGCCCTCCGCCATGTCGTAGTTGTAGCCGATCACACGGCGATTGATGAGGGGACCGGCGGAGCAGTCGCCGGAGCACGTCTGAAAGTAGCGCGCGGCGTTCTCGAGCGCCTCCCGAACCATCTTGCCGGTGCCTTCGATGGCGTAAAGCTCGTTTTCGTAGACGTACAGGGCGGCGATTTCGCGCACGGTAACCGGCCCTTTCGGAATCGCAACCCGCGTATTGAACGCCGACACGAACGAGACATCGGCTTTCGAATAGAAAAGCTGCACCTGCTGGACCGCATCCAGCAAAGCGGTGTCCTGGACGCGGGCCAGCCGCGCATCGAGGGAAACCGGCGCGTCGGCTATCTGAGTATTGAGGTATCGTTCGGCGAGTTCGTGGTACGGCCGCCCAATCTCCATTACCTTGGCATCGGACGGCGTCACGGCGGTAACCGGGATGAGCCGGCTGGTCTTCGAAATGATTTTCCAGCCGCCCGAGGCGTCGCGATCGAGCGCAAGATCCATGCGCCCGAGCGATATGCCCCAGTTCTTCGGCTGCATCAGGAGAACGCCGCCCAGCCTCAACTCGGCCAGTTGTTGGTGAGTGTGGCCGAAAATGATGGCGTCGATCCCTTTGACTTCAGTCGCGATCTGATAGACCATGTCTTCGCGCGAGTCACCGGACGGGGCCGATGGCGTCTTTGGATCGCGGTCGAGCCCGGAATGCGCGGCCAGGATCACGACGTCGGGATGTTCCCGCTCGCGCACTTCGCCGACCGCTCGCCGCGCTGCGTCCACGCCATTTTCAAAGTGATAACCGTGATAGTGTTCTTCCGACTCCCAGTCGGGAATCGACGGCGTAGTGATGGCGACGATGGCGATTTTAACGCCCGCGACGGTCTTGATGAAATATGGGGCGAACGGCTTCACCGCGGCGCCAGCATTTGCGATGATATTGGCCGAGATCCACGGGAAGTCCGCCGCCGCGCGGGCCTGGGCCAGGTTTTTCAGGCCGAAGTTGAACTCGTGATTGCCCACCACCATGGCGTCGTAGCCGATGTCATTCATGGCCAGCATCATCGGGTCGCGCTGGAGCGGCTGTCCTGAGAAGGCGAGACTCAGAGGAAGATGCCCGGTCTCGATGTATTCCTGATAAACCGATTCGAGCGGCGTGCCCTGGATGGTATCGCCGCAGTCGATCAGTAGGTTGTTCGGATTTTGCGAGCGCGCATCTTGAATAAGTGACGCGATCTTGGCCAGGCCGCGGTTGACAGGCCGGGCAGTGTAATAGTCGTAAGGCAGCAGGTTGCCGTGGAGATCGGTAGTGGCCAGCACTGAAATCCGGGTCTCTTCGGCTTTAGCGCCGAAGACAACAAACAGGATGGCCAGGTACGCTCGCGGGATGCGCATCGAAGGGCACTTTCAGTATAATCGAGGTGAATGAAATCATTTTTCGCGACCATCGTTTTATGTTCGAGCCTGCTGGCGCAAGCGCCTCCGGCGAAGAAGGCCACTTCGGGCGGCGGGCCGCCGTCTTTGATGAACCCCGGATCGCTGCGGGCCAAGGCACCGGACCTTTATAAGGTCCAGTTCACCACCACTAAAGGCAACATCGTGATCGAAGTGCATCGAGACTGGGCGCCACTGGGGACGGACCGGTTCTACAATTTAGTGCGAAACGGTTTCTTTACCGACGCCGCCTTCTTCCGCGTGGTGCCGGACTTTATCGTTCAATTTGGGCTGGGTGCGAATCCGGCGATCAACAAGGTTTGGGAGAGCGCCAATATCCGGGACGACTCGGTGAAACAAAGCAACAAGCGCGGGACATTGACTTTCGCCACCGCCGGACCGAATACGCGCACCACCCAGCTTTTCATCAATCTCAAAGACAACGGCGCCTTGGACCAACAAGGCTTCGCTCCTTTCGGCACCGTGGTCGAAGGGATGGATGTGGTCGATAAAATTTACCCCGGCTACGGTCAGCGTCCGGATCAAGACAAAATTAGGACCGAGGGCAAGGCCTACCTGGACAAAAACTTCCCGCAGTTGGATCGTATCACCGCAGCGAAGGTTCTTCCGGCAGAAGGCGCGGGCGATAAGAAGTAGCCCGCGCGCTAGTGGTGATAGTCGATCGGAATTTCGAAGAAGGTAATATCCTGGCCGGTCGCGGCTTGCTTGATCCCGGTCAGGAAAAACTTCGCGCCCGGCCGATGTTCGAGCTGAAAATAGAAAAACCCATTGGCTGAATCGTGCGCGGGTAGGATCTTTACCGAAAAGGCGCGGCCCTCGATCTCGATGGTGTTCAGAGGATTCTTGTACTTTTTGTGCGGCAACGGGATAGGGCTTCCGCTAGGCAGCTTGGGCCGCGGAGATCCACCCAGCACTTGAATGTCGGAAGCGGGCGTGGCCTCGATATGCCGGCCATCAAAGCCGGTATAGTCTACTTCGAGATGGTCGAGCTTGAGGGCTTGGTCCGTGTCATTCTGAATGATGACGAGAACGGGCAGAACGCCATAATCATTAGGGATTCAATTTCCCAAATGCCGTGTGAGCCAGTTCCTCGGTGTCGTACGCGGTCACCGCGATGGTCACCTTGTCGTTGGTTTGCTTGTTTGAGTAGGATGAAGCCGGGCCGGGCAAGAACTTGCTGTCGCTCTTCTTGTCCGCAAACGCTGCGGCTGCGGTCATGAAGACCATCAGGAAAATCCAAAGCGCTTTCATCTATTTCCTTTATTGGGGATGCCGCGTCTTCGCGTTCCCGCTGCTTGTATTCTATTTCGTTTATCGGTGTGCCCGTAATCCGGGATATCGATGGCGCTTCTGGGAACGATGGGGCGGACTCCCAGCTTCGTTTCAGGCGACGGCGCCGGGCGCGATTTGGTTGCACGCCATTTCGGTAGGCGAGGTAGTCTCCGCGGCCGGATTGCTGCGGGAACTGCGCGAGCGCGATTCCACGATTCCGCTGTACGTGTCGGTGGGCACCGTGGGAGGACGCGCGGTCGCCGACGAGCGGCTGGCCGGAGTTGCCACCGGGATCTTTTACGCCCCCATCGATTATCCCTTTGCGGTGCGGCGGGTGCTGCGCCGGATCCGGCCGGCTGCGGTGGTGATCCTTGAAACCGAGATCTGGCCGGTGCTCTATCGCGAGGTGAAGCGCGCCGGGTCAAGTCTGGTGATCATGAACGGCCGCATTTCGGACCGAACGCTGCCACGTTATCGGCGCCTCCGCTTCCTCTTCCGTCAGGTTCTTTCACTCCCGGATGCCATATTCGTTCAAAGCCCACAGGATCGAGCTCGCTATATTGAAGCCGGCGCCCCGGCGGAAAAGATCGAGGTGCTCGGCAACTTAAAGTACGATGTAGCGCCGATCCGGAGCGATCCCCCAAAGTTGGTGATGGATCTTCTCGCGAAGTTGCGGCCATCGACGGTCTGGATCGCCGCCAGCACCATGCCGCCGGCTGACAGTTCGGACCTTGATGAAGACCAGGTGGTAATCGAGGCCTTTCAGGAACTGGCGCTCAAATATCCGGGGCTGCTGCTGATCCTGGTTCCGCGCAAAGCCGGACCGCTTTGACGACACCGCGGACCGGCTGCGCGACGCGGGCGTGCGGTACCTGCGGCGCTCCGAAGAAAAAATCGATCCGGCGCTCCAGCTTCCATGCGTCTCTGTTGCTCGATTCGATGGGCGAATTGGCCGCGTCTTTTTCCGCTGGCCGACATCGTGTTCATGGGAGGGTCGCTCGCGCGGCGCGGCGGCCACAACCTGCTTGAGCCCGCCGCCTGCGGCCGCCCGATCATCGTGGGACCGCACATGCAGAATTTCGCGGAAATCGCGGGGGCATTTCGCGAACACTACGCCATGCTCGAAATTGCGAACGCGGACGAACTGGCGCCGGCGGTGGAAAAGCTCATCCAGTATCCGCGGCTCGCGGAAAACCTGGGGACGGGCGCTGCTGAAGTGGCGGCAAAGCGCAGAGGCGTCACGCGCAAAGCCGTCGCCGAAATCTTGAGATGGCTCGATCGGGCGATTCCATGCGCAATCCCAGCCGGGCCCGCCAAGCCTCTGCTGTGGCTGCTCGCACAACTTTGGACAGCGGCCAGCAGCTGGAGCCAACGCAGAAGCTCGTCGCGAGCGCGGCATCTCGACACGCCAGTGGTAAGCATCGGCGGTATCAGCATGGGAGGCGCGGGGAAGACGCCGATGGTGGATTACTTAGCCGAACGCATACGACAGCGCGGACGCCGGCCGGCCATCCTGACGCGCGGTTATATGCGCCGTTCCATCGAGCCCAGTATATTGATCGAAGCCGGAGAGGATGTTCCGGCCAGCGTTACCGGTGATGAAGCGCAGATCTTTGTTCATTCCGGCTACGCCGACGCTGGGATCGGCGCCGACCGCTGGTCCACCGGCCGGCTGCTCGAAGAAAAGTATCATCCGGATTTGTTTCTGCTCGACGACGGTTTCCAGCACCGGCGGCTGGCGCGCGACTTGGACATCGTGCTGATTGACGCTTTAAATCCCTTTGCCGGCGGTGCGGTCTTTCCGTTGGGAAGGCTGCGAGAGCCGCTCCGCGCTTTAGCGCGCGCCGACGCTTTCGTCCTGATGCGGGCCGCGCCGGAAAGAGAATATCGAGGCATTCGCGATCGTCTGGTCGAGCTGAATCCCAAAGCACCGATCTTTCGCGGCCGCATCGAGCCGCGTTACTGGGTGCACACCCGAACCGGGCAACCCGCCCATCCGCCGGAAGCGCCCGCAGCCGCTTTCTGTGGCCTGGCGAACCCCGCCAGCTTTTGGCGAACATTGGGGACACTTGGCATTGCGCCAGTGTTCTCCTGGACATTCGACGATCATCACCGTTATCACTGCACCGAGGTCCAACGTCTGGCCGCGCAGGCCCGAATGCATGGCGCACCCGTCCTGTTGACCACGGAAAAAGACGCCATGAACCTGCCCGAGCGCGCCGCCGAGATCCTGCTGGACGCTTCCATGGAACTTTACTGGCTCAAAATCGGGATTCAAGTGGAACGGGAAGAGGCGCTGCTGGAATTAATCGAGTCGAAGCTTGCTAACGCGCGCGGCTCCGTATCGCTCGCCGAGCCCCAACCCTGACGGCTCTCGTAGCTCCGGGTACACGAATTACTTGGTGTCCTTCGCAAAGGTTGACTAGTTCTGCGAATGCTAATATTTGTGGACGCCTGCCACTGGATGCACGCGTTACGATCAGGATGCCCGCATCTGTGAGCCTTCCGAGCAGGCTCATTATCATCTGCTTGCTGGGCATGCCGGAGCGACGCACGAGTTGCGCGGGGCTAAAAACCGGCTGCTCAAACAGGACATCCAGTAGCGGCACGGCATATTGAGAATGTGTGATCTTGATGATTTCTGCTTTCGATCTTTCGTAGAGATCTATAATACGTCTCGCAGCATCCAGGTTTTTCTTGGCCTGCTCTGCGACAGCTTGAAGAAAGAACTTGACCCATCTATTCCAGCCATCCGCGTCCTGCTTAGAGCTCAAAGCGCTTAATCCCGCGGCGTATTCGTCCTTGTGTTCTTCGATGTAGGCAGATAAATAGAAAACCGGACGCGACAGCAACCTCCTCTCGAACAGAAATAGTGGTATCAGGATCCGGCCAAGCCGGCCATTGCCGTCTACGAACGGATGAATCAGCTCGAACTGTCCATGCAGCATGGCAAGTTGTACGAGTTGATCTGGACGCTCGGCATGATAGTACTTCTCCCAGTTATCCATCAAAGGCCGTATGCTGAGTGGCTCGGGAGGAATATAAGCTGCCTGTTGAATCGGAGAGCCGGGACGGCCAATCCAATTTTGGATAGTTCTAAACCGGCCGCGGCCCTTGTCCCGCCCTCTCACACTATCGAGCAGGACGTGGTGCAGCTTTAGCAATAGGTTTAAGTTAAACGGGCGCGACCGCAGTTCCTGCTCAGCGACATGGAGGGCCGTCCGGTAATTTAGAATTTCCTGAATATCCAGACGGCGCGATTCCTGTTCCGGCTCTTCGCCTGCCTCAAATTTCAACACCTCGCCGAAAGTCGCCTGCGTGCCTTCAATTCTTGAG
Organism: Bryobacterales bacterium; assembly: GCA_963780485.1. Taxonomy (GTDB): domain Bacteria; phylum Acidobacteriota; class Terriglobia; order Bryobacterales; family Bryobacteraceae; genus Palsa-89. The sequence goes on from CAWACO010000020.1 coordinate 169,494, forward strand.
GAAAGCACCGCTTCCTGGGTAGTCAACGGAGACAACAGGAGTTCGGCATTGGGCATTCCATATAGGGCGCCGTCGAAGTTTGCGAGTGCACGATTAGCGGCCACGATCGAAGGAATCAAGGATTCCCAATCCAGGTGCAAGGGTAAAGTCCGAGGGATGAAAGGTCTGATTTTGCCGGTCCGCACTTTGTGTCAACTCCGAACAACGTCAAAAGGGTTTGTGTAAAGCATCTCTGTATACAGTTTACACAAGTGCGCTTGTGGATGGTAGGCTTGACGCAACCGTATCCGGGGATTCTGATCTGGTTTCAGGGGATCTGTATCTTGTATCAGGGGATCTGTATCTTGTAAATGTTCATCCCGTTCTGATTGGGCACTAAGAGAAAGTTGTTCACCGCCGCGAGACCGCTTAACCCGAACTGGGTCATGAAAGGATACAACACCGGAGCACTGGTATTTCTGGCATCCACGATCATCAGACTGCCGGGTCCGCTGAGATCGCTGGCCGGCGGATTATTGACGATGGCGAATACACTCGAACCGAAGGGCGCCATATGGTAGGTGCCGGTGGTCTGGATGTCGGTGACAACGGTTTTAATAGGCACCGGGTTCCGCACGTTACTGATGTTCATGGTTGTCAGCGTCAAATCCCCGGTAATGCTCAAGTCCGGAACAGCAGGGTTGCGAAAACCGGTGGTGTTTCCGGTCAAGAACAACAGGTTGTTGTCGTAGGCGAAACCGAGAAATATAGCCGCGCTCGACACGGTGACCCGAACCACTCCCTGCATGTTCTGTGGATTGCTGACATCGATAACGTCCAGCGCCGCGTTGCCATTGGTGCTGTTGCCAGTGGCCGTGGTGCTGGCGGAGTAGACGGTATTGGGATAGTTGGAGCTGGCAGGCAGTGCCAGCGCATTCGGTCTCACGTTCAGATTGTTGGAAGCAGGAACCGCCGCGTTAGGAACCATCGCGGATATCAATTGCGGTAGCTCAGCCGAAAGATCGAAAGCCAGAAGATCCCCGTGCTGCGCAGTGATATTGGACGCCGAATCGACCTGGAACCAACTGGTGCTGGCGTATCCGGCCGTACCGATAAAGCTCAGGTCTTGGAGATAAGTGTAGGATTGCGGGGCGATCTGCCCCAGCTTGATCGGCTGCGTGGGAGTAGCAACATTGTAAACCACGAAGGTTGGCGAGCCGCCGGGCCCCACAACGTCCACCAGGATCGGTCCCACAGTCTGGTTGAGCACGCACACGCCCCCGTTGCCGGCCAGATCTGCGTCTCCAAATTCGCCCAACACTGCCGGCGCGCTGACATTGCTGGTGTTAATAATATAGATCCGGTTGGCGCCGCATACATAGGTTGTGTTGCCGTTGATCGCGACGCTGCTTACGCTGCTGTTGGCAAAGGGCACCTGTCCCAGCAGGCTCAGAAAGCTGGGCGGCGCGGTTCCAGAACCAGACACCGAAAGGGCCGCCGAAGAGCTGACATATCCTCCCACCGTAATTACCAGCGGGTAGTCGCCGGTCGCAAGACTCGGCACCTGGATATTAGCTTGGGCCAGCCCGGCGTACCCGGGCGTGAGCCCCAGGAACTGAACCGGCGCGTTCACTCCGCCAATGGTCGCTGATCGGCGTGCCGGTGGCATTCGATAACGGCGAGCCGGGTGTCGCGTTGCCATCGGCCACCGGATGATCCACTGGTCCAAGCCCGGTGAGATACACAACGACCACCGAGCTCGCGGCGGCCGGATGTGTATCGCTATTCGTCGCATAACCCGCGCTGGCGTCCTGCGCTATAGCGTGGTTGCTGGTGTCTTGAAAAATCGACGGCCCAGCGCTCACGACATTGACCGTGAATGATAAGCTGTTACCACCACCGACCGTGACATAGAAATTCGCGGCCCCGTCCGTGAGTCCGCTGGGAACCTGAAAGTTGATCTGTGTCGGGCTGGCATAAACCAGCGGCGCTTGGATCGGATTTTGCGATGATTGGACCGCGTAGACGGATGCACCCCCCAGGCTCAGCGGAAGCGGAAAGCTGCTGGCCTGGGCGGTGTTGCTCGCCAGGCGAGAGCCGAAAATCGTGGCTAAAGCACCCGGGGAAACCCGCGGCGAATAGCTGGCCGCATCGGTAACGGCGTTGATCACCGTTTGTGCATTCAGAATGGACGCTGTCAGGAAGATAGCTGTAAATACACCGGCTCTCATAGTCCCCAGGGTATTTTTGACGTCGTCAACACGGATTCCGTTCAGGGCGCCCCTTCGTAAGAGACCGCTTGCAGCAACTCGATGGCCGTCTTGCGCACCGGGCGCAAGAACGGCGATTTCGACAACTTCAACAAGCCGGCTACAATCGCGAGACTCTTTTCCACCAGCTTCTCAGTGCGTGCCTCGCCCGGCGATCGGTCATAGACCCAAAAAAGAATCAGGCCCATCTGATAAAGCCACAGGAGCTTGGGCAGATATGGCCGCAAATCATCCGGCAAACGGAGATTACTCCCCTCCAGGGCGACGGAAAAATGCTGCATGTCGCGCTCGCGAATGTCGGCGGTCTCCTGGCTGAAAGGCGAAAGCGGATGACCGGGATCGGCGGCATGGCGCAAAAGCGCTCCGAGAAACTTGCGGTTCGGCCGAAAATACTCGAATTTGACGTCGATTACGGCACGCAGGCGCGATTTCAGATCGGTTTTTCTCGCCAGGGCGGCCTCGATCGTTTCCCGCATTGCGTCATTGGCCTGATGGTAAAAAGCCATCACCAGCGCTTCTTTGGAATCGAAATAGTAGTAAGCCGCACCGATCGCCACGCCGGCCGCCGTGGCGATCTCGCGCATGCTGGTTTCGTCGAATCCGCGATCGCGAAAAAGATTCAGGGCCGCGGACAGAATGCGATTCCGCGTTTCACCGGCCTTGGGAGTGCCACGGGCCGGCTTAATGGGTGTTTTGAGGGTTGGTTCCATCACATCTCGGAGGGTGAATGTTGCGCAGTTCCGCCTCCAGTTCACCGTCGCTGAGCATCTTCAGCCATTTGGATACGCGTTGCCGGTTGGCGGACAGAATGGTGAAGGCCTGGCGCGCGAATAGCAGCAGGGCCGGTCGCGCAAGACGTTCCGCCCAATGTCGCAGGCCGCGCGCCGCCAGTTCGGGATCGATCCGCGGCAACGAACTGGAGGGCGCCGTGCGCAAGCCTAGCAATTTCGGTTGTGCCAGCAGCCACGTACCGATCCGGGAGCAGAGACCACAGTCGGGATCGTCGATGACGGTTAGGTATCGCATAGGTCAGCCTGCCTTGGGCGCTAACATGATGTCAGGCGCAAATGGGGGCGGAGCGGCATTTTCCTTCGCCCGGGTCCTGATTCGGGAGAAAACATACAAGTTGAAGAAATGCATGACGCCGAGCACTAGCAGCACGACTCCTAGCTTGTCGCTCACCAATTCGATCGCCTGGCGTAAATTCGCGGGAGTGCCCGAGGTCCGTAACGTGAAGGTAACATAGCCGACATTGATCAGATAGAATCCGACGACCAGCAAGTGGTTCACGGAATCGGCCAAATCCTCCTGGCCATGAAACGCGTCTACTAGAAAGACGCGGCCGCGGCGGTGCAGCGTCCTCGCCACCCAGATGGTGACAGCGAGGCTGATGGCCAAATAAATGAAATAGCTGTAAACGATGAACATATGCTATTCCCCTCTTTTTTGAACGTGTTCAATAACAGTCTAAGGGAAGTGTGGCGTGGTGTCAAGTATTTTTGAATGCGTTCAAAACAGGAAATGCGCCCCTTGTCGGGTCCCCATCGACGCCTGGGCAGGTCCCTATGTTTCTATGACATGGGTATGGCTGCTATAATGGGTGCCTGATGTTTCCCGACCGCAAGGACGAAGGCCTTACATCTGTAAAAAAGATCATTTTGCTTCGACCCCGTGGTTTCTGCGCGGGGGTGGTGCGCGCTATCGACGTCGTCAAAATCGTCCTAAATCTCTATGGTGCCCCGGTTTACGTTCGCAAGGAGATTGTGCACAACCGGCATGTCGTGGACGAATTGCGGCAAGCGGGAGCGATCTTTGTCGACGAATTGAGCGAGGTTCCAGAAGGCGCTCGCGTTATCTTCAGCGCCCACGGGGTTTCGCCGGCTATTCGCGAAGAGGCCAAATCACGCAATCTGCAAGTCATAGATGCAACTTGCCCGCTGGTCACAAAAGTTCACCTGGAAGCAGTACGATTCGCCCGGCAGGACTATACGATCATTCTGATCGGCCACGCCGGCCATGACGAAGTGATCGGGACGCTAGGCGAGGCACCCGAGTCCACCATGCTGGTCTCTTCGGTGGAGGACGTTGACCGGTTGAAAGTTAAGGATCCGCAGAAAATCTCTTATCTTACCCAAACCACCCTCAGCCTGGATGAAACCAAGGATATCGTCCAAAGACTCCAGGAGCGTTTTCCGGCCATCAAGGGTCCCAAAACACAAGATATTTGCTACGCCACCGAGAACCGGCAACTGGGTGTAAAGGCCGTGGTGCCGCTCACGGAAGTTCTGCTGGTGGTCGGATCGCAAAACAGCTCGAATTCCCGGCGGCTGGTGGAGGTCTGCGAGAACGAGGGCGTACCGGCATATTTAGTAGACGATAGCCGTGAAGTCAATCCGGCATGGTTGGAGAATGTTCAGACCGTCGCTGTGACGGCCGGCGCGTCGGCGCCCGAGAATCTGGTGCAGGAATTAATTCAGGCGCTCGAGACCCAATTCGGATTCGATTACGTCGAAGAGATGGAGCTTAAAGAGGAAGACGTGCGATTCCATCTGCCGGCCGATCTGGAGCGCTCGGCGCTCAAGCTAACCACCATCGCCCGCGTATGATGCCGCAACTGCAGGTTGCCGATTCGCTGTTAGCCGCCAGTTCGCAAGGCCGCCGAGCGGACCATCGATTATTTCTTGCGCTCGCAGTATGAGCCGGGCTATTGGTGGGGCGAGCTGACGGCTGACACGACGCTCGAATCCGACTATATCCTCCTGCAGCTCTGGCTGCATCCGCCGGTGAATGGCGTCTGGAATCCCCCGACGCGCGCGCTGGTCGACAAGGCGGTGCGGTCGATCTTTGAGCGCCAGTTGCCGGACGGCGGCTTCAACATCTATCCCCAGGGTCCCTCGGATGTGAGTGCCAGCGTCAAAGCTTATTTCTCACTAAAAGTGGCCGGCGTTTCCTTCGATGATCCACGGCTGGCGAGGGCGCGCGAAAGGATCCTGGCGCTCGGTGGCATTCAAACGGCCAACAGCTACGTCAAGGTGAATCTGAGCCTTTTCAATCTTTATCCGCGCGAGGATTGTCCCGCCATTCCGCCCGAGATCATGCTGCTCGGCAAGTTCATCTACCAGATGTCCTCGTGGACTCGCGCCATCGTAATACCGCTGTCGATCGTACATGTTATGAACCCGCGGCGGCCGGTTCCCACCGGTTTCACCCTCGAGGAACTATTCCTGCCCGGAGCAAGCCGGGAGTTTCCACCCGATCGCAAGGGCTACACTTGGCGAAATGTCTTTCTGCGATTGGATGGGGCGTTGAAGCTGTGGGAGAAATACGGTTCGAAGACCCTCCGCCGGCGCGCCATCCAAAAGGCGGAAGAGTGGATCTTGGAGCGCACAACGTTATACCGACGGCTTGGGTGGCATCTATCCGCCCATGATGTACGTAATCATGGCGCTGGATCTGCTTGGCTACGCGCCCGATCATCCGGATCGAGTGGAAGCGCAGAAGCAGTTCGATGGGCTGCTGGTGGACGATGGAAAACGCTTCTTCTTCCAGCCCTGCTTTTCGGTAGTTTGGGACGCCGCGATCGCCGCTTTTGCCCTGGGCGAATCGGGCGAGCCGCCGGAAGACGCGCTGCGCAAGTGCGCCGATTGGCTGCTGACCAAGGAAGTGCGGCACAAAGGCGACTGGTCGATAAAGCGGCCGAACACGCCGCCGGCCGGCTGGTATTTCGAATTTGCGAACGAGTTTTATCCGGATATCGACGACACTGCCATGGTCTTGCTGGCGCTGAGCCGTTCGCGCGCCTCGCGCCCAGCCGAGCAGCAAGCCGCCGAACGCCGGGCTATTCAATGGCTGCTCGATATGCAGTCCAAGGACGGCGGCTGGGCGGCGTTTGATGTCGACAACAATTGGCGCCCGCTGAGCTTCGTTCCCTTCGCCGACCACAACGCCATGCTGGATCCCACCTGCCCGGACATCACGGGCCGCGTGCTCGAAGCGCTGTGCGCGCACGGGTACACGCAATCTCATCCGGCCATTCGAAATGCGGTCGATTATCTGATTCGGACGCAGGAACAGGACGGCAGTTGGTACGGGCGCTGGGGCGTCGATTACATCTACGGTACTTTCCTGGCGCTGCGCGGGTTGCGGGCGGCCGGCGTCAGCGACCGTGAAGCTTACGTGCAGCGCGCCTTGGAATGGGTGCGCTCCATCCAGAATTTCGACGGCGGCTGGGGCGAGAGCTGCGAGAGCTACAAGCAAGGCAGCTACGTTCAGGCGCCCAGCACGCCCTCGCAGACCGCCTGGGCGATCGTAGCGCTGCTGGCCGGCGGCGATACCACCAGCACCAGCCTGCACGACGGCATAGATTACTTGCTTCGCACTCAGAAAAACGACGGAACCTGGGACGAAGAGTTGGCCACCGGAACCGGATTTCCGCAGGTCTTCTACTTGTGCTATCACCTGTACCGGAATTCGTTCCCGTTGCTCGCCTTGAACAGTTTTCTAAAAATGAAGTCAGGCTCCAGAGGATCAAACTAAATGAGATTTCCCCTTTCGATGACCGCGGGTATGGCGACTTACATCGCCCGCAACAAGTTCCGCCCCAAGCCGGAGTGGCAGAAAACGCAGGTTTCCGGAGCCGACTCAGCCAACCCGTTCCACATCGTCTACACCCACACCGATGCTCCGCGCAAGCCGCATCCGATGATCAACAAGCGCTTCCCGCTGGTGCTGATGCTGGAGCCGCTGCATACCTGCAATCTAACCTGCACCGGTTGCGGGCGTATCCGCGAATACGAATCAACTATCACCCAGAAGCTGTCGCTGCAGCAATGTCTCAACGCCGCAGACGAGTGCGGAGCGCCGATCGTCTCCATCTGTGGAGGCGAGCCGATGCTGTACCCCGAAATCGGTGCGCTGGCCGCCAAGCTGGCCGAGCGGAACAAGACCATTTACCTGTGCACCAACGGCATGTTCATCCAGAAGCGGCTGAAGGAATTCAAGCCTGCCAACACGTTCTTCTTCAACGTCCACCTGGATGGAATGGAGAAGAATCACGATATCGCGGTGGAGCGCGAGGGAGTTTTTCGCGAAGCCATTCAAGGCGTCAAGGCCGCTAAGCAGGCCGGCTTCAAGGTTTGCACCAACACCACGGTCTACAAAGAGACCGACATGAACGAGATCGAAGAGATGTTCGAGTACCTGGCCCAGTTCAATGTGGACGGGCATATGATTTCTCCGGCCTACGGGTATTCGGCGGTCAACGATCGCGAGATTTTCATGACTCGCGACGATATCCATGAGAAATTCAAGAGCATCGACCAACTGGCCAAGCGATTTCCATTGAATAGCACACCCACATATCTCGAGTTCTTGCAAGGCAAGCGCGATTATCCTTGCACGGCTTGGGGCAACCCGACATACAACGTGAAAGGCTGGAAGGGCCCCTGTTATCTCATCACCGACGGCCATTACCAAACCTTCGAGGAGCTGATGACCAAGACCCAGTGGGAGAACTACGGAGCCGGCAACGATCCGCGCTGCGACCATTGCATGGTCCATTGCGGATTCGAGCCCTCTGCTGCGCTGGGAATCAATGCGAAACTTGGCGATACGTTCAAGCTGATGACTTGGGCGTTTCGATAGAAACACAATTGAGTGAAGCCGACGCTGGTAACCGGGGCAACCGGTTTCATAGGATGGCATGTAGCCCGGAGGCTGCTGTCGCGTGGGCATCGAGTGCGAGCGCTGGCGCGGCCAACCAGCCAGGTTCGGGAGTTGGAAGTAGAAGTGGTTACGGGGGATTTGCGGGACCGGGAGTCGCTCGCTAGGGCGGTGACGGGTTGCGGTGCTGTTTTTCACGTCGCAGCCGATTACAGGCTGTGGGCGAAAGATCCGAGCGAGCTGTACCGCTCCAACGTGGAAGGCACCCGGAACTTGCTGGCCGCGGCGCGCGAGGCAGGGGTGGAGAAAGTAGTTTATACCAGCACCGTCGGTTGCATAGGCATTCCGCGGGATCGTCCAGGGAGCGAGGACGTGGAGGTGCATCTGGAAGAGATGACCGGCGCTTACAAGCGGTCGAAGTTCCAGGCCGAGCAGGTGGCGCTGGAGTTTGCGGGGGCGGGGTTTCCCGTAGTGATTGTGAATCCCACGGCGCCGATCGGAGATCATGACTTTAAGCCCACTCCGACCGGAAAAATCGTGGTGGATTATTTGAAGGGGGCGATGCCGGCGTTTGTGGACACCGGTTTAAATCTGGTGGATGTCGAAGATACCTCGGAAGGGCATCTGCTGGCGTTGGAGCGTGGCCGCCCTGGGGAGCGTTATATCCTCGGCTGCGAGAATCTGACGCTGGAGCAGATTCTGACGCGATTGGCGGGGATCAGTGGGGGAAAAGCGCCGCGTTGGCGTATTCCCTATGCGGTAGCGTACATGGCGGGACTGGCGAGTACCGGCTGGGCCAACTTGACCGGAATGGAGCCGAGGGCGCCGCTCGATGCCGTAAAAATGGCCCGCAAGAAAATGTTTGTTTCGCCCGACAAGGCGAAGCGCGAGCTGGGATTCAACCCCGGACCGGTGGATGGCGCCCTGCAACGCGCCGTGGATTGGTTCCGGGCCAACGGTTACGTCTGATTGTTAGCATTTGTAGCCGCCGAGCGCCGCGAATTCGACGGCCTGCTTCGGAAGGCCGAGCGGGTCATGAAACTGGATTGGCCGTTGGACTTCGCCCGCATGGCCTGGTTGAAAGGCGAGCCGATGGTGCTGGTGGCAAACGGTCCGGGACCCAAGTTGGCCGGCCGGGCGACTGAAATCGCGAGGAAGCATCAGGAATTGAAAGGACTAGTCAGCACCGGTTTTTGTGGAGCGCTCAATCCAGCGCTCGAGCCGTGCGATATTTTTGTCGCTAAGGAAGTAATGGCGTGGCGTATGCTCTCAGCGTGCCACGTCGGCCATGGGCTTCCACCGACTGCTATCGCGGGACAAGCCGCCCGTTTTGGATGCCGTCGCAACGCTCGTGTACAGAAGAGTGGGAAATTGCTTTCCGTTGACCGAGTGGTCTCCACCGCCGCCGAAAAAGCGGATCTTCGCCAGACCGGCGCCGATGCCGTGGAGATGGAAGCGGCCGCGGTGGCTCTAAAGGCGGCTGAGTCGAACATTCCGTTTTACTGCATTCGGGTAGTAACCGACACCTCCGCGGAAACCTTTCCGCTGGATTTTAACCGTATGCGTGATGCGGACGGGCGCTTCAGCCGAACCAGGATTATGGCAGCCGCGCTCCGGCGACCCGGTTCGGTATTGCCAGAACTGCTAAAACTAAATAAACGCTGTAAGGACGCTTCCCAGGCGTTGGGTGACTTTCTTGTCGACGCTAGTTTCTGAATTAACGGCCGCCCCGGCTACCATGCGGGCCGCCGTATATACCGGCAGCAGCACGGTATCGGTGGAGCACGTCCCGACACCGGAGATCGGACCTGGAGAGCTATTGATTCGGGTGGAAAGCTGTGGAATTTGTCATACCGACCTGAAGAAAATCGAATACAACCTGCTCGCGCCTCCGAGAATCTACGGGCATGAGACAGCCGGCGTCGTGGCTGCGACAGGCCCAGGAGTGCGAGGCTTCTTGCCGGGCGACCGCGTCATCGTCTTTCACCACATCCCGTGCCTGGAATGCTTCTACTGCCGCCACAAGTTGTACGCGCAGTGTCCCGTTTATAAGAAGGTCGGAGTAACCGCGGGCTACGAGCCGGCCGGCGGCGGATTTTCAGCAGTATGTTCGGGTAATGGATTGGATTGTGCGCCGGGGAGTGGAGAAGATACCGGACAGCGTCTCGTTCGACCGGGCCTGCTTCGTCGAGCCGGTGAACACCTGCCTCAAGGGCGTGGTCCAATTGGCGCCGCGACCCGAGGATGTGGTCCTGATTCTTGGACAAGGCCCGATCGGGTTGCTTTTTACCATGCTCGTGAAGCGTACTGGAGCTACCATGGTGGCCACCGACACGATGCCCTACCGGCGCGAACTGGCCCTTCGCTTTGGAGCAGCCTCCGCTTTCGATCCGCGAGACGAGAAACTGCTCGAGCGGGTGATGGAAATGACCGGAGGCCGGGGCGCCGATGCGGTGATCGTGGCGGCGTCGGCTCCGGGAATCGTCGAACAGGCCGTTCGCTTTTCCCGCCCTGGCAGCCGCATCCTTTTGTTTGCGCAGACATCGCATCAAGAGCGAATTGAGGTCTCCGGAGCCGATATTTGTGTGGGAGAGCGCCTGATTTTCGGGTCTTATAGCGCTTCGGTTGACTTGCAGAAGGAATCGGCCGAGCTTGTTTTTGGTGGGGAGCTGCCGGTGGAAGACCTGGTGTCGCACCGGTTCCCTTTAGGTGAAATTCGACTGGGAATTGCCCTAGCGTTGCATCCAGAACCTAAATCGTTGAAAATAATAGTTCAGCCTCAGAGGTGGTCCTAGTGAACACGCAGATGATAGCCGCTGTGCTCTACGGCAAGGAAAACTTGCAGATAGAGTCGGTAGCAGTACCGAAAATAGAAAGCGGCGACGTTCTAGTACGGGTACAAGCTGCCCTTACGTGTGGTACCGATGTGAAAGTGTTTCGACGCGGTTACCACGCCCGTATGATCGTCCCGCCCGCGCTGTTTGGACATGAGCTTGCCGGCGATATCGTCGCCGTCGGCAAAAACGTCTCCCGGTTCCGTGTCGGCCAGAGAATTGTCGCGGCAAATTCGGCGCCCTGCCTGGAATGCTTCTACTGCCAACGGGGAAACGAAAATCTTTGCGACGATCTGCTGTTCAACAATGGCGCTTATGCCGAGTTCATCCGAATCCCGGCCCGGATTGTCGAACGGAACATGTACGAAATCCCCGCCCATGTAAGTTATCAGGACGCGGCGTTGATAGAACCGCTGGCCTGCGTGCTGCGTGGGCTGGACGAGACTGCGATTCGGGCCGGCGATAACGTGGCTGTGATCGGCCTCGGTCCCATCGGGTTGATGTTTGTCCGGCTGGCAAAGGCGTACGGGGCGCGGGTAATCGCCATCGGCCGCCGCAAGACACAACTGGATCGGGCAGAGGAGATGGGCGCCGACGAATTGCTGATTTCGGGCGATCCGGATGAGACCGTAAGTGGCGTTCGGGATCTGACCGGCGGACGCGGAGCGGACATCGCCATCGAGGCGGTGGGGAATCCGGACGTTTGGGAGACCGCCGTCAGGCTGCTTCGGCGCGGCGGCACAGTGAACTTCTTCGGTGGTTGCCCCAACGACAGCCGCATCAGCCTGGATACCTCGCTGATGCATTATTCCGAGATCACTTGCAAGGCCAGCTTCCATCACACGCCGGCACACATCCGGAAGGCGCTCGATTTCGTCAGCCGGAGCGTGATCACCGCGCGCGACTTCGTCAATCGCGTGGAGCCGCTCGCGAATCTGCTGGAGGTTATGCGGCACTTGATGAGCCACAACGGTCACATGAAGACCGCTATCATACCCTAGTGCCCCTGCTCGCCCCCAAAGAGTACGTCTACTCGGCGGAGGCGCTGGGCGATACCTACAGCAAAGCTACCGCCGAGCAGTATACCCGCTGGCTGGCCACGCATCATTACGAAAACTTCCACGTAGTCAGCTTTCTGCTGCCCAAGCGGCTGCACCAGGACTTCTATAACGTCTACGCCTTCTGCCGTTGGGCCGACGATCTGGGCGACGAAATTGGTGACCGCGAGGAAAGCCTGCGCCTGCTGGCCTGGTGGCGCGGCGAACTCGAGGCCATGTATGCAGGCCGGGTAAAGCATCCGGTTTTTGTGGCCCTGGAAGGATACCGTTCAGAAATACGCTCTGCCGGTGCAGCTCTTCAGCGACCTGATCAGCGCCTTCGAGCAGGATCAGAGGGTGGCGCGTTACGCCAACTGGGAGGAGCTGTTTGGCTACTGCCGGTGCTCGGCGAATCCGGTGGGTCGTCTGGTGCTGCGGCTGTGCGGCTATGCGGACGCCGAGCGCGACCGAATGTCGGACGCAACCTGTACGGCTCTGCAACTGGCGAATTTCTGGCAGGACGTCACGGTGGATTTCGAAAAGGACCGGGTCTATCTACCGCTCGATTTGCTGGCGCGCCACGGCTACACGGTGGAGGATCTGGCCGCGCGCAAATTCAACCCGGGCTTTCAGGCGGTGATGCGCGAGGCCGTGGAGGTGGCGCGCAAGCTCTTCCTCGAAGGATTACCACTCGCCAAAACAGTGGACCGGCGCCTGGGGTTTGACTTGGAACTGTTCAGCCGCGGCGGCATGCGTGTGCTTGATAAAATCGAGCGATAAAACTATAACGTGCTGGTTCAGCGGCCTGCCGTGTCTAAAGTGGACCGGTTGGGATTGGTGGCGCACGCACTCCTGCGTGCCGCGTCGGCCACGGGATTCCCCTGCGGCCCTGCTTATCGCGGGACAAGGCCCCCCGTCATGGATGCCCGTCGTCAACACTCGTGTGAACGCATGACCGACCTGGCCGCGTCTTACGCCTTCTGCCGCCGCATCGCCCGCACTCGGGCCCGCAATTTCTATTACTCGTTCCTGCTGCTTTCACGCGAGCAGCGCGACGCCATGTGCGCCATTTACGCCTTCATGCGCTACTGCGACGACATCAGCGAGGGCGTGGGCGCCTCGCGCGAGGCCATCGACCGCTGGCGCGCGGGATCTGGATCGGGCGTTGACCGGTCAATACGGTGACAATCCCGCTGTGGCCGGCCTTCCACGCCACGGTGCAGCGCTACCAGATTCCCTGCCAATATTTTCACGAGATGATCGCGGGCGTTAGCTCGGATCTCGAACCGCGCCAGATCCAAACTTTCGACGAATTGTACCGCTATTGCTATCAGGTGGCCAGCGTAGTAGGACTCACCATCATCCATATCTTCGGCTTCGAATCGAAGGAGGCGCTGGCGCTGGCGGAAAAATGCGGCATCGCTTTTCAGTTGACGAACATTCTGCGGGATGTCCGGGAAGATCACGCAAACCACCGCGTTTATATTCCGGCCGAAGACATCCGCCGCTTCGGCGCTGATCTTGGGAAACGAGATGATAGCTTCATCCGCCTGCTCAGTTTCGAAGCGGAACGCGCGCGCCGCTACTACGACGAATCCCGCCCGCTGGTCGAATTGGTGCACAAACGCAGCCGCGCGTCGCTGTGGGCGCTGATCGAGATTTACCGGCGGCTGCTCGCGCGCATCGAGCGCTCCAACTTCGATGTACTTAGCCGGCGCATTCGTGTGCCAGCCTGGGAAAAAATCGGCATCCTGGTTAGCGCCGCACTCCGCTAAAACAGCTCCGGAAAGTGGAACGTCAGTACCGCGTTCAGCCGTTTATCCGAGACCATCATGTTCTGATCCTTGACGTCCAGAGCAATGCCGCGCGGCATCTTCAATACGCCCTTGGGGCCGCCAATGGTCCATTTGGGCGGAACGTCGCCCGAGTCGTTGATGCTCCAGATGCCGACGAACGCTTCATCGGATGACAGCTCCGCGTATGGACCGGGACCCCGGACGCTGACAATGATTTCGCCTTTCGGTGGATAGATGGCGAAGGGTCCACCAAAAGAGTAAAGCCCACTCTTCGGCCCGCCGATCACCGCCTTTGGTTTCACATTGCCGGAATCCGTGCGATTGAAAATCAGCAAACGGGGCTGGCCTCTTCCCGCCGTTCCCCCGGCTATCAGAAGGTTGTGAACGGGATCCACCACGAGCGGCTCATCGCCTCCCAGCAGGGTGTCCGGGCCGCGCAGCACGCGGAGCGGCGCAACGTCGCCCTGCCCATCGCGCGGGAACACCAGGATACTGCCCTGGCGCGTCGGGACAAAAATCTCGTTGTGGACCACATCCACATCCAAGTGTTCGGGAGCGTCCAATTGCGTATGCGGACCTTGGATAATCCGAATGGGCCGCTCTTCGCCGTTGGCGCCGCCGCGGTAAGTGAGAATGGCCTGCCCAAACTGCTGCGGAACCGTGAACTCATCATGGACCGGATCGTAAGTGATCCCATGCATGGTCCGGCCTAACAAACTTCCCTGCCCTTCAACCTTTCGCAGTGGCTGTGCGCCACCTTCCGCCAACCTGGCGAATACCGCAATTTGCGGATGGGCCACTCAATTCGGGACCAGGATTTCTTCCCGCTTAGTGTCGTAAGCGATCGGATGCGGGTTACCCATGCCGGGCACCGGCTGGCTGGGCGGGGAGCTGCGGATTACACGAAGCGGGGCTGCGTCGCCTTGCGCGGTGGGGCTGTAAACGGCCGCCGTATGATTGCCAAAGTTGGACACCCAAAGCTCGTTGTTCTTCTTATCCAGATACACGCCGGTGGGATTGCTGATCAAGCTCTTGGGGCCTTTAAACACGCGGAGGGGAGCTACATCCCCGCCGGCGGAGGCGTCGAACACCAGCATGGAATTCCCGCCATCATTGGCTACAAAAATCTCGTTGCGCTCGTAATCCACCGCGATCCCCGTTGGCCAATCCATTTGAGTTTTCGGACCCTGGATGGTGCGGACTGGCCGTGCGTCTCCCTTGGCATCCGTGGCGTAAACGGTGATAGACGGCGGCAGCATTTTGCCCGAGCCTGGGACGGCATCGTCTCGCGTCAGGGGCCAGCCCGGCAGATTCACCCTGCGTTTCTTTTCACCAGCTACGGGAGGTCGAACCTCGTGCACAGAACCGTGGTTGGTGACATACAACAGCTTGTTCTTGGGGTCGAGCGCCATCCCGTGCGGATCGGCCAGCCCGGTATCGTCGCCTTGGATCACGCGGATCGGCGCCTCGGTGCCCTTGGCCGTCTTGTTGAACACCACGATCGCGTTGTCGTGTTGGACCGTCAGAAATAATTCCCGGGCTTCTTCATCCACCGCAATACCGAAAGTGCCGTGGGGAGTGTGCAGTTCGCGGTCGGGCGCAACGTTTCCGATCGCCTGACGGGAGAAGATGACCAAGGTATCGATGGTGTCGTTGTTGACCGCGTAAATATCGCCATTCGCCGGATCAATGTACAGGCCGCATTGGAATTCGATCTTGGTATTCAGGCCGCCGATGATCCGCTTGGGATCCGTGACTGAAGTTTTGCGGGTATTGGCCTGTCGGTCGTACGCCAGAATGTTGAACAGGTTTTCGTCGGTGAGCACGACCTCGTTGTGCGTGTTGTCTACCGCGACCGCGCTATACGCAGCGTAAGGGTCGCGGATCATTCGCTCCGGCTTCCTCTGCGCCAGTCCAGACGCCGCCGCGACACGCTCCTGAAGCAAGGCAGCCCTCAGAGGAATCTTGCCGGCCAGCGGTGCGAATTGCGCTGCAACTGGCTGGTAGTCACATTCCTCCATTGCGCCGGCGGGAAGGCGATCATAGGAGACGAGGCGGGAATCGTGTATCCGGGTTTCTTTGAGCGTGACCCAACCGATCAAACAGAAGCCGCCGCCGATCAGCGTGATGCCGGCCAGCGATCTTCCAGTAGACAACAATTTCATCGGACAGATCCCCGCTCGTGAGGTTATCATGGTTTTCGAGCGGAGGACAAAAGTGCGAGAGTACTTATTGGCGTTGGCAACAATGGCCACGATTCTGTCTGCCGAGCCGGCGCCGGACCAACAACTGGATCGGATGATCACGGCCGGTAAGAGTCAACAGGCGCTGGCAAAGTATGTGTTCAATACTCGTGGCTGCAAGAACTGCCACACCATGGGAGGGAGCGGCAAGCTCGGCTTCACTGAAAAGGGCAAGGAGCGGGCAAAAGGATTCGAAGGCTGCATTTCTATGTTGACGGCGATGAATCTTATCGCCCAGGTGGACGAGAAGCAGCGAACGCCCGAGCAGCGTCAGAAGGCCGCGCGCTTTGAGGAGTTCGGCTGCACCACTTGCCACAAAATCATACCCGGCAAGATGGGGTTGACCGATTTAGGGGCGAAGTTAACCCACCTGCACTTAGGATGCGTGGACGTTGAAAAATTGGTGGCGACCAAGCACTAAGTGGCTCTCTCATACAATCGCGCGAGTTCGGCGAGCCGTCCCGCAATCTCCAGCGTCAACATGTCCGCCCGATAACGCCAGCGCCAGTTCCCCCCCAGCGTGGCCGGCTGATTCATGCGCGACTCAGAACCGAGCCCCAGCACATCCTGCAGCGGGATCAAAACAGTGTCGCCCACCGAGGCCTCCAGCGCGCGGATAAATGCCCAATTTATTTCACTTCCATCGGTGTTGAGATATTTCCGTGCGATCTCATGTTCGCGTCGAATGTCTTCGGGCGAACGAGTGCTCTCTCCTTTTCCTTCACTGGTCCACCAGCCGACCGTCGTATCGCAGTCATGCGTGCCAGTGTATGCCACCACCTCACGAGGATAGTTATGCGGCCGAAAGCTCGCCGCCTGTGAATCGTTGCCGAAGGCGAACTGCAGGATGCTCATGCCTGGAAAGCCGAACTCCTCGCGAATCGCTTCCACCTCGGGCGTGATCACGCCTAAATTCTCGGCCACCAGCGGCAACTCCCCGAGGGCCAGCCGCGCGGCGTAGAAAAGCGCGGGCCCAGGCCCTTTCACCCAGCGGCCGTTGACAGCCGTCGGCTCCGATGCCGGAACTTCCCAGTAAGCCTCGAATCCGCGAAAGTGATCCAGCCGGATCATGTCCACCATCTCCAGGACCCCGCGCAACCTTTCCAGCCACCACCGGTAACCGTCGCGAGCCAGAACATCCCAGCGGTAAATCGGGTTCCCCCAAAGCTGGCCCGTGGCGCTGAAGTAGTCTGGTGGAACGCCGGCCACGACGGTGGGGTTGCCGTTGGAGTCGAGATGATAATGCTGTGGATTGATCCAGACGTCGGCGCTGTCGTGCGAGACATAAATCGGCAGGTCGCCCATCAGGCGAATCCCGCGGCCCCGGCAATACTCACGTAGCTCTCGCCATTGTGAAAAGAAAGCGAACTGCTGGAACTTCTGCACGGCGATCGGCTCTGCCAGGTTTTCACGCCAGCTTAGGAGCTCCGCGGGCTCCCGCCATCGGATGCTCGGATCCCACTGGCTCCAGACCGCGCCGTGGTGATACTGCTTGAGCGCCATGAACAGCGCGAAGTCATCCAACCAGCCTGCGTTGGCCTGGCAGAAGGAATCGAAGCGTTGACGGCCGCCGGATGAGGCGCCGTTGAAGAATCGCCGCGCGGCGGATTGGAGCAGGGCCGTCTTCCAGGGCATGACACGTTCAAAGTCCGCTTGATCTTCTGAAAACTTGTGAACGTTTCCGAGCTCAGAGCTATTCAGCCAGCCTTGTTCCTCCAGCCGCTGCGGGCTGATCAGCAGTGGATTTCCGGCCAGCGCGGAGAAGCATTGGTAGGGCGAATCGCCGAAGCCGGTGGGACCGAGCGGCAGCACTTGCCACAACGTCTGCCCGGCCTCGGCGAGGAAATCGGCGAAGCGCAACGCTTCCGGCCCTAAATCGCCGATGCCGTAAGGACCCGGCAGAGAAGTCGGGTGCAAGAGTATACCGCTGGATCTCGGGAAACGCATATCTCATTAGGATGGACACGGATTTAGACCGATTGTGTCCTGGCAGGCAGCCGATCAGATCTTCGCCTTCGGGAATTTGTTGCGCATCCAGCCCACAAACTTCTCCGGCGCAGCCATGGTGGACAACCGGCCCTGGCGCACCAACGCCCAGTCGTCGAACTGCTTCGATTGTTTTATTTCCGCCAGGGTAACCGGCGGATCGAGCCGCGTCAGAAACTCGAAGTCCGCTACCGCCGATTTCGGGTTCTTGGGATCTGGTCTGGATTCAGAGGTCACCCGCGCCAGTCCCACCACGCCGGATTGGCCGCCGCTATGATATATGAACACTTTATCTCCCGGCTTCATTTCGCGGATGGCCCGCACGGCCTGCGGATTGGTGACTCCGTCCCAGGCAGTCGTCTTTTGTTTCTCCAAGTCATCAATCGAGTAAGTCTCCGGGTCCGTTTTTGCGAGAAAGTATGTCATAGAATCCAACCCTACCTAATGTATCCCACGGAGTATGTATCAAGTATGCGCGCTGGCGGATCTAAGGTGTTTGTGGGGCTCCGCGTGCTTAACTTAGCTAGTACGAATCAGTACAGTGTTTGCTCGAAAATAGGTATATTTGCCACCGCATGAATCGGCGTTTGCGATGTACAATGAAGTATCTACTGGATTTATGTCTAGTGGGAACCCTCGATCCACGCTGGGGGCCTTGCCAGTCAAGACCATAGGAGCCATCGTCAGGTGAAGTGCAACTCATTCCGGTTAGCCGTCCCCACAGCCATCGTGCTGGCTGGGTGTGTGACTGCGGCAGGTCAAACCCAACCCGCGGCGCCTAAGCCGAATGAGCCGAGGACGGCCAGCCCCGCTGCTCCGAGTGCCGCCGCAGCTGAGAAGACTCCTGAAGGCTCCGCCGCGGCCGTGGATCCGAATAAGTATCTCATCGGGCCTGAAGATGTGATTTTTATACGAGTCTGGCGCGAGCCCGATTTCACGCTGCCGGCCGCGGTACGTCCCGACGGCAAGATCACCATGCCATTGATCGGGGACGTGCAGGCTGGAGATCAAACACCCGCGCAGTTAACCAAGACCATCACCGAGCTGCTCGGCAAGTACCTTAACAACCCGGACGTCAATGTGATGGTGACCGACGTTCGCAGCAAGAAGTATTACATCGATGGAGAAGTGACCAAGTCAGGCAGCTTCTTGCTGGTGACCCCCACCACAGTTCTGGAGGCGCTCAGCATTGCCGGAGGGTTTCGGGACTTCGCCAATACTAAGAAAATTCGGATACTACGAAAGGGCAATATTCTCCACTTCAATTGGAAAGAAGTAAGCAGCGGCAAGAAGTTAGAACAGAACATCCTGGTCGAACCAGGAGATCACATCATTGTCCCGTAGTCGGAGGAGGAAACCACGATGCAGCCTCAGGATTCTTTAGCGGCCACACGACGTTCGCTGGACGTCGAGGATTATATTGACATTTTGCGCCGGCACAAGGCCTGGATTCTCGGCCCGGTGTTCGCGGCGCTGGTGGTATCGGTGGTGGTCGCCTTCTTGTGGCCCGACACGTATGTCTCCACCGCCGTCATCCGTGTCGTGCCGCCGCAAGTGCCCGAAAATCTGGTGGCCACCAATACGAGCGGCGACCTTCAAGGGCGCATCACTTCGCTGGCTCAGCTTATCCTCAACCGCGCCACCTTACTTAACATCATCAACACTCAGGGACTATATAAGAAGGAGCTGTCCCGAAAGCCGTCCGATGATGTCATTGAAGACATGCGCTCGCATGACATCAAAGTTGTTCCGCTGGCGCTCAGCCTGCAACAAGCGGAGCGCGGACCTCGCTATCCGGCGTTTGAGATCCAGTTCTCCTACAACAATCGTTTTACGGCGCAAAAGGTAGTGGAGAACCTGGTGGCGCGATTTCTGGAAGAGAACACTCGCGAAGTGTCCCAAGAGACCATTTCCACCACCCAGTTCCTCCGCGATCAGTGGGACCTCGCAAGAAAGAAGCTCGATGCCGTCGAGCAGCAGCTCAGCGTCTTCCGTTCCAAGAACCTGGGCCATCTGCCAGAGGAGCAGCAGTCCAATTTCTCGCAGTTGAACGCCATGCAGTCCCAGATGCTGAATCTCAACACCGCCATGAATCGGGTGAATCAGGAGAAGCTGCTATATGAAAATCAACTGCGCATTCTCCGCGACCAACTCTCCTCCCTGAAGGATCCGGTTGTTCAAGAACAGGTGCTTCAGCAGAAGAACGATAAACTGTCCGAGAAGGATCGCGAGATAGCCCAACTGGAGAACACTCTAACCGCCATGCGCGAGCGCTACAAGGATAACCACCCGGATGTCCAGCACTTGATCGCTGTGATCGCCAGCGCCAAGAAGCAGCGCGAGACACTCGCCAAAGAAGAAGAGACAAAGAAGCCCGATACCACGGCCGCCGCCCCCTCCACCCGGCCGGCGAATCCGCAGTTCGTTCGAGAGCAACGAGACCTGGACGCGCAAATTCAACGGATTCAGGGGTTGATCCAGGCCAAGGATCTCGAAATGGACGACTACAAAAAGCAAGCCAAGGACGCCGAGGCCACCATTCGCGCCTATCAATCGCGCATCGAAGGCATCCCGGTGGGGATCAAGGAGTACGACGAGCTGATCCGCGAGCGGGAGTTGGCTAAGCGTGAATACGAGGATCTGGATCGGCGGCTGAACACATCCACCATGTCCACCGCGCTGGTGAATCATCAGCAGGGCGAGCGGCTGGAGCAACTGGATCCCCCGTCCCTGCCGCAGACCCCGAGCGAGCCTAAGCGTCCGTTGATTATCGCCATCGGAAGCGGCCTGGGCCTGATCCTCGGGTTGTGCCTGGCGGGCGCGCGCGAAGTGAAGGACACCGCGCTCAAGAATCTGAAGGATGTTCGAGCCTACACCCAGCTTCCCGTTCTCGGAAGTATTCCGCTGCTTGAGAACGATCTGGTCGTGCGGCGTCGCAAGCGATTGGCTTGGTTGGCCTGGTCCACTGCCGGCCTGGTTGGCGTGGTCATTATGTCCAGCTCCGTGGTGTACTACTACGCCACGAAGCTCTAAGGGGGAGACAATATATATGAGCCGAGTTCACGACGCTTTAAGACGGGCCGCGGAGGCTGGGACATTCGTCCCGGCCGGAGGCCCCCCACCGGCTGCCGATCGATCCACCACCGCCACCATCGAACCCCAACACACGCCCGCCAAGGGCCTCCTCGAATTGGTCCAGACCATTCCGTTCGAGCCCTCGCCGGACGGGCTCCTGATCAATCCGCGGCATCCTCACAACGCCCCCAGCGAAGAATTCCGCACGCTTCGGACGCGCCTCAATCACATGCAAAGCCTGCAACCGATCCACACCGCGGTAGTCACCAGCCCGTCTCCGGCCGAAGGCAAATCGTTCGCCGCTGTGAATCTTGCGCTGGCCGAAGCACAACTGGCGGGGAACTTCACGCTACTCTGCGATTTCGATTTTCGGCGGCCCATCGTGCACCATCTGTTCCAAGCCGATCGCGGCCCCGGCATCACGGACTATTTGCAAGGAAAGTGCCAGTTGCACGAGGCCATGCGCCGCATCGCCGACACAAACCTGTTCATCATGCCGGCCGGTGAAGCGGTCATCAACCCGCTCGAGCTGCTTAATCTGAAAGAAGTAAAGGAACTGCTCGACCGGTTGCCCAGCCTGTTCAACTGGATCATCCTGGACAGCCCGCCCCTGTTGTTCGCCGCCGATGCCAACCTGCTTTCCACGCTCTGCCACGGAACCATTTTGGTAGTGCGCATCGGAGCCACTACTATCGACTCCATCACCCGCGCCATGCAGTCGCTATGTCAGAACAATGTTCTGGGCATTGTCGTCAATGGCGCGCGCCGGGGCGAACTCTACAGCAAGTACACCTATTATCACTCCTACTATCCGCCTGACGGCGACAACGAAGAATTAGAAGAGGCAGAATCGCAGGTGCCGTAATGCACCGCCGCGGGCTTCCGGCCAAGCTGTGCTCCGGCGGCCCGCTGTAGCTAACTGGATACAGTTTCGAAGCCGTCCATCTTCAGCTAAAATAAAAACTTCGAACCCTCCGCCCCATGGTCACCTGGTGGAACCCGATCTTGGGATGGGACGTCTCGTGAAGTTAGTCGCAGAGTGGAAAGGATCCCTTCTTAGATGATGTTTCACAGGCCTGGCCGCCTGCGAGCTGTTCTGCTTTGTTCCGCCATCATTTCCAGCGTTGCTTTTCTTAAGGGCGCACCACAGGCTTCTCCGCAACAGCCGCCCGCGCAGGAGACCAGGCCGCAACAGCAGCAGACCGCACCGCAACAGCAGACCCCGCCGCCACAGCAGCCGCCGCCCAGCAGACCCAATCCTTTCGAGACCCTTCCTACCGCGCCGGAGCAACCACCACCGCAGACTCCCAAGCCCGCCCAACAGCCTCCGCTCCAACCCGTGCCGCCCCCCACGGAAAGGCCGGTCACCACGCTGCCCGGACAGCCACCGCAGGACATTATCGAGTCTTTCGAATTCCGCGGCGCTCGCCGCGTTCGCCAGGATACTCTGCAAGCGCTGATCTTCAGCAAAAAGGGCGATAAATACGACGAAGAGACCTTACATCGCGACTTCATGGCGCTCTGGAACACAGGCCGCTTCGACGATATCCGCATCGAGCGCGAGCCTGGCAAAGAAGGCTGGATCGTTCGCTTCATCGTCGTGGAACGGCCGGTAGTCCGCTCCATCAACTACGAAGGCAACAAGTCCGTCACCGTGTCCGATATTCTCGACCGCTACAAAGAACGCAAGGTTGGCCTGGTTGTGGAATCGCAGTACGATCCCAACAAAGTGCAGCGCGCCCGGAATGTCCTGCTGGAGTTGCTGGCCGAGCGCGGCCATCAATACGCCAAAGTCACTCCCGAGATTAAGCGCGTTCCGCCTTCATCGCTCGAAATCACTTTCAAGGTCGACGAAGGTCCCAAAGTTAAGGTCGGCAACATCGAAGTCAAAGGCAACACTGTGTTCCCCAATCGCGAAGTCATTCGCGCGATGAAGAACTCGCATCCCATCGGCATCCCGTATTCCATATTCTTTGAAAATCTGTTTGCCCGAACCTACGATTCCACCAAGCTCGATGAGGACAAAAGCCGCGTTCAAGTCTTCTATCAGGAACATGGATACTTCACCGCGCACGTGACGGACTCGGATGTGAAGATGCGCATGACCGGTGGAGAAGGTTTCCACCTTCCCCTCATCCATCCCAACCGGATCGGAACCGTCGCCGATATCAGTATCACGGTCGAACAGGGCCGCAAATATCATCTCAACAACATTACTTTCACGGGCGTAAAGTTTTTCCGCACTCCTGAAGCTCTCATGACACCGCTATTCCAGATGTCCAAGGGCGATATATTCTCCACCGCCAAACTGCGGAAGGGCCTGGAAAACATGCGCAAGCTGTACGGCGATTTCGGGTTCATCGACTTCGTGGCCGAGCCCTCTTTCGATCCGGAGCCCAACTCCGATCTGATCGATCTTTCCCTGGCCATCGACGAAGGCAAGCAGTTTTTCGTGCGCCGCATCGATTTCTCGGGCAATACCAACACTCGCGACAAGGTGATTCGCCGTCAACTGCTGATCGACGAAGGCCAGATTTTCAACAATCGGATGTGGGAGCTCAGTATCCTGCGCCTTAACCAGCTCGGCTATTTCGATCCGTTGAAGGCCGAAGATGCCGCCGACATCAAGCGCGACACTAAGACCAACACCGTGGATATTACGCTCAAGGTCAAGGAACGCGGCAAGAACTCGATCCAGTTGAATGGCGGCGTCTCGGGCATCGCAGGCAGCTTCATCGGCTTCTCGTACGCCACCAAGAATTTCCTGGGTTTGGGCGAAACCTTGAGCCTCAGCTCACAATTGGGCACGCGACAAGACCAGGTGCAGCTCGGCTTTACCGAGCCTTACTTGTTTGACACACCCATACAGACGGGTTTCACCCTATACATTCAACGTTTCAACTACGACCAGGCGCGCGAGGCATCGATACTCTCCGGCAGCAACCTCATTCCGCTGTACAATTCGCTCGGCTCGCAGAATCTGCTCAATTACGTTTCTAACGGATACGGCGGCACGGTGTTTGCGTCTTACCCGCTCAAACGCAGTTTCGCTCGCGTTGGGCTGACGTACGGCTACGACATTTCCCATATCAAAACTCTGACCACGGCGGCCAGCACCTACTTCGACTACATCGATTTTCAAGGGATCGGCGGCCCCAACTCACTCAGTGGAATCCGAACGGCCAAGATCATCCCTTCCTATACCTACAACAGCGTCAACCATCCCATCACGCCCACTGGCGGAAAGTCGTTCTTTTTCTCGATGGGATATGCAAGCGGCGCCCTGGGAGGCAACGTGAATACCATCGAGCCGACCTTCGACGCAAAGTACTTCCGCAGCGGTTTCAAAAAGGGGCACGTTATCGGAATGCATATATTGGCCCGCATGATAACGGGCTACGGCGGCAAAGTTGCGCCGCCCTTCTCCCGCTACTACACCGGCGGCGAAAACGACATTCGTGGATTCGACATCTGGGGCATCAGTCCGATTGTGTTCCTGCCCACCATGGCCACGGTGCCCGTGTTGAACGCGGACGGAACGCAGCGCATGCAGAAACAGATCGTAAATGGCCTTCCGTCCTTCCAGGCCGTGACCATGACGATCCCGAGCTATCAGCTCGCCTTTCCCGGCGGCGACACCAACGTGGTCGGCAACATCGAATATCGTATTCCCATCGTTGGCCCGGTTACTCTTGCGATTTTCGCCGACGCGGGAATCGACAAGCTAGCCTTTCCCGGACAGCTCAAATTGAATCCGGGCTACGCTGCACAATTGAATGGGGAATTCCCGCAGGCGGATTTTAGCGGACGGGCCTACATCGCGCCCGGCACGCAAAAACTGCGCGCTTCCACCGGACTCGAGCTGCAGGTCCTGATGCCCGTGGTGAACGCTCCTTTCCGCATCTATTTTGCTTACAATCCCAGCACCTTTCGCGGCTACCTGGAACCGCCCATCGTGGCCGACCGGTCGTACTTCCCCAACAACGCCACCTATCAGAATGCTATTGCCTCGGTGGGCCAGCCCATTCCTTTCTTTGAGAAGCGCGACATGTTCCGCTTTTCGATTGGTCGAACTTTTTAGCGCTCCGGTCGCTCACTGTTTTGGATAGAATATAATGATTTCAAAGGTTAGGAGTTTCACTGTGACAAGTAAGTTAATCGTGGTGCCATCCCTGGTTTTGGCGGCGACGCTGGCAGCCCAGACCCAAAGCCCTCCACCCAATAAGATCGCGGTCATTGCCATTCAGCAGGCCATCATCGCCACCAAGGACGGCCAGAAAGCCGCTTCCGAATTGAGTTCCAAGGCTGACCCCAAGAAAAAAGAGCTCGAGCAGAAACAGAGCGACATCAATTCGCTTCAGGACCAGCTCAGCAAGGGTCAAAATACCTTGAGCGAGTCCACCAAGAACGATATCTATAAGAACATCGAGAGCAAGAAGAAAAGTCTCCAGCGCGATTTTGAGGACGCCCAGGCCGAGATGGATCAGGAACAGCAGAAGATCCTGCAGCAGCTTGGTCAAAAGATGATGGCGGTCATCGAAAGATACGCGCGGGATAACGGCTACACCATGGTGGTGGATGTCAGCAATCCGCAGACTCCCATCCTATATGCCGCGCCCAGCATCGATATCACCAAGGAAATCATAGAGCTTTACGACAAGAGCACCGCGCAGTTGAGCGCGCCGCCTAAGCCCGCCGCGAGCAACCCAGCCACGCCCGCTGCCCCTAAGCCCCCGGCCGCGGCTCCGGCTAATCCGACCAAGAAGCAGTAGGCGGCAGCGTCCAACGCCCCAGTGGCCTCCGCCGCCCGAGTTGAGTTCGCCAGTGCCCGCAAGCTGCGGGACCGGAACAAGCTCAGTTATCGGCTCGCCCATTGGCCCATCTGGATCTTCGTCTTTTTCATCGCCCCCGGCCCTTCCACTTTCGACCTGTTCGAAAAGGGCTTCGATCAGCGCAAACTTGTCTGGCTCGGCCTGGTTCTTCTCGGAACAGGCATCGCCGCTTTGCGCGGCCGTCTGCCAGGAGTCGAGCCCCGTCCGTACATCATTCGGTTCGTCGAGGATAAACCGAATCCCCTTTACCGGCGCATCTGTTACACCTTCGCCTGGAGCATCGTCATCACCTTCGCGATCCTGAATTTCACGGGCTTGGCCGTCGCCGTAGCCACCGGCGCCTGGCGATTGAAACAGATTTATCAATATGGCTACTTCCCGCTCGCCATCACCGTCTGGACCGCCGGCGCCCTCGGCCTGCTGCCGCGCGTGAAAGCATCCACTAAAGGCGAGGGCCACGAGCGCCGGTATTTCTATGGCGCTGTGTGGGCCTGCTGCATTGCACAACCTGTTCTGGGTATTCTCTGGAAACTGCTACCCCACACCCGCGCTGCCGACGCCGCCAAGCTCATCGTTTTCACGGGTTTACTTGCTTTCATCGCGCTGCTGGCCCGCGCCGGCAGGCTCCCCCGCACCCGCCCCATCGTCCCCGGCGAATTGGCTATCTCCGATTAACCCCTCCACACCGGAGCTCCCAAATGCGTCATCCTATATTTGAGAGTGCTGACCAAACTAGTACTGTGCCTTCTCTCGATTAACCTGGCCGCTTCGGCCGGCGAGTACGTCGTGTTGTCGAACGGCTTCCGCATCCATGCCGATAGCCACAGCACCGGCGGCGCGCTGGTCCGGCTCCAGACCAGCCAAGGTGTAATCGAGATCCAAGCCTCCACGGTCGCCGCATTCGAGCAGGAAGATTACACGCCGCCTCCGCCCGCCCCGCCTAAACCAACCGAACTTGTTCCTGATATTCAGCAACCCAAGCTCACGCCGCAAGAGTTGGTCACCCGCGCCGCCGTCCAAGCCGGGCTTCCACCGGCAATCGTGCATAGCGTCGCCAAGGCCGAATCCGGCTACCAGACCAATGCGATTTCGCCGAAAGGCGCCATCGGGCTCATGCAGCTAATGCCTGCCACGGCAGCCGAGCTGAACGTCGATCCCCATGATCCCGCTCAAAACGCGGAAGCGGGCGCGAGGTATCTACGCGATCTATTGCTGAAGTACGAGAACGATCCGCACCAGGTTTCCAAAGCCGTAGCCGCCTATAACGCCGGACCCGGCGCAGTCGACAAATACAAAGGCATCCCGCCTTATCGCGAGACTGTTGATTACGTCAACCGCGTTCTGAAGGAATACGAGAAGGAACAGCTAAAGAAAAAGGCCGGCGCCACCGACTGATCCACCTGATTGCTAGAGCTAGACAAGCGTAGCTATTTGCGCGGGGCCTTCAGATCGATGCCACCCTGGTGCAAGGTCAGCTCAGTGACCGCACCCTTATCGTTCTTGACGAATTCGATTTGTGCGTCAACGACTTTCAGGAAGAACCTGGTCTCGGACTCCGCAAACAACTCCGATTTGGCTTGTCCGGAAGGCTGCATCATCAGCCGGCCACCTTCCACTGTTATCGCCAGCAATAGCGGTCCTGCCTGGTAATCGCCTGCGTAAGCCGCCAGTATCTCCGGTTTGAGAGTGATCTCTTTTCTCTCCAAAACCGTATCGCTGGTTCGGCGAGCCTTCGTATCGCGGCCGCCCTGGTGCAGGATCGCGTCGGTCACCTTTCCGTCCGCGTCTTGCACGAATTCGAGCTGCGCGTCCACGACTTTCAGAAAGAACTTCCCTTCGGCCTCCGCGAACAAGGGGAGCTTGCGCTGGCCGGAAAGCTGGCCATTGAGCTGTTCGCCATCGAGTGTGACCATCATGCTCACGCGCGGCGCCATTTCATAGGTGCCCACATAGCGGGCCAGCGTCTCCCTGGAAAGCTTGACCTCCTGGCGCTCGGAGATCAGGTGCACCGCCTGACCATGAGCCACGGCGGCCAGCTTCGGAAGCATTTCATCCGGGGCGCTGCCATTCAAATTGGCCAACACGGCCACCGTGATTTTGGACTCCGGATAGTACCCCAAGGACGAGTTGAAACCCTGGATGCCTCCGTTGTGCCATATGTTCTTCATGCCGTTGGTGGTCCGGATGACTAGCCCGAATCCATAGTTGTCCTTAAATGGCGTGGTCATTTTTGCCAGTGACGCGGGCGTAAGCAGCTTTCCGCCGAACAGCCCCAGTTCCCACTTCAAAAGATCCAGCGTCGTGGAATAGAGCGCGCCGGCGCCGTGCGGAATACTCATATGGACGTAGCCCGCGTTTACCGGTCCCGCCGGAGAGTTGGAGTAGCCGGATGCCCGCCGCTCGATGATGGCAGTGTTGGAATCGTACCCGGAATCCTTCATGCCGAGAGGCGTGAAGATATTGTCCTGAAGGAATTTCTCATAGCTTTGGCCGCTGAGCTTCTCGATCAGATAGCCCAACAGCACATAGTCCGAATTGCTGTAGCTGAACTTCGCGCCCGGTTCGAACTCGAGCGGCTTTTCCTTGAACAGCGCGACAATTTTTTCCACTGGCATAGGGAGAACCGACTTCTCCGCGTACTCGGGAAAGCTGGTGAAGTTGGAGTATCCCGGCGGTGTGCGTGAGCACGTTGAACAGCGTGACCTTGTCCCAGGCAGCGGGCGCATCGGGCATATATTTCTTGACCAGGTCATCCGTTTTCAACTTGCCGCGCTCTTCCAGCAAAAGAATGGCGGCAGCCGTGAACTGCTTGGTGATCGATCCAATTCGGAATTTGGTCGTAGGCGTATTGGGAACGTTCCACTCCAGGTTGGAGGAGCCATAGGCCTTGCTGAACAGGATTTCGTCGCCGCGCGCCACCAGTACGCTACCCATGAACTGCTTGGCGCTGACATAGGACTGCGCCACCTGGTCCAGGCGTGCCGTGTCCGGAGTGGCGCTGTTTTGTCCGATGCAGCCGGCCGCGGCGAAACAAATCAGGGCTAAGGCTCTAAGAGTGAAACATGCGACTCTCATGATGTCTTTTTATCACTACTCGCAGCGCAACGAAACCATCGGATCTACTCGCATTGCCCGGCGCGCCGGGATGTAACTGGCGAAAAGCGCTACAGCGGCCAGAACCAGCGATAAACCCGCGAATACTACCGGATCGGTAGCGCTCACTCCGAATAGCAGGCTCGACATCAACCGCGTCAGTGCAAATGCCGCTCCCAGCCCCACCACCACGCCAGAGAGGGCTATCGCGGTTCCCTGCCCCACCACCAGCCGCAGCACGTCGCCCCGCTTAGCGCCTAGCGCAATGCGGATACCGATCTCGCGCGTACGCTGCGCCACGGCGTACGAGATCACTCCATAAATCCCCACCGCCGCCAGCGCCAGCGCGACCGCCGCGAAAATAGCGAGCACTATCAAGGTGAAGCGCGGTGATGACTGCGAGTCTGCCACCACCTGTTCCATCGTTCGAATCTTATACATCGCCTGGTCCTTGTCCACCGCGTAGACCTGATCCTTGACGGCGCGAATCATGGTCGCGGGATCGCCGGCGGTTCGTACCACCAAGCTCATCCGCATTTCCGGGGACTGGAGATAGGAAAGAAAAACCGCTGGCGTCGCTTGTTTATCGAGTCCGGAGTGCTTCACGTCGCCCACGATGCCCACGATCTCCCAGACTCTGGCTCCGCCGAATTTCAGGCGCTGCCCCACCGGATTTTCGCCGTTCGGCCAGTAGCGGCGTGCCAGGCTTTCGTTGATGACCACCACCAACGGCCGGTCGACCTTATCGGCATCGGTCAAGAAGCGTCCCTTGAGCAGCGGAACCCCCAACACACGAAAGTAATCGGCGCTGACTGACCGATAGTCGGCGGGCAGGTGCTGTCCCGAAGGCAATGGCGCACGCCCGTCGATCAAGAAGGTCAGCCGGGGTGTTTCGGCATTATCGAGCGGCAGAACGTTCGCCACCGCAGCCGACCGCACGGTTGCGAGCGTGCTCACCTTCTCCAGCACGCGACGGAAGAACTCGGACTGTTCCGGATCAGTCTTGTATTTGGAATCCGTGGGAAGCTCCATCTCCATCGCGAGTACGTGATCGGCGGTGAAGCCCGGGTTTACCTGCTGAATCCGCCAAAAGCTTTTCATGGTAAGCGCCGCGCCGATCAGGAGTACCAGCGCCAGCGCCACTTCCGATACCGCGAACAGGTTGCGCAGCCGGTTCCCGCCCGCGGACGAGCCGCGCGAGCCCTCCTTGAGCGAATCGTGCACCTTGGCTCTCGACGCCGCCAATGCCGGCGCCAGACCAAAGATGACACCGGTTGCGAGCGATACCAGCAGGGTAAACAGAAGCGCCGCTGCATCGGCATGGATGGCCGGCCGAACCACGTTGCCCGCCCCTCCGGAAAGTGGCAGAGTTTGCGGCACCAGCGCCTCCAGCAGATCGACGCTCCATAGCGCCAGCAACAGCCCTAGTCCCCCGCCGATGACTCCCAGGATCATGCTCTCGGTTAGATATTGCCGGGCAAGTCTCCACCGGCCTGCCCCAAGGGCCATCCGTATGGCTGTCTCGCGCCCCCGGCCAGCCGCCCGCGCCAGCATCAGATTGGCGATGTTGGCGCACGCAATCAGCAACACCAGGCCCACCGCAACCAGCAATAGCAACAGCCCGCTGCGGACGTTTTCCGACAGCGCTTGTTGCACCGGAACCACGGTTGTGGCCCACCCTTTCATGCGAACCACGCTCTCGGAAATCCGCCGCTCAATGATGTCCAGCTCCGCATTGGCTTGCTGCACGGACACGCCGGGCTTCAGATGGCCGATCACGCCGAAGTCGTGGTCCATCCGATCGCGCGAGCGCAAGTCCGAGTCCACCCACGGCACCACCATTTCGGCCGGATTTGCCCACCAAAAACTCGGTGGCAACACGCCGATCACGGTATAAGGGATGACATCCATCATCACGCGTTTTCCGATCACATTCGGATCTTTTCCGTAGAGCTGCTCCCAGAGGTTGTAACTCAGAAGGACAACCCGCTGATTCCAGCCCTCCGTGGGAAGAAAATTGCGGCCCAGGATCGGTTTCACTCCCAGCACCGGGAGAAAATTCCCGCTCACGCGCAGCGCCGGCAGCTGCTTGGGTTCACCGAACCCAGTTAGCGTCCCAGTGCCGGGTTCGAGGAGCGCCAGATCCTCGAAGGATTGGCTCTGATCCCGCCAGTCCAGAAAGGTGGGTCCGGAAGGCCCCACGCGATTCATGCCTTGCGCTTGGTTGCTTTCCCAAACCACAACCATCCGATTCGCATCACGGAAAGGCAGCGGCCGCAGCACCACCGAATTCACGACGCTGAAGATGGCCGTATTGGCCCCAATCCCCAGGGCCAGCGCAAGGATGGCCGCGGCAGCGAAGCCGGGACTCTTCCACAGCAGCCGTAGAGCATAGCGCAGGTCCTGTGCAACGGTGGACATACGGTTTATCATTGCAGAACCGTGGCCATTGCTTTCGAGCTTTGTTTTCAGGAGGATGACCGCGCCCCGGTGTCCGTTAATGGGACCGGTTGTTTCGTCTTGCATTCTAGAGCGCCCCGCTGTAGCATCGAATGGTCTGCCTATGACTGTCCGCTAAACGTGGCACAGACATTCGTGTCTGTGTTCTCGCATTCGATTTAATCCCTAAAAAGTTAAGTTGAGGTGTCTCGAAATGTCTCGAGAGGACAGAAAACTACGCAAACATTTGGAAGAACGTGGCAAGCGCGAACGGCGCCTGGCCAAGAAATATATGTCGAAGCACGGCGACGAGGCGTCGTCACGCCACACCGGGCCGGTTGCTACCGGACTCGCCGTCGAAACGGGTCCCGGATTCTGCGATGTACTGTGCGGCAACCAGCGCGTCCGCTGCCGCTCGGCCGGTGATGCCGCGATTGGCGACCGGGTGCTGTTCTCCTCCGATCGCCGCCGCATTGAGGAGATTCTCCCGCGCCGCACCGTGCTCTCCCGCACGGACCCTGGGAATCCCCACCTGGAGCGGGTCATCGCGGCCAATATCGATGTCGTGGTGAACGTTGTCTCGCTCAAGTCTCCACCACTTCGGCCGGGCCTGATCGATCGCTACCTCATCGCAACCGGAAGATCGGGCGCGGCGCCGCTGCTGTGCGTCAATAAAATCGATCTTCTGGCGAATGCCGATGAACTGGACCCTGTGCGTCCCTACCAGGACGCCGGCGTTCCGGTGATCCTTTGCTCAGCCGAAACCGGCGAGGGCATCGCGCAGCTTTCAGAGGCGCTAGCTGGAAGACTGTGCGTCTTCGCAGGGCACAGCGGGGTCGGCAAATCGTCGTTATTGAACACGCTCGATCCGAAGCTGGATCTTATAACTGGCGCCGTCAGTGAAGGCAACGACAAGGGACGCCATACCACCACGTCTTCCGCGCTTTATCATCTTCCCGGCGGCGCCATCGTGATCGATACCCCGGGCATCCGCGAGTTCGGGCTGTGGGACGTGAGTGCAGACGACCTGCGCCTGTACTATCGAGAGTTCGCCGCTTGTACCTGCGCTTTCTCCGACTGTTCCCATAGCCACGAGCCCGGTTGCGGTGTCAAAGCAGCCGTCGAATCCGGCCAGATTGGCATGGCCCGGTACCAGGGTTACCTTCGGATATTGGCCTCTTTAGCCTAAAAGTCCCAGGTTTCCGGCGCGGGCGTTTCGGCCTGCATACGGTATACTGGAAGCAGACAGGTCTCCAGGCCCACACTATGTCCAGCCGCATTAAATTATTCGTCGCTTCAACGTCCACCTGCCTCGTATTTGTGCTCCTTTTTGGAGCCATGCGCGGCAAGAGCGCTTCTCCGGAAGACACCTACCGCCACCTCGCCGTCTACACCGAGGTGCTGTCGCGCATTAAGAGCGATTATGTCGAAGAGCCCGACATGAAGAGCGTGACGCTCGGCGCCGTCAACGGCATGCTCGAAGCCATCGATCCCTACGCCAGCTACATGAACGCCGATCAGTACAAGCAGTGGCTGAAGTCCAAGGATCAGCACAAGGCCGGCGTCGGTGTGGTTCTCTCGAAGAAATTCGGCTACGTGGGAATTGTCGACTCGATTCCCGGCTCGCCCGCCGCCAAGGCCGGGCTGAGCACCACGGATGTTCTCGAAACTATCAATGGCGTCGCCACTCGCGACATGCCACTCGCCTACGCGCAGCTACTGCTGGAAGGCGATTCGGGCACTACGGTTGAAGTCGGCGTGCTGCGGTTCCGCAAGCCTGAGCCGCAGAAGATAACCCTGACTCGCGCGCTGATCCAATATCCCGCCGTGACCGCCAAAATGCTGCCCGATCAGATCGGTCTCATCCAGGCCGAGAGTCTGGAAGACAGCCATGTGAAGGACATCGCGTCGAAGGTCGAAGACCTGCAGAAGCAGGGCGCCAAGAGGCTGGTGCTGGATCTCCGCCATTGCGCGACCGGCGGTCCCGAACAGGGCACCAAGCTAGCCAACCTATTTCTCGACAAAGGGCTGATCACGTACTTCGAAGGCCAGAAAGTGCAGCGGCAAGACGTCACCGCCGATGCGAAAGAAGACATCAGCCGCCTACCTCTGGTGGTGATCGTGAATCGAGGCACGGCAGGAGGCGCGGAAGTCGCCGCTGCCGCGTTGCAGGATGATAAGCGCGCCGAAGTAGTCGGCGAACGCACTTACGGCGACGCTGCCGTCCGCAAAACTATCACCATGGATGATGGCTCGGCCGTGATTCTCTCGGTCGCGAAATATTACTCGCCGGGCGGCAAGGCCATTCAGGATACCGGCGTCACGCCCTCGGTTCCGGTTCAGGAAATCGAACCGGTGGCTCTGGATGATGACGGAAATCCGTTGGCCAACGAACCGCAACAGCCACCCAACGAGGATCTTCTCCTGAAGAAGGCCATCGAAGTGGTCACCAAGGGCAAGGGCGCCGACGTAGCCGCGGCTCCCGAGGCAGGCCAGGTCAAGACGCCTGACAGCCGGACCGACCACCCGCCCATCATTACGCCGCTCAAGCAACAACAACAGTAGGTCCATTGGCGCATGCCTATCTACGAATACAAGTGCGATAACTGTGGCGACGTATTCGAAGTTAGACAGAAGTTCGCGGATGAGCCAGTGACGGTCCACGAGAAGTGCGGCGGGCCGGTGCACCGTCTGATGTCCACGCCTTCATTTAACTTCAAGGGCAGCGGCTGGTATGTGACCGATTACGGCAAAGGCAACAACGGATCGAAGAAGAGCGATAAAGAAAAAGGCGACAAAGAGAGCAAGGAAAGCAAAGAAGGCAAGGAAAGCAAGCCTTCTACCGATACAAAATCGGAAAGCAAGTCGTCCACTGAATCGAAGCCGGCCACCAGCGACAAGCCTAAGAGCGAATAAGTTTCTCTCCCAACGCGACCGGCCACAGCCTGCGCGACCATCTGTGTTCGAACAGAAGCTCGCTGGCGTGGTTCCCCAACATGATCAACGGTATCGTGAGCAATAGAGGCGCGAACGCGGTGGTCCAGGGTTTCTCTCCGATCATCGCCAGCCCGATTTCTAGGATCGCCCGCGTTAGCCTCCAATAGCCGCCCGAAGCGCCATGAACGCGCGCCTGCCCGCGCCGCACTCCGTCCAGAAAAGTTTGGGCATCGTTCGCACCCGGCACCTCGGTGTAAGTCAGTCCCAGCGACGCCAGCGTGTGGCTGTCACTGCCGGCAATCTCGCTCTTTCGCCACTCGCGCGCCAGCCGCGCGGCTGCGGCGTTGTTGCCGCCCGGAATCTGGCCGTTCAGCGTCTCGATCCCCGGAAATAAATCCGCAAAAAGCTCGAAGTCCGGCTCCGAGCGAGGCCCCGTGAGGCCCGAAAAAACGTGGTTAATGCTGAAGAAGATGCTTTGTTCACACAGATAAGCCGCTAGCGCTTGCACGTCGTTGCGGCGCCTCTGCAGTTCGATGTGATCGCGGTCCTGGATGCCGAATGCACCGACGTGAATCTCCATGCCGCTGGGAGTAATGCAAGTGACTTCCTCGCTCAGAAAGAAGTCCGGGCGCCCGCGCAGCGATTCGACGGCCTCGATGGAATCATGATCGGTCACCGTCACCAGATCCATGCCGCGTCGCTTGAGCGTCTCGTATACTGCCTCCGGTTCGTTGTAGCATTCGCGGCAAATGTGCTTGAACAGAGGCGTATTGCACATTCCGGAATGCCGCGTATGGACGTGCAGATCGCATCGCATGCCCCTTTGTAACCGCGATTAGGTTACATTTCGATGACTTACAGAAAAAACATTGGTGACAAAAAATGTTTGTATAGGCTCTCTAGGCCGGTGGTACCATCGAAACAGAGTCATCGCGCCCGTAGCTCAGCTGGATAGAGCGATTGGCTTCGAACCAATAGGCCGGGGGTTCGAGTCCCTCCGGGCGCGCCAGCCTACCCTTCACTTTCCTTCTCATTGGGCGGTTCTTCGGCGGCTGGAACTTTCTCAGCAACACCAGGGGTATGCCCGAAAGTATGCCCCCCTTTAGCCTCGCGCGCCCTCTCCATGGCCTCGCGCAACGCATCAGTCTGAGGATGGATATACCGTTTGGTGATCGCCATGTCTCGATGGCCAGCCAGGTACGCCAGCGCTCATGGGTCCATTTTTGGTGCCCACTGCGTCAGACAGGTGTGCCGCAAGGTATAGAGAGGAAACTGCGCAATCCCCGCTCGGGTATAAGCTTTCGCGTGAAGGCTTTTTGAATGACGACGGTTCAATGCGGTGTGGGTACCCGGAAAACCCAATCAATCTTTGAATTGGTTCGACTTTCAAGAATCGCGGCCACACGACCTGGTAAGGGAATTCGTCGTGATCCTGTGTCATGAACAGCTTCTCACCTGCGCCTTGAATTGTGTGGCAATTTGCCGTACAATGTTGTTAGGAGAATCCAATGAGCAGGCCAGCAATGCCAAAACCCGAGCGACTGGAGGCCCGTATCACTCGCGAACAGAAGCAGCTCATCGAACATGCCGCTGAACTTGAAGGCCGCAGCATCACCGACTTCGTAGTGGCTTCGGCACAATCGGCTGCGAGGCAAGTAATTCAGGACCACGAAATCTTGAAGCTTACGGCTAGAGACCGCGAGATTTTTGTTCAAGCACTACTGAATCCGCCCAAGCCTACTGGCAAACTCCGTCAAGCTGTCCACCGTTATAAAGAAGCATTCCGCTAAGACGAATTGTGGAAGAAGAACAGGCTCAACGCGTATTCGAGCCACTCGATAAAAAACGCCACTCCCGAGAGCATTTTTCTTGTGAAGTGGAGTCGCTTCAACAGTACTTCAGAACACAGGCGGCTCAAGATCTCAAAAAGAAAGCTGCTGCCGTGTTCGTATTGGCCAAAGGTCAGACTGTACTTGGGTATTACACTCTTTCGAACTACACAATTGAGCCTGACGAGCTGCCTCATGAAATTGAGCGCCAATTTCCGAACTATCCGAGACTGCCCGCAACTCTAATCGGGCGTCTCGCTCGTGATCAAAACTACCGAGGTCAAGGCATTGGCGAAACGTTACTGGTTGATGCTCTGCGGCGCTGCTTAGAAGGTACCTCAACATCCGGAGCGATCGCCGTTGTCGTGGAGGCAGAGAACGAGAAAGCTCGAAACTTCTACCTGGAATTCGGATTTATTCAGTTTCCGGATCATCCGGATAAGCTTTTTATAATGATGCGCACGGTCGAAGAGACGCTCTCCGGCTAATTGCGGCGCTCTAACAACCTCTAAACGGCGGAGACTGATCCGTATTTCCAGGAACTAGACGCTCTATTCGAACGACCAGAATCCGAACCTCAGCTACCCAAGAAGTCTTACGGGTTTTGAAATCCAGTGAACGAGCGCATCTCGGCTCCTCGTGTGCCCGCCATCGGCTTACGCCGCCTGTATTCCGAAATGTAAGCCGCGCGTAGCTCGCTGATCCCTGGGCCCTCAGGCCGTCGCATAGAGCGATTGGCTTCGAACCAATAGGCCGGGGGTTCGAGTCCCTCCGGGCGCGCCACAAAATAAACTACTTACGCTGTTTCAGTACCTTGGTTCAAACTCCCAGACGC
Source organism: Bryobacterales bacterium (assembly GCA_963780485.1). Lineage (GTDB taxonomy): Bacteria > Acidobacteriota > Terriglobia > Bryobacterales > Bryobacteraceae > Palsa-89. The sequence goes on from CAWACO010000020.1 coordinate 206,340, forward strand.
TCCCATTGAATCTGCTTCCGTGTTTGAACACGGAATTGCCATATCAACAACTTTGCTGTTTGCCCCCCGCTTGGTCTCTCCCATAGCCCTACCGTAAACGTTCATAGTCGTGGTTACGTCTGCATGGCGCATCAGTTCTTGCTGAACTCTCAAGGGGGCGCCGGTGTCATCCAGCCATGAGGCATACGTGTGGCGAAAATTATGCCACCCGATGCCCTCTCCGAGTCCTGCCCGAATACCGGCTTTTCGAATATGCTTCTTTTGGATTTGATCTGAACGATAAGGCTTGCCTGTTTTCGGATTGGCAAAGAGCCAACCCTCGGGCGTCGGATAGCAGTGTTCGCTATGCCTCCGAATCACTCCTACTAGGCGAGGATCTAGCGGAACATTTTCACGCGAGTACTCAGTCTTCACATCACCCACATGTCCATGAACAATGCTTCGCTGCACCAGCACCATCGAATCAGCGAAGTCGAAATCACCCCATTGCAGACCGGAAATCTCACATACCCTCAGACCGAGAGAACCTGCGATCAGAACCATGGTGCGGAAGGGTTCTTTCATCTGGGACAGGATCGCTTGAAACTCCACTGCCGTGAACACACGCCGTCGTCGTACTCGCTTGCTGCCTCCTTTCACCCGAACCAGAGCTATGGGATTAGCATCAACCCACTGCCAGCGATATGCGCACTGGAAAAGGAGATGCATCACCCCTCGGATATGTGCCTTAGTTTTTGGTGCGAGGGCTAGGTCCCGCAACCATTTCTCAACTGCGAGCGGTTCGATGGCGTCAACCAAAACCTCCCCCCACCTTGGGACCACATGGTTTCGGATCAGCGATTGATACATCGCACGAGTGCAGTAGCGCTCTGGCAACTCCTCCTGCTCGTACCGTGAGACAACAGTACGTACTGTGGGGACTGCTGCCTCGGCTTTAGGGTGATCACGGTTTATCCGAAACAAGACCGCTTGCACCGCGGGCGCCTTCCGCGCAGCCGATTCGCTCGGGTACTTATTCGCTGTGCCGACGATCATGGTTCGACGCGGGCGCTCTCCCCCGTCTCCGGGTTCGTACCAGCGAAACTCCCACATTCGATCGCCATCTGCTCTGTCCTTCAACTGCAGACTTCCCTGTTGATATCGTGTTCTCGTAAACAAGATCTTGCTTCCTTTCCTTGGTTACGGCACGAGTGGCTCTTTGAGGATAATCCGGAACGAAGCCACTCGTCCAGAGCTGACGCGCGAAACCGCCAGAGGTCGCCAATCCGGAAAGCCGGAACGGCACCTTGCCGCGCCATCCGCTGGAGTGTCTTTGGGTGGATTTGGAGCAGTGCTGCAGCCTCTTCAGTATTTAGGACCCGCTCAAAGGCTGCTGCGGGCAATGCGGCCGTACGAGATTCGAGAGTACGCTGCATGGGGGCGGGTGATGTCGACTCGACTACGGCGACGGAAAGGTTTTCGTGGCGCTTCAAGTGTCACCTCCAGGCGCGAGGTCCACACCGGCGCGGAGCGGGAAAGCAGGCCTTCTCGCCGACAAGACGGGACGGTTGGGGGAGGTTTGCGCCATGGGCGAGTCCCTTCGGGCGTCAACTAACCTGATTATGCATCAAAACCAAAAACAATGCAATAGATTGTGTCGATACACTTGCATTCAAGTGAGACATATGCAATCATGGTGTCGATGGAGCGGAAAGCTCAGCAACAGACCCTTTCCATTCGGATCTCGGATGCCCTTCGGCAGTACCTGGAGCGCGCTAAGAATGTGATGTCAAGCAGCCGTGGCGACGGCGTATCCACCTCTGATGTCGCGAAGATGTTGCTGGAATCGGCCAAGGATGACCGGCTGGACCATCGGCTGGAGGTAGCCGACCTGCAACAGAGCACCGCCGAATCGCTCTGGAACATTCGCCGGAAGTGGGAACAGACGCAAGGATTGTCTCATGCGGAATGGCTGTTCCTCGCCCAGTACATCCAGGTGGGATGCGAGGAACTGGCCGAAGACCCTGAGCATCCCAAGCCACAATCATTCTCCCAGGTGCTCGAAGCATTTCTTGCAGTGCGCGCGTTGCGGGTGGATCGGGGCGTCGAACTCGACAGATACTATCTGGGCAACCTCGGATTGACCGATGGGGCAACACTGAATCAGCGGCAGCTCGATCCTGAAGTGGTTCCAAAAGTCACCAGCAGTTTGATCCACGAGCTACGGCATTCGCAGCAGTCCCTTAAGCCGGTATTCTGCGCGCGGAACTTCTATGTGGCGTTGCGAGACGAAACCCTGCCGGGAATCGCCGCCATTAATGATGCACTCTTACCCTATTTGCCGACGCTCTTCAGGTTGGCCGCGCGCGGTCACTGGCTCCGGGAGCGGAAGCCAGTCCGCCCCCCGCGGATTCCACACGACTTCGTCTCACCAACCTTCCCGCCGGTCGCCTCCGGTGACTACCGGCTATCCATTCTCGTTGCCAGTGACGGCGAGATCGAAATGCTGCTTGAGATGGACCACAAGGACGTGGCCTATCCGCTGACCCGGTATCCGCGAGTTCGTGAGTTCGCCACCATGGTCGCGCGGCTGGAGCCGGGCCGTTACTGGAAGGGCCGGGAGTTCTTCGGATACACCAATGATGTCGTCCCCGAACGCGCATCACGTTTCTATTTTCGGCATCGCAGAAATGGTATTGCGATTTCGTTTACTCGCGAGGAGTGGCAATCGCTGAAGGAATTGTTTGAAAAAGCCCTCGCAATGCCGGAGCTACAGCCGGTTTTGGAGGAGCTGTCGCTCGTCTATGGAGAGATTTGAGATAGCCCGTAGGGACGGACGGTGCTTCGCACCGGCTGAAATGTTGACACGTCACCCCTTGCAGGGTGGCGTATGCAAGCGCCGCGATTGCGTACGGGAACGTGTTGTTGCGCAGGCGCTTGTGGTGAACCAACGGGCTAGGAAGCAACAGACGCTCGCGTACGTTAACTCGTTGACTTAGCGATGGAGCGTTGAGGCAGGCAGCATGCAGGATCGCTCGCAGTTCCGCACGAAAAGCATCGGTGTTCGCGTCTCGGAATCCGATTTCGCGCGGCTCCAAAACCTGGCTGAAGCGAGCGGAAAGCCGCTCGGCGAATGGTGCCGCGAGGTGCTGGTCAAGGTCGCCGACCACCCTACAGGTACTCCAGTCGAACAGGCTCTTTTGGCCGAAGTGATCGGCCTCCGCACCATCGTCGGGAACCTGGTTTACGCTTTCACCAGCGACGGCAAAGTCACCCGCGAACAGATGGCCGGCTTCGTCGAACGTGCTGACTCTACCAAGATCAAACGTGCAATTGACTTCCTTACTCAGGTCCAAAACGGTAAAGAACCACAGGCGGCCGGAGGCCGGGAATGAGCTCAGACTGGTGTCAAGAAGTGTCTCCACCGCAACCCGTTCTTACCTGGGGCGTGCTTATTGTCGCACTGCTTTTCCCAGCGCTGGTTCTCACCTTGGTTGTCGAGCGTCAGTGGGCTCCGCTCCAGCGCCACTATCTTCTGACCTACTTGTTTACAGCACGTGGCGGTTCCAGCCAATACCGCCTTCTGGTCGTGAACTACCCTAACAACCGAAAGCTCCTTGCGAGTGACGACGACGTAGAATCAGCCGTGCCCCCGCCCGCCATCCCGTCCCAAACTGCCATACCCTTCGCCCTGACCAAAGCTGCCCGGAAGGGAGGCGCCCAGAGTCTCGAATGGCTGTACAACGAATTCGACAACACTAAGCTCCACGACCAACTCACCAACTTGATTTACGACGGCCACACCGTCTGGGACCTCTCCCGGCGCGCCGTCTACTGTGATCTTGTGTTCCTGCTTCTGTTGCCCTGGGCAATGGGCCAGGACCGTAAAGCGATGCGCCAGCTTCAGGAGGGCCGCGTCCGCCAAGGCCCCGTCCGCGTGACGCGCGCTGAGTTCAACAAGCTAAAGCGCTCCGACGGTGTTGGTTTCGCGACAACTGATCCGTCGACTGTCCGTGAACGGCTGTCGAGCCATCCTCAGCGGTACATGGTCCGCATCCCACGCCGCGAAGAGCAGAGCCATTTGCTGCTTCTGGGAGACTCCGGCACTGGGAAATCGTCGCTCATCCGCCAGCTCCTTCCGCAAATTCGCGCCCGCGGCGAAAGCGCCATCGTGTACGACCCGGCGTTGGAGTTTACTCCGCAGTTTTACGACCCGGCCCAAGGCGATCTCATTCTCAATCCAGTAGACGAGCGCATGCCGTACTGGACTCCTTCCGATGAGGTCCGATATGCCCCAGAGGCGTTAACCCTGGCCAACTCCCTCTTCCCAGATAAGCCCCACGAGAATCCATTTTTCACTGAGGCGGCACGGAGTATCTTTGCCTATTTGCTAGCTCGCTACAAACCCACGCCGGAACTACTGACCTATTGGATGCGCCATTTCGAGGAGATCGACCAGCGGTTGGAAGGAACGGCGCTGGCTCCATTTGTAGCTCCCACGGCGGGAGGCCAGCGGGCGGCCGTGCAGTCCACTTTCAACCAGACCGCCGCTGCGTTTCGTCTCCTGCCAGCGGAGCAGACGGGTCAAGGACGCTGGAGCGCCGCAGCGTGGGCTCACGAACGCAACGGCTGGCTGTTCTTTCCGAGCCGCCACGAGATTCGCGAAAGTTTGCGACCGCTCGTGAGTCTGTGGCTCGATTCATTGCTCCTACGCCTGATGACATCCGCGGAGGGCGGAGCCCGTCCAGTGTGGGTCATCCTCGATGAGTTGGCGAGCTTGCAGCGCCTTCCCCAGCTGCCGATTGCAATCACGGAAGCGCGAAAGGCCAACCTCCGGCTGGTGCTTGGTTTTCAGGGCCGCACCCAGTTGGAGGCGCGCTACGGCGTCGAAGCCGAGACGATGCTTTCGCAGCCTATGACGAAAGTCTTCCTCCGGACCAGCGAGCCGCGCGCCGCCAAATGGATCAGCGAAACCATCGGCAATGTCGAGATCGAGCGGCTAAAAGAAAGCCGCACCGAGCCAACATCGCGATCCTTCGATACCTGGAAGCGCAAGAGCAAAACCTATCACCTGGAGCGCCGCGTCGAACCGCTCGTGATGGATTCCGTGATCCAGGGCCTACCCAACCTCAGCGGCTATTTGAAATCCCAAAACTTGGTCGTGCCCGCGACCTTTCCCTGGGTTCCGCCCGAGCGGAAACAGCGCGGTTTCATCCCGCGCCCGATCGAGGCAAACACACCAGTCCAAAGTATCGCCAGCCAGGCGCCCGACCGCCCGCAGCCGACTGCGGAAAAAGTCCAGGAGCGCGAGGAAAGCCCGCAGCACTCCATCTTCGACTGATCGAGTAGACCCATGGTGACCATTTCCAGACCGCTTAGCGCGAGCCAGGCCCAGGCTTATCACCGCAGCGAGTTCACTTCCGCTGAGCAAACTTACTACACGCAGAGCAATCAAGTACGAGGCGAGTGGCAGGGAAAGTTGGCGACGAAGTGGGGTCTCACCGGCGAAGTTACCGAGGAACAATTCGCCCGGCTTGCCAATGGCCAGCACCCGGAAACCGGAGAGCAATTGATTCGCCATCGTGATTCGTTCGAGTACAAAAACGAACGCGGTGAGACGGTGAAGACCATGGAACACCGCGCCGGTTGGGACGCTACGTTCAGCGCGCCCAAGAGTGTTTCGCTGACAGCCCTGGTAGGCGCCGATGAACGCGTGCGTGAGGCACATCGGGCAAGCGTGCGCATTGCAGTGGACGAACTGGAGCGCTACGTTCAGGCGCGCATTGGCGGCAACCATCCGGCTGAGACCACGGGAAAATGGGCCGCCGCGAAGTTCGAGCACGACAGCGCACGACCGGTGGACGGATACTCCGCTCCGCAGTTGCACACGCACGTGGTGTTTTTCAATGTGACCGAGACGGAGGACGGAAACGCGCGAGCAGTTCAGCCGCGTGAGGTCTACAAGAGCCAGCAGTATGCTACCGCCGTTTATCAATCTGAGTTGGCCTCTCGCCTAAAAGCGCTTGGCTATGAACTCGATGCCGGCAAGAACGGAGCGCCGGAAATCAGAGGCTACGCGAAAGAGTATCTGGAAGCCAGCAGCCCGCGCAGCCAGCAGATCAAAGCTCACCTTGAAGAGCGGGGCTTGGAGGGTGCCGGACCCGCCCAGATCGCGGCGCACCGGACGCGCGACGCCAAGGTCGCCTTCAGTCCTGAAGAGATGCTGGCGAAACATCAGGAACTCGCTGCCAAATATGGGAATCAACCACACTGGGTCGTAGAGCAGGCGCGTGACAGAGGCGTCCAGAAGGACCGCGCAGAACCCGCAAAGCATGCCCAGGAATCCGTCACGTGGTCCCGCGATCGTCACATGGAACGGGAGGCTAATGTCGAGCACCGTGAACTGCTCCGTGACGCGCTTAAAAGATCCATGGGCAAAGCGACGCTCACCGAGGTAAAAGCCAATCTCGAAGAGCGGCTTAGTAGCGGCGAGTTCCAGCGCGCCGGGCCGATGCTCACTACACGCGAGATGGTCAATCTGGAGCGCGAAAACATTTCACGAATGCAGACGGGGCAGGGCCGCTATGGTCCCATCGCTTCCGACCCTGATGTTGAGCGCATGCAGAAAAGCTTGGCGCACCTGAGCGGCAGCCAGCGCATGGTTGTGGAGGAGATTCTCACGAGCAGGGATCAGGTGATGGGCTTGCAGGGTACTGCGGGGGCGGGCAAGACTACTTCACTCGCGGCCATCCGCGCAGCCGCAGAACAACAGGGCTACCGAGTCGAAGGGCTCGCCCCGACTTCCCGCGCGGCCCAGCAACTTGAGGAAGCTCGCATCACCGCACATACGTTGCAACACCATCTGGCCGGTGGACAGAAAGCCGACGACGGACAACGCCGCCTGTACTTCGTCGATGAATCGAGTTTAGCGAGCACCAAACAAGTGCATGAGTTCCTCACCCGACTATACGCCCGAGACCGCGTGATCTTCGTGGGGGACACGCGCCAGCACCAGGGAGTCGAAGCAGGAAAGCCGTTCGAGCAGTTACAGCAAGCCGGAATGCACACGGCCCAGCTCGACCAGATCGTGCGACAGAAAGACCCTCTGCTTAGGGAAGCCGTGGAGCAGCTTGCGCACGGCGAGGTGCGCGAAGCGATCGAGAATCTGAGACAACAAGGCCGAGTGCACGAGTTTGCGAATCCGCAGGATCGCATGAAAGCAATAGCGGAGCTCTACGCCGATAGCCCAGACAATACGCTGGTTGTCTCCCCAGACAATATCTCGCGCATGGAAATCAACGGGCTGATTCATCACGAGCTGCAAGCCAGAGGCGTAGTTTCCGGGGAGGAGCACCGGCAAACCGTGCTCACGCCGCGCCAGGACCTAACCGGCGCGGATCGGCAATGGGCCGCACAGTACGCGTCCGGCGACGTCATCCGCTACACCAAAGGCAGCCGCACAATCGGCGTCGAAGCTGGCGAGTACGCCCATGTCACCGGCGTGGACGTTGACCAGAACCTACTCACGGTCCAGGGCAACGACGGCGAGCAGATCACCTACGACCCGCGCCGCCTCCAGGGCGTGAACGTCTACCGCGAAGCAGAGCGAGAATTCTCCGCCGGAGAACGCATCCAGTTCACCGCCCCGTACAAGGATGAACACATCGCCAATCGCCAACTCGGGACCATCGAGCAAATCGATGCCGATGGCAATCTACAAATTCGCCTGGACTCCGGGCGCACGGTCGATCTGAAGCTCCAGAAGCATTCTCATCTCGACTACGGCTACGCAGTCACTAGCCACAGCAGTCAAGGCGCCACCGCCGACCGCGTCCTGGTTCATGTGGACACGGAGAACGCGCACGAGAGGCTCATCAATTCGCGACTCGCGTATGTCGCCGTCTCCCGTGGCCGCTACGATGCCCAGATCTACACCAACGATGCCACCAACCTTGGTGACGAACTCAGCCGCGAAGTGTCGCACACCGCCGCGCTGGAGTGGAACGGAAAAGAAGCAGCCGACCACCAGGACGCGTGCATAAATCACAGCTACGCTAACAACGAGAGTTACGTCCGCGCTATCGATGCCGAGACGGCTCCAACGGTACACACAGGGCACGACCACGGCATGGAGCGTTAACCAGAGAGCCTGCACCCCTTTCCCTCGCTAACCAGCGTATGCGGCCCGTCCTCGCCATCAAGGGTCTTCGCCTCGCTCCGAATGAACGCGCAAACACGGCGCGCCCTTGCCCGCTTCGGGTGTCCGCACCAAAACCCCATGTCCTTATATGAGGAAAAGGGGGTGATCCAGACACGCCTTTGTTCCTGACGGCGGCCGGCAAAACTGGCGCGCTCACCGTCAAGCCCATGTGGCAGCGGGACGGCACCGCATGATCAAGCGGCGGACGCGCGGCACTGGCATCCAGACGAAGCTCGGGAACCATACCTTCCGGACCGGCATCAGCGGGTGCCTGAGAAGAACAAGGGTACGCTTGAAGCAGCGGAGCACATCGCCAACAACGAGTCGCCGCGAACCGACGAAGCTTTACGACCGCGGGCAGGATGAGATTTCGCTCGACGAGGTTGAGCGGATTTGCGATCTAGGATTCGCCACGGGAATGTCCCAAGTTGGTATTGAAGTAGACGTACCAGACCAGCGTCGCTCGCAAAAACTCATTCCCCACACATGACTTTACTCCGCCACTCCCGAAGGTGATGAGCTATTATGGCGCCAAGGGACTGACCTTCGATTCGGTGTTTATGCCCAAGATCGTCTCCAGCTCCTTTCGAAACACCCCTCCCGAACGCATCGCACGACTGCTATTTGTTGCAATACCCGAGCTACGAACTGGTGCTATCTGAGTACTGACTTGGAGCGGCCGTTCCCGCTTTTGGTGGACAAGTTGGTTCCCCTCAGGGAGACTGGTCAGATCAAACTCTTGAAGGGCAAGGGGGTTGTTCCGCAATCAAAAAAGCATGACGACGCAGGGGGGTGACGGCGGAGGGTCTGAAGAAGCGCTTGATTTCTTGTAGTATGAGTTTACCCCGCCAAGAAAGACGCGCCGCTACAAGATTATCCTTCCGAATGGCTGGCCGGATGCGAAGAAGAGGGAATCGACCAAGCAGTAGGTTACTCCCTTCGGCGAGCGGAATCCGCCATTGACGACACGTACCACAATTGATACACTAGCCCATGACGACAGGTCTTAAACGCCTGCCAGCACGGTTCTATCGCTCCGACGCCGGGCGTGAGCCCGTGCGGGAATGGCTGAAGAGCCTGGATGCCACCGACCGCAGGATCATCGGCGAGGATATTAAAGATGTTGAATTCTCATGGCCGATCGGCATGCCGCTGGTGCGTTCGCTTGGCCGGGACATCTGGGAAGTCCGGAGCAGCCTGCCACACGGCCGCATTGCCCGCGTGCTGTTCTGCGTGGAGAAAGAGTGCATGGTGCTGCTGCACGGGTTCATGAAAAAGACCCAGAAGACGCCCAAGCAGGACATCGATCTGGCAATCAGGCGGAAAAAAGGAACCGGAACATGAAAAAGAAAAATATCGGCTCAACCCTCGATAGCTTTCTCCGCGAGGAAGGTATCTACGAGGAAGTTAGCGCCACGGCGATCAAGCGCGTTGTCGCCCGCCAAGTCGAAGCCGCCATGGAGCAAAAGGGCCTCACGAAAGCCGAGATGGCCCGGAGAATGCACACCAGCCGTGGAGCCCTCGACCGGCTTCTCGATCCACACAATGCCGCCGTGACGTTAAGCACGCTTCAGAAAGCCGCCATTGTCGTGGGCCGCGAAATTCGTCTGGAACTTGTTTAGAACCCTTGGCTGTCGCTTCGCGCATACCGATACCGATTTCCTCCGCAGACGAAACGCCAAGAATGACTGTCTTGAGGGCGGAACAACGAGCCGCTTTTGAAAGCTACATTGAAGCCAGGTTGGCAATACTCCGAGTTTGGGGCGACTTGGATGGAGTTAGGACAGCGGGCTCCACAACATATTCCAAAACAGATCCCTGTGCGTCGCCAAAACTTCGCCTGGCGCTGACGAACGTTGAGCAATACTGTGCGGCGGCGGCACACGTGTGCGCCGCGCGTATAAGTTGCCAGACCAAACCACCGCAGATGGTGCAAGACCAGTGGGGAAGAATGGAGCTCTCTGTGACGAGAGAGCCAGTGTGTCCCTTTCTTGCCTGTGAGATCCGCTGGTCGATTGGGCATCGTCCGGGCTGCTCCGGCGTCAGCGCGCAAAGAAGAAGAGCATCGCATCGACAGACGCAAGCTCGCTACGCCGCTTCGCGCCAGCTATATCGATGATGAAGGCCGCCGAGCCGGGCACTGGAGATCACTGTCGCAGCCGGCGAAGGCTTGCTTTCCTCTGGCCGTCGATTCGGCGTGTCCTTATCGAGGGAATCGTGAATCCGGTCGTCGTGGTGGTAGTTCACGTAATCGCGAATGAGCCGCCGAAGATGTTGTTCGTTCAGCGCGATGACGTGGTCGAGAATCTCGCGGCGGCAACTTCCCACCCAGCGTTCCGCAGTCCCGTTTTGCCATGGTGCCTGAACACTCGTACGCTTCGGTCTGAGGCCCGTCGCCTTCAGAAAAGCAATCACATCCGCATCGAATTTCGAGTCGTGGTCGAGGATGGCATAACGATACGGACCAGCCTCGGGAAACGCTTCACGGAGTTGTTGCACCACCCACTCGGCAGTCGGATGACGAGTGATGTTGAAGTGCAGCACCCTGCGCCGGCCATGCTCGATTACGAAGAAGCAATATAGCAGCTGGAAGGTCAGCGTGGGCACGGTAAAGAAGTCGAAGGCGACGATCACCTCACGATGGTTAGCGAGGAAGGCGAGCCAGTGTTTGGCAGGATCGCCGCGTCGACGCAAGCGTTGCAGATATCTGGCGACTGTGCGCTCGGAGACCTCGAAGCCGAGCTTCAGAAGTTCCCCATGGATCTTCGGCGCTCCCCAGCCCGAATTCTCAGCCGCCATGCGGCGGATGAGAGTCCGAATCTCCTTGCTCACCTTGGGTCGGCCGCCGCGCGGCCGCGATCGCCAGCGCCAGTACAGGCGAAAGCCCGCCCGATGCCACCCGACCACTGTCTCCGGTTTCACAATGACTAGAACCTCCGACCATCGCGGCCATATGTACCGCAGAGTGGTCCAGAAGAAACGGTCGAAGCGGTTCAGTGAGGGTCGCGGCCGTTTGCGTTTGAGCACGGCGACCTGTTGGCGCAGAGCGAGGACTTCCAGCGAGGTATTCACGCGACTGCGGAAAAAGACGCGGATGGCAGCGAGGGATGCGGGGATCAAATGGAGCACGAATCAACCGTTGTAACACCCCTAGTGACGGCCCCACAGTCCTGCGGCCCTGCGCCGCAAGCTGCTAATTTTAATTCCTCAGGAGTTTTTGACTACGGACAGCTATCACTGACCTTGGGTGGGTCAATGACGCTACTGGCGAAAGCAAAAAGTCTACGCGCCTCCAAGTGTACGAATGGCTGAAGCAAAACTCCGCCAATAAAGCCTACGTACTAGATCGATTCGGCAACAAGGCCTACCTCTACCCGCGTGAAAACGCACATGGAACACAATTTCTCCAGACCTACGCCGATCCGGTGTGGACCGACAATCTTCTGTATTTGCCCGAATGTACAAATTAAGGAGACCACATGCCAAAGAATTCTTGCAGTCCCGACAACCTCCGGCAGCTTCACGACGCTTTATAGTTTTTCGAGCACCCCGGGCAAGGCTTGGCTGGTGCAAGCGGCAAATGAGACGCTCTATGGCATCGCCGTTGGAGGCGGCTTCAACCGCGATGGCATGGCTTTCACCTTGACCCTTCCGTCGTCGACGGGCGGGGCGTACACGTGTTCGAATACGACGCCGCCGATAATCACGACGGTCGAGTCAGCGTCGGCGTATGGGAGTTATTCGTATTTCGGCTCGGGGTCCTGGATCGAGATCAAGGGGACAAATCTGGCGGATCTTAATCTATTATCAGATCACTGTTCGACCGCCTGCCGCAAATGTCGGATTATGGAATGGCCTTGGCGCGGTCGCGACTGATCACGGTTTCACATGTCACGGCGCCGCACTACGAGCAGTACTGACGATACAAACAGGTTGGATTTCTTCAAACTATTTGGCCGTTGCGTGCCCGTACAAACACGAACCTCTTGACCAGCTCAACGCGCCGGCTCGCTCGTCAACCTGCCTTTGTTTCCGTGACGACCCTGTTGAACCCCGCCGGCTTTTCGAGCTGGGGCATCGCCTCGGCTTCACGACGCTTCCCGCCCCCTTGCGGCCGAGGATGTTGACGAACCCGCGCACCTGTGGGGTGTCCTTCATGACATCGGCCGGTTTTACGCCATTCGGTCGCTTCATCATGGCGATCAGTCTTTGACCGGATTGCGGTCGTCACAGCCATCACTCGGGTTGGGAGAAACCTCAAGGCAAATCTGTGGACGATGAGCCACCAATGAGGCAAATGAGGATTTCTTGGCCCGGCGTTAAGGGCAATTGGCGGGCGCGGTCCCTTTTTTAATGGGGCGACAAAATCAGGTTTGTTTCGCTACATGAAACGCGAGCGTCCCGGTCACAGCCTGCAGACCACGGACTGCAAAAAATAAATGATAACCTAGCGCCGCTGATAGCACTACATTGACATCAGCGCAAAGCCGCGACTTTTCTGCGGATCGCAAAAATCACCGTGCCCGTAGCTTTATAAGGAGGTTCAGATATGAAGAATCAAACAGGAAACGAAGCGCCTAAGAAGTGCTCTCGCTTCTTTGTGGAAACCCGAAAAAGCATAACTGGAATGAGAAGAATCCTTTGGGCCATTCTATGGTTACTATTGGTCTTCAGTATTGCACGACCAGTGGGTGCCGCGATGGTCACCTCCTCCAGTCTTACTGGAAATGGAAGGGTGACAGCCTCAGTCTGGTGCTATCCAAATGTTCCTCCCGCTGCACCTAGTGCGACTGGGACCGCGATAGGTTCCTTCGACATACCCGGTACGCCCCCGACCGGAACCCCGTTACCAGCCGCGTGTAATCCGGGGACGTTCGCGAACGGTTTGAGTGGAGTTTTCTGGCGAGATCTTTCTTCTTATGCGGCGGCCGGAGGCGATTCGTCTGACAGCCCCGACCTCCTTTCGATGCTGACCCGTGTTTCATTCTTGGCCACTGGCAGCCTGACCGTCACGGGCAGCATATTGGATGCTGATGATGTGAGCTTTCATATTGTGTTCGCATTATCTGATCCTGGCGTCGGTGCGCTTGAACAGTGGTCTGATGCCATAACGGGAGCGCCACTCGGTAGCCAGATGATACAAATAGGTCCCCGGTCGGGTAGTATCGATGTAATTATCTCGGACCCTTCGGGCTATGCAAACATCTTAATGCAAACTGAGGGAGCAGCCGTGAGCCTGCCTATTCCTGAACCTGCGAGCTTCTTGTTAATGGGGATTGGCTTCCTTGCATTGTCCAGGTTTGCAAGAAAGCGTTTTTTCTAAGTTGAAGTTCAGACATTGGCAGGCCACGAAGAAGATGGGACCCGCACCAGAAGGCCGTCAGTGCTGCGGGGTTAAAAATAAAAACCGCCTGATTTTGTCGCCCTATTTAAAAAAGGGCCCAGCACCGCCAATTTGCCCTTATAGCCCGCCCGGCATTCGCCTCATCGACTCAATCGCCTCAGATTTCCCTTGATGTCACTTCGAAGCGGAGTGATGACTGCAACGACCGCAACCAGCTTGCGGCAAAGAAAGGGAACCTGGGCGTTCACAAGCGTGGAGCACGCGGCCGAGCGGCGGGCTATTGTTGTGGAGTTCCGCGTCGCTGCGCCCGGCGCTTCTTCAGTTGCTGCCGCAGGCGGTCGACCTCGATCAGTACATCTTGCAAATCTCGAAGCCTCTTCTCCCGATCGTAGCGAAGCTGGCCAAAGTAGATCCAGTCCCCTCTGTTTCGCGCACAGCGGCTCGATCACAACTTCTCGCTGTCTTATGGGCCGTAGCGTCCCTGCTGTGCACTCCTCATACCGATCCTCGTTGTCCACGATAGGCCAATTTTTGGTTTGCCTTGCACATCGGAGGTAGGCTGAACATAATGGACTATATGTCAGGAAAAGCTACAGCCCTGTTGGGAATTGTGGGTGCCGCCGCAGTGGGCATCTACTTCAAATGGCGACGCCCTCGACGGGCGCCGTCGGACGTGATCGAACCTAAGGGTTCAGTGTCTTTCCGTAGCTCGCGACGCATCGAGATCGACGATGATGCGGCGGCGGACATTATTAAACGCGCCAGACCCGCATTGGAGCGGGCCCGTGAGTTGTACGCTTGGTAGCTTTGACGTCTGGAGGCGAGGGTAGGGTAATCATTTCCGCTGCCGCGGCGAATTGATGCCTTCTCGGGCGCTTCGTGTAAGTGCTGACCGACCACCTTTGGGCACCGTGCGACTGCGGACGCGCTGCGCTTAATCGCCTAATGACCAAAGGAGTCTACTTGCTTTGTTTCTCCCAAGGCGAGTGATGAATTTGACGACCGCAACAACTTTCAGAACGTTCTAATCCTCATCGGGTTTCTCGGCGCGATCAATCACAATGATTATCGACGGGGCCTTTTTGTGCATCCAATCGCTTTTGGCATGGCACATGTTGGACTGAAGCAGGTCGGTCATTGCAAGTCTGACTTTGTCGCGCCGTAGCCACTTTCCGGCCCGGTGTTTTCTTGGCAGTACGGCCCAAACTGGCACGATCGCAATATGAAGCAAACAAATTATCGTGACCTCGCAGAGTTTGGATTACCGCTCTTGGCGTCCGGTGAACCTTCTTTTTCGGCGCTTGTGCGCAACATCGAAGAACGAAAGCCTTTTCGGTCGTAGCCCACGGACGATTTGAGTACGGCCCCCGTTCTGTTGAATCAAAGCGGGAAGGCCATCGTCACTCTTGCATATATCTGGCGATACACAACGGCCGGAGGAAAGACGCGCATGAGCCGCTGGTCGAATCTAGGTTCCAGGATGCAGATGTATGTTTGGTCTGGGCGGGCCTAAGTCGTGCGAGATCTAGGCAGTTTTATTCTTCCCGGCTCCAAGCGCTTGATTACGGAACGCGGAATGCTCAGCAACAATCTGGTGTCCTCCCACCGGACTTCGCCGCGCGCGGAGGGGGTCACATGGGCGCCAGTGGACATAGTGGCCCGCACAAAGGATGGATTGAAGAGATTGCCGACACTGAGCTGCGCTTGGATATTGCGATCTTTGAAGATAGCCTCTGCGTCGGGCCAGACAACTCTGGTTGGTTCGAGACCCTAACCGACGACCTGGAGCAGCAACGCAACACAGCTCAGGAGACCGCGTCGGCTCTGCGCAACGGAGCATCACAGGGCCAAAGATTGTGCCGACGTACTTCCGTCCTGCACACCTGCCAGTTGGCCATAGTCAACCACTCTTGGAAACTCCGGT
The DNA here is from genome assembly GCA_963780485.1 of Bryobacterales bacterium. GTDB lineage: Bacteria > Acidobacteriota > Terriglobia > Bryobacterales > Bryobacteraceae > Palsa-89. The sequence goes on from CAWACO010000020.1 coordinate 221,787, forward strand.
GCAAGCGTAGGTTAGTCGAACCTTATCTGCTTATTGACGCTGGCGCCGGCGTTGCCGTCACCTACGGCAACGTCGCCTTGCTGAACTCCAGCAGGATGAGATACAGCGCGAATACCAGGACGGACCCGGCTAGGGCATCCGCCAGCCATGTTTGATGTCGGATGGTCATACGCATACCTCCGGTCGTGTGATGCCGATCGCCGACCGCCGGATACGCCGAACAGGCTTCCGCTGGAACAGCCATTCCCGGCTCGATGAGGTAACCCGAACTTGGATCTTCGCCATGACAATCTCATCTACCCGATTACCATGCCTGATCGTCGTCCACATTTCGAGCGAGACTGGCGTGACTCGGTGTGGGCTATGGTTATCATTCTTGCAATCTTGTTCCTGCGCTACCTAACTCGAAGCTAGACGCCCCCCAAATCCTCGCCAACTCGCATGTTTTGCGCCCCGCCGGATCGGTCCGAATCTACGCTACCGAAGGAGGTTGCATGCGCATGTCCGCGCACGTGTTTCCCGCACACATAACACACCGAACCGAGCATGACAACCCGGAGTCGTTCCTCACCGTCGCCGCAGCAATCCTCGCGGTGTTATTCATCCTGATCGCGCTAGCCGTGGCGGTCGCGGTGGCATTTGGTGTCGTTATGGGGACCTTCACACCGACTTCTCCCAGTATCGCGATGCCGGATCGACTCGATTGTAGCTCGGGTCCGCTGCACTCGTTTGATGGTTTCCCCAAACTTCATGCTCGACCCCGCAGCCTAATGGAAGCCCCTCCTGATTCAAATCGGTAGCCGGAAAGTAGCCGACGAAATTCGACGCCCAGTCCTCTCGCAAGCGAACAAGATCAACAATCCAAAGCGGTTAATCGCCGGCAACCCGCCGAAGAATACCCCCGCCTGACCGGTACCGTTCCCTCACTCCTTCTAAGGTATAAAGCCCACGTACCTACCCGCCGATGTTCCTACCGAGGTACCCACAATGTTGGTTATCGATTTCGCAGTATTGGCAGCGCTCGCGGTAGGGGCAGGCACCGTGGCTGTGGTCGTTTGGACGTTCGGGCGGCTGCGAGCGTAGCGATCGGCTGCAGCCGGAGCTTGGCGCGACCTTGAGGAGCAAGCGATTGGCAGACCTATACTCACAACTTCCCATGCCTCTCGATCGCCGGATCGAATTGTTGTACGTGGAAGACAGCGCCGGGGACGTGCTCATCATGGGACACGTCCTCAGGGAGTTCCTCCACTCGGTGAACCTTTCCGTCGCCCGCGACGGAGAGCGGGCGCTGGCGATGCTGCGCGATGAACGGTTCCAACCCGCGATGGTCATCCTGGACCTGAACCTTCCCGTGCTATCCGGCTTCGAAGTACTCGAAACGAAACCCGCGGAAGGATATTCCGATCGTGATCTTCAGCGCGTCGATGCGTACTTCTGATGTAGAACGAACTCTCTCGCTCGGAGCGAGAGAATACGTTCAAAAACCCATCGATCTGCAGAGCTACCGCGACGTGGTGGTCGGGATGGTCCGCAACTGGGCGATGCCAGCGGGCGCAGCGGATGCAGTGTGAGGCGTCAGCCCCCGGACATGGATATACCCCGGCATCGTGTTCAAGCGCTGGGATCTAGCCCGTCTTCCCTAGTGAGTTTTCTAGATTGCACTAGTGCGGGCAATCCTGCTAACGTTTAGTCTCCCGCATGATCCTCGTAGTTGACAGCGACCCCACCGTCCTTGACAAAGCCAGCAAATCTTGAACCGTGATCGGCAGGTTTTTTTGGCACTAAATGCAACTCGCGCTTTGGAGCTATCTGGTAATCTCGGGTTCTCCGTTGCTCTCGTGGACTTAGACCTACCCGAAGGGGCAGGGTTTGATCTGATTCGCACGCTTCGCCAGAACGTTCCCGACCTTCAAATCATCGCGGTCACCAATGCGATTCACAGTCTCAGTGCTGAAGATGCTCAAAAATTGGGGTCGTCGCGGTGCTAAAGAAGCCCATCACCCCCGAGTGGAAGCCTGTCGTCGAACGCATTCGAGCAAGCCGCGCCAAAAACTGATCTGATCGACACGGAAACCCGTCTAGGCTGTGGAAATCCCCGTCTCCGTGCGGTTGTAGTTTCCGCTCCACCCCGCCGATTTACAAGCGTGGCCTACGAAGTTCACGACTTCGGCAACGGCAAGTACGAGATCCGCGCAAACTCTGGGCGGATGACTCACATCCTCGGAAGTGCCGATGGTACCTGGACAGTGGACGAGGATGAACACGACCGGGTGTTTCCCTCATTCGGCGACGCGCCGGACTGTGCTCGGGAACTGGCAGGCGACCCGGATCTTCCGCCGTTGACGCAAATATAGCACCTAATCCTCGTTCATTTCCGCCGTCGCTTCGACAAGACCGTGAGCGAACGGGATATAAAACGTCTCCCCGCGATACTCGAAGATATGCAGGTTCGGGCGGTCCGAGCCATGATCCCCAAAGCGGTGGGGAATTTGTACCCCTCCCTCGCAACGCCGGTGCGAACATCGCGGAGCGTCGCATCTTTGGGAATCAATACCACGGAAGCCGGTGAGCGGAAAGAACGGATGCTGCGCGTAGTTCTGCGGTCGCCGATGAACATGGGGCTATGTTAGCCTAATCAATCCAGATACAGGTGGTAAAAGAAGATCCCACCCACGACGATCAGAACCATCAGCAAGATTCCGAGCAGAACCATTGTCCATGACTGTTTCCCCGGCATCGACCCGAACCCCGGCTGGCCGGATTGCGCAGGACCGGCGTTGGCGCTCTCTCGAACGCCGACGTCAACAGACATAGCGGACCAAAGATGCCTTACAGGACCGGAGCGGATGCAACAAATTCTCTAAATCGGATTTAATCTTTGCAACAGATGCCGAATACGGCGCGTTGCGATCGGTCGTGATCGAGGCGTACGACCGCTGCGAACGTGCTGGACTGCAGTTTGAACAACACGTCGCAACGCATGGCTGCGGGGTATCCACGAAGGCTTCCCACGTTGCCGTATCCGCCCACGTTACGGCCAGCGCGGGGAGTATGACCGCTGCGAAAGGCATCCTTCTCCGATCCATCGGGTAAACAGCCCTGACGCACTCAAGGTCGAAATAACGCTTCGGAACCGCCGTGTTGGTCGATTTAATACATCCCTGGCTATCGCGAGCAGTCTGCATCTCCAGGGTTCTGCTACTCACGCCCTATGCCACCCGACCCGGACCTTCGCCCGTACCGAATTGCTATCGTAATCGGCGTCCATCACAAGATTCAGTATTTCATTCCAGGACTTGCCCCGGACGACCCTCGCACCCTGCTCCGACTTCAGTTCCATGAGTTCCTCCGAGAGGCTACCTTCTATCCGGTCGACGTGATCTGCGAAGAAGCCAAATACGGGCTGGAGAGTATAGCTGAGACGATGGCAGATCGAGAAAATCTACGCTACTGCAATATCGAGATGTCACCGCAGCTTCGAGCCGAACTCGGGATACCACTGTTGTTTACAGTTGATGTGCCGGGTTCGGAGATTTCAGCAGAACAAACAGCCAAATGGAACGCACTGCGGGAATCCCACATGTTCCACGAACTTCTCGATGCCATCTCCGGGGCAAGAGCGATGATCGTCATTTGCGGGGTGATTCACATGCCCGCGATTATCCAAGCACTCCGTACGAAGTTCACCCGCGTCGAGCAGTACGATGTGACCGCGATGCCGTGGTTCGATCGGTCGTTGCTATAGCCGGAGGCATCCCTGCGTTATCTTTCATTGCGCGGTAGGAAGTGTTGTCCTGCGGGTGGTGCCGACCGGTACGGTGACGATCGGCTTCGCCAGAGTGTTCATGCGGTGCGCGAAAAGCACGTACGGGACGCCTCGTTCTGCGATCCCCGATGAACATGGCACATGATACCGTAACGATATATCCGCGATGCTAGGGTTTGTGAAACTTCGAAGGCAGTACCGAGAGGATTGGAGGTACCTCGGAGTTAGTGCCCCTAGCAAACCTCTCAGTACCCTTCGACGAGCTAGATGTGCTCAGGATGGGTTGGACTTACAACTTCGAGTTCCGTGCGCCACGCGTGAGGTAGATTCCTTGTCGGGTTGGACGTAACAAATTAAAAATCCATTCGACGAGTTCGCTGCGGATCCCTGACGAATGGCGTTCGTTGGGGATTGTTTCGTATCATCCAGCCTGCTCCGTGCTTCACGCACATTTCATTCGAAAAATCACTCCCGCCGCAGCCTCCGGCATCTCGCGGTAAACTTGCTCGAAAACCCGGCAAGAATCGATGGAGTCTTCCAGTCGCAAAGCTCCATTAACCAAGCCCACAAGGCTCTGCTGGTCCAGGGGCTTTCCGATCACAGCATAGCCCCCACTCTCTAGGACTGCAAGACAGAACCGGTCATTCACGACACGAGATAGTGCGATTGCAAAGGTTGGTTGAGCGCAATTCAACAGCGTGACCATGCCTTTACGCCAATTGATTTCCGGCAGATCACAGTCATATAGGACTACACCAATTCGGTTTGCTTGGCGAATACGAACTGCACGTTCCACCGAAGTCGCGAACAGCACACTCCAACCCTCTTGAATCGACCAGACGCGCAAACTGTTCTGGTCGGATAATGCGGGCATCACTGCCAGGATGCTGCGTTCTTCCGCCCCAACTTGCTGCAACTTCCGCCAAAGCACCCGACGCACCGAGCGAGGTTTCTCAACACGCGATTGATTCCATCACCGGTTCTCGTGGTGTCCATGTGTACTTGGCGATGCTATGCGGACGATTCTGATCCATTTTTGGGAACGTGGGTTTTTGTTCTCGGCGGATTCGTGGATGGTCAGCAGCACAGCGCGTAATGCGCTCGTGATCCGGTCAGTATCGGCATGATAAGTCCGCTGCCGACCCTCATCGTGGCAATTTGACTGCCTGTCTGTCGAAGCGTCGTTCCCTTATCCAGCCTGTTGTGCCTGACGGTTCGATCCTCATTGGTACTCGAAGCCGAAGGTAACCGGCGCTACGTGCGTGGCGATGAGGCGGGTCGCGGCGTAGTTGTAGCGTGACTCTATGAAGAACTTCCAGGGCGTATCCTTGACCCGGATTGTCAAACCGACGCCGCCGTTGGCTCCGAACGCACTGGTCCCGGCGCTTACACCCACCGTGTTAACGAAGCCGTTGCTGCACGTGTATCCATACCAGCCCCAGATCGGTTGGCAAACAGTGTCCGTTGGAATGAATGTACTCTTGGAAATCGACGTGTGCCGGTAATACCATCCACCACCGGCGATCAGGTAATATCCGAAGGTCTTGCCGAAACCGCTGCGATACTTGTAGTCCGCAGTCATGCTGTAAAGATTAGCGCTTGACGAAAAGCCATTTATCTGCGCGATGGCACTTAGCGAGGGAGGAAGAATCGAAGGAGGCAGGCCAGCCCATTGGAATTGCCCCACGATCGAGCTGTGTTGATTGAGGTTATAACCGCCACCGGTAATAAAGCTCCCACCTACGCCAGCATAGTTGGCCGTGGGGTTCAGCGGCACCGATAAGCCGCCGCCCATACTAAAGTTGAACTTACCCTCTTCATTCTGGTTCTGCGCGTGGAGAGGGAAAATACAGACCGCATTGAGTAAGCCAATCGCAATTACAGTTGTTTTTGACATGTAGCTCCTTTACCAGATCAACCATCTGAAGCATGCCGGAGCTTAGAGTACTCCGGTCTATCGCGATTTCGGATGCGGCGTGGCGGGTGCACGGCGTAATCTTTTGGGATAACTCTTCGCGAAGCGGCAACTTGAGTCGCGTGCTGGTTCTGATTTGATGCACACCGTCCGTCGGAGGAAGTTACAGCAGGAGGTGCGTGGGAAACCGAGTCGCGGTACCCTCCACGACGCTGGGGATTGTGGAAATTAGAAGTCTGTACCGAGAGGGTCTGGAGCTAGGGACGGAGACACTCAGAGCCGTCCTGATGATCTCCTCTCGGTACCTTTTGCTACCGATGCCGGTATGGGCTGCTGGGTTTAAAAACTTAGTGGCTCCGATAAGTCACGCTCCAAGACTGGGCAGAACCGAACTCGATCGGCACGATTTGACGAAACACCTTTCCACACGATCGCCCGCCGATCGCAGAATCCACACCGCGACGGATCGGCTGTGGGAAGTGCTGGACCCGGTGGCGCTGCGGCAAGCCGAAAGAACGGTTCACAGTAACGATCCGCGTTTGATACTATGCAACCGAGTGGAGGTGTCCCATGATTCTCTGCGACCTGTGCGGCCGAGCAAAGGCGTGCGAACAGAAAGAAATCGAGGGTAAAGACTACGACATCTGCGCCGAATGTTGGAAACCGTTGGCAGAAAAGCTCAAGGGCAAAGGCAGGGCGAGGAAAGAACGTGAGACCGTGTTCCTGCCAAACCTGCCGAAAGAACCCGAACAGCCGGGACCGAAACCCGCGCCAGGTGAGCCGCCCAAGATTTGGGGTGGCACAGGACGCCCGCAGTGAGCGTGCATTGAGTCCATTAGTTTGGTGCGGAGCTTACACCACTCTTCCATTCCTTCACAAACCGGCGTATGATTACAAGCACAGGTGGTCAAAGCGCACCAGATAGCAACGTTAGAGGAAGCCCAAAGCCTTCCTGAGCAACCTTCTGCGCCGAGCAGACCCGCAACACGAACCGCGGGCACCCTACACCGTATCGGGCTAACGATTATCGTCATCTCAATCATCGACAACATCAATGATTTCATTGTCGATTCCCGTCATCTCGCAAAATCCCACTGGCTGTCCTTGTTTGGTTCGGTCGCCCCATATTCGCTCTGGATCGGCGTGCTGTTGGTCTTCGCAGGGATAGTTGTGCGGGACGGAAGCTGGGGAAGAACGCCACCCGGTTCGGACTAAGCACTCCCACGTGCAGGATCATTATCGATCGCGGCCAGGTGTTTCTCACTGGCTGTGCTCGGCGTGATTCTGGCGACGCCCTGTTAGGGCGCTACTCGGACGATGGTAGCCGTGCTCGAAACCGACGAGCGGGTTAGAAGGAGCGGCGTAGGTAATAATACTTGCTTTCCAGCATAGCTTCTGTCAGGATTGAAGTGCCTCGAACTAGGAGCTTCGTCGTAAACGAAAGCGCTGGGCGTTCCTCTTCCTTCCCGGTAGAACGAAGCACCCATGCAAAGTAAATCGTTCCGCTTGAAGACCCCAACCCTCGACATCATTTCAGAAAATAGCCACCGTCTCCCGGTAACTATTCGTCAACGTGCAGTTCTGAAAGCGGATGGACGCCTTGATGGCAACCGTCTCGTAGACATAATGTGGGAGGATAAGGTCATCATGATGTTCACAGAGGAGCGATTCAATAGTTGAAAGAAGTGTCCCACAAACTGAAGTCTATGGGCCAAACGTTTCGGCCAGTGCCGGAGCCGGTGTTTCAGGACTATACGTATCCTCAGTTCGGATAGGTTTTTGTGTCAGCACGAATCGCTGAATGGTTCCGCGTCCAACGTTCAACACGGAGGCGATTTCTCGAATGGAGGCACCTGCCTCATGCATTTCGATAACCTTTGAGCGATCGAATACGATCCGCTTCCTGCCGAGCTGGGTACCTTTGTGCTTCGCGCTCTTGATTCCGGCCCGAACGCGTTCCCGTGGGAAAACTCGGCGTACGGGGGTGTCGCGGAGATGGTCCGATACGCGATCAGAACCGGGCGGATCGAGGCGTAGGCACTCACTGATGGTGTCCGTCGAGTTGTTCACCACTCTTGCGAATGGCCGTGGTGAACATCTTTATTGTTTTCCTTCTCCACAGGAATCCGTCCAACTGCACGAGCACTTTAACTTCACCGCCGTGTGGAATCGTGATTGACGTTTTCTTGCCATCTTTGACGGTGATGACCAACGTGGAAGTTTTCAGACGATTGTGCCTGTCGAAAACCTGTGTTGAGCCAAATGCGTCGAACACGACAAGAGTTGCAGGCACAAACTCTCCGAGGTTTTGCTGGCAGCGAAGAGATACCGGATTCAGCCGCGCCAAGGAGTGGCGATCGGTGGTCTCAAGTGCGAGGTAACGCCCGTAGCGGCGCACTTCTTCCGCGGACAATCACGGCAACCCCGTGTTCAGGCAGCGCGCCGGTCGTAGCGGTGATGGAGACCGCCTAGTTGCGGGACAGCCACGATTCGTCCTTGTTCCGGCGGCTGCACCGCCCGCGGCTCCGGCGAATCCTTGGCAAGCGAAAGATGCGTTCGGGATTCGTGATAGTACGCTGTGAACAACTTGATCTGCTGGTAGAGTGCCGCTTCGTTGAAGATGATCACATGATCGAGGCACTCACGCCGGATGGTGCCGATCACGCGCTCGACGTAAGCTCGTTGCCACGGCGATCGCGGTGCGGAAAGCACTTGCTCGATGCCCATGTCCTGGACCTGTCGGGTGAAGTCGTCACCAAAGATTCGGTCCCGATCTCGCAACAGATAACGGGGTGCCGAGTCCCAGGGGAACGCATTGCGAAGTTGCTGAGCGGTCCATTCGGCGGTGGGATGAGCCGTGACGTGAAAGTGCAGGATGCGCCGCCGCTCATGCGCCAGCACCAGGAACACGTACAGAACCTGGAAGCGGATGGTCGGCACAGTGAAGAAGTCGGCCGACACGAGTTGTTGGATGTGGTTGTCCAGAAAAGTCCGCCAGGTTTGGCTGGGCGGCCTTCGCTTCCGGATCATATATTTGCCGACACTCGTCTCGCCGATGGCGATGCCGAGTTTGAGTAATTCTCCATGGATGCGCGGCGCTCCCCACAATGGATTCTCACGGCTCATCGTTCGAATCAGGTCCCGGACTTCGCGCGACACGCTAGGCCTTCCAGTGGTTCCGTGCCGAACTTTCCAGGTCCAGAACAGGCGAAAGCCCTTCCGGTGCCAGGCGATGACGGTCTCGGGTTTGACAATGACCAGCGCCGATCGCCAGTCCGCCCAGGCTGCAGACAACCACACCCACAACAAACGATCCGCCACAGTTAATTTCGGTCGCTTCTTAGCAGAGCGTCGGAGCACGCCGATCTGGTGCCGCAGCGCCAGGATCTCAACTTGGAGAGCGGCACGCGAACGGAAGACTGAGAATAGGGTGCTAAGAAACGGAGACAAGGCAATCAACATTGGCTTGGCGAGTCACTCTTGGACTTCTGGGCAACTCCAACTCCCATGATCTCAGAGAGATTGAAGTTTCCGAGATGGACAATATCTTCATCTTTCCAGCACTGGCTTCAAACTACCAATCGTTGCAGGTCTGATGGTTCCCTCTGTGCTGGACCACAGCCACTCGCGCAATTTCAACACGGTATCTCCACCACCTTCGATGACACTACACCAAACACTATCGACGTGGCGAAGTATATCGCGTGCAGCAAATAAAGTTGCCGCCCGCCAGCAACGCCCGCAGGTGTCGCACACGCTCCGGTGAGCGGAGCTGCCGCAGCGCCTTCGCCTCGATCTGCCGAATGCGCTCTCGCGTGAGGTCGAACTCCTGGCCGATCTCTTCGAGCGTGTGCTCGCGCTCGCAGCCGATGCCGAAGCGCAGGCGAATCACCTTCTCCTGCCGCGGAGGAAGCGTCTTGAGGATATTGGCCATTTCGTCACGCACGTTGGTGTCGTTCACTGCGTCGACGGGCGAGCCCACTCGACGATCTTCGATCAGGTCGCCGAGCGAGGCTTCGCCGTCACGGCCCACCGGCGTTTCAAGCGACACCGTGTTGCGCGACATCGTCTTCAGCTTCTGAACCTTCTCCACCGAAATGTCCGTCCGACGGCTGATCTCGTCGTCGTTTGGCACCCGGTCGAGCTTCTTTTCAAGCTCGCGCGTGGCGCGAAAGAACTTGTTCATGCTCTCGTTCATGTGAACGGGAAGGCGGATGGTGCGCGACTGGTCGGAGATGGCGCGCGTGATCCCCTGCCGGATCCACCAGGTGGCGTATGTCGAGAATTTGTAGCCACGCCGGTACTCGAACTTGTCGGCGGCTCGCATCAGGCCAATGTTGCCCTCCTGGATCAGGTCCAGGAAATGCAGACCCCGGTTCACATACTTCTTGGCCACCGAAACCACCAGGCGGAGGTTCGCCTCCACCAACTCCTGCTTGGCGCGCTCGGCTTCGATCTCACCGTGACGGATCACCGAAAGCGTGTGCTTGAGATCGGCGAGGCCGGCGCCGGCGGTATTCTCCCGCTTGCGGATCTCGTGCTTCAGCTCCCGAGCCTTGGCTTGCGCGGACTGACTGGAGCGGTCCTCGATCTTGCGCAGGTCCTGATCGAGGCGGGATAGCTCCTCGACCACACGCTCGAGTTCCTTCGAGAACTGCTTCAGTTGGGAGCTGTAGAACGGCACCTTGCGAATGGCTCGCGACACCTGGACGCGAACCCGGGCCAGCTTCCCGGCCCAACGGCGGCGGCGCAGCTTCTTGTTGCTGAGCGGATTGCTCCCCAGCTTGTCGGAGAGCTGGGTCAGCTTCTTGTGCAGGGTGATGATCTCGCCCAGGTCCTCTTTCACCTGGGCGCGGCACTTGGCGTAGGCGGGGCTTTCCTCCTCCAGGTCACCCAAGTCGACGAAAGCGTTCAGGTCCTCGGTTTCGTGCTTGATCTGCTCGGCAATCGCGACTGCTCGCAACTGCACCAGCGCCGACCGGCTAATGGCTTTCTGCATGCGGAGTTTGCCCTGCTCCATGCGGCGGGCCAGATTTACTTCGCCTTCGCGGGTCAGCACCGAAACCGCACCCATTTCGCGGAGGTACACGCGTACCGGATTATCCATGATGGACTCTTCGGTCGGATGCGAAGCCGCAAAGTCTTCGCCGTCATACACTTCTTCTGCGTGGGAGAAATTTGCTCCCTCTTCGAAAGGAGCTAGCCCCAGAGGTTCATGACCTTCTCCTAAGAATTGATCCTCGAAATGATCCACCGCATTCACCTCCCCCAATCCATACCGTCCTTCAACCAGGTGTCATTCTCAGGCGTCCTGTTGCGGTGCCAACCGCCAGGGACTGTATCCTCGTTTTTCCCAATCGCGCAGAACCGGTCGCGTTCGAGAATCCGCAGACCCTCTTCCCAGGTCAAAGGCTTGGCTAGACCGGTCAGATTGAAGAGATCTGTCATCGCTGGCATAAGGCCCCTCCCGAGAGAAATCTTCTAGTTAAGTATGCTCCCGCCTGTCGAAAACTGGAAGCCCCAAAAGGAAAGTCCTGGGGCTTTTCTTGCTACGCCGACTAGTCGAGAAATCGGAGAGCACGCCGTTATTCATGTCATTTTGCAAAGGAACTAGAGATCCTGTCACGCTACTCGAGGTCGTGGACCTGACCCGACGCTGTTTTGTCAACTATATAGTTAGCCTAGTTTGGTCCTGGACTGGCCTTGGGAGTAATGCGCGACGACGAGGTATTCGGCCTATGCGCCTAACTCATGGCCTCACGCGGCCATCTCTCGCACTCGGGAGACGCGTTTAGGCAGCTGCCTTCGGTTCGCGCACACAACTAAAGCCGAATTGATTGCTTCCTGCGTCTGGCTCATCCTTTCCGCGTCCACCAACGATATAGCGCGAGCAATATTGATCGGTGCAAAGAAACGATCCCCCACGCATCACTCGCTTGCTTCATTAATGTCTCGCAAGATACAGTGGGAGACGCTGCCAAAGGTCACATTTTCCTTGACAAAGAGGTTTGATCGGTACACACTTGCTGGCGCCTGAGCAATACTGCCCACTCGCAGATGATCTGAAATAAGTCAGTTCCTCTGATACCCGTGTCTTAGCCAGGGGTTGCTCTGCTCTTCGGGATCTAGACAAGCATGAGGCGCGGACGAATACTCATAGTAGAAGACGACGAAACCCTTCGTCGTGTGACCCAGCTGTACCTCGAGAAGCAAGGATACCCGACCGCGGCGGCCGCGGACGCGATAGAGGCGCTGGGATTCCTGGAGCGGGAGCCACGGGAGCTGGTCCTCAGTGACCTCCATCTGCCCGGCATGTCAGGCTTGGAACTGCTGAAGAAGGTCCGAGCCAAATACCCGGAGACGGAGGTGGTCATGATCACCGCCTTCGGAACGGTCGTAACCGCAGTGGAGGCTATGAAATTCGGCGCTTACGATTACGTAACCAAGCCGATCCACCTGTATGAGATAAGCGCGCTGGTGGATCGAGTAATGGAGCGGGTGCAGCTGATCGAGGAGGTTAAGCTACTACGGAGGAACATCGATGAAAAATATGGACTCGAAAAAGTCATCGGCCGATCTAAGTCATTTCTGTACGTTCTGGATCAAGCAGCGCGCGTTGCGCCAAGCAGCGCTACAGTACTGATTCAGGGTGAGACCGGAACCGGCAAGGAGGTGCTGGCGAAATCCATTCACTTCAACAGTCTCCGTCGTGAACAGCCGTTCGTCACCATCAACTGCGCTGCAATTCCACGGGATTTGATGGAGTCGGAGCTGTTTGGTCACCTCCGTGGGTCGTTTACGGGCGCCGTTGCGCACAAGAAGGGGAAGGTGGAAATGGCGGACCGTGGCACCCTCTTCCTGGATGAGATCGGCGATCTCCCGCTGCAACTGCAGGTTCGCTTATTGCGATTGGTCCAAGAGCGTGAAATCGAGAAGATTGGCGCGATACATCCCATCAAAGTGGACGTACGGATTATCGCAGCCACCAATCGTGATCTCAAGCTGCTCGTCGCCACCGGCAGCTTTCGGGAGGATTTATACTACCGCCTGGCCGTCGTTCCCATCGATCTGCCGCCATTGCGCAATCGGTGCGAGGACATTCCGGATTTCGTACAGTACTTCTTTGAGGCGTCCAAGCAACGACACGGGAAGCCAGAACTGACTCTCCCACACCAACTCGTTCCCTACTTCAGCGCCTATGGCTGGCCCGGCAATGTTAGGCAGCTCGAAAACGCCATCGAACGCATTGTTGTGCTCAACAACAGCGATCACGTTACTTTGAACGATTTGCCGGAGTTCTTGCGTCCGCCCAGGCGCCATTTGGACCAGGGCCGGTCTGCCGGCTCCGCGGAAGGCATGAGCCTGGAAGCAGTGGAAAGAGATCTGATCGGTCAGGCCCTTCGGCAGTTCGGCTGGAATCAAAGCCGGGCGGCGAAGTACCTCGGCATCACCCGCAAGACTCTCCTGTATCGCATCGCAAAATATGGAATAGAGAAAGGTGAAACTAAGCACGGCTCATCGAAGCAGGAACTCAGCTCGGCGGCGGCTGGGCACAAGTGAGAGTGTAGACCAACGTATCCGTCACATGAACACCAGCGGCCCGGTGAGGAACTGGCAGGTCTGATGAGCGACGGCTAGGCGCGGGCAGCGGCCCAGCGGTGAGGCAGCAACTCATCGAGCTGCTGAATCGAGCACTCGCCGATGCGCGAGAGCACGTCCTGGAACCAGGCGAACGGGTCTACCTGGGCCAGTTCGCACGACGCCACGAAGCTCCGCAGCACCGCCATCGTTTTGCCTCCTCGATCGCTTCCCACGAACGTCCGTCTTGCGAGATGTCGTGCCTTCCCACCCGAACCATTCGGAACATTTGAAAGCTCTTTGTGATTCACGAGCCCGACACAGGCGGCTCTGCCACGCTGCGGGTGCAGGCGTGACCTGTCGCGTGGTTCCGAGCCGGAAGGGCAAACCACACTTGAACTCAAACCTCACCACTGTGCCATGGCCAAGCCGCGCTAGCTCGTCAAAAAGATTACAGCGGTCTAAGGGAACTGGTACTGGCTGATATTGCAGAAGCAGAATTCATCGAATTGACCGTTAGCCAATTGGTGCAGTCTATCGACCATGTGGTTATGACCGCCTTTAAAAGCTGAATAAATTCCGGTAGCGTCCAGTATCACTAACTCGAACGTGCCTTCCAGGTAGTTCCCACCATGGCCGTCAGGAAAAGGCACGAAACCGTTAAACCCCGCGGGGGCGCCAAGCGGAGTGGGCAGAAATTGCATGGCGATTGCACCGCCGGGGAGGTCGTAGGCGCACAAATTCCCTGCGAATTGCACATAAAAGGTGCCGATAGCCTTCTTCTGGTCATTGGCGCCATCCACTCCAAAAATGGGATAGATCTGCGTTTTAGAGTACGAACCGTCGCTGAGGTTTACGGTGGTCAGACCGAGGTTGTTGGCCGGCCCATTACCTATGGGCACGTGCTGATAAATTCCAGTCAGCAGAAGGATAAACGGATCATTGGGCGTGCCCTCGTTGTCGGCCATTACCCGCCGAGGGGATGCAAGCAGAGCGGCCAGCGCCCCGCCGAGGAAGGTTCTTCTGTGTGTTGGTTGTTGTCCGTTACCGGACTTGGTTCGGTCAATTAAGGCTTGCTTGGTGATCATACATCGTGTCCTTTCGTAGTTTTTTACTTGCGCCATTGCTGGCGCACGCCAGAAGCGCGCCGAGAAGAAATGCTGGGAAGCACAGACCGTCCTTGCCCTGAGCTGCCGTTTTGCGCCGGAGTTGCAACCACTCGTGTCGGTTGCGGGGCCGCCTCCGCCGGCTCGCGCGAGAACCATTCTCTTGTAACGATACCGATCGATCGCAGACCCCACACATTGCGGCGGTATCCGTAATTAACATTCTCTTTGAACAGGAGTTGATTAGCCCTATCGTTTTGAATCGAGTAATCGCAGCATTCGAAACCACGATACGCCGCTTGGCGCCAACATCCATTCCTCGCTTCTCGTCTGGAGTAAGTTGTTCGAGCGCTCTTTGAAATCGACGAACTGTCTTGATAGCGACACTCCGGAGCCTGTTGAACTTGTACCATGAAGCGATCTCGACCAGTTCTCGAATGGCGTCGCATGCTTTCGCGAGCGTCCTGGTTTGCTTCGAGACTTCGATTCCGTAAATACCTACCGTATCCCCCACTGTTGACGCCGCGATCGCCTTCAGCATCGCCGGATGTGCTACGTTCAACTCCTGGGCCATCGGCCGCAATTGATCATAGATACAGCCCGTGAATAGCGTCGCCTCCAGGGCTGAGCGCTGCGAACGCGCACATGATACTCACTCCTCCTCCATCCAATCCATGCCTCGCTGGTACCGGACGGAAGCGGTTTCGCTCGTAGCATTCGCTGCGCTGACGCAGACAAGGACCATCCGAATCCTGAGACGTTGCAGGACCGCTTCCACACGCTGAGGTGCGAGTTTGAGTGTGTCTGAAACAGTAACAACGATCTGATCGTGGCTATCCCACGGTCCAGTGCCAACTGCTGCGTTTGCGATCCTGCGTTCGTCAGCGGTCATGCTGCAATGATCGTACATCTCGATCCAACGCCGCTGCGCTCGGTGTGATCCTCCGGCTTGATTGTGGCGCGACTGGGGCGGTGAGAGGAGGAGTAGTAACGAGAATTTAATACATCAACAGCATCTCTGGACTCATCGTTGACCCTGTTGCGAAGGAGATACGGATGTCCTCCCCTAGGTATGCTCATAAGATCACGTCATTGAAGGATTGTCTGTGTCAACGTGGCTATAATCCGGCAACTGCCCTCGCGGAGCAAAGCCATCTCATCCACAAACAGGAAATACCCATGCCCCAGGGAGTTCTTCTCGTAGAGAACAGTACTTTGGATGCAAGGCTCAGAGAGCACATGACCCCACACGGTTCCACGCCGGTCAGAATCATTGCGGCGAATGACTGCGCAGGAGCACTGGCGAGACTATCCAACGTGCGGTTCACTCCAAACCTCGTCATCGCGGATATGGGCGTGTTGGAGTTTCGTGGTGTGGAACTTTTGAAACGATGCAACCCGCGTGGGATCCCCGTTGTGGTGTTTAGCGGGTCTGTAAATCCAGCCGACGAAGCGCGAACAATCAAGTTGGGCGCAAAGGAATTCGTTAACAAACCTCTTCAGCTTGACGATTACGTCCAGGCGGTATGGAAGATCATCGGGAAGTGGGCTATACCGCAAGCGTAGCGCGGTACACCATCACTCCGACAGGTACGAAATCGTATCATCCCATCGGTCTGAAACCGTAACCCAATGGACCCTCGCCAAATCGTTATCCCAAAAGCCGCGACGAACGGAATCGTTGGAAACACTCCACAAAAGATCGCGATGTTAGATTCGCTTGTGAGCGACGGATACCTGAAACGCGAAAATCCGGAACCACCGTTTCCTGGAAGACCGACTCCCGGCTGACCAAGACGGCGGCCCGATATTCGCAGGTGAATAAGTTCCGGTAAGTCCGGGCATCTGGACTCGCGGCCTTTGATCAACGACTTGCGTTGCCATCGGCTGATCAGTAGTTTTTTCCTGCTCCCGAACCAATGTTGCTGCCAAGCAGCCCACAATCAAACTCTTTTTCAAGGCTTTACATGCTCTAGCCGCGAGTAACGTCTGTACAACAACATTTCTCTCTGGTAAACCGATTGCAGGCTATACATGCGTTGGCTTAGGCACAATTCCGTGCGCATCTCGCCGATCGCAAAACTCGTTGGCGAGCCGAACGGGATTGCTTGGGATGCAGACATATGGAACAAATTCTCGTGATTTTGCTGGCGGGAGGAGTAGGCGAGCGATTATACCCCCTGACACGCGACCATGCGAAACCCGCAGTGCTGTTTGGCGGGACATATCGATTAATAGATGTTACCCTTTCCAACTGCGTGAATTCCGGGCTACGCCGCGTTTACATCTTAACCCAACACAAAGCGTTGAGCCTTAATCGGCATATCCGTAACACCTGGCACTTCCTGCCTCCCGAGTTAGGAGAATTCATTGAGATCCTCCCTCCCATGAAACGGATGAGGGACTCATGGTACCTCGGCACCGCCGACGCAGTGTATCAGAACGTGCATAGTGTTGAGGATGAGGCTCTTCCCTATGCCCTGATCCTTTCAGCAGACCACGTTTACAAGATGGATTACCGCCACATGCTAAAATGGCACCTATCCCACCACGCTGATGTCACGTTGGCCACCACCTTGGTTCCGCCATCTGACGCCGGACGGTTCGGAATCGTCAACATGACTGACGACTTCGAGATTACGAAGTTCGAGGAAAAGCCGACGGATAGTGCTCCACGCTCGCGCTTCGATCCCGAGGCGTGCAGTGCCTCCATGGGCATCTATCTTTTCTCGACGCCCGTATTGCTTCAGGCGCTGCGCGAAGATGCCAAGCGGAGTGACTCCGCCCATGACTTTGGAAAGAACCTGCTTCCGGGGCTGATCGGACGGCGGCGGATTATGGCCTACGATTTTGTGGACGAAAACAAAAAAGAGATTCGCTATTGGCGTGACGTAGGAACAATCGATGCCTATTACGAAGCCAATATGGACCTGGTGTCAGTTAGCCCTCAGTTCAACCTTTACGAAACCAACTGGCCCATTCGCACAATGTCGCCGAGTCAGGCGCCAGCTAGGTTTCTTTCCGATGAGACGGAACACATGGGCATGGCCGTCGAATCGCTTGTATCGCCCGGCTGCATCATCGCAGGTTGTCGCGTGTTGAGAAGTGTCCTCTCGCCCGGCGTCCGCATCAACTCCCACTGCGAGATTGATAGTTCCATCGTTCTGGAAAACGCGAGAATCGGACCTCATTGCAGGATTCGGCGCGCAATCATCGATGCGAACGTAGAGGTACCTGCCAATACCGAGATTGGATGGGACCTAGAGGCTGATCGCGCCGCCGGCCATTTTGTTACAGAAGCGGGAATCGTGGTTATTCATTCCGAGTCTCCTGGCGCCGGGGCACGGAGAATACGGAAGAGCCGAGCAGCGACGCTGCGCGCGCCAAAAGTGTCCGCCGGATCATGATTCCGCTTGCGAGTGTTTGATTGGGCTCTGGTGCAAACGAAGCGGCGATGATGAAGAGATGCAACGGTTCGTCCCGATCGAAGATGTGTTCAAAAGACGAGAGAGCTCCTCCACGAGGAGCCCACGCTCTCCGTTGTTCGGCGCGATACAGGACTCGCAGTGAAACTGACGTCGAGAGAGTTCGAACCCGAATGGCTGCCTCCCCGTCGTGGACGCTTTTAGAACTTTCTGTGTAAATCCAAGTCCAGAAGGCAGCGCACTTCTCTCCGGAGTAAGGAATCTTACGTTTCTGGGTCTCCTTGGCCAAGGCCCCGGACAGGGCGATTCCGGGAGGGTGTCAAGATGAGGGCTGCGCTATATGCCCGCGTCTCGACCCAACACAAAGGCCAGGAAACAGCCAATCAGCTACTGCAGCTCCGAGAATGCTGCCAAGCCCAGCATTGGTCGGTTCTTCAAGAATACGAAGACCACGAGTCGGGAGGGAAATCCGAACGCACCGCATTTCAGCAAATGTTGCGCGATGCGGCGGCAAGAAGGTTTGACGTCCTGTTCTTCTGGTCCCTGGACCGACTGACTAGAGAGGGGACCTTGGCCACTCTCAAATACCTGGAACTGTTGGAGAGTTACGGCATTCGTTGGCGCAGCCTCACGGAACCGTGGATTGATAGCGCCGGCCCTTTCCGCGATGTCATCATCAGCTTGTTGGCTAGTCTTGCCAAACAGGAGCGAGTCCGGATCTCAGAACGAGTTCGTGCAGGGCTGACGCGGGCGAAGCAGTATGGAACTCGCAGCGGAAGGTCCATTGGCAGGCCGCGAGCGGTGTTCCATCGAGATCGGGTCCTTGAGCTTCGAAGGCAAGGACTCTCTTGGCGCAAGATCGCGAAAATAATCGGCGTGAGCCCGACGACTATCCGCCGGGCTTGTCAGGGCCCACTTGACGGGCGATAGCCGTAACAAAACCCTTCTGCAAGTTTTTGGCAAGGACTCCCCGATCGTCGCACCCAGTCGAATTCCCTGCTTTCACTGAACCGCGCCGAAAAACAGTTTTACTCCTTTTGACACGCCTTCATCCGCTGCATTCGCCAGCGGATAACTCCGCAACTGAGCTTGTGCGCCGAAAGGAAATCGTTTTGGCACAGCACCTGGCTACCGCGCCCGTTTGGAGCCAGAAGACTGGCCGGCCCAACATTGGCGCACAGATAGGCAAACAAGAAGAGAGGCGGCGATCCAGCCGATAGACCGCAACATCTGCAACACCCCTCGGGACGAAGTTATGAGCCGCCATCGTTGTGAGCAACGTGGCCAGCGCCGCCCGTAAACGCTCGGCCTGTTGTTGGAAACCGCGGCGGATGCGTTCCCTGATAGTCGGCAATATCGGTAGTTGCGTCATGGGCACATTACCTCGGAGCGGGGAGTGACATCAAGCAAAACGGAACCTTAGTCGACGTGGCCTCCTGATTCAGCGTGCCCAGGTCGGCCCAACCATGCGGACTTAATGTCAGCGACGCGAGTGCTCACCGACCGAAGATTAGCTCACTTCCCTCACCGGCGTTTCCCAGGACTAATCACGATTGTTGAACGGAAGGGCTGTTTTCGCTGGCGGTCGTGTGACCTTCTGTGGGTATAGCCAACCGGCATGGAGCCAGGCATCTCCTCCATTCGTCTTCGCTGTGTGCTATCACTGAATCTCATGGCGACGAAGAAGAACTGAAAGCGGAAATCGCGCGGCTTCCAGCCGTATTTTGTCGCCGGACGTTAGCGAACGGCCTGAATGTGGCGTTTCGGAGGATATCTGACAAGGAAAGGATATGTATATGAGAGTCCATCGCTCCATGATTCAGGTGACAGTCGCCGCCGCAGCCGTGCTGCTCATGGGCAGCAGCGGCTACGCGGATATCTTGAGCACAACCGCCACTGTGAAGTCAAACAATTCGCTGCTTGTCGAGGTTCAGGTGACAACCGGCGCCCACGTGGAGCGCGTCTCGATCACCTACCAGACTGCGGGCGTCGACCCACTGGTTTCGCGCCTCACCCAGGTCTCCTCCACCGGTTCCACCACGATCACCATCGGACGGCTGCGGGCAAACCGGACCTACACCTACACCGTGGACGCGTTCGACCGCGATGGCTCCCCGGCGGGAACCGCGAGCGGAAGCTTCACGACTGGCCCGCTGCCAGCCCCCTTGATGACGAACACCTACACCCTTACCGGGCGCACAACGGCGCCGCTTGTCATTTTGCAGGAGAACCAAGTAGGCTTCCGCGGCTTCGTGGGCTTAGACCTACACTCCTCCGATGCGCCGCAGATCGTCTGGTACTACAACAACGCTCCGAGCAACGCCACCGGCGCGCTGCAAGTCGACGGAGTGGGATCGATCGTTCGGGAGCGGAATGGGAATATTCTCTTTGGGGACGCAGGATCGGGAGGTCCTACGTCCATTGACACTTTCTATCGTGCGATGACGCCCGACGGGACCCTTCGTGCCGACAGCCCGGCCGATTGCAGCGTGACGCCGTCGGCGGCCTCGTCGAGTTCGGCGGGCTGGATCTGGGGCCAGGGAAACGACTGGCATGAGCATCTCGTCCCAGGCGCGGACGGTGTCCGCGGCACGGTCCTCCACCTTGGCAGGATCTTCAAGGACCCGTTCTTCGACGCGGGGCAGGCTTCGCAGGGCAAGCGCTTGCAGGCGGGGAGCGTCATTCGACGCTGGAACGCCGCGGCGGGAACAGACGAGATCGTGTGGGACCCCTTCAACTTCCTCGATCCGTTGACCGAGAGGACGAACGTGGCAAACACCGATCCTGGCAACAGCTCCGATCTCAGCAGCGCGTTCCCGTGCGCGGGAGTATCGCTCCAGAGCGAGGAGTGGATGCACGCCAACTCGCTCCAGGTCGCGCCGTCGGGCGTGATCCTTATGTCTGTGAGGTACCTCGATACAGTGGTCGCGATCTCGCCGCTGTTGGACCGAATCGCGTGGCGGATCGGCAGATTCAAGAGCGACTTTACTTTCCCCAACCCAAGCGACAGGTTCTACCACGAGCATTACGTCCGCATGCTCGAGAACGGAAATCTCCTCCTCTTCGACAACGGCAACGGCCGGCCGGAGGCTGAAGGCGGGCTGTATACCCGCGCACTGGAACTCGCCCTTGACTGGAACTCGATGACTTCCACCAAGGTATGGGAGTATCGTCACCAGATAAGCACCAGCGGCGGAGCTCCGGTTTACAAGTACTCCGATAGAGTGGGCGCCGCCCAGCGGCTCGAGAACGGCAACACTATCGTCTGGTTCGGCGCCGACGTCGATCCCGCGACGCTCGTCCCGAAGAGCCCGCAGACATACACGCTTGTCGAAGCCGACACTAGCCCCGAGGCCGGCGCCGTAGCGGTCCTGGACGTACAAATTCCTCCGGGGACTGGCTTTCCCTATCGGGCGTTGCCGGTGGAAACGCTCTTCGGCGAGGTCCCAGCATCGGGGAATAGAGCATCACTTAGCGCGTCTCCAGACCCGATACCAGTCACAGGCGCGGCGGATGGAGCTACCACGATCAGTTGGAATGCGCCAAACGCCGAGGGTATCGAGATTCACGTCGACAGCCCGAATGGCCCGCTCTTCGCCGCTGGAGGGAACCACGGTTCGGCGCAAACCGGCCCGTGGGTGACGGACGGCATGACCTTCTATCTGCAGGATGTCACCGATGGGAAAGCGCTGACCGCGAACAATACTCTGGCCGAGCTGGTTGTTCATTTACAGAAGTTATGAAAACGATGTGTTTAAGGTATTAGACAGAGGAGAGAAATCACTACGAAGCAATTGATGATTCGGTGGAGAGACGTTCTGTACACGCTGTTGCTGCTGACGGCGCTGCCACATCTGGCTCGGGTGCATTGGTGCTAGGCCTGTCCGAAGTTCCTGCGCCAGACGTTTCATGAATGGGCCTGGCTGTCTACCAGAAAATCGGTGTGGGCGCGAACCTTTTATGACCAACAACGCGAACGCAGCAAGTCGCATCACAGCGCCGTGCGAGCCCTTGCGTTCAAATGGCTCCGCATCCTGTTCCGCTGCTGGAGGGACCGCGTCCCCTACGATGAGGCACGCTACACTTTGGCAGAATAATCGAAACTCCGCGATACGTTCCCTAATGGAATGGGCGATCAGACGGCAAGAGCCGCCCGGCGAGGGAGCGAAGTCGGGCGGCGCTACCCCACGAAGCCCCGGCCAGCGCTCGGCAGCTGCAGCGCCTTGTCAGGCCGCAGAGAGCGCACTGATCGTAACGTAATATCCGTCCGGATCTCGGAGTGAGAACTCCTTGGTTTGAGTGTTCGGATTCACGTGTGGCTCCTCTTCGAGTCGAGTGACGAGAGAGCGAACCCTTTGAAGCGCCAGGTCGAAATCATCGACACGGAAGAACAACAGGAGCCCGTTGCCGGGTGTCCCGTGATCCGGGCTCATCAATGAGGGATGCTCGTGGGCGCCCCACTCGTGGAGGCAGAGCAAGACAGTTCCATCTGAATCGAGGATTTGCCCAAAGTAATCATGGGCAGGAAGGGTAGCCGGCTGACCGAACAGCGCCTGGTACCATTTCAAGCTGCCCGGCACGTCGCCTACCCCTATGATCGTCCACGTGCGCTTCATCGGGTACCTCTCTGCGGCTAATTCTTGTTTACACCGACCTGGATACAACCGGTCATGGACGGCCTAAAATGAAGCAGTCGCCGACAACCCATTGTGTTTACACTCGCTTCTACCATATCCCAGAACTTGCCGTACTGTTTTATGCCGACAGGCGGGTCAGGCTAAACCTGCCATCGCCTAGAGATAGATCCTCTCAGACTGGCGAATCGTCAAGCTACTCGGAAGTTGGACGAAAGAAGCGTATCGCGGGAGGTCTTGAAAGCGACTCAGGAGATCGGAGCGTTATCTATCATTGTCGGCAGCTATTCCTGACCAGGCTCCCTCTTTTAGCGGAACTCATTCCTCGGCCCAACTAGGCAATTCGGTCAGCGCGCGCGTGCGTTGACGAACGAACTTTCGGCCAAAGATACCGTATCTACAAACTAGGACGAGGACAAGATCTGATGATCCCCGCGTTAGAGAAACAAACATTCGGAAAGTGGTAGATCGTGTCGAATCGGCGGCGCTCGTCGCTTGCTTGAGGTCGCGTTTTATGACTCACGAGACCTAGTTGCAGCAGCGAGCCGCTCCCGATATGCCGAGGACGGCTGCGACGGAAGGAGTTGCGATGGAAAGCACCGGCGTACTCATCGCGCAGCGAGACAGCGTGAGGATCGCTTACGAGGCGTTCGGGCCGCCAGAGGGCGAGCCGCTGCTACTCATCATGGGCCTGGGCATGCAGATGATAGCTTGGCACGACGGCTTCCTCCGTGCGCTGGTCGAGCACGGGTTCCAAGTGGTCCGCTTCGACAACCGCGACGTTGGCCTGTCGACCCACTTCGCGACGGCCGGCAAGCCTAGCGTCTTTGGAATGATCTTCAGGCAGCAGGCAACCGCGCGTTACCAGCTCGGCGCAATGGCCAACGACGCCCTGGTGGTGCTAGACGCGCTCGGCTGGGACAGCGCCCATGTGGTCGGCGGCTCGTTGGGCGGAATGATCGCCCAGGTATTGGCCGTCCGGCACGCTCCGCGGGTGCGCACGCTCACATCAATGATGGCGACGCCGTCCCCGAGCATCGGGCGGTCCACGATCCGGTTTGCCATGAAAATCGCCGGCCTTCAGCAGCGGCCCATCCGCGACCGTGAAGAGGCCGCACGGCACAACGTGGATCTTTTTCGGCTCATCGGCTCGCCTGGTTACGCGCTGGACGAGCCTTGGCTGCGTGAGGTCGGCCGTCTCTCGTACGATCGCGGCTACGATCCTGCCGGCCGACTGCGCCAGCAGGCCGCACTCCTCGCCTCGGGCGACCGACGCAAGGAGCTTTCCGGAGTACGGGCCCCCACGCTCGTTCTGCACGGCGAGGCAGACAAAGTTTGGCGACCGAGCGGAGGCCAGGCCACGGCCGAGGCCATTCCCGGCGCCCGGCTTGTCACCTATCCCGGCATGGGCCACGGTGCCCTGCCGCGCGAGCTGTGGTCGGCCGTCGTCGGCGAGATCCGACGACTAGTTCGGTCCTGATGTGGGACATTATCGGGAGAGGATTGTCGGGTAGGAACACCGCTGAAGCTCGTATCGCCAGGACTATGGCGGGTGTAGTGAAAGCGTGCGAGAGCCGGAAGAGAAAAGCCCGAGTTGCCGTCCCCGTTGCTCAGGGGCTGAACTTAGCCGCGATTAGCTAAAGTACTAGCAGACGTAGTACTATAGATCCTGCCGTGGTTCTATATTACTGAATCCGAAAGGAAAGTTGCTACCGACATCAGGAAGATCGGTGTGACATCGCCCTCTTTTACCTTATGCAAGCAACCGAAAAAGTGCGAGACAGTACATTCGGATCGTGGAGCACATCCGAGATTGGTCTGACGATCGAGTATCCCCTTGAAGTGATGGAGGAGATCCGTGCTGCTGTGTGCGACGGCCTGCGGCGGCTTGCTCACGGCGGTCTGGAAGTCGGTGGAGTGCTTTTTGGGGCGCGGAGAGATACTTCGATTCGGCTATTGACCTGGCGGCCGATTTTCTGTGAGCATGCCCTAGGCCCGAGTTTTCGGCTGTCGCCGCGTGATTGTGCCGAGTTGGTGCACTTGCTTGAGGTTGCCAAGAGCGATCCGGACCTGGAGGGTTTGGATTCGGTCGGCTGGTTTGTCTCGCATGCACGCAGCGATATCTTCCTCACGACAGCAGATGTCGAAATCTACGACAGCTTTTTTCCGGCGCTGGGGCAGGTCACACTGGTTCTGCAGCCGACCGATGCCGGCCCCATGCGGGCGGGCTTTTTCGGACGCGAGACCGGGGGTTGTTTGCGAACGGAATCGAGCTATCGGGAGTTCGTAGTTGAGCCGCTAAAATTCCTGGAGGAGGCATCTCAGCGTGAGCTCGCGATTCCTTCGTTGGCGAAGCGCTCCATTCGCGGCGAGCCGAGTAGGCCTGTCGGTGCGGAGGCCAAGCTCGAACCTTCAAGCATTTCAGAACAGAAGCAACTTCCGATCCAAGTTCGCCCATCTGCGCGCGAGCGTTGGCTTTGGGCGACAGCCTTGTCTCTGGCACTCCTCATCATCGGACTGCAACTCAAAGACAAGTATCTTTCGCCCTCCGATCAGTCTTTCCCTTTTCGGGTCTTTGATGCCGGCGACTCGGTAAGGGTCGAGTGGGATAGCAATTCCGCGCTCATTCGCTCTGCTCGGCTAGCCGTGCTTGATATCAAGGATGGCAATGAAAAAAAACGTTTCGCACTCAGCGATGAGCAACTTCATGACGGTAATATGAAATACGCACGCAAGTCCGAGAATTTGGAACTGCGAATGATCGTTTTCTCGGGGAAGCAAGCGGGCATCCAGCAGTTCGTGCGCTTGGTCAGCCCGCAAGCCGCATCGTCCGTTAAGTTACAGGCTAAGGAAGAGACGAGCCCGCCAAACGCTGCGCTCGATTCGATTCGGCCACAGGCTGAGCCCGATCAGTTGGATGACCAAGTGAAACAACTGAAAGAGAAGTTGGGTAAGGAGAGCGTCCGTGCTAACCGGCTGCAGGAAGTCGTGAGGATTCTCGAAAACCGGATCGCCGTCGAAGCAGCCCGCAACCGCTCTTTCCCCCAACAGTAGGTAGATAGACCTTCGGATCGGACACTTAGGGTTTGCATTATGGGGAGCCTTTCTTGCAAATCTGCTTGCGGGTTGCCGGCGCGCGCCGCGCCATGCGCGTGGTGGTGCTCAGCGAACATTGATCATGCAGCTGCGAGTTCACTGAAGCTCTGCGCCCGGTGTAATGCGGGTAATGGAGCGTTAACCGGTCATATCGGTAGCTAGTCCAGGAGCCGTTTCTAGCGCTTGCGACACAGAAGTACGAGACGGCGACTTATACGTCAACTTGGATTGGTTCCAGGTGGCCGATGCGCTCTATATCAGCTCTACTGTGCAACAGCCGCGTGGCTGGAAGCCTCCAGCAGAAATGCGTGAAAATCCGTCGGCAATGGCTCGGCACCAACCTGCCGCAGCATCATCGCGAGTTGACCCCGATGGTAGGTGGAATGGTTCACCAGGTGCTGCATGAGGTGCGCCAACGTGACTTGTGTTGTGCGAACGGGCAGCAGTTTTTCCAGCGATTCGTCCGTGACGCAACTCACAAACTCGGCCTGCACCTTCTCTATTTCTCTCCACTTGAACACCACTGTGTTGAAGTTTGGAAACTCGTCTGCATTGAATAGGGCGTCGTGTCTTCCCCATAGATCAGTCAAGAATTTGGGACCATGGGACGGCTCTTTCCAATACTCAAGCCAACCCCACTCGCCGCCGATCAGGTGCACGAGCGTGTCACGCACGGAACGGAAGCTGCCGCCGAGATCGCGCGTGAACTGTTCCGGAGGGTGGGAGGAGCAAATGCTTGCGAGTGCACCCACGCCTCAAGAAACTGATCTCGCTTCGGCGGGCTGCGATCGAAACTTGTCCGGAAAATCCTGCTCCATGCTGATCGTGAACCCTGTTAAACGCGAGAGTCTCCCAACATGTTTGGCTCCCCGAACCCGACTCGAACTTACGACCCGCAGGTTAACAATCGCCCATTCAACGCTACTTTTTCGAGGCATTAACATTGAAACGGCAACCTTGATCGTCCTCTTGCTGTTAACCAGATTCAGATTTCATTTCGGGGGCCAAACCATTGAGATACTCTCGCGGTTAACACCGAGATCAAGCGCGGATCTAAGACCTACGAACTCTCCTGTTTGCTCTCACGTCTGAAAAGCACCCGACATTCCGAGGCGTACGCTATTAACCAACATCTGAGTTGGTCTGTCAAGAGCTAAGACCGGAGAATTTGCTAAAGCCGCCGCAGGTTTTCCACTGGAGGTTCACAGTTTGGTTTGCGCGAGCAGTTCTCTTGACGAGGGCCTGTTGGTACAAGTCTTCCTGATACGGTATGCGGTCTTTCCAACAGCGAAACAGGATGCGAATCCATTTGAATGCGAGGGCCCTAACTGCCGTGTTTCGCGATTTGCCCTTGGCGCGTTGCTGGTTGTAATAGGCCCTCGCCCAAGCCGAGGACCCAATGGAGTGTGCCGCCCATTCATGAAACGTCTGCCGCAGAAATTTAGGGCACGCCCAACGCCAATGCACCCAGGATTGCTTTCCGCTACTGGCCAGCACTGGTGCAATCCCGCTATAACACTGCAGCTCGCTGGCGCTGTTATAGCGGTCGCGCTGTGTTCCGAGTGCAGCGATCAAACGGGGCACCAGGGCGGCACCAGCTCCCGGCAGCGAATCAAAGATTACGAAATCCGGATGTTGGCGCGCGGTTGTTTCGATCTGCTCGTCGTAGCAGTGAATCGCCTGACGCAGCTCCCGCAGGAGCCGCACCACCGCCCTGACCGCAGCGACGCTGGATGCGATTACAGCCGTGTCGTGGGTGGCCGGAACGGCTCGGCGGATTTCCTCCAAACGGCGCTGAATGTTTTCGGAACGACAACTGTGGTGCTGAATAAAGAAGGCGCGCAGAGTGTCGGGCCGGGCTTTCTGTAGCTTTTGCAGGGTCGGCCACCGTTCGAGGAAATCGCCGGCTATTTGCGAACTGACTTCATCGAACCAGTCCAGCACCTGCGGGAAATACATCTTCAGGCAGGCTGTCAGACGGTTCGAGTAGCGCGTTTTATCATTGACGAGTTTCCGTCGCCCTTCCACCAGGAACTGCAGTGTGCGTGTCTCTGTGGTATCCGGATTCAAACGCCGCAACTTCTCACGGTGACGCACCAGTATATCGAGCAACAGACCGGCATCGGAAGGATCACTCTTAGCTCCCGATGGCCGAAAGCCCCTGCGATAGTTGACGAGTGTGGTTGGGTGGATTGGATACAGCACAAAATGTGCGTACTTCGTGAGCATGAACAGCAACGCCCCACGCGACTGCTCGAGCGCGATCGCGATTGGACGTCCACCGAATCGGCGCCCCAGTTCAGTTGCCCAGGCATCGACAGCTGCCGGTGTGTGATCGAGATCACCACGCTCCATAGCTCCCTGAGTCGTGGTCTGCAGCGCCCAGGCATGTCTCTGATCGGCCCAGTCGATGCCTATGAATGCAGCGAAATCAAGTTCGCTTCGTTCGTTCGCGTCTGCCATCGTGTGCTCCTTTCGCAGTCTTGGATTGCAGGCTGGCTTCGTCTCCGCGAAAATCGTATAGGAAAAGTCTGTTTGTCAGGCTAGACGACATCTGAGGATTCGTTCTGGAAACAAAGCGCATTCCGCTGCTCGAAGCTTGGTTAACGGACATCGACATGTCAATGGGTCGCATTCGTAGCAGCGCAATGCCTGCGTTGTTCACGCTGACACACCAGGTGCCGACGTAACAAGCGCGTGATTTCCACAGCGCCGCGGCGCGACTACTGTGGAAAACCAACATCCCGCAACATTGCTGTCGCAGCAACTATACTATGGGTCGTAAGTTCGAGTCCTGCCTGAGGAGCCAAATACTGTCCCTCCACTGATTTCCTCAGCGGTTTGTTGACGGCATCGGGGAGCCCGGCCAGTCTAGTGTTTCGAAGAACTTCGCGTCTACGTCCATCTCTCCGACCCGGTCAACAAGCGTGGGAGTTTCAAAACACGGCGATTCGGGCGTACAAAAGACTGGCGAGCATTATGGACTAGTGCAGGGCCACCAGATTCAATAGCAGCCGAATTGGTTATATTCGCTCGTGGAGCTGACTCCCAATCATGAGACCGCTGTCACAAACCGCTTTTCCCGCGATGCTATGACCGCCGCCACGCACGGAAATTAGAAGATCCTGCTCACGCGCGAAGCGGACACACGCAATTACGTCGGCAGCACCGGCACACCGTGCGATGACACCCGGGCGTCGGTCAATCATGGCGTTGGGAACACTCCGCGCTTCCTCATAACCGTCTTGGCCAGGGCTTAGCACTGCGCCGCGAATAGATTTTCTGAGGGTCTCGACAGCAGACGGAACCATAGTGGCCTCCTGTGTTCGTATGGCGAGTTGTACCAAACTACCAGGAAATGATGTCTACTGCCGGATCCTTACTGAAACGTGCGGGAAGAGAACAGTAATTGCCACTTGCTATTTCCCCGACTTGCCTGTGCGGAGCGTCAACACCTATTCCCCCAACCAGCGTCGAAGCCTTCCCATCGCCCACGTTTAAGTTTGTCTCCCATTCTGTCGATTGAGAGTACGGGCGATGACTTGCATCGATCCCCGCATCTTGAACTCTCTGCACGGAGGCTCGCAATGAAACGCGGACGTTTTCACGGCTTACGGTTTCAGCGACGCATCCGGGTGCTGCCGGGCGTGCACATCAATCTCAGCCTGAGCGGTATCGGCATGTCGCTGGGTCCCCGTGGCTTGCATGTCGGCGTAACTGCACGAGGGCAGCGATACGTGAGCGCGGGCCTGCCCGGAACGGGTTTGAGCGTGCGACAGTACGGGCCTCAGCTATCCCGTGTGCCACGGCCGACGTTCAGTCACGGAGTTTGGATAGCGGGCATTGTGCTTGCCGTGCTGCTTGCGTTCGCGTTGACAGCCGCCAGGTAAACCATATTCGCCAGGCTTTTTTTTGGCCGATGGGGAATACAGGAGGTCCCGGTGAACCCTCGGCGTGGTTTAAGAAGACTCTACTTGGTTCTCGCCACCTTGGCGTTTGGCTGGATCTCCTGCCCGTGCTCAAAGAGCGTAATGACCGAGTGGTCGTGCGAGAAATTCAGAAGGTGCCAGAGGTAGTCATGCTTGAACTGGCGCGCCGGGAACTCCGGTAGGGCAGCGTGCCGTTCGATCTCGCCATCGCCGACAGAAATCGCTAAGAGTCTAGACTGATATCCCGCGCAGAATCGCTACGCCCAGCATCGCGAGGAGTTTACGATGTCGATATACCGTTAGCTTCAGTCCGGGGGTCCGCCCACAGATCGATCATTGCCAGTACCGCATCTCGGTAAGCCTCAAGATCCATCGGTTTGTGAGAGTACGCGGCTGCGCCTAAGGCCAACGCTCGGTCCATATCGGCTTGGTTCATCGAAGCGCTGAAAATCACAACGGGGATCTCCTTACGTGGGTTCCGCTTCAATACGTCGAACCCCGATAGGTTCGGAAGGCTCAAATCTAGGATGACTAGGACCGGTTCAAACGACCGATCTGCCAGCATCGTCAATGCAAGAGCGCCGTCCCGTGCGATTCTGAGTTTCACCGGGAGCATCGCTTCGGCCAGAATCTGCCCTGTGAGCAGTGCGTCGCCTGGTGAATCTTCGACGAACAATACTTCGGTAGGTTTGCGCATTGGTGTTGTACTTCTGACACTTAGAGTGGCGACGATGTTTCACTCCACTTCGAGGTGGGCACGTTCTTAGGCAGCTCCGACGAACGCGATGGGCCGGATCGATTCTGGCGCTGGCACGAGCGGCAAGGCCGGCGAGGCCGGGCGTGTAACATGCCGAACAGACACCGTGTGCGTGGCCCAAGGCGCGAACCGGAAGCAAGGCGTGAAGAGTGGGAGGAATCCATGGGCAGGTGTTGTACCAGATAGGCGCGTTTAATTCTCCGACCCACCCTCTCGGGGTGGTCCACTACCAGAATCTCAATCGGCGCTCTGCACGTACAGAAGAACCCGATTCGGTAGCTAGGTTCGAAACACCTATCGTTCGTCCAGCGTCAACCATTTCGAGGAAGATGGGCCGGTCCGCGCGGCGGGCTGTGCGGTTACCCCGGGCGGATCGGGCTTTTGATCGTCGCTTCGTCTCCATAGACCGTTTTACTCAGCTGCAGCCACGATCCCGAGTTGCCGGTCATTCAAACAGAGAACCGCGTTAGAGAGTCCAAGCAGGAGGTTTTCTGTTCCTTGAAGATTCTTTTGATCGAAGATAACCCTGGCGATGTAATCTTGATCCAACAGATCCTCACGGCGACATTGGCATCCGTCGAAATTCGCGTGGCGATGGACGGAGAGCAGGCGCTTCGGATGTTATGCGATACAGACCTCAACCCGGATCTCATTATTCTAGATTTGAACATCCCGAAAGTTCCTGGAATTGCGATCCTAGCGCAGTGCAAGCCCGCCGCACCAGTAGTGGTTTTCAGCTCCTCATCAAATCCGACCGAGATCCAGCGGGTAACGGAGCTAGGCGTACGGGAATTCGTGCATAAACCAATCGATTTTGACGAGTTTGAGAAAGTGGTCAAGAGGATGATTCAGGACTGGGCCTCGTCTAAGCCACAGGCCACCGGCACCGCTTGCGGTTAATTTCGGGTCGCCTTTCGACCTGCGCCCGACTCCAACCGCTGCAAGAACGACGAAACTCGACTCGAACTGATCGCTCCCATGGATAAACCGGTGATGGGAGCAAGGTTTAGGGGAGGACTGCGGTTTGCTTGGTGATTCTGGCTACGTGCTCCAGCCGCCAGGCGGACCCGCGCCGCGTCCGATGCCCTCGGTGGTTCAAGTCGGCAGCGATTCCCCGCAACGTGTGGCCGCTCTGGCGCATACGGCGGATCTCATCCAGCACGGCTTGTTCGGCGGGGTCCGGCTCGAGGTGTTTCCCGTCGGCGCACAGCCGGTAGCCGAACTGAATGTTGCCCACGCGCTCGCCGTTGGTACGCTTGTGGCTCATGGCGTCCCGGGTGCGTTCGCCGATTGCCTCGCGTTCCCATTGGCTTACAGCCGTCATGATGTTCAGCACCAGCCGACCCGCGGCCGAGCCGGTGTCGAGCGACTCCGCAACCGAAACCAGCGCTACGCCGCGCCGCTCGAGGCGCTCCAGCAACGTGCACAGATCCTTCACGCTCCTCGTGAGCCGGTCGAGCTTCGCGATGATGACCGCCTTCACTTCGCCGGCATCAACCAGCGCGAGCAACCGTGCCATGCCGGGGCGGTTCAGGCTTTTGGCGGATTCGCCGCCATCGACGATGATGTCGATCGGCTCGGCGTTATGGACCACCGCCATGGCGCGAATCTTTTCCGCCTGGGCCTCTAGAGAAACGCCCCGGTCTGCCTGCTTGTCTGTGGAAACACGAACGTAGCCAATTGTTTTCATCAGTGACATGTTGGGCCATGAGCGGAACAGATTGCAAGCCTGTTCATGCCGAAGAAAACCAGGAATAAGCCTTAGGATCAAGTATCGAGATTGGCTCGTTTTCTACTCTCAACAATGCCGACTAAACCCGCTAAGTTGGGTGGATTTGACTAATCTACGCAGCTATCGAATCAGCGTCGTGGGCCCCGCCTGAACTGATACGGTGGGGGGCCGACAGGAGTCAGCATGCGAATGCGATTGTTACTCTCGTCGGAAAAGTAAACACGGCCAAATCGGTCTACTGCGATCGCGGCTGGGAAGGTGATTTCTGCTGCTAGTGCCGGCCCGCCATCGCCGCTGAACCCACTTACTCCGTTTCCTGCGATTGTATAGATCAGCTTGGTTGATTCGTCCACCCGCCGTATCCGGTGATTAATCGTGTCAGCAATGTAGAGATTCCCAGCGGAGTCCAATGCCACTGCCGCGGCATATTTCAAAATCGCCTGCGTAGCCGGGCCACCATCGCCGCCGAAACCGTTCTGACAAACCGACACATTCAGGGGAGGAAGTCCTGTCGCGCACGCGCCGGAGCCGGCGACAGTTGTTACGATTCCGGTTTTCGCACTCACCGTGCGGATGCGCGAGTTCTCGTAATCGGCAATGTAGATGTCCCCGGCACCGTTCACTGCCGAAGGAATCGGATCCCAGAAGAGAGCATCGATAGCCGGGCCGTTGTCCCCGCCGAAAGCAGTGAGAAATTGACCCGCCACCGTTTCGATCATTCCGGTACTGACAGTGACCTTCCGAATGCGCGACCAGGAGCTGGAAAAGTAAAGGTTACCTCCCTGGCCCACTGTGATCCCTGTGGGCCGCGAGACTCCGGCATTTACGGCTAGTCCTCCGTCGCCGCTATCAATCGCGGCACCCGTCCCGGCGATGGTGGTGATGATGCCGGTTGCCGCATCGACTCGCCGAATCCGATTATTTTCGCTATCGGCAATGTAGATGTTTGCGGCCGCATCGACGGTAATACTAATCGCTCGTCCAAGCATCGCACTGATTGCGGGCCCCCCATCGCCGCTATATCCCAAGATTCCCGTACCCGCGACTACGGTGCTGGCGCCATCTCTTACCCAAAATTTACGGATCAAGCCGCTCCAGTCAGCGACGTAAACATTGCCGGCCGAGTCCAGAGCGAGGCCGGTCGGATTGTTTAGAAAAGCCCCAGCCGCACCGTCGCCGGCAATTGTCGAGATTGTGTACTGCTGTCCAAACAGCGGCGCACATGCCAGCAGCAGTATTGCTCGATTACAGGCCACTTACCGATTGTGGCGCATTCTGCGTCCCACGTCACGCGCCGCTAGCCTTATCGCCGAAGCGGTGAATTCTGGTAGTGGCTGTCCATGGAGCATTGATAGATGCTTTCATTGATGGAGCACTCAAAACGAGGCGATGTGCTAAACACTACGGCTGTGATGACCCATTTCATTGCACCTTCAAATCTACCAATACGTGCGAATGGCTCAGAATGGCAAGGGCGCTCCGTTCCTCTGAGTCTATTACGGCTTAGAATCTAGCCCGCCGTCTTGCCGTACGCCAAGTCCGCTAAATCGTGGCTGAGGAGTCGATGTAGTTTTTGCACATCGGAACCACGCGCTCCTGAAGCGGGAAGTGGTGGATTACCGGCGTTCCGATATCGCGACAATACCAAATGCCCTTAGGATCTTGCCGTGCGTCGTCGTATAAGACCCCAAGATAACTCACGGTCCAAGAAGGAAGGGATAGAAAGCCTTCGAACTGCATTGTTACGTTCCATTTCTGTCAAGATTGAAAGAGGAACGCCCTGCGCTTACGAAATTGCGGCGAGGCCCAAGGAAGGTTGGCAGTCCTAGTATAACCCGCTAGCGGTTGGGCCGAACACAAATGCTTTATGCCGGAGCGCCGAACCTAGAGCCACCGTGACTCCTTGAGGCTAACGCGGACCCGGCGCTCCGCGTCGCACAACTAAATCAACTATGATTCGTCCATCTGGAAAAATCTAGCTCGCAAAAATACGCGATGCTCAAACTAGGCCACTGCCTGAAGTCTCGTTCAGTGGACATCGCCATCGATTCAGCGTATAAAAGGAACACAGGACCGGTTCGACAGGCCAGCCCAAAGGGCACCCTCCGAAAGATCCAATTCAGTCCGAGGTATACGGATGAACGATCTAAAGGTGTGCTGGTGGCCGATCGACAAACCGATCGCCTACTCCCGAAATAGCCGCAAGATCCCCGAGCGTGCAATCGACAAAGTAGCTGCCAGCATCAAGGAGTTCGGCTGGCGGCAAGCAATCGTTGTCGATAAGGACGGCGTCATCATCTGCGGCCACACCCGGCTGCTGGCGGCGAAGAAGCTGGGTCTCAAACAAGTGCCCGTTCACGTCGCCGACAATCTGACGCCGGCGCAGGTCAAAGCCTACCGGCTGATGGATAATCGCAGCCACGAGGAGACCGATTGGGACCTCGATCTTCTCGGCCCCGAGCTGGAAGAACTTCACGGTCTCGATTTCGATTTGGAACTAACCGGTTTGTTTCGACCAACACGAGGTCGACCGCTTCCTCGCGGACTCCGGGCTGGAGGATCGAGCCAACGAGGCACCGCCTCTCCCAGATAATCCGGTCACCAGGCCGGGCGACCTGTGGCTGTGCGGCAAGCACCGGATCCTGTGCGGCGATGCCACGAGCCCGGATGCCGTGGCGCAGTTGCTCGGCGAGCGCAAGCCACGCTTGATGGTGACCGATCCGCCGTACGGCATTTCGCTCGACAGCGAATGGCGGGACCGAGCCGGATTAAATTCCTGCGGCCCAGCGGAGCCGAGCTACATGAAAAAGCGTACTGCGGGTCACACCGAGACTAAGATTTCCGGTGACACCCGTGCGGATTGGTCGGAAGCCTTCGCGCTTGTTCCGAGCCTCGCGGTCATTTACGCCTGGCACGCCAGTGTTCACACATCCGAGGTTCTGGCCGGGCTCTTGCGGATCGGCTTCCTGTATCCACAACAGATTATTTGGGATAAAGGCCGGACCGTGTTAACCAGGACGCACTATTGGTATCGACACGAGCCGTGCTGGTACGTCCGCAAGAAGAACGCGCCTTGGTACGGCAAAGCCGGCGAGAACGCCACCGTTTGGAGTGCTGTGTCGCCGAAATTTATTTTCAGCGGCTCTGATGAACAGAAATACGATCACCCCACGCAGAAACCCGTCGAGCTGATGCGGCGCCCGATTCTGAATCACACGAAGCGAGGTGAATTCGTGTGCGACGCTTTCCTTGGTAGCGGCACGACACTAGCGGCGGCCGAGTTAACGGAACGTGTCTGCTGCGGCATAGAGCTCGATCCGAAGTACGTCGACGTCGCAATACTTCGGTGGCAATCTCTGGTTGGCGAGCACGCGACGCTCGAGGCCGATGGCCGGACGTTCGACCAGGTCAAAGCCGAAAGGCTGGGAGTGGCCGCATGAATCTTGCGCTGCCGCCGCGAGATCGCGGAAATCGAGTCGCAGATTGCTTCCGGGCACTGGGTACGTTACGTTTGACGACAAGACCAACAAGTTCAGCCTGACTGAGGAGCAGGCTTTTGCACTCGCAACAGAAGACAGCCCAGCATACCTACCTGGCGCGTTTCAGCTCGCCTTGGGGTCACTGGCAGCGGTGCCGCGTATCGCTGACTCGTTTCGCACCGGCGCTGGCATGGGGTGGCACGAGCACGACGATGGCGTGTTTCATGGCTGCGAGAAGTTCTTCCGTCCCGGCTACGCCGCCAATCTCGTAAGCTCGTGGATTCCTGCGCTACACGATGTAAGAGAGAAGTTGGAAGCAGGAGCAAGAGTCGCCGATGTCGGCTGCGGCAAAGGCGCTTCGACTTTGTTGATGGCGAAAGCGTTCCCCAAGTCGCGCTTCTTCGGTTTCGATTACCACGACAAATCCATCGAAGCCGCTCGTGATTCTGCCAAGCGTGAAGGCGTAGCCGACCGGGTTACTTTCGATGTCGCGAAGGCAAAGGACTGGAACATTTTCGAAAGTTCGCGTACTATGGGACATCTCTCCGAGGGCGGCTTTCAATCCACAGTTGCGCATCACGATGCTGGAACGGGAGTTGCAATGGGCGCACCTGAAGATTCAAGTGCTCGAAGAGCGGCTGCGGCAGCGGCGCATTCAGTTCCTGGGGCCGCACAGCGAAACGTTGAGCGATCTGCAACTGGAGCTGCTGGCGGAGGAAGAACCCAGCGCCACGGGCGAGGAAGTCGAAGCCGAAGCGCGTCGCGAACCGCTTCCGCCAAAGCCCGCGCGCAAACGGAAACCGCATCCGGGCAGACGGCCGTTGCCGGAGAATCTGCCGCGAGTGGAACAACGGATTGCATGCGCGGATGTGAATTGCAAGAACTGCGGTGCCGAAACGGCCATCATCGGCTACGACGAAAGCGAACAGTTGGATCACGAACCGGCGCGCTGGTTCGTGCGTGTGACCAAGCGTGAGAAGCGCGCGTGCGCAAACTGCTCCACCATGGCCATGCCGGAGTTGGAGCCGCGGATCGTGGACAAGGGTCTGGCGAGCGATCGTGTAGTGATCGACACGGTGGTGGCGAAGTACTGCGACCATCTTCCGTTGTATCGTCAACAAGCCATCCTGGAACGGGAAGCGGGCGTCGAGATCAGCCGCGCGACGCTGGACGGTTGGGTGATGCGCGTGGGAGAACTGTTGGAACCCATTGTGTCGGCGATGCGCCAGGATCTTCTCCGCGCATCGTATTTACAGGCCGACGAAACCACGGTGCCAGTGCAGATGCACGACCAACGCGGTGCCAATCATCAAGCCTACTTGTGGCAATACGGCTCGCCCGGAGGCGAAACCGTGTTCGAGTTTCGAATGGGCCGCGGGCGTGAGGGTCCCAGGAAGTTTCTCACCAACTGGGAAGGGATTCTGCAAACTGACGGCTACCAGGCCTACGACGATGTCGGTGGGCCCAAGATGGTGCACGTGGGTTGTTGGG
>CAWACO010000021.1:0-37766 GCA_963780485.1 Bryobacterales bacterium
CGCGTCGCTTGAAGCATGTGAAGATCCCGGTTGCTGTCTCCCGAATCAAACGATGTAACGGGTGCCGCGATCAGGAAATCGCATTGACCAGCGTGACAAACGCCCTTGCCCCGCGCGGCGCGGCTGACACCGTCCACCTGATGCAGCGGGTGAGACACATGATACGTGAGAGTGGATTGCTCAAGAATCCATTGGCGATCTGCTTGCGCGAGCGCTGGCTTGAAAGGCTGTAGAAGCAAGATACTCAGCAGCATTGTCTTGTTCATAAGCCCGCCTAGAATTTAATGGATACGGACAGAACGGCAAGACCAAACGCTGCGTACGTCACAGTGGCAACCGCCGAATGAGCCATGGCGATCCCATGAACCTTTTCCCCGCGGTTCTCTTGACTGTAAGCCATCGCCCCCAAGATTGGGGTCAAAATCATTCCTGGGCCATGAATCCAAGCCAGGGCCTTGTGCAAGCGGATGGGGCCGCGCGTTGTGGTTCCCGGTATCGTGGGCGCGCGGAGAGCATAGTAAGCGGTCATGAAATACATATCCCCCGTCACCGCGCCCAGAGCGCCATGCACATCGCGGCCAATCGCGGTGCTGTGCCTTCCAGCGGCGAGGTTGGAAGTGGCGATGGTGGCGATCAAAGGGGCGAGCGTTATCAATCCGAACCGTTGATGCATCTTGAGCATGTGCGCCCGCCTGTCGAGTCTCGCCTGATCCTGGGCATTTCCCTGGGCCTGATCCGGAGGGAAGCCGAGATCTCCCAGCGAAGGCGCCACATCGCTAGAAGCGGCAGCTAAAGCGAGGTCCACTGTTTGCTTGGCCCCAACCACGAGCGTCACGTTGGCTACTTTGGTGCTGAACCCTTCGGCCGACACCGAAACCTCATAGTCGCCCGGCATGAGGTCGGATAGATTGTACGTCCCCGCCGCATTGGTTTGGATCTCCGTCGCTTGCCCGCTGGCCACATTCTTGACGGAAATTTTGGCATTGGGAACAGCCGCTCCCGAAGGGTCAGTGATGGAGCCGGACAGTGAGGCGCCGGTGAGTTGCGCTCGCAGTGGGCCCGAGATGAGGAGGGAAAGCGCTAAAGTCCCTAGGCTAAGGATTAACGTCGCCGATTTCGAATTCATTTGACGCTTTGCTGAAGCACGTTTGATTCCGTGCCAAAAAAACGTCCTGGGAATTAGCAACCTCTTTAGATCTGAGAAATCCAGCGTGATGTGTGCTCACGGTCGCTAGAGTGTAGTGAACGGCCCAGCGGCAATTTGCCACCGGCCCGACTAAGATAACTTGTTAGTTTTGTTAAACATCCGATAATGTATGGCCGATATACATCTCGGAGGTTAAATGATCAATCCAGTAAGTTCGAGCAGCGTGACCGCCTTCGAGGCGGCTCAGACACACAATACGGCTTCTGCGAAGCAGCCGGCTAACAATCCACCGCAGGATACAGTTAAGTTGAGTCCGCAGGCATTTTCCGCAGGCGACGTCGATCACGACGGCGACTCCCATTAATCGCTGGCGCGTGCACCGTGTTCCTTGCGGCGCACGCGCCTTTCTTTTCTTCCGTCGACAATTATCTGTTTCATAACAACGGCGGCAAACTGCCACCGCTCGACGAGACCAATCCCGCAAAAGCCGCCAAGAAGTTTCGCTGATCTGCCTGTGAGGTTGGCATGTCTCTTGCTCGCGCGAATTCCATGTTCTTTCATTGCGGCATTTTGCTGGTGACTGTTTTCACTGTCTCATCAAACCTTTCGCTGGCTCAGCAGCCGTCTCCCACACCGAATCTGGCCCAACCGGAGGACAAAAGAATATTCTGGATCATTCCCAATTACCGAACCTCTCCGAGTTTGCATCCCTACAAGCCACTCACTCTGGAGGAAAAATTCAAGATTGCGACTGAGGACTCCTTCGACCGCGGCACGGTCGCTCTGGCCGTGCTCTTCGCCGGTGAAGCTCAGCTGACCAACGCAACTCCCGCGTTCGGGCAAGGCGTAACGGGCTATGCTCGGTACTTGGGGACATCGTACGCTGATTTCGTGATCGGGGATATGATGACGGAAGCTATTTATCCGGTCGTGCTTCATCAGGACCCACGCTATTTCCGGCGCGGGACGGGCAGCACTTGGGCACGCCTGGGAAGCGCGGCCAGCCAGATCTTTTGGACTCACACGGACTCGGATCACACGCAATTCAATTTTTCTGAGGTCATCGGCAATTCAACCGCCGTGGCGATTTCGACCGCTTACTATCCGGATAACCGGACGGCCACCAACGCCGTCTCCAAACTCGGTGTTCAGCTGGGGGTCGACATGGCGTCGAACATCCTGAAGGAGTTTTGGCCGGATATAAACCGGAAGTTCTCTCGAGAGCATCGGCCAGGACGATAGAGTCTATTCGGCCCGTCGGGTCTCGGGCCAGGACCATTCACACACCCGGTTACTGGCATCGCCCTCCGGCGGCATTCGGCCCCCGCCCGAATCTTCTGATGTGACGAGATGCCACATCAGCGATCTCAGCGATTGCCGACAAAACGATCTCGTCTTTGGTTTTCAAGGACCTATTGCGCCGCGAGCGTTCGGTAGGCTTCGTGCACTGGTTCCAGTGCGATGTTCATATTACGAGCGCCGCACTCTGTAGTTCTTGTTCATGGGGGCATTCTTCCCTCGCCCCCTTCTTTCTTCTTCGGTGACAACGATGACCCCGCGCTAGTTCCCGTTCTTTGCGGTCTTGCCAAACCGCCGGCCCAGGATCATCTTCACCAGCAAATGATCGGTTCCATGGGTGACGCCCACCCCCACCCCGAAGTTGAACTCCCACTGGGGCGATAGATTCAAATCCACGCACGGCACGATCTGCTGCTGCTGCTCGCGCAAAGCATCGAAGTTTCCCACCGGGCCCAGGTCGCCGTAATATTCCAAGCCCGCGTTGATCTTTTTCGTGATGTCGTAACCGGCCTTGAAGTTCGGTGAGAAAACCAAGCCTTGGCTCACGCTCGGCCCGTGGAAGCTGCGGTCAAAGGTGGGATTAAATGAGAGATACCAGCGTCCGACCTGCTTGTCGATAATCGGCCGGATCTCTAGCGTCCAGGTATCCGGGGAAAAGGCGTAGCGCTGGTAGCCAAACTCGAGCGACAGGCTCACGCCCACCGGCCAGTGCCAATCCTCAGGCACCCGCGCGCGCGGCCGGATGTGGTCGCCCACCCATTGCCAGCCGCCCTGGTTGGGATTCGCGCTGGTAAAAATGTAAAATCCCGTTTCGAACCAATCCGTGATTCCTTGCGTGATCTCAACCGTCTCGTGCAACTGGTGCTCGGTCCCGTACACGCCATCGACGATGCCCTTGCTGCCTTGGATCGTGAAGTTGCTATGCAACTCGATCATGGTAGTGCCCGGCGCCTGGGTTTCGGAAGGATAGACCTGGATTTCGTAATTTCCCTGGGCCAGGGCGATGGCCGCTGAAGAAAGCAAGAGAACTAGATTTAGTATTTTCACAGGACGAGAAACTATCCGCTTCGGACAGTCCGGCGGATTTGCACACGGACATCCAACCACCGAACTTGAGAAACAAGCGAGTTAAAGGTGATGTTGCTCAATCCCTCCGATCTTTGTCAAGTGTGGGAGGTGGCGATTCGCCGCACTTGGCCCGAGCACAGCACCGCAATTACTCGCCGTGCAAACGGAACGTGTAGCGCAGCATCAAGGTGTGGCCTCCGGAATCGACTCCGTAAGGGGTGGAGAACACGTATTGCAGAAAAAGCCTGTTGGAAAACCACCAGCCTGCGCCGAAGTCGGAGGAGCGCCGCGGTGGCCTGTAACCAGTGGCAGTCAGAGGTAGGAATGGGTCTGTAATGAGCGATGTGTTCCCAAAGCTATCCGGATAAAACCCTTGGCTTAGATCGTACCCCTGCCAGATGGCGAGGAGCGACGCGTTCAAAAATAGGTGTGAGAACAGCTTGGTTTGAACGCCCAGGTTCGTCGAGGCGAAGCGGCTGTTCTGGGCGCCGGTCTGGAGCAAAGCGCCAGTGTTAATCTCCGTGCGGCCCGTGCTCGCGCTCGACGTGCCACCGGCGAAATCGACGCTCAACACCGTCCGCTGGTTGAGAAAATAGCCAAAGCCCAGGGCTGCGGAGCTTCGTTGCGCACGGTCCCGCTGATGCGAATCGACCGCGATCGATCGCGTCAGGTCGTCACGGAGCGCGAGGCCTAGCCAGGAAATATCCGTTCCATAGAAAAACTTTCGACCTAACGGACCTCGAAGACGAAGACCAAATTCGGACGAATGGCCTGAAGAGCGAGTGGAATCGAGAGGCTCAGGAACGTTGTTCAATGTATGACTCGTGTTGTTGTCCTCAGCTTCGATTAAGCCGTAGCGATAAAAGAACCCGAGCGTTTGACCATGCGGCAAATCTCTTTCGAAACCAGCGGTAATGCGCCGCTGCGAGATCGATGAACCGGAGTCTATACGTTCGAGGGAGCCGATCGGCTGTCCTGTCGAGAGAATCTGCGCTGCCAGAGAGCCGGTTCCCCGCAGACCTTCGATTTCAATCCCAACACTGGTGTTAGCACCGAAGCGGCGTGCCGCAACGAAAGAACCCGAGAAGAACTCACCGGTTGAAGAACCGCTTGTTTGTAAGCCTCCCACGGGTACGGTCTGGCCTAAGATGGTCGACAAGCCGAGATCGGACGGCGCACCTTGCACGCCACTTCCAATTTTCGACCCAGTGATGCTTCCACCGATCACAAAATTATTGGCCAGAGGGACGAACATCGAAAACTGTGACGCAGCGCTGTAATTGATCGGGCTGACCGCAGAAAGCCCTGGCGGAGTTGGGTTTTCATCCAGGCCGCCGCTCCCATTCAACGAAGGCAAAAGTACGACCCGGCCTTCCGCCGCTTTGAAACCGGTAGCGTATGCCGGGTTTTCCAGACTATCCAGATGCGCTTCAGGAAAAGCATTGTAACGCAGTAAAAAAGGAACCTGTCCGATTTCTGAAAGTCCAGCGATGTACTGCTCGTAAATACTGGCAATATTACGCGGCGAATCCCAGTCGCGCTCCTCAATCTGGCCGCTGTGGTTATCCGCGCTTGACCCGCTGAGCCCACGATCGTTGCGCCCGTTGCCCTGATTTTGCTCTGCGATCTCGCGGCTGGAGAGCACGTTAAACAATTGAAAGCCTTGTCCCGGAACCAACAGCACGCCACGTCCAGCTTCGATCATCACCGATTGTGCTGGATCGACGAGACTGGTTACTTCGACGGCCCCCTCGTAAACCATAACCTGCGTATCGCCCCGGCTGTCCACCGTAATGTTGAAGTCGGTTCCGCGCACGGCGATCGAGGCGGTGGGACTGTTTATGCGATACGGATTTGGCCGCCCGCCAAAATGATTGATCTTCACTCGCACGCTGCCCAGCATGATCTCAAAGAGCTCCCGAAGTGAAACAGCAGCGCGGAAATCTTTGATCAGGATCAGAGATTCCGGCTGTACG
Organism: Bryobacterales bacterium; assembly: GCA_963780485.1. Taxonomy (GTDB): domain Bacteria; phylum Acidobacteriota; class Terriglobia; order Bryobacterales; family Bryobacteraceae; genus Palsa-89. The sequence continues at coordinate 5,491 of CAWACO010000021.1, forward strand.
ACGATCATGCTTCCGTCGGTCAGCTCAATGACGATCCGGCCGCCGCCGCGCGTATCCACCCTGTCCCCAGGGCCCAATTCGTTTCCCGGCGCCAGCGTTAGGACGGAGGCTCCATTGCCGTTCGAAAGCGAAACCCGTCCGCTAACACTGGAGACTCGCGCCATGACAATTTGAGCGTTCATGCCAGCACACAACAGCAGCGCCGCAGCCAAGATCAACATGGCACGGTTGGTGATTATCGCGCGGGCTTGTCTGAAAATCTCTATGACGGCCCCTTCAGCCCTGCTTATTGACTATTTTCGGCATCCCCCTCCGCATCGCTTTCCGAGTCCGCAGCCCCTTGGAGCTTGTATCGGGCGATGAGCCGCTGGACGGTCCGACGGTCAAGGTGAAGGACGGCGGCTGCCTGCCTGCGGTTCCAGCCGGTCTCATCGAGGATCAATTGGAGGTATCGCCGTTGCAGCTCTTCCATGCCCGGCCGATCCGCGAGCAATCGCTGTTCGGCACTGCCAGGACTGTCAGGCCTCTGGGCGGCTTCCGTGATTTCCGAGGGAAGGCAGTCTGCTGTAACCAGGCCGTTCGAGGAGACCGCCACTGCCCGACGCAAGGCGTTCTCCAATTCCCTCACATTTCCCGGAAAGGCGTACGACGATAGAGCCGCCCTTGCCTCCCGCGTAAGATGTAGCGGCAACTTCGAGGAATCGCCAAATCTTTGCAGGAAGTGAGCCGTTAGCAATTCGATATCCCCGGAACGGGCACGCAGTGGGGGCAGCTCTATACTCAGAACGCTGAGACGGTAAAAAAGATCCGCGCGGAAAGCTCCGGTGTCCACCAACCCCCGCAGAGGCGCGTTGCTCGCGCCGATCACGCGAACATTGACTTGGCGTGTTTGAGTGGAGCCGACACGCCGCACTTCTCCACTTTGCAACACACGCAACAGGCTGGCTTGAAAGGTCGCACTGGTGGACGCCAATTCATCGAGAAACAACGTGCCGCCATCGGCTGCTTCGAAAAGGCCGCCGCGATCTCCCGCGGCGCCCGTAAAAGCTCCCCGCATGTAGCCAAATAGTTCCGATTCAAGCAACGTATCCGTCAGGCCCGAGCAGTTCACCGATAGAAAAGGGCGGCTGGACCGGGTGCTGAAATCATGAATGGCTCGCGCTACTAATTCTTTTCCCGTCCCGGATTCACCCAGAATGAGTACCGTCGCATCGCATCGCGCGGCCTGAGCGATCAACTTGTAGACCATCGCCATCGGCGCGCTTCGGCCAGTGAGCCCGGAGCGCGAAATGACGCTTTCGATCGACGATGATCCGTGTGCCGACTCTGCTTCCCGCCGTGCACCCAGATGACGCCGCAGGAGTTCCACCACCGCCGCAACATCAAACGGCTTCCCGATAAAATCGGTTGCATCTTCGGCCAAGGCTCTGACGGCAGCTTCGACCGATCCCTGCGCGGTCATAAGAATGATCGGAATCGCGGGGTCGATCTGGCGCAGGTCCTTGACGAGATCGAGACCTCCTCCATCCGGCATGTAAATATCGCTCAGCACAGCGTCGATGCCACCATTCCGCGCCACTTCAAGTGCTTTTGAACCGGTGGGTACCGACGTCACCCGAAAACCGTTCAGTTTCAGGCCAGCTTCAAGCATCAGACGAATGGAGCGCTCATCGTCTGCAACCAGAATGTGGGAGGGCGTGTTTGACGAAACTTTCTCGGTCATGGCTTATTCTTCAGAACACGGAACCCAAAGCGTGAATACGGAGCCGGCGCCCACCGAACTGCGAACCACGACCGATCCGCCGTGCAGCTCCGCGATCTCCCGCACCAGCGCGAGGCCTAGGCCCGTACCAGGAACATCCACGTCTTGCACTCGGGGAACGCGATAGAACTTTTCGAAAACGCGATTCACACTGTCCTCCGGAATACCGTAACCCTGATCGGCGACTTCAATCGCAACGCCATTCGCGGCGTTCCTCGCTGAAATGACGACCTCCGTTTTCGGCGTGCTATACTTCACCGCATTCGACACGAGATTGCTGATGGCGCGTGAAAGCAGGTCGGCGTCGGCAAGTACTGGGGGCACGCTGGAATCCAGATGTCTTGTCAAGCGGATGCCACGCTGTGCGGCCAATGGATCGAGCATCAACAGCGTGCGCTCCACCAGTGCTTCAATCCGCACCGGCGAGTGGCGTAACACAGTCGTCCCTGATTCGAGGCGGGTAATGTCGAGATACTCGCTGATCATATGCGTAAGCCGCTTGGCCTCGTCGTGAATCGCGATACTCATCTCGCGGCTTCGTTCCGGATCGAGCTCGAATTGCGCCAGCAACTCGCTCATGCCTTGAATGGCCGTCAGCGGTGTACGCATCTCGTGCGAGACCAGCGCCATGACGTCATTCTTGGTTTGCTGCAACTCGTGCTGCCGTGTGATGTCAGAGAGTGAAGCGACAATGCCCCGTACGGCGCCGCCCCCGTTTTCGCCCGAGCACACCGCAGCGATCCGCAAAGTGAAGTGCCGCGGACGCGCGCCTCGAATTGTGATTTCCCTTTCGATCTTAGCGCGGTCGACGACCAGGCGCACCAGGACATCGCGGCCGGCTTCAGGCGAGCTCTGTTCCGCGTCGGCCAATAGCTCCAGCAGATCGCGGCCGAGCAGTGCGTGTTCGAAGGAATCGAGAACGGCCGCGGCGCGCCGGTTCGCAAATGTGATGCGCCCATCCACTCCGGCGATGATGATTGCGTCTTCGATCGACCGCATCGCTAGATCCACGAACTTCGCCCGGTCCAGAATGCTGTGATTTAGATGGGCTAGAGACCGCGCCTTCCACGCCAGTCCTCGTGGCCATCCCCATCGCGAGGGTTCCTCTTGGGCGGCCCAAACTTCCGCGGCGCCGCTGGCGATTGCGGCGCAGAGCCGCTGTACTTCGATGGATGGCGCCCGGGCTGCGTCGTGGGCGATGACGACCGTGACCGCGCCTTGTGAACCGATCGGAATCGCTAGCAATTCGTGACCAGGGGGAGTGTGAGGCGGTAGCGCAAAACCGCCGGAGGCCTTATAGACAATAGCTGTTCCGTACGCCGCCGCCAACCGCATACCTCCGCCTCCGTGCGATGCGTAGATCGCTACGCCCGCGGCATCCGCTCGGCGGGCGATAGACTCTGCCGCCGCCCCCAAGTTCTTTGCATTCAGGGATTCCTCGGCTCGCTTGATGTCTTCGATGCTCCTATCGAGATGGGAGCTTACGACCCACGACCGGCGCAACAATCCGAGCACGCCGGCGGAGGCGAATGAAACCAGGGACAGCGTTAGCGGAGGAAAGACGAGAAAACGGGTGAACGCGAGGTAACCCGCCAGAAGGACCGCGCCCGTCACCGCCGCCAAAACGCCAATTTGCTTGATTGTCTCGTGATGTCCTTGGGCGATCGCGAGTATGAACAGGATGAGCGCCGCTACTAGCGTGCCGCAACAAAACGCGAGCCAATCCGGAATTTCGGAATAGAAACGAGATCGCAAAATCGTGTTCAGCGTGTTCGCAAGCACCTCGACACCGGGCATTAGAGACCCGTGCTGATTTCCCCGTGTGTCCGCTTGATGAACGAAGGGCGAAGCAAGGCGATCGCCCAAGGAAGCCGCCGTCGCACCCACGAGCACGTATTTCCCCCGAAACTGTACTGGTGGAATGCGCCCGCCCACAACGTCCGCGAAGCTATAGGTTCTGTACGATCCCGCCGGTCCAATGTAGTCGATGGCCATCCGTGCTGCCCGCAACGTCTGAGTCGAGCTTTCGACGCCCGGAACCTCACCGATCAGCACGCTGGGGGTAATGCTTTCCACGGGGACGACGCGCGAGCCGAGCAACAGGCTGCGTGAAGTCTCAGTCAGCGACTGTTCCGCAATGCCATCGGCGATACGAATGATTTCCACTGCCATCGCATTGATAGCACGCCCCTGGTCATCGGCAGCCTGAATTACAATCTGGCGCGCGACGCCGTCCGACTCTGTCGAAACATTCACATGACCAACTGCCGCCGCGGCCCGCTCTATGGCAGGCAATGGCAGCAGCCAGCTTGCCGGGCCACCAGTAGCCGGAGGCGCTATCAGTTGCGCAGCGACAATCACGTTTCCCGCCTGTTGTATCGAGCGCGCTAGAGTGCTGTCGTCCGCCTCCGACGTCGGATCAGCGTACAACACATCCACCGCGATAGCTTTGGGCTGCGCCGCGGCTATCGCGTCGATGGCCTGCGCCGAGAGCGCCCGCGACCATGGGAAACGGCCAAATTGGTTAATACTATGTTCATCGATGGCAACAATGGCAATATCGTCCGGCGCCGGAAGCGGGCCCCGCGCACGGATCATCCAATCCCGCATGTATTGATCGATACCGGGCGCGCGCCAAGAGACAAACGTCCCGAGCAGCGCCGAGACAACCACGATTGCCGCCAGCGAAACGATATTGGCTGTGTTCCCTCTCACCTTGTTCCTGCAAGCCTACATCGAAGTTCAACCGGTCCTGGGTCCGCGCCGACTTAAGCTAAATCGGGAAACATGAAGCCCGCCAACGCGGAGAACACCTAACCCAAGGTATTCATCGGAATTCCTAAGCTACCCGCAATCGTAGCGCCAGTTCATTTAAGTTTCCATTTTTGCTGAATGTCAATAGAACATGTCGCAGAGAGTCCTTGATGAAGCACCAGCCGGTTCCTGCTTTGGGGAGGCGACAAACTGCCGCCCCTTGGTACCGCTCCGGCGGCAGTATGTCGCTCAGCATGCGGTTGCGGGTTCAGTTTTGCTTCGTCCCCTGCGGCAATGAACGTGCCCAAGTAGATTGGCCAAGAGGGCAGCACCAACCGACGAGCATGCCGGTCATGCCTAAAAGAATCAAGATCACCAGGATGACAAGGAGGGCTCCGTTTGTGAAGCTTAGTGTTGTGTTGATATTGCTATCTGCTGTTGCTATTCCGTCACAGATAGCGGGCCAAACTGCCACTCCGGATCAGACACCACCCGCCGGTCCTCCAACAAACGCCGCGCCTCAGGCCCCGGCCCCGTCTCCAGTCCCACAACTACCCCCTGCAGTCGATCGGCCGGTCTCTTGGAAACTCCTATTTCCTAACATTGTCAGTGATCAAGAACGGATTTGGACGTTTCCAGCCAGATTGGCGCAGGGGCAAAGCTGGATTCCCACTGCTGCCGTCCTCGGGACCACCGCTGGACTGCTGGCGCTGGATCCTAGCCGAAGCCTCCTACTTCCGCGGCGCCTCCTCCTATCACGGGTTCAACAACATTTTTACCGGCAACGCCACGGTCATCGGCACTATCGCGGCTCCGTTCTCCCTTTACGCCATCGGGCTGATTAGGAGAGACTCGAAAATGCAACGAACGGCGCTGCTCGCCGGTGAAGCCGTCGCCGACGCCGAGATCGTGACGACGGTCTTGAAGGACGCCACCAAGCGTGTTCGTCCCGCCGCCATCCCGCCGCATGGTAACTTTTCCGATAGCTGGTTTGAGAGTAGCGGCTCATTTTTACGAGGAAATGGAAGTTTCCCATCTGGCCACGCCATCGCAGCCTTCTCGATCGCTACGGTCGTAGCCAGGCGATATGGAAATCATCGCTGGGTTCCATACGCGGCGTACGGCATGGCCGCACTGGTTGGATTTTCAAGGCTCTCCCTGTCGGCCCACTTTTTGTCCGACGTCTTTGTGGGTGGTGCGCTTGGGTACTCAATCAGCCGCTTCACCGTGCTGCGCCAGTAGCAGTAGTCTTCCAGCGATTCGGCAGCTCGGCCCGCTGCTGGCGACTTTGCTTTTCGTCCCAGGAGTGCTGATCGCGCAGTTGACCACCGGCACCATCGAGGGGACTCTGCGCGCCACGGATGGCCGTCCAGTGGCTGGTTCACCGATTCTAATCACGGGCGGCGCGGGTTTCCACCTGACGATTCAGTCGAACTCGAACGGCGAGTTCGCAATCACGTTGCCCTATGGGCGATACCGATTCACCGGAGATGTCCAACTTGGCGCCGCTTCCTCTAGCGCAATGATTTTCGTCGCACCATTGCAAACCACGCACTTCGATCTGGTTGTCGACGGATCGGGATCAATCCACGGCGCGAAACCGTCGGCGAGGACACCAGGTATTTGGACCGATGCCACGAGCGGGGCGTGTTTATCCTGATGCATTCAGTTTGCCTTGGCTGCTGCTGAGCCGCGAGCCGTCCAGTGTAACCGAACCCCTCGATTTCACTGGGCTCAGCGACAACCGGCTGGCGGTCGAGTCTCAGCGCGCATTCTCGTGGACCGATACGCAGTACAAGTTGAATGGCATGGATGCAACCGATTCCTATCAGCCGGGCATTCCGGCGGTCCTGCCCGACGTCCAGGCGCTCGATGCGGTTGTGGTACGCAGCGGCTTCGCCCAGACAACGTCGTCTAGCGCCGGCACGGAGGTCGGCCTCTTTCTGGCCGCGCCGGGCGCGTTTTTCCCAACCCGGCGGGATGGCATGGAGCGCTTTCGACGGCGAACACCGGGGCCGCGCTTTCCTCGACGAACCTGCTGGCGCCAGCCAGTCGGGGATTGGTCCAGCAGGCCGACCAATTTCGCTGGTTCACACGAGATCGTTTGGAGATCGGCGGCCCATTGGCTAAATGGGCGGACTTTTATGCCTCCGCAAGCGGACAATGGGCCTCGCAAACTGAGCCGCTCGCCAACCCTGGAACTGATCAGCGCAGCCGGCTGCTGTATGCGAACTCTCGGGGCCGCGTCCGGGCCAGCGCCAGAGATCAGTTCGATGCGTTGTACAGCGGCTCGCGGATCGATCTCTCGGGCGGCGGCATACCCGCCGGTCTCGAAGCTTTTACTGGCAATCGTCTGGCGCCGTCCTTCATTCTGCCGGGCGGATTTCCTGGTCAACGGGAGACTGATCATCTCGATTTTATGCAGGTGGGTTGGACACACCTTCTGCCCGCAGAATCAGGCGAGGGCGTGGTGGAGGTTCGTTATGGATATTCAGTGGCGCACCTTGACACCAGCACCGTTCCAACTGGGCAGAGTCGCATCGAGCTTCTAGGCGGCACGGTCTCCGGAGCACCGCCGCTTGCGAATTTGGCCGTCCGCACGCGACAAGGGATCGAGACGGCGTGGCAGCCGGGGATATTGCGCGCCGTGGGGACTCGCCATCAGATGGTTGCCGGTGGAGGATGGAAAACATCAGAGCCCCGCAACCGCTTCACAACTCCTTCCGACATAAATCTGATCACTGCGAACGGCGTACCTGCATTCGTGATGGAGTTCAATACGCCGCTCGATTCCAGTGAACTCGTGCGGTCGTTCTCCAGCTTTGCCGCGGACCACGTGAGCTTGATGCCTTCGCTGTCACTCGATCTGGGAGCTTTCGCCGATTTCTCGCGCGGATCGCTGCCGGCTCAATCGAGCCCGGCAGGCGCTTTTGCACCTGCGCGAACATTCACCGCGGAACCGGATCTGATCGTTTGGAACAGCCTGTCGCCGCGCGCCGGGTTCGCGTGGCAAGTTCCCCGTTCGCATGGCCTCGTTGTTCGCGGAGCGTACTTCCGTCTGTACGCGCCGCTTGCGGGCAGGTATCTCGACTTCGGAAATCCGAACAGTCTCGGTGGGAGCGTATATCAATGGAACGCGCCCAATTCCACTGGTCCATTTAAACCTGCCGAGCAAGGCAGTCTGCTGCTGCGCTTCGGTGGACCTTACTCGTCGATCTCTCCATCGCTCCAGCGACCTTACTCGGACGAGTTCGACATCGGCGCGGAATTTCCGGTCGCTCCGCGAAGCGTCGCTAGCATTCACCTGTTCCGCCGCGACGATAAGAATCGTATCGCTGCCATCGATACCGGCGTGCCAGCTCAGGCGTTCACGCCCGTCTCCATCCTCGATCCTGGGCCGGACGGGATTCCAGGTACGTTCGATGACCAACGGCTGACCGTCTATGCACAGAACCCCGCATCTTTGGGCCAGGACCGATATCTGTTAACCAATCCTGCTGGAGTGCGCATGCTCAATACCGGTCTGCTGGCGGAGGCGGGCACGGAGTGGCGGCGGCTAATACTTCACGCGTCCTTCGTGGCGGAGAAGTCGTACGGACCCACCAACCCAGGCGACGCGGTTTATGAAAATGATCCGGGCGTTATCGGCGCTTTCTTTCTCGATCCCAATACCCTCATCCATGCGGCTGGCCGAAGCTTTGTCGACCACGCCTACGTGGGGAAAATTCAAGCCGGCTATCGGCTGCCGTCGGCCTGGGGTGGAATCGAATTGGCGAGTGCGGCGGGCTACATGGATGGGCTCGTGTTTGCGCGCCAGTTGCTCGTTACGGGGCTTCCGCAAGGCCCGTTCCTGGTAGCGACAACCGTGCGCGGGAGCCCGGAAGGTGGTAACCGCGCTCAGTATGCGATCAATTGGAATCTCCGGCTCAGCCGGGAATTCGGGCTCCCCGTCGGGAGATTCGCAGCGTGGGCCGATGTTCTCAACGTGACCAACGCGGGGCAAAGACTCCAGGAAAATGATCTCAGCGGCCCTTCCTTTAACCTGAGGTTGCCGGTTTCCATTGAGCCTCCACGCTTCGTGCGTATCGGCTTTCGCTACGAATTCTGAGCCATAGCCTGAACGGCCGGTCGAGCTACGCACCGCATCAGCGGCCACAAACAAATTAATAAATGGAACGTCCTTAGTCTACATTTGGCCGGCGGGCCCATTTTTCATGGTGGAAGTCGTGGGCGGTGCAAAATCCGCTAAACTCCAGAGGTTGTACATTGGATTGAGCGGCCTTGGCCCCATCGGAGCAACAGCCTCGCGGCATCTCTCGCAAGATTCAGGGTCAGGATGGAGTCGCTTTCTCCTTTTCCTGTAGGGCTCTTTCAGTCCCTACAACATGCCGGTTTAGCCGGCCAACCCTTTGATGGTCGAACTCCGTTTCAGGTTAACGACTCTAAAGGCTGCAGTACTGCATTTTAGTTCTTACACGGCCTTTTAGGGAGCATGTCGGCATCGTCGGACAAAGGCGGCAGTATTGAGTCCAAGGCGCAAAACCCGCTGAGTAAGTCGAAGAGCAAACGGCAGGCAGATTCTGTACCCTGGCCAGAATATAGCTCAACTCCAGCCTCCCAGCCACATTATGGTTCGACACCGATGTCCGAGGGCTCAGGATCGGTTGCTGGAAACACAGGACTTCCGACCCTGGCCCGGCCAGCTTATGGTTCAAACCACTGTCATTTCATCCTTGAAGTCACAGCAATAACTAATCCTTAGAACTTCAGCACGTGCCAAAGACTGGCGAAATCGTCGGTCCACAGCAATGGCTCTCGATTACTCCAGGGCGATGTTTGATGGCTCAGGCCGCTGCGCGTGAGAAACTCGTCGTTGCCGGTGATGAGCACCCAATGCGAGCTGCTCTCGCCGGTATTGTAGTCGTCGCCAGAAACAAAAAGAATCGGCTGCCAGCCCAGGTGCTGCGCCAGCCCGCGCGCCACCGGTTCCAGATTGAGCGCCCGATTCGAGATGTGCAGCATCAATAACCCGCCGGGCTTCAGTCTCTGGCGATAGAGGTCGCCGCATTCGGCGGTGAGCAAATGCAAGGGAATCGCGTCGCTTGAAAACGCATCGACGGCGATGAGATCGAAATCATGCGAGCGACCGGTAGCCAACTCGCGTTCAAGCTGCACGCGTGCATCACCCAGCACAATCTCGGTTCGCGCTCCCGAGTCTTTCAGAAATGTGAACCACGTGCGGGCCATGGCCTCCACGTCCGGATTGATTTCATAAAATCGGAAAGTATCGCCTAAACGGCCCCAGGCCGCCATGGTTCCCGCGCCGAGTCCGACGATTGCGATGTTTCTATCGGGACGCTCGATCGCGGTCAGCACGGTTGCAACGCCGCTGTGCGGGCCGTAATAAGTAGTCGGCCACGACCGCTGCGGGGCGTTCTGGTATTGGAATCCATGCCGGATCGTCCCGTGCCTCAACTCTCGCAGCGGCCCATTGCGATCGGTCTTATCCATGACTCGCAGGATGCCGTAGAAGTTGCGCGCGCTCGCGACCGACGGCAGATTGCTCATCGTCACTCCGGCCATGATCGACGTGATGCCGCCCAGCAGCAGCGCCATCAGCGGAAGTCGTACGGCAAAATTGCTGCGAGTCCACAGAGCCAGCGCGCCGGTTCGCAGCCATCCCGTGAATCCGAGCAGGCAGGCTGCGGCCAAGCCGGCCGGATATTCACTGAACTCAGTGAATATGCGCGGCGCGACCAGCGCCACGAAGATGCCGCCGAGCGCTCCGCCCGCTGCGATCGTCAGGTAGAACATCGTGAGATATCGCGGCGACGGACGCGATCGCGCCAGCTCGCCATGGCAAACCATGCACGCGACGAACAGCGCCACCAGGTAGATAGCGAGTTGACTCGCGATCGACAGCCCGCCCGCCAGGCTGGGAACAATGCAGCCCACCGGCGCCAGGATCCCCGCTACACAAGCGAAGAACGCACGCCGATAGAAGCGCTCGCTTTCAAAGACGAGCATGAACGTCAGCAGGTAAATCGAAAGCGCGGCCACCCACAGGAAGGGGTTAACGGCGATGTCCTGCGAAATCTGGTTCGTTGTAGCGAGCAGCAAGACGGAGCCGCACATCGAAAGCGCTAGCCAGAAGAGGATGGTCCACGTCGTTGGGCGCGCGCCGGATTCTTCCTCAACCGTCACAGGCTCCGGTTTAACTCCCCGCATCCGCCAAGCCGTCCATCCGCAGAGTCCGGCGAAGATCGCGTAGAAAGCCGACCAAATCCGGACCTGAGTGTGCAATCGCACAAACGGCTCTACTAAGAACGGATAACTGAGCAGCGCCGCAAACGAGCCAAGGTTCGACAACGCGTATAGCCGCCACGGCGATCGCGATGGTGCGCTCATGTGGAACCAGCGCTGCAATAAAGGACCCGTAGCCGCGAGCAGAAAATAGGGCCCGCCGACTGTCGCGACGAGCAGCAGCAGAATTCGCCCCGATGGATCGGCGCTGGTGGCCGGCTTCCACAGGTCGACGCGCGGAGCGATAGGCAGAAATACGAGCGACGCCGCCAGTAGCGCGATATGCAGCGAGCCTTGCGGCCGCGTGCTCGGCCGCGATCCCAGCCAATGGGCATACGCGTATCCAACCAACAGCAGCACCTGGAAGAACAGCAGGCAATTGGTCCAAACCGCGGGACCGCCGCCGAACCAGGGCAGCACGTATCGTCCCATCATCGGCTGGACCTCGAAAAGCAGAAAGGCGCTGAGAAAGATCGTGACCGGTAACAGAAGAGCTTGCACTTGGTTGCTTGCCTACCGGTTGTATTTCGGCGTTGGCCCCCGCAGCTCAGTCCACACTTTGTCGCACGCCTGCACCGTCTCTGCCGCCAGCGGCCCGTCGCGTAGAGCGGCGAGATTCTGTTCCAAGTGCTCCACCCGCGATGCGCCAAGGATGATGCAATCGGTCGCAGTGTGGTGGTACAGCCAGTTGAGCGACATGCTCAGCAAAGAACGCCCGGCCTGCTCGGCCACCTGGCCCAGTTGATCCACGGCATCAAAATCCGCGGGATGCCAGTAGCGATCCATATACATTTTGTTCTTGTCGAACCGCGTTCCCGGAATAGGCGCGTCGCGCTTGTGCTTGCCCGTCAGCAATCCGCCTGCCAGCGGATTGTAGACGATGTTCGAGAGTCCGAAGTGCTTGCACATCGGCAGATATTCCTGCTCGATGCCCACGCGCGATCAGGTTGTACATCGGCTGCGCCACCCAGGGCGCCTGGTAGCCCTTGCGTTCGGCGATCCAGCACATCTCCGTCATTTGCCAGGCGCTGTAATTAGAGCTGGCCAGATACCGGACCTTGCCTTGCTTCACCACCTCATTCATGGCGTCCAGCGACTCCTCGGTGGGCACGCTGTAGTCGGGCAGATGCAGATAGTAAAGATCGAGATAATCAGTCCGCAGTCGGCGCAGGCTGTCGTCGATGGCGCGCAAGATGGCCGGCCGCGAGAGCCCCGCCAGGTCGGGCGCATCGCCCATCTTGTTACGAACCTTGCTCGCTAGAATGAAATTGCGGCGGCGAGATCCCATCACCCGCCCTAGCATTTCCTCGGAGGCGCCCTTGTTATACACGTTGGCGGTGTCGAGAAAATTGATGCCCGACTCAGTGCACAGGTCGATCATCCTGGTGGCGGAGGCTTCGTCAGTTTGACTGCCAAAAGTCATGGTGCCCAAGCAGATCCGGGAAACGTTCAAATCCGTATGTTTTAGGGTTATCTTATCCATGGCTTAATTTGCACAAAAGAACATGATACGTTGAGTTATGGTAGTGAACGAAGGACTCGAAGTAGCGAAGGCCCCCGAACCGCTGCCTGAGTCTGGGACAATTATCGCCGGAGAGGCGCCCGTTCCTTCGCAGAGGATTCCTGTAGTGTCCGGCCCCTCCTGGCTACGTCTGGCGTACAGCTTCGAGTTTCTGATTGCACTGTTAGTTATTTTCAGGCTTTGGAGCGAGATTGGGGGCCAGGGCCACCTGGACCTGATGCCCTGGTACATCAAACTCGTGTGCGGAGTGTCGATGGCTTGCTGTTGTATCAGATTCACCGCCGGCCTGGTGGAAGAGCCAAGGGCGTGGAATTCCCGGAGCGCGCGCTGGGTTGGCGGACTAATCGTGATCGCGATGGTGATGGGCGGCATCACCTATTACTACCATCTGCACGAGGCGCAGGACGACCAGGATACCGACGACAACACGGCAACCTCCGTGAAGGTGGCGGATCCACCTAGCGGTTTCTATCGCACCAGTGACCGAACCAGCCGCTGAGTCCATTTTCGGATCATGGAGCGCGGCGGAACTCCCCGTCGTGATCGAATATCCGCTGGAAGTGATGGACGAAATCCGGACCACCGCGGCCGAGGGTTTTCAGAAGCTCGCTCGCGGGGGGCTCGAAGTCGCCGGCGTTCTGTTCGGTGTGCGGCGCGAGGCGAGCGTTCGCATCCTGACCTGGCGGCCAATCCAGTGCGAATACGCTCTCGGCCCCACGTTGCAGCTTTCGGAGCGCGACCGAGCCCATTTGACCCGCCTGCTCGAGACCGCCGCCGAGGACCCGGATCTGCAGGGGCTGCAGCCAGTCGGCTGGTTTCTCTCACACACTCGCAGCGATATTTTGCTGTCGCCCCAGGATCTGGAAATTTTCGACGGATTCTTTCCAAGACCCTGGCAAGTTACTCTGGTTCTGCATCCGACCCAAGCCGGCGTGTCCCGCGCGGGTTTCTTCGTTCGCCAAGCCGATGGCACGTTGAAGTCGGATTCGAGCTACCAGGAATTCACGGTGAAACCGCTGCATCGCGCCTCCTTCGGGGATATTCCTGCGCCGGTCGCCAAGGATCGTTCCAATTCGCGCTTAAAGCCTGAGCCAGCCATCGCTACGCCCCTAGCCACTCTGGCCGAACCGAGACCACTGGCCCACGTGGAGCCACCCCTTTTCCGAACGATCGAGCGCACCAAAGCTCCGCGTGGCTGGCTGTGGACGCTGCCGCTCATCCTGGGGCTGATCGTCGCCGGCTTCCTCGTCAAAGAGAGATATCTGGCGCCCGGAAACCAGCCTTTTTCCTTTCACGTTTTCGACGCCGGCGAAACCGTCCAGATCGAGTGGGACCAGAACGCCGCTCCGATCCGGAAAGCTCACCTCGGCGTCATTGATGTCAAGGATAGTGGCGAAACAAAACGGTACCCCCTCGCCGATGACGAGTTGCACGCCGGCAAGATGTCCTATCTGCGTCGTGGGGGCGATCTGGAGCTGCGAATGACGGTTTATCCGGTGGGTCTTAACCCGGTCCAGGAGTTCGCACATTTCCTCGATCCCGGGCCGGCCACTCCACCGGCTGCACCAGCCGAAGTCGAGCAATTGCGGCAAGAGCGCGATCGCCTGGAAACGGAAGTCAAACAGTTGAAGGAAGACCTTCGCAAAGCGCAGAGCCCCCGGCGTCGGCGGAGATAACGGGCTATTTCGACGATGTGGTCGGCGCCCCGGCGGCGCTGCCAGCTTCCGACGGGTAATCCTTGCTGAACCAGTCGGTGTGCATGTTGGTGGGGATGTCGAGCACGCGAATGTGCGTGAAGCCCATCTCCTTCAGCGTTCGATACGCCGGCCGGATGTTGGGACACTTCACCATCGGACAGCAGCCGCAGTAGATCACCAGATCGGCGTCGCGCGGGAGAGGCGCGGCGGCTTTCTTCAACGCCTCCAGGCCTTCGGGCTTCGAGCCGGGGCCCGCAAAGGCCGCATGCACGATGTGCTTGCTGTTGTAGAGAACCGGAAAAGCGACGCAAATCACGGTTGGGGCCTTGCCGGATTGAAGCGCCTTCGCCAGCGCCGCCGGCTCCATGAGGCTGGCCGAAGGCCAAGGATCAGAGACTTCCTGGCTGAGACAGAGCGTCGCAACCAGGGTGAACAATGCAAATCGGATGGGTCGCATGAGCTTCAGCATACCGCATTGCGCAGCACCCTTTTTGGTTACCGGTTGTTCCCCTTGATTATCTACAGGACCTGCTATATGCTGTTGTAGATAACCTAGGAGGCGGATGAGCAAGCCAACCGATCTGGTACAGGGCACGCTAGACCTTCTAATCCTCAAGACACTGGCCCTCGAGCCCATGCATGGCTGGGCCATTGCTCAGCGCATTAAGCAATCGTCTGGCGCAATACTGCAGGTACAGCAGGGATCGCTGTATCCAGCTCTGCATCGGCTCGAACAGCAAGGCTGGATCGCCGCGAAATGGGGAGAGAGCGACAACAACCGGCGGGCAAAATACTACTCTCTGACCAAGCCCGGACGGCGGCAGCTCGAACGTGAATCCTCCAATTGGGAGCGGCTCGCAACGGCCATATCGGCTTTCGTGCGGGCCTAAGGAGTGCGGAATGCGGCGCTTTGCAATCTTTCGACTTCGCCTTCGATCGTTGTTCGTACGTAGCTCGGTGGAGCGTGATCTTGACGACGAACTGCGCTTTCATCTGGAAAAAACTATCGAGCAGAACATCGCGGCCGGGATGACGCCGGAAGACGCTCGCTTCGCCGCCCGCCGGGAATTCGGGAATCCGGAGCTGCAGAAGGACGAGTGCCGTGATAGCAGAGGGACCAAAGTAATCGAGGATTTGTTTGAGGACCTTCGCTACGCCGCGCGCGGCCTCAGGCGTAATCCCCTGCTCGCCCTGGCTGCCACCGCAACTCTGGCACTCTGCATTGGCGCTAACACCACCGTCTTCAGTTTGGTGAATTCTATCTTGATCCGGCCATTGCCGTATCCGGGCTCGGACCGGATCTACTACATCAGCGACCGGTCGGGAAGAAACCAAATTGAAATCGCGGCCGGCCCCGATTACTATATCCTCCGCAAAGAGAATCGGGTCTTCGAAGATGTCGCGGCCTACAACCCCACCACGATGAATTGGAGCGGTGTCGACAAGCCTGAACAAATTGATGGCGCCCTCGTAACTCCCTCTTTCTTCCGGCTCCTCGGCACCGAACCGCTGCTGGGCCGATACCTGGCGCCTGCTGAAGAGGGCCCGAAGGCGCCGCCGGTTGTGGTTTTAAGCTATGCATTTTGGCGGAACCGCCTGGGTAGCGATCCACGCGCGGTGGGTAAGACCATTACGTTGGACCGCTTGCCCCACACAATCATTGGAGTCATGCCTCAAGGATTCGATTATCCTCCCGGCAATCCGACGCCGATCTGGGTACCGCTCGAGATGGACGAAGCCTCACAGTTCCCGATTTACCCTACTATGCGCATGCGGATTGTGAGCATGCTCGCTAGGCGGCGGCCCCAGGTGAGCCCGCTGGAGCTTGAAACGGAAATGCGGCGGTTGAGCTATTCAATTCGTTCACAATATCCCAAGGAGTGGTTGACAGCGGAGTTTCGCAGCGGCGTCACTCTTTCGGCCATACCACTGCAAGAACGTCTGACCGGAGACATGCGGCCTGCTCTGCTGGTCCTTACTTCTTCGGTCGGTTTGGTCCTACTGATTGCCTGTGTCAACCTCGCCAACCTGCTGCTGGCACGCGCGACCGCACGCCAACGTGAATTGGCTGTCAGGCTTGCGCTCGGATCTAGCCAGGGACGAATCGTTCGTCAGATGCTGACGGAAAGCGTAGTCTTAGCGTTGCCCGGTGGATTGGCCGGCGCCACAGCGGCATGGCTGGCAGTGGTGCTTTTGAATGCCCACAAGCCGCTGGTCCTGGTGCGTTATCCGCCGATCTCCTTAGACACGACGACTCTCGTATTCACTTTCGCGCTCACGCTCGCAACCGGGTTGGTTTTCGGCCTCGTTCCTGCATTCACGATCAAAGGAGTCACCATTCATGACGCATTGAAGAGCGCAGGCCACACGCAGAGCGGCGGAAGGAGAACCGCCAGGTTGCGCCAGGCACTGGTGGTAGCAGAACTCGGAATCTCTTTGGTGCTACTGATCGGAGCCGGCTTGCTGGCCCGGAGCTTCTTGAAGCTGGCAAACAGAGAACTCGGCTTTCCCGCCGAACACCTGCTCACGCTGCGCATACACCTGACCAGTTCGCGCTACGCGCCGGCAGCGGCGCAGAAGGAGTTCTATAGTGACTTGCTGCAACGAATCGAGAAACTTCCGATGGTGCGCGGAGCGGCGGAGTCCTCCGATTTACCGCTGAGCGGAAATCATAGTTTCTTGAGCATGGCGTTTCAAATCGCCGGCCATCCTACTCCGATGGCACAGCGGCCCATGGCGGGTATCAGCGTGGTCAGCCCCCAGTTTTTCCAAACTATGGGAATACCGCTCCAAAGCGGGCGCGTTTTTGAATCGCAGGACGCTAATGTGTCCCCTGCCAGCGTTGTCGTGAACGACGCTTTCGCCCGCAAGATCTTCCTGGGAGAGAATCCGCTCGGTAAGCGGCTCGAAATAGGTCCTGCCAGGTGTTCCTTATGGGACCGTCATCGGAGTGGTCGGAAACATTCGAGAAAGTGCCCTGGGCGCGGAACCGTCACCGTGGGTCTATGGCTGCATTTGCACCAACGGATATATTTTATTGAATTATATGGGATTGCTGGTCCGGACCACCGGAGATCCGCCAACCGCCATCCGGCCTGTCCAAGAACAGGTCTTTGCAATCGACCGCGACCAACCGGTCTTCGATGTGCGAGCCATGGAAGAGCGCCTGGCGAACTCGCTCGCTCCGCAGCGCTTCCAATTGATCTTGATTGGCTCGTTCGCCGGCATCGCCTTGTTTCTGGCGGCCGTCGGCGTTTATGCCGTAATGAGCTATCTGGTCACGCAGCGGACCCGCGAAATCGGAATCCGCATGGCGATGGGCGCGCAGCCCAAGGATGTCGTGCGATTGGTCGCCGGAGAGAACGCTTGGCTGGTCGCAGTAGCGGCGATGGTTGGTCTCGCCGGCGCTTGGGCGTTGACCCGCTATGTGCGATCGTTGCTATACGGCGTGACCGCGTTGGATGCGCCGACCTTCACCATTGCTCCCGTGGTGCTGGCGTTGATTGTGTTCCTTGCTTCGATGGGACCAGCGCGACGAGCATCCTCGGTCGACCCCATCAAAGCGCTCCGCGACGAATAGCCCGCCGGCTCGCGATGCCTATCGCTCTCCCGAAAGAAATCTTCCAATTGTTTCGTTCAGGAATTTCCCATCCGCCGGGTTGCTGGCCGCACCAGCGGTATGTCCCCACAGCGACGGGATCGGCGCCAGGGTGACGCCCGGAATGAACCCTGCTTCGTAGCGCGCATCACCAATCGGAAAGTACATATCCGTTTCCGACGGCATGTAGAGCAGCGGAACCTTGATCGACCGCAGCGCCCGCTCCACATCTCCGCCAAACCCAGGCGTGGTGCCGACATCGTGCCGCTCCCAAGTGCGCATTTGCAGAATAAGATCGTTGGCATCCGAGCCGGGGATGAAGTGCGTGCGGCGGTTTTCCACGAACTGTTGAAAGGTCGTGCCCGGCTGAGCCGTCGTGCGCCACAGCTCTTTACGCCACCACTCCTGCGAGAAGAGCCAGCCCATCCATACCATCGCAAACGCCTCTAGACCTTTGGTGGGCGGAGCGGTGTAATCGCCATTCTTAAACGCGGCATCAGCCGTGAGCGCCGCGATTTGTCCTTCCAGACGCACTACGCCGTGCGGATAGCACTTCGCTGTTCCCGAAGTTGCGACGATACGATCGGCAA
This sequence comes from Bryobacterales bacterium, assembly GCA_963780485.1. Classification (GTDB taxonomy): domain Bacteria; phylum Acidobacteriota; class Terriglobia; order Bryobacterales; family Bryobacteraceae; genus Palsa-89. The sequence goes on from CAWACO010000021.1 coordinate 23,717, forward strand.
AGTTCGGATAGCTGACCGCCCATTGAAAAGCCTGCTCCGCGCCCATCGAGAACCCGATTAAAGCTCGCAGGTGTGTGATCTTGAGTTCGTCCGTCAGCAGCCGATGCACGGCTTCAACATTGTCGCGGATGCTCATGACCGGAAAGCGGGGCCCATGGTAAGGCTCCGGCGTGTTGCTCGGCGAAGAGGAATGCCCATTACCGAACAGTTCTGTCGACACCAGGAAGAGCTGCGAAGTGTCGAGAGCGCGGCCCGCTCCGATAAGCCATTCATAGCCGTGATAATCGGCCATGTAGTGCGAAGGTAGAAGCACGGCATTGTCCTTCGCCGCGTTCAGATGCCCGTAGGTCCCGTACACGACGCGCGCCTGCGGCAGCATGACGCCGCTCTCAGAGCGGAAGTTCGAGATTACGAACTCATGGCGCCCGCCTGTGTCAGCTTTTTGAGCGAGAAGTATTTGCGAGGCCGCGAGCAACAGAGCCGTGACCACCGTAAACCGAGCCGCGACCGCTAGGGAGCGGTCTTCCAACCTCACGTCCGCATCCGCGTGAAAAAATACAATCCCGCCATGGCAAACAAAACATCCGGCGACCAAGCAGCTAGCGTCGCGGGAAGCAAGTTGATGTCTCCGAGCTGTTCGAAAAGCAGGCTAATGGCCCAATAGGCGATCGCGATTCCGAAGCTGATGCCTACTCCAGCCATCGCCCCCCGGTTGCCGACTAGAAAAGCAAACGGGATCGAGATGAGAGCCATCACCAGCGCGAACAAGGGCACCGCGAACTTGCGATAGAAACGAACCTGGAGCGTTATGGTGTCGATGCCGCTGCGCTGCAGATCGCGGATGTATACCGCCAGTTGTTGGAAGTTCATCTGCTGATCCTGCAGCACCTCCTGGAGAAAGTAATCCGGGCGCTCGTCGATTTCCTGAAATGTCGCCGCCCGGCCCGTGAAATTTTCGAACTTCTCCTGCCGCTCCGCGGGGTCTTGCCTGCTCCATCCGTTCTCAAAAATCCAGGTATGCAGCGCCGGCTCCCAGCGCGCTTTCGCCGCGGAGATGTGCTTCTGAAGGCGGAAATTCGTTGGATTGAGCTCGAAGACCTGCGGCCCCCACATCAGCTTTTCTGCCCCGTCCAGATATTTGAAATAGAAAATGCGCGGATTGTTATTCGATCCAGGATCGAAGACCCAATGCCGATCGGGATGCAGGTAGGTCTGCACGGGCTTGCCCTTGATCTCTTTGCGGATCGCGTCCTGCTTTCGATTCGCGTCTGGAACGTAATAATGATCGAAGGCGAACAATCCGCCGCTCAGCAAAAGCGCCACGCCCAGAACGGGAATGGCCAGCCGGTAGAGGCTGATGCCCGACGCCTTGAACGCCGTAATTTCATTGTGTTTGGTGAGAACGCCGAACGTGATGAGAGCCGCCACCAGCACGCTGATCGGCGCTGAGTCGTAAATGAGCTGCGGCGTCAGGAAGAAAAGGTAAGTGAAGACTCGGCTCATCGCGATGTTGTTCTTCACGATATCGCTGAGAAGTTCGAAGAAAGTGTACACCTGGGTCATGAGCACGAAGCTCACCAGCAAAATCACGAAGTAAAAAACGAAACTGTTCAGCACATACCCGTCGACAAGTTGCGGCATCAGGATGAGGCGCCAGCCGCGCGAGCGCAGCCGGACTTGCGATCCAGTGGCGGGCAGTCGTCCGCGCAGCCGCGCCCATATGGTGGCGATCCAATTCATCGCGCGGCCCACCCAGTCCCGATCGCCCGGCCGCTCCAGGCGAGTGAGCAGCACGATGCCGATCAGGGCGAACACGGCGTTCGGGATCCACACCGCCACGCCGACCGGCAGTTTATGCTGCTTGGCCAAGCCATTCGCGCCCAGCATGCCCATCCAATAAATAAAAGCCAAAGCCACCGTCAGCACGAACGCCGTCGATTTGCCGCCCTTGCGCGACGAGACGCCCAGCGGAATGCCGATCAGGGCCAGCAGAAAGCAAGCGGGTGGCAGCGCCAGCCGCTGGTGCAGCTCGATGCGTGCTTCGATACGTTTGTCGGGCTCGAGTGTCGGATCATGATAAGCGATACGATACAGCGGCAGCGTATCCATATCAATGTAGTCTTTGGCGTGCACTTCGTTCGGCTTGGTCGCCTGTAGAATCTGCTCCTCTTTGGGCGCGTCGGTGGTGAAGTATTGGGTGATGTCTTTACCGACATCGTAGCTGACACCGTTGTTGAGCGACATCTGGATCACGTTGCGCGCCACATCCGGCACGGCGATCGCTTCAGACGCCACGGTGATTCGCGGGCCATCGCCGTGATCGTGATCGTCCTTTTTTTGTTCTTCCGGCGGCGTCAAGTCCGCTATGAACACGTTCCGCCAGTGCGTCAGCGCCCCGGGAATAACCTCGCTCACATAAACGATGCGATTCGGAAAATTCTCCTCGAAGACGCGCGGTTGCACTTCCGCGGTCAGCTCGGCGGCCACCACTTGATTGAGGATTTTGTAGGTTCGCCAGGTCGAGTAGGGCGTGAGCCACAGTGTCGCCGCGGCAGTCACGATTGTCGCCAGAGTAGCGAATGTAAGGACCGGCGCGATGACCTTGCGGCTGGGCACGCCGGCGGCTCGCATGGCGGTGATTTCACCGTCGCTCGACATTCTCGGAGAGCGCGATCAGCACGCCCACCAGTACCCCGAGCGGGAGCGTGAAAGTAAAAGTGAACGGAATCGCCAGCGCAAACAGATGCGCGACCGTGGCCGGCGGCGCGGTGCTGCGCACCAGAATCTCAAACAATCTGCCGACGCGCTGCAGGAACAGTACGAACGTGAAAAGGATCGCGCCCAGAATCGCGCTGCTCGCTACCTCCCGAAAAATGGCGCGGAACAGCAGCCCCATACTCAGTAGGCAGGAGGCCGTAGGCCGTCGGCGGCCCGGAGGCCAGCGCCCGACAGCGGCGGCGCCGGCACGATCGGTGGCTTGGGAACATCTTCGTGAATGGGCTCGAACTCCAGCTCATCGAACAACACCGCCGGCGCAATCACCGACGCGGTGGTTACGAAACTCCCCGCTCCCATCAAAGCCAGCGGTGCATTGGAGTCGATGAAATCGAAAACGTAGTTCTCGTCCGAGGCCGCGATAATGTCCTTCAACGACCGCGTGGACAGCCCCCGAAAGCGCATGCTTCGCACCAATTCCTCCCGGCCATCCGGATACACGCGATACAGAAGCAAAGGCTCGCTTACCAGCCGCGTGTTCCCGCCCGACTGCGCCGCCGCTGTGGCCAGCCGCCGGAACTCGTCGATCGACGCCGCGGATGGATAATCGATCTTGCGCACCAGCATCCCGTAAGGCTTGTTCCGCTGCTGGCACAACTCAATCAGCTTCTTCTTCATGTCGGACGCCGGAACGGTTTCCGAAGCGCGGACGAACATGTTGCCGAAGCCGGGCGCCCGGTCGCCGAAACTTCCCGGCATGCGCGCGCGGCCGTTGGAAACATTGAAGCCCTTAACCACCGGCGTGCGGGTTAAAAGAAAGGTCTTGAGAACGCCCTTTTCCACCAGCGCGAGCGGATTGGGAGCCACGCCCTCCATGTCGTACTGGTAATGTCCCAGCAGCGTATGACCGCGCCAATCGGCCTGGGTGGGATCGTCCACCACGTCCATCCAGTCTGGCAGTATCCGCGATCCGATGCGATTCTCGAGCTCGCTCTGCACATGCGGCGCCGTGCGGCCCGGATCGGCAATCGGCTTGCGTGTGATCTTGAGATTGTCGCCCAGCAGTTGTCCGAACAACTGAGCAGCCGCGCGCGCCTCGAACAACACCGGACCGTCGTAAGCTTCGCCGGGGGATGCTTGCGCCAGCGCCACCACGTTGTCGGCGACCTCTTTCACCCCTCGTCGCAGCTCCGCTTCCACCGGAAGCTCGTTGGGCTCGAAGGCTTGAAACACCGCCGCGTCTCGAACCGTGGTCCCGTCGGGTGCCAAGCCATAGGCTCGAACCCGCATGTACGCAAGATTTTCCGGAATCCGCAGCGTCGTGCCTTCTGAATTCACCACATAGTCGGAGGCGAGCGAGGTCTGCAATTCGATCCCCGACGAGAGCACTTGCGGGTAGCCATCGAAGATAGCGGACAGCTTCACCGTCCGGTCTTTCCACAAAGTTTCGTCCACTGGATTCCGCCGCGCGATCGGCTGTACGGCCTGCACCGCGGGAGCCAAGGAGAAATCGGGAAGCTGCTCGGTCACGTTCATGTTCTTGAGCGAGGACCGTTTCCGCGCGATCGCCTCTTCGGCGGTCTTGTAGGCGCGATCCGTGGCCAGCCACAATACCTGCCGGAACGCCCGATAATCGTTTTCGAGCGGAAGATGATCCGGATCATATCGGCTGCCCGTGTAAGCATCCGAATAGAGGTGATTGGTGTTGTCGAAGAGGTAGTCGCCCACGCGCACCTTGACGGTCGGTATTCTCAGAACCGTTTGCTCGCTGGAGACCAGCGCGCCCAGCATGGCGTCTACCGAAAAAACATTGACGTCTTCAACGCGATATTCGATGTAGTAGGGCGCATCCAGGCTGACGATGCGCAATTGGCGCGACCGGTTCAGCTCATCCTTCATAGCCCGCAGCACCGGATCGGCATCTTGGGGAAGAAGACAGGAGACAAAAGACAGGAGCAAGAAGATCAACGTTCCAAAGCGGTTCACCTTCCGGCTCCTGTCTCCTGCCTTCTGTCTCCTGACTTCTGTCTCCTCACTGCCCTCCCTCCGTCGGCCGCCCCAGCAACGGCGGACGATCCACCGAGTGATCCTTCTTTTGAATCTCGATCTCCGATACTAACAGCGCCGGCGAGCTGGCCGACACCGGAACGCTACCCGATTCGGCGCCGCAATATCCGTTGAACACTTCCAGCTTATCGGACGTTGCCAGAATTTTCGCGAAGCTCGCCAGCGGCGTGCCGACGATATCCACGCCCCGCACCAGTTCATCGGGGCGGCCGTCCGGATAAACGCGATAAACGATCAGTGGGATAACCGTGAAGGCCTGCAGGCCCCGGCGTTGCGTCGTCGTATAGCCTCCGGTCACCTGCTCGAAGTACAGGCCGTAGGGCTTGTTCTGCCGCTTGATTTCAGCGATCAGCATTTCGCGCAACTGCTGGTCGGAAACCTTCTTCTTCGATTCCACAATCAGGTTCGATTGCCGCGAGACCACTTCGGCGCCGGCCTGTTTCCGGCCGTGCCCATTAGAATGATCGATGCCCTGAATCGGCGACCGGGACATCAGGAATGTCTTGAGAATCCCGTTGTCCACCACCGTCAATGGCCGCCCCTTCACGCCTTCGTCATCGTATGAATAGGTGCCATTCAGGTCCGTCGATTCGATGCTCTTTCGCGTTGGATCGAAGGTCACGGAAAGAAAATCCGGCAGCACCGGCGTGCCAATTGCCTTCGTAAAGGTCTGGCCCTCCGCTTCGTCCTTCTGCCGATGACCTTCCACGCGATGTCCGAAGATTTCATGGAAGAAGACCCCTGCGGCGCGGCCCGAAAGAATGGCCGGCCCAACGAAGGGCTCCACCGTGGGAGCGCGCAACAGATTCGCCAGATCGGAACCTACTCGATTGACCGCGGCCTCGATCACCTCCGGCTTCGCCAAACGATCGATCTCGCTTCCCTGGAAATCTTGCGAAGCCCCGACGTCCATCCCGTCCGCCGCTTTGCCGCGCGCGCTGATCGAAATGTTGGCGAACGTGCGCCCATGCAGCAGCTTGGTCCCTTCGGTGCTAACCAGATACTTCGTCTCCCGCTCCACTACCAAAGAGACGTTCGAGCTCAGCAATCCGGGATTGTTCGCCAGTGTCGCGGACCATTTTCGTAAGCGGCTCGCCCATTCGTCATCAAGTGGTCGCAATTTTGGCGGCGGCTCGTCGTGCACCGCAGGTGGCTCGCTCGAGAAATCGGCCGAATCGTCGGCCTGTTTGAGCTTCACCTCTTCATTGGATTTGATTTCGATTAGCCGCCGCGCCGCGGCCCGATAAGTTCGATCGGTATCCAGCCACAGCTTGCGGCGGATAGCATCCGGGACATCGTCGAGCGGGAACACGGATCCGGGCGTGAAGCGCGCCCGCTGCCCTTTGATCATGTGGTAATTGTCCAGCGCCGGGTTGCCCACCCGGATCGTGATGTCGAGATAGCGCGCATGACCCGTGTTCCGGCTGGTAAGCGTACCGATGCTGGCTGTGATCACCTGGCTCTCCGCCTCCGTGACGCTGTACGCCATGTAATAGGGCGGCGGATCGCCCTTCTGTTTCAGAACCGTAAAGTTGCGTTCGAGCTCGTCGGAAAGAATGTCCAGCAGCGAGGGCGATGCGGCAACTAAGGGGATGGATACAACCAGGGGGAGCAAGAAGAGACGCACAAACCCTCAGGATAGCAGGAATGCCGAAATCAGGAGTCAGAAAGAAGACAGAAGCAGGAGGCAGAAAGTCGGTTAGTGACCCGAGAACTTCTCAGGCGCGTTAAGAATGCCGCCGATTATTCTTCCTAGTTCCTCGTACTTCGCCAATAGCTCATGATGTTGCTTTGATGACAGATAGCCAAACGCATTTGCGAAATCTAACCAAACCATCACTTCCGTGGCTTCTGCATCAGCCTCAACCAGTTTGAGAACGAAAGCGTTGCGATATCGCCGCTTTCGAAAACCTTCCGCGATGTTAGCGGCAACACTGCGTGAAGCTCGGCGGATCTGATCCGTTAAGGAATACTTTTCGTCCTTGGGAAAGCTTGCTGTCTCTCGGAAGATTTCGACGGCTAACGCGAACGCGAATTGGAATACCTTCAGATCTCGATGTCCGCTAACCACGCTGCTTGCCTGCCTCCTGCCTCCTGCCTTCTGCTCCCTGTCTTCTGCCTTCTGTCTTCTGTCTTCTGCCTTCTGTCTTCTTCAGGAAGCGATCGAGACGATCCCCTTATCCTTCAACCCGCTGATCGCCAGCCCATACCGCCCCCGTACCCCGGTCTTCTCGAAAATGTGCTTTAAGTGAATCTTGACAGTGCCGGGCCTAATTCCTAGCTCCAGCGCGATTTCTTTGTTCTTGAAGCCTTGCTCAACCAGCTCCAGCACCTGGTGCTCCCGCGCCGTCAGTTCCGATCGCGGATATCCGATTTGACGCGCCGAATCACGAAACACGCAGTCCTCCATCCAGCTCCGGCCGCTTGCCACCGTGCGCAAGCACGTCAGCAGACTAGCCAGATCGGCGGTCTTCCGAACAATACCTTTAGCCCCGGCCTGCAGCAGCCGCAAAGCTTCCGCCTCGGTCATCGATACACCCCAAACCGTTATCGCCGGCGTCGCATCGATCAGCTTGAGATCGTGAATCCAGTCCAGGACCGCCCGCATCCCAAATCCTTTGTCCACAACGACAATATCCGGGGTATTGGCGCGCACGAAGGCCGTGGCGGCTTCCAGCGAGTTCATCGCATCCACTAACTCGAGATCCTCGCTCAAAGCGAGCAGGTTTCTCAGCCCTTGGGCCGTGATCGGCTGTGTATCGACACACCGCAATTCTCTTTTTCGCGAGCTCTTCGTTCATTCGTTTTTTCTTCTTTTCAGGGACACGCCGCCCGTTCCTGGCTTCTCCGGGAATATCTCCCAGTTGGCCTCATCGGCAAGCGTGTTCGAAATTCTAGTTGGCGGGGCGAGGAAAGACTCTCATGTTATCATCACTTATAGCCGATTTGATCGAGTAGGACTCCGAAGGAAGAAGTCCCGCCAGCGCCCATGTCCCAGCCTGATGCTGCTAAGTTCGGGGGTAATTGGAAGGCCCTCTTTATCTGTCCCAAGCAACAGATAATTAGAGACTTAGCTCCAATTCTGACCCGCTATCTTCCGAATTTCGCGGGCGCTGAATTGAACGCCATTCCCAGCCGTCGGCAAATCACCGAGGCCATTGCCGTCGAGCAGCCCAATCTCTGCTTCCTCGAAGTGGACGACGCGCCGGATCGTAGTCTGGCTGTCATTCCTGACCTACTGCGAGCCGATCCCAAGCTCCCGATCATCGTGGTCCTCGGCGGCAATGACCCCGAACAGGTGCTGCGTTGTCTTAGACAGGGTGCCAGCGACTTCCTCATCCATCCCTTTGTCACGGAGCACGTGGAGGCGGCGCTCCATAAGATTTCACGCCTCCAACCGAACCGTAGCAAGAGTCCCGGCAAAGTCTATTGCGTCATGCCCGCCAAGGGCGGGTGCGGCGCCAGCACCATCGCCAGCAATTTCGCCCACCAGTTGAAGCGCCAGGCTGATAAACGCATTCTTCTGGCCGACCTGGATCCGCTGGCCGGAACACTCTCGTTTCTGCTGAAGATCAAGTCCAGCTACAGCTTTATGGACGTGCTGGCGCGCTCGAGTGAGATTGACGCCGACCTATGGAAAGCGATGGTCACCGATCGTAACGGAGTGGATGTCTTGCTGTCGCCCGAAGTGATGACCGAAGGCATGGCCGAACTGTCCGACGCCAGCAGCATCATCGAGTATGCGCGCGGCGTTTACGATCTGGTGGTGCTTGATACCGGCAGCGTGTATGGAGACTGGAACCTCAGCCAAGCGCGGCTCGCCGACGAGATCTTGTTGGTGACAACTAACGAACTCACTGCGCTCCAGGCTGTCCAACGCGCACTCAGTTACATGGACAGCAATAACATCGGCCGCTATAAGATACGCTTGATCGTGAATCGTTACGATCGCCACGTCGGCTTGAGCAAAGACGTCATCGGCACGGCCCTGCATGCCGATATCTTCCACATCTTGCCCACCGACTACGAAGCCATCCAGAAAGCCCTCATGGAGGGTAAACCCCTCCCGCCCAACACTAATTTCGGCAAAGGCGTGGCTGGCTTGGTCGATCGCTTGGTGGGCGGCGCCGAGCCCGCCAACAAAAAGGGCAGCTCCCTTTCGGGCCTGCTTTCCCTTTTCTCCCGCACGTCGTCTTAAGCGCGCGGCTGAATTGCAGCGCGCCGGCGGAGAACCCACAGTGCGGTGAATCCGGCCGCGAACAAACCATATGTCTCAGGCTCGGGTACGGTGGTCTGCGTGGTGATCTGCAATTGGACGATGCAAAGGGGACAAACACCAAGCCCTGAGGAATCGAAGATATACTCGCTGGTCGGGCTTTCACCCAATGTTGTGACACGGCCGCCGATACCGAATGTCGTATTCGAGAGGATTGCGGCAACCCCGGCGCCGTCAAGGGTTATCGATCGGTTCGTGCCTGCGGGGTGGGAGGGGTGTTAGCGCCGTCGGCCTGCCGTATAGACTCGACTACCATACACGGTGCCGGTACCGAGGTCGGTGAACCCGAACACAGACGGGATGGACGTGATTTGATAGGTCATCGAGGCGCTATCTTCCGTGCTCACGCCGGCGGTGCTCAGAGTCAACACCGCGGAAATAACCGGGCCGTCCAATTGCGGAATTGCGAATGTGAAGAAGTCGCGAAACTCTGCGGGACCACTCATGCAGCCTCCAGGAGGACCAGGGCAGAAGCCGGCTCTATAGTTGTTGCCCGCGAGCCCGAGACCGCTGTTGGTGCTGGGCGTGAAATAGCCCCGTGTCGCATCGCTGATAACGAGCACACTAGCATGGGCGTTTTCGGCGAGTCCAACGAACACCAACGCCGTGCAAAGAATGATTGAGTGAGTTCTCTCCACGTAAGCCCTCCTTCGCTTACCTTTTTCGTATAGTATATCCAGTGATCTCCTGGATTGCAGCCTTTTCTTGCCACGGCCGGCGCAAAACGTACCAGGCGTACCACGGCTCGTGAAGGCGGGCGGCTTGGCCCATTCCAAAACATAAATTGATAGAATTGTTCTGTGGAAAAGCGTCTCCATGGGCTTGGCCGGCAAGGGTTTAACCCGGCTTATTCGACAAACAACTTTCCCACTCCCGTTCCACAGGCTAAGTGCCTCACAACTCGACATCGAAATATAGCTAAGCGATCTCCAAATTCATCGCTTACTGTAGAACAGTCCCTTGAACATGGCTGCTGCTCCTGACATCGCCCTCGAAAGAGGTCTGCCTGTAAATCTCGACGCCGAGCGTTTCGTCCTCGGCGCCATCCTGATGGACGACGCGCTCTATATCCAGGTCGCCGGCGCGCTCGAAGCCGAAGACTTCAGCCTGGAGAAGCACCGCCGCATTTTCCTGCGCATGGGCGAGCTGTACGACCGCGGCGAGCGTATCGACCGCGTCACCGTCGCCAACGAGCTGATGAAGCAGAACCAGCTCGAATCGGTGGACGGCGTCAGCTATCTGGTCTCGCTCGACGAAGGCCTGCCCGGCTCTCGCCAACCTCGACAGCTACGTCCGCATCGTGAAGGACAAGGCCATTCTGCGCCGCATCATCTTCACGTCGCAAAAGCTGATCGACCGCTGCATCATCGGCGAGGAGGAGCCCGACCAGATTCTCGCCAGCGCCGAAGAGAGCCTGCTGAAGCTCGGCGAAACACGCGCCCAGGATGCGCTCGTCAGTCCCCAGCGCATCCTCGAAGATTTCGACGGCGGCATCAATGCCTTTCTCGATCCCAGCAAGCGGATCAAAGGGCTCAGCACCGGATTTCTCAAGCTGGACGAGATGACCGGCGGTCTGCACGCGGGCGAGCTGGTCATCCTGGCGGCGCGTCCTTCCATGGGCAAAACGGCTCTGGCGCTGAACATCGCCCAGCACGTGGCCATCGCAGCCCAACGAGAAGCAGACCGTGGCGGTGTTCTCGCTCGAAATGTCGCGCGAGTCGCTGCTGACGCGCATGATCTGCGCCGGCGCGCGGGTCGATCAGCAGAAGTTCCGCGCCGGCTATTTGAATCAGGACGAACGGCGCCGGCTCGCCAAAACCGCGTCCGAGCTGGTGCAGGCGCCGCTGTTCATCGACGACACCTCCGGCACCCACCTGATGGACATCCACGCCAAGCTGCGCCGCTTGAAGAGCCGAGCATGGCCTGTCGCTGGTGGTGATCGACTATCTGCAGTTGATGAGCGGACGCGGCCGCTATGAGAATCGCAACCAGGAGATCAGCACCATCTCGCGCGGCCTGAAGCTGCTCGCCAAGGATCTGAAGGTCCCCATGCTGGTGCTATCGCAATTGAACCGCGCTCCCGAAACGCGCCCCGGCGATCACCGGCCGCAGTTGAGCGACCTTCGCGAATCCGGCTCCATCGAGCAGGACGCCGATCTGGTCGCGTTCATTTTCCGCGAAGAAGTTTACAAGCCGGAAGACGAGAGACCTGAAGCGGCCTGGCCGAGCTGCTGGTGGCCAAGCAGCGCAACGGCCCCACCGGCAAAGTGAACCTGGTGTTCCTGAAGGAATTCACCAAATTCGAAAACCGCACCAACGATCTCGGCGAAGACGTCCCCATGTAGCCGTGGCACAGGCATTCCTGCCTGTGTTTCCCACTTACCTCTTCGACAACGAGTTACTGCCCGTGTTCGCCACCCAAATGTTCGCCGCGTCGAATGCGATGCCCTGAGGTAACTGGCCAACCAGAAAAGTTCCCACCAGCGTTCCATCCAGCGCGCGCAGTTTGGTCACGGTGCCCGCGCCGCTATTGGCCACCCACATATTCGTGCCGTCGAAAGCCAGATTCATGGGCGCGTGACCCACCGCGAAGGTTCCCAAGCTGGCGCCATCCGCCACCCGAATCTTCGACACCGTGTCGCTCCCACTATTCGCCACCCAAATATTCGCGCAGTCAAACGCGATCCCCGCCGGACTGTTGCCCACCGGAAAAGTTCCCAGGTTGGCGCCATCGCTCGCGCGCAACTCCGTCACGGTATTCGCTACGCTACCCGTCACCCAGATATTTACGCCGTCGAACGCCGCTCCCAACGGAGCGTGCCCCACCGGAAAACTCCCTTGCAGGGCTCCGTCGGCCGCGCGCAATTTCGTGATCGTGTCCGAGCCGCTGTTTACCACCCAGATATTGGCGCCATCAAACGCAAGCGCTACCGGAGAAGTCCCGACTGCAAAGCTCCCTAGTACCGATCCGTCCGCTGCCAGCAACTTCGTTACACTGGCGCTTCCGCTGTTCGCCACCCAAATGTTGACGCCGTCAAAAGCAACCGCCACTGGCGTGTGACCCGTCACTGAGAAAGTTCCCACGGTGGTGCCATCACTCACCCGGAACTTGCTAACGTTGTCGGTCGAAGAATTCGCGGTCCACAGATTGCTTCCATCAAAGGCCAATCCCATCGGAGAACTGCCCACCGCAAATTCACCGACGACCGCCGCTTCGTACCAACGTAGAATCGCGATCTGCAGCGGGTTGAGCGCCATCCCCGGAGCGCCCGCCGGCCCCATCTCACCCTGAGGACCGGCCGGTCCCGCTACTCCCGCCGCTGTATCTCCCTTCGGCCCCTGTGGTCCCGGATCGCCTTTTGGACCCGCTGGCCCGGCTGCCCCATCAGCGCCTGCTGGACCCACTCCGCCCTGCGGACCAACGGGACCCGCTGGACCCACTCCACCCTGCGGGCCCACCGGACCCGCTGGTCCTTGCGCTCCTGCTGGCCCTGTATCGCCTTTCTGACCTTGCGGACCCACCGCTCCGGCTGGCCCTGTATCGCCCTTCTGACCTTGCGGACCCACCGCTCCTGCTGGCCCTGTATCGCCCTTCGTACCTTGCGGACCCATTGGACCCACCGGCCCTGTTGGGCCCATCGCACCGACAGCTCCCGGAGGGCCTTGCGCTCCAGTGTCCCCCTTGTCGCCTTTATCGCCCCTATCGCCTTTATCGCCTTTGTCCCCTTTATCGCCCTTGTCCCCTTTATCGCCTTTGTCACCCTTAGGACCCTCTTGACCCGGCGGCCCTTGGTTAGAGCCGTCGTCTGCCGACAAATTGTTTGAGGTTAGCGCCAGTCCCATACATAGGACCAGTGCCGCGAATAATGAACACACTCCGTTCCTCAACTTACCCAGCATGGTTTCCTCCAACTTATTTCGAAGTGTCTGTGTAGACCCGCAGCCGACATATGCACTTGTCGGGCCGGAAGAGTAACCCATGCAAACACTACACAAATTGTTGTTTTCGAAATCAGGCGTGATATGTCCGGCAATCAGCGTTGATAGTCTCAAGCCTCTTCACCGCCCCGTGGCGCACGCACTCTCGCGAACGCCCGGTGCTTCGGCCTGTTCAGCCCAGCTTGTCCCAGTCGTTCACGTCGATATGGGCTTGACTCAAGATGCTTCGCAGCGTGCCTACAGCAACCTCGGACTTTTTGGGGACTATCCCGGTGTCGACGGCATCTCCCACTCTTCGCACGAATTTGACGTGGCTGCCCTTTTGACTCGCCTCAGCAAATCCTGCCGCCTCAAGCCGACGCTGACTTCGCGGAAGGGCTGCGGCTTAAGCCGCCCCAACCTCGACCTCGACAGTTCGAACTGTGGGCGCCCGAGTCGCTCGCGGCGGTTCGAAGTGCAGCTCCAACGCCTCCCTCAAGTTTTCGAGAGCCTCTTGCTCATTCCTGCCTTGGCTGGCTACATCGACTTCCAAGCACTGAGAGACATACCAATCGCCTTCGCGCCAGACAGTCGCGGCGAATGGTCGTTTAATGTCTTCATTGTTTCACAGCGCCGGTCGACTCGTGGTGCGCCCAACGTTCGTACTTATGCGAACGCACGCCCATCTATCCCCCGGCGTAAAATCAAAGCATGGAACTCGTCGTCAATCAGATGCATTACCGGCTCCAACTCGACCCCAACAGCCTCCTGCTCTGGGTCCTTCGCGACGAACTCGAACTCACCGGGAGCAAGTACGGCTGTGGAGAAGGCCATTGCGGAGCCTGCACCGTGCTCATCGATGGCGCACCCATGCGTTCCTGCATCACGCCCGTCGCCAAGGTCGAAGGAAAAGAGATCACCACCATCGAAGGTCTGGGGCAAAACGGCCGCCTCCATCCCCTGCAAGAGGCCTTCATCCAGGCCGACGCCCTGCAGTGCGGCTACTGCACACCCGGAATGATCATGTCGGGCGCAGGATTGTTGAAGAAGACCCCGCATCCCAACGAAGCTGAC
>CAWACO010000022.1:0-106274 GCA_963780485.1 Bryobacterales bacterium
AGGGATTCACAAAAACTGGGCCGAAGGGAACCTGCTAAGGACAATACAATCAATGGTTTGTGGAGCATTTTCCACAGAACAATAATAGTGTTGAATGTTTCCTGGACTTGCGGCGCGGCAACGTCGGCCCGAAGGTGTTATGGTCTGAGCCGCGCCTAGCTTTCCGTGATGCGGGGCAAAGTATGTTGCCGCCATCTTGCATCACAGGGGCACTCCACGGTCGCGGCGGCATGGAATTAAGCCGGGACTACCGGTTACAGCAATGATCGATCGAACCACGGCATGGCCGTAACGTCGTACTGCTCGACACGGGCGAACTTCGACTCAGTGCTTGCATCATTACCGGCATGTGAATCACACCGCAAATGACGATCATGGCCCGTGCCCCGGCCACGGCCCCGAGGAGTTCATCGACCCTGTGGGATTCGCGTAGCGCGGTCCATTGGGCTTTCTGTTCCTCTGAAACTTCCGAAACCGGCACATCGATTGGTGTAAGGCGCTGGTATCCCGAGTTCAGCTCGGCGCTGCGTAGGTATTTCGATATTGCGGTAACGCAGGCGTTCTTGATCCGCAACAGTCTCAGCGATGCTCTCCGCGCCGTGCTTGGCTTCCCCGCCGCTTCCCCTCCGTTATCCACTTCGGTGGCCGTCGGCGACGCTTGCGCTGACCACGGGCGATGCGTTCGAGCACCAGAATCGCTTCTTCGACGGGTTCCCGTTCGGCGCGGAGTTCGGCGAGCATTTTGAGGATATCCATCGACTTATAATCTCATCGAGCGAAGCGAGGAATGCTGAACTCCGAATCAGCGTCCCTTGGCTTTTTCGATTTCCCTAGCGGCATTTGGATCGACGTTCAACTGATTGGTGGAACGCGAGGAGCGGAGAATGACGAAAGCGACGAAGAGAACGGCAGCGACGACGACAAAGAGCAATATCGTTTTCATTTGGGTGGGGCGTCGCCCTTTGGGAGGACCGGCGTACGTATGATGCCCGCAGGACGAACAGCCCCACACAACTAACGGTTAGCTACTTATGCGCCAGATGGTTCTCTGTGATTCTTAGATCGTCCCAACTGGGACAAGCCACAGCGGGATTCTGAATCGTTTCGATTGTTCCGTCCTCGGAGCAGATATCGACTTCCGTATACAGCCCATTCCCGACGTGCAACATTGCCTTGGCTACTTGCCGTGCTTCAGCGAGCGTATGGTGAGTCAGCTTGGTTCTTTCGCGCCGCCCGTCTTTCTGGACGTAGTGGAGGGTAATGGTTGGTTCGTCCATACCGATTCTCCTTCCTCGTGGGTTGGACGCCAATGAACCTGGAATATTTCCCAGGTTCGCTCTGCCGGGGAGTTAGCAGAACGTGATAAGTTCGCCTACTTATTTGAACGTTGGAAACAAGAATCACATCGGGCTTGGGTCGTCGATCACGTAGAAACAAAAGCGCCGCTTGGCTTCCGGCCAGCCCACTTTACGACGATTTCGCACACCGCGTCCGCGAAAGCCTTTAGGTCGATCGGCTTCTGAACATATTCGGACGCGCCCAGTGCGAGAGCAAATTCTCTATCCGTTTCTCTCAACGACCCGCTGAAGACCACGATCGGAGTATCGTTCGAATCATATCTCTCCAGCACTCCAAGGCCGGTGATCCGTGGAAGGTTGAGATCCAGGATGATAAGGTCTAGTTTCAGGTTTGGATTAGCCAGCATTTGGAGTGCTTGTTCGCCATCGCGTGCAATGTGTAGTTTGTAGGCCACCGGGCAAGTTGCCAACACTTGTTGCACGAGGAGTGTGTCTCCTGCATAATCCTCAACCAGAAGGATATGAATCGGCTCCGGCTCCATCTTGCAGATTTGACCCACGGCATCGTGGTAGGTTTCGAAATCTTAGCTTTATGTAACCATTAACTCACTTGTCAGTGGCCAGGAGTTCCTGCCAGAATGACTACACAGCATCAATTTCAATCATGCAGCGGTACAGCATCAATACGCCGCTAGTCGCTATCCGGTTGTGTCCAGCGGGCGATTCGGACCAAGCTGGTGTAATGACATCGTTGCCTTCCGACGCGATCGTTGAGATCCAAGGGCCGTCCAACGTGGGACGCGCAATGGTCGAAGTATCCTGGCAAGACCAACGCTACGCGGTGTTCGAGTTGGATCTGGCGACGCGTGCCACACCGGAAACGACTGAAGAAGCTATCGGCAAAGGGATGAGCCGTCGCTGTCAATTTGTCTCGACATAGAGTCGCCCCGGACTTTCGCGAGAGAATCTCACGACTGCATTTTTTGAAAGACGTAGCCATCAAAATCACAGTTCGCGAAAACGTAGTCTCAACAACGTCATGGCCGGGATCACATCAGTAGAATACCTTGCAAATACTGACGAACAGATCCGCGACTGCCGTGGCTGTCGCCAGGTCATCCAGACAAGTGCCAGCTTTCGACGCACTCCGCAAGGCTAAACTTTCAGCGGGTGTTGGTCGATAAAGAAGGGAGTGCCGCTCTCAAAACAGCCAGTGCCCGTTGAGGTTCTCCTGGCCGAGGACAATGAAGGGGATGCGCGGCTCATCAAAGAAATCGTTTCAAAGTGTTCAGTAGCCATCAGAATCACTGTGGCGGAGGACGGTGAAAAAGCACTGGCGATAGTAGCCGATCCTCAATTCAATCCCGATCTAATCATCACGGACATGAACATGCCAAAGGTTGCGGGGCCTGAACTCTTGAAGCGATGCAATGCGAACGGTATCCCGGTGGTGGTTTTCAGTTCTTCCACGAATCCAATCGACAAAGCTGAGGCACTCAAGTTGGGCGTGAGAGAATTTGTCGAGAAGCCTACCGATCTGGACGAATATACGGAAGCGGTCTGGAAGATGATCTGGAAGTGGGTTCGACCTCCGAGTTAGGCGCGACACCCATTGGCAGTACGGAAATTGATTCGCCTACGCGCTAGTCACCACAGGTTTGGATTCTAAATCTGAACCTTACTCACGGCTCCATCCGGCCCATGCTTCTCACGGCACAACCGCTGGCAACTGCGGCGCTCCAACAATTCATCATCGATCGACGCTGGACGGCTAGTGAGATCCGTCGCGCCAGCGACCAATGACGTAGGATAGTCTTTAGAGCCTCTGGTAACCAGTACGGGTATTCTTGCCAAACGAGGGAAAGTGCTTTAGAATCTTACAAGAAAGGAATAGGCTCCCAACTCTTACTCCCGAACCAGGCGCTCTAGCCAAGGCTGAGCCACGCCCCGTAGAATCAACAACTTGCCTGAACTACCGTCCTCGCTGTGGACAGTTGCTCCTTTTAGAACTTCAGTATACCACCGAAACACTTGGTCACCCAATTGCTTCTACAGAGTGGCATGGTTCACCCCACTGGAAAACCCTCCAACCGACAGCGCTCGGCGCGCCAGGGAAGAGCCGTCGGCTCTGCTCGAAACACGCGCCTGACGGCAGCCTATAAGAAGGCCCACGCGGAATACACGGCTTTACTTCGCTATCTCAGGATCGCCGTTGGAGTTTTGCCGAAGGCCGAGTGTCAGCTTCTGTTGGAGTTCGCCGAGATTGCCAAACGGAAGTGCCAGCGTATGCGGCGCGCGGTACGTCCTTGCTCCAGGCCTGCTACTGCTTGACCGGCGGTTGGAGCGTGAAGTTGATGATGACCTCCTTGCGCGTATCATAAATGCTCACCTTCTTCACTGGAGACGCGAGATCGCCGCGCTTGGCGAGAAGTTCGTAGTTGTTTTCCATCGAGAGGTCGCGGAACGCGAATTTTCCATCGCTCTTAGTGGCGAAATCTACCACCTTTGATGTTCTGGTGTTCTTGAGTTGTACGATTGCGCCGGCGAGCGGATTATCGGCTTGGTCCTTTACGATGCCCTGGATGATCCGATAAGGGGAGTCCTTTTTGGGCTTCTCTTTGTTCTCGAGGACGACGGCCGGCCCGGTGGGCGGCTGCGCGGGGGCCAGGTTTGCCCAGCTTAAGAAAACCATGGCAATGGAAACGAGCTTGACAACATTCATGGCGGGTTCTTCCCTTTAGGATAGATCAGTCCGCGGGCAGTCGGTTCGCCGCAACAGCCGGGGGAGGGCGATCAGAGTTCCGCCGTACACTAGCAAAGACAGGAACAAAGTTGCCGAACGGCCTTGGCGAAAGTCTTCGGCGAACAACTTCACCGCGCCGAACGTCATCCAAGGATAAAGTACCCAGATCAGCTCAGTGAGGTTCCACCTTCTGCCGCACCATCCGAGCGCAATTGCGATCAGTGAGATCATCAGCGTACGCAACGTGGTGGGGGATGACGCCCCAATTCCATAGAGCTCACAAGCGATTAGACCAGCCACCAGTGCCCGAGGGATGTGTTGCATCAGCGATGAGCGTTTATGTCCGGTCCAGAGCATCACGCCGTATGCGAGCGCAGCGGCGACGGCCGATGGCCAGTAGTGCCCCATCCGGCTGGAAGCAGCCGCGGCAGCCAGAAGATAAATCGCTCCATGCACACTAAGCGTGGTTTTGTCTTGCCGCTCTCCGAACCAGATCGCTACCAGGGCCAAGGCGGACCATAGCGCCAAGATCGCGAGCCCATGGAAAACAAGGAAGCTGCCGGGTATGAGCAATATCAAGCCGAACGTGGCATAGGCATGGAAATTGCGGCCAATGCGGCGGGCCGCGCCGTTGAAAGCAGCGAAGTAACACGCAGCGCTGGCCGCAATCATCGCTCCGCCAACTTCATTAGTCCATCGCAAGTTGCTGATGATGGCGAACGCAACAGCGGCGGCCACTTGCAGGATTTCGAACCAGGCGATGCGAAGCCGCCGGACCAGGGTGCGCGTCGCGGTGCTTACCAGGTAAACAGCCACGAGCGTGAGTTGAACCACCGTCACGGCCACGATCGGGATGGGGGCGTAGCCGTCCGGCAGACCTTGCGGGCGCGTCACCAGGTACATCAACAAAAACGCACAGAAATCAGCCGCCAAAGCGATGATCCAGCGCCAGGCCAGACCATGATCTCGAATCCCGCCATACTCGACCACCGCCGCGGCCACTAACAACGCAATCGCGAACGGCAGCGGGTCGAGCGTGGCGATGATCAGCGCGACAGCCGTGAGGGACCCGGCCAGCGCCGTGATTGCCGCAATAGCGGAGTGGTCGTGCTTCCAGGCGACGACTTGTCCAAGGACAATGAAAAATGCCAGAGCCGCGGCGGCGCCCGCTGGCGCGATCGCATGGAATCGAGTGGTCGCCTCCCACAGCAGCGGGGCGGCGATAGCACTGGCTGTCAAACCTTCGAGCGCGAGAGAAATCCGATTGGAAGCAGCCGTTCGGATGGATGCAACCAGCCAGCCGCCCGCGTACACGAGTCCTACCAATGTACCCGTCAGTTCGGGCAAAATACCAGCTTCAGTGATGGCGCGAAGCAGATAGGCGCCGGCAATTCCCAGCAGTAAGCGACCGACCTGGGCAAGCAATCCCGAGGAGACCTCGGGCAGCGATACTGGTTCGGCCGCTGGCGGCGGAAGTTCGACGATGAGGGCCGGGACGGCCGAGCGCTGCTCGAGGACGGCCACGCGGCGGCGCAAATCGTCGATCGCCTGGATCAGCTCTTCGAGTTGTTGGACGACTTCCTGTACCGGAGGTCCATCCATGAGGACCCCCTCAAGCCGCCGCCTCGCTCTTCGGCCACGGCGGCAGCAATCTCACCAGCACATAAAGAATGATCAACGGCAATACCATCAGAGCCACGGCCGGCAGCAGTCCCTCGCGCGTCGCGAAGTCCATCTTGTAGGTGGTATATCCGAGAAAGCTTTTTGAAAAAAGCTGGCCGCCGATTACGATATTCCAGCGCATCGCAAAGATGCTGACCATCGTAAGCGATCCGCAGACCGCGTAAATCGCCTTGCGCACGCCCTCTGAGAATTTAACGATTTGTGTCAATCCGAGCAGCCCGATCGGAATCAGCGTGCCCAATCCAATCTGTAGAATCACCTGGGAGAAATACAGCTTGGTATGGACCATGAAATCCAGAGCCTTCAGCGACTCGTCCGCCTCATAGATCCTATGGATCAGGTCCAGCATCTCGAGCGAAAAGTCGATGATGAACGTGTACAGTAAGTACCGCGCGATCGTATCGACGCAGCGCATGTCGATCCGTACTTTGCGCAGCTTCGAAGTCAGCATGTAAAGCAGCAGGACCGCTGCGATCCCCGATACCATCGCCGAGAAGATGAAGACCACCGGCATCAACGGCGAGGACCACCAGGGGTTGGCCTTGATGGAACCGAAAATGAATCCGACGTAGCCGTGCAACAGAAATGCGGAAGGAATTCCGATGAGTGTAATAAAATAGCCGACCTTGTCATCCACGCGCAGGGCCGCTGGAGTTACGTTATGAGAACCGAGTGTTAATAGCTTATAGGTCCACTTTTTCCAGCCGGTGCTGGACTCAGCCCCGGCCACGATCTCCTTACGGTAATCGAGCCAGATCTCCATTAGCAGTACCACCATGAGGTACCACAGATAAACGAAGCCGAACATCGCCATCGCGGAGGACCGGTGCGGAATCAAGTACATCTCGAACGATCGCTCCGGATGTCCCAGATGGAGCTGCAACGGCAGTGGCGCAACCAACAGGAACGCAAGCGCCGTCAGTAGCGCTAGCCGGTAGGTCGGTTTGACCGCTTCCACTTTGAAGACCCGTTCGAGCGACGCCAGAATGAACGCGCCTGCCACCAGTCCAGTGATGTAGGGATATAGGACGATGAGTATGCTCCACTGCAGTTCAATCTCATTGGGGTACATGTAGCCTTCAATGGCATGTAGAAGGGGTTCCATGTATCTCTCCTTATCTCACCGATCCGTCTAGATTGTTGTAAAACACTTTGGCTCCGGTGGCCATGTGCGGCTTCAGCACCTGCACGTTATGCGTTCGCAAGAATTCATGGACCGGATCCTTGGGATTCTTCAGATCAGCGAGTACACGGGCCTGCGTCGGGCAGGCTTCGCAACACGCTGTGGTCAGGCCTTTCGTAATGCGGTGGTAACACAGCGTGCACTTGTCGGCGATATTCTTCTTGGGATTCAGGAAGCGGCACCCATACGGACACGCTTGAATGCAGTAGCGGCAGCCCAGGCAATATTTCTCGTCGATCAGCACCACACCATCCGGAGTGCGGAACGTCGCGCCCACCGGGCAGACTTGCACGCACGGGGAATCCGCGCAATGATTGCAGAGCTTGGGAATGAAGAAGCTCTTGCCGCTTTGATGCTTGTCTGGGAATCCATCGTGCCCGCCGTTGGGAGAATCAACCTCGGGATGATCCGATTGCCAGTCCTCGATGTGATAGCGCTCCACCCAGGTGCGGAAAAAGCCCTCCGGCACGTCGTTTTCCTCAGCGCAGGCTCGCACGCAATTTCCGCAGCCGATGCATTTGTCGACGTCGATGACCATCGCCCACCAGTGCTTGGTCATGTCGTAATTGGGCGATGCTTCGGCCTTGCCGGCCAGCACGTAATCCCAGGCTGTCGCGGCAGCCCCCGTCAACAGAATCCATTTGCCAGTCTTGGCTAGGAGTTCACGCCGGGTCAGTTCCATGGCTAATCTCCGCCTATCTTGGGGCTATGAGGCTTGTGGCAGGTGTTGCAGGCAAGGCCGGCCGAATGTTCCGCCGTCACAACCTGCGGAAAGGATTTTGGCTTGGCGCTATTGGCCTCGTGACAGCGTGCGCACAAAACCGCGGTGTCGGGAAGTTTCGGAACTATCGATGTCGGGATCCTCGGCGTGGCGCGCCAAGGGACCATGGCACGCTTCGCAACCGAGTCCCACGTGTTTGCCTTTGGCCTTGACTTCGGCTTGATCGGAGTGGCAAGCTTCGCAAACCTCGCGCCCGGCGAACTTGATGGGCCGGGCACCAATCTCGTCCATGGCCGCTGGCCGGAAATGCCCGTATTTGCCGAAATCCGGAGGAACGACCGCCCGGCGGATCAGCAAGAATACGCCGATTCCCAGGATCAGTAGGATGGCTACACGGACTAAGTGTTCCGTGCTCCGAAGGAATTCCTTCATGCACCGGGATAGAGTGCAATTCGCCTTCCGGTGCGTAATTCAGCGCAAAATCGTCATCGGATGCAATTTTCGCCGGTCGGTTGCGCCATATCCCCCAAAAAAATGGCTCGGAAACAGGGCTAATTGACGTACCGCTGACAGGTTTAGCTAGAACTTGTTCAGTTCCGCGATCAGACCTTGCATGCCACGCTTGCGGTAGATCTGCACCAGCCGCTGCTCTTCATCGGAGGGCGAGGCGACGCGCTGCAATTGCGGCGTGCCCAGATCCGCGCGGCTCGGGATCCAGACGCTGCCATCGGCATACTCGACGCTGCTGACAAAACCGGTCATGCCGTCGATCGCCAGGGGGTGGCCGCCGCGTTGGGGAAACTTCAAAGTCGAATTTTCGAGAATCTGGCTTTTCTGACCGGGCCCGAGTTGCAGCTCCGCCGGCACCGATCCAGCCAGAAACTCGCGCCCATTGTGGTCCTGCAAAATCCATCCGATTTCCAGATACCGGATCGGGCGGTCAGATCGATTCTTCACTTCCAGGCGGGGCGCCCGCGCCTCGTTGCCCGCGATCCGGGCCATGCCGTCCGTGGGTTCGATGGGTGAGTCCGGCAGCTTCAAAAACGCGAACTGAACTTGTTTTTCCGGCTCGAAATTGGTAGCACGCCCGCCGCGCACCACCTGGACATCGAACGCTGGGCGATCGGCCTGATGCGCAAGGCTCTCGACAATGGCCTGCTGGAGTTTTTGCTGTCCGCCCGCGGCCAGCAGCGATTTGAAATACTTCCGATCGCGGCGCGCTTCAAATTCACTTACGACCAGCGTTCGCCGCGAGTTGAGCTTATCAGGACCGTAAAAGCTAAGATCGTCGAACAGGATGCCATCCAGACCGATCTCAACCGGCGCAGCGGTGGAGGCCTGCAGCGGCCTAAGCAGCCGCAGATCGACGCGCACCGGAAAGGTCTCCTGCGGACCCACATCCAGGCTGGGGTAAGTGACGGAGCCTTTGCCACCCGGAGTCGCCTCTTGAGCCATGACCAGCAGCGTGATCCCGCGAATGCGTCGCGCACTCGAGTTGCGCAGCGAAAGAGCGGCATGTAAATCGAGCAGCATCGCCCCTCCGCGCGCCGTTTCGTTGGAGTCTCCGAAATCGGCTGAAACCACGGTGACGGGCGAATCCTTGGGCAGGTCGATTTTGGGTAACACAGCGGCTGATAACACAGGCAGGAATGCCGCGACGCACACAGGCAGGAATGCCTGTGCGACAAATCTACTGCTCCGCATAGTACACCTTGTTGATCGTCACCTGGCCTGTGTCGGCATCCACATAACGCACGCCTGCCGAGCCTTTCATGCTGATGGAAACCGTGCCTCCATCCGAGCGCGGGTGCGTCAGCATCATGGTACTGCCGTTCTCTTTCACCTCGATGGCGGAAGAGGATGCTTCCAGCATCACATCGTCCTGCGAAACAGCCGCATGCCGGCCGGTCTGCCCGGTGAAAATCTTCTGCAAAGCCGAAGTCAGATGTTGGGCCTGTTCGCGCGGAAGGCTAGTCCAAAATGCGGTGACGAACACCACCGTTGCGCATGCCAGCACCAGGGCGGCGTTCCATCCCAGACGCACTGGACGCACTCGGGCGATGGGCCGATCAAAGCGTGCAATCGCTTCGCCGGCCGCCAGCCCGACGCGAATGTTGCCGGTCATCTCTTCGGCCAGCCGGTTCCAGTTGATGTCTTTCGGCAAGTCCGGCAAAGCTTCCCGAACCTGTTCGCTCGCGGTTCGTAAGGCCGCCACTTCGCCTTCGCAATGCGAACACCGGGAAACGTGCCGCCTCACCTGCCATCGGTCCCAAAGGCCCAAGTCTCCGCCGGCAAAGAGCGCCAGTTGAGCCTCGTTGGGGTGTCGCAAGAGGTTAGGGTGCCTCATGACGGCTTCCTTCCTTGAGCACGGCGGCTGCGTTCGATGTACTTGCGAAACTTGATACGGGCGTTGGCGATGTGCGAGCGTACGGTAGCCTTCGAGCAGTTCATCTGGCTGGCGACTTCCTCGGCCGGCAACCCCTCCACGTCCCGCAGCAACAAGGCGGTCCGCTCGCGCTCAGTCAGTACTGTCAGCCCCTCCTCGAGATAAGCCCGATGCTCAGAGCGGAGCACAGCCTGCTCGGGGCTCTCTGATGGCTCGCTTAGCGGCTCCATCAGGTTGTCGATCTCGCAAAAGTTGACCTTGCCGTTGCGCCGCAAGAAATCAATGGCTGTGTTGCTGGCGATCCGAGACAGCCAGTGCGCTGCCTTCTCGATGTCCTTCAATTGATCTTGCCGCTGGAGGGCCTTGATGAAGGCCTCCTGGGTGAGGTCCTGGGCATCCGCCACGTTGCCAACAATTCGATAGATGAGCAGGAAAATCCGCCGTAAGTTATCGGAAACAAAGCGGTTCTGAAGCTCCTGGGCGGATTGAAGCGCGGCGTCGACTTGAGAGGGTATGCCCCGCTCGCTCATGAGATCCTCAAATATCTGCACTACGGACGCCATGCCTATAACAGGCTGACGTGAAAACCTTGAAAACGTGCAGGGCTTTCGGTGACACTAGGTACTGATCGGCTCCTCTTTCTCAATTGTATATGGCTTCTAACCCCCTCCGGATCGCTCTCGTTGCGGATATTCATGCCAATGTTTGGGCCTTGGAAGCCGTCCTGGCCGATATTCAAAGGCAGCGTGTGGATACGGTGTTCAACCTGGGCGACATTCTATATGGCCCGTTGAAGCCGCGCACGACCTATGATCGCCTTCAGGCCCTGGGTGACCTGCTTACGATTCGAGGCAACCAGGATCGCCAGATCTACGATGCTAGTGAGCAAGACCGCCGCTCGAATCCTACGCTGGACTATGTAATCAAGGACCTGGGCGAAGAGCCGATCCAGTGGCTCCAGACGCTGCCGCCCACGGCCATCTTCGAGGAGGAGATTTTTCTGTGCCACGGAACGCCGGCGAGCGATGAGACCTATCTGCTCGAGGACGTGGCTTCGGGCAGGCCGATGCTCTTGCCGGAATCGGAGATCCTGCGCCTGGTGAAAGGCGTCCGCCATCCGGTGATCGTCTGTGGTCACACTCATATTCCGCGCCTGGTTTCGCTGGCGAACGGGCAGATGATTGTGAATCCCGGCAGCGTCGGGCTGCCTGCCTATAGCGACGATGCGCCCGTCCGGCACGGCATGGAGACCTATTCGCCGCACGCGTCTTACGCCATCTTGACGAAAACAGGACGAGGGTGGGATGTTGCTTTTCAAAAAGTAGCCTATGGTTATGGGATGGCGTCCCAGTGCGCGGCGTCTTTGGGGCGAAACGATTGGGCGCGGCAGATCGCGACGGGGCGCGTTTAGCCCGCGAGGAACTTTGTGAATGTGTCCGGCGGCAGGTCGGCGAGCGACGAAACGGCAACATCCGCCGCGAGCGATGCTTTGCGGCTCACTCCGATGCTGCGCATTCCGGCGCGGCGCGCGGCCTCGACTCCCGCAGGGGCGTCTTCCACCACAACGCATTGCCCGGGCGGCATTTCAAGACGCGAGGCGGCGGTCAAGAATACCTGCGGATCCGGCTTGCCCGCGGTTACGTCTTCAGCCGAAACGACGGCCTGAAAACATCCAGCCAAGCCAGTCACCTCGAGCACAACGTCGACGTTCGCGCGGGGTGCGGAGGAAGCAACGGCTTGGCGCCACTTTTCCTGGTGCAACCGCCGGACCCACTCCGCCGCTCCGGGCAGCGCAGCGATCCCACTATCGCGAACCAATTTACGGTACAGCACTTCTTTGGCATTGCCTATATGTTGGATGCGATCGGGCGTGGCGCCGGCGCCGAGCCAGTGGGGGAGGATCGAGTCGTTGCGCTGGCCAAATGTCACCACAAATTGATCGCGCGTGATGGGGCGACCCTCCGCCGCCATGGTGTCTCGCCAGGAGAGCCAATGGAACTCTTCCGAGTCGACCAGTGTGCCATCCATGTCCCAGAGGACTGCTCCGACCGGCATTAGCGGTGCATACTATTCAGTTCGTCTTGGCTGAGCTCCAACTGATCCCCGATGAGGTCCGCTCCCGAGAGTGCTCTTTGCGCCACACCTTTGGCGGAGTGGGATTCGGTTCGGGCCAGGACGTGATAGAGCTCATGCGCCAACACCCGGGCCATAGCGCGTCCGAACACCATATCGGAGCGCGTATGATCTCCTGCTGACACAGCGCGTCGTAGCGAAGACCGGACTCGATCGCACTCCACCTCGCTGAAGGGCAGGATGGCGCCCTCGGATGTATGGGTGAATGCAAGCGGCCGCCCTGAGTCGTCATCGCGATTGGCAGCCGGATCCATTTTGCACACACCGCGAAATTTAACAACCACCAGATTGGCGAACGACTCCGAAGAGCTGACCTGGTCGCGAGCGCGCCATTCTGTCTGAATGCCGGCGTCTTTGAGGATGGAGGCCAACTCGTGCTTCATTTCTTCAAAGGCTTTCTCGGAATGAGGGTTGTCGAATTGGAAAACGACCGTTAAAGGCGTAGGTGTCGCACGCGGCGCGACGGAGGCACCGGAAGCACAACCGAGTGCGAAACTAATCAGCCATGCAGCGACGCAGCGCATGATATCCACTTGGTCCTACAAGGACCTGATCGGCAACTTTGCCCGCCTCAATTATAGGGGAAGCCGGAACTTTATGCTGGTGGTCCGCTCCCCTGAAAATCGCCCTTGAGAGGGCTGAGGGTTGAGAGAGGAGATCTCCACCTTGTAGGCCATTCTGCGAAGTGCCTGAACCATCTAGTTGGCGCGACGCCGCTAAACGGCAGGATCGGATGCCTGGCCCCGTTCGATGTAGTGGACCAGTCGTGGAGAATCTTCCAAACCAGGCGGGCCAGTTTATGGGCGATGGCCAAGATGGCCGCTTGGTAGCCGAGCTTGGGCATCCATCTGCAGAATGCGATCTGAACAGATTTGCCACTTACGACCCGGCCCTGGAAACGGCCTGACGTAGACCTCAAATTTCCCTGCGCACCCAACCAAGCTGGTCACGCACTAGCCGGGAGTTGTTCTTTGAGAATTTGGAAAATCGCATCGTGGTGGCCGATTATGAAGCGAACAACGAATCCTTCGCCTCAGCAACCCGCGCTTGCATGTCCATATCGCCTTCCTGCTGAACTTCTTCGACGAATTGCGCCGGCGAGTGCCGATTTCGAAGTGACAGTAACATTGACACCATCCCCTCTCAGTGCGTATGCTTCCTTCGTGCAGCTAAAACTCCTGACCATTCTCATCCTGGCAGGCTGCTGCCTCGCCCAGCAGCACCCGGCACCCAAAAATCCGTACGCGGGCGACGCCCAAGCCATCGAATTGGGCCGCGTGCAGTTCCGGATGTCCTGCGCGGGATGTCATGGCCTGCGTGCCACCGGCGGACGCAGCGGTCCTGACCTTACGCGCGGCACTTTTGCGGCCGGCGACACCGACGCCGATCTTTTTCGTGTAGTCTCGGACGGAGTGCCGGGCTCGGAAATGCCTGCTTTCGGCGGTCGGATGGAAGATGAGCAGCGCTGGCGATTGGTCTCCTACGTTCGCTCGCTCACTCCTCACGAAAGCGCGCCAATCACAGGCGATCGTGCCGCTGGCGAAAAGCTGTTCTGGGAAAAAGGGAACTGCGGCCAATGTCATCGAGTGGGCGCGCGCGGGAGTGGGCTGGGGCCGAACTTAACCCGCGCCGGCCGCCAGCGCAGCGTGACATACCTGCGCGAATCGGTGGTCACTCCCAATACCGAAATCACTCCCGGGTTCGACACCATCACGGTGGTCACTCACGATGGCAAGAAGATCACGGGCCTCGACAAAGGATTAGATAACTTCTCGGCCCGATTGATGGATCTCTCGGGACATTATTATTCGTTTCAGAAAGACGAAGTGACATCCATCCAGCGCGAGGACCGCTCCTTGATGCCGGCGACTTATAGCAAAATGTTCAGCGCCAAAGAACTGGACGACCTGGTCGCTTATCTGGCCAGTTTGGGAGGAGGACAACGATGAAATTCGGGGAGACTCACCGCAATCGCATGGCTGCTTGGGCCGGCGCTGCTCGTTAACGCGCAGACCAATTCGGGCGAATGGCGGACCTATGGCCAGAACCCGCAAGGCTGGCGCTACAGCGACCTCACCCAGATCGACACTCGCACGGTTGAGCGTCTGGCCCCCAAGTGGATTTATCAGACCGGAGTCGCTGGTGGATCGGAGACAACGCCGCTGGTCTTCGATGGGATGATGTTCGTCGCCGGCCCATCTAACAATTCCTGGGCTTTAGACGCGATCACCGGCCGGCCTGTGTGGCATGTCCACAAAACTCCGCCAGGCCCGCTGGATCTGTGCTGCGGAGAAGTGAATCGAGGCTTCGCGGTGCAAGGAGAAAAGCTATTCCGCGTGAATATCGAGGGAACACTGGTTGCGCTTGACATAAAATCCGGAGCTACGTTGTGGGAAACGCCGATGGCCGATTACAAGCAAGGCTATAGCGCCACCGCTGCGCCGCTGGTGGTTAAGAATCTGGTCTTGACCGGTATAGCCGGAGCCGAATTCGGCACGCGCGGCTTCGTGGATGCATACGACGCCAATACTGGCAAGCGGGTATGGCGCTTCAACACCGTCGCGGGCCAGGGCGAGCCGGGCGGAGAAAGCTGGTCGGGCGATTCCTGGAAGCGTGGCGGCGCATCCACCTGGATCACCGGAAGCTACGATCCGGAACTGAACCTGGTTTACTGGGGCACTGGAAATCCGGGACCGGATATGGATGGCGATGTCCGGCGGGGCGACAATCTTTATTCCTGTAGCGTGGTCGCGCTCGACGCCGACACCGGAAAACTGAAATGGTTTTACCAGTTCACGCCGCACGATGTGCACGATTGGGATGCGATCAGCGATCTTCTCCCGGTAGATCTCACGGTGGATGGCCGTAAGGTGAAGGCTTTGATCCAGGCCAATCGCAATGGATTTTTCTATACGCTCGATCGCACCAATGGGAAGGTCCTCAAGGCCAGGGCGTACACGAAAGTGACTTGGGCGGATGGGATCGGTCCGGACGGCCGACCCATTCTGATTGCTGGTCAAGAGCCCACCGAAGAGGGCAAGTTCGCTTGTCCGGGTCTGGGCGGCGGCCACAATTGGCAAGCCACGACTTACAGTCCGCGTTCGGGTCTTTATTATTTCAGCTCCAGCGAAAATTGCCACCTGTTCTACAAAAGCAAGCAGGATTTCACACCCGGCCAGTGGTATCAGGCCAGCAACGTGGAAGGTCCGCCGGGCACGCACGGGACGGGCGCGATTCTCGCCGTCGATCCCACCACGGCTCAAACCAAGTGGCGCTTCGATATGGTCACCACTCCGTCGGCCGGATTGCTCGCGACAGCGGGCGGCCTGGTATTCACAGGCGATCCGCAGGGCTACCTGATCGCGTTCGATGACCGCACCGGAAAAGTACTTTGGAAATTCCAGACCGGGGCGTCGATCCACGCTCCGCCCATTAGCTACGCCGTAGACGGAAAGCAGTACATCGCAATCGCCGCAGGCGACTCGATCATCACCTTCGCGCTCAAATAGGAACTCGGGAATATATCTCGACCCACTGGCCCCGCCGCGTCCAGCGCTGGATCGGGACCAATCCGAAGTGCTCGCGCACCTGCGCTGTATTCATCTGCGGTTCGTACTCGTAAAAGCGATGGAGGAATCGCTCGACGGCTCCGAATCGCAGCACGCCCCATTCCGGCTCCCAGGTCCGCGAATAGAGCACTAATACGTCGACGTCTTTCGGATCGACAGCACGCAATGTCGAGTACCGCAGATCGCCCGTTTCGGAGGGTGACAGCTTGGTATTAATGTATCCAAATGCGGGATTGCGTAGCGCTTGGGTGAGCGGCCAGGCGGTGTAGATGCGGCGGTTCGGATAAGTTTTCTCGACGAACTGCGCCGCGGTTCTTTGCAGCTCGACGAAATCGACCATCGCCAGATTGTTTTCAAACGGAAATGGAAACGGAGGGTTAAAAATCAGGCCAGCGAGCAGCCCGGCGGCGACCACCGCGATGCTCGCGTTCCGCCATATCGGCCCC
This sequence comes from Bryobacterales bacterium, assembly GCA_963780485.1. GTDB lineage: Bacteria > Acidobacteriota > Terriglobia > Bryobacterales > Bryobacteraceae > Palsa-89. Next base: position 16,163 of record CAWACO010000022.1, read on the forward strand.
AGCACGGACCATCCGGCGCCCATTGCGATGTAGACCAGCGGTAACACCGGAAGAAGGTAGCGCTCCAGCTCCGCGCCGCCCAGCACACTGACCATCAGCACGTGCGCGGCGATGAACAGCCAAGTAATCCGCCAGGCGCGATTGGAGTAGATCCGCGTTTTTTTCCATGCCAGCGCGATGGCCACCGTTCCCGCCCAACGGAAATCGGCCAGGAACAAATAGTAAATGCGCCGCAGCAAGCACAGCGAGGCGCGGGCCGGATTGAGCGCGTAACCAAGATTGTAATGCGTGAATCCGGCGTCGCCGAAGAGGTGGCCGGTGACGCGCCACAAGACAAAAAACCAGACCGCCAGCACCGCGAAAGGGGCGATGTAGTAAGCGGCGAATTTACTTCGCGGAGGATCAGCCAGTAGCACTAGGACAAAAACCAACGGCAATAGCGCGCCAGTCTCTTTCGAAAGAACCAGCGCTGTGCAGGCCAAAGCCGCGGCCGGATGCCGGTCCTGCAGAAACAGCATCAGCGCGAGGACTGTGAAAAGCATGGCCGGCATATCCAGTTGCGCCATCATACCTTGCATATAAAACAGCGGATCGATCAGAAGTAACAGGGCCGGTGCGAAGGCGGGCGCGCCGTGCAATCCACGACACAATTGGATCGCGAGGAGAAAGGTGAAAAACGAGGCGCAACTTGCCAGCAGCAGCATCGCAGCGCGAGTGACCGGAATCGAGTAGCCAAAGATGTCCCACACGGCCGCCAGGTATGCCATCACGCCGGGCGCGTGCGCGTTCGGAACCGTGGAATGCGGAATCCATGCTCCGTCATGGTAGATGTCGAGCGCGGCCGGGACGAACTGGCCCAGCTCATCCCAGAAAAAGGGCAGACCGAAGTAGGCGGCGTGCGTGAGGAAGACAATCAGCGTGAACGAGAGCAGGAAGAACAGGTAGGTATCCGACCGGACGCCGCGCCTTATCTTCAGTCCAGCCTCGGAGGGCGCCGTCATTACTGGATCGCGCTGGCTTGGCCGGTGCTATGAGGCTCCAGCTTGATTTCGCCGAAGGTCGCCTCATATTGCGAAATGTTTTGGTTCAGGACATTCAGCAAGGCTTTGGCCTGCTGCGGGCTCAGATAGACGCCCTGAAAGTTGTGGATGACAACATTGTCGGGCGAGGTCTGATTCACGGTGCCGAACATCAGGAAGAAATCCCAGAGGTTCACTCGAATCTGCACGCTGTTGGCGTAACTTTCCCGGTACTCCGGCGTGTTCACCAACTGAAATTTCGGCTGTCCTTGTGGCGTCATAGACACCACCATACTGACACACCGGGGCGTCTATGATAATGTTCGAGAGATTAGAAATGTCGAGTCGAGCGCTAAGAATTCTCGTGGCCGTGGTGATTTGGCGCGCGTGTCTTTCAGCGGCGACGCAGGTAATCTTGCTCGGAACAGGGACGCCGGCCATGGATCCCGACCGTTCCGGCCCGGCTACCGCAATCGTTGTGAACGACACAGCGTATCTCATTGACTTCGGTCCCGGCGTTGTCCGCCGTGCCGCCGCTGCGGCCGCGAAAGGTATCCCCACGGTCCGGCCGGAAAATCTCAAGACCGCATTCCTCACTCACCTGCACTCCGATCACACCGTCGGTTACCCCGATCTGATCTTCACGCCCTGGGTCATGGCGCGGAAGGATACCCTCAATGTTTACGGACCCAAGGGACTGAAGGCGATGACGGATCACATTTTGGCGGCATGGCAGGAGGACATTAACATCCGCACCAAAGGCTTGGAACAACGCTGGCCGCTGCGTGTGGTTGCGCACGAAATCAAGCCGGGCATTGTCTACACTGACGCGCTGGTTCACGTGACGGCTTTTCTGGTGCCTCACGGCGAGTGGGACGAAGCGTATGGCTATCGATTCGATACTCCGGATCGGGTCATCGTCATCTCCGGCGATACCCGCCCCAGTCTGGAACTGGTGAAGGCGTGCCGGCACTGCGATATTCTGATCCACGAAGTCTATCCGATGGGATCCCGCGCCAGCATGCCGGATTGGCCGAAATACCGCGCCCAATATCATACTTCCACTCAGGAATTAGGGGAGATTGCAAGCCAAAGCCAACCCGGCCTTCTGATCGTTTATCATCGCACCGGCGGATTGACGAATTTTTCCGACGAACAGTATCTGAAAGAAATTGGCCAAGGGTATTCAGGAAAGGTAGTGATCGGACATGATCTCGAAGTATATTGATTCGGCCAGCATTGTGGCGCTGGCAGGCGCGGCTGTTTTATTGTTCGCAAGCCGGCCCGCCGCGGCGGAGGTGCTCGAAAAAAGCAAAACTATTTCGGGCGTCACAGTTCACTACAAAGTCGTGCTTCCGAGCCATTACGATGCGGCGAAGGCTTATCCGGGGGTGCTCGCCTTCGGCGGAGGCCCTCAGACGATGAACATTGTCGATGGCGCCATCCAGCGCAACTGGCGGGATGAGGCGGAGCGTCGCGGTTACATTGTCGTGATTCCCGCGGCGCCAGATGGCCAGCTATTCTTCGAAGGCGGCGAGCGCATTTTCCCTGAGTTCTTAACGAAGATTCTCGCTGATTACAAGATCGCCGGCAATAAATTTCACATCGCCGGACAGTCCAATGGAGGCATCAGCGCCTTTCATGTGGCCGCGACGTATCCACAATATTTCTGGTCCGTCACCGGCTTCCCCGGTTATCTTCCGGATGCAACGCCGGCGCGGGTGGGCGCTCTGGCGAAGATGTGTATCAACATGCACGTCGGTGAACTGGACACTGGATGGAAAGAAGAGATGCAGCAGCAGGCCGGGCAATTTCGCGCGAAAGGGATGACCGTTCGCATCACCGTCGAGAAGGGACAAAGCCATCGGCTGGACACTTTGGCCGGTGACGGTGCGGCGCGGCTTTTCAATCAATTCGAAGAGGCTCGCCAGGGTTGTTCCAAATGACGCGGCTCTAAGTCAGGCCCCTCTAAGTCAGACGGGGCTATTCACCCTGGAAAAGATTTTCCAGTAACTGGCAGCTCGAGTCCATTAAGTGGTCGATTTGAGGCTGCACCAGCGAAGATCGGGCGATGGACGTGATTCGACGCGAGATGGCTTCCGCCGTTACCCGCTTCCGCTCGGACGGCGGCCAGCGGCTGATGACGTCCAGCCGGTAGTCCAGGAACCGGATCTCGGACTCCGCGGGGGTCTCCAGAATTGTGGTAGTCACAACTCACTTATCGGCACGAATCTCTCCGCTCTCACATAATGATCGACCTCGCCGATAAGGGAATCAGCCAGAGGAGCAGCATGACGACTGTCGAGCCCGAAGCGCCCAGTTCCAAGACGGCCGAAAAAAACCCCTGGGCCTTAGATGACCTGCCGCCGTTTCCCCTGGTAGCGACGCGGCTGCTGGAGCTGCTTTCTCATGACAACGCGCATATTACGGGCGTAGGCCGCATCATCGCAGCCGAACCGGTGTTCGCTAGCCGGGTGCTGCAGATGGCCAACTCCCCGCTATTCGCGCTTCAGAACCAGGTGAAGACTATCTCGCATGCCATCGTCCTGCTGGGATTGGACCGGGTGAAGGCGATCACGGTGACGCGGGCCTTGGGAGATTTTGTCGGCCCTGTTCTGAATAGTAAAGCTCTGCGTGCTTGCTGGCAGAACAGCCTGGCTTGCGCGCTGCTCTCGGAAAAACTGGCGCGTGCCTGCAAAATGGATACCGATTTTGCTTATGTCGCGGGGCTACTCCGCGACATCGGCCGCCTGGCCTTGCTGGTCAAATACCCGGACTCGTACATCAACCTATTGGCTGTTGCCGGAGAGCAGGGCTTCGATCTCATCGCTACCGAGCGAGAATTATTCGACATCGATCACTGCCAGGCCGGCGCCTGGCTGATGGGGAAAATGCCGTTCCCGCCAGAATTGTTCGAGGTAGTGGCCAAGCATCATGAATCGCCCAGCGGCCCGTTTCGGATGGTGCATCTGGTACGAATCGCAGGCCTGTTAGCGGACACGTTGGGCTTTGCCGTGCTCCCAGAACTCCGCTACCCACCCTTGGCTGAAGTGCTCCAGGATTTGCCGGAGGCGGCCTGCATGCGCTTTACTCCCGATCCGCAGGAGCTGAAAATCGATATCGCGGGCAGAATTCAGTCTTGGGGATGACCGGGAATTTTGGGGTCGGGCTACCGAATATCCGAAAAAGGCAACGGCCGCAGAATCGAGTTGCTGATGTTCGACACATTCTCGGTATCGCTAAAACCCGGCTGCACGCGCAGTTTCTGCCATTCCGGATCGGCGCCGAACGCCTGCCACAGCTTTTCACGCGCCGCCAGATTGTCGAACCCCAGCATATAAACCAGGTTTGGCATGCGGGCCCCAATCAGCGTCTCGCCGTAGAATACCGGACGCATTCCCAGTCGTTTGAAGATCCCGATTTCTCCCTCGTTAAACATCTTGATTTTGCGAGCCAGCGTGAAGCTGTTATTCGATTCGTACATGCGTAGCTCGAAAACGCGCGCGGCGCCCGACCCTTCGGTGGGCGGCGGTTCCACTTGAGGCATGCCTTCAAAGCAACGCAGTAGGGAGCTTTCCATGCGTTCGAAGCCGAGGCCGGGCATGGCGTTGTAGGCGTCGCGAGCCTGGATGTAATCTTTGTCGGCCGCCTGTTTTTCACGGGCCGCTTCCAGCGCCGCCATGCTGGGGAACGCGGCCAGGGCCAGAAGGAACGGGCTCTCGTCGGCGATCACGCTTCCGAAAACTCCCAAGTGGGTGGCGCCTGATCGCTTCAGCACGGGCGCGGCGGCGCGTAGAAACTCCGTGGTCCTTTGCATTTGATTCTCAGGATTGGTGCGCATGTGAAACCAGCGCAGCTCCAGGATGCTCCTGGTAGTGGGGGCGGCGGCGGACAAGGGTCCCGTTAAGACGAGCCCGGATGCAGCGAGGGAAAAGTGTCGTCGGGTCATTCAAACTGACTGTACAATAAACTGCATCGGCTGTGGAGGCGCCTCATGATCTGGCAAAATCTCAGAATCTCCGCTCGCTCCTTGCTGCGGACACCTGCATTCGCCGCGACGGGCATCTTAACACTGGCTGTCGCTATCAGCATGTCGACGTCGGTGTTCAGCATCGTCAATGCTCTGCTTCTCCGGCCGCTTCCTTACAGGAACGCGGAACGTCTGGCCATGATCTGGTCGGTATCAAACAACAGCAGCCGGGGGCCGTCGTCATTCGACGACTTCGAGGATTGGCGCCGCGATAGCAAGACCCTCGAAAGCGGGGCGCTGTTTTCGGCCTATTACAAGCCCATCCTCACCGGCGCCGGCCAAGCCCAGCGCCTGACGGCCCTTCTGGTCTCGCATCAATATTTCGGGGTAATGGGCGTTCAACCGATGCTGGGGCGCTTTTTCCGGCCCGAGGAGGATCGGGACGGGCGTGACGATGTCGTGGTGCTGTCCTATTCGTTGTGGCGCGATCAGTTTCACGCCGACCCGCAGGTGGTGGGAAGGAAGATCCAGCTCGATTCGCGACCACACGAAATCGTGGGAGTTGCCGGAGCGGATCTCTTGCCTCTGCCTCCCAGTCTGGCGCAAGAGCCGGCTCAGATCTATCGCGCTGTCGGCGAACCCTTCAATTCCGGGTCGCGCGATGGACGGCATCTGGAATCGATCGTCTTGCTGCGGCCGGGCGTTTCGATCGAACAGGCGCAGGCCGAGTTGAACGTGCGTTCGCGCGACATGGAGCGCGCGCATCCCGACGTAGACGCGCATTTGGCCGCTCGCATTGTAACGCTACGCGAAGATATGACCCGTAACGTGCGTGCGGGATTGCTGGCCTTGCAAAGCGCCGTTCTGGTGCTGATGCTGATCGCCTGTGCGAACATTGCCAACCTGCTGCTGGCGAAATCGAGCGCTCGACGACGCGAAATGGCGGTGCGCGCGGCACTGGGGGCGAACAGCAGCCAGCTTGCTCGATTGCTGCTCTCAGAGAGCCTGGTTCTGGGACTGACGGGCGGAATCTGCGGACTGGTGCTGGCAGCCTGGAGCACTTCCGCGCTCACTGATGTTGCGGCGCGGATTTTGCCCGATGCACGCCACATCGCAATCGATTTTCGAGTGCTCGGTTTTTCGCTCGGACTGTCGCTGGTGGCCGCGATTCTCTTCGGCCTGGCGCCGATCCTCCATCTGGACTCGACTCGCCTGGATGATGCGCTAAAGTACGGAATCCGCGTGGCGGGCGATCATCGTAACCGGCTTCGCCAACTGCTGGCCGCCAGCCAGATCGCGCTGGCCCTGGTTCTGCTGGTCTCGGCCGGACTTCTGGCGCGGAGCTTTATGCGCTTGCGCAACGTGAATCCCGGGTTCGATCCCGCGGGCGTGCTCACCGCTTCCGTTTCGCTCCCGAAGGTTCGCTATCCCAACGACGCAATGGTCGTCCAATTCTTCGACCGCGCGCTGGCGAATTTACGCGCGCTGCCCGGCGTGCGGCAGGCGGCGACCGTCAGCGTGGTCCCGATGTCTGGCGACTTCGACCGCACTGGCTTTGTGATCGCGGGCAAGAGCTTCGGCGCGGGGGAGCAATCGAGTCCCGACCGCTATATCGTCAGTCCGGAATATTTTCAGGCGCTGCATATTCCGCTGCGTCTGGGCCGTCTCTTCGAGCCCCGCGACGATGCGAATCATCCGCCGGTCTGTGTCATCAGCGAAACTGCGGCTCGGTTGTGGTTCGGCGGCGAGTCGCCACTGGGGAAGAAGATCCAGGCCGGCTCGGCGTCGGGCGGGTTTACCAGTTCACCCTTCCGCGAAGTAGTCGGCGTAGTCGAAGACGTCGCTCAGTACGGCTTGGGATTGCCCGCGACGCCACAAATCTACATGCCGCACGCGCAGTTTGCCAACCGTTTCGTGAGCTTTATGGTGCGGACCGACGGCGATCCTGAATCGCTGGCCGCATCGTTGCAAAAGGCGGTGTTTGCAGTGGACCTTGAGCAACCGGTCTACGACGTGACGTCACTCGACCAGATCGTTTCCAATTCTATTGAGGCGCGGCGTTTGGGGCTTTGGCTCCTGGCTGTGTTCGCGCTAGGAGCGTTAACGCTGGCGGCGATCGGGATCTACGGCGTTGTCGCCTATTCCGTCTCGCAGCGCACTTCTGAATTCGGAATTCGCATGGCGCTGGGAGCCCGGCCCGCGGATATCCTTCGGCGAGCCATCGGCGACTCACTGCCGATGATCGTGGTGGGTTTGACGGCGGGCGTGGCGGGGTCGCTGGCGATTTCGAAAGTCCTGGGGAGTTTCCTTTATGGAGTGCGCGCTACCGACGCGTCCACTTTCGCGGTATTGCCATTGTTCTTGGCGATGGTGGCGCTGGCGGCTTGCTATGTACCGGCGCGGCGTGCCGCCAAAGTAGATCCGCTAACGGCGCTGAGATACGAGTAATGTTTATGCCAAAGCGGCTGCCGGGACCGCGCCAAAGCGGCGCTCGCGGGAGTGGAATTCAGCCACGGCCGCGCCCAGATCGGAAGCAGTGAAGTCCGGCCACATGACCGGCGTAAAGATTAACTCGGCATAAGCGCATTCCCAGAGCAGAAAATCGCTCAGGCGTTTTTCGCCGCCCGTACGGATCAGCAGATCGACGTCCAGTCCGCCTAACATTGAAGTGAAATCGTCGCGTGTGGCCTGGTCTTTGAGTTTACGAGCAGCTTTGAGAATCGCGGCGCGCGCCGAATAATCCACGGCGATGCGGAGGTGCAGCTTTTTTCCAGCGGCGGTGGCCTTCTCGGTGGATTCGATTACGGGAAGCAGCGTGCGAGGCAGCCGGTCACGCCGCCCCATGACCGAAACACGAACGCCATTCTTCACGCATTCAGCTTGTTCGCGGCGCAAATAGGAGTGAAACAGTTTCATGAGCGCGGAAACCTCCGTTGTCGGCCGCTGCCAGTTGTCGGATGAAAAGGCATAGACCGTAAGAGTGCCGATGCCGGTGTCTGGAGCTACTTCGACCGTGCGGCGGAGCGCCTCGGCACCGGCGCGATGTCCGGCAATGCGCGGCAACCCGCGCGTCGTGGCCCAGCGGCCGTTGCCATCCATGATGATGGCGGCGTGCAACCCGTGGGAAGTTCTTTGTGACATAAAGCGTTCCTCCAAAAAAAGGGACCTACAGCTCGCGCATGGCTTGAATCAGCGCTTCCATGTGATTAAGATATTTTTCGAGAGCGCGCCGTCCCGCCTCGGTCAAACGATATTCGGTCTTCGGCATGCGGCCCTGGAATGTCTTGGTGCAGGCGATGTAATTGGCATCTTCCAGCTTGCGCGCATGTACGCTCAGGTTGCCATCGGTAGTTTTGAGGAGCTTCTTTAGTTCGTTGAATGTGAGCGACCGGTTCGCGGCCAAAGAGCTCACGATTCCCAGGCGCATGCGCTCGTGGATCAAGCGATCCAGAGCCGGCAGCGTCTTGCCGCCGGGAATGGCGCGAGCCTCGGATAATTTCTCTGCCGGCATTTCTTTTCGAGCAGCGTTCTGTTTAGCCACCGTACCTCCTCGATCTAACCACCGTAGCGCCTGGCAATAATAATTCCGAAAACAACATGCAGGCCGCCGAATCCCACGCCCAACAGCGCCGTGCCCCATGAGAATGGGCAGAACAGCGCCACCGCACCCACCAACATGAAGCACATCCCCATCAGCGGGACCACCCGCACCGAATACGCGCCGCCGGTCACGACTCCCGTGCCGTAAAGCAATAGCCAGGTTCCCGGAATCACCTGGGTGAGTCCGGCCTGATAGAGGACCACCGTCAGCAGCGCACCAACCAACAACGGTGGAGCAAAGCTCAGCACGAATCTTCGACCGGGCGCCGAGAGCAGCGGAAGTTGCGCGGAATCGGCCTTGCGCTTTATGGCCCACGCGCCCAGCGCAATGGCGAAGATTCCCTCGATCAACCAAGTGGCGAGCCAAGCTCCTGCATTAGATTGGCGGGCGGCGATCACGGTGGCGGCGAGCGCGCTTATACCCATCGCGAAGCCGCCCCAGCCGGGCACGGCGGTGAACGCTCCGGCGCGCTCCATAGTTTCGCGAATGAAGCGCAGGTTATCCATCGCGCGCGTGTGCAGCGCCACGGTCTCAGGGGGAGCCGCACGAATGGGCCGAACGGAAGCCATATGGAGATTATACGCGATCTACTTTGCGATGTAAAGTACCTCCTCGTCCTGTATAGGTCCGGGCGGGTAAAGATCGATCTTGAGGTCCAGACCAAGTGCGCTCAAACGTCCAAGCAGGTCCTTGTCCAGCACTGTGCCGCCCTGCCCATGCGTTGATGAAAAACCGCAGAACAAATCGACCTTGCACATTGGACAAAGGGACCGCAGCATGTCAGCCTTCGGTTCGATCAAATCCAGTAAACAGACCAAATGCACATCGACGCCCTGATCTTCCGCGACCCCGCTCATGAGAAGCCAGGCATTTGTACGGCGCAGCTGCGAACTGCGAGCGCTTAAGGGATCGCCCTTTAAGTAGAAGCGTGTCGGTTTCAGGCCAACCAGGGCCGTGATCTGCTCAACTTCTAGCGTTTCGCTGAATATGCGGAGCGTGGCCGCCGCCCATTTTTCATTGGTTTCGCGACTGGCATGGACGTCAGGGATTCGTCTATTATGCGAAAAGATCCAACTGATCGTCGACCGGCCATTCCACCACCTCGCGCGGACGCAACTTGTGCCGCGACAACACCTTTTGAACTCGCTCGCGGATCATTTCGGGATAGTGACCTTTGAGATACGCGTTGGCTTGGTACCGCTCCTTATAGCGCCGGAGCAAGTGCGGAAAATGCTGCTCCAGAAACGGAAAGAACACCCGCTGGGCGCAGGGCTTCAAGAACAGCGGGCTGGCGCTGAAGGAAGAAGCCCCGTTGGCGACGGCCGCCGCGCAAACCGCCTCGATGCCCTTCTCACTATCGTTAATAAGCGGCATCATGGGATGCGCAAGCACGCCCACGCGCACCCCGGCGTCGGTGAGTTTGCGGAGGGCAGCGACACGCAAGGCCGGACGGGGCGCTCGGGGTTCCAGAAGACGAGCCAGCGCTTCATCCAGCGTCGTAATCGTTAAGTGGACGCTGACGGAATTCGTCCGCCCGATCCGCGCCAGCAGTTCCGAGTCGCGGGCTACCAGGTCTGACTTGGTGGTGATCCCGAGAGTAAAACCGCGCTCGTGAGCGAATACTTCCAGCATCCGCCGGGTAATCCGAAAGCGGCGCTCGGCCGGCTGATAGGGATCCGTGGCCGTGCCGATCCAGATTGTTTCCCCCGTCTTGAGCCGCCGCAACTCGTCGCGAAACCAGGAGGTGTGGAATCGCTTGGCGTAAATCTTGCGCTCGAAAAGCTCGGGGTCGCGCAGCTCCATGAATTCGTGCGCGTAGCGCGCATAACAATACTTGCACCCGAATTCGCAGCCGCGATAAGGATTGATCGTGAAGATTGAACGCATCCGTCCGGAACCACGCCCGATAAAGCGTCGCGTCTCAAGTTCAAAATATTCCACGCGTTTCTTGGCTTCGAGCGGATCGCTGGTAGCGGCCAGGCGCGCGATGCCTACCAACTGGGGGCCAGTGTTGTCATCAAACAGCATTAAACGGCCTAGGTTCTATATTCGCCTTTTCTTCGCCACTCTGTCAAGTGACAATGCGGCATCTCCTCGGGTGTCTTAACTACATGCTCCATAGGGAAATCCCCTAGGTTAACTCCATGCCTGTCACAAACCTAGGCATGGAGCGTCCAACCAGTGTGAGGGTTGGTTATATGTTGGGTTGGGCCATTGCTTTTTTGGTAGCTGGCATCATCGTGGCACTGCTAGGGCTGGCCGAAGCCGCAACTACATTGGCGGTTATTGCGAAAGTATTGTTCTGGGTGTTTCTTGTTGGCTTTGTCTTCAGCCTGATAATGTATTTTTCGCGGAGCCGCGCCTGAGCGCTTCGCAGCACGGCGTTATAACACGACTCGCGAATCGCCCTCCCGGCGGGTCACTCGCTCGCGGTCGAGGAACTCGAGGAGCGGAATGGCGTACTTGCGAGAGATTCCGGTCCAGTCCTTGAATTGGGAGACGGCGAAGCGGGCGCCTTTCTTTTTTGCGAGCAGTTCGCGCAGCGACTGGATGGCTGAGGCATGAAATACCAGTTCGTCGTTGATTCGTACCAGCCGTTTGTCTCGAAGCAGCAATTGGAGTATATTACGCGCACGTTTTGCCTCCACGCCAGACTTTCCCAACACTTCACTCATGGAGGGCACGGCCAGGCCCGAGGCTTGAAACGCGCTCTCGATCTTCGCGGAGGCTTCCGCTTCGTCCTGCTTCAGCGAGATCTGATGCGAAGCGAGCCGCACCGTTTCGCCATCGACGGCCAGCGCCTTGGCGCGCGCGAGCAGAGCGTCCATCAGCCAGGGAGGCGCGCCCGACAACTGCTTGCTTCGCAGCTCTTCTTTCGACAGACCGCCGAGCAGCGGATTCTTTCGGTGGAACTGCTTCAAGGTCTCGTGGATAATCTCGAGCTGGCACGCCACCCATTTCGAATCGAGCAGCCAGAACTGGGGAGACTCAATAGCGATCACCCGCGCCGTGCCCACGGATTTGTGAATATCGGCTTCCAGCAGACCCGTGCGCGCCACCAACTCAGGCATTCCCATTCCATAGCGCGCCTCGCTCACCAGCAACGCGATACGATCGGCGAGTGGAGCGGATTCCAGAACGCGCATGCGATCGGGCGCGGCTCTTCGGGGCCCTGCGATGTCCAGTACAGTGCCGCCGCCAATGGTTACGACCGGCGAGAACATGCGAACGATAAACCGATCGCCGGGCAAGAGCAGCAGGGGCTCGCTCAACAAGAAGCGAACATAATCGCGTGTGCCAGGCTGGAGCGCTTCAGTACCGCGCAGCCGCCGCATCTCGGCCTCCACTTCCGCGGTTCCAGCGTGAAAGTGCACAGGCGCGCGATGCTTCAGCGGTTTCGCAGAGGCGAGCAGCTCAAAAACGCATTCCACCTGTGTGGTGGCGCGGAATCTTTCGGCTTCGGCGAGCAGCATGCCGCGCCGCATTTCAGCGGCTTCCACTCCGGCGATGTTCAGCGCGGTCCGTTGGCCGGCCGTGGCTTCCCTCACGCTGGCGCCGTGGACTTGAATGCCGCGCACCCGCACCCGCCGGCGCGCCGGATGCAGTTCTACTTCTTGCTCCGCATGCACCGAGCCCGACACCAGCGTACCGGTGACTACAGTTCCGAACCCGCGCATCGAGAAGGCGCGGTCAATCGGCAGCCGAAAATATTGCGACGCGTCCTTTTCAGCAACCGACCCAGCCATCTTTTCAATTTCCGCGCGCAAGTCGGCCAAACCTGCTCCGGTGGTGGAACTGACCGCGACGATGGGGGCGTTTTCGAGGAACGATCCCCGCACAAATTCATCAACTTCGAGGCGCACCAGCTCGATAAGGTCGTTATCAACCATATCGGACTTCGTAAGAACCACTATGCCGTTCCGAATACCCAGGAGCCTGCAAATGTCGAAATGTTCGCGAGTTTGTGGTTTGATGGATTCATCGGCAGCTATAACAAACAGAACAAGATCAATGCCACCTACCCCGGCTAACATGTTCTTAATGAACCTTTCGTGTCCGGGTACGTCTACGAAACCGAGGCGCACATTCTGCGAAATCTGCAGATGCGCGAATCCCAAGTCTATGGAAATCCCGCGCTGCTTTTCTTCCTTAAGCCGGTCGGTATCGATGCCCGTGAGGGCTCGTACCAAAGCAGTCTTTCCGTGGTCGATGTGGCCCGCGCTGCCGATTATGATGTTCTTCATCTCGACGCTCTTCATCCTAGCGCCTCTGGCCGCGCAGGAGGCAGCGACGCCCGTGTTCAAAGCCGGAGTATCCGACGTTCGAGTGGATGTTCAGGTCATGGAAGGCAAGAATCTCGTCAACGGCCTATCCAAAGACGACTTCATCGTGACCGATGAGAATCAGCCGCAGAGCATCGTCTCGTTCTCGCACGGCGAGGAGCGGCTGAATATTATCCTGCTGCTCGATATCAGCGGCAGCATGCAAAAGTATATCGACGAGATCGCGCAGACGGCCCGCGAATCGCTGGAGCATCTGCGTCCGGGCGACCGCGTGGCCATCATGGTGTTTGCGCGAACCAGCGCCGTGCACCAGGGATTCAGCGACAACCTGGCCGAGACTGCGCGCCAGATCGCGGGCGCGGTTAAGGTGGACGTGGGCACGAGCACGCTGATCAACTCGGCGGTGATGGACGCAGCACGTTACATGGAAGCGAATGCGGGACCGGACGGACGGCGGGCGATTTTGATTCTCACCGACAACCTCAGCATGAGCTATCAATTGACGGACGGTCAGGTGATTCGCGAGTTAAATAAAGCGGACACTGTCTTCAACGCCATCGTGACTGGAAGAGCCATCCGGCCGCGCCCGCTCGATCCCGGCAAACCGGGCAACCCCGACTTCACACCCGCCGATGTGTTTCACCTGTCTGAGGAGACCGGCGGCGAATGGGTGAAGGCCGAGCGCGCCGATGAGTCCTTCAACGAGATGATCGGGCACATTCGCAGCCGTTACAGTCTGGCGTATCATGAGCCGCCCTCCGCGCCGGGGGAGTTTCGCCACATCGGAGTGGCTTTAACGGAAACCGCGCGCCGGAGATTTCCGCTCGCTGAACTGAAGGCACGCAACGGCTATTACGCCGAGTAACGTTTCTCATCCTGCCCACTAGTTTGAGTGCTACTGTAATGTCTTATGTCTCTCGACCCGTGGGCGGAAGTGCGCCGCCGCCACGCCAATGCCGAAGCGGGTGGCGGCCAGGAGCGCATGCAGCGCCAGCATCAAGAAGGAAAACTATCGGCCCGCGAGCGCATCGATCTGCTGCTGGATGAAGGCACCTTCGAAGAAGTGGACAAGCTGGTCCGGCACCGCTGCCACGATTTCGGCATGGACCAGCAGGTGGTGGACGGCGATGGCTTCGTCACCGGCTATGGCCACGTTCACGGGCGCCTGGTCTACGTCTTCGCTCAGGATTTCACGGTCTTCGGTGGCTCGCTCTCCGAAGCCAACGCACTGAAGATTTGCAAGATCATGGATCTGGCGCTGAAAACCGGCGCTCCGGTGATCGGCCTGAATGATTCCGGTGGCGCGCGCATTCAGGAAGGGGTGCTTTCACTCGCCGGATACGCCGACATCTTCCTGCGAAACACGCTGGCCAGCGGAGTGATTCCTCAGATCTCGGCCATCATGGGCCCTTGCGCCGGCGGCGCCGTTTATTCACCAGCGCTGACCGATTTCATCTTCATGGTGGATCAAACCAGCCACATGTTCGTTACCGGTCCGGATGTGATCAAGACCGTTACGCATGAAGACGTGACCAAAGAGAAGCTGGGCGGCGCCGAGACGCACAACTCCATCAGCGGTGTCGCGCATTTTCTGGCACAGGACGACCCTGAGTGCCTGCGGATGATTCGCGAGCTTATCTCGTACATTCCGTCGAATAACCGGGACGACGCGCCAGCGCGGCAGGCCGCCGATCCGGTCGATCGGGCCGATCCTGCACTCGACAAACTGGTGCCCACCGAATCGAACATCCCCTACGACATCAAGGACATCATCCATCGCGTGGTGGATGACGGCGAGTTCTTCGAGATCCATGAGCACTGGGCCAAGAATATCGTGATCGGGTTCGCGCGCATGGATGGTCGGACGATCGGGATCGTGGCCAACCAGCCTGCGTTTCTGGCCGGTTGCCTGGATATCAACTCATCGGTCAAAGGCGCGCGCTTTGTGCGCTTCTGCGATGCCTTCAATATTCCGATCTTGACATTTGAGGACGTCCCGGGCTTTCTTCCGGGCACCGAGCAGGAGTTCGGCGGAATCATTCGACAGGGAGCGAAGCTGCTCTATGCTTATGCCGAAGCGACGGTGCCCAAGATCACGGTCATCACGCGCAAAGCTTACGGCGGAGCCTACTGCGTAATGGGGTCGAAGCACCTGCGGACCGACGTAAACTTCGCGTATCCGACGGCCGAGATCGCGGTGATGGGCGCGGAGGGCGCGGTGAATATCGTTTACCGGCGGGAGTTGACGACGGCCGGCGACAAGGAGGCAGCGCGGCAGAAGAAGATCGATGAGTTTCGCGAGCGGTTCGCCAATCCGTTTGTGGCGGCAGAGCGGGGCTTCATCGACGATGTGATCGAGCCGCACGAGACGCGGCCGAAAGTGATCCGGGCGCTGCGGATGCTGGCGACCAAGGTGGACGCCATGCCGCGCAAGAAGCATGGGAACATTCCGCTGTAGCTTAGGCGGACAGGTTTTCGAACACGGCGTGGTCGGCTTCCAGGCGCGCGTAGTAGAGATCAACCTTGGCACCGTAGCGCTCGGCCAGTGCCGTTCGAGCTGTCTTTAAGTCCGCGATCTGCCGCTCGCGCAGGCTCGCCGGCGCAGAGACGAACCCCATGCTCACATACCAACGGCAGTCGTCATGCGCAATCAGGATGATTCGCTCCGGCTGCGCGACTCGCTCCATCACTTTGACCCACCGCCATCCGGCCCAAGCGAACTTCGGCAGATAGTCGGACAGTGTAAGACAGTGCGGTCCGCCTGGCACGGCAATCAGAGCGTAGTGCGCCAGGCCAAGTCCCGTTTCGAGAAACTCCTGGAAATGCGGCTGATAGCGGGGGTCGCTGCAATGAATGACGAGGGGCTTGGATTCGCCACCAGCGCCATGCGCTGAAGTGTAATACACAGATGGCGGCACGGTATCAGTCTGTGCGGTCTGGAATGTTCTTCACCACCGGGCCGTCAGGAGGCACGCCGCCATTGGACTGATGAACGCCCAATTGTTGAAGCAAAGCAGGAACGTTGAGACCGAGCGCCTCGAGTTGCTGCAACAGGCTAAACACGACTGTAGGTCCGGCTCTCGCAAGCCTGCCGATGCCACTGGACGCGCCGTCCCCGGAGCCCTGATCGATAACCACTACCTTGTCGATGTTACCGAGCGGCGCCGCGACAGCGCCGAAAATCCCGCTGGAGGCCTGCAGGATCGCCGGCAGCTTTTCCAACACCGTCTGCAGCCGCGCCGCCTCGTTGAACTGCTTCCATGCTTCGGCCTTACGTAAGATAGCGGCGGCTTCCGCGACGCCCTGCGCCTCAATCGCCTTGGCCTGCGCCAGGCCGATGGCCTCAATCTTAGCCGCCTCGGCACGGCCTTCCGACTCGACGGCGGCAGCGCGCCCGGCGCCCTCCATTCGCAGCTTCTGCTGTTCGGCTTCCGCCATGGCGATCAGCGCAGAGCGCTTTCCTTCAGCTTCCAGGATCGCTGCGGACTTGGAGGCCTCCGCACGAACGATGGCTGCCTGGCGCTCCGCGTCAGCAGGTTTGATGACGGTAGCTTCTAGTTCGCGCTGCTTGCGCAGCACTTCTTGTTCCTGGACTGCGATCTGCTCCTGGGTACGTGTGCGGTCGACCCTCACTTCTTCGGCAACTACTGCCTGCCGGGCCTTGGCCTGCGCCAGCGGACCGGCTTGCGCGGCTCGCGCCTTTTCCGCTTCAATCTCGGCTTGATACTGGGCTTGGCGAAGAGCAAGGTCGCGCTGCGACTGCGATATATCGGCTTCGGAGCCAAGCTTGGCCTTCTCGCCTTCCTGCATCGCGCTGGCGGACCGGATCTTGGCATCGCGGTTCGCGTCGGCCTCGCCGATTGTAGCGTCGCGCTTGACCTCCGCGGTCCGGCGTTTGCCGAGCGCGTTGAGGTAATCTTCTTCGTCGCTGACTTCCTGAATGGTCAGTACGTCGACGCCGAGGCCCATTTTCTCGAGGTCCATGGCGGCCTCGGTGGTGAGCTTCTGCGCAAAGCTCTGGCGATCGCTGTTGACTTCCTCCACCGTCAGGGTGCCAAGGATAGAACGCAGATGCCCTTCCAAGGTTTGGAAAATGACCTTCTGGATGTCGTCGTGCGTCATGCCGAGGAAACGTTCCGCGGCGGCGTGGAGCGAGGTCTCATCCCCGCGAATCTTCACGTTTGCCACTGCCTTTACTGATACCGGGACGCCCTGCACCGTGTAGGCCCGCTTGATCTCCAGCGGGATGGTCATCACGTTTAGCGAGAGATACTCGACCTTTTCGAGCAGCGGGATTCTGAGTGCCGCGCCACCCCGCACCATCCGGTAACCGACGTAATGTCCATCGGCCAGCTTGCGCTTGCGACCGCTCA
Source organism: Bryobacterales bacterium (assembly GCA_963780485.1). Classification (GTDB taxonomy): domain Bacteria; phylum Acidobacteriota; class Terriglobia; order Bryobacterales; family Bryobacteraceae; genus Palsa-89. The sequence continues at coordinate 33,409 of CAWACO010000022.1, forward strand.
AGACTGCCACCATGTTCGGCGATACCTTCAGGTAATTGCGGCTGAATAGCCCCGCGGCGATTAAGAGCGCGAGTACGACGGCGAGAATGATTAAAGGGAGGAGCAATCCCGCCAGGTCCGAAAGCATACTTCACCTCGAAAGACTACTGTTTACGAACGATAACCATGTCGCCGAGCGTCTCTTCCACCCGCACCAGCGTGTTTTCCGGAATGGGTGTGTCCTCGCGCGATTGGGCGATCTTGTCGAACATTTCCTCACCCACCCGGCACCGCACCTGGCCGACACCTCCAGCGGGAATCGCGACCACAACCCGGGCTGGTTGGCCGATCAGGTCGGCATTGCGCACGTCAGTTGAGGCTTGTTGTCCATGCAGGAACCGCGCGAAAAGGTAGATCAGGCCGCCGAAGAAAATACCGCTCAAGAATCCGATGCCTGAAGCTGCCAGGATGGACAAACCATAGTGGATGCCGACCGCGCCGAATCCTCCAAACGAGGTAATGAACACAGCGACGATGCGCGGGCTGAAAAAGCTGGGGCCGCCATGATCGAGAGTGTCGAAATGCGCATCCCCGAAGTGACCAAAGACCTCTCCGAAGATCAGCGAGACCAGCAGAAAAATGAATCCGACCGAGGCGATTGCCAAGAACACGTGAAACGCAGATATGTCTGAGAAGACCGGCATGCAATCATCCTTGGGTTATTGGAGCAAGGATATCACGGCCCAGAGCAGGGTGGGTCAGTGGACCACTCGCACCGCTCGATTAGGCTACAATACCCCCGTTGACATTTTGCCCAAGAGCGAGGCGAGCCTTATCGAGCACCGCGCTGCTGCTTGAAATTGTGGCGTTTGCCGCGGCGCAAACCGTCGAGCCAGCGCACGCTCCGATCGCAATGAAGTCTCCCGTGCTGGATAAGAACTTCTATTTGCTCACGCTGCTGGATAGGACGCCTGATCTACATGCCCAAATCAAGAGTGACTTAGCGCTCAACAAGATTGCGGAAGAACGTCTGGCGGCGATGGATCGTGCGGCAAAATCGTGTGGCAGCGATCTGGATTGCAACACACAGGCCTTCCGATGGAGCGACGAACAGACGCTGGAAGCCGGCAACGCACTAGCCGCGTTGTTCCAAAAATCGAAAGTGGTTCGCGGATTAGCCGATGGACCGTTGCGCGCCAGTGGGATGTATGTTCTCTATCAAGGCTTGAATGGTGCAGAGTTGTTAAAACACGCCTGGGACGACTGCGCGCGCGGCATGAATCTTGCAATCGCCGTCTACGGAATTGGGAAGGCGCCGCGCTATCCAGCGATTGACGGCATGACCTACGATCCTAAAACCGAGCCATATCGTCAAGTGGTCCAGGGGTTGGTGCTGGTGCTGGAAGACGATCGTGCGGCACTGGATCTCTTCTTCCTGCCGTCGCTACGTTTTTCATCTGAGCTGATGCTTTTAAACCACCGGGATGAAGCGGGCCGTTACGAACCGATGGAGCTAGGCGAGAATGCGGCGGCCTTCCGGCGCCTGAAGACCGTGGAATGGGCCAAGTATCCCTATTCGGTCATCGTGGTTCCGGGCGCTGGCAATGATCGGCCCGGTGTCAACCTTTCGCCCGCAGGCAGGCTGCGCGATGAACTTGCGGCGAAACGATTCCGGGATGGCAAAGCGCCATTTCTAATCGTCTCCGGTGGTTTCGTTCATCCCATACGGACGGAATTCTCGGAAGCGATCGAGATGAAACGCGATCTGATGACTCGCTTCGGCATCCCGGCGGACGCTATCATCGTCGACCCGCATGCGCGTCACACTACCACCAATATGCGCAACGCCGCCAGGCTGATGTACCGCTATGGCATTCCGTTTGACAAGACGGCGCTGGTCACAACCGACCCATGGCAGAGCCAGAGCATTGAGAGCCGCGATTTTGAAAAGCGATGCATGGACGAGCTTGGCTTCGTACCGCAACAAATCTTGAGCCGCATTTCTGCCTTCGACCTGACGTTCCTGCCGATGCGCAGTTCGCTGCAAGCCAATCCGCTGGAACCACTAGACCCTTAAGGTGGGGGGCTAGACGTCGCTGAGGCAGATCCAATCGGAGCTGAACGGTCAGTAGCCTTCTTCAGTGGTCACTCAACACTACTGCTTGATGATCGTCCCGTCTTTCCGGCGGATCTCTCCCCATCCACCATTCAGCGTCTTCCGTTCGCCCGTCTCACCGAAACCGAACGGATATTTAGCCGCGGCCTTCTCGTCCACTTCGATACCCCAGCCCGGGGCCTCGTTCACATACCAGTAGCCTTCCTTCATCACCGGACAGCCCTGGAACACTTCCTGTGTGCGTTCGTTGAACGGCGAATATTCCTGCACACCGAAATTTAGGGCCGTGACGTCGAGCGTGATCTGCGCCGCATGTCCAATCGGCGACACATCTCCTGGTCCATGCCAGGCGCTACGCACACCAAACTGCTCGGCGAAGGCAATGATCTTTCGCGCCGGCGACAATCCTCCGCACTGCGAAACATGAATACGGATGAAGTCGATCAGTCGCTCCGTGATGAGCGGACGCCACTCATGCGGGCTATTGAACAACTCGCCCATCGCGAGCTGCGTCGCGCACTGCTGCCGGATCAGGCGGAAATACGCAATGTCCTCGGGCGATAGCGCGTCTTCCATGAAAAATAGATTGAATTTCTCAGCATCCTTGGCAAAATGCACTGCCTGAATCGGCGCGACGCGCTCATGCACGTCGTGCAGCAGTTCGATATCGTCACCCAGCGCCTTCCGCGATTCCTCAAACAACTTCAGCGCCCGCCGGATATAGACCGCCGGCTCGAACACCGAACCGTTGTGCAGCGCCTTCACCGTCGCATCCCCGCGGCTCGATCCATAACCCGCCATCCCTGGCACGCCCACTTGCACTCGTACGAAACGAAATCCCTGCTCGATCCACTTTTTCGCGTTTTCTATGGTCTGGGCGTACTCCGCGCCGTCGGCGTGGCCATAACAATCCGCTGCTTCGCGCACTTTTCCGCCCAGCAGTTGATACACCGGCATGTTCGCCTGCCGCCCCTTGATATCCCACAACGCCTGATCCACGCCGCTGATCGCGTTGTTCAACACCGGCCCGTTACGCCAATACGAACTGTTGTAGTTCGCGTTCCAGATGTCTTCAATACGATCCGCCGGCTTGCCGATCAGAAACGGTTTCAAATATTTCTCGACCGCCGGAACCACCAGGTCGGCGCGTTGCGTGAACGTTCCGCAGCCATAGCCATACAGACCGTCCTGATCGGTCGTGATCTTCACCACCACCAGCCGGAGCCCCGCGGGCGCGGTAGCGATCACGCTCACATCTTTGATCTTAGGCGAGGGCAATCCCCGTACTGCCTTCGCAATTTTTTCCTGCGCCGCCAATTCACGTTGGGCAAGTCCGACCGCCCCAACGGAGAGCTTTAAGAGATCGCGCCGATTCAGCATGGTTCGTACGCTCCAAGAATTCGATGTTGCACAAGCTTAATGTTTACGTATGATACACCATGCACCATGCGTACGGCGCCCAGATGCAAAGCGCTTGCTTGTCACGACAGGCCGTGGCGGCGCTCACTGACCTAAATGCAAATCAGGGATGGCGATGGCGCACGTGCGTGGCGATGTCCGGCCAGAACTCGCGGACGACATTAGTGAGCGCGTCTCGCCCCAGGACCCATCCATACTTAACAGCGAGCGCTCCGACGGTCCGGTCCTGGCTGGGATAGTAGGTCGCCGAGATACCCTGGGCCATTCCGCGGCCCAGCAACTCAGAAAGATTCACGGTATTGTGTCCGTGGTAGTCAGGCGTGATCAGAATTCGTGTAGCCGCGTAGATACCCCGCTTCCAGAACTTGCCCTCGCCTCGGGCATAGTAACGCTCGTCCTCACGAAGGATCGTCGGCAAGGCGAAATCGACCAGGTAATTGCCGTCGGTCTTATCGACAAAGCCACGCCAGTAATATCTTCCATATCCGGCTATGCCATGTCCCAGTTGCGGGTGCACATCCGTTGCCTCCGCCAGCAGTGAGGTGATGCCTACGAAAACGAAGGCCGAGTAGTCGAAGCTGTTATGGGTGGCAATCTTGAAGGCTTCCTTGGGTGAGGGAGGCGGCGGGACCGTTCCCGCGCTAACGGCGCGGTAATTTGGCATGACACCGAGAATCCTCTTAGGTTGCTCTTTCGAGGCGGGAGTTCCGGGTTGCGTAGGGGTTTGCCCCGCAGCATTCGGCTCCGAAGCCTCGGATTGGGCCGGTTGCGCTTGCGCATCGAGACCGGAGAGCACCCCAACGAATGGCGTGGATTCCGGCGGCGGGCTTCCCGGGATCAAAGGAGAATCGCCCGGTTGATTAAATGCGCAGGCTGCCGACGCGATTAGTACAAAACCCAGAAGAAACCGCACCAACCCTCCCTATACCGTATAGCGTCAACGGTTGCCGGACCGCGGGCCAACTACCTCGTCGTACCAAAGCCGGTGGTGGATCTTGGCCCACGCCGCTGGAACGTAGCCGAATAGCATGCCTCGGAATCCATCGGGCACCAGGAACACGCCCATGTAGATGTGGATGATGAACGCGCCAATGCTGACCAAGGCTGCGGATTCGTGAATCACCACGGCCGTGCCGCGAATCCAGTTCAACCAGAATGGAATGTATTCCGGGAACCAGATCACCAGGCCGGAGAGCAGCAGCACAACGGCGCTTGCAAACATGACCCAGTAGAACAGCTTCTGCCCGGCGTTGAAGCGCTCCTGCGCGGGAACCAGTTCATCACGATTAGTGGCGTAGTACTTCACGCTGTTTAACCACGCCCGGTCAACCGAGGATAGCGACATGTCCTGTCGCCAGATGCCGTGCATCCAGAGCGCCGCCGCGAAGAAGGCCACGCCGATAATCGGATGCCAGAAGCGCGAGGTCGGCCCGCCGCCCAGCACCCGCGCGATCCAGAACAGATGGGGCGTGTAGAGCGCCAGGCCGGTAAGTAGGCAGTATGTGTAAGCGGCTGCCGTCACCCAGTGGCAAACGCGCTCATGAAACGTGTAGCGTCGAACGTAACCGCCTGGAATGTATTCGGGCGTCGCCACCGTACTACTCATTTGGTCTCCTCCTTGGTCTCCGGAGTCTCCTTCGGACCATACCGGACATAGTGCGTGATCACGCCAATAATCCCGGCCGCCATGGCGAAGCTGCCGAGCCACTTCAGCGGACCTTTCCAAATGCGCACCAGCAGCGGAACGTGCGGATCTTTCGGCAATCCTCCATACGCCTGGGGATTGTTGATGTCGTGCAGCACATAGATGACGTGCGTGCCACCCACGCCCGGCGGATCGTAAACACCCGCGTTTTTGTGCGAGGTGTGCTCGCGCAATTGCACGACGCGCTGTTCCGCCAGATCCTTCATGTCATCCTTGCTGCCGAAGTGCAAGCACCCGGTCGGGCACGCCTTGATGCAAGCAGGTTCAAGTCCCGCGCCAACGCGGTCGGAGCAGAGGGTGCACTTGTGAACCTTCTTCGTCACCGAATTGAATTTGGGAATGTTGAACGGGCAGCCGGTCACGCAATACTGGCAGCCGATGCAATTCTCCTGCTGGAAGTCGACGATCCCGTTCGAATATTGCACGATGGCGCCGTCGGCGGGACAGGCACGCAAGCAGCCCGGATCGGCGCAATGCATGCAACCGTCTTTCCGCATCAACCAACTGAACGTGCCGTCTTCGGCGACGTGTTCGTTGAAGCGGATCAGGTTGTAGTAGTTCCACGCCAGGTCCGGCATGGTCTGATAGGTATTGTCGAAGAAGGTTTCGCGGAACGGATATCCGTTCCATTCCAGGCAGGCCACTTCGCAAGCTTTGCAGCCGATGCAGGTAGTGACGTCGATCAGCTTGCACACATCGTAGTCGCGCGAGGTGTCGCGGCCCGGCACCGGCCCGGCGTGTCCCGAGATGGCCTTGATCTGTAATGGTCCGTTGCTCATGCCCCCTCCTTCAGGCCCTCTCCAGCTTCACCAGAAATCCCTTGAACTCCGGTGTGTAGGCATTCGGATCCGTGACGGCAGGGGTAAGCAGGTTCGCCACCGTGCGCGGTACTCTCCCCGCATCTTCTTGAATACCCCGATAGCCCTGGTGGATTGGAATCCCGATCTGGTAGGTTTTCTTACCGTCGATGGTCATCGGCCGGATGCGATGCGTCACCATGGCCTTCGCAAAGTAGGTTGCGCGCGCGCTTGTCACCTTTACCTTGTCGCCGCCTTTAATGCCGAGTTCGCCCGCCAGCTCCACCGGAATCTCGACGAACATTTCGGGGACAAGCTCCACGTTCATCGGGTTGTTCTTGGTCCAGTAATGATAGTGCTCGGTAATGCGGTACGTAGTGCACACCAGAGTGAATCCCTGGTCGGGGGTCCCCCACTTGTCCATGTCGGACATGAACTTCTTCACCACCGGATTGTTCGTGTGATTCGGGTGCAGCGGATTAGCGATGGGGCTTTCGAACGGCTCGTAATGTTCGGGGAACGGCCCGTCGGCCATGCCGGCCAGCGGAACGAATAGCTTGCCTACTCCCTCCGCATTCATGATGAACGGACCCATGTGGTCCTTGGGTGCGGAATCAACCTTGAAGTCCGGCACATCGTTGCCGACCCATCTCTTCTGGGACTCGTCCCACCAGATTTGACGCCGATCCGCATCCCACGGCTGGCCGCTCAAATCGCAGGACGCGCGGTTGTACATCACGCGCCGGTTCATCGGCCACGACCACGCCCAATTCGGATAAATCCCCAAGCCCGATGGATCGTCCGTGTTGCGGCGTTGCGTCATCGCGCCCGCCTCAGTCCAGGACCCGGACCAGATCCAGTTCCCGCATGCCGTTGAACCGTCATCACGCAAGAAAGCGTAGCCAGGCAACTGCTGGCCGGCTTTGATGATCTGCTTCGTCGCCGGATCGGTCACGTCGCCCAATGCCCGGCCATTCAACTCCCGGGCAACATCCGATAGCGACGGATTGTTCGGGTCCGTGTAATTCCACGTCAGGTTGAGAATCGGATCGGGAAACTTCCCGCCTTCCTTCTGATAAAGCTCGCGAACCTTCAGGAAAATCCGCGCCAGGATCTCCTGATCGAGCCTGGCCTCGCCCGGTGGTGGCAGCGCCGCCCACTTCCACTGCAGCCAGCGCGCCGAGTTGACGAACGTCCCATCCTTCTCGGCGAATCCTGCGCCGGGCAACCGATATATCTCGGTTTTGATGTTCTTCATCTCGTCGGTCGAGATGCCGGGTGATTGCCAAAAACCGCTGGTCTCATCGGGATAAATTTCGCATACTACCAACCAGTCGGCTTTTTTCAGCGCGTCGATGTTCTTCTGGGAATTCGGCCCGATAGCCACGCCGTTCATGCCGAAAGCGAGCAAGCCTTTGACCTTGCCCTGATACATGTCGTCCCAGATGTGGGCCCAGGAATATTCGCGGTCTACCTTTGGCAAATAGGCGTACGCCCAATCGTTCTCCTTCTTCGCCGCGTCGCCGTACATGGCCTTCATGAACGACACCGTGAACTTGGGCGTATTCGACCAATAGTTCCACGAGTCCCATTCCTTGGGCTTAGAAGGCTTGGGTGTGATCCGCGCCATCCACCCGGCAAAATTTTGATCAGCGGGGATGGGCACCTTCAGATACCCGGGAAGGTTGTCGAAGATCCCGGCGACATCCGTCGCACCCTGGATGTTGGAGTGACCACGCAATGCGTTTACGCCGCCGCCCGCGCGTCCGACATTGCCGAGCAGCAACTGCAGCATCGCGGCCGTGCGGATGATCTGCGAACCGAAGCTGTGCTGCGTCCATCCGACTGCATAGATGATTGTGCCAACCTGCTTCAGGTCGCCATTCTTGCGGACGGACGTGAACAGATCGGCAGCCTTCAAAAACTGGTCTTTCGGAATACCCGTGATCCGCTCCACCATCTCCGGCGTGTAACGGGAGTAATGCTTCTTCAGGAGCTGATAGACGCAGTCCGGATTCTGCAGCGACAAATCATAGGCGGTTGTTGGCGGTAGCGACGGAGGTTTTTCATCCGGTGTGCCAGGTCTCGCCGCCCCGTGACCGCTCACTTGTCCCGCTCCGCCTCCCGCGGTTGAGGGGGCCGGATGGGGCGCAGGATTGCCGGGCTCCTGATAATCCCAGGTCGCCTTGTCATAAGTTTGATCGGCCGCGTTGAACCCTGAAAAGACACCATCGTCAGCAACTTTAAAGTCCTGGTGAATCAGGAATGCGGCATTCGTGAAGTTCACCAGGTAATCTTTAGCGATGCGCTGGTTCTCCAACGCGTAGTGGATCATGCCACCCAGAAATGCGATGTCGGCGCCGGCCCGGATTTGGAGAAACATATCCGCCACCGCAGCAGTGCGCGTGAACCGTGGATCCACCACAATCATCTTCGCGTTGCGATTGCGCTTGGCCTCCACCGGCCACTTAAAGCCGCAAGGGTGGTTCTCGGCCGGATTGCCTCCCATGATCAACATCATGTCGGTGTTCTTGATGTCGATCCAGCCATTCGTCATCGCACCGCGTCCAAATGTGGGCCCCAAACTGGAGACCGTTGGACCGTGTCAAACCCTGGCCTGGTTTTCGATGAAGCAGACGCCCAGGCTGCGCATGGTTTTTACAATGAGATAGTTGATCTCGTTGGTGTCGGTGCAACCGCCGTTCCAGGCGATGGTCTCGCAGCGGTTGACCGTCCGGCCTTGGGAGTCGGTGGTGACGAACGTGTCGTCCCGCGTTTTCTTGATGTGGCGCCCGATCTCTTGAAATGCCTGGCCCCATCCGATGTCTTCCCAATGATCGGAGCCCGGCCGCCGCACCTGCGGCTTTAGCAAGCGACGCTCGTTTAGAATGTCCTGCATCAGCGACGACCCTTTCGGGCACAGCGTGCCGCGATTGATGGGATGGTCCGGATCGCCTTCCACGTGTACCACCTGCGGCGTCACGTTCTTCGCCCCGTCGCCGATGGTGTGGATGATGACGCCGCAACTCACCGAACAATAGGGGCAGGTCGAACGTGTCTCTGTGGTTCTGGCAATCTTCAGCTCTTGCGCCTGGGCATATGCGGTCTTCACGTCAAATCCAAGAACGGAGGCGATGACGCCGCTAGTCCCAACCTTGAGAAAGCTACGTCGAGTGGGATTCATAAACGTACCTCTACCGGTGAATTGGCTCAAACGTCGAGAGTTTTAGCACTTTGGTGACCGATCGTGGCACGGGCCTCCTGGCCCCTGTGTGGGTTTCTTACGTCACGAACCGATGTCGTCCGGCAGACCCACCGTGTCGATAGGTAGACACTGGTCCGGATTCGGCAGTCTCATCGCTCCATCTCAAAAGGTGTAGGCGACGGCCATATTCGCCTGGTCGCCCAGATTGTTCGCCGCAAGCTGGTTTAAATAATTGGTGAGAAAGCGACGCCACTCCCAGGCGAATGTCACGGCTGGCGAATATTTGTACATGAGGTTCATCATGTACGTCTGGTTCTTGGCGCGGGCGCCTGTGGTCAGGTTATGAAGTTCGGGTGCTTCAATACCGTAAGCAGCGTTGGTCTGCCACTTCGCGGTCCAGTTGAACTGGGCTTGCATCCAGCCGCCGCGCGTTCCGATGCCGTGTTCCCCCGGTGTACCCGGCGCCAGATAGCTCTGGCCGACATCCCCGGTGAAAATGCCCAACGCGCGGCCGCCGAAGGCTTCACCGGAAAGCGCAAACCACTTGAGCAATGGGAGATTGTAGTCCAGCGCTACACCCCAAGCCTGAAAATCACGCACCACTGTTTCAGTACCGATACTCCCAACGTTCTTCGCGGGATTCCAGTGGCCGCTTACACCCACTTCGGCGTGACGATCGCCAACTGGAGTGCTCAGCGCCACGCGAGACTCCACCGCCGGCCCGCGGCCCAACTCCCCGGCCTTCGGTTGTCTCAAAGTTACGAAGGCCACCGGGTTGTCGCCGACGTTCGGATCGAGCGCTGCCAGCTGCCATATAAGACGTTGCCCTGGCGCCAAGTCGTGACGCCATTCAGTTCTGATCTGCGGTGTGCGGATCCACAAGTTACCGGAACCCGATAGTGCTGGAATTGCGTACTCGGCCAGCGATGTGGGATTTAGTGGCGCAAAGATCGCCCAGTCCTGTCCGGCCTCCAGGGAAAAGTTCGTCCAATCCAGGCGTCCGAAGGCCAGTCGTAGCCGCGGAATATCCATGTTGATGCCATTGGCCAGCGCCGCCTTGCCGCCGAAGAAATCCATCTCCGCCTCGCCGCTCAATCGCGCGCCGCCAATTACCGGTCCCTCGTAATGCAAGCCAAGCCGTGTCTGGCGCGCAGTCATGCCGAAGTTCTCCACCGGGCCGGGCGCTTTCGGGCTCGCGAAGAGAGGGATATCGGTGTTGTTTGATGCAGCCGTGTTGTAAAAGGAATTCCAGAGCAGCGTGCCGTAGATGACTAGGGGGAACTTGGATTGAGTTGTTACGGAGCCCACTGCGGGTGCAGTCTGCGGCTGTTGTGCCGGCTGCACCACCGAGGCAGCGGACTGGTTTTGCGCGGCGGGCGGCGCGCTGGCCGGCATGGCCTCGACTCCGCTCTGGACCCTCGCAGCTTCAGTAACGTTGATCAAGCCTCTCTCTTGCAGGATGGACGTAAGCAGCCGGACGCTCTGCTCCGCATCCAGTTGCTCCACTCGGCTGAGATCGCTTTGGCTAATAAGGCCTTTTTCTTCGAGAAGACGGGCCAGTTCCCGACCAGGCGACTGTGACCAGGCAAGCGTCCCCGCTGCTAAGACGAATAACGGAACAACGAGTTTTTGAGTCATCTCGGTGCCAACTCCCGTGGCCAGCGAATCTACACACCAGGAGCTTGCCCTTGCACACGAGGGACCACAGGTAACACAAGCGGACAATCAAGAACTGCCCGGGCGGCGCCAGGCGCATTCATCAACACACATGTGGCACAAACCTGCTCACGTTGGTGGTGATTGGAATATCCGATTCGCGAATCCCGATACCGGCCGCGGAGTTGCCCTCTTCAGGGCCAATGACCCAGCTTCCGATGACTGGATACATCCCGCCGAAGCTTTTCAAAGGCGCCACATCCTGATAGACAAACCCTTCCTCGCCGTAATCACCACCGGTCTGGATTTGCCCTCCGTCCCGATGAAGAGTGACATTTCCACCCTCGCGCCCGAGCAAGGGCTTCCTCACCCAGTTCGCGCCGTCAGATGGCCGTTCGAAGCTCGCCACCAGCAAGTAGGGATGGCTCGGATACAGTTCCCACAACACCGCCAGGATTCCCTTGTTTGACAGCAGCATCTTCCAGGGCGGCTCAAGCCAGACAGTGTCCGGCACGGCGAGATATTTCCCAAGCTCTTCTCGCATCATCCACTCCAACGGATAGAGCTTAAAGACTGTCGTCAGAGGTTGATCGTTCGGCCCCACGAAACGCGCGCCATCCCATCCGATTTCCTCAATCATGAAGAGGGACGACGCGAGTCCCGCCTGCTGCGCCGTGTCCTCCAGATACGTGGCGGTGGTCCAATCTTCGGCGTCGTCCATCGAACAAAGATCGACGCGTTGGCCTTGGATGTGCGGAGAGAGATCCTTCCACCGCGCGATGAGACGTTCGTGGATGGAATTGAATTGGTCGCTGGCGGAGTGTGTTTCCTCGAGCCGTACCACTGCACGACAGCCGCCTCGAGCAGCGCAGTGGGCGTGTCCGCGTTGTACTCGAGCAACTTCGGCGGATGGCAACCGTCATACATTAGATCGAAGCGCCCGTATGGCGACGGCGGCTCCGCCTCCCAGGAATGCTCGATGAGTGAAACGGCGAGCTCGGGAATACCCAATTTCGAGTACAGCCGGTTGTCAATCACGTGCTGCGCCGCTTGACACGCCATTTCTTCAAGCTCATAGGTCGCGGACGCGAAGAGATCGACTTCCTGAGCCGTGAACTCGTAGAATGCCGACTCGTTCCAATAAGCGTGATGCTCGCTGGTATGCCACGTTAAGCCGATCGCCTCCACTTTTTTCTGCCAATCGGCCCGCGGAGTGGATGCGATCCGCCGCATTACGCGCCTGCATGATGCAAAAACCAATGGTGGCCGAAACCGCCACGCGCGATTTCACAGTTTCCGGTCTTTTGGGGATTGCTAGACCCTCCGGCGGGCGCTCCGGAAGATATACAGTCCTGCTGGACAGGCTTTGCCACAGGGGGGCTGTTGGCCCCGCGCGGAGATCGCCACGGCGGCAACCAACATCAGCGTGACACTGGACGATCTCCTCACGCCTCAATGTATAGCACTTTTTCGTGCGTGTGGAGATAAAGTTCGTGAGTGGGCGAAAGGTGCCGGTGAACGGGCTGGGCCCTGCGTACTGCAACGGGAGGTTTACCATTTGCGACCATGTCCGGGGAGCGTAGTCCAGAGCTTGATTTCTGTCTGGCGAGAGCCCAAAGCTTCACACACATATTTGTGTCGTACTGCTCGTTCACGGCCGGCTTTTGCGGAGCCCGTTGTCTAACATAAACGGACACTATTTGGTGAAGGTGAATATTTGCCCCCTGAGCCGTAGTCTCGGATGGCCGGCCGGACCGCCGCCTAGCGATCGCCAACACCGACTCAATTGCATTACAATCGAAGAGTACCCGGTCCACTTGTCCTTAGGAAAGCTGAGGAAGGGTAATGACAGCGCGACAGAAAGTTGCTCTCAAAGCTTTCGACGCGTTCGTTGCCGCAGTTTTGGCAACGTCCTGCCTTCGCACGTCTGCTCAAACAGTCAAAATGCCCACGGACCCTGGCGTGCGCGGCGGCGCGGCAGGGGCAGGCGGTCCCCTGCCAGGCCTTACTGCGGACGAAACTGCGTTCTTTAGAGATGGGCTCTCCAGGTTCGCTGATATCGAGGTCGTGACGGGCGGCAATAACAATGGACTTGGGCCTCGCTTCAATTCCAATCAGTGCTTGTCTTGCCACTCGCAGCCGGCTGGCGGCGGAACAAGTCCGGCCCGGAACCCCTTGATCGCGATCGCCACTCTCAATGGGGCAAAAAACATCGTGCCATGGTTCATCGTGCAAAATGGTCCCGTCCGTGAAGCGCGCTTTAAGAGGAATTCGAACGGAACTAACGATGGGGAAGTGCATGACCTCTTCGTCATCACAGGCCGCAGTGACGCCGTGGGTTGCAACATCGCCCAACCCAACTTCCTGCCGGCCGGAAACCCTCTGTCTGGGCAAGGGGGGAATCCGAACATTATTTTCCGCATTCCGACGCCTGTCTTTGGCGCGGGGCTCATCGAAGCAATCCCGGACTCGGCGATTCTCGCGAACATGAAGGCCAACGCGTCTCTGAAGGCAGGGTTGGGCATCTCCGGTCACGCCAACGCGCACCTGAGCGGCAATGCGAACATCAGCGCCAACGACGGGACAATCACCCGCTTCGGATGGAAGGCACAAAACAAGTCCCTAATCATGTTCGCGGGCGAGGCGTACAACGTCGAGATGGGGATCACGAACCAACTCTTCCCCCAAGAGCGCGACGAGACTCCGGGCTGTCTCTTCAATGCCACGCCCGAGGATACAATCAACTTCACGCCTACCTCCACGCCGCCTTCAAATACGGCTGTCCTCTCAGACATCGAGGCGTTTGCCGACTTTATGCGAATGCTGGCCCAGCCCACTCCGGCGCCCGGCACGCCGTCCATCGTGAATGGACGTACCCTTTTCACAAGAACAGGTTGTGTCCACTGCCACACGCCCTCGTTTACGACACGTAAGATGATTGCCAGCGGCTCCTCGAAGATCCCGAGCGCCGCGCTTTCCAATCAGACTGTGAATCTCTTCTCCGACATCCTCGTCCACCATATGGGTAAAGGTCTTGCGGACGGCATCACGCAAGGTGGCGCGGGCCCCGATGAGTTCCGAACAGCTCCGCTCTGGGGTGTCGGACAACGCGTCTTTTTCCTCCATGACGGACGGGCCAGCAATCTGGTGGACGCTATCGAAGCCCACAAGAGCCCCGGTAGCGAGGCAAATCAGGTCATCGACCGTTTCAATAAGCTGAAAGCTCGGGAGCGGCAAGATATCGTGAACTTCCTGCGGTCGCTCTAGTCTAGCTTGGACAGGTAAGAAACTATGCGCTCCATCAGCGATGGCTCGGGCGTGACGGCGCCATCCAGGTTGCCAATCATATGCTGCAGCGTATAGTAGAGGGCCATCCATGCGACCGCTCCCGCCAGTAAGACTTTCGCCGTCTTGAGCTTTTGCTTGGTGCTGCGACGCGGGCTGTCCTTAGGCCGGCTCCGATATCGTAAGAAGAGAACCGTAAAGCAAAGGCCGGCGCCCAGAAGAGTAATAGGCTGAATCATCGCTAGCGCACGCCCGCCTTGAAAAGGTCCATGTGCGATGATCGGATGTAGGGCCACATCGGTTCAGGAAGGTAGGGTGTTTGTCGGCGTGTCTCTCAGGGATATCCCTGTCAGGGAAATCGGAATTTGGGATAGAATTTGAGATGTCCAGGAGGATCGCGTGCTCCGAACGTTGGCGAAGAACTCAAGCCTGATCGCCGCGTGTGCAGCGATTTTATTATTGTCGTCATCGGCGCAGACTCCACAGAACGGTAAACTGACAACCCGCGTCGTCATCGAGCGCTTCAACGAAGCGTTTAATCGGCATGACGCGGACGCGCTTGCACCTCTGCTGACCGACGACACGGTGTTCGAGGATACATCTCCTGCACCGGATGGGCAGCGCATTGAGGGGAAGACCGCGGTGGTCGCGTTCTGGCGCGTTTGGTTCGCGCGCAATCCTGACGCGCAATTCGAGGCTGAGGAAATGATCGTCAGCGCTGATCGTGTTGTGGTGACGTGGGTCTACCATAAGATCCGCAATGGACAGCCGTGGCATCTCCGTGGCGTGGACGTGTTCACTGTGCGCGACGGGAAAGTCGCCGCCAAGCTCGCTTACGTGAAAGGATGACTGGTTAACGATGGGTCGTGTTCCGGGCACGATCGCGATAGCGGCTGCCACCTTTGTCACTGTCAGTGGTTTGGTGGCACAGCAGTCTCCAGGCACAAAACTTGAGGTGCTTCAAGTACGGTCGAACTTCTATATGATTGCGGGTGCCGGCGGCAACGTCAGCTTTCAGGTCGGACA
Organism: Bryobacterales bacterium; assembly: GCA_963780485.1. Taxonomy (GTDB): domain Bacteria; phylum Acidobacteriota; class Terriglobia; order Bryobacterales; family Bryobacteraceae; genus Palsa-89. The sequence goes on from CAWACO010000022.1 coordinate 48,597, forward strand.
GGATGGAGTCGTGGTTGTCGACTCAGGTTCGGCGTCGAGCGCGGGTGCCGTCGTCGCTGCCATCAAGAAAGTCACGACCCAACCCATCCGTTACCTGATCAACACCAGCGCCGATCCGGATCATGTAGGCGGCAATGCCGCTGTCGCGAAAGCCGGACAAACACTATTCACGCAAGGCGGTGGAGCTGGTATCGCCGCCGATTTCCTGGGAGGCGGAGCGTCCATACTTTCCGTCGAACAGGTCTTGAGTCGAATGAGCGGGCCTAGCGGACAGCCTTCACCATTTCCGGTTGGCGCGTGGCCAACGGAAACGTTCAATCAGCCGCGGAAATACATGTACCTCAATGGCGAGGGCATTGAAGTCTTCCATCAGCCGGCAGCGCACACAGATGGCGATGCGATGGTCTTCTTTCGCCGTTCCGATGTTGTCGTGGCCGGTGACGTCTTTGACACCACGCGATTCCCTGTGATCGATATCGCGAAAGGCGGCAGCATTCGTGGCGAAATAGCAGCCTTGCAGAAGCTCGTCGATACAGCCATTCCATCCGTGCCGATCGTATCGCGCGAGGAGGGCACGCTGATCATTCCAGGCCACGGCCGCCTCTGCGATCAACTCGACGTCGTCGAATACCGCGATATGGTGACGATCATCCGCGACCGCATACGCGACTTGATGAAACAGGGCCTCACGTTGGAGCAAATCAAAGCAGCGTCGCCAGCCCGTGGCTACGCGCGCCGGTACGGGTCGGACACTGGCTCCTGGACCACGAACGATTTCGTCGAAGCGATCTATCGCAGCAGCAGCGAGCGCAACATCGGTGAGAAGGCGAAATGAGAGTCTTCTTCAACGCGACACTCGTCACCCTGCTATTCGTCGCCGGACAGCCCCGCGCTGACAGCCAGGACCGCGGCATGCCAGGAAAGGCCGCTGCTACGGCAAAAGCCTCTGCACCTGTGGACATGACGGGTTATTGGGTCGCTGTCGTGACTAAAGACTGGCGTTTCCGGATGGTCACGCCCCGTAAAGGCGATTACCAATCCGTACCCATGACTGAACAGGCGCGGAAGATAGCAGATGCGTGGAATCCGGTAGCCGACGCAGCCTCGGGCGATCAATGCAAGGCATATGGCGCCGCTGCGATCATGCGGGTACCTGCGCGGTTTCACATTGCGTGGCAGGACGATAACACGCTGCGGGTCGACAGCGATTCCGGCATGCAGACACGGCTCTTCCATTTCAACTCAACGCCGTTGTCGACAGGTGAGCGGACGCGGCAAGGTTATTCGACCGCGCAGTGGCAAACATCGGCGTCGCTCAAGGTAGCAACAACCAACCTGCGCGCCGGATATCTGCGAAAGAATGGCGTTCCTTACAGCGAAAACGCTGCCGTTACGGAATATTTCGATATGGCGCCTCTGCCGAGTGGCGGCCAAGTGTTGCTGGTCACCACCATCGTCGACGATCCGCAGTACCTCCAGCAGCCGTTTATCGTGAGTTCGGAATTCAAGAAGGAGGCCGACGGTTCGAAATGGGATCCAACGCCGTGCACCGTAAAATGAGGCCTTTAACCACTACGATACTCGCCGCCGTGTTCTTGTGCCTTTTCGCCTGCCCTACCGCCCACGCACAGTTGGACATTACCGGCTCGTGGGCAGCACGAAACCATGAGTTCCTTACCGGTGATGGGCTGCCTGTGGACTTCACCGGAATTCCCCTAAACGAGGAAGGGCGGATTAGAGCACTGAGTTATTCCGAGTCGCAGCTCGCGATGGTGGAACGCCAGTGCCAAGGTTGGCCGGCCTTTTACTTGGTCCAAGGACCGTTTGGTTTGAAGATTTGGAGCGAAACAGACCCGCTCAAAGGAAACGTGATCTCCTATACCATCGGCGCGTGGGAGGATCGGGCGCCGCTTACGATTTGGATGGATGGCCGGCCCCACCCGTCCAAATATGCCGAGCACACCCGCGCCGGGTTCACGACCGGTGCTTGGGAAGGCAATACACTCGTCGCCTACACCACACACATGAAGGCCGGGTTCCTGCGAAAAACCGGTGCGCCCTCGAGCGATGAAGCGACGATGACGTTGCGCTTTTACCGCCACGGCGATATCCTGACCGTGCTCGCGATCATCGAGGATCCAATCTATCTTGCCGAACCATGGATCCTGTCCAGAAGCTTTCAACTTAGTGCAACGCCTCTGTCCCCAATCGGGCCGCCATGCCTCACTACCTATGAAGGGAATGCTGCACAAACCGCTCCGCATTACTTGCCCGAGAAGAATCCCTTCGTCGATGAGATGACAACGAAGTACGGCGTCCCGCGCGACGCTGCCATCGGAAAGCCCGAGACGCTTTATCCGGAGTATCGGAAGAAAATTCCGCCAGCCGCTGCTGTTAGATAGAGTCGGTATATCCGCTTGCTTTGGTTACTTTTGCCCGATCGACCAACGTCATAAGAGGATGCGCGGATATAGTTTGGTTGCGATTGCGGATGAATGGTCTCGTCCAGGCGCAATTTGATGTCGGCCAAATTTTCTTTTGTTTTCGTCTTCTTCCAGCTGCTTCCTCTGCGCATCCACTACGATCGAGACAAGACACTTAATGGCAGCTATGAAAGTAACAGTAGGAACTCCACGCCCGGCGGCATCAACCTGTTGGAATGCTTATGTCGATAGTCAAACAAAGCACCTATTTAAGGCGGTAACCGTCGTTAACAACCGGGAGGCGGCGGCCACGATTGATACGCAGTCGAAAACCACCCATTAAATGACCGTCTCCTCTCTGGCAACGGAGTGCGCGCAGCCCGATGGTGCATTAATTGGCAGCCGGAGGCGTAAGGAGACGCGCAGTGAGTTCCGTGAAATGTCTTCGCGCCAAGCCAGCTTGCTTATTCAATTCCCGCACTCCATGAAGAGGCTGGATCGCGTTACTCAAAGCGTTCAAGCCCCTTCGCCTGCCAGACAGGCTTCGATTCCGGCCGCAAGATATACTTGACGAAAGCGATCGCGTCATCACGATGCATCGCTCTTGCCGAGACCGCCGTGGACATGTCGATCCAGGCTCCCAAGTCCCGCGGTAGCGGGCCAACGACCTCGATCTCCTTGTGAGGAAGAATTTCGCAAATGGCCTGAAGTGCCATGTCGCCTTGTCCGCGCGCCAGCGCCTGACCGCCTTCTCCTTGTGTGCTGGCCACGCTATTGACACCGGCGAACTCCGGTCGCTTGATCACCTTGTCTTCGATCACTTTCGCCACCATGCTGCCATGGGATGGATCCGAGCGCATCACCATTTTCGCGCTGCGCAAAGCGGCGGCTAATTGTTCGACCGTCGAAATGTCCGGGTGGGGCGCGCCCGCACGTACTGCCAGGCCCATTTCTGAGCGGCCAAGCGGCAGATAGGTGCCCGGCACGATATTGCCATCCAAAGACAACGAACTCATCAGTTCAAAGGGCAGCATGATCACATCCGCAGGAGGATTGGCGGTCTTGATTGCGTTTACGGCGCTACCCATGATGATGGTATTCACGGCCACCTTCTTGCCCGTCTCTTTCGTGAAGGCGGTGGCGAGATCCACTAAGCCAGCATTGTAAATGATGCCGACGGTCAACACTCGAACATCGGCGGCAGCATACCGGGCGGCGGCTTCCGACTGCGCACCTCCTCCCTGGCGTCCGCCAGCCGGCGGTTGTGGGGTTTCTTGAGCAGTGATCGACCAGGTCATCAGCAGCATGACAACGAGGGCAGAAAAGTGAAGGGGGCGCATATCGTTCCTTTCAGTCTTGGACATGAGTTACACCTGCATCATTTATACATGATCCGATCGCCTTCGATGGACACTTTCGCACCGATTTCGTACAATTTCGCTTGCTCAAGGCCGGACCTCGCTCCATACTTTGTCTCCGAATGGCCCGAACCCGGTTACGCGGCCGCTGGCACGACTATGGCAATGCTGCGCAACACATCAGAAGACCAGCTTCATACTGAGTTGCAGCTCCCGCATGTCAATCCCAACGCGCGTGGAGGTAATCTGGCCGAAACCGGCGCCCGTCAGACTGAGGTTGGGATCGTTAAAGTTGGGATGATTCAAAGTGTTGAACGCTTCGAACCGCATCTGCAAATAAATCCGTTCGGTGAAGTTGAAGTTCTTCATCAGCGTGGAGTCGATCGTGAAGATCCCCGGACCGGTGGCCGTGTTACGAGGGAGGTTGCCAAACGTGCCCTTAGGTTGCAGTGCAAAGGCGGCGGTGTTAAACCACTCGCCTGTGCTGGGGTGAGCGAGACTCTCCGACACGCCGGGAACTGCGTTCGGGCGGTCGTAGCCCTCACCGGTGTTGGACTGATCTACCCCGGCTGTTATGTCGTTCGGAAACCCGGTCGCTGCGGTAAAGATCGCACCGAGCTGCCACCCACCGATCAGAGTACTAGCGACGCCGTGGTTGAGCAGTTGCCGGCCCGTGCCGAATGGCAAGCTATAAAGCGCTGAAGTAACAAAGCGGTGGCGCGCGTCGAAGGACGACAGGCCGCGCTCACACGTAAAGCAAGTGCCGTTAGGAGGCTTCAATTGATCGGTGTTGTCATTGCGAATGCCACTGCCCTCGTCGATCGCCTTCGAGAACGTGTAGCCGACCAGAAAGGTGAGGCCCTTCGATAAACGGCGCGTCAGCTTGGCCGTCAGCGCGTTGTAGTTCGCGTTCACGACGCCCCCCACATACTGTATATTCCCGAACGAAGGGTCCGGTTCACGAGAGTTGACCGTCGCGGTGGCACTCATCGTCGCGGGCATATTCAAGGTCAGGAAGCGCTGAAGAAAGTGACTCTCCGAACCGAGGTAACCGACTTCTAGAACCATGTCGCCGGTCAATTGGCGCTGGATGTTGAGCTCGACCTCCTCGACATAAGGCGTCCGCCGGTCATACTGATTGGCTAGCCCTTGCGGCGTGCTCAGGCAGGTGTAGGGAGGGCTTGGAACGCCGCACACGTTGGTGCCACCGAGGGTGAACGGGCTTTCGAAGGTGAGATTGTGGGTCACGATGTTGGCGAAGTTCTGCACATTCCCGAAAAGGTTGCGGGCTGTGTCGAATACCGGGTTGCCGGTGTCCTGGACGTAGAAGAATCCCACGCCAGTACGTATGGTCCACTTCGGGCTAGGGCTCCAGGCGATACCCAGGCGCGGAGCAAAATTCTTGTAGTCCGATTTAACCAGGTTGGGTCCCAACCGGCCGTCCCGAGCTGTGCAAATCGCGGGGTTAAAGCGGGTGAACACGTTGGAATAAAAATCGCCGCTGCCGACACGCACCATACAGAGGGGCGGCCCGTTGTACGTAGCCGGGCCAGTTCCCGCCGGACCCGAAGGGAAGCCGGGTGGGACATAGACATTCGCCTCGGTATCGTTTTTCATCGACCACGCCGGCGTGAATTCGTAGCGCAAGCCCAGATCGATAGTCAGGTTCGGCCGCAGCTTCCAACTGTCATCGACGAAATAAGCCTGGGTGGTAGAACGGTACTGCCCGACCGCCAAGGCGGCCGCGTCCTGGTTTTCAAACAGGTATCCCAGCATGTAATCGGAAAAGCCATAACCCGTCGCCTGGTTTTGAACGGTCAAAGCCGCGCGGGCGTCTTGGGTACCGATTTCGTTGAATCGGTTCCGGCGGATCTCGGCGCCGAACTTAACCGAATGCTTGCCGTGGATCCAGGACACGTTGTCAGACCACTGGAAAGTGTGATCGTTGATGATCCACGGACCCTGCACGCTGGTTCCAAAACCGCTGAAGCTCGTTATGGTTATCCCCGGCATACCCCATGCGGCCGGTTGTGGATCAAAGACTCCGATCCCCAGATTCTTAATCACGTCTACCTGGTTCTGTAGCTCGTTGCCAAAGTTGTTCGAGAACCCGGCATAGCCAAAGCGAAATTCATTAATCAGGGTGGGCTTAAGAATACGAGTATTCGAAAGCATCGCTTGCTGGACGCCGGTGGTCAGCAGTGTGCCGTTTTGATCGAGCGCCGGCGACACTGAGTCTTCATTCTGAAAGTTATAGCGGCCGAACCAGGTGGAGTTCGAGCTTTCCGCAAAATCGATGCGCTGGATGAACTGGTCCTTATTAGTCCTGTTGCTGTCCAGGGCTAGGTAGTTGTTCGTCAATCCCGTACCCGCGATATTGGGCGCGGGATAGTACTGGAGCAGGCCAACGGCCGCGGCATCGAATCGTGTCGATGGGATGATATTTCCTGGGAACGGTGTATTGTTATTGAGCGGGTCAGTGACCTTGGTTCCCGGCAGGAGCTGCGAGAAGTTGCCGTTGCGCATGGCGACCGGCGGCGTGCTGTAAACCGTCTGAGTTTGATTGCGCAGCCGGAAGCCTTCGTAGTTGGACATGAAGAATAGTCTGTTCTTGCCGTTGAATAACTTGGGGATCTGGACCGGTCCACCGAGATAGAAGCCAAACTGGTTCCACTTGAAGGGCGAGGACGCGGGCACGCTGGAAGTGAAGCCAAACGGTCGTGCGTCGAAGTCATTGTTGCGGAGGAAATCGAATAGCGAGCCATGATACTGGTTAGTCCCGCTTTTGGTGGAGACGTTGATTTGGGCCGATTCGTGTCCAAACTCGGAGGAGTAAACGCCCGTCTGCACCTTGAATTCCTGTATCGCGTCGATCGAAGGCAGGAAGGTGTAGGTATTGAAGTTGGGATCCGTGTTGATGAGTCCGTCAAGAGTAAAGTAATTGTAAACCTGCCTCTGCCCGGCGACCGAAATCTGCGCGATCGTAGTACGGTCACCTCCCTGGCGGGTCGAGGCTCCGCCGCTCACGGAGAATCCAGAGCTGACGTTGGGACTAAGGGCAACCAACGCGGTGAAGTTTCGCCCGTTAAGGGGCAGATCGACGATGCGTTGATTATCGATGACAGTGCCCAACGTTGCGTTTTCCGTGGTGAGTAGCGGGGCGCCACCGGTCACCTCCACCGCTGTCGTCACGGAGCCGACATTGAGCTGGAAATCGAGTCGGGCCACCTGCTGCACCTGAAGCTCAACGCCGCTGCGAATCTCGGGCTGAAGGCCCTGCATCTCCGACCTTGATGTTATAAACGCCCGGCTGCAGCGCAGGAAAAGAGTAATTGCCGACGTTATTCGTGACAGCTGTTCGCGTTGCGTTAGTTTGAGTATTCGTGACCGTCACGGTGGCGCCCGCTACAACGCCCCGACGTATCTGTCACTACACCGGTGATTTCTCCAAACGTTTGAGAGAAAGAAGATTGAATCAGAGCCAGACCCAGGACGAAGACCAGCAGTCCTGGAAACATAGCAGACAAAACCGGCCTGTACCAAGGGCGGGTTGATCTTTGCGTCGACGTTAGACTTACTAGCTTCGCCATCACGTCCCCCTCTTTTCCACAGATGGAGAAAGCATATCCTTCTCGGGTGATGAAAGCAACCCTTATCTTGCTTTTGTGGACTCGCTAGTACGGTAAAGTGCGATTTGTGTATTTGCGGCCGATCTCCGCGGCCTCAAGCCCGAATCCGATCCTGTAGCCTTCTTTAATCTTGTCGACCACGTCGTTCTTGCTGATTCCTTCCCACGCGAGATTGTGCAGTTTGGCAACGGCAAGAATTTTGGCCAGGACCTCTTTCATCCGGGGGTCGCTGGTCTTGATTCCCATTGACAAGGCCATGTCGCTAGGACCGCTCTCCCCGAACGAGAGACCCGGGACTTTCAGTGTCTCTTCCAGGTTCGCGAACGCATACCTGTCTTCTATCTTCACGCCTAACATCAGTTCGCCATTGGGATTTAGTGGCCACGGGTCGGCTTTCTCTAGATATTCGTCGGTGGAAATCCCCCAGATTTTGGCCGCGGTTGCAATCCCGTGAACACCTCGTCGACCGTCTGGGACTCCTGCGGGACCGACGCCTAGCCCTGGTTGGGAAGGCGTACCGCTTCGACGAAAGCCAGCACTGCGCCCGGCGTGTCCGCATGCGCCAGGATGATGCCGTGAACGCCGGTCGCGAGAACTTGTTCGAACATCCAGCCATTGACTCGTACGGAGGTTCCATCGATGCCTTTGGCGGCAACGATGGCGATGACGGCTGGCGTGCGATGGCTGCTCTTAGTGGGCCCGCCAGCCACCGGGCCTTCCATGTAGTCATGTCATAACTAAGAAAATCGGCGCCGCTCTGCGCATCCAACTTGCCTTGCTCGAAGCCGCCTTGCTTTCCCGTATGCGAGCCGATGTAATAGATGGGCTGCCCCGCATCGAGAAGTTCGATTGCGCTATTAATGTGTTTCGGCTGGGGCGTTTGGGCCAAGCTCGTAACAGCCCAAACCAACAGACCAGCGACTATGGATACGCAGACTAGAGTTCTGTCGAAGTCTTTGAGCTTCATGCTTTCATAATCTCAGGCGCGGGCCCGCGCGGGCAATATTTTGGGCCTGATTTCGCACTATTGCGCTTGCCGGAATCCGGCTGGGCTGCCAATAATGTTGAGTGCGGTTGCGGTGGGTGTCTTTCCCCGTGAACCTTCATCACTGGCTATCGCCAGGAAAAAATAATAAGTCGTGGGTTATTTCGATGCGATCTCTCTTCGTCGCCTTGAGCGCCAAACGTCCGGGAGCTAAATTAGGCGCGCGGTTAAAAGGGCTCCTTAATGATTCGAGTACCTGACCATGGTTCGGTCCAGCATCGCCAATTTCGGCTTGCCGCATAGGCCCATCGTGCGAGCCGTTTCGCTCTGGATCATCTGGATGGCGGTCTGGACCCCGTCGCTGCCGTATGCCGCCAATCCCCACAAAGCCGGGCGAACGACAAGAACCCCGCGCGCACCGTAGGCCAGCGCCTTCACGACATCGCTTCCGCGTCGAAAACTGCCGTCAATCAGCACCGGGATTTTGCCGGCTACCGCGTCGACGATTGACGGTAGCAGCTCCATTGGTGCGGCTACACCCTCGGTGAACGGCGCGCCGTAATTGGAAACAATCACGCCGTCCACACCCTTACCGGCGGCAGTGAGAGCTTCGTCGGGACTCATCACGCCTTTCAAAACTAGCGGCACTTTAGCCGCTTGACGCACTTGTTCCACCAGCGTCCAAGTCGGATGTGGACTAGCGTTGGCTGCAATGCTAGTGAGGAGTCGGAGCCGCGCTCGCGGCGCCTGGGTTACGAATTGCTCCCACCGAGAGGATCACCACTTTGCAACCGGCCTTCACCGCCCGCTGCGCGTTATTCAACACCGGCGCCATGTCAGCTTGTGGAAAGATCTGGTACCAGATGCTGACTTTGGCTTCACCGGCGATTTTTTCGATGGGATGGCTCGACCGATCGCTGACCACTACCGATGTCTTCACCGCCGAAGCGCCACGCACCGTCGCCAATTCACCTTCCGGATGAAATCTCTGCTGCTCGGACGCTGGCCCTACCAGGATTGGGGTGTACATCGTATCCCCGAACAGGGTGGTCGTCAAATCGACTTCTTCAGCATTGATGAACCGCCGCGGGCGAAATATAAGATGGTCGAACGCATTCCTGTCGCCGCCGGCGATAGCGGAAAAGCGGTACTCGATAGTTTGCGCTCGGCCATAGCCTCGAGCTCAAACGTGTTCAACAGTTCATCCAGCGGCGCGCATCCGGCCTGGCGGCTCGCCGACTGATCTGGGCCAGCGCGTTTCCTGCCCTTGCAACAGAGGTGAAGCCGCTTGCCAGACGCCCAGGGCCGCCAGTGCTGTCCGTCGAGTATATTTGGCGCCCATTAGAAATCCGTCCTCACCAAAGTCCGATCGATCGAAGCGAGCGTTGAGCGCCCGGTCGCCGCCATGGCGAGGACCAGCTCTCCCTGAATAATTTCAAGGATGCGTTGTGATCCTTGCGGCCCGTAAGCTGCCAAACCCCAGCGGGGAACCCGGCCGAGGCACACGGCTTTCGCGCCCAATGCCAACGCTTTTAGCACGTCGGTACCGCGCCGAAAGCCGCCATCGACTAACACCGGGATGCGTCCCCTGGTTCCGTCTACAACTTCGGCCAGAACCTCCAGGGTGGCAGGCCCGTAGTCCATGACGCGGCCACCGTGATTCGATACCACGATTCCATTGACGCCGTGCTCCACGCACGCAGCAGCGTCCTCGCCGGTAAGTATCCCTTTGGTCAGAAAAGGCACCTTCGTAACCGCGCGCACCGAATCGACCCACTTCCAGTCCAGCCCGACGCCACTCCCGGTCAATCCGTACTTCCGCGGCCTCCGCGTACGCCGCGTTTCTACCACGATGCGTGACTTGTCGCCACCATTATTGGCGTCCTGCTCTAGCCGATTCGATTCCAGGTGCCGATCATGCAGCGCTCGCTCACGAGGTCCCGTGGCGGAACTGCCGGCCGCTCCATCGTATGTCAATACGATAGCCTTGCAGCCATTGTCCTGAGCAACGTCAATCAGTTGCTGGTTGTCCTCCAACGTTTCCTTAGGATAAAGCTGGAACCAGATCGGACCGGTGGCCGCCTTGGCGATCTTGTCCACTGGAAAGCTAGCATTGTTGCTAATGATAAATGGCGTATTTGACGCCGCAGTGGCGCCCTTGTGCGTACCCATCTCCCCTTCCGGGTGCAAGCTGAGATGGCTGGCGGTAGGCGCGATCAGGATGGGATAAGCCATCGGCGTTCCGAGTACTTCCGTGGCGGTCACCACGGAGTTGGCGTCAACGATACCTTTCGGAATCAGCTCTACCCATTCGAATGCCTGCCGGTTGCGGCGAAGCGTGAACTCGTCTTCGACTCCCAGGGCTGTGTAGTCGTAGGCGTCACGCGGCAACTTGGCGAACGCGACCGCTTCGAAATCGAATGCGTTGACCAACTCCCGCATGGCCGGGACTCGGCTATGGTCTCGGAACGGATCCTGCTGGCCTCGCAACGATGGCGTACCGGCCGCAAAGCTGGTCAACAGAGACCGTAGCGCCGTGCGACGTGTCGGGCTGGAAAGCCATTGGTTCTCTAGTTTCCCCAAGAGACCTCCTTACTTCGATCGCTTGCTTCAATCAAAGAAGTCGAAAACGCCCAGCCGCGTGGGGCCGCCCCAGGTCTTGATCAACGCGAGCGCGTTCGCTACCAATCGACTGCAGAGCGAAGACACCCCTTCGCTTACGCCCAAGGTGGCGTCAATTGCTGCGTTCTGCCGCGCAATGTATAATGATACACAATCGAAACTATGACTGACCAGCGGCGCGATCTTGGCTTCGAAAGCTTCAAGCCGGGCGCGGCCGCTGGCGAAAAGCTTACACCTCAGCGAGACCGTCTTGATTCGTGGAAAGAAATAGCCAAACACCTTGGTCGAGAGGTCAGAACTGTCCAAATCTGGGAAAAACTGGAAGGTTTGCCCGTTCATCGGCATTTTCATAGGAGTTTGAGTAGCGTCTTTGCTTTTCGCTCAGAACTCGATGCTTGGTGCCAGCGTGTTTCGCGACGGTCTGTGGATACATCCGGAAATGCGCACTTAGCCGGGCGCTCAGCGCCAAGCGCAAATAAGCGCACGGACGACAAGGTCACAGTTGCGGTGCTGCCATTCCAGAGCGTTTTCGGCAGCTGTGGTCAGGAACCATTTAACGAGGGAGTGGTCAGTGAAATTATCATCGCTATCGGCCGTCTGTGTCCTGAACGGATAGGCGTTATCAGCCGAACGGCGGTGATGGAATACGAGGAGTCAGCCAGGGCTATCGACGAGGTGGGCAAAGAGCTCAAGGCAAGCTATCTGGTCGAAGGAATGAGCCAGGTGGAAAATGGCTGGATTCGTGTAAACGTCTCCCTGGTTTGCGTCAAGAGTAAGACCACTGTCTGGTCGCATAGTTACAAAGGCAGTTACAAGAGATCTCTCGATCTTCAAAGCAAGCTGGCTAAGAAAATCGCTCACTGTCTTTGCTTGAGAGTGCTGTCGAGCGGAGAATCTGTTCGCACCCTTCTTCCGGCCGGGCATCGGGCTTCCCGGGATGCCTATGTTTTGGGGAGATATCTCTGGAAACAACGAACTGAAGAGTCGCTCCGAAAAGCGATCCGCTACTTTGAGCAGGCCATCCTGGATGATCCGCGATTTGCGTTGGCTCACTCCGGTCTTGCGGACTGTTTCACCTTACTCGCATTCTATGGAATCATTTCCCCAGCGGAGGCGATGCCTGCCGCTCAGGGAGCTGCATTGAAGGCCGTGCAGCTGGATCCAATGTCGGCGGAAGCTCATGCCTCCCTCGCCGATATTCATTTCCATTTCGAGCGGAGCTGGTTTCAGGCGGAACAGGAATATCAAGCGGCGATTCAGTGCGATCCAGCGTACGCGCTAAGCTACCACTGGTATGCCAATCTACTCGCAGCCAAAGGACAGCATGAAGCCGCGGACCTCGCTATAAAGCGTGCGGTAGACCTCGACCCAGCGCCGATAACCATTCTTTGGGCAGGCGTAATGGCTCACGTCGCGCGACGATACGACGAGGCCATTGGTCACTACCAACGGGCCTTGGAATTTGAACCAAACCTGGCCTGGAGTCACATGTATATGGCTCAGACACTGGAACAAACCGGCCAGTTTGCGAAAGCGCTTCTTGAATACGAAGCGACCATCCGCCTGTCCGGCGGAAACAACTGTGCGAAGGCGATGAAGGCGCATGCCCACGCTGTTTCAGGGAACAGACGCGCAGCTCTGCGCATTGTGAACGATCTGGGCGGAATCCCAAATGTTCCGTCGTATGACATCGCGGCCGTCTATGCGGGCCTAGAAGAGCACCAGCAAATGTTCGCCTGGCTGCATCGCGCTTACAGGGAACGAAACATCAAGCTTTTCACGTTCGCGCAAGATCCGCGGTTCGATGCTGTGCGCGATCGCCCCGAGGTCAGAACCTTGACCGAGCACCCTGAATTCCAGAGAATCTATTCCTCGATTCACCGCTAAATCCGTGATGTCCGCTCCCACGTACCTACAAAATTACCGCTTCACCACGCGTACCAAGGTACGGTCCAGCATGGCCAGGTTTACCTTACAGCAATTTCCCATGGTTCGAGCCGTCTCGCTTTGCAGCATTTGCACCACGGTCTCGACACCATCGCTGCCGTAAGCAGCCAAGCCCCACAGCGCTGGACGCGTCACCAGGACGGCCCGCGCTCCGAACGCCAGCGCTTTCACGATGTCAGTCCCGCGGCGAAAGCCGCCGTCGACCAGCACCGGCACCTTGCCGCCCACCGCATCCACGATCGAAGCGAGTACTTCAATCGGTGACGCAAGGCCCTGCACGAAGAGACCGCCGTAATTGGAAACTATAATCCCCGGAATACCCTTCTCAACCGCTAGCTGCGCCTCTTGTGCGCTCATGATGCCCTTCAGAACTACGGGCACGGTAGTCGCTTGGAGCACTTGGTCGATAACCGCCCAGCTCATGTGCGGGTTGCCATCGGGCCGAAGCTTGGCCGGATTGGGCGCGCCGCCGGCGCCGGTGGGCTGGTATGGAGTGCCCACGGTAACGCACACCACTTTGCAGCCAGCTTTAACGGCCTGGTTGATACGCGTGAGCACCGGAGCCATGTCGGGCTCGGGGTAAACCTGGTACCAGAGCAACGTCTTTGCTTCCGATGCGATCTTTTCAATGGGCAGACTAGAGCGGCTACTGATCATCGACCGTCGCTTGAGCCTTCGAAGCGCCTCGCACCATTGCCAGTTCGCCGTCGGGATCGTACGTCTGCTGGTCAGCGGCTGGACCTATCAGGATGGGCGTGAACATCTTCTCTCCGAACAACTCAGCCGTGAGATCCAGGTTCTCGACATTTACGAATCGCCGCGGTCTCAGGAGAATTCGATCGAACGCCCTGCGATCACCTCCGGCAATGGTCGAGTAAACCGTAGAAGCAAGTTTTCTTTGCGCTACGGCTTCCACCTCAAATACATTGACGGCCTGGTCTAGGGGAGTGATGCGGCCGGCTGGCTCGCCTTCGAGCTTGGGCTCGTCCGTTTGGCCTGCGAACAACGGTGATCCCGCCGCCCAAACCCCGAGGCTCTGAAGGGCCATTCGTCGCGTACTTTTGGTATTCATGAGAAATCTGTCCTCACCAGGCTGCGATCGATTGAATCCAGCGTTGGACGGCCAGTCGCGGCCATCGCCAACACCAATTCACCCTGCACGATTTCGAGTACCCGTTGAGCCCCGACTGGCCCATATGCCGCTAAGCCGTAACGTGGCGCGCGACCCAGACAGACGGCCTTGGCTCCCAGCGCGAGTGCTTTCAGCACATCACTGCCGCGGCGAAATCCGCTGTCCACCAGCACCGTGAGGCGTCCTCGCACAGCATCGACGATCTCGGGCAGAACTTCCAAAGTAGAAGGTACGCAATCGTTGGAACGGGCGCCGTGGTTGGAGACGATGATGCCGTCCCATCCGTGCTGGATGCAATCCAGCGCGTCCTCAGCAGTGAGAATCGCTTTGCACAAGAGTGGAACTTTTATCGCACTGCGGAACGAATCAAGAAGTTTCCAATCGATCCATGGCCTCTGCCGGGTAAGCGCGCCATATTTTTGGTTGGGATCGGGAGCGGGCCGCCGGCCACGGGCCGCCGGCGCCCTCGGAGAAGCCAAATTGCGAAGGTGGAGAGCCCGTTCTCGCAGCTCGCCGACCGGCGCGTCCACCGTAATCACGATCGCTTTGCAACCAGCCTCTTGAACGCGCTCTACGATCTCTCGGTTTTCTTCCGGTGTTTGTCGCGGGTAAAGCTGATACCACAGCGGACCCGTCGCCGCGGCGGCGATCTTGTCGACCGGAAAGCTGGAATTGAAGCTGATCAACATTGGCGTGTTGGATGCCCCGGTGGCGCCTTGGTGCATGGCCATTTCACCGTCGGGGTGCAACAGAACCTGGCTGGCGGTGGGCGCAATCATGATTGGAAATGCCAGCTTGGTGCCAAGTATCTCGGTTGCAGTCTGCACCGAGGCCACATCGGCCACTGCGCGCGGCACCAGCTCCACCCAGTCGAACACTTCGCGATTTCGCCGCAGCGTAAATTCGCCTTCGGCTCCGAGCGCTGTATTTTGATAGGCGTCCTCGGAAAGCTTTGCGTGAGCGACGGCCTCGAAATCGAACGACGTCACCAGCTCGTCCATTTTCGGAATGCGACTGTGATCCCGGAAGGTATCCTGCTGGCCGCGCAAAAGGGGCGAGGCGCCCATAAACATGGCCAGGTTACGTATTCCGGCGCGCCTCGTAAACTCCAAATTAGATTGGACTTCACTCCACGCCATAGTTTGCTCCTATTACACCCACACCGCACCCAGACGACACATTATGCAGCAAGGGGTCTCGTGGGACCAAGCGAAATTGTGCGAAATCAAATGAAGATAGCACCGGCCTGTGCGATACTACGTTTTTCATGCCAGGGCGCTCTTTCATACTCGCGTTAGTCGCGCTGCCTCTGGCCGCTCAACCCGCTCCCTTGAAGAACCCGCCGGCGGGTCCGACCCAGCCGATTCCATACAGCCACCGGCAGCATTTGGCCCTCGGGCTGGAGTGCAAGAACTGCCACGAAATGCCAGAACCGGGTGACGATATGGGGCTGCCTGCGACAGCGAAATGCATGACTTGTCATGCGTCGGTCAAAAAAGACAGCCCGAGTATTCAGAAGCTCGCCCAATTTGATAAAGATGGCCAGCCGGTGCCTTGGGTTCGGGTGTACCACTTACCGGATTTCGTCGACTTCAGCCATAAGGTTCATCTCACAAGGGCGAAAGTCACCTGCGAGACTTGCCATGGCCCGGTGCGGGAACGCGACGTGATCCGCAAAGAGATGGACACATCGATGGCTGGCTGCATGGATTGTCATCGAGCCAACGACGCCTCTGTCGCCTGCAACTATTGTCACGATCCTCGCTAGAAATTAGGCGATGGAGCGCCAGGTTGTGATCACGATGGAGGCAACCGGATCTGGATTCAGAGCAGCGCGGTAGGCAACAAAAGCTTTAAAGTACGGCGACGCTAGGTGCTCATCAAGCGCGGCTTGGCTGCGGAATCGTTCATAGAACATGAACTTGGCGGGATTCTTCGGATCGCGATGCAGTTCGTACGTGAGGCATCCGGCCTCAGATCGAGTGGGAGCCACGAGGGCTCGAAGTTGTTCCGCCAGCTTCTCTTCCTGGCCGCCGGCAGCTTCTATATGGACATTTAGAATGACCTCGTCGTTGTTCATGGTCGCAGTTTTTCATTATATTGGAGCCCTTAGGTTTGGATATTGGAGCCGCTAGGTTTGGCACAAGGCGAACCACTTCTGAAGGTCCTGTTTCGCACAATTTCGCTTGCAGGCAGGGTGGTGTTGCTGTACGATTGCTTAAGCTTTTTGGCGGGTTTGGCATCAACTGAGTCGTTCGCGGCTCGCAGCATCTCGTCAACGGTGGGAGGATTTGCTATGTCTTTTCTGCGGCCATTCGTTGGACTTTTGGTCCTCTTGGGGCAGGCTCTCGTGCAGCCTTCCTTCGGCCAAACTTTTGGATCGATAACCGGAGTCGTGACCGATTCGAGCGGCGGCATCGTTGTGAATGCCGCTGTTACGGTAGTCAATCCTCAAACCAACGCAACCCGCACCGCCACGACGAACGCGAGCGGCAATTATGCGTTCCCCGCGCTGTTGCCGGGCAACTACGACGTAAAGGTGGAGGCCCAAGGTTTCCAAGCTGAGGTCCGCAATGGCGTGCAACTCCAGGTCCAGCAGGAGGCGCGCCTCGACTTTCAGCTTAAGGTCGGTTCTCTCACCGAAGCCGTTCAGGTGACTGGCGGCGCTCCGCTCCTTACGACCGAAAACGCCACGGTGGGAACCGTCATTGACAATCAACGCATCATCGATCTGCCGCTGAATGGGCGTAACTTCACCGCGTTGATTTCTCTAAGCCCGAACGTCGTTTCTGGCTTCGGCACAAACGGGGCGGCTTCGCGCGAGGGCGGCGATCGTTCCACGGTCGCCCAGATCGCCGTTGGCGGGCAGAGACAAGAGTGGAATTACTACACCCTGGATGGCGTCAGCAACACCGACGTCAACTATGGCAGCTACGCCTTCCTACCTTCGATTGACGCTTTGCAGGAGTTCAAGGTTCAGACGGGCATCTATTCCGCCGAATTTGGACGTGAATCCACCCAAATCAATGTCTCCACCATCAGTGGGACTAACCAGTACCATGGCACGCTATTCGATTTCATTCGCAACAACTACTTCGATGCCCGGCCCTTTGGTTTTACTTCCAGCGTGCCGGTCTCATCGCCTTTCAAATGGAACCAGTTCGGATTCACCTTGGGCGGACCGGTCCGGATTCCCAAACTGTTCAATGGCAAGGACAAGCTGTTTTTTATGGCTAACTATGAGGGATTCCGGCTGCGGCAGCAGACTCAGACGGTTTACACCACGGCACCCCAATCCATGCGCAACGGCGACTTTTCGGCGATCCTGCCGGCAACCGTGATCAAAGACCCGGTCAACGGTGCGCCCTTCGCGGGCAATATGATACCGTCTTCGCGGTTCGACGCTGCGGGGCTCGCGATGCTGGCGTTCTATCCCTTGCCCAATATCCCCGGAGCGGGATTGAAGAACAATTACCTGGCGATAGACGCCGATCAAACCAACAAGGACCTATTCCTGACGCGGATTGATTTTGTAGAAAACTCAAAATCCACCTGGTACGGACGTTATAACTTTCAGAACGAGAATAACGTTACCCCCGCTTTGTATAAGAACGGCACCCTCCTTGCCGTTGGCGTACAGCAGGGGATGATTTCCAACGTCCGGGTTCTCAAGCCCACTTTGGTAAATGAGTTTCGATTTGGCTACAGCGGTTTCTATAACAACTTTGGTAACGAGCTGCAAAACCAGTTCAACGGGAACCAGACCCTCGGGTTCGGGGCCATTGTTCCGCCGCCCGTTGGCTGGGGTACGCCGAACATTACTTTCACGACTTTCAGCAGTTTTGGAACGCCGGTAGGCGGTCCGTTTGTGACCAACGATCACACCTTTCAGTGGGTCGACAGCCTGGCCTGGAGCCACGGCAGGCATTCCTTCAAGTTCGGAGCCGAGATCCGCCGTGATCAGTACAACGAGGCCGGCAACCAGGACCTTCGCGGACAGTTTACTGTAAATGGCCAAGCGACCGGTTATGAATTTGCCGACTACATGCTGGGATACATCGGTCAACTTCAAGACGCGGCTACCTTGGGAGTCGCTCAGTTCCGCGCAACGTCTCAGGGCTACTACGCCGATGACAGTTGGAAGGTGCGGCCGAACCTGACTGTCTCACTGGGCTTGCGCTACGAATATGTTCCACCATGGACGGATAAGGGCGGTACGGAGGTGAACGTTTCGATTCCGTCGGATTTCCCCATGGCCCCGGTTGGCGCCTATGCTCCGACCAAGAGGGACACCACCACCCCCTTCTCGTACAACGGGGCACATCCGTGTTTCGTACGGGTCGGGAATGGCAACATTTACACCAGTCCTTCGCCCACGCTGGCCCGGTTCAATCCGTCAATTTGCGCGGTAGAGGACGGCCGGTTGGGAAGCAGGCTGGTCCAACCGGACTACAAGAATTTCGCTCCGCGCCTGGGCATCGCCTGGAGTCCCACCGGAAAGACGACGGTGCGCGCCGGCTGGGGAATCTTCTATGCCCAGGATATTGGTAATACGGTCTGGGATATGAACGCCAATCTTGCGGCCCACGTCCAGGATGTAGCCAATCCGGTCACCCACGATCTTACTTTTGAACATCCCTTCACCGCCGGCGCTAACGGCGCATGCGGGGTTCCGAGCCCGCCGTACGTTTGTATCAGCACGCCCCAAGGACTGGCCAACCAGAGCAACCGTGCCACATCCTACGTGGAAATGTATGAGATGAATGTTCAACAACAGTTGACCTCCGACACGGTTTTGGAGGTTGGATATCTCGGCTCCGAAGGCCACCATCTCCAGGCCTTGCTTACTTTCAACGAGCCGCTGTATATGAGTGCTACCGTAGCGGTGACTCCGCGCCGGCCCGCACCCGAGTTCGGAAATATCCAATATTTAGCCAACGTCGCGAACTCAAACTATAATGCTTTGTCTGCCAAACTGACCCGCCGGTTGTCCAAAGGCCTCACCTTTCTCGCTGGATACACCTTCGGGAAATCAATTGATGAGAGCAGCGGCCCGCGCCCGATTGCGGGAGACAATGTGCTAACGCCCCAAGATGGTACCGATTGGAGGGAAGAAAACCGTGCCCGGTCATCTTTTGACGCGCGCCACCGCTTTGTCATCTCGGCACTCTACAACTTGCCGATCGGCAAAGGCCACACGTACCTCAATCACGGTATCGCCAGCACGCTGATCGGCGGCTGGCAGATCGGTTCGATCTACACCTTCCAGACCGGCCTTCCGTTCAGCATATCGGACGGCATAGACCAGTCCAATACCGGCGAGACGCACGATCTCGCGAGCGTCGTCCCCGGTCAAAGCTGGCAACTCGCTAACCCTTCCCCGAACGAATGGTTTAACATCGCTGCCTTCGCGCTTCAACCGAAGGGTACATACGGCAACTCCGGTCGTAACATTGTCACGGCCCCAGGAATCAACGTTCTCAATTCCACGCTCCAAAAGAACTTTAACTTCACTGAGCGAATCTTCTTGCAGATCCGGTTCGAGGCGTTCAACACCTTGAACCACCCCAACTTCTATCTCCCGAACTCTACGGTAACCAGCGCCAGTTTCGGCAAGATTACCGCTTTGCAAAACAACATCGACATGCGGGAGTTGCAACTTAGCATGAAGCTGGTCTTTTAATACGAATTGCCGGTGTAGGCCCGAGTCAACAGGTAAGAGCTATATTGGCTCTTGAAAGTGGTGAAGATCGACAAGCGGCGAAGACCGCGCCCAGCGCCACCCCCGGTCGCGACAAATAAGCTTGTAGCCGGGGGAGCGGATCCGACTTGGTGGCGGCATGGATGGCGCTTGTTGGCGCTATGGGTTCTCGTTTTTGCGGCCTACTCTAATTCCTTCACGGCTGGTCTTCTCTTCGATAGTAATCCTGTAATCGAGCAGGATCCTCGTGTCCGAGAGGTCACTCCCCAAAATATTCAGTCCATTCTGACCGGACCCTATTGGTACGTGAACGCTACGGCAGGCCTCTACCGGCCGGTCACTACGTTCTCCTATCTGATCAATTACGCCGCGCTTGGCGATGGCACGCGCCCCGGCGGCTATCACTGGGTCAATTTCGCGCTGCACGCAATGAACACTGCCCTCGTGTACGCGCTCGGCATACTCATTTTTGAACAACCCTCCCTGGCTTTGGCGATGGCCGCTCTCTGGGGATTGCATCCGGTGCTCACCGAATCGGTCACGAATATTGTGGGACGCGCCGACTTGCTGGCCGCCTTCGGCGTGTTGGCCGGCCTGTTGTGCTACACGAGAGCCGCGTTCGTTGCGGGGGGGGGGAGATGGGCGTGGCTGGGAGCTCTGGGCGTCGCGCAGGCGGTCGGTCTCTTTTCGAAGGAGAGCGGGATCGTCTTGCCGGGCATCATGCTGCTATACGACCTCATCTGGTCTACACGCTCGACATGGCGCCGCAGGCTGCCCGCCTATGCTGTTGTAGCGCTTCCGCTGGCCGCCTTTTTCTACCAGCGCGGCGGCTTCCACACGCATATGCTCATCGAGTTTACCGAGAACCCTCTAGTAAACGCCGGTTTCTGGACAGCGCGCATCACGGCCGTCAAAGTAATTGGCAAGTATCTATGGCTGTTTCTGTGGCCGGCTAAGTTGTCGGCGGATTATTCCTATAACGCGGTACCGTGGTTTAGCAGCTCGGCATCTTCCTGGGACGATGCAAAAGCGCTCATCGCGCTCGCGGTTTGCCTGGGCGCCGCACTCCTGGCCTTCTTGCTAGCGGCCCGGTGGCGCCGGACCGGGAAGCCACTCCTATTCTTCCTGAGTTTCTTTTTCCTTGCGCTACTTCCCACTTCGAACCTGGTCATTATCATCGGCAGCATCATGGCCGAGCGGTTCCTCTATCTGCCTTCAGTCGGCCTGGCCGGCTGCGCGATCGCCGCAATTCACCAACTTGCTCAGCGCTTTTCCGTGAAGTGGCGCCTGGCCCCGCAGGCCGCCTGGGTCGCGATGGGCTTGACATGTCTGGTCTTCACGGCGCGCACCAACGCCCGCAATTTCGATTGGCAGAATGCGCGCAGTCTCTGGACCAGCACCGTGAATGTATGTCCAGAAAGTGCCCGGCCGCACTATAATCTGGCTACCGAGCTAGCGCAAATTCCCGGAGAGTTGCCGGATGCAATTACCGAGTTTGAAGCGGCTCTGCGGATTCGACCCGATTATGCCGAAGCGCATTACAACCTGGGTAACGCATTCGCGCTGATGCCGACCCGCATGCCGGACGCAATTACCGAGTATCAAGCCGCGCTGCGGTACGCGCCGAATCTCATAGAAGCCCACTACAGTTTAGGAAACGTGCTGGCCCATACGCAGGGCCGCCTGGCGGATGCGATAAACGAGTACAAAGCGGCATTGCGGATCCAACCGAATTACGTGTATGCGCACAACAATCTTGGAACGGCGCTGGCGAGAACGCCTGGACGGCTGCCCGAAGCGATTGCTGAGTTCGAGGCGGCAGTGCGGCTTCGGCCCGATTACGCTGATGCGCATAACAATCTGGGAAACGCCTTAGCGGAAACACCCGGCCGTCTACCTGAGGCGATTGCCGAATACAAAGCGGCCCTGCGGATTGAACCCGACCACCCCAAAGCGCACATCAACCTGGGGGACGCTTTGGCCAAGACAGGCCGGATGCCCGAAGCAATCGCCGAATATGAAGCGGCGTTGCGAATCAGGCCGGATACCGAGTTGCAGCAACTGGTTGACCGTTTGCGTGCGAGCGGCCAGTAGTATTGGCATGGTTTTCAATTGACATGGTTTTCGCACAATTTCGCTTGCGGGGCGGCCCGCTGTCGGAGCTAGCATGGGTAATGTGGAAATTTGTAAGATGAGCTGTCCTCCACGTCGAACGATATTGAAGGCTGGGATGGGGTTGGGAATTCTAGGCTTAGCCGATCGAGCCCAAGCGCAGGAAACTCCCTCCACGATGCGTCCGAAAGAAGGCGATCTTCTAGTTAAGGTTGACGACCAGAAGGCCGTTCCGTTGACGCCGGATGACATTCCGATGGCCGCCGACCAGACCATGGCCTGGGCCATGGATCCTGTCGACAAGACCATCCGCAACGGTGAACGTTTGAATCGCATTCTGCTGGTGCGCTTTTCCCCCGAGCAGTTCAGTGCCGAAACCAGGGCGCGCGCCGCCCAGGGCGTGGTCGCTTATACGGCCATTTGCACGCACGCTGGTTGCGAGGTCACCGATTGGATCACGGACAAACAGTTTTTGTTCTGCCCTTGCCATGACTCGACGTTCGACCCCAAGGACAATGGCAAAGTCGTGGATGGTCCGGCTCCGCGTATGCTCCCGGCTTTGCCGCTTAAGATCGTAGAAAAGAAGTTGGTCGTCGCGGGGCCCTTTACGGCGCGGATCTATTTCGAGAAGGACTAAGAGAGGATACACGTGATTTTGAAGAACGGGATCATCGTAGTCATTTTCAGCGCAGTCACACAATTCGCGCAAGACGCGCCGAAACGCGCGGAAGCTCCGCCTCCGGGCCCCGTGCCAATGAGCCTTAACAACTATCCGCCCGTTACTACGGAGCGCCTGCTTCATCCGCAGGATGGAGACTGGCTGATGGGCCGGCGAACTTACGACGGCTGGGGCTACAGCCCGCTCTCGCAGATAACACCGGAGAACGTGAAGCGCCTTGAGCCGGTTTGGGTTGTATCGACGGGAGTCAACAACGGGCATGAGGCCGTCCCGGTCGTAAACAACGGCGCAATGTTCGTCTCCACTCCGGGAAACCAGGTTATGGCGATTGACGTACAGACGGGCATTGTTTTGTGGCGTTACAAGAGGCAGTTGCCCGAAGACGTGTTCTGGCCTCATCCGACCAGCCGCGGTGTCGCCTTATACGGCGATAGAGTCTACTTTGCGTCCGGTGACGCTGTTCTGGTTGCCTTAGACGCCAAAACGGGGAGAGAGGTCTGGACGACCAAGGTCGCCGAGAATAGGCAGGGATACTATGATTCTCTCGCCCCGATAGTTATCGACGGCAAGGTGTTGATGGGAACGTCAGGTGGGGATGTCGGGATTCGCGGCTTCGTAGCGGCGTTCGACGCCGAGACCGGCAAGGAGGTGTGGCGAGCATTTACGATACCGGCCCCAGGCGAACCGGGCAGCGAGACCTGGCCGTCTGGCGGCGAGCAGTGGAAAAGCGGCGGCGGTTCGACCTGGGTTGCCGGGAATTACGATCCAGAAACAAAGCTGACATTTTGGGGAACCAGCAACGGCGGCCCGTGGATGGGGGATGAACGCTCCGGCGACAACTTGTACACCGGCTCGACTATCGCCATCGATATAACCACCGGCAAAATCCGCGGTTACCACCAATATGTCCCGAACGAGGCTTTTGACTGGGATGAAGTGTCCCCACCTATCCTGGTCGATTACAAACGCAACGGGAAAACCATCAAAGGTCTCATCGACGTCGCCAGAGATGGCTACATCTGGTTTTTGGAGCGCACGGAAGGCCCCATCCATTTCATCGATGGCGAGCCTTATGTACGGCAGAATGTCTTCACCAGTCTGGACCCTAAGACAGGACGTCCCGCAATTGATCCCGCGCACAAGCCTCTCACCGGAAAGTCAATCGATTTCTGTCCGTCGCATTGGGGTGGGAAGAATTGGCCTCCCGTTTCGTTCAGCCCCCAAACTCGAATGATTTATATCCCAGCCAACGAGAACCTTTGCGATACATTTACTGCCAGACAGGTCCCACATACTCCGATGCATAACTTTAATGGCGTGACCTCGACGTTGTGGCTGCGCGAAGGCGCCGACCACATTGGGGAAGTACAGGCCTGGAACGTTGATACCGGCAAACGGGTCTGGACCCACACCTACCCCAACTCGCATAACTATGCGGGTATGCTGGCGACTGGCGGCGGGTTGGTGTTTATCGGTGGCACCAACGATCGCCTGTTCCACGCCTTCGACGCGTCGACTGGAAAGCTCCTTTGGGAATACCCAACCAACTCAGGCATCATCGGACCGGCGTCATCGTTCATGGTGGATGGCAAACAGTACATCGCCGTTGAGTCGGGCTGGGGCATGGATCCCCGATCCATACAGGCGCGCCTCAACACTCAGTTCCCGGGCAAGTTCCCGGAAGTCGTGGAGGGTGGCGCTATCTGGGTGTTCGCCGTCAAGTGAGTAAAGCCGCGAAATAGCTCAACGAATCGTAACAAGATCGCGACCTGCGAAGCTGAAAGCGGGTAGATTGGCGCATCAGTCGATGAGGACTGCTAGGTCGAGCGACGTCCCGTCCTCGGTCCGCGCCATCGCTACGCAAGTCTGTTTTGGGCGGAGTACAACGAGCATACCGCCGTGTTGACGTATGTCAACGCCGGCCATCCGCCGCCGATTCTGATATGTTCAACGGGCGAGATCGAAAAGCTGGGTTCGGGTGATGTTCTGGTCGGAATGTTTGCGAATGCGCAATATACTGCTCGAACGCTACAGATGCAGCCGGGAAGCCGCCTGGTTATCTTCACTGACGATCTCACCGACGCCGAGAACAGTAAGGAGCAAGAGTTCGGGGACGAGCGCTTGATTGACTGTTGCAGAACTATCGCAGCGGGGATTGGTTCAAAAGAAGTGGCGGACAGAGTGATGCAGGCCATCGCAGAGTGGTCGGTTGGGACGGAGCAGTTCGACGATACGACGGTTGTTATGATGGATGTCGCAGGCTGAGCGCCGGCCACAGGACCGTGACGATCTCTCGTCCACACCTGTGTCACTCCGCCGTCGAAAGAGACTCGCGGTTGGCAAGACCTACATTCGTTAGCCGCTCGATTGCATACTACACAGATGCACGTTCAACGAAGAATGCGCTCGCGTCGAAAGAAGGGCCCTGTAGAGCTGGACATCATTCATGCGCGTTCCAGGAAGAATGGGCCAACTCGAGAACGAGAAGGCCGGAAACACCATCCCTTCAGCAGTGCCACGTTAGGAAAAGAACATTGAGCACTACTCATCGCATTGACGTTCATCAGCAAGCCGTACCGCCCTTCTGGGCGAAGGCGATACCCAATCACGGCGGCGATCCTTCGAGCCCGCGGTCCGGCGATCGCGTCGAGCCGTTCTTCCTCAATGGTCGGGATACAACCCGTCCAGAGCCGGCCTGCTACTTTCGTTAGGCACTCCAATCAAATCTGTTGGATGTTCCGAAGCGGCGAGACGCACCGGGAAAATGAGGTGACGTCAATTCTTGCGGCAAGACGCCACGATTTCGAACGCAAAGAACGCTGGCGCTCTACACGGGTGTAATCACTATCTCTTGCTTTGGGACGCTATCCAGCATCGTCATTCCGACGCCCAAATGCTGATTCATCAGCAGGTGCGGCGTATGTGCCATCCACTCCGCCAACGAGATGTCCTGGTATTCACTGTTCTTAAACATCTCGAGAAATACCAGGTCGGCGTCGCCCGTATTCTCGATGTAATGCGGGTTGGATATCGGGATGTATCCGACATCTCCCTCTTCAAAATCCATCGTTCGGGCAGTCGAGCCTGCGGCGAAAACCGTCATGCGGCCCTTGCCGGTGATGTAGTACTGCCACTCATCGGCGTTAGGATGCCAGTGCAATTCACGAAGACCGCCGGGCTTCAAGGTGACGATTGCGACAGAAATTGGGGTCACTGGAAAGGTCTTTGAATCGATGATCTTCACTTCGCCGCCGTGGGTGACCTTGGTTGGCTTCATGGTGCTGGCTTTGAAGTCGAAACGTCTTGGCACGCTCCCCGTACCCTGGGCTCCCTGCGCCTGTTCCGCTTTCAAATCGCCAGGAAGTCCTGTTTGAAAGATGAACAACTCCTTCTTTGGAACCTTGTCGAAGGTTGATCGCGGGACATTGAAGTTTTTCGCCAGTACTTCCTGTGGCGTGTGCGAGAGCCAGTCCGTAAGCAGGAAAGTGTGGAATTCATCGAAGTTGCCGTCGTCGAATACAAGCAGAAACCTGCAGCCATCCGGGCCCAAGCCCTGGATCGAGTGCGGAATGCCGGGGGGAAAGAGCCACAAGTCGCCTTGGCCCACGTCGCTGACAAAACTCTTGCCTTCTTGATCCACCGCCGTGATGCGCGCATTGCCGTTAAGCATGATGGCCCATTCCGCTTCAACGTGCCAATGCAATTCCCGGACGCCACCAGGAGTGAGCCGCATTTCTACGCCCGCCATAGTTGTAGAGACCGGCAATTCGCGCGCCGTTACTTGCCGTGTCCATCCACCGCTCTCGATGCGTTTGTGTGATAGAGAGAACGAATACTTAAATGGCTTCACCGTGCCGCTATCGGTGGACGGAGACCATTCCGAATCCGGATTCTCGGCCGCCAGAGGAAGGTTCTGCTGTCCGGGATCGGTCTCGTTCGGCGCATTGTGATTAGCCAACCGCTGGGTCTGCGCGTCCACGTCCTTGCTCCCGGTAACTGCCAGCGTGGCGGCGGCTGCGAGAGCCGCGGAACCTAATCCAAACACTTCTCGTCGACTTACTTTCGTATCGCTATCGTCAATGTCAGCAATGTGTCTCCTTTTAATCCGTCAAAAAACATACGTTACGTAGGCAAACGGATAGTTGTAGTCCTTGCCGCGAGTAGCCTCATTCAAGAACTGGCCTGTGAATAGATGAGCAAGACCGAAGCCATAGGTGACATGGTGGTTTTGCCTATATTCGGCAATTAGGTCGAGTTCGATGCCGAGGTGGTTGCTGGTAGCGCCAGGATGCGCGGCTATAGCGATGGCGCCATTCGATCCATATGCCGCATCGTTTTTCGTGGCCAGCCAGAGATCGTTGAAGATTTCCGTTAGTGTCCACTTAGCAGCAACTGTTTCGCTGGCGCCCGCACGGAGGTCCTCTATGTTCTTCCAGCCAAATTGATCGGCGAAGTCCATTTTGTCGTGAGCAGAAGGATAAATTTGGTCGTGCGTGCCCCAAGTATTGCCGTTCGGGTTCCTGTTGCCCGATGCGTAGTTGTATTCCACAAAAGGTCTGGGCTGCGTACGCGCATTCTTGAAGGTGTAGCCGGCGTTCCAATGCCCAGCCCAAGCGTTAATGGAATAGTGTCCGAGCGAGCCGGCTTGCTTGTTCATCTCGACGTCGTAATCGAAATTATCGAGTAACCTGCCGGCGATACGAGCGCCTCCAGTGACCTCACTCAGATGCCCGTGGCCCGCTGTTTCCGGGAGCGACACATTGCCGGGAGCAACTCGCCACAACACGTAGGGCTCCAGTGTGGCGTGAGGGAGAAGGCGGGCAAAACTGCTATAGATCCCATAGATATTATTGCCTTCAATATGGTGGTCGATCTGGCCGTCAATGGCGTTAATCACCGAGGCGGCAAAGATGCTGACGTTAATACCTGAAGGATGGAGATCGAGCCTGACGGTGTCGAACGTACGACCCATGTTGCTCCAATCTGACGGTCCGATGACACGCTCGTCGCCAAAGCTGAACATTTGGCGGCCTACAACGAGATCAATCCAGCCTTCGGTCGAATTGCCGAGCCGAGCATACGCCTCCCGAATATCCCAAATGTTTTGGTAGGGCGGTGCGTTTGGTACGTGATGATTGAAAAAGACTCGCGAATCCTGTGTAACCCCAACTAACTCGAGCCATTTTGTGGGCTGCAAGTAGATGCCTAAGCGGAGCTGAGTCAAATCGTATGCGTCGTCAACCGCGGCAAAGCCAAGTCCAGTCTGGCTCTCCACACGGTCCCGAAACTGCCCGCCGAACTGGATCCAATGTGGGAGCAATTCGTCGAGACGGGTGAGCGGAAACAGCCAGCCATCTGGATTTGGTCCGAAGACGCGGAGGTCCTTGGCCGCGAGAGATCCACCAGGAGTGTCAGGCTGATATGTGTTGGGAGACAGATTCGTGGATTGAGGGAACGCTTGGTGAGCTGCGACGCCGCCTATAATCGCCAGCTTCAATGCAAGAGAGTCAAACAATCGAGGCATGATTTAAATCCGAGCCACCACTGCGTGGGATGGAAGGCTCGGAAAGACAAAAGCAATCATAGTTCCTTTTAGCGCTCGCCTCCGAAGGCTGAATAGCTACTTTTCCCGAGACGAGTAGCCATCGGTGAGAGTCTTCAGAAACGCCACGAGTAGGTCTTCCTGCTTGTCGGTCAGCTTCAAATCGCCGAGTTGTTTTCGATTGATCGTTTCCGGATTCTCGGGCGCCGGCCAGCACGTTACTTTTTCGCCAGGATCTCCCGATCTGCACCTCGGCAGCGCGTCGCGGGTGTTATAGAAATGGACCACCTCCTTGAGCGACTTAAGGTATCCGTTGTGCATATAGGCTTTCACGAAGTCGGGACGCGGGCGCTTGTCAGCATTCCGCAGCGTGGGCGTTTTGTACTTTCCTAGAAAAGACTTGGCCAGTCCCGCCCATTCGTGATTAGGATTTTGCGGGCCGGCCAGGAAGCCGCCTACTCCAGGATCCACGTATTTCAGACCGTTTGGATTGGCAACGTAGCCGAATTGGTCGGGGGTGTCCTCCTTATAGAAAGGAAGAGCGGGGTTCGGCGGCAGACCCAGGTTGGAGGCAGTAAAATCTGTGAATAGCGGCTCCTCACCTGGCCCTCCGTCCCGGTGGCATTCATTGCAGTGCGTGGTTTTGCTCCGGAACAGCTCGTAGCCGGCCTTTTCGTCGGGCGTAAACTCCGTTTTCCCCGCCATTACATAGTCGTACTTTGCAGAGAATGAAGTCACCTCTGGCGAACCCTCGAAGGCCGCGATCGCTTCGGCGATTCGATCAAAGGTAGTTTGCGCAGTTCCCCGGTCGACGGCTGTGAGATGAACCGGAAAAGGGTCCGCAGCCGGCGGCGGACCTGGACCATCACAGACCTCTCTTGCATTCGCCGGCCACTTGACCGCGAACGCTTGCGCGCCCCACAGCTTTTCGGCCATTACCCGGTAAGGCCGCTGCGACATGCGAAACACCATACACGCCGGGTCGATCAAGCCGATCTCTGTGGGGTCCAGCGGAGGACCTTGTGCCTGCTCGGCGAGCGCGCTATCCAGGCGTAGCCCTGTGGCGCGCATGTCCCAAAACTGACCACCGACAAAATCACCTTGTTCCGGATTGTAGTGGAGAACGGGCGCGAAACTCGCGTAAGTATGAGATTGGGGTTTTCGTCCGCTGAAGCGCGTCCGAACGGAACCGGGATACGCCACGGTCGTCTGGTTGAGAGCGCTGACCGGTCCGGTGAAACCGGTCTCCGGCATGTGGCAGAAGCTACAGCTCTCATTCCTCTTTACTGAAAGTTGCTGGTCGTAGAAGATTAGCTTCCCGAGCAGCATGATTTGCTGAAAGCGGTCCAACGTTGCCGACCGCGTCCGGTCAAGCGTTTCAGCCTCGATGCGGTCGATCTCCAATTCAACAGACTTGATTTCTTTTTGGGCGGAGGGTGGAATCCGATCGGCGCTCTTCCTGCTGATTTGACCCGCAGCCGGCTCCCTCAAACCGGATGGCGCTAAAGGCGCGTCACCGAGTGGGAGATTATCGAAGATCCAGCGCATTTGTTGACTCGGGTCTGGAGGGAGTACGGCGAAAGCCGAGAATCCCGTGATTAGAGCGCAAGCGCGGATTGAATCCCGCCCCTCGTTGATTCCGAGAATCAAGACTGTGTCACCCGGCAGCAAGTCTGCCGCACCGGTACGATAAAGGCGGCGAGCGCCGCCCGAAGTGGCGCCTCCCGCCAACCCAACGGTATAGAGGTCCCCGAGGCCAACGCGAACTGTTCGTCTGTCTCCAGACGGCACCAAACGAACGAACAGTTCGTCCAACGTCTCCATTGTTTCTATGGTCGCGGCGAAAATCCGAAAGCCTCCTGAAAGAATGAAACCCGCGACAAGCTTCCGATTTGCGCCATCTTTCGTTCCGCGAACGTAGAGTGTGTCTCCGGTAGCGACCCGATCCAAAGAAGCCGGGATGGCATCGGTCAAATGCGTAGCATTTCGCGGCAAAAACCAATAGGCGGCGTTTGAGCTTACGTCGACGGAATAACTAGTGTTTTTGTCACCAATAGATACCGCAAGCGTGATTACTCGCACCTTCGTGTCCAATTCGGAGACAACGCCGTAAAGGCTGTCAGCTTGCCACGCCACAAGCTCCTTCTTTTGGTCGGCGTCGATTTTCGCCCGGGGAGTGACGGTGACAACTACGGATTCTCCCATTCGAACACATAGGCGGTCGCCATTATTGAGTTGCTCGGGCAGTACGCGCTTGGCGCCCACGTCGTTTCCCAGAAAACTCGTGGCGTTATCGTAATTGAAGCTCACCAGATCGCCTGAATCAGTCTTAATCTTAATAGCGTGATTCACAACGTCGGCGTAAAAGAGCTGGCCGGCGACTCGGCAATCTTGCGCATGAACGAGAGCGGTTGACGAAATCAGAATGACGTAGAGTAAGAGTTTCATATCAACTTCACCGGGTCTACCTTGCTCGATCGTGCAAATTACTTGGCTCCGAAGAAATTTACCCGGCCGGCGGAGTAGCGGAGACTGTCCACTTTTGAGTCGAGCAATCAATTCGCCATTTACGGACGGGCTCGCGAACTAGCGAGAGTGGTGAAATCGAAAAGAGTTGCTGGTTGCGACTCCACAAAAAGGTCCAAATTCGTGTCAATGTGCTGCCGCCGTGTCGACTGTACGCCTTTGTAACCTATGGATGCGGGATTGGCGCCGATGGCCGGGATACACGGCCGTTCTGCGCTTCTTGAATCGATACCTGATTGACCTCGAGAGTGCTTGCAGCGGCTCGATCAAGAGCAACCTTCGCCTTTGCGTACGCCCCCTTGGCGGCAACCTCGGTCGATCGCGCCTGGGCCAGATAAGTTTGATACTGGATTACCAGATAATTCGTCGCAAGCCCGACGTCAAAGGTCGCTTGTTCCACGTCTACGGACTGCTCCTGCAGAACGCGGCTCTGGACCGCGGCTTCGTACGCAGCGCGAGCCTGCTGCATCGCGACATAGGCGTCGGCGACTTCCAGGCGCACCTGATCCTCGAATTGCTGGCGTCGCAGCTGACTCTGCCGGACCTGCAGTTCGTCGCGAACGGCATCCGCCTGGGCAACCCGATTGCGCAACGGTAGCGACAACTGGAGGCCGACAGCGTAAGTTGGGAAATTGTTCCTGAAGATTTGGCCGAGCACGGTTCCGTAGCCCCCGGGATAAAGCGCTGCGCCTGGTGTAAGCGCCGTCGCAACCGGATTTACGTCGCCGGAAAGACCGCCATTCTGTACGGTCCCAACCACGTCCAGCTCCGGTCGCAGAGCGTTTAGCGAGCCCCTGAAGCTAATTTGGGAGTTTTCCACCTGTATGCCTGCCTGGGCCAAATCGGGCCGGTTTCGCACAGCCTCGGCGGTCAGGTCCTCGATGGGCCGCATCGGTTCGGTCTCGGGAACCGTCACCATGTCGGTCGCGACAATATGGGCCGCGCGGATGACAGGATTCGCCAGACCACCCCGGGTGATCGCAGTCTTGACTATCAGTTCCTGCTGCTCAACCAGACCCTCGGCCGAGACCAGCGCCTGCCGACTGGCTGCAACCTGAGCCTGCGCCCGCGTCACTTCGATCGGTGCCTGCTGGCCTTGTTGAACTTTGTTTTGGTTGTCCTCATACAGCCGCTCGGCGAGCCTCAATGCTTCCCGCTTCACCTTGAGGTCTTCATTCAAACTCACCAGGTCCGTATAGAGCCTGGCGATGCCGGCCACGGTGTCGATAACCTGTTGTCGAAACACCAGGTCGGCGATCTTCTGGTTGTTCTTGGCAATGTGAATGTAGCGGCGATTCAACTCAATTCCGAAGCCGCGCAGCAGCGGCTGGGTGATGGTGAATCCCAAGCTCGAACTGAGAATCGGATTGTAAGTGTAGCGGGCGGCGTTGGAGGTTAAGCGTGTGTTGTCAAACGTCATGCTCAGTTGAGTGCCGGACGAAAATCCTTGAGTCCATCCGACATTTCCGTTGAAATTGTTGGACAGTAGCCAGTTCGAAGAGCCGGTGAGAAGGGGATTGTATTCCGTGGTGCTTTGATGCGCCCAGTTGAGGAGCCCCGAAATCGTCGGATCGTATTGTGGAATCGCCGGACCAGACGACAGTGGAATCGCGCCTGTCACCGATAGATCGTTTTGCTGCTGCGTGATGAGCGCGACGTCTGAAAGATTCGAGTTCACCACCGGCGCCGGTGTCGAACTGGCGGTGAGATTCGTAAGCAGCGGCCCGTTCGGTCCACCGATTCCGGGGGCCGGCTCATCCACCAGCAGGCTCAACCCGCGTAGTAGCCCGCCACCTTTTGAGCGCTGGATGTCAGTCTGTGCGATTCGCGGGAGATATCGTTCTACCTCGATATCCAGGTTGTTTTCGAGCGCCAGCGCGATCGCATCCGCCAATGAAAGATACAACTGGCCGGCGCGCATCAGATCGAAAATCCGCTGGGAATTCTGAAAAGTCGCCGGCGGCACCGGCTTCGCTTCGTATGGACGCAAAATCGAGTTCCGCACAAAACCCGTTTGCGCGTCTGAAAACACAGGAATGATCACCAGCAGGATAGCGGCCTGCGACCAAAGCCTCATCATGCTACTCCTTTTGGTTTGACTTGGAAGCCGCTTGGTTTGACTGGGGTGCCGCGA
Organism: Bryobacterales bacterium; assembly: GCA_963780485.1. Classification (GTDB taxonomy): domain Bacteria; phylum Acidobacteriota; class Terriglobia; order Bryobacterales; family Bryobacteraceae; genus Palsa-89. The sequence goes on from CAWACO010000022.1 coordinate 81,387, forward strand.
CTTCGACAAATGCACCCTCCTGCACGGCATCGGTTGGATCGACGGCCACCTCTTGGCCTACCTTGAGGCCATTGAGCACCTCCAATTCGATCCCGTAATCGCGACCCGGCTCCACAGTCTGAAAGTGGACACGCCTGACGCGGGCGAGCGTCGCGGGATCGATTCCCTCCGTCCTGGCCTTCTGCTGCTCCGCTGGAGTCAAGGGCTGGAGCACGGCCAACACGGTGCCGCTCGACTTAACGACCAGCGCCGCGTCCGGTACCAGAAACGGCGGATCGATTCGATCCGTAACAAACGAAACCAGGGCGTACATTCCCGGCAGCAGCGCTCCCTTGGGATTATCAACATCGACTTCCGTCAGCAGCGTCCTGGATTGTGCGTCAAGAGAGCTGGATGTGCGCGTCACCTTGCCTTTAAAGCTCAGATTGGGAATTTGCTGCACGGTGACCGTCGCGGCCTGGCCTACCCGGACACCCGGCGCATTCGTTTGTGGAACCGCAATCAAGATCCGAAGCTTGCCGATTTCCGCCAGACGAAAGATCTCGCCTCCACTGGGAACATCGGACGGCCCGGCAGCATTGGATCGCGTAGGTCCGAGACTGGAACCGGTGGCGGAGATGAGCGCCCCGACGTCGACGTTTCGCGCCGTGATGATGCCGTCAAACGGCGCGGTGATTTGCTCGTAACCTTGAAGGGCCAAGAGCCGGTCTAACGTCGCCTCGCTCGCCCGAACGAACTCCTCCATTGCGCGGACGGTTTTTTGCTGCGCAACGACATTAGCGTTCGCTGTCTTCGCTGCGGTCGCTTGATTGTCCCCGTCCTGGCGCGACACCGCGCCTTTGGCGGTCAGGACCTTGTATCTCTCCCAGGTGATCGCCGCCAGATCGCGCGTTGCAGTGGACTGCTCGAGCGTAGCTTGGGCCTGGCCAAGCTGTCCCTGCGCTTGTGCCAGCGCTGCCTTCGCCTGGGACACCTGTTGGTCGAGGTCCGGCGCCTCGATATCGGCCAGCTTCTGGCCGGCGCGGACGCGATCACCGATGTCCACATAACGCCGCTTCAAATAACCAGCGGCGCGGGCGAAAATATACGCTTCCGTGATCGGCGTAATGTTCCCCGGCAGCAGTAATTCGGTGCTGGGCGCCGCGCGCTTAACCGTCGCGGCGTTCACCAGCGGTGGTGTGATCCTGCGGGTTGCAGCGGCTTCGGCGAGTTGCTTGGTCGCTCGCTCGCGCGGCAAATACGCAAAGGAATAAACAGCAGCGGCTACACCCGAAATCGCGATTAGAGCCAGCAGCTTGCGCCAGGGCCAGGGATGCATCTGACCTGCCTCCTTGTCATTCATGGCTTGGGACCTCACCAGCTTCTTCGGCGATCTGGCGGTCCATGTCTACTGGCGCCTTTTTTCGAAGCAGCGTGTAAATAATCGGCACGAAGAACAGCGTGGTGGGCGTAGCGAACAACAGCCCTCCGATCACCGCTCTTCCCAGAGGAGCGTTCTGCTCGCCACCTTCGCCGAGAGCGAATGCCATCGGAAGCATTCCGATGATCATTGCCAGTGCCGTCATCGTGACCGGCCGGATTCGCGTGAACCCGGCCGAGAGAGCGGACTCCATGGCGTTTTTCCCCAGGGCGCGTTCGTCATTTGCGAACGTGACCAGCAGAATGCTGTTGGCCGTCGCAACGCCGATGCCCATAATCGCGCCCATCAGCGCCGGAACGCTAAGGGTGGTTCCCGTCAGGTAAAGCATCCACTGCATGCCAGCCATTGCTCCAGGAAGCGCCATCAGGATGATGAAGGGATCCAGCCAGGATTGAAAGTTGATGGCCATCACCAGGTAGACGAGGACTACCGCGAAGATCATTCCCAGGCCCAGACGAGTAAACGAGGTCCGCATCGTATCCACCTGGCCGCGCAAATCAATGGTTGTTCCGCGCGGAACTGTAGGGCGCATTTTGGCAATGATCCCCTCTATATCTGTCGCGAGACCTCCTAAATCCCGCTGGCCGGACTCGCGAAGATGTCGACGACGGGTTGAATGTCGTAATGACTCTCAACTTCGGGCGAGTTGTTCCTTTTCAACTGGGCAAGATTATAGAGCAGCTCCTTAGCGCCACCCGAGAGGGCCGTAATCGGCGTGCGTTGCATAGAGTCGAAGGTGTCGATCTTGTATTGAGGGGTCTGCGCCGCGACCTGGTAATTCACGCCGTTCTGCGGATCCAGCCACTGATTTGGCGCCACCTGGCCGCTTGCCGACAGCGAGATAAGCAGGCTGGTCGCCACGTCTTTCTGGGTCATTCCGGCTTCGTCCGCCAGAATCCGGTCGACGTTCACGTCCACCGTCGGGTAGTCCAGCCGCTGCCGGACAAAGACGTCGACAGCTCCGGGTAGGCCGGCGATTTCATTCCGTAATTTTTGCGCGACTTGAGAATTTTCAATGAGGTCCTTACCAGTCACCTGGACGTCCACGGGCGCTGGCAAACCGAAGTTCAGAATCTGGCTTGTGATATCGGCCGCCTGGAAAAAGAAGGTCTCGGCCGGAAATTGGGCCGCCAGGATCTTTCGAAGTTCCCGGGTGTAGTCGAGCGTCGGGTGATGATTCGGCTTCAGCGAAATCAGTATGTCGCCGTCACCGTTGCCATTGGTGACGGTGTCACTGAACGCCAGGTTGATACCGGAATTCGGAAGCCCGATATTGTCGAGAATCGAATCGAGTTCCTGAGGCGGAATCACGCGGCGAATTTCACTATCGATGGACGCAAAGATCGCCGCTGCCTCTTCGATGCGAGTCCCAGTGGGAGGGCGCACGTGCAGCCGCATCTGTCCGGCGTCGACGTAGGGAAAGAAATTCTGGCCGATCACCGCGACCAGTCCCACCGACGCCAGTGCGAAAGCCAGAAAAGCTCCGCCGGTGATGGCACGGTGCGTGAGCACCCATTCGAGCAGTCTGTGATAACTTTCCCGGAACTTCTCGAATTTCCGATCGAAAGCTTCATGGATCCGCCAGATGACGCCTGCGGACCTTGAGGCGGTCGTGTCCGCCCCCTCGCCCTCCTGATAAAGCGCCATTTCGGATGGCAGCAGATAGTGAACGAGCGTCGGCACAACCGTGCGGGTCAGCAAGTACGACGTGAGCATCGCGAACACGACGGCCATGGCCAGCGGGGTGAACAAGTATTTCGCCGCGCCGGACAGCATGAGCACCGGAACGAAGACAATGCAGATGCATAGGGTGGAAACAAAAGCCGGCACGGCGATCTCTTGCGCGCCATCCAGAATCGCGCGAACCAGCGTCTTCCCTTTGATCCCCATATTGCGGTGGACATTTTCGATCTCGACCGTGGCATCGTCCACCAGAATTCCGACGGCGAGAGCCAAACCGCCCAGCGTCATTACGTTGATTGTCTGCCCGAGAAGGCTCAGGACGATGAGAGAGGTGAGAATCGAAAGCGGGATCGAAATGCAGACGATCAGGGTGCTGCGCCAGCTGCCAAGGAACAACAGAATCATGAGCGCGGTCAGCAACGCGGCGATACTCGCCTCACGAACCACTCCTTGAACCGAGGCCCGCACGAACAGTGACTGGTCGAAGAGTTGGGTAACATTCAGTGACGGCGGGAGCGTGGCCTGTATTTTCGGCAGGAGGTCCTTGACACCCTGCACGACAGCTAGTGTCGATGCGCCGCCATGCCGCAAGACGGTCAGCAGTGATGACAGTCCGCCGTTGATGCGAACAATGTTCGTCTGCACTTGATACCCATCCCTTACTTGTCCAACGTCGCGCATGTACACCGGAGCGCCGTTCACCGTTTTGATCGGCATGTCATTCATCGCTGACACGAGTTCCGGGCTGCTATTAAGTCGAATCAGGTATTCGCGCGTGCCGACCTTCACGCTACCAGTCGGAAGAATGAGGTTCTGAAGGTTTAGGGCGTTAGAGATGTCAGTGGCCGACAGTCCTTTTCCGTACAACGCGTCAGGATCCAGATCAACCATCACTTGGCGGACTTTCCCGCCATAAGGCAGAGGTACGGAAATGCCCGGTATAGTTGCCAGTCGCGTACGAATAAAATTTTGACCATAGTCATAGAGTTGCTGCTCGGTAAGCGTGCCACTGCTGAGACCTAACTGAAGTATGGGAACACTTGAGGCGTCTGTCTGCACAATCAATGGGGGGAAAATGCCGGGCGGCATGGTCCGAAGCAGCGTCTGGCTGACCGCCGTCACCTGCGCCACCGCCAGATCGACGTTCGTCCCCGGTTGCATGTAGACGCGGATCAGCCCGACGCCGTTGTACGCAGTCGATTCAATTCTTTCTATACCGTTGACAGTAGTCGTCATGGCGCGCTCGGAAACGACGAGGACTCGTTTCGCCATGTCGTCCGGACTCATACCGTTGTACGACCAGATCACACCGACCATCGGAATATTGATATAGGGGAAAATATCGGTCGGCGTTGTGACGATAGAAAGTCCGCCGATGATGCCGATGAGGATGGCCATCACGATGAACGTATAAGGGCGGCGTAGCGCAAGCCGGACGATCCACATTACGAAGAGATCCTTTGCATTCTCACAGCCACTCAACTGAGCAGCGATTCAGTTGAAAGTGTGGAACTGAAACAATTAAGCGGCCGACCAAGTCGCGCTGGAATGTACAAGTGCCTTTATGGCGACGCTTGTGTCAGCGCAACGTCAAGACCTGAGCGGATGCGGGTAGGCGTCGGGAGGCTGCTCGCCAGGCTTGTGCCCATGAGTTTTCTCGTCCGTCGTGGAGATCTTCATGTGGGGCATAACTACCGACGCACAGGTATGGACCAGTTCGCCGTCAATCTCCACGATGTGTCGCAGGTCTGAATCGGCCTCAATTGCGGGTAATAGCAGACCTGAGACAGTGGCACGCGGGCACGATTGATCGCGTCGATAAGCCGCTCTCCGGCAGTAGCTTCGTATTCCGTCCCATTGATGGAGATTTGGATCATGACTCGAAGCTCCCGAGATGCTCCGCTTGATCGCTCGATCTCCCTCAGGCCGCTCTTAGTGTCAGGCCCAGCTCAATTTCCAGAATGTCGTTCGGGCTAAGTTTCAAGCCGGCGGCCGCTGCAATGCCGCTGGCCTGTTGGGCGCTGCGGACGCCAATGATCGCGCCGGTGACAGCGGGGTTTCGCAAAGTCCACGCGATGGCCACCTCGCCGGGCGTTACGTTGTGGCGCTTGCCGATGGCGCGCAGCGTTTCGACCAGCCGTAGATTGCGCGAGAGCAGCGGTTCCCGGAAGTTCGGACTATGTTTCCGCCAGTCGTCTTCGGGAAGCCCAGCGATGCGTTCGCGCGTCATCGAGCCGCTGAGCAGTCCGGAGGCCATGGGGGAGTATACGATGACGCCGATCTGGTGGTCCAGCGCGAAAGGGAGGATGGAGACCTCGATCTCCGTCGCCAGAAGCGAGTACGGCGGCTGGAGGGAAGCGATCGGAGCCACGCTTAGCGCGCGCTGCATTTGTTGCGCATTGAAATACGAGACCCCGATGTGACGAATCTTGCCTTCAGCCTGGAGTTTCGCGAGAGCGCCAACCGCCTCTTCGACCGAACCAGGCGAAGCACTCTCGGGATTTCCGGCCCAGGCGGGCCAATGGATTTGATAGAGGTCGATGGCGTCAACGCCCAGCCGCTTCAAACTTGCCTCGGCTTCCCGACGAATGGAGGCAGCCTGTAAGTTGTGCGAGATATTTCTTGATTTGTCCCAGACGAGACTGCACTTAGTAAAGATATAAGGACGAGCACGGAGCCCCATGATGGCTCGGCCGACGATGGTCTCCGAATGCCCCAGTCGGTAAACGGCTGCGGTATCGATCCAATTCATGCCGCTGTCGAGTCCCGCGCGGATCCCGGCGATGGATTGCTCATCATCCTGCGGGCCCCATGCAAATTCCCACTTTCCTCCGCCGATCGCCCAAGCTCCAATCCCAATCGGCGTGATTTTCAAGTCGCTCTGTCCGAGCGTTCGTAAGGTCATTTTCTAGGCTCCTTAATTAAGCGACGCAAGTGATGATTTTCTAAGCTACCGGTGGCAGAACGTCTTCCAGTTCGGCCGATCGTTCCATTCGCCGGATTACCACAGAAAAGTCTTCTTCAATCCCGGACTCGGCTTCGCTGGCGTTTATTGCCGCGGCCGCTTCGGTGGCGGGCATCCAAAGTCCAAACTGTGCGGCCGCTGCCAGAACCCGTCCGAGATCCTTGCGCATGAGACGAACCGGAAATTGTGGAGAGTAGTCGTGATTTGTTGCGGTAGCCAGTTTTCCGAGGTGGGCCGGAGCTACGACGGCAGTCTTGGCTAGTGTAGCGAGGAGAAGATCGCGCGGTAGGTCCAGCCTCGAGCGGGCCCTTAACGGCAAAGAACCGGTCCGGATCTTCCAGGCGAATGTTTTCGTGATATTGGATGAGATCGATATGGTCCGTCTGCAGGCGCTGCAATGACTCATTGATCTGTCGGGCCGTAGCGTCTTTCGTGCGCCCGTCAAACTTGGTCATTAGGAAGACCTTCTGCCGGAAGCCGTCGCGCAGCCCGATCCCCATGCGGCGCTCGCTTTCACCGCCGTGATAATCCCAACAATTGTCCATGAATGTGATTCCATGGCCGATAGCTCTGCGGATGATCCGGATGGCGTCCGCCGGGTCGGGCGGATGTCCTAGGTGATAACCGCCGAGCCCAATCGCCGACACCTTCTCGCCTGTGTTTCCCAAAGTCCGATAAAGCATACCGTTCAACATAGTCTGGCTAGTGGCAGCCGCGCCCATCGCGGCCAACGTTCCCAAAGCGCTCCTCCGATTCATGGTTCGCTCCCATCGCACATCCACATGCAATTCGTGCTCCAGGAGGCTCAAACTGCAAAAGCTGACTGGCTCATCCATTTTTCATTCGAGAATACCGATGGCGGCCGACGGTCTTGGAGACGCGTGAACGACAGCCGGAATGATCGGCCGATCATATTCAAACTTCCACAAACGGTTTCTTATCAATGAGGCCATGAATCTGACGTCTGGTTTGGTGAGTCGGCACGCGTTTTGCTTTGACAACGGCGTGAGAAATCGCTAGTTCAACCGCAGGAGGAAGATATGGCTCGTAAAACAGCGCTAGGTGCGCTGATGTTAGCGTGCTTAACAGGATTGGGCCTCATCATCCTGTACCCAACGTTTCCGTATTCTGGCTACACAAATGACTAACACCGACGGATACGAAAACGATGCTGCAAACCAGCTTTTGAAGAGATCGAAGATGCCGCAGCGCAATGGGGATAACTAATGAATGAAACTATGAAGGCGCACCCAAGGTTCCGTTCGTTGCAATAACTTGTAACTTGCGATGGCAGGCCAACATCCAATTAGCAATGCGAATCGCGGCTCTTATCGGCGCCAGTTGTTTTTGTGGATTCATGGGCTTTTGCCAGCAAACTGTGCCGGCTCCTCCGGTCCAGCCGGGCACTCTCGCGAAGGGCAGTCCAACGGAGCCGGAGGATAAGCGCATCCTGGGGATCATCCCGAACTACCGAACATCCCCGAGCTTAACAAATTACAAACCGATTTCCGCACGAGAAAAATTTGTGATTGCGACTCAGGATTCCTTCGACCGCGGAACTGTTATTCTTGCTGCGGCGTTTGCCGGCGAGGCGCAGTTGACTAATGCAAACCGCTCGTTCGGACAAGGCGCAGCGGGATATGGACGCTACTTCGGCACCTCGTACGCAGACTTCGTCATCGGGAACTACATGACAGAGGCTATTTTTCCCACTATTCTGCACCAGGATCCGCGCTATTTCCGGCGTGGCACCGGCAGCGGATGGTCGAGGCTGCTATACGCGATCGGTCAGACTTTCTGGACACACTCCGATTCGGGGCGCATGCAGTTCAATTATTCGGAAATCCTCGGCAACTCGACCGCCGTCGCCATTTCGAACGCCTATTACCAGGACAACCGCGACGCGGCCGACGCCCTTACAAAGCTAGGGACGCAGATTGGCGTCGACTTGGCGGCCAACGTCTTGAAAGAGTTCTCGGCGGATCTGAACCGTAAGTTCTTCCGAAAACATCACAACGACCAAAGCCCCACACCTTGAACAAATGGCGCGGTTGCCAAACTCATTTTCGGACGACTGGAAAAACGGGATGACGAGGATCTGGCGTTAGCTCACTTTGGGAAGTCCTTAGAAGCGCAGCAATGCGGAACCGAGGGACATTCCTGAATGTCGGATACTCGTTGTGCCATCGTGCGCGGAACTTCCCATCACTACACCGGGTGGCAATAGAAAATCGTCACGTTACCGGCCCGCTTGCTGTGTTTCACCAGGTGTAGTGAATCGCTTGACAGCGCTTTTCGTCCCATCGTCCGTTCCATTGGCTTCGATCGAGCTAACTGTGTAGTAGTAGGTTGTCCCCGGCTTAAGATCGTCCAAGCCCACACGGAAGACTGTAGATGGGTGGTCCGGGTTTAGCCTGATGGGGGATTTTGCAGTCTGGCTTAGATTTTTGGATCCGTACCTGCGGCACATTCTCGGATTCATTGGGCTCACGGACGTGACGTTCATCCACGCCGATAATCATAGCCGGGAGCAAGCCGCTGCATCCTTCGAGGCCGCTGTGGAAAGAATCGCCGAACGCCTTGGTGATCAGCACCGGCAAGCGGTGGCTTAAAGATGCGAGGAACAAAGTATGAATATCGCTTTATGGGTTGTGCAGGCAGTTCTGGCGTTGGCCTTCATCGCCGCGGGCGCGATGAAGATGTTCGCGTACGAGAAGTACAAAGCGATGTCGGAGAAAAATGGTCCAATGGACCTGAAACGCGGACTGGTGATGTTCATCGGTCTTTCTGAACTCGCGGGTGCGATCGGGATTGTTCTTCCGATGGCAACCAACGTTGGTCCGTGGCTCAGCCCCTCGCCTCCCTTGGACTTCCGACCGTCATGCTGCTGGCGGTTATCTACCACCTGCGCCGCGCCGTGCTATTCTTGCTCGCCCGGTTTGTGACGGCCGAGCGTTTTTCTCACTGGGGATGAGGAAGTGCGGATAGTCGGCCTAAACTCGCGGAGGAGCGCCTCGCGGGTACGGGCGAGGGGCCCCGGCATCCAGATTGTGGCCTTCAGCGCGGACGCGCCAAGGGTCTCCACCCCGCCTCGTCGAACGACCCCATTGACGCCAGAGCGACAAGTGCTCCACAGGATCCGATCACTATCTCCTGCTTAGGACGCTATCCAGCATTTGCCATTCCGACTCCTGAATAGGGATTGGACTCGCCACGAACTCGTCGCCGCCGAAAGGCGCTAGCACAGAGCCAAACACTGCAGATCCGACTGACATCTCTCCCGCAAGCCTGGTCGCGAAAACGGCTAACGGATTCAGTGGTGGAGATCCCGTACTACTGCATAGTTACTATTTCCGCGTATTGTCGACGCGGGGAACCGATCGAAAGAGGACGGGCCGATTCGCTTTGATCGCTTATCCAGCAGCGTGTTGGTCCTCCAGTGTGATGACCTTCATCATCTCCGAGAAGGATGTTGTCTACGAAAAGGATCTTGGCCCGAACACTTCAGCGCTCGCAAGCGCAATGGCCACGTTTCACAAAGACGCGACTTGGCGCGTCGCCGACCAATAGGCGGCTGGAAATTACCCCACTCAACGGTCACCAACTGGAGCCGCGAGGAGCGTCGGTAGGAATGAGCCTTTGGGCGGGGGGCGTCGTTTCCCAGGTAGGGGTGCCTCGATTAAAACGACTCCGTACATGAAGATAATGCATCTGAGTGCCAGGTTCGGGCAGAGGCGCGGCCAGGGATTTGGGATGCATAGTCATTGCGGCTTGTAAATTCTGACTTATGTACTCCAGGGCATCGCTCACAAGACAGCATGGGTCACCAGCAAGTCCTGGGTCCAAACGAAATCCAGCGAATGTCAGCTGGCGCTGCTGTGAGGCACAGCGAATTCAATCCGTTTAGCAAGGAGCTACACTTATTCCAAATCTGGATCGAGCCGGAGACGATGGGAACACAGCCGAGTTATAAGCAGATACGTTTTGATCCGGAGGAGAAGCAGCACTGGCGACGCCGCGGGGGCAAATATATACTTGACTAAGCTGTATTAGGCAAATATATAATCGGCCCAAGTTTGCGTGAAGCTTGGGGAATCTGCTTTTCGGCTCAATGTGACCTGAAGTTGCGAACAAATCCGAACACTCGCGATCGATCCGGCGGAGAATAGACGAACTTATACCGAAACCCTGCAGCCTCAAATAACGAGCCAACTGTGACATCCACAGCCCGCTCGACGCTTCTCGAATCCAGGTAGCTGACGCGGCAGAGCTAGTCCCGACCACGCTTCAAAGTAAGCCACAAAATTCGCCGTTCGTTCGCTTCGCGGTCGCCTCCTGTCGCGGCCGACCGTCGGCAACGAGGTCTACAGTTGAGTTAAGGTCGGAAAGAGTTTCAACTTGTTGGGGCGAAGGGAGCGCCAATACGATTCCAAATGCTCGACGCCGATTCGAGGAGATCGATTGTATGCTCGAATGTCCTCCAGCAAGGTCGGGTCTAGGTAGTTTCCCCAAGAGCGCCCATCTTGTTAGGGTTGGACCTTTCTTGCCGCCGGCTTTGTTCCATGCTAGGAACTGACGAGACGATTTCAGGATATCCGGCAAGTTGTAGATGATTATCAACAGATGGCCGCATATTGGAACATCTGGGTTGAATTGCTTCTGGCGATAAGCGGATCATCGGATTGCGCGCCTACGGCGAGGTTATTTGGCGAAAGAGCGGAAAGGCACCCGGGCCAAGCGGTGCCTCAGTCTACTGTCTCCGTGGCCGTGTCGCCGGCCGTTAGCAGTGCCCGCGAAATGGTTAATTAGACTTGCGCTTAAAGCCGAAGGAGTATGGCTTAGACGAGTTCGAAAAAGTATCGATGGTTCGATCAGAATGTTAGTTACATCGCGTAAGTTCGAAACGTGTCCAGACTGGAGCCAAAGATGTTGAGAGACTTTCGCGTTTAACAGCTCCACAAGGGCTTCCCTAAGAAGGAACCCACATTTTGGAACGAGTTTGAGCAAAATCCTTTATTTCTGAATCGTACCCCGGCAATTCTGGGCGCCGCAGAAGCAGCGGACTCGTTCGGTTCGCCTTCCGAAATTGTAGTCGACAGAGAGTTCCTCACCCGGCTCGATCACGCGAAGGCTTACGTACAGAATGTGACCCTTCATCACGCGACTGGTCAGGTTGGGCTGGCAACTGTGATTGATGATTTCAGCGCCGCTCCCGCCGATGGCACCATCGATGTTCCAGTAATTGTCAAGCACAAATAAGTACGTGTGGTCCGCATGCTTTGCCTCTCGCCGGTTGAGCCGTTTGCCGGCATATTCGATCACTTTACGGTTGGCCGGAATCAGTTCGCGCGCGTAGACCCCAAAGCGATGAATTTTGGACTGCCGGATCGAGAGCTTGAAAACTGCGTACCGGGGATCGATAAGGGGTGTTTTTATCAGAGCTCTTCCCATACACGATATATTTTAGCGGTCAAACTACCGACCGCGTTTCGGCCGGACCCTGTGAACCAGCGTCTGTGGCCTTACGTGGATACAGGAAACGACGAACAGATTCTATTGACGCCGTCCCGCGGCATCTGGTGGGAGCACGCTGGACGACTTGGTGACTCAAGACGAACTTCTCAAGCGCGTTTCTCGTTTCTCTATCCACTGGTCGAAGCTGATTTTCTGCATCGACCACCCCTGGGGCGGGCGGTGGGTTTGGCCGCCGACGAAACAAGATCGGCCGCTATTTCGCCCGTTTTACCGCGGCTACGAGGCCAGGATAGGGGTCAATCGCCTTCCCCTTCCACCACAGCCTTTCCGGCCCCAATTCGAAGATCGCAAAATGCAAATGCGGAGCGCGCAGATCCGCATTACCCGTCGATCCCACAAAACCAATAATGTCTCCGTGCTCTACCCGCATTCCCTCCTGCAACCCTTCCGCGTACCGGTCCAAATGTGCGTAATAGTAGCAATACACTCCCATTTCGTCGAATTCGTATATCGTTTTGCCGCCGGGTTTGCTGAGGAAGAGTTTACGGACGGTTCCAGATACGACCGCGTGCACGGGTGTCCCTCTCGCCTCGAGAATATCGATCGCCTCATGAGGATGTCCGTTGTGAACTTCTTGAAACATATCTCGCAGACTCGCGAGGGTGACTCCGCGGATAGGCGGAGTCATCTCGATAATGGACGAGGTGGCGCCAACAGCGAGAAACACTGAGAAAAGCCCGGTAATGTAAACGCAGAGCTTCAAAGCTATTCCTCCAGGATTACCGGTGTGCCCCGTCGAACCATGTGTGACAGATCGTCGACATCCCAGTTCGTCATCCGGATGCACCCAGCCGATTCGCCGTGCCGGATATGCCCAGGATCCGGCGTTCCATGGATTCCATAATGCTCCTTCGAGAGGCCGATCCACACTGTGCCAGCCGGGTTTCTCGGGCCGGGCGGGAGTATGGCTGTCGCTTTTTTCGGGTCCGCATTCCAGAAGAGCTCCGGGTCGTAGTTGAACCACGGATAGTGCACGATGCTCGTGATCCTCCAATTTCCAATCGGCAGCGGATCGTGAGTGCCGCCGATGGTGGCCGGATACTGCGCCAGTTCTTTGTCCCCGGCCCCGTACGCGATTACAGTGCGTTTTGACTTCGACACCACCACGCGCGACGCCAGGCGCACAGCGGCGCGCCGCACATTCGGTACGGTGATCCGTTCCTCCGCCGTGTCCAGCTTCTTGCCGGAATTCAACTCGGCCAGGAGCTTGGGCGAGCAATGAAACTTCTCGCCCAGCTCCTCCCCTGGCGTTTCGAATCCAAGCCATTTCATCTGCGCCTTTTCCAGGGTATCGTCGGGAATTGGTTGGAATGGGCCTTTCTCGTCCGCTCTGGCAATTGTGTAAGTCAACAGAAGAGGGCCGGCATCGGTATCGAGGAGGCGCCACATCGCCGCATCAATTGTGCCGGTCGCCTTCAGACCGTGGTTTTCCTGATATCCTTTGACCGCAATCCCGAAATCGTCTCCGTAGAAGCCGTCAATTTCGCCCGGCGAGAACTTAGCGCGATCCAGAAGAATCTGCGCCCGCGTCACCCTTGCCCCCGTCGCTCCCGGTCCCACCCCAGCCTCAGTTGAGTCCTCTATTTTGCTCGCAGTAAGACTCCAGGCGACCGACCTACCAGCCCGCCCTTCCACCGGTCTGTCAGCGCCCAAGCCTGTCAGCACCAGAATCGAAGGCGTCGCCGCTAGCAGATACGTCAGCCGCATATCGAACGATGGGGCACTTTGCGGGCCGTTGCCAGGCGATGGTTCTGGCTTTCCACGAATGCCCAGGACGATTATCCGCGGCACTAATTGCGTCGGGCTCTCTGAGCCGCTGACCGCCAATTGCTGGGCGATGACGGCGCATCCGGACACAATCTTGCGCATTGCCGAATCGGATATAGCTTCCAGTTATCAACCAGTTCGTAGCCACGTGTCAGCCCGTCACATCTCGACAGGCCGCGAATCCCGACCTAGCTCGAAGCGAGTTTGGGTTACTACTTGGCGGGCGTGTAGCCTTTGAGCGAATGATCATGTGCGGCGTAATAGTCGCCAGCTTGATTCAGGTCTGGCTTGCCTGCCGTGACATGGCAGAAGGCACAGGATTTCCCCTCTTTCTTCGCATATTCCGGCTTGGCGTAGGAAGGGGTTACACTGGCAAACCACAAACCGGCGGTCAGGACCGCTGCGGAAATCACGCTCTTTAAGATCTTCGGCATCGCTGATGGTATCCTCAAACAATCCAAGCGCAAATGCTGCGCCAGTGCTGCATCTATAGGTATGTCGCCAGATGACGATGCTTCCTCCTCTTCCATGAGGGGCTTGCGGTGCCCATTCCTGCTCACGTGACCATATTAGGTTACCGGCCTTAAGCGTGAATCCGCTGCGAGGCCCGCGGTCTCCAGTCTACAATCCACGATCCTGACTTGCGATGACATCTTGAAAGCCGGCTTGATCCAGCGATATACGGATTTGGTCAGAAACATCGTGAACGTCACTTAGAGCCGACCACAGTCCCGACGAGCGCCACGGCCAGTGACTACTGCTGTGCTGGGGGCAGTAGGCGCCGCGATGCATCGCTAAATCGATACCTCCGTCAGACCAATGGCGTGATCAGCGCTGCAGCCAACCGCCCTTGGAGCGTCACGGACGACCTTGAATGCCATGATGCGGAAGCTGGGATCGCCCGCAAAGGATTTTGATTACACGGAATTCGCGAGCATGAAAACATTGTGACTCGCGGCTTCATGCGGGCTATGGACGATTCTTCCCGGAGAACCTCCGGTTTACATTGGGCCAGAATTCCTTCAGGACGTTCGACGCCATATCGACGCCGATCTGCACGCCGAGCTTTGTTGCCGAATTGGTGACGCTTCGGTTGTCCTGGTAATACACGTTTGAAATTGCGACCGCGGTCGAATTGCCAAGAACCTCCGAATAATTGAACTGAGTCCGGTCGGAATCGGTGTGGGTCCAGAAGATTTGACCTATGGAATACCCGAGGCGAGACCATGTGCTCCCCATGCCACGCCGAAAATAGCGGGGATCCTGATGAAGAAGCGCCGGGTAAATCGCTTCCGACATATAGTTGCCAATGACGAAGTCGCCGTAAGATGCGCCAAAATAGCGGGCGTATCCTCTCGCACCTTGCCCGAATGACGGGTTAGCGTTCGTGAGCTGAGCCTCAGCCGCGAACGCCGCAGCGAGGATAACCGTGCCCCGATCGAACGAGTCTTGGCGGGCAATTTCGAACTTTTCCTGTGTTGAAAGAGACTTGTAGTTTTTCAGGCTGGGCCAGGTGCGATTGTTCGGAATGATGCCCAGAATACGCTTGTTCTCCACTGGTTTAGGAGCGACATTTACCGAATCAGTCAAACTCTCCAAAGAACCTTGCTGACCGAACGATAACGATGGCAAGCATGCCGAGGCGAAGAGGATGATGAGTAACCAACGGGCCCGGGCGAGACGGCAAGAGCGGGCGGACATTTTCCTTCTACGATCCACATTTTCTTCTGCCTCTCGAGTATTGATGTATAGGTCAGCGAAGCCGGTCAGCGGCATCCCAGGCGCACTCATCGCAAGGATTCTCTACCAGGACAATTGAGCCGAGCGCTGGGACGCGCGCTATTCAGTTCCCTACCCGAAGCTGCACCTATCGGTCGCGTTGTGCCGAATCCCGATTCAGCGCCCCTTCAAATTTCCCCGCGGCTGCCGGAGTTTTGAAGTCGCCGGTCAGAATTTCACGATTGGTTGTGTCGTGTCCGTAGAGTTCCCGGTTGGTTTCCCCATCCGGCCGAAGCGTCGCGCCTGTCAGCGAGATGCCCGCGAACAGCCCACGCGAACGGGAATAAGACAGCATTTCCGCCTGAAGCGCGACGTCCGTCTGAGCGCTCAAGTCGCGGCCAATCGGGCCAGCCGCCACGGACGCATCTCCGCCGAGCGTAAACTTATCGGATAAGAGATGCTTCATCCCGCCATCGTTCATCACGAGCAACACAATATCGGTTTCCGAAGCGCCAATCTGAAACCCGAAACTACCGCCTTCCGAGCGCATAGCGGCCGGAGCGCTCCAGCCCGAACCACCGTGCCGCCGACATACCGCGAACCCCCGGCCATATTCCGCTCCGAAGATGAATCCGGCCTTTTTCATACCCGGCACGACAACCACGCAGCGCGCCTTATCGATCAGATCTTGGGGGATACCTTGATCGGAAGCCCTCATCATGTCGGTCAGCGCGTCGGCCGAAGCGTCCAGCCTGTCGTCAACCTTGATTTCTCGGTCCGCCGCGAAGGCGGTGGTGCTCATGGATCCGGCAAGTGCCAGAACCCAAAAACAGTGTTGTAGATTCGTTCTCATAAAATTCATCCCTTTCGTCTTTCGTTTTGAAGCTAGGACTCCGTTTTGTCCTGGCCACTATCGCTGGGAACTTGCTGGGGAAACGGACCCACCGTCATTCTCGATGAGGCACGCCCATGGCCGTTCATGTCAGTGCGGCCGAGATCGAACAGCGAAAACAACCGCCTCTTGTTGGAGGGAGTTGCGCAAGTGCACTTCGGAGCACCGAAATGAAGAGTTCTTCGCAAACGTGGGCTTTAGCGGTTCCAGGGCACTACTGCTGCGTCGAAGGGAGTTGATCCTGATTGGATGCGGAAGATGTTCTTTCTGGAGGGCCCGAAGAAACGGGGGCAGGCAGATCCTCCACTGCCCACCCGATATAAATCTTAGCGGTGCGCCGCGACCTCAGCGACGGCCGGGAGGTCAGCGCTCGCTTCGCTAGACGATGAAATATCTTGGGCGCCCGTATGCTTTAGCAGGTCTTTCGCGCGTGTAATTTTCTCGGATGTATCGCAGTGAACGGAAAGCAGAATTCCGCCCGCTTTGATGTGCCCTTCGTATCGTTTCGCTTCGTACTCGGGGATGCCCATCCCAACGAGCGCACCGATCAGACCTCCGACTGCGCCGCCTACTCCAAGGCCTGCAAGAGCGCCCATGATCGGACCGGCGGCGATGAACGGACCGACCCCGGGAATTGCAAGAACGCCGATCCCGGCCAGCAATCCAAGAGTTCCACCGATGATTCCGCCGGTCGTAACTCCTGCGGTCGTGCCTTCTGGCGCTTTTGTACTCTTGTCGTGCGCAAAGTCTTTAGTGCCCTCATTGTCCGGGAGCAACACCGAGATATCTTCATTGGAGAACCCCGCGGCCAATAGGTCGTCGACGGTCCGTTCGGCTTGTTTTGCGTTTTGGTAAATACCAAACACTGCTGTCTTTTTTCCTGCCATGATATGGCCTCCTTGATGAAAACTTTGATTACAACTGGTGATTCTAATCAGAGCTGTGACATTGGCGTGCCCGACGGCCGATTGATTGACCTTGTCGGCCTCAGTAAATGGCGGCAGCCCTAGATAACATGAAAAGCGGCTTGTCGGTCATGATTCTGCATGTGAAGGCCCAGTCGCCTCGCCGAAGCAGACAACCGGCTCCACGTACGGACTTCTTGTTGCCTCTTTGCGGATGACCTTCCTGATTTGACCATCCCCGGTCACCTGACCGTATATCGTTAAAAGGTACCGTTCACGGAACCGGCCCACGAGCAACAGGTTCAGCGTACTGTCGCAGGATGGATGTGCGCTTCGATTTGATGACATTCAGCGCAAAGTCGGGCCGAAGATCCAGAGATCCGTAGCTAATGCGGTGTGCATGGTCGCCTCACGGGTCTCTGAGTTGCCGATAAGCGCCCCTAGCTCGTCGAGCACGCGGAGGCTATAGCGTGCTGGCTGGGCGATGCGTCTTCTGCCAAGACTCCGACCTCCTCATCGCGGGCAGCATTGATGCGCTCCAACACCTGCCAGTACTCGTCCCGCTCCACTGCGTCCAGGACGGCGGAGATGATCGGTTCCAGCCGTTCCTTTGGGGAGATCAGAGAAGTGCTTCATGTTGCGTTCGATTTCTCGATGGGCGGAATCGCGCCGGTGCTCGGGGAGTTGCGCAAGGCGTCGGTAGATCTCCTGCTTCACTGGGCCTTTTGCGAGGTTCATCAAGCCTGTGTTGATGTCATGACCTTCCCGCCGGCCATTCCAGGTCCACAGGTCTGTGAGCACCCAAACCGACGACGGATCATTTCGTGAATTCCCCGGCAGGGACGAGCTCCTTCGATTCGTCGTATCCATCGATCCTGCGGATTACGTCGATCAGCGATTTGACGTCGGTGGTGATGCACTCCGCCTTACCGTCTTTGATCGATTTTTCGACCGTTCTGGCGGGTTCGGTAACGGGGTCAAAACCATACCCGCCGCATGTCCCGGAAAGCTGATGGGCGACCTCCTGCAGCGCCGTCAGATCGTTGCGCTGCAAAAGATCGGTCATCTTGCGCACCTTGCCAGGAAGCCTGGCCACGAATTCGGGGACAATCTCCATGATCCGTAGATCATCAGCATGACTACTCTTGATGGTGTTAAAAGCGACGACGGGGTTGGAAGCGATAACGCGATTGGAACCGCCTGCGTCACCGGCCGGAGCCGCCGCCCCGTCGCCTGCTCCGGAGCTATCGGCGGGCAGTTGTGGACAAGCAATTCCGAGGTACTTATGGACGGTTTTCAACAGTGTCTCTTGATCCATGGGCTTGCTCAGGTAACCGCTGCATCCGCTGGCCAAACATTTTTCGCGGTCTTCCGCCATGGCATACGCCGTCAGCGCGATGATCGGTAGCGTCAGTCCCTTGCTGCGCAACTCCTTGGTGGCGGTATAGCCGTCCATGACGGGCATCTGCATATCCATCAGGATCAAATCGAAGGTCTGCTGGGCCGCAAGATCGATGGCCATCCGCCCGTTCCGGACCGCAGTCACGGATGCTCCGGCGTCGCCCAGTTGCATTTGCAGCAGCCGCTGATTGTCGTCTCCGTCCTCGACCAGAAGAATGCGCCCGCGAAGACGAATATCGCACCGCTTTTTCCGATTCCCGCTGGCGGGCAATGCTGACCCGTTAAAAATTTGCACTCGTTCCACGCCAGCAGACGGGCCGCCGTCGACTTTCAGTGTGAAGGTACTTCCAATACCAGATTGGGCCGTCACCGTGATGTCACCACCCAGGATGCGAGCCAACTGCCTGCTGATGGTCAGGCCCAATCCCGTTCCTCCGAACTTACGGGTGATGGACGCGTCACCCTGTGTGAATGGCACAAATAGCCGCGCGAGCTGTTCCGGAGTCATTCCAATCCCGCTGTCGGTCACTTCAACGCGCAGCGCTATGTTCGGGCCGCCTGCTCCTTCGTCCGTGATCTTCATGTTGACCCTTCCAGATTCGGTGAACTTCACGGCATTGCCGAGCAGATTGAGGAGGATCTGTCTGAGCCGCATCGGGCTGGTTTGGATCAGGCGCGGGATCGGGTCCAGGAACGTGACTCCGAAGGCCAGCCCCTTCTCTTTCGCCCTGGGACCCACGAGTGAGACGATCTCCGACAGCAACTCTGGCAGGTCGCAGGAGATGCGATCCACCTTCATCTGTCCAGCTTCGACCTTAGAGAGATCGAGGATTTCGTTGATGAGTTCCAGCAAGTGCAAGGAGTTCCTCCGGATGATCTGGATGCATCCGATTTGCGCGCACTCTTCCGCGCTCTTGGTCAGCAACATCTCTGCAAATCCCAGAATGGCGCCCATCGGCGTACGGATCTCGTGACTCATGTTCGCTAAGAACTCGCTCTTGGAGCGGTTGGCGGCCTCGGCGTTCAGACTGGCTTCCGCCAGTTCCCGGGACAGGCGCTTGCGCTCGGTGATATCGCGAATGTTGCACTGAATTACGTTCCGCCTGCCTTCCCGGTAGACATTGCTGACGAACTCGACGGGGACGTGCCGTCCGTCTTTGTGTTGGAGTGGAAGGTCCTCGTAGCGGATCCGGCCGGCCCTTTGCAGCATCACCATCGCTTTCTTCGACATTTCGGCATCGTGGAAGACGCCGATTTCCCACAGCTCTTTTCTCAAAAAGTATTCCCTGGGATAGCCCAGCAGATCAGCCATGAAAGGATTGACGTCGAGCACCTTGGTGGACACGGCATCAAGGATAAGGATGCCGTCGTGGGCCGACTCAAACAAGCGTCTGTAGCGGACTTCTGAAATCTCCAAATCCTGTTGCGCTTGCCGGCGATTACTAACGTCATGGAAAACCAGCACAACCCCGGTGAGACGCCCGGCCGCGTCCAAGATTGGACCGATGTGGCCATCAATCGGCCACTCGCTGCGATCCCGAGCGACGAGGACCGTCTGGTTCGCGAGATCGGCGTTGCCCTCGCGAACGGCTTTTGCGAAGGGGGTTTCATCCGTCTGGAACGATTGCTCGTTCACGATATTGAAGATTTCCGTCAGGTGCTTGTGCAGTGCATCGCTCTGACACCATCCCGTGATTTTTTCCGCGACGGCATTCATGAATGTGATGCCGCCTTCCGGGTCAGTGACGATGACAGCGTATCCGATGGCGGCCAGGGTTAAACGGCACTGGGCGAGCAAATCGCAGGCTTCCGCTGCGGCACGCTTCTGTCCGGTGGGATCCCGGATGGAGACCAGGATCATTCCATTTTGACCGTCCTTACCCGACAGACGCTGCGCGCTGAGTAGCATCGTCCCGCGCCCCAGCGCCGGAAACTCTTGTTCCACCTGGAAATCGTCAAACCCACCGTCCATCTTCGGCAGTTCAGTCAACCGGGTCAGGAGGGTCGGGATATTCCACTGGCCGTTGCCGAGCTCGGCCAACTTATTCCCGGCCGCCTGGCCGGGGGCGAGCTGGAACGCAGTGTAGAAAGACTTGCTGGCAGCCTGAACGCGAAGGCCGGCATCGAGCACCAAGAACAGCTGCTCTCGCACCGCTGGGCTGTCGCTCTCCTGGAGACGCTGGCGATCTTGATTTTGCGATGGTTCCGGGGTGTCCATTGTGCACGCTTTCTTTGAAAGAAGACGAGAGTGTGCCCATGGGCCGGGCTAGACTCGGGTCTAGCAGATGGATAAGAGTTCAACGAGCCCGGGGCCGGTCGCGTACGAAGTGACAATCGAGCCGCGGCTTCAGTAACTACTAAACAGCTCTAGTCTAATTAGAAAGTGCTTTCGAAGTTGAGACTTCTCCAACTTTTTTGTTTGTTGTGCTAGCCTATCGCGTTTGCGCCTCGAAGGCTCCGCGCGTCATATTGGAAGACAAGTTCCAGATCCTCGGCCCAACTGAGAGCGACAGGCCGCCAAGAAATGCCCGCAAGTACTCGGCCACCGGAAACCTTGTCAACCTGGAGCGAGGAACGCTGACTCTCATAACGCAATGCAAACGAGCAAGAGTGCGTTCATCTTAGAATCGATGGAGCGCCTAATCGATGATTTTGGCAACTTCGCCGGCCTTGATGGCCTGAAACACACCTTCAGGGATCGACCAAGCAGATAGAGGAGACTGCTGAGGGCTGGTGCCGGTTGAGCCGATAACGGTCGCCGCTGTCTCGATCGTAAGGGCATGAGCTTCGAGCGCCTGGGCAGAGAGTACGAGGATGTCGAAGCCCTGAGCTTGTTGAGGCGCCTTATCAATGGCCGACGAAGTCCCGGCCGGCAGCTAAGCTGAGGTGCTGTTGGGCAAAGCCGTGGACAGGTCGAATCCCGCGGCCTGGAGTTCGAGCGCGCGGGCAGAGATTTCGATGATGTCGAAGCCCTGTACCGCCTGAGACGCCTTTTCAGAAGCTGGCGAAGACGCAGCCGAGGCGCCGTTGGACAAAGGCGTGGACAGGTCGAAAAGACCTACATTCGTTGCTGTGACAGATCCCACAAATACCTTCCTATGCCGTGGCTTTAATGCGAAGGTTGCACGGCGTATTCCGCAATCAGACGAAGCCTGGTGTTGGGCTGCAAGCCTGCCCATTACAACCTTTTTACAGTGTAATGGAACTAGTGCTATCGAGTCTGTTCAAAACTGCTCACATTCGTTTTCCGGATCTGATCGCCGGGCTCTGGCAGTCCGTAGGAAGACCCTTTCTTAACGGACTTTCGGCTTTGAATCACTGCGGCGATGGGCCCACGACTCTGCGAAGCGCTTCCGGGAGTCCTATCCGGAGAAACTGATGGCCTCCCTGGCGCCCGGGCCTGTGTTTTCCGGCTGCTAACGATAGTGTTTTTCGAGGGCAAGAGAGTTGTCTCTACCGCACTCAAATCGAGAAACTCGACGTCATCACCCAACCAACCCTCGGGCCCACAAACTAGCCCGATTTCCCGCCAGGAAACCAAGCACGTTTCTTGATGAAGAGTTTCTAAGGCCTTTGGCTTGAAAGGGACTGCCCCGGAAGACGGCGAAAAGAGCTTGGAACAATTAGCCCGTTTTTTTTGGGCCGCGATCACGAATCGGGTGGTCATCCGCCTGGCTCCTCACCGAAAATCATTTTCCACGACGGGAGGCGCCTTTCAACTTGTCCTGCGACGCCGTTTTTGCCTTATTCTGGCGTTAGGATTCTTCCGATCCCGCGCGAGATTGAGTCCCAGCCCCACTGAGCATCAAGCTTTCTTCCGCGGCAGGAACCGCCCGACGCGAGCCGTGACCTCTACCGGATTGAAAGGCTTCGTAATGTAATCGCTCGCTCCGCAAGAAAAGCCCTTAAGAACATCAGCTTCCTGCTGTCTTGCGGTAAGCAATACCACTGGGATGCCCGCAGTCCGGCCGTCGGCGCGCAGATTGGTCAGCACTTCGAATCCATCCATACCAGCCATGTTCACGTCGAGAATCAGGGCGTCAGGTAAAATCTCACGGACCATGGCCAGCGTTTCGGCGCCGCTGTGCGCCAGATGGCATTCCGCCCCCGTTCGACGCAATGTAGCTCTTAACAGCGTTCCGATGGCGGGATCGTCGTCGGCGATTACAACCTGAGCCGGTCCCTCCCTTACGGCGGGATCGGTATTTCTCAAAACCGGGGAAAGCAATTTGCAGCAGCGCACTAGAAGTTCTTCAGAATCCCACGGCGTCGTCAGGAAGTCGCGAGCGGCTGTCTCAATCGAAACAACTTTGTCGGATATAGAAGCACGCGAACCGACGAACAGAATGGGCTTGTGTAGTCCAGGGTTGGTATGTCTTTGGCAAGTGGAGCCGGCCTCGGTGCCGAGATTAAGTATGACGATGTCGAATCGTTGGACCATTGCCGTCGAGAGACCTTCGGGCGGCGTCTCTATGCAAAGCGTGAAACATTCTGCGCAATCCAGCACCTTAGCAATCCGGTTGGCTTCCGGTTGGCTGAAACCTGCTAACCCAACGCGTTTCCCCGATAGCTTTTTCACGATCTCACTCGGCAGAGCAACCTCGAATGCCGGCGCTGATGCTGCCTCGCCGATCAGTCGCTTAAGGTCCTCGAGCGCTTCCCTGACCGCAGGAACGTCTATTTTCTCGGTAGATTCGATAAACAACTCGGTTTTCTTAGCCTGGTCTGTCACGCCTGGCATTCCTAGAGTGCCCGCGATACCAGCCCAGCGGTGTAACGCGCGAAGCAGGCGGTCCCTATCGAAATCCTCTGACAATAATCCAGCCAATTCCTCCAGCGATTCAGCGATAAAATTGTTGCGGATATCGCGCAACAGATCCCGGACATCACTCGCCCCTTTTGGAACCGCACGAGATGTCTTATCAATGAAAGAACGGACCAGTGACCGAAAGGTAGAAGTATCGATGGGTTTTCCGATGTATCCATTGCAGCCGGCGTTCAGGCAGCTCTGTTCATCGTCTTTCCTTGAATAGCCTGATAGAGCGACGATGCTGGCGCCATTCAGTTCGGGGTTTGCACGCAACTGACGTGTCAGTTCCAGCCCGCTCTTTCCCGGCAACTGAATATCCATCAGAATCAGACCGGGTTTGAAATAAGCCAAGACATTCAAAGCTCGTCGGCATTGAACGCAAAACGCAAGTCATACCCCTCGCCCGACAGCAGCGTCCGCACGAGCTGCACGTTCATTGGGTCGTCTTCGACAATCAGGATTGATTTGTTGCCCACAACTTCTAGATCGGCTGTATTCGCACCAACCTTTGACCTTTTGTTGCTCGTGGGTTGACACGCGGGCAAAATAATGTTGCCAACGTATTTCATTCGCTAATAGCTGCCAACGAGGGAAATAGCAGTGACCGGAGGAACGCAACAAGTTTAGTGCAGGAGGTTAATTCGGTCCTCGAGCTAAAGTCTGGCGGTATTTAGCATGTTTCGCTGGCACTCGAGGCGTCTGCGCTGGAACGTCAAAACCTTCCGGCTCTCCTTTGCATGGTGCAGATGGACAATTTTTGGAGTAATGCATATTAACGTGCGGCGCCAAACTCAGCTCAATCATTACCGCCGCATGTAGATAAGCGCTCCAGAGTGGCAGAACCGTGCGGCGAAGTGCGCCAGCCGCTCGGGTGCCGGGAATATGATTTCTCTGAGAACTTACCTGCTTGGCAATTCGGATGGAGACCTAGAAAGCTCTTACCGCAGGATGATCAACCTGTTTCTT
The DNA here is from genome assembly GCA_963780485.1 of Bryobacterales bacterium. GTDB lineage: Bacteria > Acidobacteriota > Terriglobia > Bryobacterales > Bryobacteraceae > Palsa-89. The sequence continues at coordinate 105,450 of CAWACO010000022.1, forward strand.
CAGGCCATCTCTCGGCACGCCGTGGAAGGCGACAGGGCCGACTATGAGCGGTTCCGCTCCGATATGAACGACTTCGCCGATCGGTTCACTCCGAACTGTCGATATCGGAACAATTCATGGTGCTGGCGAAGCGTTGCGGGCTCTAGAGGATTACAACCGGGACACCAGCAAATCCCTCCGCGTTCAAATCGAGGAACTGCGAACTATGATCAACGCGCTCACGCAAACCGTTATCGTGGTGGGTGCGAGCAACGGGACCTTCGTCGGCCAACTGCAAGAGATCGAGAAGGTACTGAAGCGGCCAGGCACGGTGGAGGACCTTCACTTAGTCAACCTGCAACTCGGCGAATGCCTGCTACACGTTCGCGGAGAAGCTCTGCGTCGGAAGACCGAAGGAAAGGTTGCTCTGGAGAGCGTCCAGCAGGAACCGGCCCAGTCGCAGGAGCGGTTGAATGGCTGGTCATTGCGCACCCGCCCGGATTCGCCTATCGGGCTTCCTGGCACAGCGGAAGCCCTAAAGGGATTGCAAGAGGCAACCGCGGCGCCCGGTACTAAGTTTCTCTTGCTTGCTGTCATTGATAGTCTTCAGGCTGTCAACGCGCGCTTTGGGTACGGTATCGGCGAGCAGGTCTTGGCTATGGCGGCGGAGCACTTCCGCAGCTCCTTGCCCGCTGAGGACAAACTCTATCCCTGGCAGGGAAACGCCCTTTTGGCCGTCCCTGGCCGGACTGCATCCATCGATTCCATTCGCGCAGAAGTCCGGCGCTTCGCTGATAAGAAGCTGGAGAAGGCGTTCGTCATCGGCTCGCGCTCCGTGCTGTTGCC
>CAWACO010000023.1:0-100876 GCA_963780485.1 Bryobacterales bacterium
GATATGGACACAATTGCACGAGGCGGCGGGTGGTCGTTCCGAACGTGGCCCTATTCAGGGAAATCGCGCCTCATGATTCCGCACCAATCTGTCGCCCACTGCCCCGGTCGTCTCAAAACCCCGCTAGCGCAACGTCGCGACAGCAGCCAAAAGCATAAGTCTTGACAAAATATCACATTAGATATAATCTGATTTGAGACTTCATGGACACTGAGGCAATTAAACGCTCCTTGGGGGCCGGCGGGTTGCGGTGCACTCCGCAGCGCTACGCTGTGATGGCATTCTTGATGGAACACAACCGGCATCCCACGGCTGCGGAAATCTTCGAAGCCGTGAATCGCGTGGATCCGCGCTCTTCCAGGGCCACGACTTATAAGAATCTGCGCGACTTGGTGCAGGCGGGTCTGGTGCGTGAGGTGGCCATCGAGGGCCGCTCCGCGCGATTCGATGCGAAAGGCATTCGCCATCACCACTTCATCTGCGACCGCTGCGGCAATGTTGAGGACATGGAGTGGTACGACGTGCCCAGGCCTGCCTCGGGCTCCCTGGGTAAGCGGGTTCTTCGCGACTGCGAACTCATTTTCCGGGGGTTCTGCGCGAAGTGCGCTCCCCGGCGCGCTTCCCGCTAAGTGTCGTATGGAGAGCCAGGATGGATTCGTAGTTCGTCGCAGATTTTTTGACTGATTCGAAGGAAGACAAACACATGGACAAAACAATCACCACCGCAACCGGGGCGTCTGCCCCCGAGAAACAAGAGCAAAACATATTACCCGAAGCCAAATGCCCGGTAGTGGGCGGCCCTCGCCGACACACAGTGGCAGGGGCCCCGACCAACGCAGGCTGGTGGCCGAATCAACTGAACCTGAAGATCCTGCACCAGCACTCCCCCCTGTCCGATCCGATGGGCAAGGAGTTCAATTACGCCGAGGAATTCAAAAGCCTCGACCTCAACGCCGTGATCAAGGACCTGCATGCCCTGATGACGGATTCCCAGGTCTGGTGGCCGGCAGACTATGGCCACTATGGGCCGTTCTTCATTCGTATGGCGTGGCACAGCGCGGGTACGTACCGCATCGGCGACGGCCGCGGCGGGGCAGGCTCCGGCTCACAACGTTTTGCGCCCCTCAATAGCTGGCCGGACAATGTGAACCTCGATAAGGCGCGCCGGTTGCTCTGGCCGATCAAGCAGAAATATGGCCGGAAAATATCCTGGGCCGACCTCATGATTCTCGCCGGTAACGTCGCATTGGAGTCGATGGGGTTCAAGACCTTCGGTTTCGGCGGTGGGCGCGAGGACGTCTGGGAGCCAGAAGAGGATATTTTCTGGGGGCCTGAGGGCAAGTGGCTGGCGGACGAGCGCTACCGCGGTGATCGTCAGCTCGACAATCCTCTCGCCGCCGTTCAGATGGGCCTGATTTACGTGAATCCCGAAGGGCCTAATGGAAAGCCGGATCCACTCGCTGCGGCACGGGATATCCGAGAGACGTTCGCCCGCATGGCGATGAATGACGAGGAGACAGTTGCGCTGATTGCCGGCGGGCACACGTTCGGCAAAACCCACGGCGCCGGCGATGTGGCCAAGTATGTCGGCCCCGAACCCGAGGGCGCTCCCATCGAAGAGCAAGGCCTCGGCTGGAAAAACACCTTTGGCAGCGGCAACGGCGACCAGACGATCGGCAGCGGATTGGAGGTCACATGGACCACCACCCCAGTGAAGTGGAGCAACAACTACCTGGAAAACCTATTCAAATATGATTGGGAGCTCACGAAGAGCCCCGCCGGTGCGTACCAGTGGACTCCCAAGAACGGGGCTGCGGCGGGCACCGTTCCTGATGCCCACGATCCGTCGAAGCGGCACGCCCCGGGCATGCTCACGACGGACCTGTCCTTGAGAATGGACCCCGTCTATGCGCCGATCGCGAAGCGCTTCCTCGATCATCCGCAGGAACTCGCAGATGCGTTCGCCAAGGCGTGGTACAAGCTCACGCACCGCGACATGGGACCGGTCACGCGGTACCTCGGCCCGCTCGTGCCGAAGGAAACGCTGCTCTGGCAGGATCCTGTCCCCGCGGTCGATCATGCTTTGATCGGGGAGCAGGACATTGCTGCTCTGAAGGCCAAGATTCTTGCATCCGGACTGCCCATCTCCCAACTGGTCACGACGGCCTGGGCGTCGGCGGCGACGTTCCGCGGCTCCGATAAGCGCGGTGGCGCGAACGGCGCGCGCATTCGCCTCGCGCCGCAGAAAGATTGGGAAGTGAACCAGCCGGCTCAACTGGCGAAGGTGCTGCAGACGCTCGAAGCGATCCAAAAGGAGTTCAACGCTTCGCAGTCCGGCGGCACGCAGTCCAATGGAAAAGGAAAGAAGGTCTCGCTCGCTGACCTGATCGTTCTGGGCGGCTGCACGGCCGTCGAGGCGGCGGCGAAGAAGGCCGGATACGACGTGAAGGTACCTTTCACGCCGGGGCGCACGGATGCTTCACAGGAGCAGACCGATGCGCACTCCTTTGCGCCGCTCGAACCGGTCGCTGACGGGTTCCGCAACTATCTCCGCAGCGGACAGCCCGTGTCGGCTGAGGAGTTGCTGGTGGACCGAGCCCAGTTGCTGAGGTTGACTGCCCCCGAGATGACGGTTCTGGTCGGCGGCATGCGTGCCCTGAATGCTAACTTGGGGCAGTCCAAACACGGGGTCTTTACCAACCGGCCCGAGACGTTGACGAATGATTTCTTTGTCAACCTGCTCGACATGAACACGAAGTGGCAGAAGTCCGCCACATCTGAAGGCGTGTTGGAGGGGCGCGATCGGGCGACGGGAAAGATCAAGTGGACGGGGACCGTCGTTGACCTCGTCTTCGGTTCCAACTCCCAGCTCCGAGCCCTCGCGGAAGTCTATGCATGTGACGACTCGAAGGATGCGTTTGTGAAGGACTTCGTGGCTGCGTGGACTAAGGTGATGAACCTTGATCGCTACGACCTTGCCTGAGCTCGGCGAAAAAGAGAAGTGTCAGCTTGGTACTACCCACGTTCCCGTTGTTTGGATCGGCTAAACAGAAGTCTGTCGCTTTTCTTGGCTCGTGCGGGCCGGTTCGCGCCTCTTAACTTGGCAACGACCGTTCGCCCGAGCCTCTATCCGTGGGCAGATCAGAACGTAGTGGGGCACAACCGCGCTGGTTCCGCTTTGCCCATCCCGAAGCGTCCTGCGCGACAGATTTCTCGAACAGCGTCTTGTGAGCCCCGCACCTCCACCCATGCCGCCCTTGCCGATCAGTCCGTGATTTCGTAGCGGCCAAGTTTGTCGCCGACGTTGAGCTGCATAACGGGAGCAAGTATACCCTCTGCAAAGGAGCCCTGGGAAACGGATACCACCGGGTTGGATATAAGACAGCAGCCTGGATGACGGCGTATCTTTCCACTACTTTTTCAAATTCGGCGTTGGCGTAGAGTTCGAGCTTCCACGAAACAGTAGATGACGGGTTGCCGACCATCCCATTGCTAAGTCGGCCGATGCGCCTTCAGGAAGGAGCGTATCTGGCGCACTGCCAGGGGAATTCGCTCCTTGGGCTCCTTCCACGGGTAAATGCTTACTTCGGCCTTCGGCGCGAGCATCGCGCACTCCATGGCGACAGCGTACGGATGAGAAGGGACATCGTCCGGCAGAACCAGTACGGGCGTCTGGCAATCGCGCACGAAATCACGCGTCACGGTGAAGACGAAGTCGGGGTTGGTGCGGAACATCTTGGTCAGGAATTTATCGACCATCTCCATCGTGACGTCGGGCCGGCGCTTAACTAATTCCGGACCCCAGCCGGTCATACCGCCGTCGTACATGAGGCTGGGCATCTCCGGCCGGAACCCAACGGGCTGCGCCGGTACGGCTGCGACAACACGATTGGGCGCCCGCTTCAAGAGGTTCCAGATGAACGGGCCGCCAATACAGAAGCCCAGCACCATGAACTTGTCGATGCCCAGGTGATCTATCACACCGAGATGGTCATCGGCATAGGAATCCCACGGCCGGTCGATCTCAAGCGGGCCGGAGGACTCGCCGCCAATGGCGTTGCGCAGGTCCGCAAAAATGCATCGGTACTCTCCCTTGAACTCCTCGATCGGGTTGAAGGGCATGGTGGCTAAGCCGGCCATCCTCGAGTTCAATCCTCCGCCGGCGATGAGCAACAACGGAAAGCCGGAACCGGCCTCCTGATACGCGATGCGAACGGAGCCTTTTTCGTAGAAGCGCGCGCCGGTTCCTCCTTTCCCGGTCTGCTGAGCAAACAGAGCCGGTGTTGTGGCCAACCCCGTTGCCGCGGCACCCGCGGCTAGTATGTCGCGTCTTGTCGGATCAACCATATTCGCGTCCTCCCCGAAATAACTCGACTCAGTTTACCCGAACGAGCAGCGGATCGCGCCTGACGGCGCATCCGTACGCTGCTTCGAACCATTGCATCATCGTTTGACGGTCGAGGAGGACCGCTGACGATGGTAAACAAGCGCTCCCCCAAGAAACGGCGGCCAGTCTCAAAGACGGTCTTGCGCTTGCTGGATCCCAACTCGGGAGTTGACCGGCATCCCGGTCCGACACACTCACGGCGGAATTTCATTACAGCGTCGGCTCGAACTTGACGACCTCGCAAACGTGATACGAACCACCAAGCGACTTTTTGTATTGACCGGGCAGCGCAGACACGCGTTAAGCTTAGAGACGGTTCCTGGACGCACATCCGCGCGAAAGGTGAAGCCGATGAAAAAAACAATCGCATGCTTCATCCTCTTGGTATTGAGCCCGTTCGACAGCACGTCGCGTGCTCAGTCCCAAGATGATATTGCTAAGCAGTTTGCAGGCATGTGGCGGCTGGTCTCTAACCCGCAGCGCCTCGCTGATGGTACGACGCACCAAAGTTCAAACAACGTCGCCTATGTTGTTTTTGACACCGATGCCGGTCACATGTGCTACGTCAGCATGAATCCGAATCGGCCCCGATGGAAGTCGGAAATCGCACCGACACCGGAAGAAAGACTATCCGCGATGATGGGCTTCGGTGCTTACTGCGCCACCGTCGAGATCCATGCGAAAGAGGGGTTTATAGTGCGGCATTATGAGCTACATAATAACCCCAACGCAGTCGGTAGGGCTACCAAGCGATGGTATACATTCCAGGGGACCAATCGTATGTCATTGCGGATCGATTCCCAAGAACTCAACCCGCCCGTCGTTGAAAGCACGTTGATCTGGGAGCGAGTTGTGAAATAACCTCATGAAATCGGTTTGGTGTCGCGTACCCGCTAGCGATCTCACCCTCGGAGCGAGCGGATTGGTCCTGGAATACACGCCTGGCTCCGCTAATTCGCCTCAGTGGCCCACCCTCGGTGCGACCGCTCGCTTGAAGTCCTTCACCTGAACGGAAAAAAGTCTCCGCGAGTCACGCGCGCAAATCCTTTTTCTTACGTTCCCACTCAGCCACTTACCAAATTTTACTCGCTCGCACCGCGGCCACGCATGCTAAATCCGAAGTTGAAGGAGATTATATAAAATGTCTGATTCAGTCGTCCCCAATGGCGAACTCCGCCCCAACGGCCGCGCCGCCGCCAATAAAGCCAATGCCCAGAAATCTACCGGTCCCCGCACCGCAGCCGGTAAACAGCGCTCTAAGCTAAACGCTTTGCGCCATGGAAGCTGTGAATAAATCAAAAGTTGATGGTCATGTTTTGCGGTTTTGGCGTTAGACTGGGGCATGAATAGCAAGTCTGCTGCGCCCCGCTTGCGTGCGATCGATCGGGAACAGTTGGTGTTACGCCCGATCGATATCGAACAGCTCATCCCGGAGGATCATCCCGCGCGAGCGCTGTGGGAGTTCAGCGGCCGGCTCAATCTGGCACGATTTTATGAAGGCATCCGCTCGGTGGAGGGGCATGCTGGTCAACCAGGTTGGGATCCGCGCCTCCTGATCGCGGTGTGGCTGTATGCCTACAGTCGCGGCGTAGGAAGTGCGCGGGAAGTTTCCAGGCTATGCGAGTACGAGCCGGGTTTTCAGTGGTTGTGTGGGATGGAGGCGATCAATCACCATACGCTTTCGGACTTTCGGGTGGACCACGATGCGGCGTTGAGGGATCTGTTCACGCAAGTGCTGGGGGTTTTGAGTGCGGAAGGACTGATCAGCTTGGAGCGTGTGACGCAGGACGGCACGCGCATCCGGGCCAGCGCCAGCGGCAATACGTTTCGGGGGGAAGAGACATTGCGGGAGCACCTGAAGTTGGCCGAACAACAGGTCGAAGCGATGGGTGATCCACGGCAGCCCCTGGTAGAAAACAGCCGTACAGCGCAAGCTCGTAAACGGTCGGCGCGAGAGACGCAGGAGCGATTGAAGCGGGCGCTGGAGCAGTTGGAGAAGGTGCGCAGTGAGCGAAGAAGCAACAACCGGGAGGAGGCGCGCGCCAGCGAAACCGACCCGGATGCGAGGGTGATGAAGCGGGCCGGAGGAGGATTCGAGCCCGCCTATAACGTGCAGTTGACCACCGATGTGGCGGCCGGGGTGATCGTCGGAATGCAGGTCACGCAAAGTGGCTCCGACGCGCCGCAGTTGCAGCCGGCGATGGAGCAAATCCAGGCGACTTTTGGTCGGATGCCAGGTCAGGTGGTGGCCGACAGCGGCTATGCCAGCCGGGAAAACATCCTGGCTCTGCAGGGGAAAAGCGAGTTGATCTGCCCGGTGGAAGACTATGCCGAGAACCGTTATGCGGGTCAACAGGCGCGCTGGGGCGTAGCGGACGAGTTCACCGCGGAACATTTTTTTTATAACGCCGAACAGGATCGCTATCAATGTCCGGCGGGCCAGCAGCTGCCCTACTACAAAATCGAACCGATGGTGGGAGCCCAGGCTCGCTATTACCGGGCGGACCCGGCTGATTGCAGGCGCTGTCCACATAAGGCGCGTTGTTGTCCGAAAGTACCGAGCCGCCGAATTCGCCAGGTAACCACAGATCCGGCCATCGCTGAACACCGAGCCAGAATGAAGACGGCAGAGGCGCGTCAAATCTATCGGCAACGCGCGCAAGTAGCCGAGTTTCCCAATGCCTGGATCAAAACCAAAATCAAACTACGGCAATTTCAGCTACGTGGACGAGCGAAAGTAACGATGGAAACTCTCTGGGCCGTGCTGGTCTATAACATCCAGCAATGGATTCGGCTGCGTTGGAGAGTGGCCCTTCAGAAGGCTACTGCCGGATAAGCAGTTTCGCTGCCACGACACATTTGCTTGGGTAGTTGCTCCCGTCGATCGATGCTCTGCGCAACCGCTAACTATTCAGAACTGGAGGAGACAAAGGTCGCGCCGATCGCTAAAGTGCTGGACCTCAAACCGATTCCTTCACGGCTTCATGGATTAACGGGCCAAACTATTGTCCTGCCCTCCGAGGACCTCGCCGCGTACCAGCGCCACTCCCAGGCCTTCTTGGATGAATGCCAGCCCAAAGGCGCCGTCGAAACCCAGCTCGTCCAGTCCCTCCTTGACACTGCTTGGCAAGTCAACCGCGCCGCCGCCATCGAGACCAACCTCTTCACGCTTGGCATCACTGAAATGGAAGACCGCGTCCGCGCTAACCATCCGGAGGCCGAAACCGCTCTCGCCATGGCTCTGGCATACCGCGAGCACAACCGGGCCTTCGCCAACATCGGTATTGCCCGCCAGCGGCTCAGCCGCCAGTACGAACGCACCCTTGCGCAACTCCGTCAGATCCAGGCCGAGCGCCGCGACACAGAACAGCGCCAGCTCGACCAGGCCGCTAAGATTTTGAAAATGCACAAGGACGAGAACCTTCCCGACCACCCTGCCCCATACAATCCCGCCGATGATGGCTTCGTTTTTTCAAATGCCGAAGTCGAGACCTTCCTCCGCCGTCAAGAACGCAGCCAGCAGGCCAACGATCACGACTTCGAGGCTCATGCCGAAGTGGCAGAGGCTTTCTAGCCTGTGTTGCCCGAACAGGCCAGCCCCGATGACGGCGGGTGTATACTTTAACCGTGCTGAGGAGGTTTAAACGAATGCCCGTGCACTCGATTGGCCTGACGCTCCTCTGCGCTGTATCTGCCGCGGCAGCGCCGACATTTACGAAAGATGTCGCACCCATCTTTTACAAAAACTGCGTGAGTTGCCATCGTCCGGGAGAAATCGCCCCGATGTCGTTGATCGATTACCAGTCGGTGCGCCCCTGGGCCAAGGCCATCCGGGAAGCGGTCGCAACCCGCAAAATGCCGCCCTGGTTTGCCGATCCCAAGTATGGTCACTTTTCCAATGACGCCCGTTTGAAAGATCCGGAGATTGAGACCATCAAAGCGTGGGTCGATGGAGGTGCTGTCCAGGGAGATCCCAAGAATCTGCCCGCGCCGCCTCAGTTCGTTGAGGGATGGCGATTCGGCAAGCCCGATGTGGTGGTTGATATCGGACAGGACTTCCGGGTGCCGGCGGGTAAAGACCTGTACAAGGATTTTGTCGTTCCCACGAATTTCACCGAAGGCCAGTGGATTCGCGCGGCTCAGGTGCTGCCGGGAAACCGCAGGCTGGTCCATCATGTACACGTCTACGTAGTTTCCCAAGGCGCCGATGATGCGAAGCAGCCTACCAAACCGCCCGCTGCCGAGAGGGCGCCTGCGCTCGGTGGATATGCCGATATTGAAGACGGATTGACACGGGTTCGTGATGATGCGCCCGTGATCGACGACGCCTGCGCCGCCAACGCCAATCTTCCGAATCTGAGCGGTTTCGAGGAAGGCTCGTTGGCCACTATGCTGCCCGGCAAGCCGCCCGACAATTACGACGTATTCGGTGACGGCAGTACCGCGAAATACATACCGGCGGGAGCCAAGCTGCGGTTCCAGATTCACTATGCCAAAGTCGATCAGTCCGATACTGATCGGACCAGCGTTGGACTCTACCTTGTAGCCAAGGCGCCCGAGAAGCCGTTGAGACGCGTGGATCTGCGGAATCGATTCTTTCTGATTCCCGCGGGCGCTCGAAATCACGAAGTGAAGCGGTGTTATGACGTTGAGCAGGACAAGTTGCTGGTCGCGATCACGCCGCACATGCACTACCGAGGGAAGGATGCGACCTATGAGTTGGTTCACGCCAACGGCAAACGCGAAATTCTCCTGGTGGTCCCGCATTACGACTTCAATTGGCAGTTACAATATCGCTTCGAGAAGGCAGTCATGATGGAAAAGGGCAGCCGGATGGAAGTTACGTTCCATTACGACAACAGTCCGAACAACCCGGCGAATCCGGAGCCGTCGAAAGCGATTCGCTGGGGAGACCGCAGCGAGGACGAAATGATGGTCACCTGGACCGAGACCATCAATGTTTCGCCGGCCGAGTCCGCCTCGCGCGCAACCAAGTGACGGCGCGCTGATCGTGTCAATGAATCGCCGATCATTTAATAAACTTGGTTTTGCCCTCAGCGGAGCCTCCGCGCTCCCTCTTCCGGCCCTTGCTTTTCAGGACGAGAAAACCAACCTTAAAATAACCGGCGTCCGCATCGTTCAAACGCGACCCAAACGTCCTCTTCCCAGCTACACTCCCGCGCCTGGGTCATGGTCGACCGGTGGCGTAGAAGTCGCGAATCCGATGTCGATCTACTCGGAGTACAAAGCCACGCGCTCTTTGTGGAACCCCGACCCGGGCAAGTTCGACGGATTTACAGTCGAAATCTCGACTGACAAGGGATTGAAAGGATACGGCACCGGCGGCGCAGGCGGGGGCGCCGTCATTGAACAGCACTTGGTGAAGCTGCTAGTTGGGCAAAATCCGTTCAACATCGAACGCATCTGGGATATCCTGTACCGGTCCACGATGCCGTACGGACAGGCTGGCATTGCGATTAATGCGATCAGCGGCATCGACCTCGCCTTGTGGGATCTGGTTGGCAAAGCGCTCTCTGTTCCGGTCTACCAATTGCTCGGCGGCGACACCAAGGGTCGGATTCCCGCCTATTGCACCGGCAACGACATCGAGCAGCACTTGAAATTTGGCTACAAGAGAGTGAAGCTCGCCATGCCGTATGGTCCTGCCGACGGGCGGGAAGGTCAGAAGAAGAATGTCGATCTAGTGAAAAGCACGCGCGAATTGACCGGGCCGGATGGCGACATCATGCTCGATTGCTATATGGCTTGGAACGAGCAATACACCATCGAGATGGCTGGGATGGTTGAGCCCTATCGCGTTTACTGGATGGAGGAGTGTTTGCAGCCTCGCGATTACGAAGGCTTCGGCCGCCTGCGTGCAGCGATCAAATCGACGCGCATCGCAACCGGTGAGCATGAGTATACGCGCTACGCCTTTCGCCAATTGTTGGACCATCGCGGCGCCGCGATCTGGCAGCCCGATGTCCACTGGTGCGGCGGATTAACCGAGCTGCGAAGGATCGCCGCGCTGGCCGCTGCCTACGATATCCCGGTGATTCCACACGGAGGTGGCGCGTTCGATTCCATTCACTTCATTCTTGCGACGCCGAATAGCCCTTGGGCGGAAATGTTCATGCCGCCTCCTGGAGGACCTGACGTAATATACAAGAGGTTTGAAGAAGACAATCACATCACGCGCGGGCCCGAAGGTATTTATGCGCGTCCGTCCGATCGTCCTGGCTTAGGTTGGGATATCGAGGTTTCGTAAACCCGATCAGGCCTGCGGCTGGCTGGGGTCGCGGCGAATCCATCGATAGGCTGCGACGGAATTCCTCCAGAAGTATTTTTCCGCGGCGGCGCGTCCCTTGCCGGTGAAGTATTCCCGAACCAACGCTGAGGCCGGTTTCATAGGGCGCCCAGTTATCGGCATTCGGCCAATCGCTTCCGAACACCACATGGTCTTCGCCAAAGATACCCCAGAGCTGGTCGAGCCGTGGACGATAGAAGTTCAAGTCGGTGGGCACCCGGCCATTGACACGGCGCAAAACTTCGGAAATCTTCACATAAACTTGAGGACGCTTGGCCAGCTCACGCAGGTTCGCTTCATATTGCTTTAGCGCCGCCGATTCGGCCGGCGGATCGAGCTGAGGCAGATGATCGATAACGATGCGCAAGTTCGGAACCTTGTCCGACACCCGAACCATCGCCTCGATCAGCTCCGGCCGCGGATTAGCGGTGTCGAGCACCAGGTTCGCGTCCGCCAGAAGCTTCAAGCCCGCGATGAATTCGGGCTTGCTCAATTCCGCGCTGATGTTCCGGCCCCACAAATTTCCATAGCGAATGCCGCGGAACAGCGGGTTGCGGTGATATCGCTCCAGATACTCCTGAAATTCCGGCTTACCCGGTTCCAGATCCCCTACTGTCCCCACGATGATGGTGTCCTTGGCGGCTACATCGAGAACCCAGAGGTTGTCTTCAATCCATGGGCTCGCTTCGACTTCGATCGCACCGACGACCCCGAGCGGTTGCGCGATCTTTCGATAACGGTCTGGAAATGCCGGCTTGTAGAGCGTCGCGTTGTTCTTGTCCGGATAAGGCACGCCTTGCGGACGGGTGGTATCGAAGAGATGAATGTGGGTGTCGATGATCGGGATCGGCGCCGGCTGGGCGATGAGGTTCTGCACCGCTAATGCGGTCATACCCGACAGAAATGCCCTGCGACTTTCGTTCATAGACAGACGGCCGCCGGATTGCGGAGTTCGCCGATCTCAGGAATCGCAATGGTTACGACATCCCCAGGCGCAAGCGCCGCTTCCTGAGTAGCGATGATGCCGGTGCCCGTCAGTAATACGGTACCTGCCGGCGCCGGGTTGCAGCGCAACAGATACTCGATCAGGGTCTCGATGGTGCGGTTCAGCTTGTTTATTCCGACCGCCTCGGAAAATAGCGTGCGGCCGGCCCGCTCGATCTTGCAGGTCATCCGCAACGCGCGTATATCGCCCAGCTCATCGGGCGTAACGAACACCGGGCCGAACGCGCAAGCTCCCTTGTAGATTTTCGATTGGGTGAGATACAGAGGATTCTGACGTTCGATATCCCAGGCCGAAACATCGTTGGCGAGCGTGTATCCGACGACCTTGCCCCCGCTCCCCAGCAGCACGGCCAGTTCGGGTTCCGGCGCCGTGAATTGCGAATCCGACCGGATACCGATTGCCTCGCCCGGTCCGACGCACACGCGCGCCGTGCCTTTGAAGAAAACTTCCGGGCGCGCATCACGGTATACGTGCGCGTAAAATCCTTCCCGAGTGCCATGCTCGGCGTCGCGAAAGGCTGCGCTGGATTCATAAGTACACCCGCAGCCCCACACCTCCGGTGGATGGATCGGCATCAGCGGCGGCGCAGCCACAGAGGTCTTCGATGCTAGATCGATCGCCAGCGTGTCCACTGACTTGCCTTCCCGTTCTGCGCGACAGAGCAAGTCATAGAGCGAATGGCCGGCAATGGGGCGCGCCTGATCGCCGTCGAAAATTGCCGCAGTCACGGCGCCGTTCAATTTGATTTGGCCTAAACGCATTCTAATATTTGAGATAAACAGTCTTGTAGTCGCAGTAGAATTCCATGGCCGCTGGTCCCTGCTCCTTCGGTCCAAAGCTGGAATCTTTTGTCCCGCCGAACGGGAGTTGATACTCGACTCCCGCACTTGGAAGATTAATGGTGAGCAAACCGGCCTCGGAGCGATGGATGAACTCGAACACGCGCGAGAGATTCGTGGTTTGAATGGACGCCGACAGCCCGAACGGAATGTTGTTGGCGATCCGCATGGCATCCTCGAAATCGCGCGCTCGCATTACCGCGAGCACTGGGCCGAAAATCTCTTCCCGCGCTATCGTCATTTCGGCGGTCACATCAGCGAAAATGGTAGGCTCGATGAAATAACCCTTGTCGAATGCGCCGCCAGTCAGGCGGTGGCCGCCAATGCGAGGCTCGCCGCATTCCTTCCGGCCGATTTCGATATATTTCAAATCGGTCTCGAGTTGCCCCTTGTCCACCGCTGGGCCGATGTCGATGCCCGCTTCCATTCCATTGCCGATCTTCAGCTTTCGAGTCCGCTCTACCAGCGCGCCGACAAATTTATCGTAGATCGAATCCTCGACGATCACCCGGCTGGTCGCGGTGCATTTTTGTCCCGTCGAAAAGAACGCGGCATTTACGGTGTTCTCGACGGCTGCGCTGAAGTCGCAATCGCTAAGCACAATGGTTGGGTTCTTGCCACCCATTTCGAGCTGGATGCGAAGACGCCGGGCCGAGGCGCGCTCATGTAGCCAATGCCCGATCTCGCAGGATCCGGTGAATGAGACAGCTTTGAGGGGCTTCGCCTCTACTAGAGCGGCTCCCAGTTCACCGCCGGAGCCGGCGATGAAATTCACGACGCCCTTCGGAATTCCGGCCAGGTGGCAGGCTTCGATCAAGCGCCAGGCGCTCAACGGTGCGGCTGATGCGGGCTTCATGACTACGGTGTTTCCGCAGATGAGAGCCGGAGCGAGCTTCCAGGCTGGAATCGCACTAGGAAAATTCCACGGGGTCACTAGACCGACGACGCCGATCGGTTTGCGGAGCGCGAACATCTGCACCCGCGCCCTCTCAGAAGGGGCAAGAATACCGAAGAGCCGCGAGCCTTCGCCCGCGAAATACCGGAAGATATTGATCGACCGGCGCACTTCACCCTTCGATTCGGGAAGCGTCTTGCCTTCCTCGCGCGTCATATCCGCCGAGATTTCGTCGAAGCGGCTCTCCAGAATCTCCGCGACACGAAACAGATAGGCGCCACGCGCCGGAGCCGGCAAGTTGGACCACTCCCGTAACGCACTATCCGCCGCTTCAGCGGCAGCAGACACATCCGCAGGCCGGCCCTTTGCAAATTGTCCGACAACTTCGTCTATGTTCGCGGGATTCCGGTTGTCAAAGGTCTCCCCGCCCGAAACCCACTGTCCGTTGATATAGTTTGCGAAAAGCGTCATTGCGTTCTAGGTTGGGCGAATCAGAGGCCTGCCCGCATCGATCCTGGTGAAAAGCAGGGCGGCCACCACCGAAAGCCCGGAGACTATCAGAAAGGGTAAGTTCCACCCGGAGTACTTTACGAGGTAACCGGTCAAAACCGAGGCCGTCGCGCCACCGGTGTTACCAAATGTATTCATCAGCGCGGATACCGACCCGGCGGATTCTCCGCCAATATCAATCGTAACCGCCCACGATACTCCCACAGTCAGCTCCAATCCCAACATCCCAAAGCACGAATAAAAGACGCTCCTGAGGGGGTCCGCCGTGAGCGACGCCATCACGATACTCACCGCCGCCAAAAGAAAGCCAACCACGGCGACCACGCGGCGCGCCATCTTGATGTCAAAGATGCGCCTGGCCAAAATGTCGGAAATCCAGCCCCCACAAAGATCACCTACAGTCCCAGCGAGCAGGGGAAGACTCGCATACAGACCCATTTTCTGAAGGCTGAAACCGCGGTGGTCGCTGAGGTATTTGGGAAACCAGGTCAGGTAGACACCGACATTGTAGGCATAGCAAAAATACATCGCGCAAATCATCCACATTTGCGGACTGGAGAGGATTCGCCTCCACGGGACTGTTCGGCGAACATTCGCTGCGCTCCCCAGACCCGCTTGAATCAGCTCGCGCTCGGCTGCGTTCACGCGCTTATGCTCGGCCGGGCTATCGCGGTAATACCAGAACCAGATGCTCGCCCATAGCAGTCCGAGCATGCCGAAAATGACAAATGGAGCACGCCATCCATACCCGGCAATGATGAAGGCGACCAGCGCCGGCGTGAGAGCAGCTCCCAGCCGTGAACCGGCGTGTGTAATGCCCTGCGAAAAACCGCGCTCGGCCGGCAGCATCCATCGAGATAGTGATCGCGTGGCGATTGGGAAAGCTCCCGCCTCTCCCATTCCAAAGAGAAAGCGCACCGCCGCCATGGAGCCTGCGTTCCAGGCCAGTGTGGTGGCGCTCGTGAATAGCGACCACCAGATCACGATCAAGGTTAGGGCGCGCCGTGGGCCGACCCGATCCCCAAACCAACCTCCGGGTATTTGAAACAAAGCATAGGCCCACTGAAATGAGCCGAGAATCCAGCCCATCGTAACGATAGAAAAACCGAATTCCTTCTGAATGGAGGGGACGGCGGTAGAGATCACCACGCGATCCATGTAAGTGATTACGTAGGCGGCTACGGTCAGCGCGAGGATTACGTGCCGGATGTGCGTCGGCCGGGCCTCAGCAGCCACCGGTGGCGACGGCGTATCCAGTTTTTGTTTCGTTCCGGGGACCACGTCTGGATTAACATAACACGAAACTTCATTGCGGTCCCGCGAACAGGATACAAACCGGTGACGGAACTTCCAGCGTGTCGCCCGTCGGTGTTAGCCGCCCGGTTGCGGAATCAATGCGGAACGTGACAACGCTTCCCGAGTCCTGATTCGCTGCTAACAGAAACGTCCCCGAAGGATCGATGGCAAAGTTGCGCGGCGTCTTGCCCTGCGTGGGTGTGCGATCGACGAACGTGAGCGTGCCGCGGCTCGGGTCTATCCTGAAGATCGCAACCGAATCGTCGCCACGATTCGAACCATATAAGAACCGGCCGTTCGGGTGCACCACGATCTCGGCGGTAGTGCTGTTTCCGGTCCAATCTTTCGGGAGCGTCGAAATCGTTTGCAATTCCTTGAGACTGCCTCGTGAAGCATCGTAGCGGAACGCGGTGACCGTCGAGAGCATTTCGTTGATCGAATATACAAATTTTGCATCGGGCCGGAACGCCACATGCCTTGGACCCGACCCTGGCTCGATCTTCACGAACGGGGGATCGTTCGGAGCGAGTCCGCCCTTAGCCGAGTCAATCCGGTAGGTGAACACTCGATCCAGGCCCAGATCGGCTACTAGGACGAAGCGGTTGTCGGGGGACAATGCGACCACATGCGCATGCGGTCCACTTTGGCGTTCCTTGTTTACGCTCGATCCGGCGTGCTGGAAAAATGCGGACGCTTCGCCCAAAGATCCGTCTTCGTGAATCGGAAACGCTGCCACGCTGCCGCTGTTGTAATTCGCTACGAACAACCATTTCCCGGTCTTGTCGACCGCGACATGACAAGGCCCCGTACCACGCGAAGAAACTCGATTGAGTGGCGTCAATCGATGGGTCGCGGGGTCGATCGCGAAGGCGCTCACGCTGCCGGCCGCCTGGCCTTCATACTTCGAGATTTCATTCGCCGCATAAAGAAAGCGCTGGTTCGGATGAATCGCCAAGAATGACGGGTTCTCTGTTTCCGCCACCAGTCCGATCGGCGTCGTCTTGCCCGTCGTACTGTTGAAGCGATAAGCGTAGATGCCCTTGCTCGCCCCGCGTGTGTATGTTCCGACGTACATCGTCCGATCGCCGGCATTTGTCCGCGCGGCGTTGACCGGCGTGGAGGCCGTCGAGGCCTGCGCGGTATAGAATTCGTAACCAATTCGCCACGAGACTTCTTCGCCGGGTTCCACCTGAAGATCGATAAACGCTTCCGGGCACACCGTCGTGCGGATCGACCATAGAACCAATTTCGATAAAGCATGATCGCCGGTTTGGTGAACGGCGGCTCCGGTCTTGGTGTTCTCGACGCGAATGTCATTGTCGGCCGCGCTTCCGCCATATCCGTTTAATTCAGTGAAGACCGTCTGCCCACGCTCCAATTCGTGCAAGTAACGCAGGTCCGTTCCCTCCGTTTCCGCCAGACCGTGCAAATCAGCTTTAGCGTGCGGATCGAAACGGAACCGCAAGACGGTATCCGGGCCGGACGCTTGCCCGTCCAGCATGAAAAAGTTGTGCTCGTAGACGCTGGTCGAGATTGCTTTACGCCCCGTATTTCGCAAGCGATGTTCGAGGATCAGCCGGTTGCCCTCGAGGCGAACGGTCTTATGGTAAAGATAAGCGTACCCTCCCGTGTCCCCCAATTCGTGCGTGAACTCGATCTTGTCGCCCGATCGGTGAACAGTCCATTTGCCCGGATTGGTGATTTCGTAGGTGTTGAACTGGCGGAACGGCGCGTCGTCGGGCCGGCGAAGAGCGCCCACGCCGATCTTGACGAAAGATTCGCCCGGCTTGGCTTCGTCATAGCCGAGCCCGCTGGCGTTGGCGAGGAATTCCTCCACCGGTCCCGTGATAGAGTCGTGAAGCTTCGGGTCGTAACGATTAAACCACTGCCCAAAATAGGTATGGCCGTTCCATTCCAGGCTGGAAATGACGCCCGACCAATCGAAGCGCGTCGCGCGATAATATCCGGCCTGCGGATCGGGCAGGTAGAGCTTGGCGCGAATTTGCGAATTGGAGATTTCGGCCTGTGGGAATTGCCCCAACGCCAGGCGCGTCATCAGGAGGGCGAACGCGATTTTGCGGCTCATGAGATCGTACAATCGTCGCATGTCCAGAGGTAAGATAGACTCTACCGTGATCGCTATCCGAGTTTTCGAGCCACGTTGCGCTTGTGCAGTCCTGATGTTCGTTGCGTCGGCAAGTGTATTCGCACAAGGACGCGGCCCAGGGCGAGGCGGTCCACCGGGACCTCCTCCAACGCCGCGAGCTGCGGCCAGGATCGATATTACCGGCTATTGGGTTTCGCTAGTCACTGAGGACTGGCGATACCGGCAGTTTACTCCGCCCAAGGGCGACTACGAGTCCGTTCCGATCAATCCAGCAGGCAAGAAAATCGCCGACGCCTGGGACCCTGCGAAGGATGAAGCGGCCGGCGAACAATGCAAGGCCTACGGCGCGGCCGGGATCATGCGCATGCCCACCCGCTTGCATATTACCTGGCAGGACGACAACACGTTGAAGATCGAAACCGACGCCGGGATGCAGACGCGGATCTTTCATTTTGGGTCGCCCCAGGGCGCGGGCGGAGATTGGCAGGGCGTTTCGTCGGCTTCTTGGGACTACCCGCGGGCTGAGATCGTAACGGGATTTGGCGGAATCGACTTTGGGTTCGAACCGCCGCCCCCTCCGGGTGGTTCGCTGAAGGTGGTAACCACCAACATGAAGCCTGGATATCTCCGTAAGAACGGAGTACCTTATGGCGCCGCCACGGTAATGACCGAGTATTTCGATCGCTTCGATCTTCCTGGCGGCGACGCACTCCTGCTGGTCATCTCGGAGGTGAACGATCCCGAATACCTGCGCGCAGCCATTCTGGACCAGCACTCATTTCAAGAAACAGAACGACGCTACGGGTTGGAACCCCACTCCTTGCGCATCACGATGAGAACGTCAATGAAGATCATCCATAGATTTCTGCAGGTTTTCCCGGCGCTAGTGCTGAGCGCGACCTTGTACGGACAAGGCCGTCCCGCGCCTGGCGGACCGCCGCCTGGGCAGGATGTCGACTTGCAAGGATATTGGACGCCGATGTTGGACGAGGACCTACTGGAACGCGGAGGTGGGCCCGAGATCGCCGATTACGGTGGGTTCGCGCTGAATGAGGCGGGCCGGCTATTCGCATTGTCTTACGATCCCTCGCGCTTGACGCTCCGCCATCACCAGTGCGACGCCTACGTCATGCCTTATCAGATGCGCGCGGTGGGGAATTTCCGAATGTGGGAGGAGCGCGATCCACACAACCAGCAGTTGATCGCCATAGATGTGTGGGCCCAGACCACGGAGGGACATCGGGTCATCTGGATGGATGGCCGTCCGCATCCGCCGGCCTGGGCTCCGCATAGCTTCGCGGGATTTTCCACTGGCCGGTTCGCCGGAAATGCGCTGGTCATCTATACGACGCACCTCAAGCAGGGTTGGCTGCGGCGGAACGGTTCGCCGGAGAGCGACCAGGCTACGGTGACGGAGTTCATCGTCCGTCACGGCGATCATCTTACCGATACGACGGTGGTCACAGATCCGGTTTATCTAACCGAGCCGGAAGTTCGCAGCAACGACTACGTTCGTCAGCCCCGGGACCACCATGCCTGGCTGTACGCTTGTGACGATGGTGAGGAGATTATGGGGCGGCCTCCGGACGCGGTGCCGAGTTATCCGCTGGGCAAGCAGCCCTTTGCGAAAGAGTACTCAGAGAGGTACAAACTGCCTTTCGTAGCGAGCCTTGTCAGGCGCGGAGTCGATGTATCCCGGATTCGCCGCGAAGGTCAAAAACGCGACCGATGCGCAAGCCCTTGCCAAATTGCAACCCGCGCCGAACCAGCCGTCCGAAACGAGCCGCGCCGTAGACCCCGAGCCGCACGACGGCGAGATCCATGTGTTGCCCATCAGGGAAAATGTTTACATGTTGATGGGCGATGGGGGAAATATCGTCGTTCAGACCGGCGATCAAGGGCCATTCGTCGTGGATACCGGAGCGGGCAAGCTTTCCGATCTGGTCATCGCCGCCATCCGCAAATTGAGCCCCAAGCCCATTCAGTTCATTGCGAACACCAGCGTGCATGCCGAACATGTGGGAGGAAATGTGAAACTGGCGGCGGCCGGCGCCGATCCCAGCCTTCCGGGTTCTTTCTTCGATTTGCAGTCGCCCGGCGGGGCGACGGGTCATTTCGTGGACCCAGCCCATCACGCCACTCTTATGGCGCAGAACAACGTTGCGGTCCGGCTGGATGCAGCCAAAGCCTCTTCGGATATGGTTCCAGCGGACACGTATCTCGAAGAGCGCCGGCGAAAATTCCACAATGGCGAGTTGGTGGAGCTGTTTTACGAACCCAACGCGATCACCGATGGTGACAGTATCGTGCACTTTCGCAAGTCGGATGTCATTGCCGCGGGCGACATTTTCAATACCACGCAGTACCCGTTTATCGATTTAAAGAACGGCGGTAGCGTGCAGGGCGAGATTAAAGCGCTGAACGATATCCTGGACCGCACCGGTTATGAGCACGAAGAGCAGGGCGGCACCTACATTGTCCCGGGCCATGGCTATCTGTGCGACGAGCACGAGGTAGTGGAATATCGCGACATGGTGGTCATTGTGCGGGATCGCGTGCAAGCGATGATGAAAGCCGGCGCCACCCTGGAACAGATCCAAATGGCTCGACTCACGGCCGACTATGACACTCGTTACGGCGCCAACTCAGGTCCCTGGACAACCGCCATGTTCGTCGAAGCTGTTTACAACAGCCTAGAGCAGCCGCCGGCGAAAGGGTCCGGCCAGAAAACCGAAGCGAGGTGATACTCTATGACACCTTCCAAGATCCTGATCCGGCTGGTTCCCATCATCGCGATCTCGCTCACCGCCTATGCCAAAAAATCAGAGCCGGTAGAGGTGGCTGGAGTTATTTGCCAGATCCCGCCTCCGCTGCACTGTCCTGACGCGGACTGTCCCGGCAAGCTGGTGACTGAAGAAGGAAGCGCCATCGAGCCGAAGACGGGCCGCGAATTCTTCCTGGATTATCCGTGCAATCTCAAGAAGGGGGAAAAGGTCACCTTTATCCTGTCCCTGCACGGATTCGGCTCCTACGGGAACTGGACGCGCCACTATTTCCCGCTGATGGATTACAAGGACAAGTACCGCCTGGTCATCGCAACTCCGAACGCGGTGGCGCCTCCGCCGAAAGCCTGGACTCCCGTTGACGACGAATATCTACAGAACATCGTCAATTTGGTTTATGAGAAGTTCGGCAAGGAGAGCATCAAAGCGTTTTGGCTGGTCGGGCATTCGCAAGGCGGCATGACCTCGAACCGAATCATCCGCACGGACTTTTTCAAGCAGAGAGTGGACGGGTGGCTGAGCCTCTCGGGAGGACGGCTGGGAGCGAATCCGGGGCGTGGTAATTTCAGCAATCTCACTACTGGGCGCGGCGCCGCTCCAGCCACTGCCGCAACTGCGACCTCTTCAGACGCCAGGGGAACCGGCCGTGCCGGCGGCGTCAACCTCGCCGCCGCCGCAGCCGCATTGCGCGAACCTCCGGCCAACGAGTTCTCCTTCATCTATGAGACCGGCCAGAATGAAATGGACAGTAAAGGGATACCCGAAACATCGGAGTGGGCGCAGAAGCTCGGATGCGGGCCGCGTGTTCGAAAGCCGGATGTGGTCGATACGAAGGCGGGCTACGTCTATGATTCCACCCGTCAGGATCCTGGTTCGGACGCCTGGGGCAGGCTTCCGCGTCCGGGCACGGCCGAGGTTTTCGAATATCCGCATTGCCGTGGTGGGCGAATTGTGGCCGATGTCGTTCGTGAAGGCAAGGGTCACACCGAGGGGCTCGAGCCGCACGTAACCGAACAGCTCATCAAGTTGATGCTCTCAGCTAAAACGCTGGAGAAGTAGCGCAGCACCAGATCCGCCGACGAAACGATTACATTTCCCAGCGCCACAGATTCGCGCCTACCGTATACCCGGCGCCGACCGCGGCGAATACCACTAAGTCGCCCTTCTTCACTTTTCCGCATTCCACAGCGTCACGAGTCGCGAGGGGAATGGTGGCGGCGGTCGTATTACCGTAGCGATCGATGTTGATGACCACTTTGTCGCAGCTAATGCCCAGCCGTTCCGCTGCTGCGGTGATGATTCGCCGATTCGCCTGGTGCGGAATCAAAGCCGCAATATCGGCGGCCGTGAGCTGGTTTCGCTGCAACAGATTGCTGGAGGTCTCGTACATCTTTCGCACGGCATACTTGAAGACCTGCGCACCGTCCTGCTTCACAAAATGCATGCGGTTCTCGACGGTCTCGGAGGTAGCCGGCATCCGGCTCCCACCGGCGGGCTGTTTCAGGTAGTCGCCGCCCGAGCCGTCGATCTCGTTGAGGAAGTCGATAAAGCCGGTCTCGCCCTCTTCGGTGGGCTCAACCAGCATGGCGCCGGCGCCATCGCCGAACAGAATGCACGTGGAGCGGTCAGTATAATCGATGACGCGCGACATAGTATCGGCGCCGATGACCAGCACTTTCTGGTGTGATCCGGCGGAGACCAGATGCGCCGCTGTGGTCAGGCCGTAGATGAATCCCGAGCAGGCCGCTACCAGGTCGAATCCCCAGGCCCGCTTGGCTCCGATACGGTCCTGGACCAGGCAGGCGGTGGAGGGGAACAGCATGTCGGGCGTGACAGTGCAAACGATAATGGCATCCAGGTCGCGCGCGTCGATGCCCCGCTGCTCGAGCGCGATGCGGGCCGCTTCGACGGCCATGTCGGAGGTGGCCATTTCAGGCGGGGCAATGTGGCGTTCCACGATACCGGTGCGCTCGACAATCCATTGGTGGCTGGTCTCGACCATCCGCTCCAGGTCCTGGTTGGTCAAAACCCCGGGGGGTGTATAGCAGCCCAGTGCAGTGATCTTTGCCTTATACTTAGTCGCCTTGGACAATCGAATCCTCAACTCAATAACATACAAGGATACAATACGGCCCTTTCACGCGGCGACCCTACTCACAAGATCCGAGCCCTGACTTTTACAAAAAGTTTACTCCTGGGGTCACTTTCCTGTGAAGTTCTGGAATAATATTAAACCTCAGGAGGTTAGTAAATGTATCTTTACGAGAAGCCTGTTTATTGCGCCTGCGCACTTGCTCTGGCGCTAACCGCGGCGCCGGCATTTGCCGCGACGAACTTTGTTCAAACCAATCTGGTTGCTGACGTAGCCGGTGTGGCGGCGGTAACAGATCCTAATCTAGTGGGAACTTGGGGCATTTCGGAATCTGCCACCAGCCCTTTTTGGGTGTCTAACACTTCGACTGGCACTGCGACCGTCTACACCGTAACGGAAGCCGCTTCCACGGTACCGGTGGTAAGCTCTACCGTGGCTATCGTTCCGCCCTCGGCTGCGAACAAGGGAAAAACCGGTCTGCCGACTGGACAGGTCAATAACGGTTATGGCGCAGGGAATTTTGAAGTGGTGACCGGACATCCGGCGTCCTTTTTGTTTGCCACCTACGACGGCACGATATCGGGCTGGTACGGGGGCGTGGCCAATAACACCGCGATCACGTTTGTGGATCATAGCGCCAACCGAGCCGCTTACACAGGGCTGGCTATAGGCGTGAGCAGCATCGGTCCGACTTTGTATGCCGCGAATTTTTCCAACGGAACCATCGATACCTTCGATCACACATTGAAGCAGGTGACGCTGTCGGGCGGATTCCAGGATCCCGATCTTCCAAACTCTTACTTTCCGTTCAATATCCAGCGCTATGGACGGAGGCTGTATGTCGCCTACGCCTATTCGGACAGCACCGGCAGCCTGGCATTCGGCGGCCCCGGCACCGGATTGATAGACGTCTTCGACCTCGACGGAAACCTGCTCCAACACCTGGTTCCGAACAATCAGCACTTGAATCTGCCCTGGGGCCTGGCTGTGACTGGAGCGAACTTCGGTACATTCAGTTATGCCTTGGTCGTGGGAAATTTCGGCGACGGCACGATCAGCGCGTTTGACCTGAATCCGGCAACTATCTTGGATCGATGAATGACGCCAATGGCAACCCATTGTCCATCGACGGGCTGTGGGGCCTGCAATGGGGCAACGGCGGAAGCGGCGGCGACCCAGGCACACTGTATTTCGCGGCGGCGCCGTCGGGTGGAGCGCACGGCTTATTCGGCTCATTGAAGCCTGCCACGGGTTCCCAGCTTCAGTAGGGGAAGGCCTGTCTCGGCGAGCAACGCGTAGCCGTTATGGCACGCTAACGAAGCTCACCACTGTGCTGGGAAGCGGAGTTGACGCGCACCCATGGCCCCCCACAGTTCGCGGAACGATGGTGGGATCCAGCATCTTGGTTAGGTCGACTATTGCAATAGTGGTCGCGCCACCGTTCGCGAGTAAGGCAATCGCGTCGCCGCTGTTGGGACTCTGATACGCAGTTGCGGTGTGAGGATCAAAGCCAATGCTAAAGGACGCGCCGACGCTGCAAGTCACCCAGTCGGCGATTGCGGGAATGCCGCTACCAGACGCCGTGGGAAGTGCGATCGCCGTGAGACCGCTGCCGCTAAATTCCGGCGCCACGACCCCAGTATGCGTCCCCTGCGCCACAGCGATCCCGCCCGGATCTCCCCCCAGACTTAACGCGTCCGACTCCGACAGGTTCTGAACCTGCGAAGCTCCGGTCCAAGTGCCCGCCGGCGAACCGGCCGTGAACGTGGCCTGGGTCAAATCGGCGATATACACTCCGGTCGGGTCGGAAAATTCCATCGGAGCCAAAGCGATCCCGGTGCTGCAGTCCTCACCCGACGAATCAAGATTCATCGGGCCGGTTTGGTTCTCGAAGAAGGCGGGGCTCGTGCTGGTCGCCACGTTAACGATCTCGTAGTTGCCATTTTCATCCGCCGACAGCAGCAGGTTTCGGATCGGATCGATCAGCAGTTCCTCCGAGATGGCACGCGCAGGTGTCTGGAACGCCGGTTCAAATGTCGATGTCGCGAGATCCAGAAACTGGAACCCGGGCAACGCCTCAACAGCCAGCCCAATCACCGCTTTGTTGTGAACGCCATCCATCGCGACTCCGCAGTTGGTGCATGCACCGCCCGAAAAGCCGATTTCACCGACGCCGCTGCTCGTGAGCGTACTATTGAGCGTCGTGCCACTGAGCAGATAAACGTCAGTGTTGTTCGCCGTGCACACCGTCTGACCTGTCACGGAGTTCGAAGCGCAGGAGTTCACCACGTTCGGCGTCGGGATTCGGGTGGGAGTGATGCTGCTTCCCTCTATGTTGACCACCGAAACATCGGTAACCAGCGTCTGACTCCAGTTACCCTTGGGCACGTAGGAGGTCACGTTCGACCCGCTGACCAGGACCGACAACGAACTCGACGCTTGGCAAGTGCCGGAGGGCGGGGCTGGCGTGCTGGTTGGACAACTGCCGGTGCCGCTATAGGAGCCGGTGTAATTCGATCCACCGCCGCCCCGGGCGCCGCCCGTGACAAACTGCTTGAAGTTTTCCGGGGTACCCGCGTGGTCCGAATTCTGATATACGCTGGCCTGGTTATCGTCAACCGGCTTCACACCGAGCGTGTTGTAATCTGTGCTGAAGGCGGTGTATACGGCCGCCGCCCATTGCCACTGCACCTTAATCGTAGAGGCAGTGCTGGAAAATGTGCCCTGCCAGGTCACCGGGCCGATGCCGCCGGGCAGGCCGGCCGGTGGCGCCAGAAATTCCACGGCGTCCAGAAAATTGCTGCCGGCCAGGTGCGTGGTGGGTAGCGTGGTGGTCCACTGACCCGGCGTCCCAGGAGTGAAAGTCGTGGTAGCCGTCGTTGCCCCGGGATTGTAGGTAATGGACGCGTTGGGCGCGTTCACCGTGTATGGGGTACCGTTGGCCGTGAAAGTGATCGTTATACCGGTAAAGGTAATGGTCAGAGGATTTGTGAGCTGGCTCGGGTCAAAGCCCGGTAGACTGAAAACGCTATTGAACCAGACGTAGTTGCCTCCGGCAATAGGTGTGCCGTTGAAGTTCGATGAAATCAAGCAGGGTGGGGGGCCAGTGAAGGCCACCATCGGCAAGCACCCGATGAGAAAAAGTACTGCCAGCGTCGGCAGACTCCGCTTGCGAAATAAAGATGTCACAGGAATCCTTCCTTGTAGCCAGGTTTCCCACCGATTGTACACCCAGAAATTAGGGACAGTGCGCGCAATTAGCTTACCCATATCTGAAATATGTAGGGTGAAGTTTCGCGGTTATCGCGCAATCGATTTGATTTGGAGATACTCTTCCAGGCCGTACAAACCCATCTCGCGACCAATTCCTGAGTGCTTGTAGCCACCGAATGGCGCCAGCGGATTGAACTTGCCGCCGTTCACGTCCACTTGCCCGGTTCGCAGGCGCCGAGCGACGCGCATGGCGCGCTCCGGATCACCAGACCATACGCCGCCCGCCAGTCCGTAAATGGTGTCGTTGGCGATGCGAATGGCTTCATCTTCGGTATTGTAGGGAAGCACCGACAGCACCGGACCGAATATCTCTTCCTGCGCAATCGTCATCTTCGACTTTACTTCCGCGAAGATGGTTGGTTCCACGTAGTAGCCTTTTGGGAAGGCCGCTGGACGTCCGCCGCCCATCACTACGCGCGCGCCTTCCTGCTTGCCTTGAGCTATGTAGCCTTCGACACGTTCGCGCTGCTTTGCCGAAATCAGCGGCCCCAGCCGGGTCGAGCTATCCAGCGGATCGCCCAACTTCAAGCTGCCGATTGCTTGAGAAGCCAGATCCAGCGCTTCCTGCTGGCGGTTCCGAGGCACAATCATTCGCGTCCATGCAGAACAGGTCTGCCCGGAATTGAGCATGGCGTTGCGCGCGCCGGCTGGGATGGCTTTGTCGAAAGGTGCATCATCGAGCACCACAAAAGCCGACTTGCCGCCTAACTCGAGCGTGACTTTCTTGATCGTGTCAGCGGCCAGCGCCCCTACTCTTCGCCCAGCGCGCACCGAGCCGGTGAAGCTGATCATGTCCACTAGAGGATGCGCCGCGATAGCTTCGCCCACCACCGGGCCATAACCGGTAACGATGTTGAGAACACCCGCCGGCAGAGAGATGGCCTCGCAGGCTTCCGCTAACAGGAATGCATTCAGCGGGGCTATTTCGCTGGGCTTCAGCACTACGGTGCAACCCGCCGCTAGCGCGGGCGCGACCTTTGCCATGATCTGGTGCAGCGGATAGTTCCAGGGCGTGATCGCGCCGACCACGCCAAACGGCTCGCGGACTACAGTCGAATTGCCGATCTCCTGCTCCAGCTTCGCTTCCGTGATTATTTGCGCAAAGCTATTCGTAATTACCACGGGCAGGCCAGCCTGGATATTTGTCGCCATGGAAATCGGGGAGCCCACTTCCTGAGCGATGGTCTTCGCGATCCGCTCGGCGCGTTCCTTGATAGCATTTGCGAGCTTGCGCAGCCATTCCGAGCGCTCCTGAACCGTGGTCTCGCTCCAGCTATTGTCGAATGCATCGCGTGCCGCGCGAACGGCATGGTCCACGTCCTCCGGAGTGCCTTCTGGAACTGAGCCGATCACTTCTTCGGTGGATGCCGACAGCACGTTGATCGATCCAGTCCCGGCCTGGGGCTCCCACTTACCGTTGATATAGAGGTTGCGGTGAGAATTGGTGGCTGCCTGTGCGCTAGTCATGGTCCTGCTTGGATTATAGGTGTTCCAGGCTCGGCCAGCTCTAATCCCTGGCAATGGGTTGAAATGCTCGGCTACTATGGATCGAGCCACGTACCCATGACACCTACCCTTCTCCGTTCGCATTTCGTTCTGCTGTTCGCTCTACCGGTCGCGATTTTCGCCCAGCCGTCGACCGTCAACCTCTGGTCCGATCCCGCCAAAACGGCTTCGTCCAGCGACGTCAAGGAAACATGGACCGAGCGCGGCAAGAACGGCGTGGTCGACCGCGGCGTCACGTTTGTCAGCACGCCCGACATGACCGTATACCTTCCGCTCAAGGAGAAAAACACCGGGGTGGGGATTATCCTGTGCCCGGGCGGAGGCTACGAACACCTGGCCATCGATAAAGAAGGCCACGACGTTGCGAAGTGGCTCAACTCGATCGGTATCGCTGGATTTGTGCTGAAGTACCGGCTACCTCGCAGCAAGGGGATGAACTATACGATGGAAGCGCCGCTCCAGGACGCGCAGCGCGCCCTCCGCATGGTTCGCACGCGGGCCGAGGAGTGGCATCTCGACGCCAGCCGAATCGGCATGATGGGCTTCTCGGCGGGCGGCGACCTGGTGGCGCGCGCGGGAATGAGTTGGGACAAGGGACAAAGCGCGGCGGCCGATCCCGTCGAGCGGGCCAGCTGCCGTCCCGATTTTCTCGTCCTGGCCTATCCGGCCCTGCCTAAGGAACTTCACGTCACCGTCGACACGCCGCCGGCGTTTCTGGTCCAGGCCAGCGACGACCGGACTGTCTCGCCGGAAAACAGCACCCGCTTTTACCTGGCGCTGCTGCAGGCGAAAGTGCCCGCCGAGCTGCATATCTATCTCAAAGGCGGCCACGGCTTCGGCATGGTGCATAGCGGACTGCCCACCGCCAGTTGGCCGCTGCGCCTCGAGGACTGGATGACGGAGCAGGGTATTCTGCGAAAGCAATAGTCCATGCGCTCCTTTCGTAAGGTCATCCTGGTTTTCTGCGCGGCTGTCGTCGCAAGAGCCGCTGCTCCCGATGGTGGCGATTTGTACGCCAAGCACTGTGCCTCGTGCCATGAAGTGATCGCGCTCGCTGCGCAGAATCGCGCCTTACTCAAGAACTTGACACCGGAGTTCATCGTTCGTGCTCTCGCGAATGGGACCATGCACGTTCAGGGTGCGCGCCTCCCCGGTGCGGACCGCGCGGCCATCGCGGAATACCTTACCGCCAAGCCGGTTCACACGGTCGACACCGGCGCGGGCAGGTGCGCCGCGGGAGCCTCGAAGAATTTCGCAGGATTTCAATGGAACGGCTGGGGCGCGGGTCTCGACAACAGCAGGTTCCAACCGGCCGACGCCGCTGGCCTCGCACCCGGGCAGGTTCCGAGCCTGAAGCTGAAATGGGCTTTCGGATATCCCGACAGCTACTCCGCGATCGCTCAGCCGATCGTGGCCGGCGGTCGAGTGTTTGTCGGCAGCGCGCTCGGAATGGTCTACTCGCTCGATAGCGCGAGCGGGTGCACCTACTGGAGCTTCGACGCGGGTGCGGGCGTGCGAACCGCCATCACCATCGGTCCGGACAATGTCGCTTACTTCGGAGACTTGCGAGCCAACGCGTACGCTTTGGATGCCGTCACCGGAAAACTGCTCTGGAAAACAACTGTCGACGATCACGCGCTTGCGCGCATCACCGGGTCGCCCGCGCTATACCAGGGCAAGCTGTATGTTCCGGTGGCGTCGCGCAGTGAGTGGCTCGCAGCCGACAGTCATTACGAATGCTGCACGTTTCGCGGCAGTGTCGTCGCGCTGGACGCCAAGACCGGCAAGCAGATTTGGAAGACCTACACTATCGCGGATCGTCCCAAGCCCACCCGGAAAACCAAGAACGGCACACAGCTTTGGGGACCGTCGGGCGGCGGAGTTTGGGGCTCGCCGGCCATCGATACCAAGCGCAACGTCCTTTATATAGCCACGGGAGATAACTATTCCGAACCGGCCACGCCTATGAGTGATGCAATCGTGGCGCTCGCGCTCGATACCGGCAAGGTTGCCTGGGCGCGCCAGATCACTAGCGGCGATGTCTTCAACGGCGGCTGCGGCCAGCGCGATACGAGTCTTTGTCCCGAGAAACCCGGGCCGGATTTTGATTTCGGATCGGCCACCATCCTTCGTACTTTGTCGAACGGCAAGCGCCTGCTCATCGCCGGGCAGAAATCCGGAGTGCTGCACGCGCTCGATCCCGATAATGATGGCAAGATCGTCTGGCAGCAACAGCTCGGCAAGGGCAGCATTCTCGGCGGTATCCAGTGGGGCCCGGCTGCGGATCCGGAAACCGCCTACGCTGCGATATCGGATATCGGGTTTGTGCCTGGCCCGGAAGGCTTGCAGCCGGATCCGAAAGCGGGCGGCGGTCTCTACGCGATTCAGCTCGCCACCGGAGAAAAGCTCTGGAGCGCGATTCCGGAAGAGTGCCATACGCCGCGCTGCAGTCCGGCGCAATCGGCGGCGGTGACCACCATTCCCGGCGTGGTGTTCTCGGGATCGGTGGACGGCCACTTCCGGGCGTACTCCAGCAAGGATGGCAAGGTCATTTGGGATTACGACACGGTGCGCGACTTTGAAACCGTAAACCAGATCCCGGCCCATGGCGGATCGCTGGACGGTCCGGGCGCGGCTGTGGCAGGCGGCATGTTGTTCGTCAACTCAGGTTACGGTTATTTCTTCGGGATGCCTGGGAATGTGCTGCTCGCGTTTGGAGTGGAATAAGTGGCGATGACACCGTTTCAAGCGCTTCTGGTCAATCAGGCCGATGGCAAGTTCGATGCGTCCATTCAGAAACTTCAACCCGAGGCGCTCCCGCCCGGTGAAGTCCTCATCCGCGTCGCGTATTCGAGTCTGAATTATAAGGATGGGCTGGCAGTCACCGGCAAACCGGGCGTGATTCGAAAATATCCGATGGTTCCCGGCGTCGACTTGGCTGGTACTGTCGAAGAATCATCGTCCGCCAATTTCAAGCCGGGCGACAAAGTAGTAGTGACCGGTTGCGGCACCTCCGAAACGCTGTGGGGAGGCTACGCGCAATATGCACGGCTCGACGCCGAGTTTGTCGTGCCGCTGCCCGCCGGCTGCAATTTGCAACAGGCGATGGGCGTAGGAACCGCCGGCTTCACGGCCATGCAAAGCGTCATGGCGCTGGAAGAGCACGGCGTCAAACCGGGGGGCAGGGAAGTGGTGGTGACCGGCGCCGCGGGCGGAGTGGGCAGTGTCGCGATCGCGATCCTGGGGAAGCTGGGCTACAAAGTGGTCGCGTCCAGTGGGCGCGCGGAGCTGCACGACTATCTGCGTGGTCTGGGCGCGAGCGAGATTATCGATCGCAATGTTCTGGCCGCGCCGTCCAAGCGCCCGCTCGATTCAGAACGCTGGGCCGCCGGTATCGACAGCGTCGGTGGCGATACACTGGCCGGATTGCTGCGGTCGGTTGTGATCGGGGGCAGCGTGGCCGCCTGCGGTTTGGCTGGAGGCCCTGCCCTGAATACTACTGTGTTCCCGTTCATTCTGCGTGGCGTCAATTTATTGGGTATCGATTCGGTGCGCGTGCCCAACCAGCGCCGCCGCGAGATCTGGGCGCGGCTCGCGCGCGATCTTCCAACGAACTTGCTCGACCGCATGATCCAGGTAAAGCCGCTCGCGGAAGTGTTCCAGCTCGGTGAGCAGATTCTGGCCGGGAAGACTCGTGGCCGTGTCGTCATCGACGTCAACAGCTAGTGGTGCAGGTCGCCACCTTGCCGATATCTAACTGCTAGGCTCCCCGCGAAAGCGCATCCAGCGATTTCGACGGCCGCGCTACGTCTGGGACGGGCTGGGTCGACGGCCGGCTACTAAACCATTGCGCCAGGTTTTCGTCCGTCGCCCGACGGCGGCGCATAATCCAACGCCGGCTCCGTAGAGCGCGCGGCAGGCACGCCGCCAATCGCCAGAACGCCGGAAGCGACTTTTGTTCCAGCAGTATACTGCCACCCACCACCAGCAGGTCTCGAGCGATCATCTGTCGCCAGAATCGCCGAAACACCCCGCCGGTCATGTTCTTGGTACGCATCAAGAACCGATTCTTAACCGAATGCATGTTGATGACAGCCGGCACGTCCCGACGATTGCCCGGGCCAACGCTTCGCACGTGATAACCGACCGCGGCCGGTGTATAAAGGCAACGCCAGCCGAGCAACTGAGCCCGCCACGCCACGTCGGCATCCTCTCGATAGGCGAAGAAATCGGGATCGAAGAAATTGCCTCCCTCGGAAATGTCGGCGATCATTTCCCGCCGGTAGAGCGCGGCTGCGGCGCTGGCTCCAAACACGTATTCCATTTTGCGGAAACGGCCGTCGTCGGGCTCGTGCCACCCCCGGTCGAAATGGCGCATCGCTTCGGTAAAGTAAATCCCGGCGGTATCGATGAGCGGACTCTCAGGCGGTTTCAGATCCCGACCGATTGCCAGCAGGCGTCCGCATACCGTTCCGGCCTGCTCGTCGATCCTGCCAGCCTCTACCAGTTGCTCGATCACGCCGGGCAGCAGTACGACATCCGGATTCAGGACCAGAACCCAATCGCCGGTGCTCCTGGCGATAGCCTGGTTCTGCGCGGCGGCGAACCCCATGTTGCTGTCGTTGTATTCAACGCGCACCCGGTCTTCGAACCGTGAAAGGAAGCCGCGCGTACCATCCATCGATCCGTTGTCGACGACCACAATTTCGAGCGGACGGTAATTCTGCTCGAATATCGACTGTAGGCAGGCTTCCAGATATGGCCGGCTGTTGTAGGTGACGATGGTGACTGAAACCGAGGTTGGCATGGATGGCAGGGCTGTCGGACATCTCAAAGACCCGAATCGGCCGTTTTCAACTACACCCACCCGTCGATAACTTAAATTTTTTCGTCCAGGTGTAGTTGGAATGCCGTAGCAGGGGATCTTAGGTTAGAACTTATAGTCTCATAGGAAGTGATGTCGTCGTATCCGCTGGGTGAAGAGCTTGCGGGTGTTGTTCAGAAGCGGCGAGCCGCCATGACGTTACAGGATCAGGTGGCTCAGTTGTTCGAAGAGGCGCGGGACGACGTATTTCGGTATTTGCTCAGTCTGGGGTTGTACCCCCCGCAAGCGCAGGAGGCGACCCAGGAGGTTTTTTTACGGCTGTACACTACGCTCAAGAAGGGCGAAGAAATCGAGAATCCCAGGGGTTGGATTTTTCGAGTGGCCCACAACCTGGGGTTGAAGATACGCGCTCGGCAGAGTTCTCACGCGCCCTTCGATCCGGATCTGGAATCACGACTCGCCGGTCCGGCCATGAACCCGGAACAGAACCTGATCGAGCGGGAGCAAACGCTGCGCTTCCACCGGGCAGTCGAGCGGCTTTCCGAGCAACAGCGGCGCTGTCTGTTGCTGCGGCTGGAAGGCCTGCGCTATCCGGAAATCGGATCAGTCCTCGGAATCAGCTCTTCAGCGGTCGGCGAATTTCTGCGGCGAGCCATCTCGCGGCTAAAGAAGGATGAATTATGAAGGGGTCCTCACTCACTCTCCACCCCGAAGAAGAGCAGCTGCTGCGTTATCTCGACGGTGAATTGCCCGTCCAGGCATCCGGCGAGGTCCGCTCGCATCTGGAAGCCTGCTGGCAGTGCCGCGCGGCGCTGGAGGAACTACAAAACGTCGTCAGCCAATGCGTGCATTACAGAAAAAGTGTATTGCAACGCTATCTTCCTACTCCGCCGGCTCCATGGGTCGATATCTATCGTAAATTCGATGAAATCGATACTTCCGTGGAGCCGGTCCTCTTTGACCGCTTCTTGCGGCTACTGAAATCGCCGTTCGACACCAATACAAAGAAATGGGCGGTTGCCGCTGCGGCGCTGCTGGTCATTTTTGGACTTTTCTACCGCTATCGTCAGATGCCGTCGGTCCAGGCTTCCGAGTTGCTGCGACAAGCGGTGGTCGCCGCGAACGCGCATCCCGGTCAGTCCCGGCGTATTCAAATTAGGACGCGGGACCGCCGCCTCATTCGCCCGGCCGTCGCGTCACAGAAAACGGGACTCAGCGTTCCGGACGATGCTGCGTTGAATACGATCGAGGCCATGTTTGAGCGCGCTAACTACAGTTGGACCGATCCGCTAAGCGCCCAGTCGTTCCAGGCCTGGCGCAATCAGCTTTCTGACAAGCGCGATCAAGTGAGCGAAGAGAAGCAGGCCTATCGAATCGACACCAGTACGAACGCGTCGGAATTAAGAAACGCCACCTTGACCCTGCGTACCGCCGATCTGCGGCCGATGGAAGAACGGCTGGAGTTTTCGAATCAGGAATGGATCGAGATCACCGAAGTCTCAGACGACACCACGCCGCCGGTCTCGCGCAGCGCCGTTGAGAATGAGCGCCCCGCTGCCGGTAACCCAAAGCCACCTATCCCTGAAGCATCCAACGCGGTAACGGTCCCCGCT
Organism: Bryobacterales bacterium; assembly: GCA_963780485.1. Classification (GTDB taxonomy): domain Bacteria; phylum Acidobacteriota; class Terriglobia; order Bryobacterales; family Bryobacteraceae; genus Palsa-89. The sequence continues at coordinate 33,440 of CAWACO010000023.1, forward strand.
CCTTCGGCCAGCGCCGCCGATCAGCTGCAGGTGGTCGCCGCATTGCACGATGTGGGCGCCGACTTGGGCGATCCGGTCGAGGTGTCGCGCTCGGGAAGCGAAGTCCTGGTCAGCGGGGTGGGCATTACACCCGCGCGTCAGCAGGAAATCAAGAACGCCATCGGATCGAAACCTCACGTCGCTTTTCGCTTTTCCGACTCGCCGCCGGATCGGGTGCAGGAGCAGCCGATACCCCCCACCGACACCACTGCGGGTGGCGACGTCCGGCAGCTACAAACCCGGCTGGCCGAACAACTCGGTGGACGTGCCAATCTGGAGCAGCTCGCCGCGCAGGTTCTGGACTCCAGCGAATCGCTGATGGCGCGGGCTTATGCGTTACGTCGTCTAGCGGAACAATTTCCCGTAGCGGCCGAGCGAGAGTTGAGCGCCACTGACAGACAATTGCTCCAACGGCTGCGGGCCGAGCATTCAGCGGTGTTGCGCCAGCAAGCCAGTGAGATCGATCGTGATCTTCAGCCAGTCCTCACTACCGTAAATCCCGCCACCGTAAGGGGCGATTCCAGTACCCCGTCCAATGGTCTTCCATCCGAGCCCTGGCAAGCTGCCACCGAAGACCTCTTCCAATCCGCTCGCCGTCTGGATAAGCTATTGGGAGTGATGTTCGGCGCCGCGCCAAGTGAAATACCGGCAGGACAAATTCCCGCCCAATTGAAGACCAGCCTTGCACAATTGCGAGCCAGGTCGGATATTTACGAGCGGAGCAATAAGTGATCTCCACCCGCCTGCTGGCCGCGCTATTGGTTTGCCTGGCTGGCGGTGGGGCGTTGCGGGCCCAGCAGTACACTCACATTTCCGGCGTTATCGTCGACGCCTCCACTTCCTCCGTGCCTGACGCTATGGTGAGCGTCGTGAACGAAGACACGGGCTTCCATCACGCGGCGTTATCTAAATCTGATGGCGGTTACTTAATCTCCTCTCTACTGCCAGGGGTCTACAAGCTTACGGTTCGCAAAATAGGCTTCCGGACTATGATTCGTTTCGGCATCCGCGTGAATGAAACACAGCCGGCGCGCGTGGATTTCAAGCTGGTGGTCGGCAGTCTCCAGGAAACCATAACCGTGGAAGGCTCGCCAACGTTACTTAACAGCGACGACGCCGCGGTCGGTACCGTGGTTGGCGCCGACCAGATTGAGCGGCTGCCCGTGAACGGAGGAGCATTGCTCGGTCTCCTCGAATTAACGCCCGGATTAATCGTTACGCCGGCCACTCGTGGCGAAGCCGGCCAGTTTACCGTCGATGGACAGCGGCCCAACACGCACTATTTCACCGTAGACGGCGTCAGCGTTAATTCCGGAGTGAGCGGCGGCGGTTCGGCGGCGGAAGCTACGGGTGGCGCGCTGCCCGGCATGACCGCGTTCGGAAGCCTGGACAGTCTGGTCTCTGTCGGCGCCCTCCAAGAGATGCGCGTGCAGACCTCCACAACCGGAGCGGAATTCGGCCGGCTTCCCGGCGCTCAAATCTCCTTCATTAGCCGATCGGGATCGAACGAGTTGCACGGATCGCTCTCTGATAGCTTTCGAAACGATGCTCTCGATGCCAACGATTGGTTTGCGAATCAGCATGGCGACGGGCGAGCGCCGCTTCGCCTTCAGGATTTCTCGGCCGCTCTGGGAGGTCCCCTGTGGCGCAATCGCACTTTCTTTTTTGCGTCGTACGAAGGCATGCGGATGCAACAGCCTTTCGTCTGGAACGTGCCGGTACCATCGGTGGCTTCAAGAGACGGCTCACTCCCCTGGGCTGAGCCTCTGCTGAATATGTTTCCCGCTCCAAACGGACCGGAGTTGGGAAAAGGCCTGGCCGAGTGGACTGGTGGAATCAGCCGGCCTGCCCGTTTCGACGCGGGCGCGCTGAGGTTGGATCAAGCCTTTACGTCGCAGCTCACAGGTTTTGCCAGATACAGTGATACTCCGTCGTCTACCCAATACGGCAGCGATCCGATTAACTCATTGGGTATTAGTTCCCGTTCCATCACGGGAGGTCTCACTTTACGCGCTAAGCCCACCCTCGTATTTGATCTCCGCCTGAATGCCTCCAGCGCAAACGCAACATCCACCTGGCATCAGAATGGCGCGACTTTGCCCGACTGCTCGATCGAGCCCGCGACCCAGTACTTCTTGCCCGGACACCCCACCGGCATCTGCGATTATCTGGTGCGTTTCTCCATCGCGGGCGTTGGACAAGTGGTCTCCGGCTCCGAGGGCTGGCACAGCCAATCGCAATATCAGATCTCTCCCTCTGCGAGTTGGAACAAAGGAACTCACTCTATCCAGTTTGGAGTCGACTATCGCCGCCTGGCGCCCATTCGCAACGACGCTACTAGCGCCCTCAGCATTCTGGCGGATACAGTGCCTGATCTAGCCAGCAGCGGCAATTTCTGGGATGCCACCTCGCCGCAACGATACGTTTCCGCCGTTGTCAGCGAGATCTCCGCCTTTGGGCAAGACACGTGGCGGGTGACACCCCGGCTGACGGCGACATATGGTCTGCGTTGGGAGATCAGCCCCGCCCCAGTGCTGCGGGGCGCCACCACTTATGATCCTGTAACGGGTGAGTCGGTGGATGTGCACCGGCCTACCTGGCCGTCCACGTTTACGAACTTTGCGCCGCGCTTCGGCATCGCCTATCAGCCCTCCAGCAATGGGCGAACAGTGCTACGCGCTGGGATGGGATTCTATTTCGATTCCAGCCTCAGCTTGGCGACTGATCTGGTAAACGATGGCCCGCTGAACGTATCGAATTTCATAAGCCCGCGGAATGGTTTTGTCAACGCTCAATTGGTCTTCGGCTTTGCACCCAGCCTCCGCCTGCCGCTGGTCAAACAATGGAACGTGTCGATTGAACACGCCCTCGACCGCAATGACATCGTAACCGCCGGCTACGTTGGCTCATCTGGTAGCGATTTGATCCGGCGAGAGATCGGGGGTGCCGGAAGCACGAACTCCTCCTTGCTCGCGCTCGGCACCAATCACGGCGACTCCGAATACCACAGCCTCCAGGCGCAATATCGTCGCCGCCTGGCTTCGGGCCTTCAGGCCCTCGTTTCCTACTCCTGGTCCCACTCCATCGACAACAGTTCCACCGACACCGGGTTTTATTGGGCAGGTTCCGGCCTGCAGCTCGGCCAGGATCGCGGCTCTTCCGATTTCGATGTCCGGCATTCGTTCACCGCCGGCTTCAGTTATGACGTCCCCGCGTCGATGCGCGCGCGGATGCTGCGCCACTGGGACATCGACGGAATGTTTCGCGCCCGCACCGGATTTCCAATTAATGTTCTGAGCGCGGAGCAGTTCATGGGCGTCAGCTTTGAGAACGTATTCCGGCCCGACCTCGTGCCGGGCCAGCCGGTCTGGATCACCGACCCATCGGCGCCCGGTGGCCGCCGCATCAACCCCGGCGCGTTTCTCGTGCCCCCCGGTTCCGTCCAAGGCGATTTGGGTCGCAATGCGCTCACCGGATTCGGTATGTCGCAGTTGGATCTGGCCGTCCGCCGGGAATTCGCCTTAGGCGAGAAACGATCCCTTCAGCTCCGAATTGAGGCTTTTAATGCGCTGAATCACGCCAATTTCGCCGATCCAATTCGCTTTCTGGCCAGCCCCCTGTTTGGCCAATCCAGCTCCATGCTGAATCTGATGCTCGGCGCCGGAAGTCCGGGCAGCGGCCTGGCGCCCATATTTCAATCGGGCGGTCCAAGATCGCTGCAAGTGACCGTGCGCTTCCGGTTTTGACGCCGATTACGCCAACTATTAGGCTTTTTGCCAACTATCCGGTAGACCGACCGGTCGTTCGGTTGAGCGTAAACCCCCATTTGTCAAGAGGTTTCCCACCCGCCGATCACCCCTAAACCGGAAACTCCTCTTGACAGCGGGTTGATCTTGGGACAAAATTGACCAATTGCTCTCGTCAGGGCCAAAGGAAAGGGTGTCGAAAAAATGTTACGAGTAACTTCTGCGTTGATGTTGCTTGCTGCGCTCGCCTGCATGATTGCGCTGGCTCAAGCGCCTACCGGGATTATTACAGGAACTCTTACGGACGAATCCGGCGCCGTGATCCCCAACGCGACCGTCACCATCACGAATAAAGCCACCGGCGTTGTCGCCCGTACCGCAACCACGGACGCCCAAGGCTATTACAGCGCTCCGTCGCTGCCCGCCGGTGATTACGAAGTGCGCGCCGAAGTCTCCGGCTTTCGCACCGTGCAGCGCGATGCGACCGTGCAAGCGGGCAGCACCACTACAGTGAATATGCCCATGACACTGGGCGCCACCAAGGAAGTGGTGACGGTGGAGGCCGCCACCTCGCAGATCAACTACGAAACCCACAATATTGAAGGCGTTATCGACGCGCAGCACCATCCAGGACCTGCCGCTGAACGGCCGCAGCTATCTGCAACTGGCGCAGCTCGAGCCCGGCGTCACTATCGCCACGGGCACGCCTGGCCAGTTCAATGCTCTGTTCACGGTCAGCGTGCTCGGCGCGGGCAACCGCACCGTGATCACCATCGACGGCGGCAACGTTTCCGATAACGTGACCACCGGCGGCGGCATGTCTTCGATGAACTTTTCCCAGGAGACCGTGCAGGAGTTCCAGCTTTCGGAAGTGAACTTCGATATGTCGACTCCCGTCGCGGCCGGCGGGGCGATCAACGTGGTGACCCGTTCGGGCAGTAACGACTTGGCACGGCAGCGCGTACTTCTTCTTCCGCGACCACAACATGGCTGCGTATCCCAACCTGATCCGCAGCGCGACGCGACCCGAATCCGTTCTTCGCGCGCCGCAATCCGGGCGCATGGCTTGGCGGACCGATCATCAAGGACAAGCTGTTCTTCTTCTTTAATTATGAGTACCAGAATCAGGTGCAGGCGCTTGCCACGCAGACCACCTCACCATTCTTGCGCCGCTCACTGGCACCTATGGCAGTCCATACGCCGGCAAAACGCTGAGCGCGCGATTCGATTACCATTTGAACTCCAAGAACAATTTGTTCCTGCGCTATTCGCACGACGGCAACTCCGGCTTCGCGCAGGCCCTCGAATTCGGGGATCCATCGAATTGGGCGCACAACACCAACTGGTCGGACCAGAGCATCATCGGCTGGACCAGCACGCTAACGCCGACCATCGTGAACGATCTCCGCTTCCAGTACAACTACTGGACCAATTCCAATCTCCAGGCGGTTCCGTCGGACTGCTCGGCGCCCTGCGTGGCGGGAAGCCTTCCGAACGTATTCACTTTCCTTGGATCCAATTTGCCCGCGACCGGCCCCAATTTCGACGCTCCGCAGGCTCGCAGCACGCGTCGCTTCGAAATGATCGAGGCCTTGAGCTGGCAGAAGGGATCGCATCGGCTGAAGTTCGGTGCCGATCTCAATCCCACCAGGTCCTATGGTTTGTGGGGATTCTGCACTCCGATGTGCGTCGGCGCTTTCTCGCCGGATTACCTGAACGCCACCTTCGGTCCGGCCGTCGCGCACGCTCTTTTCCCCGCGGCTTCCAACCACCTTCAAGACCGATGCTGATGTGCTGAATCTGCCGGTTCTGAACTATCGCCAGCAGCATCTTCAGCGGAGTCCCCGTGGGAGCCGTTGCGACGCCCGCGCCGTATGATCGCTCTCAAAACGAGTGGGCCAACCAGTACCGGACGTATTTCCAGGACGTCTGGAAAATTAAGCCGAATTTTACGGTCAACTACGGGCTGGCGTGGAACACGCAAAACGGCTTCTACAATTCGGACCTGGCCAAGCCGCAGTTCCTGGCGCCGATCCTCGGCACGGGCTCGAACAACCTCGGGCCGACGGTGAACAATACCAAGGAATTCCAGCCGGCCTTCGGCTTCGCCTGGAGCCCGGGTAAGAGCCAGAAATGGGTCATCCGCGGCGGCGGCGGCATCTACTGGGACAGCACTCCGTATTACTACAAATTGCGTGAGTCTCCGGTGATCGGCCCGCTCGGCGATGGACGCGTGACGCTGGCAGCCAGCGCTTTCACCAACAACATTGCTGGCCCCTTCGGCGGGTCTGGCGTTCTACAGATTGGCGGCAGCACCTCCACCTGCCCGATTCCGCGGCCTGCCTTGCTCGGTCGTTCCCATAGGCGCGCCTGTTCCGCTGGACGCGCTGACCACCATGACCATCGGCCAGTTCGTGAACCTGGTGAATCAGGAGTTGCCGGCGATTTCAGCCAAGCTGTTCCCGTCAACCGTTCAGACCAGCGGGCCGTACACAACGACTGGTATCGACGTGGCTAAGCAGGGCGTTGAAATCTACCCGACGCACTTTCCTCTGGCGCGCAGCTATCAGACCTCCCTTGGTGTCCAGCGTGATCTAGGGCATGGGATGGTGGTGACCGCGGACTGGGCCCGCCGCCAGGCCGAGAACTACAGCCTGGGCGAGCAGGATCTGAATCACTACAACCTGGCCCCCGGTCCTACCACTGCCGGCGGTCCGGTCATTCCAAAATGCGCCACGTCGCAGCTCTTCGTGCCGGGCCAGGAATGCTCCACCGGACCCATCACCTTCTGGACCGACCAGGGCCGCGCGGTGTACGACGGCTTGCTGGTGAAGGTCGCAAGCGCCTGGAACACCGCTATCAGTTCACGGCTTCTTATGCGCTCCAAAAGGGCCTGGACGAGAATCCTGTGGACATGCGGTGAACTGGATGTCCAGCTACGGCGAGTATCTGCCGCATCAAAACCTGAACATCGCAGGACTGGTGCAGTTGCCATGGGGCTTCGAGTTCAGCATCAATTCATCGATCATCAGCCGGAGTCCGGTGACGGCGTACGTCCCCGGCCTGGTTCTTCCCGGTACGGACCCTACAGGCAGTACGAGCCACTGCCCGGCCTCGCCTTTAACTGCCTTAACGCCGGATGCGGCAAGACAGAGCTTGCGAATGCGGTGAATGCGTACAATCAGGCCAACCCGAACAGCCAGCTTGCGCTGCCGTCCAACTACGCTCTAAGCGCTCCGGTCTTCTCGCAGGACATCCGCCTGACCAAGACGTTCGTTGTGAAGGAACGGTACCGATTCACAGTGCTGGCGGAAATGTTCAATGCGTTGAACATCTCCAACCTCACGATCGGCACGTATCAGTTGGACACCAAGAACGTTTTGAATCCGGCTGGGCAGACCTACAGTTTCGGCCAGCCGACCGGGCGCGTGACCCAGACGTTCGGCTCGGGCGGCCCGCGAGCGCTGCAGGTGGGCGCGCGCTTTACTTTCTAAGGTAAGGGCCAACCGCTTTTTCGGTGCTGCGGACGCCTTCCGTTCGCAGTACCGCATTCAACGCCATCTCGTGGAAATCGTGGAGAACTTCTTGCGGCGCGAGCTCTCCATCCCTCGATACCAGCGGACCAGTTCAAAATAAGCTCGCTTGCAATTCCGGCGGCCATCCGGTAGAAATGGCGGGCGCGGTCCTCGTTGTGCCAAATCGGAAGCGCCTTTCTTGGTCTGGACTTGCCTCTGCAGGGCCAATAGGAAAAGGTGTCGATAAAATCTTACGAGTAACTTCTGCGTCGATGTTGCTTGCCGCGCTCGTGTGCATGATTGCGCTGGCTCAAGCGCCTACCGGGATTATCACCGGAACTCTTACGGACGAATCCGGCGCCGTGATTCCCAATGCCACGATCAACATCACCAATCACGATCAACATCACCAATAAAGCCACTGGTGTAGTCGCCCGTACCGCAACCACGGACGCCCAGGGCTATTACAGCGCTCCGTCGCTGCCCGCCGGTGACTACGAAGTGCGGGCGGAAGTCTCCGGCTTTCGAACGGTGCAGCGCGACGCTACCGTACAAGCCGGTAGCACCACGACGCACTAAGCACAATCGGAGGCGGTTAGGAGTATAATGCCGATACTGAAAGCCAAAATGGAAATTCCGGGTCAATGGTGTGATAGCTTCGTTTCACGGCGGTTCTCCTTTTCAAGGTCTTGTCACCCCGATTTTATTCAGAATCAGGGGGGAACCGCTGGCTCAACTTCCAACTATGGGCGAGACACCGCCAGAGCCGGTAAACGTTATCCACAATTGACCCAATTGTGGTTTTGCCTTCACGACGGAAAGAAGAGGTCTCCATGTTTAGAGCTATTGCTGCGCTTCTAGGAATAACGTTGCTGTCTTGTGCATCGGCATTCGGCCAAGCTACGGGCATTATCGTGGGTACGGTCGCCGACGAGTCGGGCGCCGTAATCCCCAACGTAACGGTAACCATCACTAACAAGGCTACGGGCATTTCCCGTACGGCCGCCGCGAACGCCGAGGGATATTACTCCGCCCCTGCGCTTCCAGCCGGCGACTACCAGGTGAAAGCTGAAGCCTCTGGTTTCAGAACCTTGGAACGCGATACCACGTTATTGGCGGGCAGCACTATAACGGTGAACATGCCTATGACCCTGGGCGCGACCAAGGAAGTGGTGACGGTCGAAGCCGCCTCCAACCAGATGAACTATGAGAAGCATGAGATCCAGGGTGTCATCGAGCATCAGACCATCGAGGACCTTCCGTCAAACGGCCGCGACTACATACAACTCGCCACACTCGAACCCGGCGTAACGATCAGCACGGGAACAATTGGCCAATTCAATGCCTTGTTCTATGTCAGCGTTCTGGGCAGCGGTTTCCGGACCGCAGTCACCGTTGATGGCGGCAACGTCTCCGACAATATCGATGTGGCTGGCGGCGGCCAGTCCATGAACTTTACCCAGGAAGTGGTCCAGGAATTCCAGCTTTCGGAATTGAACATCGATCTGTCGAGTCCAATTCAGACCGGCGGCTCCATCAACGTCGTGACCCGCTCCGGCAGCAACGATTGGCATGGCAGCGCTTACTTTTTCTACCGCGATCACAATATGGCGGCCTATCCCAACCTCGAGCGCATCGCTGGACAACCAACCAGCCCGTTCTTTGTGCGCCGCAATCCGGGTGCGTCACTGGGCGGGCCAATTATCAAGGATAAGCTGTTCTTCTTTTTTAACTACGAATTCCTGAACCAGGTGCAGGCGCAGAGTGTCACGACCACCGATCCCGCTTTCCAGGGAATCCAAGGCACTTACGCAAGCCCGTATGCCGCCAAGAAGATTACCTTGCGCCTCGACTACCACCTGAACTCAAAGAACAACATGTTCGTGCGCTATTCGCACGATGGCAACGACGGTTTCGGGCCGGCTTTGACATTTGGAGATCCATCCAACTGGCCGCATAACGTCAATTGGGCGGATCAAAGCATCCTCGGCTTCACTTCGATTCTGACGCCCGCCATCGTCAACGACCTTCGATTTCAGTACAACTACTGGAACAACCACAACCTCCCGGCCGTTGCATCGGACTGCTCGGCGCCTTGCGTAGCCGGCAGCTTGCCCAATGTCGTCTTCTTCGTGGGGACCAATCAGCAATCCATTGGTCCAAACCTAAATTCTCCCCAGGCGCGGAATACGCGCCGGTTTGAGCTGGTTGATTCGCTAAGTTGGCAAAAGGGCGCACACCGCCTAAAGTTCGGTGGAGACCTCAATCCCACTTATTCGGCTGGCCTGTGGGGATTCTGCACGCCCATGTGCCTCGGCGCCGTCTCCCCGACATTCGTTAGAGCCGTGGTTGAGCCATTGGTCGGGCCGGCCCTATTCAACGCTCTCTTCCCCACGCTTCCCAACACGCTGACTTCTGACGCTCAAGTTCTCAACCTTCCCGTGTGGAATGTTAACCCCGCAATTTTCAGCGGCGTCGGTGTCGGGCAGGTCCCCTTGCCTTCGTCCTACGACTACAACCAGAACAAAAACTATAACCAGTACCGAGCGTACGTTCAGGATGTTTGGAAGGTTCGTCCTAACCTTACGGTTAACTACGGGCTGGCGTGGAATGCGCAGACAGGCTTCTATAATTCGCAACTCCCCAAACCCGAGCTTTTGGCGCCTATTCTCGGGACTGGCTCGAACAATCTCGGGCCGACGGTTAACAATCTCCAATGAATTCCAGCCCGCACTCGGCTTCGCCTGGAGCCCGGGAAAGAGCCAAAAGTGGGTGATCCGCGGCGGTGCCGGCATCTATTGGGATAGCACGCCTGGATATTACAAGCTGCGTGAGGCGGCCGCGCTCGGACCCCCTGGTAGCGCCAGGAATACGCTGTCCGCCAGCGCGTTCACCAACATCTATCCCGGTATCTACAACCTTAGCGCTGGTGGCACTCCGATACCCGTGGGCGCACCTCTGCCTATAAACGCCTTAACCAACATGACCGTCGGCCTTTTCCAAAATCTTGTGAATACCGAACTACCCGCCGTGTCCGCCCTGCTGGCACCGTCCAAATCCGCCGAGGAGCGGGACCTTTCCCTTACTCCGAACTGCAGTATGAGCACCAGGGCGTGGAGATCTATCCCACGCATTACCCGATGGCCCGAAGCTACCAGACTTCGATCGGCGTTCAGCGCGAGCTGCCTTGGGGAATAGTGGCTAACAGTTGACTGGGCGCGGCGCCAAGGCGAGAACTCAGCCTGGGCGAAATCGACCAGAACCTCTACACCCGCTATCTGGGCACGTTCCACTCCGGTTCCAGTGATTCCGCTATGCCCGACCAACCCGGATTTCAACCCCAATGATAATTGCTCCACGGGCACGATCACGTTTTGGAACGGTCAGGGCCGGGCGGTCTACGATGGATTGCTGGTGAAACTCAGCAAGCGCCTCTCCAATCGCTTCCAGTTCCTGGCTTCTTATGCGTACCAGAAAGCTTTGACGGAAGCGGGGTGGCAGGTAATCTGCATAATTGAATTATGCCTCCAGGTACGGACGAGTATCTTGCCCACCACAACCTGAACGTTTCGGGCACGATCGACCTACCGTGGGGCTTCACGTTCAGCGTCAATTCCTCCATTATCAGCCGCACTCCGCAAATCGCTCATGGTATCCGGCCTGGACCTGCCCGGCACGGCTCCGTCCGGCAGCAACGAGGCGCTTCCCGGCTTGGTTTAGTTGTCTTGCGGTGGGATGCGGTAAATCGCAGCTAGCTGCCGCGGTCGCAAGACTACAACACGAACTACGCTGGTAAGCCGAGCGCTCAGGGCGCAGGCGGACCAATCCCTGCCCGCTGGTTGTGCCGTCCGGACTACCAGTTCGGCGATCCAATCTTAACCCAGGATTTCCCCTGATCAAGACGTTCACTTACAAAGAGAGATATAAATTCAGCCTCCTCGGCGAGATGTTTAACGCCTTCAACATCTCAAATCTGACATATCCGAGTGCTGCCTACACCCTGGATACGCTCGCGGCCGGTTGCTCGCTGGCCAATAACGCTTTCACAGTGCGCGGGGACCGCCACGCAGACCTACGCTTTCGGTCAGCCGACCGGGCGTGTTGGCCAAACCTTCGGTCAGGGCGGGGCGCGTGCGGTGCAGGTCGGAGTACGCTTTTCGTTCTAGCACGTCCAGTAAAAACGTTCTGCAACACAGGGCCGGCGCGAGCCGGATTCAGTTTTGGCGACACACAACGCTGTGTGCGATGCCGCGGACGCTGAAGACGGAGGCTCGGAAAATCGTAAACGGGCACGAAGGGGGAAACCCTGGATACAAGCGAAGGATGATCCTAGGGGCCCCGCGCCAGCGTCCGATCCTACCAGGTACACGCCAGCGCCTATCATCACCACCACGGCGCCGCCGATGTGCCAAGCGGGCGCAGGAAGAACCCTCGTCCGCGCCACCAAGATCGGTCTGTGAAGAACAGACCTTTGGCTCGGCCGGGCCGCGAGCATTTCAGGTCGGAGCCCGGTTTACTTTCTAAGGTAAGGGCCAACCGCTTTTTCGGTGCTGCGGACGCCTTCCGTTCGCAGCACCGCATTCAACGCCATCTCGTGGAAATCGCGGAGCACCTCTTGCGGCGCGAGGTCTCCGTCCCGCCGATACCAGCGCGAGATCCACAGGATCATGCCGAACAGGCTGAATGTGGCGACGGTGGCATTAACGTCGCGAAGCTTGCCTTCGGACGCCAGTTGCTCCAGCGTCTGGCGGACCAGTTCAAAATAGGCGCGCTTGCGATTCCGCACCGTGCGTTGATGCGCCGGCGTCAGCGCCGCCATCTCTTCCAAAAGAATAGTGACCGCGCCGCCCACTTCGAGAATCCTCTTGGCATGCCGATCAATGATCGTATGCAGCCGCTCTTCGGCGTCGGTGACCTCGCGTGCCGGAGCCACGACATCCTCATCCACCATATCCATCGCGAAGTTCATGATCTCGAACAGAAGCTGCTCTTTCCCGCGAATGTAGTGATAGATGCCGGCCTTGGTGAGCCCCACCGCATCGGCGATGTCGTTCATCGATGTCGCCGAGTAGCCTTTGCGGCACATCACTTCCGCGGCCACTCGGTAAATGTGGTCGGCGCGATCCTCTTTCCGCCAGATCGGAATCGTCTTCTTAGTCTTGGCTGGCTTTGGCAAACTCACCTCGCTGAGTGGCGCAGGTCTTTGACCCGCGGGTGACTTTTTTAATCTTATAACAGTTTCAAATCTATTGACATATATAGCAGTTAGCGTTACACTCGACCGGACAGTCGGTTAACCTACCGCTGAGTCGGCAACAAAAAGGGAGGCTCTGTGAACGACGGACGTCGCGACTTTTTGAAGATTACTACCATGCTGGTTACTGGCGCCCAAACTGGCGCCATCTTGCCGTTCTTATCGGAAGCGAGCCTCGCGGCTCCCGCCAAGGAACCGGGCAACGGTTCGGTGGTGACCGAAACCACCGATGGCAAAGTTCGCGGCGTCGATTCCGTCGGCGTCAAGATTTTCAAAGGCATCCCCTATGGCGAATCCACGGCCGGCAAGAACCGTTTCATGCCGCCTAAGACACCAGCCAAGTGGGCGGGTGTCCGCGATGCCACTGAGTTTGGCCATATCTCGCCGCAAACCCTGGTGACCAACCCTGGCGACTACGAGAAGGCCATCGAGTGGGACAAGGAAAAAGGCGGCCTGAGTGAGGATTGCCTCAATCTGAACGTCTGGACACCGTCGCTCAAGAACGGCGCCAAGCTGCCGGTCCTGGTCCAGTATCACGGAGGCGGGTTTACCACCGGCTCGGGGAATCTTCCTGGATACGATGGCGAAGCGATGGCTCGCTGGGCCAACGTCGTGATCGTGAACGTCAATCATCGGCTGGGCGCTCTTGGCTATACGTATCTGGGCGATCTCGCCGGCCCGGAGTTTGCGTATTCAGGCGTGGCCGGCATGATGGACTGTGTAGCGGGGCTCCAGTGGGTTCACGATAATATCGCGAACTTCGGCGGCAACCCAGAGAATGTCTTTATCTTTGGGCAATCCGGCGGAGGCGCCAAGACATCCGTACTTCTGAGCATGCCCTCTGCTAAAGGCCTGTTTCATCGCGCGGCGGTCCAGAGCGGTTCCACGCTACGCCTGGCGCACCACGATGCAGCCACCAGGAACGCGGAGCAGTTGCTGGCCGAGCTCGGTCTCGACAAGAGCCGGATCGGCGAGCTGCAAAATGTCCCTTTCGAAAAGATGGTCGAAGCACAAGCGGCTTTGGGAAGGCACGCGCCGCCCGTCGGATTCGCGCCCAGCGTCGACGGAAAAATCATTCCAAGAGATCCGTTCGATCCCACGGCGCCGGAAGTTTCCGCCGGAGTTCCCATGCTAGTCTCGACCACGCTCGAGGACGCGGCGCTGAGAATGAACGATTGGGATATTACAGAGGACGGATTGCGATCCTGGGTGCAGAAGACGTACGGCGACAAAGCCGATCGCATTTTGACCACCTACCGCCGCGCTTATCCGCAAGTGAGGCCCTTCCCGATCAAAGCCCGTATCGCCACCGATAGCGGCGGCCGGCGCAACGCGACCACCATGGCCGAGCGCAAGGCGGCTGAGGGAGGTGCGCCGGTTTATCTTTATCGCTGGGACTTTCCGTCGCCCGCCTACGGTGGAAAGTTCGGCGCCATCCACGGGATGGATGTGAGTCTGGCTCTACACAATCCGGTTCCGCCTTTGGCCGGCAACACTCCGGAAACCAAAACCATGGCCGAAAAGCTGTCTTCGGTCTGGCTTGCATTCGCGAAGACCGGAGACCCGAATAATAAAGCTATCCCGCACTGGCCTCGCTACAACGCCGATCAGCGACCGACCATGATTTTCGATCTGAACACGCGGGTCGAGAACGATCCGGCACACGATATCCGAGTGCTGTGGGATGAAGCCCGGGCTGCCGAGCCACGCGCGTAAGCAAGCGATTTTGCCTTCCGCCGATGCGCCTACGACATTATTTGGAAATGCGAAGTATGTCCGACGCGATGGCCGCGAATGCGCTGCTCAAGTGCGCCGTGTCCGGAGAGAACATGTACACGCCAGTAGTGTACGCCGTTTGATGCGTTGCCGAACTGGGATCGTTCGCAATTCTCTCGAGCAAAGCGTTGTTGACGCCGCCGGGGGCGTTTCCCAGCCCGATCGTGTAGACGATTAATGGGATGTTGTTAGCCGCCGCATCGATTCTGGCGTTTTGAGCGGCGTTGTCCAGCGCATTGATTCCGGCATTCTCGATCGTTTGCCGGTCGTTGGCCACTACATGGCCGCCAGATGTGTTGGTTGCGGCCGGGAAGCCAGCTCCGCCCAAAAGGTCGGTGGCGATCGCATTTCCGAACGAATCGGTGGCCGGCAGATAAGTCACATCGTTAGCAAAAGGCGTCGAAGTACTGCTCATAACGTATTGACTCGGGTAAGCGCAGCCGCCCTTGTATCCCTGATTCGACCCAATCATTGTGATGTCATTAGGAAAAGGTTGAGGCGCGGGGTAGGTTGAGCTGGTGGCCTGGAAGATTCCGCCAGTGACCCCATAGGACGTGTCACCCGCTACTACGCCGGAGAAGCCCGTGGTCCCAGTTGTGGTACACGAACTTCCGGCTTTGATCGGCATTTTCGCGCCCGACCCGTTGCCATAATACGGTCCGAAGGTTATGGTGTTGGGTATTCCGTCGGTAAACAGTACGATCACATTTAGCGCATTTTGGTCGGCCAGACCCTTTAGGGTTGTATAGGCGGTCGAAAACGCGGCCGCGGCGTTAGTAAAACCACTGCATTGCAAGTTGGCCAACATATTGCTCAAGGCGGGTTGGAAATTGTAATTCGGCAGAAAATCGACGTTGTAATACGTGCCATAAGTGACCAAAGCCAGCCGGTCCCGATTGTTGGAGAACGATTGCACAAATACTTGGGCGTCCGCGGCTAGAGTCGGGCAGGAGCCAGTGTCGGCCAGGGAAGTGGATCGATCGACCACCAGCATCAGGTTGACGTTCCGACGCGAGCTTTGCCCGACCACCGTCAAGTGCAGCGAACTCACCCCAATGATGCGCATAAACCAGGTGGGCGCGTTTATATCGCCTTGCACATTGATGATCGCGGTGGCTGGCGGAGCGGCCGGCCACGTCACGGTCGGGTCGTTGACCGGTGTAACTCCCATCCAATTATTCGGAAAGTTGGCGTGATAGTAGCGCGTGGCAACGTTGCTCGCCGCAGCCTCCTGCGATATGATGGTCTGTCCTTGGTTTAAGCTGCGCGCAGCCCCGAGCGCCGCCCCATCCACGGCCGATTGCAATTTACTCTTGATGTAGTACATGACGCCGGCGTCGATCGCGAGTCCCACCGACGGGATGATGACAAACAGCATCATGCACGTCCAAATGAGCGTCACGAACCCTCGTTGGCGTTTCCGTCTGGTTTGATGAATGATCATTTCAAGCGACCTTCCCTTAGAAGAATGACTGCGCGTAGATGCCGGGGTTGCTCTGGAAACCGCCCATGCTTACGTCGGAAGTCTGGAAATAAGTCTCGGCCACGTAGGAAACCTCATTGGGATGGAGCTGAAAAGCCGCTGTGACGAAATTGCCAATCACGGCATTCGGGTCGGTGCTGTAGTTAGCGACATTCCCTTGCGAATCGTAGGTGACGGATCCCGCGGTCGGATAGTGCGTGCCTGGCAGCGTAGTGTTCCCGAAGATGTTCCGCTGCATCAACACGCTCTTACCGATGGTGCAGTTGGTGGCCGGCGGTGACCCACAGGACGGATCGGGGATGAAAGTCACTAGAGATAAGGTCACCAGACCGCTGCCTCCGCTGAGTTGCAAATTCATGTTCGAACCCAGCCGGACCAACACCTGCTGGTTGCCAGTTTGCGAGAAATCTATGCCGCGTACATACATCGAATCCGCATCGCGGCAGATCTCCTGGACCTGATCGCTTCGTCCCAGATCTATTCCTATCACCACTACGCCCAGCAGCATGGTTACGGTGGGGAGCGCAACCAGCGCAAACTCGAGAATGCTGTGGCCCTGTTCTTTTGTGTTGCTTTTTACGATGTGGCGCATGGGTTCTCCTTACGGTGACGGCCGTGTCGAGCCGATCGGCAATGTCTCTAAGCGGTCTGCTGACGAAGCGGCGATGGTCAGCGGCGTGCCCGTGACCTGAAAAGTCGTCGATCCATAAAACCATGCGATCGGCGCGATCCAGGGGCTGGAGTAGCCTTGCACCGAGACCTCCAGGATGTTCCCGTCGCCGTTGGCCGTCGCCGTATTGGTTACGTCAGTGAACGGAGAGACCGGCAAGTAGTACTTCACGTAAATCTTAGCCAAGCCCGTGGGCCCCGCCAGGAATCCCATGGCATTGTTCTGCACTACGGCTTGGATAGCAGCGGTTTGTGAGCCGTAGGTCGTCCCGTTATAAGTGGTTTGATAGGTGATCCCGTAGCGTGCCCCCTCGCGAACGGCGTCCTGGAACGTGCTCTTCTTAAAAATCGGCAAGGACAACTCCACGATCGCTAGCAGCAGTGCGAACATGGGCGTCAGGATGAGAGCCAGCTCCAGCATCGTGTTCCCCCGCCGGCCGGCTCGTTTCCTTCGATTCGACTGCTGAGGCAAATTCATTTTGATTGGGTGAGGCGCTGGCGGTCTAGGCATTCAGCGTCTCCGCATCTTTCTTATCGACTCTGTCTGGCGTTTCAACATAGGACTGGAATATGGTCAATACTACATCCGTGTCTCTCTCCACTTGGGCATGCCGGGGTCCAAAGCCAAAGGGAAACAGCCTCAGCAACTTGTGTGATGATCGTCCCCTTTTGGAAGGGCCAAAATGGCGCAGCGTAAACAGTTTTGTCCTGTATTTCCAAGTAGTACTGAAGCCAGGTAAGTCCCGTTCGAGCTTCTACTAACTGAACTGCGAAATCAACCAGCCCCGCTGGTTTCACAGGCGATGATGGACGCGGCGCTCAAGCCGAACCTGGATGCTTTCACTGGGCGGCGGCGATGTCCAGGACATTGCTTTTCTCCCCGCGGACGAGATCAAGGAACGGAGTACGGCGTCGAGCTCGCGCTTTGACGGCTCGGTCCAAGGATCAACTGTCACTTAATCCGGATCGCGCGTTCCGCGATGATCACAATACACGGATCCGCTGGCGATCTCCGACATCTCGTCCCCTGTTTTACGGGACAATCTGTCTCATCTTCAAAATCTCCAAAACCATAATCTGTTGATTTTGTTGGATTGCGGCGTTTGGTCCAGCGCATGCAAGGTACAGGCTAAGCACTACAGATCAAGAAGTTGGGGTTCTAAGGTACTACAGTGAGCCGAATGAAACGCCGATTACAAGAGGAACGGGAAAAGCAAGGACGCTGGATCTCGTCGCACACCGAGGAGGTTGCGATGTTTTCTGAACGAACTACTGATTCGTGCACAGTGGTGATACGCTTCGCGCGTGTAGCCGCGGTGCTGATCTTTGCTCCCGCGTTTCTCCTAGGCGCCACAGGCACCACAACTCAGACGCTGTCCGCGCAAATCGATGCGATCGGTAAGCTCTCCGTGCCGGCGAGCTTGAATCTTACAACCGCCGGCACAACCTTCGTTGCTTATTCGGGCGCTTTAAGTGTCAGTTACCGCGCCCGCACTACCGCGGCGACGGGGAGCGGGTCTCTTACGCTAAGAGCCACGGCTGACTTTAGCCCCGCCGGAGGGCCCTCGATTTCAAGTGGGCAGCTTACTTACACGTGCAGCGCCGCCACATTGGGCGCTGCCTGCTCAGGCACACAGACAGCCTCGACGGCATCACAGACCAGCGTGGTGACGATGGGCGCCAGCCTTTGTACGGGTGGGGGCGGATCGTGCAGTTCCGTCAATCCGAATACCGTGCAAAGCACATTTACGCTATCGAATAATCCCGCGTTTAAGACGGGAACGTACTCAGCAACACTCACATTCACGATCAGCGCTATTTAGGAGAAACCATGAAACGTCAATATCTACTTGCTCTCGCGGCGGCGCTTATTGCAGCCCCCGCCTCTTATGCCCAGTTCGCGGCCACGGGGACCACTACCCTTTCGGTAACGGTCGGTGCCGAGGCCGCGCTGTCGGTCACAACCTCAAACACAACATTGGCCGCTATCGGTACGATCTTCAATCCCTATACCGGTACAACGAACCTGATTTACAAGATTCGGACCACACAGGTCGACTGGAACCGGAAGCGTGACGCTGAAAGTCACCTCCGACTTCAGTCCGGCCAACGGACCTTCGGTCACGACACCGCCGACCGCGGGCGATGCTTTGACTTACACTTGCACCGTGGCCGCGCCTGGCACCGCCTGCAGCGGCTCAATAACCGCCAGCACGAGCTTCCGCTACCAGCGTTGCGACCTTCGGCGCCGGAGCCAGTTCCGCCAATCGCCGGTAACGCGGCTTCCACTGCCTGGTCGTTGACTAACGATCCTGTCTATCACACCGGCGCTTACTCGGCGACCGTTACTTATACGATCGCCGCCATATGAACCTTTGGTCCAAGCTGATGTCGATTCTGATCCTGGTCGGCGGTACTATGCAGACACTTTCCGCCCAACAGAAGGCGCGCATCGTGGTTCCGGCGAGCCGCGCCTTGCCCATGGCTACGACTTTGAGCGCGATCACGGCCAGCCCAGGCACGATCAGCTTCACGGCCACGGATCCGGATCTGGGGTCGGACGCCGGAAGCTCGTCGGCGACGGTCAGTTGGTCGACATCAGGCGGATCGGCCGCCGGTACTTGGACCTTGAAGGTGCATGCGAACCCGGCTTCTTTCACAGGTTGCGCGACTGTTCCGAGGTCGGCGGTCAAGGCAACCTGCACCGGCGTCGCCGGCGGAAGCGCTGGGACTTGCGGCGGAGCCATTACATTGACGGGTGCTGGGCAACAGGTTGCCAGCGGCAAGGAGTCGGCCAGCAATGGTGCGCCCTATTCAGTCACCCTCAATTTCACTCTGGCGGATAGCTGGAGTTATATAGCAAATTCATCATGTACACTCACACTCACCTACACTGTTACCGCGCCCTAAGCGTCGGCTTATTCCTGCTTCTTACGCAAGCCCTCTCGGCTCAGGTCGGGCTGGGGCTTAGTCCCATGCGCCTGGAAATGAAGCTGACGCCCGGTCTGCAACAGTCCGGCGTGTTGATATTGAGCAGCGATTCCGGCGACAAAGTCCGCGTGCGAGCCGAAGCGCTGGATTTCTGGATCGACCAGGACCAGACGCCGCAATTCGAACCCAGTCTGCCTTCGGAAGCCGGCTTTTCCTGTCGCGAGTGGGTTAGCGTCAACCCGGTTGAAACGGAAGTGGCGCCCCTCACGCAGACGAATATCCGATATACGGTGCGCGTACCGGCTAGTGTGGAATCCCCGCGCGGATATCATTGCGCCATCGGATTTACGACTTTGCCTACCGACGCTGAAGCCGGAGGAACGGGAATAAAGACCGCCGTCCGAGTGGTCTCGGCATTCTACGTGGTGGTCGGAAATCCGGGCATTGAAGGCGAATTCAAAGAACTGAAACTGGTTCACAGCACCGCAGGAGACCAACCGCATTGGGTTGGTGAAGTGGTGGTTGAGAATCACAGCTTGACGCATTTCCGCCCGGTCGGAGAACTTTCCGTGCTGGATGGCGAGGGCAAGGTACTGGAGTCGGTAGCGCTTACCCCACTACCGGCGCTGCCCAAACGCGAACAACGCTACATCGTGCCGTTCACCACTGACTTGGCCCCCGGCATATACACTTTGCGGGCCCGGGTGGATTTTGGAATGAATGTCATCGAAGAAGGAACTGCCGTAGTTCACGCTGAGCAATAGGGACCCGATGTTCCCAAAACCGCCATGGTCAAGCCCTTAACGCTCGGGTACTGGACGATTGCCTTGCTGTTGGCAGGCGTAACGTCCGCCCGTGCTGCTGACTCCGAGCCCGGCGGTCAAGGCGAAATTGCATTCCAAGGTTACTATCTCGGTACGGACTCAAGCCCGCTGACCGACATCACCGGAGTGGCCGCAAACTTCCGCAGCTTTTTTCCAAACCTGGGACTTTTGAGCGGCAATATCGAGACCTACGGCGGACAAAGCCAGTTCCGCGCCGGCAACAACTTTCTTGATCTGAGCGGGGCCACCTGGTACGGTTATCGCTGGCGCATTACCGGCGGCGACTTTCGCGTGCCAATCGCCCTGGTGCCGTTTCCATTCACCAACATTTTCCTTCCCGAGCTCGCCGCTGAAGGCGTAAAGATCGAAGCCGCGAGCGCGAGCCGCCGCTACACGTTCTTCTATGGAGTGGAAACCCTCATCGCCGGACCACGCGTTCCATTCCTCATTCAGGTTCCGCAAAAGGTGCTGGGCGCCTCGATGGTCCAGAAGGTCGGCGACAAGCTGGAGTTTGGTGTCCGCGCCATTCATTTGTCCACCGGCTCGGACGCGCTGGGCTTGGATGCGCCGTCAGGTAACCTCTTCGCGCCCGGGCAGGACTTTCAGTCCAGTAGCATTCTCTCGGCCAGCGTCCTGTACAAATTTTCCTCCAACCTGCAGTTCTACGGAGAAGCAGACGCTTCGGCCACCAGCGGTTCCGTGGCTTTTCCCAATGCTCGCCGCAGTCCATTTTCGTTTACCGTAGGCCCGGTATGGAAGTCGCGCAAATTAACCGTCAAGGCCAACTACATTCGTGAATCGGCATCTTATCTTCCCATTGCCGGATATTTCCTGGGCGATCGTGCCGGGCCGTACGTGGAAGCGCAATACCAACCGATAGACGCGATTGAGCTGTTCGGCTCGGTCAGCCAGTATCGCAACAACATCGATAACTCCGCCGATCTGCCGACCTATCGCAGTTACTCGACCTCGGCCGGTGCGTCCTTTACGCTGCCTTACCGCTTCAGCCTCAGCGGGCAGTTGTCAACCATCGATTACTCGGTCCAACAACCGGGTGTGGGCCTGTCGGACTCTCATAACCAGCAAATCATCGGGACCTTGGGCCGCCCGGTTCGTAACCACAATCTTCTGCTCTCCTATCGCGATCTGGATGTTACGATCGAGGGAAAATATCAACGCCAACAATCGGTCGAAATCGGAGATGTTGTGCAGTTCAAGAGATTCTCTCTGGGTGCGGCGGTCCGCGATGAGAAACTGGTCACCGATCAATCGAAGAACACGATCTTTGTCCGCGGCAGCGCGCAAACGCAATACAAGCGAGTCTCGGCGTACGCCTACATCGAGCACGGCAACGATCTTGCCAATCAGACTGTGTTCTTGACGAACACCTTCAATACCACCGTACTCGGGGGCGCGGTGCGCGTGACCAAACAGTGGAACGTGCAGTTCGAGGCATCGCGAAGCCTGCTCAACATCAACCTCAATCCGGAGAATATTTTCCTGCTGCAAAATCAGGGTGCGTTTGTCACCAATGCAGTTGCCGGCCTGAATCAGTGGACCGCTTATTTTCGCGTGAGCAGAAGCCTCCGTTGGGGCAGCGGGCTGCCGGCCGGCGACATCGATCGGTATACCGCGGACTCAGTTGCCAATCATCGGGAGCATCGAAGGAACGGTTCGGGAGCAGCGCTTGGAAGGCAGCGAGCCTGCCAAAAGCGTACCCGTGGTTCTGGATGATGGCACCATAGTGACCACCAATGAAGACGGTCTATTTCGCTTTTCGCGTGTCTCGGAAGGCCGCCATACCGTCACTCTCGCAGTCAATCAATTGCCGGCCGATTATGACCCTGGCCCCAAGCCGGAAGTCGCAATCGAGGTAAAAGCACGGCAAGCCGCCACCGCGGAATTGAGTGTAACTCCTCTGGTCTCGTTTACCGGCAGAATCATTGGCCCGGACGGAACCGCGCTGGACGGCGTTATCGTGAAACTTTTGTCCACGGATCGCTATACGACCCCAACGCCGGAAGGCCGCTTTGGTTTTTATAACTTGCGCGAGGGCGAGTACGATGTGGTAATCGATTCCAAGAGCCTGCCCGAGTTCGGCGTGCTGGACCGGATTACAGCGCACGTCTCTCTCAGCCGCGGTATTCCAGCCGAAGAGCTGACCTTTCATCTGTCCATCCAAAAGCCGGATAAGCCCATCCGTCGGAGCTTCGAAAAAAAGCAGGAATAAATCCCACCTCCGCCAGTGGCCCGGCAGCCGCCCGCAATGCCATGCTGGAAACAGATGGCCGTTCTGTTAAGTGGCTCCGCTCTCCGCAAATCGTTCGGCGCGCGAGTCCTGTTTGAAAATCTTTCGCTAAGCCTTTCCGAAGGCGACCGGACCGGTCTGATCGGGCCGAACGGCAGCGGCAAAACCACGTTGCTGGAGATTCTCGCCGGAAAGGACGCGCCGGACGCCGGCTACCGGGCGCTGCGAAAGCAGACCAAGCTGGCCTATGTCCCGCAGGATTCTTTGTTCGGGCCGGACGACACCGTCGGCTCCGTTCTCCGTGCGGCCGTGGAGGGGCTGGCCCTGGAGGAAGAAGAAAAGAGGGTTCGCGTTCAGGTGATGCTGGACCGCGCCGGCTTCGATACTTCCGCGACAACAGCCTCGGCGCTCTCCGGCGGATGGAAGAAGCGGCTCGCCATCGCGGCTGCGCTGGTGACCTCGCCGGATGTGCTGCTTCTGGACGAGCCGACCAATCACTTAGATCTCGAAGGCATTCTGTGGCTCGAGACTGCGATCCAGACGGTGAACACCTGCCTGGTGGTCACGCACGACCGTTATTTTCTCGAGAACGTCGCCAACCAAATGGTGGAGGTCAACCCCGTTTATCCGCTGAGTGCGTTCCAGGTGAAGGGTAACTACAGCGAATTTCTGGAGCGGCGTGAGGAGTTCCTGGAGGTGCAGGCCAAGCAGCAGGAGTCGCTCGCGACGAAGGTGCGGCGCGAGGTGGAGTGGCTCCGGCGAGGACCGAAAGCGAGAACGGGCAAGTCGCGGGCGCGAGTCGACGCCGCCGGCCGGCTGATCGAGGAACTCTCGGCGGCTACGGCACGCAGCCGCATGGCAACCGCGCAAATTGACTTCACCGCATCTGATCGGAGCACCAAACGCTTGATCGAGGCCGAAGGCATTGGCAAGACACTCGGCGGGCGCCGGCTTTTCGAAAATCTGAACCTGACTCTGGCGCCCGGTGTTCGCGTCGGCCTGGTGGGAGCGAACGGGAGCGGGAAAACCACGCTGCTCAAGATCCTCGAGGGAGCTGTCGAGCCCGACGAAGGGACCATCCGGCGGGCGGACCGGCTGCAAATTGTGAGCTTCGCGCAGGACCGCGGCACGCATTTGAACCTGGAAGCCAGCCTGCGGCGAACATTGTGTCCCGAGGGCGATTCGGTGATTTATCGCGGGCGTCCGATCCACGTCGCTGGATGGGCCAAGCGTTTCCTCTTCCGTGATGAGCAGCTCGAAATGCCCGTTTCGAGACTGTCGGGCGGCGAGCGAGCGCGTGTAATGATCGCGCGCCTGATGCTGTCGGCGGCGGATGTGCTGTTGCTCGATGAACCGACCAACGACCTGGATATTCCGACCCTGGAAGTGCTCGAGGACAGCCTGCTGGAGTTTTCAGGCGCCGTAGTGCTGGTGAGCCACGATCGCTATCTGCTGGATCGTGTGTCCACGACAGTCATCGGTCTGGATGGAGGCGAGGGCGGGGTTTTTGCCGACTACTCGCAGTGGGAAGCCGCGCGAACCGAGCCGTCCGCCGAGAAAGCGACAGTGAAGGATCCGCGCCTGCCGGCTCCCGTGGAGGGACCCAAGAAGAAGCTGGCCTACCTGCGACCAGCGCGAGTGGGATGGCATGGAAGCGAAGATTCTCGAAGCCGAACAGGAGCTGGCTGCCTTCGAGCGCGAACTCGAAGCGGCGGCGTCGGATGCCGAGCGGGTCGCGGAAGCTTACGAAAAAGTGCAGGATGCCCAACGGCGTGTCGAGGATTTGTACGCGCGCTGGGCGGAGTTGGAGGCCAAGGTAGTGCGATGAACCCAATTCGAATAGCGCTCGCTAATATCCGGTTCCCGGCCAATCCCGAGGAGTCGATCGTGCTCGCCGGGCAGGCCATCGATCAAGCCGCCGTCCGGGGAGCGCGGATCATCTGCTTCCCGGAATGCTTCATCCCCGGCTACCGAGTGGGCAAACTCGTGCCGCCTCCCGATCCCGTATTCCTGGAACGCGCCTGGTCCATCATCGCCGCAGCAGCCGCGAAGGCCAATATCACAGTCGTTCTCGGAACGGAACGCCTGGTTGACGGCGCACTGGTAGCCACCGCCCTGGTCATTAATCAAGACGGATCGATCGCCGGCTTTCAGGACAAGGTCCAGATCGATCCCTCCGAAGAGAGCACCTACACACCAGGCTCCGGCCGCCGCGTCTTTCAAGCCGGCCCGGCCACTTTCGGTATTGCGATCTGCCACGAAGGCTGGCGTTATCCGGAGACCGTCCGCTGGGCCGCGCGGCATGGAGCGCACATCGTGTTTCACCCGCAATTCCACGAAGCGAGCTCCGGATTCTTATCGCCCTTCGGCCTTCGCCGATCCCGCGAATACATTTCATGAGAAGGCGGTCCTGTGCCGCGCCGCCGAGAACACCTGCTATTTCGCAACCGTCAATTTCGCGAGTCCCGGCTCTCCGACCACGTCGGCGATTGTCCGTCCAGATGGGACACTGCTTAGCTACCAGCCCTACGGCGAGGAAGGATTGCTGATCGCAGACATCGACCTCAGCTTGGCGACTGGACTGCTTGCCGCGCGTTGCAAAACTGTTTAGCGATAACGTGATCACTGGTCGTAGCCCCTACTCACTCTCATCCGGCTCAGCCAGCGAATCGTCCAGCCGATTAAACCGGCGTTCCCACTTCGAGCGGCGATCGGCGATCCACTGCTCGGCCGCCCAAAGTCCGGCGGGTTCGATGCGGCAAGTCCGTACCCGCCCGGCCTTTTCGGTTTGTACCAGCCCGCTTTCCTCTAACAACCTGCACGGGTTGAACGACCGCCGGCCATGTGCCATTCGTGGGCGACACCGGTAACTATTCTGGACAGTTTTGGAAGCTCACAAGCCTGGCGCGTTGACCTCCTCCCGCCGAACAGCACTGATAAGGTACAATAAAAGCTACTGGAAGTTGATCCGCAACCCCTTCTCCCTACGTTGGTAGCCGGCTCGCCGATTCTCATCCTCAAAACCTAAAATGAAAAGTTTCTCTGAATTCTCAATCTCCGCTCCCTTAAAGAGCAATCTGGCAAAGCACGGTTTTACCGTTCCCACGCCTGTCCAAGCCCAGGCCATCGAGCCCGCGCTGGAGGGACGCGACCTTGTGGCGACCGCACAAACCGGCACCGGCAAAACGCTCGCGTTTGTCCTGCCCATCATCCACCTGCTCGCGAAGCAGCCATCGCATGCCGGCATTCGTGCCGTCATCCTGAGCCCCACTCGCGAACTCGCCATCCAAATCAACGAGACCTTCGCCAAAATGGCGGTGGGTACCGGTATCCGCGCCGCCGTCGTAGTCGGCGGGCTCAACGAGAAATCTCAATTGCAATCCATTCGTAAGGGCGCACATGTGCTGATCGCCACTCCGGGAAGACTGTACGATTTCCTCGGCCGGCGGCTCATCGATCTCAGCAGCGCCCGCATTCTGGTTCTGGATGAGGCCGACCGCATGCTGGACATGGGGTTTCTGCCCACCATCAAAAGGATCATGGCGGCCACACCCTCTGACCGCCAGACCATGTTCTTCTCGGCGACCATCGAAAGCTCCGTCAAACACCTGGTAGAGGCGCATGTCCGAAACGCAGTGCGCATTGCCGTCGGTTCCACTACTAAGCCTATCGAGAAGGTAGATCTGCATCTTTACGAAGTCGAACAGGATCGAAAGCTGGGCCTACTCGAAAAGATGTTGCGCCACGAGCAAGGTTCCTTCCTGGTTTTCGCCCGCACCAAGCGCGGAGTCGACCGGCTGTCGAAAAAGCTCGTGCGCGGAGGCGTAAAGGCCGCGGCAATCCATGGCGACCGCAGCCAGAACCAGCGCAACCTCGCGCTGCGCGGGTTCCAGGAGGGAGACTATCGTGTCCTGGTGGCCACCGATGTCGCAGCCCGCGGAATTCACGTGGAAGGGATCTCTCACGTGGTAAATTACGATCTTCCGCAAGTCCCCGAGGACTTCATTCACCGGGTTGGCCGCACCGGGCGCGCTGGCGCTCGAGGAACGGCTTCAACTTTCGCCACGCGCTCTGAGCGCGCCGACATTGCGCACATCGAGCGAACCCTCGACACCAGGCTGGTACGCCGCCACGTATCGCCCGACGTTGCCCGCGAGCAGAAGCAATCCGCGACGGTCGTCGTAATTCCGTACACCCCGCAGCAGCCACAACGGCATGTCAGGTCGTTCGGTCCCAGACGTAAAGCCGGCGGGAGCCGCGTTCGCCACGCCGTGTAGGCCGCCGAGCAGCCTGCACCGTCTCGCCATTGCAGGACAATGGCAGCGTTTCCCTTTTTCGCGAAGTCTATGGGCGGATTTCCATTGTTGAGCCAGCGGCGGATATCAGGCGGCCTTCCGGGCGAAACGCCGAACGCACCGAGCGGCCGAGCCACGGCGCAGGCTATCGGCTTCTGTGAACACCGCCTCTGAAAGCCTCCCCGTTTTGCAGCTAGCTGAGTTCGGACGAGGCGATGTTATCGGAGATCAGTCATCGTCGCGTGTGCTTGTAGACATCGCCACGCGGAAGGATGGCATCAATCGCTATTTCAGACTCAGAAGTGATCCTGAACAAGATTCGCAATCCCCCAACTCGGATCTTCCGTTCATTTCCCCGGTTGACGAGACGATCTGATCCCTGAACTGGATCTGCCAGCGCTTCAAGCAATCTTTCGTTGATGCGTCTTCGCGTGTGGCTATCCAGTCGTTCAGGTAGCTTGCGGCCTGCTGGCTAAGTGTGAACTTACAGGCGGGATCGCTCAGAAGAGCCGCTCCACCTCACACTCACCACGTTCGATCTGGCGCTGGCCTTCCTGGATGGCTGCCAAGACCGCCGGGTCTAACGCCATCTCTGGCGCATCCAGGTAATCGGCGATGTATTCTCCGCGAAAGTTTATCAACCCCAGGGGAGCAGCGGTCAGGGATCGATTCATAAGGCGATGGTGCTTCGCGGTATCCATCAACTCCTCAAGAGCTCTCAGAAGCTTGCGAAGTTGCGGAATTTGGGACTGAATGAACTCTTCGCCAACGGTTCCGTCAGGTAGCTCAGAGATTTCCTTCAGTCTCACACTGATCGCCTTAAGATCGCGACTAGACCTCCAAAGGCCGTTCAGGATGCCAAAGAAGCCAAATTGTCGCCTTACGGCCTCTTGGGCCCGGAGCAGCGCGGCCATGGTCTCGTGAAACTGAATTTCCCATTGTTGGAGGGTAAGTACTGTGGCTGGTGAACTCATGGATCACTTTAGCTTGGCGTTCGCCAGTTCCCGTTTCACGGTCATCATCAGCACCTAAATACTAGTCTATCAATCGGTGCGAAGCAACCCGAACTTCAGCCGAAATCCGCAACGCGTGCTTGGGCCTGGCCTCTGATAACGTCCGATCTCGCCGGTCGCTCTGCCCGTTTAACTGGATACCATGAGCCTCGGTCTCCGACGCTTATGAAGTGCCCCGCTCGGCCCATCTCGTTCGATCTCACCGGGTAGTTCTTCGTGTGCGCTTTCCATCGTGTCCCGCTCGATAAAGTCCGCCGTCGATGCCGGCATGTTGAAAACTTGGACGCCGGACAGCCGTTGCGATCCAGGACGCCAAAAGCGGCCCGCAGCGCGTTCGTTGGATCTTACTGGTAGTCTTTCTTTCATCGTCCTCCGCAAGAAGGCCGATCGGGGGATCGATCAAAACTGCAAGCCGCATGGCCGCCGCGCGCTTCACCTGAGGAGCGGATCCGCCGTGTATCCGGCAAATCGTCGCGCCAGCGATCGCCGGACCTCTGCATGGTTCCCGCCTTTGGTTTAGGCACGTGCGCCATTCTCGCAAGCCCCCGAACCAGCCCCGCCAGCCGGCGAGCCGTGAAGCGCCCATGTTTTGTAACCGCCCTCTGAATCCGGACAATTCCATCCGTGGTCTTTGGGGCCAGTGCTGAGTCAGTTCGCAAAACCGACCCACTCCCCAATAGCCCTTTCGGGCCATGTTATAAGTGACATAAGTCCTGATATCCTTGTAACCTGAGGCGTAAAGCCTTCGCCTTTTGAAGATAAAGGTTTGGTGTGCCCGAAATCTAAGACGGGGAAACTACAGGCATGAACCTCACGGAACTGTTCATCCGCCGGCCGGTGATGACCGCTCTGGTCATGATGGGCATCCTGTTGTTTGGAGTCGTCGGCTATCGTTCTCTCCCCGTTAACGACCTTCCCATCATTGACTTTCCCACTTTACAGGTAAATGCAAGTCTTCCTGGCGCCAGCCCTGAAACCATGGCAGCGTCCGTCGCCACTCCTTTGGAGCGGCAGTTTGCGACTGTTCCTGGTCTCGACTCGATAACGTCCGCCAATGTTCGGGGCAACACCAATATTACATTGCAATTCGTCTTGGACCGCGATATCGACGCCGCCGGTCAGGACGTCCAGGCGGCTATCGCAGCCGTCTTAAGAAGGCTGCCGCCCAACATGCCGGCGCCACCCACGGTTCGGAAGGTCAACCCGGCCGACCAGCCGATCCTGTTCATGTCGCTCAATTCATCCACGCTGAATTTGACGCTGGTGGATGAATACGCCGAAACACTCGTCGCGCCTCGCATCTCCACCATCAACGGCGTGGCGCAAGTGAACGTGTTCGGCGCCGCTAAGTATGCGGTTCGCATACAGCTCGATCCCACCTATCTCGCCGCCAAGGGCATCGGTATCGATGAGGTCGAAGCTTCCGTCGAAAAGCACAACGTCAATACACCTGCCGGAACCCTTTGGGGACCGCATCAAGCCTTCACAATCGAGGCCAATGGCCAGGTAATGAATGCCGCCGCCTACCGGCCGCTGATTGTTGCGTATCGCAATGGATCGCCGGTGCGCCTCGCCGAGGTCGGCCGGGTGCTCGATAGCGTACAGAACGACAAAAGCTACGCCTGGTTCAATTCCACTCGTTCCATCAATCTGTGGGTTCAGAGGCAGCCGGGAACCAACACTGTGGAAGTGGTGGATAAGATCAAGGCGCTCTTTCCGGAGTTCAAGGCCGAACTTCCTCCCGCCATGAATCTGGACGTCGTCTACGATCGATCGCAATCGATTCGCGAATCGGTGGACGACGTGAAATTCTCCTTGAAGCTGGCAGTAGTCCTAGTTGTCTTGGTGATCTTTGTATTCTTACGGAACGTATCGGCCACTATTATTCCCAGCTTGGCCCTGCCCCTCTCGGTTATCGGTACTTTCGCGGCCATGTCGCTCCTTGGCTACACCATGGACAACCTGTCGCTCATGGCGCTCACGCTGGCAGTCGGATTCGTGGTGGACGACGCAATCGTGGTTCTGGAAAACATCGTTCGGCACATGGAGATGGGAAAGTCGCGGATGGAAGCTGCATTGGAAGGGGGCAAGGAGATTGCCTTCACCATCCTTTCCATGACCCTGTCGCTGGCTGCTGTTTTTATCCCGGTGTTGTTCATGAGCGGGATCATTGGTCGCCTGTTCCACGAGTTTGCGGTGGTGATCATGGTGGCTATCCTGATTTCCGGCTTCGTCTCGCTCAGTCTCACTCCCATGCTTTGCAGCCGTTTTCTGCGCCCGCCTACCGAGCGCCACAACGCGCTGTTTCGCGCTTCAGAACGTGTTTTCGACGGCATGCGGGACGCCTATCGCTGGACGCTGACTGGCGTGATCCGTCATCCCGCGGCGACTATGGTGATGGCGGCTGGAACGGTAGTCGCGACGGTCTACCTTTACGGTATTCTTCCGAAAGGCTTCATCCCCAATCAGGATACCGGCCAGCTTAGCGGTCAGATCGAGATGCCGCAGGAAGCTTCTTTCGACGCCATGGTCCGCTCCCAGTTGGAGGTCGCCAAGGTTATTGAGGAAGATCCGAATTCGGCCGGGTTCTTTTCCTCGGTCAGCGCTGCCGGCGGCGGCCCAGGCATGGGAGGGGCGGGCAATTCCGGCCAGCTACAGATCCGTCTGACGCCGCGCCCTCCGCGTAAGTTGACTCCTGAGCAGATCATCGAAGAACTGCGTCCCAAGCTGAATGCGATCCCCGGCGTCCGTACCTACATGCAAAACCCGCCCATGATCCGCATCGGCGGCCAGCAGACCCGAAGCGTGTATCAATATACCCTCCAGGCGCAGGACTTAAAGGAACTTTATCGCTCGGCCCTGGATTTCGAGAAGCAGTTGCGGCAAACGCCAGGCCTTATGGATGTGAATACGGATCTCCAGATCGCTAGTCCGGAAGTTATCGTCGACATCGATCGGGATCGGGCATCAGTTATGGGGGTTACCGCCGATCAGATCGAGAACGCCCTATACGATGCTTATGGCGCTCGCCAGATATCCGATATCTATACACCTACCAACGACTACTGGGTCATGATGGAGCTCTTGCCGCGCTATCAGATGGATCCCAGCTCGTTGCATTTGATCTACATCCGATCATCCAGCGGAAAGCTGGTTCCACTGGACGCTGTGACTAAGCCGCGCAACACGGTCGGGCCGCTCTCGGTCAACCATTTAGGGCAATTGCCCTCCGTCACCGTCTCTTTCAACCTCGCGCCCGGAGCGTCGCTGGGCGAGGCCGTCCAAAAAGTCGAGGAAGTGGCTCGCGACCTTCCAGCCGGCATCCACACGACATTCCAGGGCGTGGCGGCGGCCTTCCAGTCTTCTTTGCGAGGCATGGGCCTGCTGCTGGTCCTCGCGGTCGTCGTCATCTACATGGTGCTCGGAATCCTATACGAAAGCTTCATCCATCCTCTGACGATTCTTTCCGGGTTGCCGTCAGCTGGTCTGGGTGCGTTGGCCACTCTCCTGATCTTCCACGAAGAACTGAACATCTATTCGTTTGTCGGAATCATTATGCTGATCGGCATCGTGAAAAAGAATGCCATCATGATGATCGATTTCGCACTGGAAGCGCAGCGCACCCAAGGCTTGACACCCTCGGAAGCGATCTACGAAGCTTGCCTGGTCCGCTTCCGGCCGATTATGATGACCACCATGGCCGCCTTGATGGGCACTCTACCCATCGCACTCGGTCTTGGCGCCGGCGCGGAGGCGCGGCGCCCGCTTGGCCTTGCGGTAGTGGGCGGCTTAGTCGTTTCGCAATTGCTCACGCTCTATATCACGCCAGTCGTCTACATTTACATGGAGCGTTTCCAGCGAGTATTGGCTCGGAGCCGCCGCCCGCGAAAGACCAAGCCCATCCCAGTGATGGCCGAGCCCGAAGCCACGCTGCGAAGCGGCGACTAGTGATCCAAGAGCTTCGCTACGCCTTGCGCGTCCTCGCGAATGATTTCGGCTTCGCCGCCGTGGCCGTACTGACCCTGGCTCTCGGCATCGGAGCCAACACCGCTATCTTCACCGTCGTCAACGCAGTCTTGCTTCGGCCTCTCCCTTACAACCAACCAGACCGGCTGGTCTCGTTGTACCTGGGCTATTCGAACGTTCCCGGCCATGGCTCGTTCTCCCTGATCCGGCTCGATCAGTTGCGCTCCCAAAGCCGGTCATTTTCCAATGTGGCGGGATTCTGTTCGGAAACCTTCAATCTTACCGGCGTCGAACAACCAGAGCAGCTTCCGGCGGCGCGGGTCTCGCACGATTTTCTCCAGACTCTCGGCGTACAGCCGATCCTTGGACGCAATTTCCTGCCCGAGGAAGATCGGGAAGGTGGCCGCCCGGTAGTGCTGCTGAGCTACGGTTTGTGGCAGCGCCGATTCGGCGGAAAACCGGGCATCGTCGGTAGCGCGATCACACTCGACGCCACCTCCTACACCGTCATCGGAGTCTTGCCTCCCGGTCTCGATCAGCCCTCCCCGCGACTTGACCTGCTGGCCACGAATCTAGCGGGCTTCAGCCGCTTCACGCGCGACCAGATTACCAACGGCGGTGGCTACATCAACGGCATCGCCCGCTTGCAGCCGGAGTCGACTCTCCGCGCGGCTCAGTCGGAAATGGATATCCTCTCGCGCCGGTATTTGCAGCAGAATGTCGGCAAAATAGATGCCGCTCCCAATGGGCGCCTGGGACTCGAACCCCTGCAGGAGACCCTCGTTTCCGATATCAAGCCGGCGCTGCTGGTGTTGAGCGCAGCGGTGGGGGCATTGCTGCTAATCGCTTGTGCCAACGTCGCGAGTCTTCTGCTGGCACGTGCCACCAGCCGCCGTAAAGAATTTGCGGTGCGTGCTGCGTTGGGCGCCAGCCGGCGGGATCTCGTGCGCCAGTTGCTGGCCGAGAGTCTCGTTTTGGCGCTGGCGGGCGGCGCGTTGGGAATCTTGATCGCGTTCGCCGGCGTCCGCCTGGTCGCGACCTCGCGCTTCCTCGACCTTCCCCGCGCCCAGGAAATTCAAATCGATTGGCAGACCCTTGCATTCACTCTCATGGTGTCGACTCTTACCGGCGTCCTGTTCGGATTGATCCCGGCCTTCCAAGTCTCTAAGCCGGACCTGAACTCGATTTTGCGTGAGTCCGGCCGCGGCGCCGTCGGCAGCGTGAAGCGCCAGCGCGTTCGCACACTGCTCGTAATCGGCCAGGTCGGCGTATCGATGTTGTTGCTAATCGCCGCCAGCCTGCTCATTCGCAGCTTCATAGAGCTGCAGCGTGTCGATCCGGGCTTTGACCCGCGCAATGTCCTCACCATGCGCGTGAGCCTGCCGGCTGCCAAGTATGGAACCAATTCGCAAAAGAATATCTTCTTCCGGCAGGCGGCGGAGAAGATTGAGGCCATTCCGGGCGTGCGATCCGCCAGTGCCGTTCTTGCGTTGCCCTTGGAGTCTCACGTCATGGCGCCCGTCCAAATCGTCGGAGCGCCTCCGCTTCCCTTCAACCAGCGTCCGGTGATCAACTGGCAGTCCATCACGCCCGATTATTTCCAAACGATCGGGGCCCGTTTATTGCGCGGCCGCTTCTTCACCGATCGCGACAACGAGACCGCGGCCGGCGCGGCGATCGTCAATGAAAGCTTCGCCCGGCGCTTCTGGCCCACCGAGAATCCACTCGGCAAGCGCATTCGTGTGGCCCGCGTGGAATTGGAGGGGGAGGTAGTGGGAGTGGTGACCGACGTCAAGACATCTCGCATCGAGTCCGATTCTGGCGGCGAGCTGTACACGCCCTATGCACAGCGCCCTTGGCCGGCCATGAGTATCGCCGTGCGAACTTCGGGCGATCCGATGGCGATGGCCAGCGCGATTCGCAAAGAGATCGCGACCCTTGATCCGGAACTGCCGCTCACCTCCATTCGCCCTATGGAAGACATCGTGGCAGATTCCTATGGGCAACGGCGCTGGACGCTCTGGCTGCTCTGCATGTTTGCGGCCATCGCGATCTCGCTCGCCGCCGTCGGCATTTACGGCTTGCTGGCCTATTCGGTCGAGCAGCGGCGTCAGGAGATGGGAATTCGCCGCGCACTCGGCGCCACTCCACGCGATCTAATTTCGCTCGTGCTGCGTGAAGGATTGACGCTGACGAGCGCCGGCATCCTGGTTGGACTGGCTGGCTCTCTCGCGTTAACGCGCGCGCTCGGGACGCTGCTTTTCCACGTCAGCCCGATCGATCCGGCGATCTTCGCGGCCACTGCGCTGCTGTTTATCGCCGTCGCCCTCCTCGCCAGCTATCTCCCGGCCCGCCGTGCCATCCGCATCGATCCTCTGATCGCAATCCGGGAGTAACTGCTCCTCAGTGGGGCGGACCCCCTGGTCCGCCGCCGACCCCCGGTCGGCGTCTCCGGTGTGTAGCGCCGCCGCCTCCAATCAGCCATAATAGTCTCCAAAGGATTCGGTCATGCACAAACTCTACTCTGTGTTTCTCGCGGCCTCGCTGGCGCCCTTCTGCCTGGCACAAACCAGCAGCCAACCGCCGCAACAGTCCAACTCCGGGTTCACAGCGCTCGTCAACGACGCCAAGACCCGCATCCAAGAAATGAACGTCGACCAACTGAAGGCCTTGCAGGCCTCCGGCGAAAAGTTCACTCTGATCGACGTGCGTGAGGACAACGAGTGGGACGCCGGCCATGCCACCGGAGCCGTCCATCTCAGTAAAGGTGTGATCGAGCGCGAAATCGAAAAGGCCGCTCCACGCAAGGATGCCAAGCTGGTGTTGTACTGCGGTGGAGGCTCTCGCTCGGCGCTCGCCACCGATTCCCTTATGAAGATGGGCTATACCAACGCATTTTCGTTGGTAGGCGGCCTCGGTGCTTACAGCAAAGCCGGCCTTCCGACCGAAAAGCCGGCCGAGTCGCCCAAGAAATAGACCGCCCGCGACTATCCACGTTAACGCCCCAAGGCGCGCTCGAACTCCACCGCCGCCGCCTCCCAGGAATGCTTCGTCTCCACATGCTGCCTCGCCGCATCAGCCAACCTCCGCCGCTCGCCTTGATCAGTGATCAGCCGCACGCACGCCTCCGCAAACGCTTCCGGCTCGTCTGCGATCAAGATATTCTCCCCCGGCGAGATGTCGAGTCCCTCAGCCCCGACCGTCGTCGAGACCACCGGTGTCCCCGCCGCCATCGCCTCGTAAATCTTGAGCCGCGTTCCTCCGCCGATTCGCAGCGGCACGATCGATACTTTCGACTCCCAGAGCCATGGACGCACATCCGCAACCGTTCCGGTGATCCGGATTCCCGAGTCCCGTTCCGCTAGCTCCGTCACCTTGCGCCCCGGCGTCCGACCCACCACCGCCAGCGAGCAATCGGGCAGCTTCCGCTTGATCAAGGGCAAAACCTCAGTGACGAACCAAACCACGCCATCAATGTTAGGCATCCAATCCATCGACCCCACGAATACCAGGTCCGCCGTACGTTGCGCCTCTTCCGGCGGTCGAAAGAAGCCAACATCCACGCCCGTTGGTACCGGGGTGACGCGCGAAACCCCATACAACTCGCGCATCTTCTCTGCATCCGCCCCGGACACCGCAATGATACTCTTTACCGAGCTGCACACCTGGCGCTCATATTCCAGCATCAGTCGTGCTTGTCTTCGAAAGTAAGATCGCCGCAATGGCGAACCCGCATGCTCCACGTGGCGCTTCCAAATCATCGCTTCCACGTTGTGTTGAAACAGCACCGCGCGCGAGAGATCGCTGAAGTGCGGGGCGGAGCTCAAAAAATCGCACACGACGTGATCGAACGAATGCTCGCGAAGCAGCCGGTCCACTGTCGCCTTCATCTCGTCGTTGCGATGCCGGAACACCGCCACGGGCATATTGGTCACCAAACCTTTGGCTAGTTGAAACAGAAACGCTGGCGATGTTTTGGCCGTGACCGTCCGCCGCACTGGATACACATAGGAAGCGTATTCCTTCGCCCGCGCGGGACCTTCGGGAAACTCAGGATTCCATAAGCCCGCGTAATGCACCTCGTGCCTCCTGTGAAGGCATTTCAAGGTCTCCAGCGTCCGGATCTGACCGCCGCGATTGGTGGGATGCAGAAAGTCGCTATAAACCCACAGTAGCTTCATGGAGTCAGGTAAAACTCAATCCTACAGGACCATCGCCCGCGGCGCGGCGAGGATCAAGACTTCTCCTGAGCCGGTGCCGCCCTCACGCCTGGTGCGCCCTGTGAGGCGAATCTTTCGTCTGCCGGTGCTGGGGTGTCTTTCTTTGAGGTAATTGCTGATGTGCTCCAAGTCCGTCGCAGTGCCCGGCGTCCAGCGGATGCGCATTTATGAGCGCAACATCTGCTCCAGCCGGTCCTTCATTTCTGCTTCTTCGATGAACTCACCCTGGTTGATGCACTCACCCGCGTCGATGAACTCACCCCGGTCGGCGTGTTCGATGCCCTCCCGCACGGCGGCGCGAAAGTGGGCATCTTCTTCAAGCAGCCGCAACGCGGCGTCCTTCACCAGGCGCCTCGGGGTCGGTGCCTGCATCGGTCGCAATCTGCGAAAGCCGAGCTTCCTGCTCGGGTGTGAAATGGACTTCCATCGCCTTCAGGTTACGCGAAACCATGCCCTGCGGCAACTTGGCGAGCATCGCCCGCGTACGCCGCCGCTTCCCCCGTGTTATCCTGTGTCAAAGATGTTAGACCCCGTTTGGGAGGAATCATGAGAGCCATCAGTGCACTCCTGGCATGCACAGTACTCGCGACCGCGCTTTCGGCACAGCAAATCGCGCCGCCGAAGACCAACCTCAAAGTCGGTGACGAAGCCCCCGACTTCACTCTGCCCGACACCGACAACAAGCCCGTGAAGCTCTCTGATTTCCGCGGGAAAAAAGTTGTTGTCTTAGCCTTCTTCGTGGCCGCCTTCACCGGTGGTTGAACCAAGGAACTTACCGCATACCAGTCTGGTATAGCTAATTTCGATAAGAATGATGCCCAGGTCATCGCGATCAGCACCGATTTCACGCCGACCCTGAAGCATTGGAAACAGGAATTGAACGCCAGCTACCCCATTCTCAGCGACCATATGCGCAAGGTCTCCGAGCAGTATGGAATCCTGATCAATCAGATGGGCGTCGCGAATCGCGCCACCTTCGTCGTAGACAAGGATGGCAAGATCGCCAATATCGAGGAAGGCAGCGGGGCGATTGATACCGCCGGCGCCGATGCCGCCTGCAGCCGGCTGGCGCACAAGAGCCAGTAACGCTTTTCACTGGCAACCCTGCAATTAATGGGCCGCCGCTCAATCAGTGTCGGCCCGTGAAACCTCCTGGCCTTCTCAGGCTTCAACAATAGTGGAGGAGTGTGATCTCCTCCTTAGCAGTCCCATTAAAAAGTGGCGACCAACGATCCCACCGCAAATCTGGAAGCTGATCCGCTCTGGTATAAGGACGCGGTCATCTACGAGGCTCATGTGCGCGCTCTCGCCGACAGCGACGACGACGGCATGGGCGATTTCCGCGGTCTCACGAAAAACCTCGATTACCTGCAAGACCTCGGCGTCACCGCCATCTGGCTGCTTCCGTTCTTTCCATCGCCCTGGCGCGACGATGGCTACGATATCTCGAACTACAACGACGTCCATCCCGCCTACGGAACCCTGCGCGATTTCCAGACGTTTCTAAAGCAGGCCCATCGCCGGGGCATCCGCGTTATCACCGAAGTGGTTCTCAATCACACCTCCGACCAGCATCCCTGGTTTCAACGATCGCGTCACGCTCCGCCTGGAAGCCGCTGGCGCGATTTCTACGTCTGGAGTGACACCGCCGAGCGATACAAAGACGCGCGCATCATCTTCAAGGATTTCGAGACCTCCAACTGGACCTGGGACCCGGTGGCGAAGGCCTACTATTGGCACCGATTCTATTCGCATCAGCCCGATCTGAACTACGACAATCCGTCCGTCCAACAGGCCATGCTCGAAGTGATCGATTTCTGGTTCGATCTCGGCGTGGACGGGTTCCGCCTCGATGCTGTCCCTTACCTCTTCGAGCGCGAAGGAACCAACTGCGAAAACCTTCCCGAAACACACGAGTTCCTGAAGCAACTGCGGAGTCATGTCGACGCGAAATATAAAGATCGAATGTTGCTCGCGGAAGCCAACCAATGGCCCGAGGACGCAGTCGCCTATTTCGCCGCCGGGGACGAATGCCAGGTGTGCTTCCATTTTCCGCTGATGCCGCGGTTGTTCATGGCCATCCATATGGAGGATCGCTTCCCGGTCATGGAGATTCTCCAGGAGACGCCCGCCATTCCGCCCAATTGCCAATGGGCGCTGTTCCTCAGAAACCACGACGAGCTGACTTTGGAAATGGTCACCGACGAGGAGCGCGATTACATGTATCGCGTCTACGCTCACGACCGGCGTATGCAGATCAACCTCGGAATTCGCAGGCGCCTGGCCCCGCTGCTCGAAAACGACCGCCGCAAGATCGAGCTCATGAACGCGCTGCTCTTCTCTCTCCCAGGCACGCCGGTCATCTATTACGGCGACGAAATCGGCATGGGCGACAATATCTATCTCGGCGATCGCAATGGCGTCCGAACTCCCATGCAGTGGAGCCCGGATCGCAATGCCGGCTTCTCGCGAACCAATCCTCAGAAACTCTATCTGCCGGTCATCATCGATCCGGAATATCACTTTGAAGCCGTCAACGTAGAGACGCAGCAAAATAACCCGCATTCGCTGCTGTGGTGGATGAAACGCCTGATTGAGCAGCGCAAGCAATTCAAGGCCTTCGGTCGCGGGACACTTGAGTTCCTCCGCCCCTCCAATCGCAAGGTGCTGGCCTTCTATCGCCGCTTTCAGGAAGAGACCATCCTGGTGGTCGCGAACCTGTCGAGATTTCCACAACACGTCGAACTGGATCTATCGGCTGCCAAGGGTCAAACCCCCGTTGAGATTTTCGGGCGGGCCGAATTCCCGCCGGTCGGCGATCAACCCTACCTCCTCACACTGGGCTCACTAGGATTTTTCTGGCTGTCGCTGGAATCGAAGCAAGTCCATCAAGAATCCATTCAAGCTGCCCTCACACCGTCCGGCCTGCCCTTGATCGTGGTCGAGTCCTGGGACGAAGTATTTCAGGGCCGCAGCCTCACTGTGCTCCTGCGCCGCCTGCCCGCGTTCCTCAAAACGCGCCGCTGGTTTCATGGCAAGGATCGAGTCATTCGCTCCATCGATATCCTCGATACCATTCCAGTGCCGGATACTTCGGCGCAAATCCTGCTAGGCGAGATCCAGTATGTCGAAGGCGATCCGGAGATCTACATCATGCCAGGATCCGTGGCGGTCGGCGAGGAAGCCGAGAAGGTCAAGGAAAAGCTGTCGGATGTTGCAGTAGCGCAGTTGCAAGCTCAGGATGGCAGCCGTGGAATTCTCTATAGCGCCCTTTACGACACCGCCTTCTGTGAGGCTCTTCTCGGCGCCATCGCGAGACGGCGCCGTTTTCGCGGACGGGCCGGAGAACTGGTCGGCTCCCACAACCGCGCCTTTCGCAAAGCCTGGGGCGGAAGCCATCCTGATCTCGGCGCCGCCGTTCCAAAAGCCGAACAGAGTAATAGTTCCGTCGTGTTTGGGAACCGCTTCATCCTGAAGATCTACCGCCGTGTGGAGCCGGGCATTCACCCTGAGATCGAGATCGATTCGTTCCTCACTGAACAGGGATTCCAGCACAGCGCTCCTCTCACCGGAACCCTCGAGTATCGCCCGCAATATGGCGTACCCACTAGCGTAGCCGTGCTCCACGCCTTCATCGAGAACCAGGGTGATGCCTGGCACTACACTCTCGATTCTCTCGGCCGCTTTTTCGAAGCTGCGCTCGCCCGGCGAGAGTCCGAGTACGCCACTCCCGAGGGCAACCGCCATCCTTACGAGCTACGCAATGCCGAATTCCCCGGCCACGTGCACGAACTGATCGGCACCTACTTGGACTCGGCGCAATTGCTCGGCCAGCGGACCGCGGAGCTGCATCTCGCGCTAAGTTCCAATCATGACGATCCGCAATTTGCACCAGAGCCCTTCACCGACCACTACCGCCAGGCTTTCTACCACAGCATGTCGGCGCTGACCAATCAAACCCTTCAACTCGTTCGCCAGCGGCTGACCACCCTGCCGCCGCCGGCGCAGGCCGAAGCTCAAAAAGTCCTCGATCAGCAGGATCAGATCCGTCGCCGCTTCCGCCTCATCCCCGAGCAAAGAATCCCAGCCATGCGAACGCGCCTGCATGATGACTTGGAACTGCGCCAGGTCCTGCACACCGGCAAGGATTTTGTATTCGTAGGCTTTGAAGGCCGCATGGATCGTCCGCTGAGCGAGCGGCGGATCAAGCGTTCCCCGTTGCGCGATGTCGCTACTTTGCTCACATCCTTCCAATACGCAGCTCATTCTGTGCTGTTCGACCAGGTTCCCGGCGTGACGAGGCGCCCGGAAGCAATTCCTGCGCTCGAATTTTGGGCCGGATACTGGGCCGACTGGGTCAGCGCTATCTTCCTAAAAGGCTATTTCGAAACCGCGCGCGAGAGCCGGCTGTTTCCCGCCGCCGACGCCCAGCTTCGTCATTTGCTCGATGCATTCTTGCTGGAACGAGCGCTCGAAGAAACCGCCAGCGACCTCAGCGATCGTCCGGAGTGGGTTCGCATCCCCGCGCGCACCATCCTCCGGTTACTCGTGGGGCAGGCCTCCGACCTGCCGAGCTGAGTCCTCTTAAGGCGTCTGAAACGGCACCACCGAGCATTTCGCCTTCGCATCACCATTAGCAACCCGAATTAGCAACCCGAGCAGCCCTACGCCGTTCAGCATCAGACCGCCTGTCGCAGGCTCGGGAGTGCGGGTGAGAGGTGTGAGAGAAGCGACACCCTCCGGCGGACCGCCCACACTGCTGGTACCGCAGCCAGAGCCGATGAGAGCAGTATTGCAAAGAAAAATCGATGCGTCGAACGGGGAGTTCAGTGATTCGTCGATAATCTCAGGGCCGGCCGCAAGGACGGCCCAATCGTATGAGTCAGTTGAGGGGTTTAGAACTACCGTGCCGGTGGGATTCAGTGGGAAGTCAAGGCCATCGAACCGACAGTTCGAGCCCCGTCGTCGTATTGTCTATGTTGGTGGAGTTATAGAGATTACGACGCCCAGCGAGTTGCGCGGAGAGCACTTATCGATAGCTGAATTCCACGGCGTTCTCATTATCGAAGTTGATCACGCCCACATCAATTCCTGGCGCCGAGAACGGCTTGGTAATGATCAGATTGACCTCGAGGACCGCTTGAGGCATAGCACCAAGGCTCGCCTGAGAAGGCAACGCGAGCAGTACTGCGGGAGGGATCGCAAACTGCTGCGCCGAGAGCGGGACGTTACAGACATACTCCGCTCCGAACGGAAGATTGGGCACAAAGGCGAATCCGTAGACTTGAACGAACTC
Organism: Bryobacterales bacterium; assembly: GCA_963780485.1. GTDB lineage: Bacteria > Acidobacteriota > Terriglobia > Bryobacterales > Bryobacteraceae > Palsa-89. Next base: position 74,715 of record CAWACO010000023.1, read on the forward strand.
GTCCGGATCCGTATTGGAGGGCTGGTTCCACGCGACTGTCAATCCGTTCGCACGAGTTACGCTGCCGGCGTTACCCGGCGTCGTGAAGTTGAATCCTCCGCCACCTCCCGGCCATGTGACTTGAGCCGTGAACGCTCCAACGTCGGCCCCGCCCGCCCCCGTAAACGTGTAGGTGCCTTTCAACGAACCCATGCCCGTTAAGCCATCGATTCCATAGGAGCCGTTCTGGAATGCAAGTGTTTGGTTGCCGAAACCGGAGCCCGATGGAGTAGTCAATTCAATAGATGGGCCTGCGTCGAGCGCAGTCGCCTTAATGGTATTCGGAACGATGGGAGTAGGAAGGCCCGTAGTGGGGAAGGTAGCATTCGTAAAATTAAGCACCGTGCAATCGTTGAAGGACACCGCTGTGCCGGGCTGTCTAACGGCAAATTGGATATTCGTGAACTGCGCGAACGCTGCATCTGCGCTGGTATCCCCTTCGGCGATAAAGTCGAGGACTCCGCGGGTAATAGTTGGTTTCGACATCAGGCTCTGGATCTGCCCCGCGGTCAGTCCCGCCACAGGCTCCGCGCAGCTGCGCCCGCTCTCGGCCACCGGAATCGTGCCGAAATTGCTAACCATGTTCCCCGATCGCACCACCACCGAAACATGGCAGCCGGAAACGCCATTGGGTACCTGCACGTTGATTTGATCCAAGCCCGGATATTGCGATCGGCCGTGATACTGCACGGTCGCGAATCGTCCTCCGATATCAACCTCGATCGGAATATTAGTAAGGTCCGCCGGCTGCTGCGCCATCGTCTCATCGCCCGTCACCGGTCCCAGGCCGGTACCCCACAGCGTTAGGAAATCTCCGGGATTGGCCGCATTCGTCCATCCCAGATAATTCGAGTTCACATCGAACACCGCGGCCGGACCGTTGCCCACGGCGTTCAGCGACAGCATCCCGAAGGCGCTCTGCACCACCGTAATCGGCGCCGGCGCGCTCGTCTTGCCATTTACGGTCACCGTGATCTGCCCCGTTCCGACCGGCGTCGCCGATGGAATGATCGCGTTTATCTGGCCCGGGGAAACATAGTAAAGAATCGCTTGCGTGGTGACACTGTTGATGGTGATGCTGACGGAGGTCCCGCTCAAACTGGTCGGCAAGGGAAAGCTTTGCGGGGCGTTGGTGGTCGTGGCGAGACCCGCCCCGAACAGTTCGAAGATCGCCCCCTGCGCAATGCCGTAATTCGGCATGCCCGGAAAGATATTGCTGTAGTTATTAAAGATGGCAGTGGAGTTGTTCTGTGTCCGGGCGATCTGCGGCTGTGCCATCCCTCCCGCCACGAACATCACCAGCAGAGCTACGGAACCAGAAATAGATTTCATTTTAGTGATGCGTTCTAAGATTGAATCGATTTGATCTAAATGCAGAAGTTGAGGCCAATTGATGCCCCCGAGCATTTCGCCTTCGCATTACCATTAGCAACCAGAGCAGCACTACGCCGATCAGCATGAGACCGCCAGTGGATGCCTCGGGGATCGCGACCATTGGAGAAAAGACCGGAGGAGAAAGAACGAGTACATCGCCCCCCGGCGGAGAGAAAGAGTCGAGTTCCCCACCGAAGTTATAGCAAAGAGAGGACGTAGACAACGCGAACGTGTCCTCATCAATGTTGGCGACGAAGCACGCCGCCGAGATAGCCCCGCCGGACTCGGTGAAAAGATTGGAGGAGATCAACCACGAGGCGGTGTCAACGGGGGGAGTGCCGAGTCCGGGTTCACTGTAGAATAGCCTCGGATATGAGGTAATGATGACGTCACTGGCGGGGCCGGGAGCGCCGTTGTTAGTCAGCCCAAGGATTTCGCCGGTGACTGTGCCGGCCACGGTCCCAATCGTATTCGTGAACGAGAACTCGAAATTATCCGCCCGGGCACTGGGCGCGCCGATGCCCACCAATAGGAGTAGAAGAGGGGCGATCCACATCCTGTTCATAGAACCTCCACGTCGATCATCCGCTGACGCAAGGGAGAAATCCTGCGGGCGGCAAGAATGGAGTAGTTAACCGGTGTTGTGTTGCTCATGGCGAGCAACGATACCGGAAATCTCCCCACAAGCGGGGCGACCGACTGACCTACAGGGCTCGGAAGTGGACTGAGACGACGGTCGTGACAACCCAATTCCCGCGAAGCGGGTTAGTACAATACTCATTATCGGCCCTCATCCGCTCGTTCCGAGCTCTTAATGGTATTTAGCGCGCATAACGCTTTCGCATTACCAGCATCGCCCCTAACCCTAGCCCGATCAGCATGAGGCCGAATGTGCTCGGCTCGGGAGTGGGCGTCGCGGATGTCTCAGTCGTGTAGTAAGTACCCCCAGCCAGGACGTCGCTGGACATCGTGCCAACCAAGATGTTCTCGTAGGGATCGTTCAGATCGAATCCGATTCCTCCCGGGGTAAACCCTTCCCAAAAGCCGTACCAGTTTTGGGGGGCCAAAATCGATGATGGGAGGCCGTTAAAGATTCCGTTCGAAGCAACAGTGCCAAGGGATGTTAATAATGGCTCGAAGTTCCAGTCGATCCCATCCCATTCGACATCAAAATTCGTGAATAGGGATGTCGTGTTGTCGTAGACGAAGGTACCCGAAGTGGGGGCAGGGCCGCCACCTCCCACAGTGAAATTTAGGGTCCCTGATGTGAGGAAGTCGGCGTGGGCGGCAGGCGCTCCGATGGTCGCGAATAGTAATAGTAGGGGGATGGTCAATATGGATTTTCGCATCTTCGAAATCCCTCCTCGCCGCGATTCCACACCATTCAGCGACGTTCTTCTCGACAACCTATCATCCTGTGCTAACAGGGAAGTACTATCTTTTGGACAGTGAGTACCAAGTCTAATTCGAACGTTGCTCTTCATGATTTCTCCTATTAGGGATTGCGACGGTTGCGGAAGTAATCGATCATAAAGATAATTAACATTTGCTTTCATGAGTACGACCGGGCAGTTGACACATCTTCTCGAGGATTGGAGCCGGGGCGACCAGGCTGCGTTCGATCAGCTGTTTCCTTTGGTCTATGATGAATTGCGGAAGATGGCGCGGCATTATATGCGCAAGGAGCGGCCGGACCACACTCTGCAGACCACGGCATTGGTGCACGAAGCCTATTTGCGCTTAGTTCATAGCGACCCGGAAAGCATTGACACACGGGCTCATTTTTTCGCAGTGGCGGCACAAGTCATGCGCCGAGTCCTAATCGATTATGCGCGGGGCGTCCAGCGGGTGAAACGCGGACACGGCGCCCAGAAGGTATCTTTGGAGGAAGTCGCCGTGCTCGCGGATGATCGGCTGGAGGGGCTGGTCGCAGTGGACGAAGCGCTAAAGCGACTGGCTACACTAGATCCTCGCAAGAGCCGGGTTTTCGAGATGCGCTTCTTCGGCGGCATGTCGATGGAACAGGCCGCTGGAGTCCTGAAAGTATCCCCGATCACTATCATGCGCGATTGGCGCATGGCCAAGGCCTGGCTGGCGCGCGAAATTGGCATAAGCTGATATGGAATCGAAGCATTGGCGCAAAGTTGACGATGTATTTCAGGCGGCACTCGACCGTGAAACGGACCGCCGCCGCGCGTTCCTGGATGCGGCTTGCGCCGAGGACGCTGTTCTTCGCGCCGACGTGGAGTCGCTGCTGGCCTCGTACAAGCAGGCCGGAAATTTCACTGCTGCGCCCGCCCTGCATGACGGCATGAGAGTGCTGGAGCAGACCGCGTCCGAATTCGCCCCCGACTCAATGCTGGGTCGTCACATAGGCCCATACCGGATCGTTCGCGCCATCGGCAGTGGAGGTATGGGAACTGTATACCTAGCCATTCGCGCCGACGAAGCGTTTCAAAAGGAAGTGGCCATCAAGGTCGTGAAGCGCGGACCGGATACCGGCCTAATCATCCGCCGTTTCTACAGCGAACGGCAAATGCTCGCGAGTCTTGATCATCCCAACATCACGCGGCTTCTGGATGGTGGCACAACCGAGGATGGTCTGCCTTATTTCATCATGGAGCGCGTGGAGGGGCAGCCAATCGACCAATATTGCGATGCTGCGCAACTGGACCTGAAAGAAAGACTGCGGCTCTTCCGCACCGTTTGTTCCGCGGTGCAGTGCGCCCACCGCAGCCTAATCATTCACCGCGATATCAAGCCGGCGAACGTCCTTGTGACGGCGGCCGGTGTGCCAAAGCTACTGGATTTCGGCATCGCCAAGCTGCTCAATCCCCCAGCCGAAGCGGTGGCTCGCGACATGACCGCTCCGGCCGTACGTCTGATGACGCCGGAATATGCCAGCCCAGAACAAGTACGTGGTGAGAATGTCACAACGGTCAGCGATGTTTACTCCCTGGGTGTTTTGCTGTACCAACTGCTGACCGGAATAAGGCCCTATCGTCTGGCGGGCAACACTCCGGCAGAGATCGAGCGATCGATCTGCGACCAAGCGCCGGAGAGACCCAGCGTGGCGGCGGGCCGCGTTCTGGGACGGCGCCTTCGCGGGGATCTCGACAACATCGTGCTCATGGCGCTGCGCAAGGAACCGCAACGGCGGTATGGGTCCGTTGAACAGTTCTCAGAGGACATCCGACGCCACCTGGACGGCCAGCCGGTAGCCGCTCGCCCCGATACTACTGGATATCGAGCGGCAAAGTTCATTCAGCGTAATAAAGCCTGGGTGGCAACAGCGGTCGTTTTCTTCTTTATACTCGCCGGCGGGATTGCCATTACCTTGTGGCAGACCCATGTGGTGCGAGGCGAGCGCGACCGCGCGCGTCTGGAGCAGGCTAAGGCTGCCCGGATCAACGCGTTTCTTCAGGAAATGGTGGGGTACTCCGGTGTGGCAGGAGGCTCTCCCAATCAAAAGTCCCACGATGCCACGGTCGCCGACATGCTCGACGACGCCGCCCAGCGCGTTGAAACAGAACTGGCCGATCAGCCGGAAGTCAAAGCCGAGATGTTGGGCACCATCGGCGGCACTTACATGACTCAGGCAAAATACGACCTGGCGCGACGTTATTTGCACGAAGCCTACACCTTGGACCTTCAGCTCTACGGACAGGACGCGTGGCAAATTGCGCGCGTGATGCACTATCTTGGCGATATCTCTTATTTGGCGGGCGATTATGCCGCAGCCGATTCTTGGTTTCTGAAAGCGCTGCCAATTTACAGGAGACACGCGAACGATGCAGATTTCGAGATCCGCATGTTGCTGGCGATGCTGAGCGACGCAGCGTTTGTCAAGAGAGCCTTGGGACGGCTGGATGAGGCCGAAGCCTTGTGGCGCGAGGTACTGACGTACGCTCCGCGGCTCCCCGCCAAATATCGCTCACAGGGTATGGCTCCCAAGACCTTCCTGGCGCAGCTCTACGTTGATCGAGGCGACATCGAAAAGGCGGATGCCCTCGCGTCGGAAGCCTCGCAGGAGTTGCGAGAGTTCGGGGGCGACCGTTTCTCGCTAGCGCAATCGCTGATCGATCTGGGCAACATCCGCCGCCTGGAACGGCGCTATAGCGAGGCCGATTCGCTGATCCAGGAGGGAACAAATCTTTACTCACAAGCGCAAGGCGGCGATCACCCCAATGTAGCGTTCGGTTTGACGACCCTGGCCATGTCGCGCTACGACCAGGGCAGATACGCTCTCGCTGAGCAGGACGCGCGAAGAGCATCAAAAATCGTCGAGAAGCTTCCCAAAGGGCATTACTACGCCGGTGCACGTCTGGCCCTGGGCCTGATCGTCAACAAGACCGGACGCTCTCACGAAGCCGAGCCGCTGCTGCGAGAAGCGCTCGCTATCCGGCAACAGAAATCCCCGAGGCAAAGTAATTACGTTGCGATCGCATTAGGGAGTCTCGGTGAGTGCCTGTTTACACAGAAGCGATATGCCGAGGCAGAGCCGTTCCTGCTTGAGAGTTATCAGATTCTCAATAGTCTGCACGTTCCCCAGAGTCCGGTGTTAAAAGAGGCGCGCGACCGTTTGCTCTCGCTTTATACTGCCTTGGGTAAGCCATCCCAGTTGGTTCGCTGACAGGCGACTGCCGCACTCGTGTCGACGTCCTTATTACGGTATTAAGGCGTCTGAAACGTGACCGTCGCCGTGCTCACGAGACTTCCGTCCAGGTAGAGCTTCACCATAGTGAAGGGAACGCTGGTGTAGGATGAAGCGTAGATGCTGACGTACCCGGCAAACGTGGATAATGCGCTATTGGTGGAATCGTTAAGCAGAAAAGTGGAGCCGGCCGAGGCCGTCCCCATGAGTGCCGCATGCCCAATTGGAGAACCGGCGGTGACAACGCTGGGTATGGGTAGAGCGGAAAGCGCCACGATTGCCGCCGGATCGACTCGGCTCAATGGAATTATATTTCCCGGAAACGGTTGACCGGTTAGCAGATCTATTAACGAAAAGCCGCCGCCCGAAAAGTCCCAGGCGCGGGACTGCTCGGTGGGAACACTGGCTGTACTCGAAAACGTGCTCATCGCCGGATTGAAATCAATCTCTACGCTTTCGTTCGGCGCCAGCCCATCAGCGGTGGCGAGTAATGAGAACGGCTGTGCACCGGGCAAGATGTCGAACTTGACGTTCAGTTTTACTACTAGCAGTGCTGGAGAGTATGTAACCAGGCTTGTCGAACTGGGATACACCGCTGAAATGCTGGCGGACACATTCGCGACATTCAGACTAGCGGGGCCCGGCAGATTCGTGATGTTGCTCGCATATGAAAGCTGTTGACCCGCCCCAGGCACCCCGATGTAGAGGTGATCCGACAACAGCGGCTGTGACGGCATAACGAAATTCAATTGGTACACGCCCACAAATCCAGGCGCCATGCCCGCAAACGTGACCTCGGCTGGCCGCTCACCGACGATCACGGTTGGCAAATATGGGAGCCGGCTAAAAGGCTCTTGGGCGTTGCCTCCCGCGCCCGTAACAACAGGCGGATTGGTCGGTCCCAGCCCGGTTGCGTATAGGAACACGGTTTGTCCGGCAGAGGGAGCATCTACGAAATGAAACGTGGAATCAATCAGCAAAGGGCTACCCTGTCCATTACTGTTCGTGGTGAATATGGCAGGAGCGTCTGGCTGGAGAGACAGCGGGAATGCAGAACTTGTCCCTCTTGAGTTGTGACCACCAATGTCTTCTCGCCATTTCCATAAGGTTGCTGCAATTCGAAAGGAACCTGCGCGTTGATTTGCGTAGCAGACACGAAATACAGCGGAGCCAGAATTCCGCCGATAGTGACGCTGGTTCCGGAGAGAATGGTCGGCAGCGGCACCGAAGCCGCCACTTGAGTTTCTGGGGCCAGATTCGTGCCGAAAATGGAGATAAGGCTCCCCGGCGAGATGCTCGGCTGGAATGACGCGCCATTACTCACGCCCCGGACGGTCGGCTGCGTAAGACCTGCTACTGAGCACAAGATCAAACCTAAACAGATTCGTGAAAACATCGCGGCATTAGTATACCGGAAGTGGGCCGTCACGAAGCCTACATATCCCAATTTGCCGCGTTTTGTGCACCTTCCAGTCAGCCACGTGTAAATCCCATCGTCTTCGCCTTTATCCTTAGAACCGAGAGGAACACAAACATGCCCGCATCCACTGCCCGCCAATCCGCCAATGCCGCCAACGCCCAGCTCAGCACCGGTCCCAGGACGCCTGAAGGCAAAGCCCGCTCTTGTGAGAACGCCCGTAAACATGGCCTCACCGCCAAAGACGTCGTCATCGGTCACGGAAGATCGCGAAGAATTCGAAGCGATGGTCGCCGATTTCCAGTCCGGCGTCGCTCCTCAAGGCGTAATCCAACAGACCCTCTTCGACGAGCTGGTCTTCGGCCGCCTGGGACTTGCGCCGCATCCGCCGCATGGAAACTGAACTCTGCGCCGGCTCGGCAACCTATCTCGACCTGCTCAACGACGACGCGATACAAACCAAACTCGACCGTCTGGCCCGCCACAAGTCGCGCATCGAGCGCACCTTCCACCGCAGCCTCAAAGAACTGAAGGCGCTGCAAACCATTCAAGCCATAGGCGCGTTGATCCTCTGCGACGCCCGTTGAAACCGCCCCTCCTTTAGCCTCGACAATCGAAATTGCAAAACGAAGCCAAGCCGCCGGTTCCTCGTGGCTGTTCAACAACCCTCCTGACGCCGTAGCTCTTGAATGGACGGCCCCAGCCGACGCCGCCCTCGCCGCCCAGGCCACCTAGGGTTCCCAACACGCGAACTTTTTCCAGTCCTTTTTGTCATTTTGGCGAGAAATGTTCTCTCTTTGGCGGAGTCCTATTTCAAAGAGGCCCGCCGCCCCAATGCAGCGCCGCAAAACGCTCCCCGTCCGTACTCCCTCGGCCACCTACCGGCTCCAGTTCAATCACCTCTTCCCCTTCGATCAAGCCACTGCCATCGTCGACTATCTCGACGAACTCGGAATCACCGACGTCTACGCCTCGCCGTTCCTTATGGCGCGCCCCGGCAGCATTCACGGATATGATGTCACCGATCAAACCCGCTTCAATCCCGAAATTGGCGGCGAAGATTCCTTCCTGCGGTTTTCCGCAGCCCTCCAAGAGCGCAAAATGGGCTTGATCGCCGACGTAGTGCCCAACCATATGTGCATCACCCACCCTTCTAACCGATGGTGGTGGGATGTTTTGGAGAACGGCCCCAGCAGTCCATTCGCGCGCTTTTTTGACATCGACTGGCGTCCGCCTAAAGAGGAGCTAGCCAACAAGGTTCTGCTCCCTTTCCTGGGCGATCAGTACGGCCGCGTGCTCGAAAACCAGGAAATCAAGGTCGTGTATGTCCATGACCAATTCGAGGCGGTCTATTATGAGAACCCGCTGCCACTCGCCCCGTGGACCTGGACCATGATCCTGGAGCCCGCCGCGGCCCGCCTTCGCGATAAGCTTGGCTCATCTAACGAACACCTCGCCGAACTCGAGAGCATCACCACGGCCCTCAGCCACCTGCCGGGCAATACCGAGACCGACGAGGCCAAGATTCGCGAGCGTGATCGAGAGAAGGCCATCGTCAAGCGCCGCCTTTCGGAGCTGATGGAAGCGAGCCCCGAAGCGATGGAGGCAATTCAAGCGGCGCTGGCGGACATCAACGGCCACCAAGGCGATCCGCATAGTTTCGACCGCTTGGAGCGGCTGCTCGAAAGCGAGGCCTATCGGCTGAGTTTCTGGCGGGTCGCCATGGACGAGATCAACTACCGGCGTTTCTTCGATATCAACGAACTTGCCGCCATTCGCGTGGAAGACCCGGAAGTCTTCTCCGCGGTGCATGCCTTGACCTTCGATCTGGTGAGCCGTGGCCACATCACGGGCCTGCGCGTGGACCATCCCGACGGTCTCTTCGAGCCGGAGAAATACTTCCGCTATTTGCAGGACGCCTGCCTGGCGCAAAGCCCACTCGCCAAGTCCAATGGCAAGGGCGATCGAAATGGCGCCGATCGTACGTTCTATATCGTGGCCGAAAAGATCCTGCTGCCGAATGAACCATTGCGCGCGGCATGGCCCATCGAAGGCACCACCGGCTACAGCTTTCTGAACCTGGTGAACGGTGTGTTCGTCGACCACACTAAATCGAAAGCCTTCCAGCAGCTTTACCGCCGCTTCACCGGCTGGTCGCAGGAATTCGATGACCTGGTGTGCGACAGCAAGCGGCTGATCTTGCAAGTGGCCATGTCCAGCGAGCTGAACGTGCTGGCGCGCAAGCTGGACCGTATCTCCGAGCAACATCGCTGGTATCGCGATTTCACTTTAGAAAGCCTGCGCGACGCTCTCAAAGAAGTGTTGGCCAGTTTTCCGGTCTATCGCAGCTACATACGGAGCGACCAGAAGGAAGTGGATTCCGAAGACCGCCGTCAAATTACAATCGCCATTCGAGAGGCCAAGCGCAGAAACCCCGCCATCAGCCAGTCGGTCTTCGATTTTATCCAGAGCGTCCTGCTTCTCGAACATCCGGATGGCCTTGACGACGCGCAGCGCGCAGAAAGGCACGCCTTCGCCCTGCGGTTCCAGCAATTGTCGGCGCCCGTGATGGCCAAGGGCCTGGAGGATACGGCCTTTTATCGGTATCATCCGCTCGCTTCACTCAACGAAGTGGGTGGAAGTCCGGAACGGTTCGGGCTCTCCGTAAACGCATTCCACCGGCGCAACCTCATCCGCGGGGAGTTGTGGCCCAACTCCATGAATGCCAGCTCCACGCACGATACCAAGCGTGGCGAGGATGTCCGGGCGCGAATCAATGTCCTTTCGGAAATGCCATCGGATTGGTACCGGGCGATTCGTCGATGGCGCGACATCAACCGCCAGTGGAAAACCAAAGCAGGCGAGCTGATCGCGCCGGATTCCAACGAAGAATACTTGCTCTATCAGACGCTGGTAGGCTCCTGGCCGTTGCTTCCCATGAACGCTCAACAGCATGCCGCCTATATCCAGAGAATTCAGGCCTACATGGAGAAGGCAGTCCACGAGGCGAAACTCCACTCCAGTTGGGTCAGCCCCAACGCCGAGTATGATCGAGCCGTGCAGGACTTCGTCGCCAAGGTGCTACAGCCCTCCGCGGACAATTCTTTCCTCGAAGACTTCCGCCAGTTTCAAGCTCCCATTGCGCAAGTAGGCATGTGGAACTCTCTCTCCCAGATGGTCCTAAAAATCGCATCGCCTGGCGTGCCGGACCTCTATCAGGGCAACGAACTGTGGAGTTTCCATCTGGTAGATCCGGATAATCGCGATCCGGTGGATTTCGATCGGCGCCGGAAGATGCTGGCCAAGTTACGTGAGAAAGAGGCCGCCGATCCAGCCGCCCTGATGGACCGGCTCATAAGCAACCCCTGTGATGGCGCTATCAAGCTCTTCGTTACTCATCGCGCCCTGCGCTTCCGCGCGGATCACCGGCAGCTTTTCGCAGCGGGCTCTTATATTCCGCTGGTTGCCGGCGGAAACCGATCGAATCATGTGGTGGCTTTCGCCCGCCGCTGGAACGGCCAAACGGTCATCGCACTCGTCGGTCGATTCTTTCTCAAGATTCGCAATTCTCACCCTGCGCCAATCGGGGATGTTTGGGGCAATACTGCCGTCCTGCTTCCGAAGAAGATCAAGCATGCCTCCTTTCAGGATGTTTTTACCGGCCAGAGCCATACAGCGGAAGAACGCGACGGCCAGGCATCCCTCTTTCTGGCGAATGTTTTCGCGCGCTGCCCGGTCGCGCTGCTGTTCACAGAGAATCCGAATTGACCTACGGAGCCACGCCCCTCGGCCAGCAAGGCGTCCAGTTCCGCGTCTGGGCGCCCAACCTCACTGCGCTCGCGGTGACTTTGGAACGAACACCTTCGCCCGTTTGTTCAATGACCCGTGCCGGCGACGACTTCGAAGTGCTCATCCCCGACGCACGCCCGGGCGACCTTTATACACTGGTCCTCCCTGCTGGGCAAAAGCGCCCCGATCCGCTTTCCCGCTCCCAGCCGCAGGGCGTTCACGGCCCCTCTCAGATTGTCGATCCGGACTCCTTTTCCTGGTCCGACCACGATTGGAAAGGCATCCCTCTCCGCGATTACATCTTCTACGAACTCCACACCGGAACTTTTACGCCCGACGGAACGTTCGAAGGCATCATCTCCCGGATTCGCTCCTTGAAGGAACTGGGAATTACGGCCATCGAGCTGATGCCTGTCGCTGAGTTTCCAGGCTCCCGCAACTGGGGCTACGATGGCGTCAATCTTTACGCGCCCCACTCGGCCTACGGCGGCCCCTGCGGATTAAAGAAGCTGGTGAATGCCTGTCATTGCGAAGGGCTCGCGGTGGTGCTCGATGTCGTTTACAATCACATCGGCCCGGAAGGGAACTACTTGGCCGAGTTTGGTCCGTACTTCACCGGCCATTACCGGACTCCCTGGGGCCAAGCCATTAACTTCGACGGCCCCGGCAGCGATGGCGTGCGGCGATTCTTCATCGAGAACGCCCTTTACTGGCTGACCGAATATCACATCGACGCGCTGCGGCTGGATGCCATTCACGGCATGTTCGACTTCAGCGCGGTGCACATCCTGGCCGAGCTGGCCGAGCGTTTTCACCAGCAGGCTGAGCGGCTTGGACGCCAGGCGTGGGTCATCGCAGAGAGCGACCTCAATGATGTTCGTATAATCCGCCCGCGCTCGGTTGGGGGGTATGCGTTGGATGCGCAGTGGCACGACGAGTTCCATCATGCGGTGGCGAGCTACATGACGGGCGCTCAGCGAGGCTATCTGGGCGGGTTCGGCCGGTTCCAGGATATTCAGAAGGCCATCCAGGAGGGCTTCGTCTATGACGGCCGTTATTCGGACTATCGGGGCCGCCACTTCGGAAGCTCCTCCAAGGAAGATTCGGGCGATAGGTTCGTCGCCTTCATTCAGAATCACGATCAAGTCGCGAATACGTGGCAAGGACACCGGCTGTCTGAACTACTCTCGATCGAGCAATGCAAGCTGGCCGTCGCCCTCCTGCTGTGCTCGCCCTGCCTGCCTCTGCTGTTCATGGGCGAGGAGTTTGCCGATACCTCGCCATTCCTGTACTTCACCAGCCACGCCGATCCGGTCCTGGCACGCGCGGTCACCGACGGCCGCCGAATGGAGTATCAAGACTTCGCGCATCCTGGTGAGTTTCCCGACCCACAGTCTCCGGAGACCTTTCGAAAATCCAAAATCAATTGGGCGCTCGCCGGCGAGCCGCGTCACGCCGCAGTTCTACGCTTGTATCGTCATCTTATCGCGCTACGCAAGCGCTGGCCCTGCCTGGCCAATGGCCGCAAAGATCTGGCGCGCGTGGATATCGATGAAGAAGCACAATGGCTCACCCTCGATCGTCGCGATCCGGACGGCTCGCGCGCGGTGCTCTTGTGCAACTTTGGCAAACTGAACAGAAGGCTGCCTCTGAACACGCGCGGCTTATATTGGCAAATGGTGGTTTGGACTGGAGCTACCACCTATGGTGGCGATCCAGAGTCTCCCCCGCCGCCGGCCAACCTGTCCAAGAGCGCAGCGTCAATCGAAGCCATGATCGCAGCTTCGAGCGCCGTCCTCTATCTTCAAGGTCGCGAATTGAGCGCCTGACCCTGGATCACAATCTCGACCCGGCGATTCTGGTCGCGTCCGGCTGCGGAGTCATTCGAAGCGATCGGCCGGTCTTTGCCGTAACCGGCTGCCATGGCCGCGCCGGACGGCACACCATTGGTGACCAGAATATCGCGCACTACCTGAGCGCGCCCTTGGGATATAGAGCGGCCTTCGAGGTCGTTGCCCCGGTCATCGCTGTAGCCTTCCACTCGCACGCTGAGGCCGGGATAGGTTGTAATCAGCGCCGCGATTTGCGCAAGTTGCCTGGCAACCGGAGGCGCCGGATTGCGGGGGCTGGTTTCCAGTAGCGAGTCTGGCACCACCACTACCAATCCACGCGGCGTGTCGCGTGCCGGCATGATGCTATTCAACCCAGCCAGCAGGTTGACGCGGGTTTGCCGCTGCGCCGGTGGGTCAGGTTGCGGGCGCGATCGATCGAGCTCGGCGCGAGCCAGTTGTTGAGCCGCGATCGCCCGTGCCTGCTCAGCTTCCGCGCGGGCTCGCTCGGCCGCTACGCGCTCTGCCTCCGCAACGGACCGGTCGGCCGCCGCTTGGGCCTGCGCTTCCTGGGCATCGGTACGAGCGCGGCTCTGGTCCTGATCTTGTTGGCGTTCGTGCGATAAACGATCCTCGTCTCGACGCTTCACCGTGACTAATCGCGCGTCCTCCGCCATCTGGGCAGCCTCGCGCGCTCTGGAAACGATCATGTGCGTATCCTGCTTCCGGGCCTGCAAGTCCTGTGCCTCGCCCAGCAGAGTTTCCGCTTTCGACAGCGTGTCCGCGGCGAAATGATCGGCGCCCAAGGATCGTGCTATCTGCACGGCATTTTGGGCTTGGTAGAGTTCCAGCACCGCTTCATACCGGTCGTATGGCAGCGCCTCCGCCTCCGTTCCCACTGTTCGAAGTTGGTTTGGGTTGATATTCAGGGTGTATTGGCCGCGCGGCAGTAATTCGTACTTCGCCGCGACTTCCTCGACCCTTCCGATAGTGTCGGGCCGCACTACATTCTCGAGTACGACTACGTCGCTGGGAGCGGTCACCGAATAATACGGTTCTGCGGTCACCATTAGGCCCAGCGCCTGCAGATCGGTGGTCACCGAAATCTTGGCTTTGTCCGATGCACTGACTACGATCTCGCCTAGATTCTTAGGCCGTCCTTCGGGCGTGATAGCCCACAGGACGTAGGTCAGATATTCGCGCCCGAACTTGGTCGGTGGATCCAGGTGATCGAACCTGGCGTCGATGGATATGCGGCCGCGCTTGCTCTCCACCGTTGCGTCGCCCTTGGCCTTCGGCAGAAGCACCGTCCCTTCAAAATCGATCTTGGTAGGACCGCTGCGGTGCTCGTAATTGATCGCCGGCAATGTGCGCGACACAACTGTCACGCGATAAATCGGTTGCGGATCGGGAGGAGGGTTGCCTTGCGGCGGGCCGGTCTGCGCGGAAGCGCCCGCAATTAACAACACGAACAGACTCGTGCTTGCGAGGATGCCTTTCATCTTGAGATCTCCTTCCCACGGCAAAGTGCAACTCAAGTGCCGCGCCGCAGACGCGCGGTAATTCCAGGCATACCTGGGAGTTGCGAGAGGTTAGTACTAGATGTAACGCTGAAAAAGTGACCGGGGTTGGTCCAACTGTGCTTCAAAATGCCGTGCTTCGTGTTATGCTGGGCGCAAGCAGTCAACCTAGGAGGAGAGCGCGATCATGCGTGGCCGTCAGCCACCAGTTCGTTATAAGGTAGCCGTGCCTATTCACGCCGTCAAGCTCGAGGCGCGTCCAGGCAGCAGCCTTCCGGATCCGACCGGTACGTTGGTTGAGATTCCGATCGACGCCGTTATCGAGGCGGAAGGGCAAGCGGCCAGGTCCGGTCTCATCAATGTCCTCTGGAACGGCGAAACGTTTTCTGTCTTCAACGAGGATCTCCAGGAAAAGGCTCAAATCGTGAGCACGACGGGCATCTGAAACGCTCGCGGTCTTCGTCTCTTGCGGGATAATGGTGGGCGGGACTTTGTTCGCCCCCATCGGAGCCATGGCAAGTCAGCGAGATCTCGAGTTAATCCAAGCATCGGCGGCCGGCAACCTGGACCGCATGCGATCGTTGTTCGGCAGAGGCGCCAAGGCCAACACTCGCTTGAAAAACGGCGCTACGCCGTTGCTGGCCGCGGCGGTGGAGGGCCGGGTGGATGCCGTGCAGCTTTTGCTCGTTCAAGGCGCCGACGTGAAAGCTCGCTATAAGGACGAGGCTACGGTGCTGGTGATGGCGGCGACCCAAGGACATGCCGCGATCGTCCGTTTGTTGCTCCAAAAAGGCGCGAGCCATGACGAAAAGACCCGCGGCGGGGTGACACCGCTGTTGGCGGCTGCGATCGAAGGGCACGCCGGCGTTGTGGAAGCTTTGCTCGCTTCGGGAGCAGATCCCAACGCGCCGGATCTGCGCGGCGTAACGCCCTTGATCGGCGCGGCGGTGAACGGCCATGTCGAAGTAGTCTGCGCGTTGTTAGGCGCCGGCGCGAACATTAGAGCGACCAGCAATTCAGGGTTGACTGCGTTGTCGGCCTCAGTGGTCGCGAATCCAGCGGTGACATGGGTGCTACTCGAGAAGGGCGCGGACCCGAAATCCACCGATGAGAGCGACCGCCCGGTTCTAGTGACCGCCGCAGCCAGCGGAAATGCCGAAGCATTGCCCATGCTGCTCGGCAAGGGAGCGGACATCGAGACCGCGGATGCGGCGGGAACCACGGCGCTATTGGCGGCGACTCTGGGCGGACACACGGAGGCCCTCAAGATCCTGATCGAGAACGGCGCCAACCCGAATGGCGCCGGGCAATCCGGCATCACTCCGCTGATCGCCGCGGTAGTGAGAGGGCATACGGAGCTGGCTGATTTATTGTTGAATGCCGGCGCCGATATAAATATTTCGACCCGCGAAGGTGTCACGGTCCTGATGGCAGCCGTCAATAGTAATCCCGAGGCGGTGCCGTTGCTGTTGAAGCGCGGCGCTGACATCAACGCGGCCGATAAAACCGGCATCACTGCGCTGCACGCCGGAGCAGCTATGGGTAAGGCCGACGTCGTCCGATTGCTGGCCGGATCGGGAGCCGATGTCCAACGGCTGACCGCTAGCGGCTTGAGCGCTTTGCGAGTGGCGGAAGCCGCCGGACACAACGAGATCGTGGAGTTCTTGACGCCGCTTTCAGCGGACGGAAGCCTTGGCTAGCTCCGCCGGCGCCACGTCTTCGGATTGGCTGGCCGCGGGCGGCAGCGTGAAGCAGAACCGCGAACCCTGGCCCGGTTTCGACTCCACCCAAATGCGGCCGCCGTAGCGTTCCACGATTCGCTGGCAGATCGCCAGGCCGATGCCCGTGCCCGGATAATTCTGGCCGTGGAGCCGCTTGAAAATGCCGAAAATCTGCGGGGCATACTCCGGCTCGATTCCGATCCCGTTGTCCTCGATCACAAAGAGCCAATCGGCGTCGCGGCGCTCGGCTGAGATCCGGATTTTCGGCGCCTCCTCGGAGCGATATTTGATCGCGTTTCCAATGATGTTCTGGAGCAACTGCACCAGCCGGACTTCGTGAGCCTGCACGGTGGGCAGCGAATCCCATGAGATAGCAGCCCCACTCTGCTCGATGGAGGCCTGCAGATTGAGAAGCACTTTCTTCATCACGGGCTCGCAATCGATTGGTTCCGCCGG
The DNA here is from genome assembly GCA_963780485.1 of Bryobacterales bacterium. Classification (GTDB taxonomy): domain Bacteria; phylum Acidobacteriota; class Terriglobia; order Bryobacterales; family Bryobacteraceae; genus Palsa-89. The sequence continues at coordinate 91,514 of CAWACO010000023.1, forward strand.
ACCCACATTGGCCCCGGTCTGCGAGTAGGTCAGCAGGTCCTTCAAGAGCATCTCCATACGCCTGGCTCCGCCCACGATGAACCCGACATATTGATCCGTTTCAGGATCCAAAGCGCCAGCGTACTTCCGCTGCAGCATCTGGCTGTACAGCGCAACCATACGCAGCGGCTCCTGGAGATCATGACTGGCCGCGTAGGCGAATTGATTCAGGTCATCATTCGATTGCCGTAGAGCTTCATTGGACTGCAGCAACTCTTGGGTCCGTTCAGCGACGCGCTGCTCCAGAGTTGTATTCAATTCGCGAATGGCTTCGTCGGCCTTTTTGCGCTCCGTAATGTCCCGAATGGCGGAGGTGAGCAGCAGACCTTCTTCGGTCTGCAGCGGGCTTAAGCTGATTTCGACCGGATACCGCTGTTTGTTCTTTCGAACGGCCCAGAGCTCCTTGGGCGAACTGAGTCCGGTGGGGGCGAGGCCATGCGAATCGAGCGAAAGGGGAGAGGAGGCAGTCCAGTCCGGGACGAGTTCCCGAATGTTCTGGCCGATCAGTTCCTCACGGCGAAAGCCGAACATGACTTCGGCTTGGGAGTTCACCAGGCTGATTCGGCCGTCTTCCGAACTGATGATCATGGCGTCGGGCGCCGCTTCCAGCAGTGACCGGAACTTCTGTTCCGCCTTGCTGAGAACCTCGGCCTGGCGCCGTAAAAGTGCCGTGTTGCGGCTGAGCTCGACGAATACGCCGACCTTCGATCGCAGAACTTCCGGGACGATCGGCTTGAAGAGAAAATCCACCGCGCCCAGATCGTAGCCTCGAAAAAGATGTTCGTCGCTCTTGTAGCCGGTCAGGAACAAGATGGGCGTGTGCCGGGAACGCTTGCGCGACCGGATCAATTCGGCGGTTTGAAAACCGTCCATGTCCGGCATCTTCACATCCAGGAGAATGGCGGCAAAGTCATCGTTGAGCAGGTGACGCAACGCCTCCATGCCGGAGTTGGCCAGGACCAGCTCCTGGCCGAGCCCATCCAGCGCCGCCTCCAGCGAAATGAGATTCTCGGGCGTGTCGTCCACCAGCAAGATCTTCACTCGCTCAGGCGAAGGCTGCTCGGTTGGAGATAGCATGCCAGTCTCTGGACCCATTGTTGTCACCCTCAGCGATCCGACGTAGGATCAGCTCTTCTTACCTAGACGCTTGGCACGGCCATTTGCGTCATTTCGTGGCCGCGGCTCACCCACACTCGAAGTACTGAGAAAAGATTATCCAGGTCGACTGGTTTGGTGATGTAGTCCGAGGCGCCGGCTTCAATACATTTCGCGCGGTCGCCTTTCATCGCTTTGGCCGTCAAAGCGATGATCGGAAGAGACCGTAACTTCGGCTCTTGCCGAATGGCTTTCATGGTTTCGTAGCCGTCCATTTCCGGCATCATGATGTCCATTAGTACTAGGTCGATGTCGGGGTTCTTCTTCAACGCCTCGATGCCCGCGCGCCCGTTCTCGGCGTGGACCACTTTCAATTGATGGTCCTCGAGCAAACTGGTCAAGGCGAAGATATTCCGGACGTCGTCGTCGACGACCAGCACTTTCTTGCCAACCAGGGTCACGTCGGTCTCGCGGAGCTGCTCCACGACGCGGCGTTGCTCCGGCCGGAGGTCCATTTCGGCGCGATGCAGCAGAAGGACGGACTCATCCAGCAACCGTTCCCGCGTGGAAACCAGCCTCACGATGGTATTCCGCGTCAGCCGCGCGAGATCCAACTCTTCGTCGGTTGTAAGCGGGCGATCACATACCAAAATGACGGGCGCAATGTGGGGCCCAGCTTGCGATTGGATTTCTTCCACCAGATCGAGTGGTGCGATGTCATCCACCTGAAGGTGGATCACGATGCCGTCGAGGTATTGGTGTTTCACCACAGCCAAAGCTTCTCCACCGGTCGCGACATCGATCACGTCGACATCCGGAGCCGAGACGGTGGCGACGATTGCCAGCCTTTCTTGCTCGTCGCTCGAAACTACGAGCAGCCGTTTGACCCGCTTCTGGACAGATTGCTCGATGGCGTTAAATGTTTCGGCCAGCGATTCGTTGCTAACCGATTTCTCCAGATAGGTCATGGCGCCCAACGCCATTCCGAGGCGGCGATTTTCGTCGCCAGAGATAATGTGAACCGGGATGTGGCGAGTGGCGGGATCGTGCTTCAGACGGTCCAGAATCGTCCAGCCGGCCATGTCGGGAAGGTTGATATCCAGCGTCATTGCGCCCGGCTTGAATTCCCGCGCCAATGAGATGGCGCTGCTGCCTCGCAAAGCAACCAGCGCCTTGAGGCCGTGCTCATGGGCGAGATCCACCAGGATGCGCGCGAAGGTGATGTCGTCTTCGATAATGAGCAGCACTGAGTCATCGGGCTGGATCAGGTTACGATCGTCGTCAATGACCAGGTCTTCGACCATGCCTTCGGTATTCAATGACGTCGCCGGCAGGATAACGTCGACTTCGGTGCTCGGCAGGGCGGCCACTTGCTCCATCAGGATTGGAGTGGACAATAGGTCTTCGATCTTCGGCTGCTGAACGGGAGTGACATACACCTGGGGCAGGTAAAGTGTGAAGGTGCTGCCCGAGCCGGGCATGCTCTGCAATCGGATTTCGCCTCCCAGAAGGCGCGCTAGCTGACGGCTGATAGAAAGTCCCAATCCCGTGCCACCGTACTTACGGCTGGTGGTGCCGTCAGCCTGTTGGAAGGCTTCGAAAATGATGCGTTGTTTGTCGGAGGGGATGCCGATTCCGGTGTCTGAAACTGAAAACGCGATCACAGATTTGGAGCGGCCGAGAATGGGATGACCAGCGCTCCATCCCGAGTTGGCTTTATCAATGGAGAGCAGCACGGACCCATGCTCGGTAAACTTGAGCGCGTTAGAGAGCAGGTTCTTGAGAACCTGCTGGAGGCGCTTCGCGTCGGTGTGCATGACTTCTGAAGTCAGCGAACTACCCAGCTCAATCCGCAAATCCAGGCCCTTGCCCTCGGCGACGTGACGGAAGGTCCGGGAACAGTAATCTTCCAGTTCAGTGAAGCGAACACCGCCGAGCTCCACGTCCATCTTTCCGGACTCAATCTTGCTCAAGTCGAGAATATCGTTGATCAGGGCTAGCAGATCGGTTCCCGAAGTGTGGATCGTCTCGGCGAACTTGACCTGCTTGGCGGTCAAATTCTTATCCGAGTTTTCCGACAACATCCTGGCCAGAATCAGCAGGTTGTTGAGCGGCGTACGGAGTTCGTGGCTCATGTTCGCCAGGAACTCGCTCTTGTATTTGGACGTTATTTCGAGCTGTTCGGCCTTTTCTTCGAGGGCCTTCTTGGCCTGCTCGACCTCCTGGTTCTTGGTTTCGACCTCAGTCTTTTGCTCGGCGAGCAGTTGGGCCTTTTCCTGCAGCTCGGCGTTAGTCTGCTGCAATTGAAGCTGCTGGCTTTGCAATTCTTCGGCCAGCGCCTGGCTCTGGGTCAACAACTGCTCGGTCCGCATAGTAGCGGCGATGGTGTTGAGCACGATCCCAATGGATTGCGTTAGCTGATCGAGGAATGCGAGGTGAATGTCGCTGAATTGGCCGAGCGAGGCCAACTCCATCACCGCTTTCACGTCGCCTTCAAACAGCGCCGGCAAGACGACGATGCTGACGGGCGTGTCCCCGCCCAGGCTCGAATTGATTCGGACATACGTGCCGGGTACGTTGGTAACCAGGATACGTTCCTTCTCCCGGGCGCACTCCCCGACTAAGCCCTCACCGACCCTGAATTGCATCGGGACGTTGCCTTCATCCGTCGCATAGCCGGCCAGAAGCTTCAAAACGGTGGTGTCTTCGTGCGTCTCGGCGATATAGAACGTGCCGTGCTGAGCGCCCACCAGCGGCGTTAATTCGGAGAGCAGTAACTGCGAGACCGTCAACAGATCGCGCTGGCCCTGCATCATGCCGGTAAACTTCGCGATATTGGTCTTCAGCCAATCCTGCTCGTTGTTCTTGCGGGTGGTGGCCGCAAGGTTCACGATCATTTCGTTGATGTTGTCCTTCAAGGCGGCGACTTCGCCCTGCGCCTCCACCGCGATGGAACGTGTGAGGTCGCCCTTGGTAACGGCGGTCGCGACTTCGGCGATCGCGCGGAGCTGGTTGGTGAGGGTGGCGGCGAGCTGATTGACGTTGTCGGTCAAGTCGCGCCAGATGCCGGCAGCGCCCGGCACGCGCGCCTGGCCGCCCAGTTTGCCCTCGATGCCCACTTCTCGCGCCACGGTGGTGACCTGATCGGCGAAGGTAGCCAGCGTGTCGATCATTCCGTTAATCGTGTCGGCCAGCTCGGCGATCTCGCCCTTGGTTTCGAGAATCAGTTTGCGTTTCAGATCGCCGTTAGCGACCGCGGTAACGACCTTGGCGATGCCGCGAACCTGAGTGGTCAGGTTGGCCGCCATGAAATTCACGTTATCGGTGAGATCCTTCCAAGTGCCGGCTACGCCTTTCACTTCCGCCTGCCCACCCAGCTTGCCATCGGTACCCACTTCGCGAGCGACACGCGTCACTTCGCTGGCGAATGAATTGAGCTGATCCACCATGGTGTTGATGGTGTTCTTGAGCTCGAGAATTTCACCTTGAACGTCCACGGTGATCTTGCGCGAGAGATTTCCGTTGGCGACGGCCGTGGTGACCTGCGCGATGTTGCGGACTTGCGCGGTGAGATTGCCCGCCATGGAGTTGACACTCTCAGTGAGATCCTTCCACGTCCCGGCGACTCCGCGGACATTGGCCTGACCGCCGAGTTTTCCTTCAGTGCCGACTTCACGCGCCACGCGAGTTACTTCGGACGCGAACGAGCTGAGCTGGTCCACCATGGTGTTGATGGTGTTCTTCAGTTCCAGGATTTCCCCGCGTACATCGACTGTGATCTTGCGCGAAAGATCGCCCTTGGCCACGGCGGTGGTCACTTCGGCGATGTTGCGGACCTGATTGGTCAGGTTTCCGGCCATGGAGTTGACGCTCTCGGTGAGATCTTTCCAGGTTCCGGCCACGCCCTTCACTTCCGCCTGGCCGCCAAGCTTGCCTTCGGTTCCGACTTCGCGGGCCACGCGCGTGACTTCGGATGCGAACGAACTGAGCTGGTCCACCATGGTGTTGATGGTGTTCTTCAGCTCCAGAATTTCGCCGCGCGCGTCGACGGTGATCTTGGTAGTTAAGTCGCCGCGGGCCACGGCGGTGGTCACGCCAGCGATGTTTCGAACCTGGTTGGTCAGGTTACTGGCCATGTAATTGACGCTATCCGTCAGATCTTTCCAGGTGCCGGCGACTCCGCGCACATCAGCTTGGCCGCCGAGCTTGCCTTCGGTCCCGACCTCGCGCGCCACGCGGGTGACTTCACTGGCGAACGCATTGAGCTGGTCGACCATGGTGTTGATGGTGTTCTTCAGCTCGAGAATTTCGCCGCGCGCGTCGACCGTGATCTTGGTGGAAAGGTCGCCCTTGGCAACCGCCGTGGTCACTTGCGCGATGTTGCGAACCTGCGACGTAAGGTTGCCGGCCATGAAGTTCACGCTATCGGTGAGGTCTTTCCAAACGCCGCCGACGCCCTTCACTTCGGCCTGGCCGCCCAACTTGCCTTCGGTGCCGACTTCGCGCGCCACGCGAGTCACTTCGCCCGCGAAACCATTGAGCTGGTCGACCATGGTGTTGATGGTGTTCTTCAGCTCCAGGATTTCGCCGCGCACGTCCACAGTGATCTTGCGCGACAGGTCGCCCTTGGCGACGGCGGTGGTGACTTCGGCGATGTTGCGAACCTGGCTGGTCAGGTTGCTGGCCATGGAATTGACCGAGTCGGTAAGATCCTTCCAGGTGCCGGCCACGCCGTGCACGTCGGCCTGACCGCCGAGCTTGCCTTCGGTTCCGACTTCGCGCGCCACGCGAGTAACTTCGGATGCGAATGAGCTGAGCTGATCCACCATGGTGTTGATGGTGTTCTTCAGCTCCAGGATTTCGCCGCGCACTTCGACGGTGATCTTGCGCGACAGATCGCCGGTGGCAACGGCGGTGGTGACTTCGGCAATGTTGCGGACCTGGTTAGTCAGGTTGCTGGCCATGGAGTTAACGCTGTCAGTAAGATCCTTCCAGGTTCCAGCGACACCCTTCACAACGGCCTGTCCGCCGAGCTTGCCTTCGGTACCGACTTCGCGCGCGACGCGCGTAACTTCGCCTGCGAACGCATTGAGCTGGTCGACCATGATGTTGATGGTGTTTTTCAGTTCCAGAATTTCACCACGCACGTCCACCGTGATCTTGCGCGACAGATCGCCATTAGCGACGGCGGTCGTGACTTCGGCGATGTTGCGGACCTGAGCGGTCAGGTTGCCGGCCATCGAATTCACCGAATCCGTAAGATCTTTCCAGACGCCGCCGACGCCCTTCACCTGCGCCTGGCCGCCGAGCTTGCCGTCGGTACCTACTTCGCGCGCCACGCGAGTCACTTCACTGGCGAACGAATTGAGCTGGTCCACCATGGTGTTGATGGTGTTCTTGAGCTCCAGGATTTCGCCGCGCACGTCGACGGTGATCTTGCGAGACAAGTCGCCATTGGCGACAGCGGTCGTGACTTCGGCGATGTTACGGACCTGGGCCGTCAGGTTACCGGCCATCGAGTTGACCGAATCGGTGAGATCTTTCCAGACGCCGCCGACGCCTCGGACTTGAGCCTGGCCGCCCAGTTTGCCTTCGGTGCCGACTTCGCGCGCCACGCGGGTCACTTCGCTGGCGAACGAATTGAGCTGATCCACCATGGTGTTGATGGTGTTCTTGAGCTCCAGAATTTCGCCGCGCGCGTCGACAGTGATCTTGGTTGAAAGGTCGCCTTTTGCGACGGCAGTGGTGACGCCGGCGATGTTGCGGACCTGGTTGGTCAGGTTGCCGGCCATGGAGTTGACGCTTTCCGTAAGATCGCGCCAGGTGCCGGCCACTCCTTCCACTTCCGCTTGGCCGCCGAGTTTTCCTTCGGTTCCGACCTCGCGCGCCACGCGCGTAACTTCCGAGGCGAACGAGCTGAGCTGATCCACCATGGTATTGATGGTGTTCTTCAGCTCCAAAATCTCGCCGCGCACCTGCACCGTAATCTTGCGCGACAGGTCGCCCTTGGCCACGGCGGTGGTGACTTCAGCGATGTTGCGGACTTGCGCCGTAAGGTTACCGGCCATCGAGTTTACCGAGTCCGTGAGATCTTTCCACGTGCCACCGACGCCGGGCACATCCGCCTGACCGCCGAGCTTGCCTTCGGTGCCGACTTCGCGGGCCACGCGCGTCACTTCGGCCGCGAACGAACTGAGCTGGTCGACCATCGTGTTAATGGTGTTCTTGAGCTGCAGAATTTCACCGCGCGCGTCGACGGTGATGCGCGTGGACAAGTCGCCCTTCGCGACGGCGGTGGTGACTTCGGCGATATTACGAACCTGATTGGTCAGGTTGCTGGCCATGTAGTTGACGCTGTCCGTCAAATCCTTCCACGTGCCGGCGACGCCTTTCACTTCCGCCTGACCGCCGAGCTTGCCTTCGGTCCCGACTTCGCGGGCCACGCGCGTCACTTCGGCCGCGAACGAGCTGAGCTGGTCGACCATGGTGTTGATGGTGTTCTTCAGCTCCAAAATCTCCCCGCGCGCGTCGACGGTGATCTTGGTGGTCAAGTCGCCTTTAGCGACAGCCGTGGTCACACCAGCGATGTTTCGAACCTGGTTGGTCAGGTTGCTGGCCATCGAGTTCACGCTCTCGGTGAGATCCTTCCAGGTTCCAGCGACGCCGGTCACGACGGCTTGTCCGCCGAGCTTGCCTTCGGTACCGACTTCGCGCGCCACGCGCGTAACTTCCGATGCGAACGAGTTCAACTGCTGCACCATGGTGTTCACGACGCGCGCGGTGTGGAGGAATTCGCCGCGCAGGGGGCGCCCATCCACTTCGAGCGACATGGTCTGCGACAGATCGCCTTTAGCCACGCCGCCGATGACGCGAGCAACTTCGGTGGAGGGCTGCACGAGATCGCCAATGAGGCTGTTGACCGATTCCACGCAGTCGGCCCATGCCCCGGTAACCGATCCAATGGAGGCACGTTGGGTGATTCGGCCATCCTTACCGACGGCCTTGCTGATGCGCGCGAATTCGCTAACCATCTTCTCGTTGAGGTCGAGAATCTCGTTCAGGGTGTCGGCGATCTTGCCTGGCAGTCCGGTCTCATGGACCGGCATGCGAACTGAGAAATTTCCGCGTTTGAAGGAGACCAGCGTTTTCAGCAACACGTTGGTTTCACGCGTCTTAGATCCGTTTTTTTCAGCTTGCAGTACTTTCATTCGTACACTCCCGGCGCAATGTAATGCATAATACTATGCTAGTGATAAGAGAGTTCTGTTGTCAACGTTAGACTTCCATCCAATTCAACCTGTTACAAGATTTTTTAACAACTTAGGGAGTTCCCCAGGGTGGGTGGGCGCGAGGGGCGGTGAGGCGGAGCAAAAACAAGCGGGAATCCCGATGCAACTGCGATAATGTAGTTGCTCATGGCCGGGACAACAGAGGCGGCCCCTCGCCATCGCGCCGCTCGTTTCATCCTCAACACTTTTTGGATGTGGCTGGGTGTCGGCGCGACCTTGTTCACGGGCTTCTTGCTTTCTCCCTATCAGGTAAGAAAGCTCGGCCCCGAAGGATACGGAATATGGGTACTGTCCTTCTCACTGGTTGAGTACTGCGTTTTTCTGGATCTCGGCTTCCGATCCGCCACGGTGAAGTACGTAGCGCACTTTTGGGCTCTCCGGGAACCCGACAATGTGAACGCGATTCTCAACACGGCGCTGCTATACGCTGGAGTCATTTCGGCGCCACTGTTCGTGATGATTGTCCTGTCTTCAAATAGCATTCACAAGTTCTTTCATATTTCTCCGGAGCTGACTCCGACCTTCCGTTTGCTGATCGTACTCATTTCACTCAGTTGGTGCTTGGGATTTGTCTTCAATACATTCAACGCGGCGCTGGAGGCTGTTCAGCGATTTGATCTATCGAATAAAGTGAACGTCGTCACGACCGTGATCCGTTCCTCCGGGATCGCAATTTTGTTGTGGCTGGGTTACGGACTGGTCGGCATCGGCGCGCTGGTGGTGATCAGCCAGTGTATTGGATACGTGCTGAACGTGGTGAGCTTTCGAGGAATCTTTCCGGAATTGAAGCTTTCTCCACGTTATGCAAGCGTCAAAACGCTGAGGGAGATGGGTAAGTTCGGCATTCATACTTTTGTTCTCAATATGTCTACGCTGTTCTTGAACCAAAGCCCGCCCTTGGTGATCGGACATTTTCTTCCGACCGCATTTGTTGGATTCT
>CAWACO010000024.1:0-117954 GCA_963780485.1 Bryobacterales bacterium
TTGGTTGCGGGGGATGGATTTGAACCACCGACCTTTGGGTTATGAGCCCAACGAGCTACCAGACTGCTCCACCCCGCACAGCCATTCTAACGCAGGGTTCCTGGCCCGTCAAACTCCAGCTTCAAGTTTTCGGTCTCTTCGGCGGCAACCGCCGGATAAGTCACTTCGGAACCGCTCACTTGCGCAAACGGCGTTAACGCGTGAGGCCTGGATTGCTTGGCGCTGAGGATCTCTATCGCCGGAATTCCCCGTGCCACCAACGCGTCGGCGATCAGCGACCGGTGGCAGCGCCAGGGAACCGCTTCAGCGCACATGATCGCGGTCGGAGCTTGACCGGCGAACTCGATCAGCTTTTCCAGGTTTTCGCGGAACTCCGGCGTCTGCATGTAATCCGCGAAGCCTCGAAAGGAGGCGTTCCGCCAGCCTGTGTTGGTGGAGTCGCGTTTCGCATGGCGCAGTCCGCCCAAGCCAGGCATGTGCCGATAAAGAATGCCCGACGCCGGGAGGCTGGCCGACAGGTTCTCCTTATTGAACTGGGGAACGCGGCGCGAACGCGGCATCGTTCTTACATCCACCAGTTGCCGGATGCCGTGCGCTTCGAGGATGCCAATGAAATCTTCGATCGAATGAGTAGAGTGCCCGACGGTGCTGAGAGAGATTTTTGACTGTGACGCCACGTTACTTCAGCAACTGTGGGAGCACCGGCAGCGGCACCGCGCTCTCCTTCAGCGCCGCATCGTGAAATTCAGACAATTGAAATGCAGCGCCTTTCCGTTTCTTGTAATCCTCACGCGTGTCCAGCCAGCCCCGCCATCCGATAAAATACATGGGCAACTGGCAGGACGACAATTGCGCGCGCTGAATTTTCGCCGTGGCTTCCTCTTTCTCCTGAAAGGTGTCGTTGATCATCAGGTCGAGTGCCTGTTGCTCGGTCATCCCCATGGTCTGCAGCCGGATGTCGAGAATCGCATTGGCGATCGAGCGCAGCAATTGCTTCATCAGGGTCAATCGCAGCTCGGCGCTGTTGTTTAGATACCCTTCATCCGACATCAACTGTTGCGCATAGACGGCCCACCCTTCGACATAAGGGCCGTTGCCATAGATGGTTCGCAGCACGCGGCGGTTCTTGGGTTCGAGGTCGTTGCCGATCTCCAACTGCACATAGTGCCCCGGCATGGCCTCATGGATGGTGATCTCCTGCAGCCCGTAATAGTTGTACTCCCGCAGTTTTGATTCAATCCGGTCCTTCGGCCAATTGGAGGGAATCGGCGTGACCCAGTAAAACGCGCCTAACTGCGGCTCCAGCGCCGGCGCCGCGTTGAAACCCGCCACGGCATAGATTCCGCGCATGAACTCCGGCGTCGGGATCACCTGCAGGTTGCCGCGGGCGGGCAAAGTGACCAGGTGTTTTTCACGCACGAACTTGGTGGCCTCTTCCAGCGTCTTCCGCGCCTGATCCATGAAAGTCTCTGGAGTCGCGTGTTGCTGCGCGATTTTGTCCAGAGCCTCCCGAACCGAGCGCGGCGCGGCCAGCTTGGCCATCTCGTCACGCACGCTCTTCAGCGCCGCTTCGGCTTCCGACAACACCTGCTCCGGGGTCTTGCCCGACGCCAGAGTATAACGGAACTTGGGATCGTATTTGTCTTTTCCCAAGCGCCAATCGCTGGTCCGGCGAGACAGGTCGTCTTTCAGGTACTTGTTGAAGTCATGGAGAGACTCTAGAGCGCCTTTCGCGGCACGATCAAAATCGCCTTTCAAAGCCGCCGGCGCGCGGTCCCGAAGGGTTTTGTCGATTAAATCGATATTGCCGTCGTTCTCCTGCTGCGCAACACGGTTCCACACCTCGGGAGAATCGCGCAGATTCACCTTGGCCTGCTGCATCAATTCAGGAACCTTGAACAACCGTTGGATGATATGGCGATAACGCGTTTCTATCGGCCCGTATTCGAGCACGAACGGATTGAACAACGCATTGCCGACTAATTCCACATACCCTGTGGGGTTATGGCGAAAGCTTTGGATGCGATTCAGATCCAGCAGTGCCAGCTCAACCTGGTTCTGTACGATCTGATAATCGGCACGCTCCTCCGGCGCGAGTGTTTCCGGCTTGATCAATGCCAGCCGCTCGCGAAACCCCAAATAGAATTGCCGCTGCTCTTGGATGCTACCAGGACTGTAATCGTCCAGCTTTTCGTCCAGTCGTATGCCTTGATGTTCGTGGTAGCCCGCGGCGGTGGCGGAGACCGGTGACAAGGCCAGCGATCCGTACACGAACTCCTCGGTTAGTTTCGAAAAGTCCTGCTGTTCGCCCGGCATTTTGCAACCTGTCATCAGCAGTAGAAGCGCCAAACAGAAGAGACAGGCCATAAGCCTGCCCCACTTATGCAGCCGCTGCATGGATTTTCTCCAGATCGGCCGCTTCGCCGAACTTCGCCCCCTGAAGCTCCGGGTTAATGTTACGAAGCAATCCGGTGAGAACGCCTCCCGCGCCGACCTCAATGAAGCGAGTCGCGCCCTCAGAACTCAGCTTGCGGATGGCCTCAGCCCAACGCACCGGATTCGGCACCTGTTGGTACAGGCCTTCCCGAGCTTCAGCGCCGCTCCGAATCAGCCGGGCCTGCCAGTTGTTCACCAACGGAACCGCCAAATCGCGGAAACTGGCCGAATTCAGGTCGACGGCCAGTCTTTCCTGCGCTGGCTTCATCAACGAACAATGAAAGGGCGCACTCACGGGCAGCAGCAGAGCACGTTTGGCTCCCGCGGCTTTAGCCAATTCGACGGCTCTCGCCACAGCGCCAGCATGTCCGGCGATCACGACCTGATCGGGAGAATTGAGGTTGGCCGCACTGACCACCTCGCCCTGGGACGCCTCGGCAAGGATGGAATCCAGTTTTCCTTCCGGCAGTTTCAGGATCGCTGCCATGGCGCCGATTCCCGGGGGCACCGCCTCCTGCATGTATCGGCCGCGCTTGCGAACCAGTTGCACTGCGTCGACAAAATCGAGTCCACCGGCCGCCACCAGTGCCGAATATTCGCCTAAACTGTGACCGGCGACATAGTCGGGCTTCAGCCCCTGGTCGCTGAGCACGCGGAAAGCGGCAACGGAAACCGTGAGGAGCGCGGGCTGCTGGTTCTCAGTCAACTGGAGCACCTCGGCTGGGCCTTCCCAACAAAGTTGGGTGAGCGAAAACCCAAGCGCGCCGTCCGCTTCGTCGAATATTTGACGCGCCGCGGAGAAGCTTGCGGCTAGAGTCTTGCCCATCCCTACGTATTGAGAGCCCTGACCGGGAAAGATAAATGCCGTTGCCATAAGATGATCGAACAGTTCCAGTGTATCTACTTCTCGTATCTACTTCTCGCCGCGCCGGAATCGTTTCGGTCCCGCCGCTTTACATATTTTTAGCAATCCTTTGGCACTCGACTTGCGTCATATTCAGTGACGAAGGAGGAGGTATGAACAACCAAGCTCAACCTCGAGTGACGATGCAGTTCGAATCAAAGGGTTTTGTCTACTGTCCTATTTGTACCCACACCGTGGAAGGAACAGTGGTCAGCAATGGGAAAACGGCCAAAGTGAAACCTGGACAAAAATGCTCCCGGTGCTCGGCTTCCCTGGATCCCGGATACATCATGAGACTGGACCGGGCAGCGTAACCTACCTGTTCCGTGTTAATTTGGTCTCGGAACATGAAACGGAAACCGCTGCCAATTCCGGAGCCGGTGATCGACCAAAAGCTTCTCGAAGAAGCCAAGCGGGCGATTCAGGCCGATCAGATAAAGGGATTGGGGAAGTGTTCCGTTTGTGGCGCTGCTTGCGCCCCTAATTCCGCGGAGGCTCTGTGCTGGGTCTGCCGTCGGTTGAAGATCAGCGCTTGGCGCGATTCCGATCAGCAAACCGTTCAGGAGTAGCCAGGGCGCGTTCGTAAAGAAACGCCCCCGCAGCCACGTCTTCCACTCCCAATCCAAGCGATTTAAAGATGGTTATTTGTTTGGGGTCGTAGTGTTGCTTTACATCTTTAAGCTCTACGACGTTGGACCAGTGGTCGGCCAGCAGAAGATCGCCGGCTTCGATTTTGGCTTGCTCGATGGAATCGGCTGCGATCACATCGGCGCGATGGATGAGATCCGCGGGCAACTCGCGCCGGTTGGCGACGTTTGATCCCATGGCATTGATCATCGTACCGGGTTCAATCCAATTGCTCTTCTAGTACTGGATCCTTGGAGTTTGTCGCGGTTACAACAATCTGGGCGCCGCGTACTGCCTCCTCGGCAGAATCTACAGCGGTCACGGAAGATTCTTCCGAAAACTGGCGACGCTTCTCTTCACTGCGGCTCCAGACGCGGACGGTTTAATCGGCCGGACGGCCCGGATCGCGTGCAGTTGAGTCCGCGCCTGAAATCCGGAGCCGATGATCCCCAAAGTTTCGGCGCGAGGGTTCGACATCAGGTCGGTAGCGTAGCCGCTGGCCGCGCCGGTACGGATTTGTCCCAGGTGATTCGCTTCCATCAACGCCAGCGGCTGGGCCGTCTTCGCATCGTAGAGTATGAAGTAGAAGTGCGCGCCATAGCGTGGATTGGTGGAGTAGAACTTCGTTCCAAAATAGCTGCCATAGGCGCCAGCCATGCTATGCAACACCGATCCGGTCTCGAGGATCAATCGCCGCCGCGGCTGGTTTTGCGCGCGACCTTGTGCCAGCGCCTCGAATGTCCGGCGCATGACGTCGACGGCCTCGCGCATCGGCAGCAGTTCTTGAACGTCCGCTTCAGAGAGATAGAGCATGAAGACTGATTGTACGCTGACTCCAACGCCTCAAGCTATGATCGAGAAACGGGCCCATGCGAGATGTCACTGAAGTTTTCCAACACTATAGACTCACGGTTCGAGAGATCTGGAACCGGGCCATCTGGTCTGATCCAGAGCTGCGATCGATGGCAAACATCCACGGGATCTTCGAGAAAATCCGCGAGTCTCTTTTCGAAATCCTGGTGTTGGAAAAGCTAGCGATTATAGACGAACGCCTTGCCAAGGATGAGCCCTGGGAGCATCGTTTCCGTGTTGTTCCGAACATGCAGTTCATGGGAGAATCCTACCGCGTTGCGATGCTCCAGACTCTTACTCGTAGGCAGGGTGGCGGGATTGATGGGGAGGCGAAGATTCAGGTCCGAGACTCTGGAATCGCCCTGCTATTCGTTGAGTTCTTTGATTGGAGCAACCTGTCTTACTCGGATTTGTCGTTGGTCCTGGTTCGCATCCAGGATTTCCCGTCGCGACCGGAGTTGATTGGTACCGAGGCCTTAGTCGAGCTAAACCAGGTTGGCATTTTCCTAACGGACTGAGCGACACAGCAATAATAGGGATTTGCGTGCAATGTCCCTAATTATTCGGTGGCTGCGGGACGGCGCTGGGCTGGCTGCGGCTTGGGCAGCGGCTTGCGCGGAAGCATCTCGTCGCGCATGGCGGCGTTGTATACGAACGAAGCCATGATCGCCGAAGCTTGCATCAGATCGCCGGCCTGAACGTGATCGTACACGTCCATGTTCGAATGATGCGTGCGGGTGCTGTAATCCATCGGATCCTGGATGAACTGGAAGCCCGGCAGGCCGACCGCGTCGAACGACTGGTGATCCGTGCCGCCCGTGTTGCGAATGGTGACCGTGGTCGCGCCCAGGTCCTTGAACGGCGCCAGCCAAGCTTCGAAGATCGGCCGCGCCATGTCGTTGCCTTGCAGGTAAATCCCCCGAATCTTGCCGGTGCCGTTGTCGTAATTGAAATATCCGGCCAGCTTGGCGTGCTCGGCCGAGAGCTTCATGGTTTCGCGATCGGCGAAGTGCTCTTTCACGTACGCGCGCGATCCGAGCAGACCCTCCTCTTCCCCGCCCCACAACGCCATGCGAACCGTGCGATCCATTGGGAGATTGAGCGACTTCAGAATGCGCACCGCTTCCATCACCACCGCGCTGCCCGCCGCGTTATCGGTGGCGCCTGTGCCGCCGTGCCACGAATCCAGATGCGCGCCCAACATCACGATCTCGTC
This sequence comes from Bryobacterales bacterium, assembly GCA_963780485.1. Taxonomy (GTDB): domain Bacteria; phylum Acidobacteriota; class Terriglobia; order Bryobacterales; family Bryobacteraceae; genus Palsa-89. Next base: position 6,036 of record CAWACO010000024.1, read on the forward strand.
CTTCTTGCGGGTGCCGGGAATTTCCGCGACCACGTTAACCGAGTCCAGATTGTTTTCGAAAACCTCATTCTGGATGTTGAACTGGAGCTTCACCGGAATCTTGTGATCCATCAATCGTGCGATGCGATTGTAATGCTCGGGCGTAAGCGCCACCGACGCCAGCGCGATGGGCTTCTTGGGATCATAGGAGCCGCCCGAAGAAGCGAAAATCGTGCCGCCGTCGCCGTTGTATCCGTAGGAAAGCAGCACCAGCGCACCTTCGTCCTTGTAGAATTGCGCGACCTTCTCACCGAACTTGCGGCGTTCCTCGCGGCGCTGGCGTGCTTCTTCCGGTGTGACGGGCGGCCCACCGGCTGCATTGCCAGGCGCGCGCAGGCTGAATGGCGAACGTCCCGGTTGTGGAGCGCGCGCTTCGTCAGCCAGCTCTTCGTTCGTATAACGATGTCCCAGCGGAGCGGTCTCAAACTCTATTTCCTTCGGCGCCATCGACATGATGATCTTGCCGCTGAGCTTGCCTTTGTACTTATCGAAATCGGCGTCGGTCCGGATGCTAACCATCATTGGCTCGCCGGTGACGGTTCCCTCGGTCGAGGCCGTCCAGGCCAGCGGGACGCCAATCAGCGGCTGATATTGCGGCTCGATCAGGTGCGCCTCAAAATGCTTGTTCGCCCAGCCGCGGCCGAACGGTCCCCACTTCTCCTCGTGCGCCACCAGTCCGTATTCGGTCATCTGCTGGACCACCCAGTCGGCCGCCGCCTTGTAGTTGGGCGAGCCGGTGAGCCGAGGACCATGGACATCGGTCAGGTAGAACATGTGGTCCATCACCTTGGAATTCTCGAAGGCCTCGGACTTGATCCGGTTGATAATCGAAAGATCGACCTTCTCTTCCGCTAGCAGGAACAGCGGCACGCTGACCGCAGCCAGGCAGAACAGCAGTCGGAGGGTATTGCGTCTAGACATAGTTATAGTTTCACCAAAAACGTTAAGGCGTGTTGGAACGACTCACAGGTTACTCCCACGGTACAATTTTGGTTGACGTGAAGATTACCATCTCCAAGGAGAACTATCTCAAAGCGATTGCCGAGGCGGAAAGTGAAGGCGAGCCCGTAATCGCAGCCACTTTGGCGCGCTGGCTGAACGTTTCTGCTCCGGCGGTGACGATGGCCATCAAGCGGCTGAAACGCGACGCCTTGATTCGGGTCAGCAAGGACGGGCAGCTCTCCCTCACAGCGGCCGGCCGCGACATCGCCAACCGCCTGCTCAATCGGCACCATCTAATCGAGCGCATGTTAACCGAGATTTTCGGCATGGAATGGTACAAGGTCCACGAGGAGGCCGAGCAACTGGAGCACGCCGTTTCGGCCGATTTCGAGCGGCGTTTGCTGGAGAAACTCGGAACCGGCGAGGCCTGCCCGCATGGAAACCGCGTGGAGCGCGACACGCCGCAGGATCGCCGCAATCGTGGTTGGAAACCGCTCGATGAGGCGCCTTCGCAAGCGGAAGCGACCGTGGTGAGCGTGTTCGAGCGCGACCGCCGCCTGCTCGAATACTTGAACGGCATCGGCATCCATCCTGGCGCCGTGGTCAGGATGATGGCCTCGAACTATGACGAGACCCTGTCGCTCAGGATCGATGGGAAAGCCGTGCAACTGGGCCGAAGCGCGGCCGCTAAAGTCTGGGTGGAGCTGGCAAAAAGCTAGATTCTCGACGCGCTTTCAGGCTTTCACCGCGCGCCGGCAACTTCTGAAAATACTCGATCGTCTCCCGCAGCCCATCTTCCAAGCCAACCTTCGGCTCCCAACCCAACACGCCGCTTAGCTTTGGAAATGTCCGGCTGCCGGCGCTTGGGATCGTCTTGCGGAAGCTCCTTGAACTCCAGCGGCGCCTTGGTCCCCGTGAGCCGCTGGATCCGTTCGGCGAACTCCAGGATGGTCATCTCTTGCGGATTTCCCAGATTCACCGGAAACCGCTCGTCCGAAAACGTCAGACGGTACAGGCCGTCCACCAGATCGCGCACGTAACAGAAGCTGCGGGTCTGCGAGCCGTCTCCGAATACCGTCATCGGCTCGCCGCGCAGCGCCTGATCGATGAAGGCCGGCACCACACGGCCATCGTCCAACTGCATGCGCGGTCCATAGGTATTAAAGATGCGAGCGATGTTGGTCGGCAGCTTGTGGACGCGGTGGTAAGCCATGGTCAGCGCTTCCGCGTACCGTTTGCTTTCGTCGTAGCAGGAGCGCAGGCCCACCGGATTCACATTGCCCCAATAAGTCTCCACCTGCGGATGGACCAGAGGATCGCCATAACATTCCGAAGTGGACGTCAGCAGGAACCGCGCTTGGTGACGGCGGGCGATCTCGAGCATATTGCGCGTCCCCGCCGACCCGACCTCCAGCGTTTCGATGGGATGCTCCAGGTAATCGACCGGGCTGGCTAGCGAAGCCAGGTGCAAAACGCCGTCGATCGGCCCGTCAACTTCCACGGGACGGCACACATCCCATTCGCGAAACTCAAACCGCGGGCTCGCCTGCAGATGCTCGATATTCCGCGTCGCGCCCGTGATGAGATTGTCGAACCCAACCACGTGGTGGCCTTCGGAGACCAGCCGGTCGCACAGATGCGACCCGATGAACCCGGCAGCGCCGGACATTATGAATCGCAATCATTCACCCCAATAGCACATGGTAGCCGAGTTTTCGCGAATGCCGGCAATGGTCTGCGCTACACTCGCTGTTTATGGTCCAACTTTCGTGGCCCGAGACCGTGCTGTTTCTCGTTCTCCTGATCGCCTCGCTTTACGGTTTTTGGCTGCGATTCGGCAAAGTCTGGCGGATCGTGCTGGCCTCGAAGAAAGATCCTGACTTCACCATCCAGCCCGTTGGCCGCCGGACGCGCGACTTCATTTGGGAAGTGCTGCTCCAGGGAAAAGTCATCCAGCAGCGGCCGTTGCCTGGTTTGGCGCACGCCCTGGTGTTCTGGGGATTCTGCGCGTTCGCGCTGGTAACCATCAACCATTTCGCGGAAGGCGTGGGCTTGCATCTGCTATCGCGCGACGGCTTCTTCGGATCGTTTTACTTTCAACTGGCGGCGGTCTTCGGCGTAGGAGTGGCGGTCGGCATTAGCGGTCTTGCGTTCCGCCGATTCGTGATCCGGCCGAAGTGGCTGGGGCCGTTGTCGTATGAATCCGGCGTGATCGCGCTGCTGATTTTCGTCCTGATGATCACCTACCTCGCGACCTTTCTGCCGGGCGGAGAAGATAGCAAGGCGCTGTGGTGGGCGCACACGCTGGCGCTCCTGGTGTTCCTGCCGCTGATCCCGCACACCAAGCATCTGCACCTGGTGCTCAGTCCGGTGACCGTCTTCTTGAAGCGCGACACGTTCAGCAAGATTCCGCCGCTGGTCGGGCGATGACGACTTCGGGCTCGACACGGGCAAGGATATTACGCAGCTCGTCTCGCTTCAGGCTTATAGCTGCGTGGAGTGCGGGCGCTGCACCGAGCACTGTCCGGCTGCGAATACGGGCAAGGTGCTCGATCCGAAAGAAATTGCGTTGGGCGTGCGCGGATATTTGAACGAGTACGGCCCCGCGGGCGAAGAGCCGCTGCTGGGCAAGCACCTTTCGCAGGAAGCGGCCTTCCAGTGCACCACCTGCGGCTCGTGCGAGTTCCAATGTCCGGTCGGCGTTCAGCATTTGCCGATCATCATCGGGCTGCGGCGCGGCGCGGTGAACACCGGCAAGTGGGAAGACGATTACGGAACCAAGTTGTTCTTGAATCTGGAGCGCAATGGAAACTCGCTGGGCTTTTCTTCGAGCGAGCGCGACAAGTTCATTCAGAAACAGGAGCTGCCGATCTTCGACGGCACCCAGGAATACTGCCTGTGGCTGGGATGCATGGGCGCGTATGATCCGCAAGGCCGCGAGATCATCGCCTCGTTCGCAAACGTGATGCGGCGGCTGAACGCCAGCTTCGGCGTTCTTCGGAAAGAGAAATGCACCGGCGATCCGGCGCGGCGGCTGGGCAACGATCTGGCATTCGGACAACTGGCGGAGAGTAATCTCGAAACACTGAAGCAAACCAAAGTGACCAAAATCGTTTCGATCTGCCCGCATTGCGTGCGAACCATCAGCGTGGACTGGAAAGAATACGGCCAAGCGCCGCCCATCGAGCACCACAGCGAGTTCCTGGCGCGGCATCTCGATAAATTACCGGCGCACGCGTCCAATGGCGCCAAGATCGTTTATCACGACCCCTGCTACCTGGGACGTTACCGCAATGTATACGACGCACCGCGCGACGTGATCGGGCGATTTGGCGAGGTGATCGATCCTCCACGAGCGCGCGAACGGTCGTTCTGCTGCGGGGCCGGAGGAGGGCTCGCGTTTCTGGGTGAAGAGAAGGGTAAACGCGTGAGCGTCGAGCGCGCCGAAGAATTGGTGGCAACCGGAGCCAGCGTGGTGGGGGCCGCGTGCCCATTCTGCAATACAATGTTCCGCGATGCGCTGGCAGGCGTTTCGAAGACGCCGCCCAAACTGATGGATATCGCGCAGATCGCGGCCGAGGCGATGGCGTCTAATAAATCTCCCAGCAGCCCGGGCTGACCAGTTCGAGCAGATGGCCGTCGGGGTCACGAAAGTAGAGGCTGAATCCACCACGCGGCCACGCGACACGGCTCTCTATGGCGATGCTCGCGGCTTTCAGATGTTCGGTCCAGGCAGCTTCGTCTTCCTTGGAGATCGTGAATGCCAGATGCATCTGGCCCTCGCCATCGTGCGGCGGGATGACGCCGCCGGGAGTCCGGATTGGCTCGGTAGTCCCATGCTTGACGAAGAGCAGGAGGACTTGCTGGCCAGAAACATTGAGGGCGCAAAATCGGGCGTCGGCCATTAGCGCGTCGAGGCCGAAGATGCGCTGATAGAATCCGATTGAGCGGGCGAGATCGTCGACGTAGAGCGAAGTCTCGAGAACACGGCCGATAGCAGGCATAGGCTTTGCTTCAATGGTACAATCGAAGAGTTGCCGCGAGGATGGAATGCTCACCAACGCGGCGGCATCCTGAAGATTTTGATTCCCGATCCGGGCGCGTAGCTCAACTGGCAGAGCAACTGACTCTTAATCAGTAGGTTGTAGGTTCGATTCCTACCGCGCTCACCACTCAAAATAAAACACTTCCTAACTCGGCTCCCTTCGGGGACATCGCTTTTGTCAGCAAGCCGCTTTAAGGCGCCTTCCGTTTGGCGATTGTTAGCGCTACACCGTTCCTTGCCCCGCGGCTAGAGAACTGTTCCATCTTCTCTGCTGGATCGCGGTCGCTGCCCTCAAACATGTGCCCGCAAGTATCCATCGTCAGCTTGATCGAGGAGCGACCCAGCCGCTCCGAAATCTTTTTGGGATAACGCCTTGGTTGATAAGGAGAGTAGCATAGGTGTGCCGGAGATCTTAGAGGCGCAGCCTTATGTTCAAGGCGGAGTAGAAAAACACGACTCTGCCAAAATCAAGCTGGCTGGAAGAGTTCGACGCCCGCAGTGCGAGCGGCTTTCTGCAAATCCTCGTCGAGCGTAGCCAAGGGTAGTCTCTGGCGAATCGCCAATTCGAGATAAGCGGCATCGTATCCGCTCAGCGCGTGGTCCACAGCCCAACCTGTGAACATCGCCGAATATGTGGCCAAAGCTCTCCTCATCTACCGCGATGTTGAGCGATCTTATGTCTTCGCCGTGGGCTTATCCGGCCGTGATCGACCCGCTCCGCTGGGCCTTTGCCAGCACCGAAACAGACCTCATAGAGCCACAAAACCGGAACGTTGACCTGCTGGCCTACCAACAATTGCTCAAGCACCTCTTCGGCATACGGCGTCGAAGCATTCTCAAAGCACCAGCGCATGGTGACAGAGTTGTCGAGGACAAACGCTGTCAAGCCCTGCCTTCGTTGATGAGGTCCTTGATGGTGACACCGGCAGGCAGCCGGTTTCCCTGGCGTAGCTCGCGAATGTGCGCCACCGCTTCAGCGCGCGTCTTGCGCCTCAGCTCGCGGGACAACGGTTTTCCTTCACGCCTGGCCTGGACACCTTCGACGATCATTTCGTCAACAGAACGGAAGTGGCCATTTTGCAGCTCTTCCCGCACGAGCCGTTCAGTCTCGGGTTCGAGGTTAATCGTCATGGCTGTACGTTACCCTGCTTTGTTCAAGCCGTCCCACACGAGCACTCGAATGCCGGGTAGTGGTGCAGTTTGAATCCTCTCACCTTACTATCGCAATGGAGGCATGGAAACCTGCCTCGCTGAAAGCCATGCCGCCGCAGTCAAACATAATGTAATCACGATTGAGAAAGCGATGGGTATGATAAAGAGGTATCTCCAGCTCACAACCGTGATGGCGGCAAAGCAAAGGGCGAACGCCCACGCAGTGCCGCGCATGAGCGCCAAAGTCGCTGCCGGAAGGCCACCTAGCTGCCATGCCAATATCGCCGCGAATAGATAAAACACGCCGACAGAGAATCCGGCCGCCACAAAGAGGTCCCAATACGTGCGGTCGAAACCCTGCACGTCGAAGTGAATTGACCGCATTGAGCCAAGAAGGGCATCAACTCCCCATTTGGGATCAGACTGGCGAAAGCCGAGTGTATGTCCTACCGCGAAAAGCAGAAGAAGAACAGCAGCGATTCGATAAAACACAGATGCTTTCATTCCTGCCTCCAGAGATCACGGCAGCGGGCACCACTATCCTGCCGCGTAGGTTCAAACTGTACCACTACCGAATACCGGAACCGATGGCAAAGCCAACTCGTTGACCGGCAAATTTTTCGTCAGCAGTTTTGTCAGCAACTCATCGCGTCTCATGCGTTGCCAGCCGTGGCAGGCCGTTTTCAACCGCTCCGCAAGTCATTGAAGGCGTGACGGAAGGCGACAATATGTTACACCTGAGACTTGACAGGGGTGGCCTCTTAATCAGTAGGTTGAAGGTTCGATTCCTTCCGCGCTCACCAAACCTTTCAACCAGTATGCACCCAGCAACTCGGCGGACCAATCCGATCACGGTGCCGGCGTCGCTAGCGGCTTGCCTTTCTCGACCACATACACGGCGATCAGCTTGAGCGGTTGCGCCCCGGTATTATGGGCGTCGTGCTTCGTGCCGCCGGGTACGACGAAACCGTCGCCTGGCTTGATCTTTAGCGGCGGTTTTCCCTCCATCAGGATCTCGCCTTCGCCCGCGACTACGTAGCTGATCTCGTCGCCCGGATGGGTATGCCGTCCAGCGGAGCCTCCCGGTGCAATCTCGACATTGGCAATCACCGCCTCGCGCCCAGGGACCGATACATCTCCGGTCTTCACCACCGTACGTTTAACGGCGGGGTTTTGCGCCACCAGCGCGCTCGTCACCGTCAACACTACCGCCGCCATTGTCAGCCCAAACGCAATTCGTTTTTCCATGCTTTAGCCATCTCCTCAAGGATCTTATTGTGGCAGAATACGTCCGGCCCCAGTGTTCCTCTTTTTGCTGCGTGTTTTCGCTTAGGGTACTTTACTAGACCAGCGCTTCCGTACAAATGCTAGCCTAGTAGCAGAGAGGCTCCACGCGCATGGAAAACGATGGCGCCGCGGTGATCCGTGGCGTCCACCTCACCAAGAAGTTCCGATCCGGAGAGATAGAGTTGGTGGTGTTCTCGGATTTGAACTTCGAAGTGGCCCGCGGCGAGCAACTTTCCCTGGTCGGAGAGTCCGGTACTGGGAAGAGCACTCTCTTGTATCTGCTCGGAGGTCTGGACAGACCTTCCAACGGTACGATATACTTCGATCAAAAGAACATCTTCAGTTTTCCGGAAGCTGAGTTATCCGAGTTTCGCAATCGGGAGATTGGCTTTGTTTGGCAGAATCACTCGCTGTTACCGGAATTCACAGCGCTCGAGAACGTGATGATGCCGCTGCTGATACGGGGTGCTAGTGTAACCGAAGCCACGCCAGCTTCACTGGAAAGGTTAGATGAAGTCGGCTTACGAGATCGCGCCTCACATCGTGCGGGAGAACTTTCGGGCGGGGAGCAGCAAAGGGTCGCTCTGGCCAGGGCCCTGGTTGGCAACCCTAGCGTTCTGCTCGCTGACGAGCCTACCGGCAATCTGGATTTCCGGACGGGCGAGATGATCATTGCCCTGCTCCAGGAACTGCACCGCTCTCATAAGCTGACGTCGATTTACGTTACTCACAATTTAACGTTCGCTAACCGATGCGACCGGATTCTTGAATTAAACAAAGGGGTTCTGGCCCCCTGGTCAGGCGATGGGATTCCACACTGTCGTCCGGACCAGGAACAACCGATAATGTGGAAAGACGGCGGTAATTATGTTTGAACGTTATACCGAGAAGGCGCGTCGAGTCATCTTCTTTGCCCGATATGAGGCTAGCCAGTTCGGCAGTCCCTATATCGAGACCGAGCACCTCCTGTTAGGACTTCTTCGTGAAGACAAGGCCTTGGCCAATCGCTTTTTGCGCTCGCACGCAGCTATAGAATCCATTCGCAAGCAGATCGAAGCCCACACCACGATCCGTGAGAAGGTCTCCACTTCGGTGGATCTTCCGTTGAGCCATGAATGCAAGCGGGTGCTGGCTTATGGCGCCGAAGAGGCCGAGCGCCTCAATCATAAGCACATCGGCACCGAGCATTTGCTGCTGGGTTTGCTGAGAGAAGAAAAGTGCTTCGCGGCTGAGATCCTGCACGAGCGGGGGCTGCGGCTGTCGCAAGTGCGTGAAGAGATCCAGCGGTCTTCTTCGGAAAAAGTCGCGTCCAACCGGCCCAAGGAAAGCTCCCTGCTGGCCGAGTTCAGCCGTGACCTGACGCAAGCCGCCATGGACGGCTCACTCGATCCTCTAATCGGCCGCGATTATGAACTCGAGCGAGTGGTGCAGATATTGTGCCGCCGCACCAAGAACAATCCGGTGCTGATTGGAGAGCCGGGCGTCGGCAAGACCGCGATCGTGGAGGGATTAGCCCAGAGAATCGCCGATGGCGACGTGCCGTCGTTCCTCTCCGATAAGCGCATCCTCGCCTTGGATCTTTCGTTGATCGTCGCCGGCACGAAATACCGCGGCCAGTTTGAAGAGCGCCTCAAGACCATCATGAAAGAGCTGATGGAGAATCAAAACGCCATCATCTTTATTGATGAGCTCCACACCCTGGTCGGCGCCGGATCGGCCGAAGGCTCGCTGGACGCGGCCAATATCCTGAAACCGGCTTTATCGCGCGGCGAGATCCAGTGCATTGGCGCCACAACCCCGGGCGAATATCGCAAGTCGATCGAAAAAGACCGGTCGCTCGAGCGCCGCTTCCAGGCGGTGAAGGTGCCGCCCCCGACCGAGTCCGACGCTATTCGGATTCTGTTCGGCATCAAGGAGCGCTACGAGAAGTTCCACGCCGTGGCGTACACCGATGAAGCTATCGAATCGGCCGTGCTCACGTCGACCCGCTTTATCCCCGATCGCTTCCTTCCCGACAAAGCGATCGATCTGATCGACGAAGCCGGCGCGCGCGTGAAGCTGCGCCAGACCACGCTGCCGGGCGAAGTGGCCGACATCCAGAAGCGCATCAAGTTCATCGTGCACCGCATGGAGAACGCCATCGCCAATCACGAATTCGAGAAAGCGCGCTTCTACTCCGATGAGGAACGCAAGGAGCGCGAGAATCTGCGGCAGCTTCGCGAGAAGTACAACCTGGACGACACGTCAACCGGAGTGGTGACCAAGGACGACATCGAAGATGTGGTGGCGCGTTGGACCGGTGTCCCCATGACCGCCATCAAAGAGGAAGAGGTCAGCAAGCTCATCCGTATCGAAGAAGAGCTGCATAAACGTGTCATCAGCCAGGAGAAGGCGATCTCGGCGCTGGCACGCGCCATCCGCCGGTCTCGCGCCGGTCTGAAGTCGCCTAAACGGCCCTCCGGTTCGTTCCTGTTCCTGGGACCGACCGGCGTCGGCAAGACAGAAGTCGCGCGGGCGTTGGCCGAGTTTCTGTTCGGCAGCGAAAAATCACTGGTTCGCTTCGATATGTCCGAGTTCATGGAAAAGCATTCGGTCTCAAAGCTGATAGGATCGCCTCCCGGTTACGTCGGCTACGAGGAGGGCGGCCAATTGACCGAGCGCGTGAAGCGCGCGCCATACTCCATCATCCTGCTGGATGAAATCGAGAAGGCGCATCCGGATGTCTACAACATCCTCTTACAGGTTTTTGAGGACGGCCAGTTGACCGATGGTCTCGGCAACACCGTCGACTTCAAGAACACCATCATCATCATGACCTCCAACTTGGGTGCGCGTTTTCTCGACAGGAAGACGCAAATCGGATTCTCCGCGCCTTCCACTACCGGCATTCCGCCCAAGGTAGAAGACCAGGTGATGGCCGAAGTAAAGAAGGCCTTCAATCCCGAGTTCCTGAACCGCCTGGATGAAGTCATTCTCTTCACCTCGCTGGTCGATGAAGACCTGCTGAAGATCATCAACCTGTTGGTGGAGATGATCAATGCCAACCTGGTGGCCAAGCAGATCAAGATCCGGGTCAATGAGGACGCGGCTCGCTACATTCTCGAAAAGACTCTGGTGGATCGCAGCTACGGCGCACGCCCCTTGCGCCGGGCTCTCCAGAAGTACATCGAGGATCCGCTATCGGAAGCGCTGATCCAAGGAACGCTGCCGCGGCCATCGGAACTCGAGGTTTACTTGAGTGACAACGGCATCTATTGCCGGCCAATCGGCGGCGAACTGCAGGAGCAGCCGGTGGGTGCGCCGGGCGAAGAAAAAGCGCCTATACCCGGGACTCCGCTATATATGTTCTGAGGCAGTCGGTGCTCTCCACGGAGTAACGCTACTCGACGTCCAGATCAGCCAAACGCTTGATCGATCTGCCAAAAGAATCCTGCCCGCTCAGCTCCAGCCGGTAGGAACCCGCGACCAGAGTGCCCGCCGGCACCTGCAGTCCTACCGGTATTACCGGATTGCCAGGCTTGACCATATCGGCCACGCTTCCGAGCCCGCTGTCGAACTTTGCCTCACCAGTCTTCCGGTCCAATACCCGGAGTTGGATTGCGACCGTCAGGGCAGGCGGTGGAGTGGGGTTGAGAAGCAGCGGCTCGTACATCTCCAGATAAAGGACGATGGGGGCGCTGGCCTTTAAGCGATTCGTGCCCGACGGAATCACTTGCAGTCCTTTTGTCACCAGCGGCGTCCGGTCATCTAACAACGCCGCCTCGACGCCCAGGTTCATGTCCGCCAATCGATGCACCTCTTTAGCGAACGCCACCCCGCTCATGCTGAATTGCTTGCTGTCATAAGGATCGACGACCAACGGCATTTCCAGCTTCCCGAAATTCTTATCCCCGGAGCTGAACACAACCTTGAAATTGTACTGGCCCGACGCGACATCGAATTGATTCTCGTAATGAACGGGGTGTTCTTGAAAGGCCTCCAACTCCTTTTTGTTCTCGAAGTCGAGCTTCAACGTGTCGCTGAATCGAGCTGCCACACCACCATCCGGCTTATAGGCAATCCCCAGAATATTCACAACCGAATGGAGTTTGCCCTTAGCCTTCTCGAACTTGATTGCGTCGGATGGAATCTCCATCGCCACGTTAACGCGCGCTGTGTTCGGCGCGGTGTAGAAAAAAGGAAGCTGCATGGAGGCAGCCACATTGCCCGGGCCCGCGGCAGCCGCGCGATTCTCCAGCTCTTTCTCGGTCGAGTTCCCGGCCAGCATATCACGAGGCTTCGAATTACAGTATCCGCTTCGCGAGCGCACCACGGTCCCGCTGCGTTCCACCTTCACTTTAATTACATGGCAACTGTCTTCGTTTGATTCGGGAGGTGTGTATCCGAGAATGTAGTACTCATCCTGTTCCTTGCCGATCTTCTCCAGGCCGCCGACCAGATCGTTGGTGTTGACGATGACGAAGCCGCCGGTGCCGCTTGCCAACGTATACATTATTTCCTGGTTGGTGGAAGCGCTTTTGGGGAACGGCGGGACAATCGTGCCGGGCAGATTATTGGGATTCATCGAGTAGCGCGAGAGCGGTCCCGCAGGGCTCCGCATACCGGTCCCAGTTCCAACCCCGCCGCCTCTACTCCCAGCGCCCGTGGTTCCACCGCCGACCCTACTCCCGCCACCAGGCATTCCACCACCACCGGTGGTTCCGCCACGCCCGCCACCGACCACACCGCCGCCACCGGGGCCGCGCTGGAAGAAAGCGTTCTGGAAGATGGACGGCTGTAACACCGCGCCGCGCGGTCCAACCGCAACCAGGCCGCGAACGTCGATCGGATAGATGGCGACATTGGCCTTGTTGCAAGCGTCGATGGTGGCCGTCACCTCGGGCATGATGTCCGGCGAAAACGGGAAGCCGCTGGTGAGCAGCACCAGAATCTTACGGCCCGGTACGCCCGCCAGATTCTTGGCCAGGCTTCTGAGCGCCATGATCGAGTCCCGCATTCCGAAGTCGGCTTCGGCGCGGCTCAACCCAGCCCCACCCAGAGAGGCGTTCTCCACGTTCGACGAAACGTTGGAAAACTTCACACCGCTCACTACCTTCTTTAACCGGTCGGAGTCGGCGGTAAAGTTCTGGGCGATTTGCAGACTGCCACCGAAATTGACGATAGCGGTCAGCCGATTGGGACCGGTATTGGCGTCAATGAACTTCGCCGCGGCTTCGCGAGCCTGCGCCTGTTCGCCGAACTGCATCGTGGAATTGTCGAAGAACAGAACCAGGTAGCGCTTCTGGGAGTTCGTGGGCGAGGCCGGGTCGGCTTCAAACGAGAAACTGGAGATGGTTTGCTCTTTGTTGTCTTCCAAGACTTTGAAGTCTTTCACCGTGAGGTCGTGAATGTATTGTCCCTTCTTGTCGGTGACCACCGTGTCCACTAGAACCAGACGCGTCTCGGTTTTGATGGTGGGCGGCGCTGGAGCAGTTGCGTCCTGGGGCTGCGCGATGGCGCCACTCATCCAGAGCACCGCCGGCAGAACCACTGGCACGAGCATCAAATTGCGAACCTGCATGCTGACACCTCCTAGAACGGAATCTCGATAGCCGCGGTTTGCGCCGCCATCAGTTGCTCTTCAGTATCTCTGACCACCAGCCGCACCACATAACTCCCCGGCTTTATGTCCAGACTCGTCTTCACGGTAATAAGGCCCAACCTGTTTTGGACCGTCTGATCGAGCAAACGCATCTCCACGATTTTCTCCATGCCCGTCACGTAATTTCCATTACGTGTCGAACAGCGCGGAGACCACTCTGAGATTATTCCGGTTGCGGCCGTCCTCCTTGCGGAAATGGAGATGCCTCAGGTCCACGCGCGCCAGCACCGACAACTTCACGTCCGTGTCGCTGGCCTTAAAAAATTGAGTGTGCAGCTCGATGGGGATGTCATGCAGCTCGTCGCGTGAAAAGACCGCCTCTTCGATTTCCTGCCTGGCTTGTTCGGCCGGATCGGCCAGATGCTTGGGCGCGTAATAGCCGCGGCGCGCCTGCAGGGTGAGGCCCTTCAAATCCTTCACCGTGACCTTCAGCGTGTGGAGGCTGCCATCCAGCTTCAGATTCTCCGGCGAGAATCCCAGCACATAGTAGAATTCGGGTGCCGTAGCGACGCGTCTGAATCCCTCATCCAGGTCGTTGCTGTTGTGAAAGAACGTGCCTCCCGTGCTGTCGGAAAGCTCGGCCAGCACGTCGGCCTGAACTAGCGCGCTGTCGCGATCGTACTGCGCCTTGAAGATGGCGGCCTGGCTGTTGTACACGCGTTTGCTGGCGTCGGGCACGATTCCATCGCCGACGTAGAGCCCGCGGGCATCCACCGCGCCGATGACGACGTTGGAGCGAATTGCCCGGTCCATGATATCCACTTCATCCGTCCGGAAGTCGGGCACGATCAGGAAGCCAGGCGAGACCAGGATGAGACTACGCTGCCCCGGCATGGCCGAGATCCTGCGGACCACGTCCTTCAATACAGCCATGGAGACCTGCACGTCGGCGTTACCCAAGGTCAACGCGCGCTGCGCCGCCGACATGGCCTGCTGCTGATTGGACATGCTCTGTGAGTTACCCGGGCCACTCCCCATCACTTGCGGGTTGCATACCGCCACTTCCAACGTGGCTGCCTGCAAGGCCTGCGGATCATTCTTATTCACGATCAAGTCCGCCTGATAGTAAGACACCGACGGGCATTCATTCGCGCCACTCATCCTCGATTGCGGCTGTAGACGAAGCAGCGCTGCATGCAACTTCTCGCGATCGGTGGTGAAGTCGAGCATGGTTTTGCCGGACGTGGAAAAGATCGCAGCGCGGTCCGTGCTCTCAAGCGAGTCGATGTGCCGCTCAGCGGCTTGGCGCGCCTGGCCGAGATCGCCAAAACTGAGATGCATATCGTCGAACAAATAGGCGACGAATCGCTTCGGCGGCGCTTCGCCCGGCTTCGGCTCCTCCGGTTCGCCCGGTGCGGTCCGGGCGGCGATAGCAGCGCCATCCGGCTGCAACTTGATTTCGGACCCTTTACCGCTCTCCACCGAGAATCTGGAGATCGTCTGCGGTTTCCCTTTGTCGAAGAGCTGAAAGTCTTCCTTCTTGAGGTTCCCGATGGCCTGCCCGTCGCGGTCCCGTACTACCACCGGGACCAGCACTAGATTGACTTTGGCGCGGAAGGTCGCCGGGGCGTCGCGCGAAATCATCTCCTGTGCATTGGGGTCCGGCGGTTTAGGCGGCGCTTGAGCACAAAGAAGCAGACTCGACAAGATTACACACCCCGCCAGCCTTCCGCCCGCGGCAAACGAGTTGGTTCCGCGAGACATCCCTTGAGTTTCTCGTTAATTCTACTCTATTTCTCAGGAGCGTGCCGATTAATTCAGGACTAAGTCAGGACTAAGTGATGCGGCCCCCAGTATCTGATAGATTTGAGCTTGCAAGGAGGCCAAAATGCGTCTCACCTGGATCGTCGCCGCAGCAATCTTCGTCACCTTTACCGCCAACGGATCTGATGCTTTCATCGGCGACTGGAAATTGAATCCGGCCAAATCCGGCTTTGCTGATGGCCGGACGGCAAAAGACGGTCGCGCCCTCATCGAACCAGATAACACAGGAGGATACCTACAGATCAGCGAGACCGTATTCACGGACGGTCCGGCCCTGCGCTTCAATACCCGCGCGCAATTCGACGGAATAGCGGGAGATGGTATTCTCGAAGACCACTTCGTCCGGTACGTTTCGAAACGAATCAACGCCAACGCCTTCGAGATCGCCATCAGCGATCCGGATACGGCGCGGGGCGGTAAAGTGATTCGGGTTTTTGTGACGCCGCAAGACCACACTCTCACGATGCTGTGGGCGAACAGCGATTCCTCCCCGATAAGAAAACTGGTATATGAGAAAGCTCCCGATGGGCCTCTGCTCGACGCCGGAAAAACGATCGAGCATTCATTTGGAGCCGGCGCGATATTTCAGTACCGCGTCAATTTGAAGGCCGGTGAATATTGCCAGGGCAAAGTCCAACAGAAGGCTGGCTCGATCAATGTTGCCGCCTATGGCCCGGACGACGGGAGAATCCATTCTTTTGGCGGACCCCCGTCGGGGGACAATGCTTTTTCTTTCGAAGCACCTGTAACGGGCACTTACCGGATCGTCTTGCGGTCCGCGCCCGCGCCGGCGCAAAGCTATGCGATCACGATCGACAAGATCACCACTCTCGGGGAGCGCCTGCACGCGGAACCACCGAAGGACAAGTTCACGAGTCCTCGTATTACGGCGTTACGCAAAGCGATCGAGAGCGGGCAGAGTGACGCCGTCGCCGGGTTTTGGAAGGAGATCGAGAAGCAAGGGGCACCGCTTATCGAGTCGATCGACGGAAACGATAAGGACATGCTCGCCACGTTTCTGTGGCGCGCAACCGCCGAAACTCGAAACGTACTGATCGTGTGGTATCCCTTTACACCGGCCAGGCCCGACGATTATCAAATGAGGCGCCTCGCTGACACGGACGTTTGGTATCGAAGCTTGAACGTGCGCGCCGGCGCACGCTTCGCGTATACCTTATCGCCGAACGACCCGTTGACCTTCGATGAGGACGCCTTCCTTCAGCGAACCGCGACAGCGCAGGCCGACCCTTTGAATCCGCATCATTGGTTCGACGGCCCAGGGGCGACCAAGTTCGAATATGTTTCGATGGTCGAAATGCCCGGCGCGAAGCCGCAGCCCTACATCGCAAAACGCGACGGAGTGCCGGCTGGCAAGGTCGAGAAACATCGCATTAAAAGCGCCTTGCTCAACAATGAGCGGAATCTGTCGGTGTATCTTCCGCCGGGCTATCAGCGGGACGGAACGCCGTATCATCTGTTGGTCGTATTCGACGAGGGCGCATACCTCACCAATGTTCCGACTCCCGTGATCCTGGACAATCTGCTGGTCGAGAAAAAAATCCCGCCGATGGTTGCCGTGCTCATCGCCAACCCGAGTCAGGAAACGCGCAATCGCGAATTGCCGCCGAATGCCGCCTTCGCCGACTTCCTAAACAATGAGCTGATCCCTTGGGTGAGGCAAACCTATCATGTGACCACCGATCCGGGGCAAGTGGTGGTCGCCGGCTCCAGCTTCGGCGGAATTGCATCGGTGTACGCGGGATTTCGTCACCCGGAAACCTTCGGCAACATTCTGTGCCAGTCCGGTTCCTTTTGGTGGTCGGCTCAGAAACCCGAGCCTTATTCGGAACCCAATTATCTCGCCAAGGAATTCTTGAAGAGCCCCAAGCTACCGTTGCGGTTCTATATGGATGCCGGCTCGTTCGAGGCGGACATGAATGGCGCCGGATTCTCCATTCTCGAGCCCAGTCGCCACATGCGGGACTTGCTTCTCGCTAAAGGTTATGAGGTCCACTATCATGAATTCGTCGGCGGGCACGACTATCTAAGTTGGCGGGGCACTTTAGCGGACGGGCTCATCGCACTCCTGGGCGCGTCGAAGTGATCGCCCGAACTGGAATTAGAGTGGTAGTATCATATCGGAGTTAGGGAGGTAAGCCATGCACTCGAGGCTCTCGCTTTGCATTCGCGTTGGTATCCTGGCGGTTTCGCTTTCAACTATTCCAGCATCGGCCCATCATGGTTGGGCCGGGAACTCAGACGAGGAATTCGAGCTCACTGGCACAGTTGAACGAGGCGTTAGCCTGGCCGGACCGCATGCGACCATGCAATTACGCGCGGACGGAAAAGTCTGGGATCTCACATTGGCTCCGCCGGCCCGGACCCAGCGGGCAGGACTGAAGGAAGGGATCATCCCAGTAGGGGCCACAGTGACGATCCATGGTCATCGCAATCGGGACGCAAACCGTTTCGAGGTCAAGACTGAACGGGTAATCTGGAACGGCCGCACGTTCAACGTCTATCCCGACCGTAAGTAAGCATAGCCAAGGAACCGTTTTGTACGAATTCATGGCGTGGTTGCAAGCCTCGGCCCTCGGCCACGCGATGCGCGAATCGGGTGTGTGGACATACGGCGTTGTAAACCTGGTCCACATCCTTGGCGTAGCCACACTGTTCGGTTCTGTGCTTATCCTCGATTTGCGGCTGATAGGTCTGTGGCGCAACGTCGCCCTGCCTGCGATCAGCAACCCAACCGTCCCCGTCGCCACCACAGGTTTTGTCATCGCGGCCGTCAGTGGCATCTGCCTGCTGGCAACAAAGGCGACGGAATATGTCGGCAATCCATTCATCTACATAAAATTTCCGGCAATCGGCTTGGGCATCCTCAATGTTGCCGCTATAAATTGCTTACCCGCCTGGAAGCAACACAAGAGCCGGGAGCTATCGTCGCGCGAACAGAAAACATTGGCGGTGTTTGGCGGCATATCACTGGCCTGTTGGTTTACCGCCATAAGCGCCGGCCGTATGATTGGATATTGGTGAAGCTCATGAAATCTGCGGAATTGCTCACGATTGCACTAGCACTTCTCGGCGCGACTTCCGTCTTGAGCCAGATTCAGCCTCCGGCCGGGCTGCGGTCAGGGCCTGGAGTGCAGGCTGCCCAGGACGAACGAGAACCAGACGTGCTGAAGGCATGTAAGACTCCGCCTGCGGGCAGGGGCGGACGGGGCGGACCAGGGCGTGGCCGGGGTCCAGCGACTGCCGCTGGTCGCAGGGAATACACGGTGACGGAAATCCCGGGTATCGTCGCCGCCGGTCAGCAGTGGAAAGAGATCTGGGAGGTGGATGGCAACAATGCGGACGGCATCATCGCCACCAACGATGGCGGCCTTCTGATCGCGCAGAACGACAAGAGCGATGTCGTGAAGCTCGACAACAATGGCAAAACTTCAGTCGCTTACATAAGCACGAATACCGGCGGTTCGGTAGCGATGAACTCCAAAGGCGCCCTGTTTCTCGTGAACCGGGGTTTGAATCCATCCATCGAGGAACTGGCGCCGCAGCGCAAGACTCTGGCCAACCATTACAATGACGATCCTCTGGATTGCATCGGCGGCGTTCTCAACGACCTGACGGCGGACAGCAAGGGCGGAGCGTATTTCACCATGGGCGGGCTCTTTTACGCTGACCCGAGAGGCAAGATCTTCCGCTACGGCGATAATCTCACCACCAATGGCATCATCCTCAGCGCCGACGAAAAACACCTTTATGTCACCAACGGGCCGGTATTAGCCGAGTTTGATGTTCAGAAAGACGGCTCGCTCACCAACCAGCGTGAGTTCGCGAAGCTGGAGGGCGGTGGAAATGGCGATGGCAGCACGTTCGACGCCGCCGGACACATCTACGTGAGTACGAATCCGGGCGTGCAGGTGATCTCGCCGGATGGCAAGTATCTTGGCCTGATCCCTACCCCGCGCGGCATCATCAGCCTGGCCTTCAGCGGCCCGGATAGAAAGGTGCTGTACGCCGTGGCTCGGGACAATGCTCAGAATAAGGACTGGATCATCGCCATCCAGATGATCGCGCAAGGCCCGAAAGGCCGCGGTAAGTGAGCGTCTTCGCCGGGTCAAACCGCTTCTGTAGATTTCGCTTGCCGGACCATCTCTATGAAAACTGCTCGGGCGTCTTCCGTATTTCTTACTTCCCGCAAGAAAGCCACGCGCCGGCCGTAGATTCGATCGCCCGACTTGAGCCGGAGATGGAAACCTAGCCGGTCTACGGCGGTTATCGCCGCCTCGTCTGTGATCTCCCCCGCAAACTGGCGGGCGATCAGACGAAGAGCTTCGGCGTGATCGCTATTCATGTGCCGGATGATTCCTGGCGCGGCCTGCGCCAGAGGGTCGGGTAGCGCGCTGGCGTAGTCTTCGGCCGAGATCCATCCCATCACTCCGAAGCCTCCGATGAAATACACCCCCGAAACCTGCAGCCGGTAATATGCAAAGTCGGTGTAGTCCTGCCAGAACTTTGCGTTCTCGTACCGTGAAAGATAGAGTTCCTTCACCTCCTCCGCGGGCGCTTCCCTCGCTTCGCCCAGGAGCGTCAGACGGGCGGCGCCGAGAGGATCACCAGAAACATCCGGTTGCGTAATGAGCAAGCTAGCGCGCGGATCTTGACGCAGATTGTGCGTATGCATCGCCATCGTGCTGATGAAGAATATGGGGCGGCCGAGATCGTCCGCCGCGTAAGGCATCATGGAGCCGAAAGGAAATCCCGGAAACTTCTGCGAGTGCGTCGAGAGGCTGCCGATCAGGCCAAGCACGCCCAGTGTGCGCGCGCGTTCGGCCAGCGATGGCTCGGGAACATCGGGCATGGCGCCGGGGCCCGCATGTTGTCTGTTAGACACGGTTTCTTGGAGCGGGGTACGGGAATCGAACCCGTGTAAATCAGCTTGGAAGGCTGACGCCCGACCGCTAGGCCAACCCCGCCCTGCTGGACTTTCGTAACCATCTTACGACACGACGCATGGCCCGCGCCGGCCATGTGACCGCTCGTCCGATCCGGAACGACGGCGACCGCATCATCCCCGAGAGCAGCGCCGAAAACTCGAGTTCGCGCTCGTACAAAAACTTGATCTGCGTATCCCGCCGCGCCAGCAACCCACGGATCTCCTCCACATCGTCTTCCTTCAGCGCGTAGCCCGGCTGAATATGATCGGGAAGCTGCCGCTGGACATACACAGTTCCATGCGACACGGCTAGTTCCGCCTCCGGCCGATCCTCGGTATAAAGATAAATCGCGATCGACCGGCGCGACATGCCCTGCTTCTCCGTCGGCAGCCGGATGCGCCGGAACCCATGCCAAGAGTGCTCGTTCGTTTCAAAGATGACCGCTCGATTCGCCAGCGGAACCACCGCTTCGGCCGGCCGCGCGCCGTCCGCCGTCCAGGGATCGGAAAGAAACTCGAGACAGCCTCCCCAATCCCGCTCCCATTCCGGATTCAAAAATACGATCAGGTTCAGCCGCCGATGCCACTGCCGGCTGGGATGGTAGTTGAAATCGACATGCGGATCCAGGTCCTGCCCGTCCAGGTTCTCGTGCGTCCCGCCGCCCACGT
The DNA here is from genome assembly GCA_963780485.1 of Bryobacterales bacterium. Classification (GTDB taxonomy): domain Bacteria; phylum Acidobacteriota; class Terriglobia; order Bryobacterales; family Bryobacteraceae; genus Palsa-89. The sequence goes on from CAWACO010000024.1 coordinate 26,520, forward strand.
ATTCCGGATCGTACAGCAGCTTTGGAATCCCAGTGATCCCGCTCATCAGCTCCAGAAACTCGCGCCCCCGGATCATCTGGTCGAAGCGGGCATAAGCCGGACCCAGGCGCGCCGGCTCCGATACCACTGCTTTGCGCCCCGTTTCGCCGCGTTCATTAGTCGCGTGCCCAAATTCGAACGCCGGAAACTCCTGCATCAATTGATGGCAGAACTCGGGGTTCAGGAATTCGTCGATCACGACGTGCCGGAAAGGCCCCGCAGCGAGGAACCGGCGATGTAGCTCCGCCGTTCTTTGGGAGATCGCCGGATGCAGGTCCAAAGCCACTAGGACCAGTCTATGTCATTGAAAGCTATCTAGTTGACGAGCGGACCAAAATGGTCCATAATCAAGTAGGACCATTCCGGTCGGGATTATACAGAGATGCTTAAATTGACGAAAAAAGCCGACTACGGGTTAATCGCTCTCAAGCACCTCGCCATGCGTGTCCCGGCCAGTTCGAGCGCCAAGGAGATCGCCGAAACCTACGGAATTCCCTCTCCTTTGCTATCAAAAATCCTGCAAAAACTGGTCAAAAACGGCTTTTTGCGCTCGGAACAGGGCACCAACGGCGGCTACAAACTGGCGCGTGACGCGCGCGAGATAACCGCGCTGGACGTGATCCGCACCATCGACGGCCCCATCTTTTTGACCGCCTGTTTCACCGAGCATGGGTATTGCGTCCATACCGACAAGTGCATCGTTCGCGATCCGCTGCATAAGGTTCATGAAGGAATCCTGCGGCTTTTGGCCAGCATCACAATTGCGGATATGTCGGCCGACTCAAGCCAGTCGGAAGGGAATCTGACCAAAGCGTCCGAGCGGCTTTACGGCCTGCCGGTGACGACGCCAGCGATATGAGGAACCAAAGTATGAAACTGCCGATCTACATGGACTATCACGCCACCACGCCGATGGACCCGCGCGTGTTCGAAACGATGAAGCCGTACTTCATGGAAACGTTCGGAAACTCCGCCAGCCGCAATCACAGCTTTGGCTGGCAGGCTGAAGAGGCGGTGGAGAAGTCGCGCAAGCAGATCGCCGATCTGATCGGCGCCACTCCAAAAGAGATCGTCTTCACCAGCGGCGCCACTGAGTCGAACAATCTGGCGCTGAAGGGCGTCGCGGAGATGTATGCCGAGAAGGGCAATCACATCATTACCGCAGCCACCGAGCATAAAGCTGTGCTCGATACCTGCAAACGGCTGGAGAAGCATGGGATTCGCGTGACCTACCTGCCGGTGCAGAGCAACGGTCTCGTAGATCTCGATATGTTGAAGGATGCCATCACCGACAAAACCATCCTGGTGAGCATCATGTACGCCAACAACGAAATCGGCGTTCTTCAGAACATGGCCGAGATCGGAAAGCTGGCGAAGTCGAAAGGCGTGCTGGTGCATAGCGACGCTACGCAAGCGGTCGGCAAAGTGCCGGTGAACGTGATCAAAGACAACATCGACCTGATGTCGATGAGTGGCCATAAGATTTACGGACCCAAAGGCGTTGGAGCGCTGTATGTGCGGCGCAAGAGCCCGCGCGTGCAGATCACCGCGCAGATGGATGGCGGCGGCCACGAGCGCGGCATGCGTTCCGGTACGCTGAACGTCCCTGGAATCGTCGGACTTGGCGAAGCCTGCGCGCTCTGCCAGGCGGAAATGCCGGAAGAGTCCAAACGGATGGCGTATCTGCGGGACAGGCTGCGTAGCAAGCTGGAAGCGCAACTAGATGAAGTGTACGTGAATGGCACGATGGAACATCGCGTGCCGAACAACTTGAACATCAGTTTCGCCTACGTGGAGGGCGAATCGCTTTTGATGGGCATCAACGACATCGCGGTTTCCAGCGGATCGGCTTGTACATCGGCGACTCTCGAACCCAGCTACGTGCTGAAGGCTCTGGGCGCCGGTGACGATCTGGCGCACTCCTCTATCCGTTTCGGCCTCGGCCGTTTCAATACCGAAGAGGAAGTCGATTACGTGGCTGACAAGGTGATCGACGTTGTGAAAAAGCTCCGTGAACTTTCGCCGCTCTACGAGATGGCGAAGGAAGGTGTTGATTTATCGAAGGTCCAATGGGCCGCGCATTAACGAGGAAAGAAACATGGCTTATTCGAATAAAGTTTTAGACCACTACAACAACCCCCGCAACGTCGGCTCTATGGACAAGAGCGATCCCAATGTCGGCACCGGCATGGTGGGCGCTCCGGAATGCGGCGACGTAATGAAGCTGCAGGTCAAGGTGAATCCTGAAACAGGCGTCATCGAGGATGCCAAATTCAAGACCTTTGGATGCGGCAGTGCAATCGCCAGCTCGTCGCTCGCCACGGAATGGCTGCGCGGCAAAACGGTGGACGAAGCGCTCCAGATCAAGAACACTGACATCGTCAATGAGCTGAGCCTGCCGCCGGTGAAGATCCACTGCTCGGTCCTAGCCGAGGATGCCATCAAGGCCGCCATTTCGGACTACAAGAAGAAGGCTGCCACCCAGACCGAAGCCGTCGCATCTACTAAGTAGGTGGCACAGGCTTTCTTGCCTGTGTTGAACTGTATGATTACCGTAACTCCGAAAGCTGTCGACAAAATCCGCGAACAGTTCGCCAAGCATGGCGTGCAAGGTGGATTGCGCCTCGGCGTTCTGGGCGGCGGGTGCTCGGGCCTGAGTTATCTATTCAAGTTCGATGTGAAACCGCGGGCCACCGACAAAGTGTTCGAGTTCGAAGACGTGAAGGTTTTTGTGGATCCCAAGAGCATGGTCTATCTGGACGGCATGACGCTCGATTGGAAGGACTCTCTGATCCACTCCGGGTTCGAATTCGACAACCCGCACGCTAAGAAGAGCTGTGGCTGCGGAACATCGTTCTCGGCGTGACCGACTATTACAAGTTACTTGGGATTCCACGCAGCCTCAATCTTTCCTTAGACGAACTGCAGAAGCGCTATTACGAATTAAGCCGGCAGCTTCATCCCGACCGCTTCATGCAAAAGCCTGAGGCGGAGCAGCAGCGCGCGCTCGACATGTCGTCCGCGCTGAACGATGCTTACCGGACGCTGAAGGATCCCGTCAAGCGCGCCCAATACCTGCTCAGCCAGGAAGGATTTGACATCGGTGAGCAGCGTTCCAAGGATGTGCCCCCAGAACTTCTGGAGGAGGTCTTCGAGCTGAACCTGGCGCTGGAGGAGATGCGCTCCGGTGACGACTCCGCCCGCGCGCAACTGGAGGCCGCTGAAAAGACGTTCTCCGGTCATGCTGGCTGCTGTCGACCAGCAGCTTCAGTCGCTCTTTGAGAACTACGATCAGGCATCTAATCGCGAAGCGCTGGGCGAGATTCGTGGCGTTCTGAACCGCCGCAAATATATCTTAAATCTGGTGGACGAAGTTCACAAAACCCTATCCCCCGCGACTCACGCTCCACAACCCACCACCTAACATGGACATCGATTTTGGCACAACCGAACGCGTCGTCGGCATCGACCTGGGGACCACCAACAGCCTGGTCGCGTTCATGGATCTCACGGGCCCGAAGATCATTCCAGGCGCCGACGGCGACAAGTTGGTACCTAGCGTGGTGTCGATTAACCGATCCGGCGAAATCATAGTTGGCAATCCGGCGCGCGAACTTCTGATCACGCAACCGGAGCGATCGGTCTATTCCGTCAAGCGCCTGATGGGGCGCGGCCTCGATGACGTCGCCGAAGAGCTAAAGCTCTTTCCCTTCCGCCTGGCGCCCGGCAGTGAATCGGTGCTGCAGCTCCAGTTGGGCGAACGAACCTACACGCCGCCCGAGATTTCGGCCTTCGTACTGCGCCAGTTGAAGCAGAATGCCGAGGCCTTTTTCGGGTATCCGATCACCAAAGCCGTCGTCACCGTTCCGGCCTATTTCAACGATGCTCAGCGCCAGGCCACCAAGGATGCCGGCCGCATCGCGGGTCTGGAAGTGCTGCGCCTGGTGAACGAACCGACCGCCGCGTCGCTCGCCTACGGGCTCGACAAACGGGAGAACGGCATTATCGCGGTCTACGATTTGGGCGGCGGCACCTTCGACATCTCCATCCTCAAGCTGCATGACGGCATCTTCGAAGTGCTCGCCACCAACGGCGACACTCATCTGGGCGGCGACGACATCGACAACCTGCTGCTGCGTATTGCGCTCGAAGACGTGCAAAGCGAATGGGGCGAGGATCTCTCGCGGCGATCCAGAGGGCGTGCAGCGCCTGCGCCGCGCCGTTATCCAAGCCAAAGAACGGCTCTCGTTTGTTCCTTACACCACCATCGAGCTCGAATATCGCGGCAAGAAATATCTGCGCGAGCTCCAGCGCGAGTTGTTCGAAAAGCTCATCACGCCGATTGTCGACCGCACGCTTGGCCCCTGCCGCGACTGCCTCAAGGACGCTGGCGTCAGCGTGGACCAGATCGACGAAGTGGTGATGGTGGGCGGCTCAACGCGCATCCCGCTGGTTCGCTCGGCTGTCGAGAATCTGTTCCGCTCCGTGCCGCACACCGAGCTGAATCCCGATGAAGTGGTGGCGCTGGGCGCGGCGGTCCAGGCCGGGATTCTATCGGGCGAGGTCGAGGATAAGCTGCTGCTCGACGTGACGCCACTTTCGCTCGGCATCGAGACCATGGGCGGCATCGTGTCGAAACTGATTCATCGCAATTCGACCATTCCAGCCAGCGCCACCGAGCTTTTCACCACCGGCGTCGACGGCCAGACGCAATGTTCTGATCCACGTCGTCCAGGGTGAGCGCGAGCTGGTCAAAGATAACCGCAGCCTGGCCCGCTTCGATCTCAAGGACATTGATCCTATGGCTGCAGGAATGGCCCGCATCGAGGTTCGCTTCCTGATCGACGCCAACGGCATTTTGAACGTCACGGCTCGCGATCTGCGCACCGGCAAGGAGCAAAGCGTCGATGTCAAACCGTCCTATGGGTTGACCGACGAACAGGTGGAAAAGATGATTCTGGAATCGGTCGAAAAGGCCGAACAGGATTTCAACGAGCGCCAGGTGCGGGAGCAGCGCCTGGAAGCGGACGCTGTTATGGCCGCGGTCCAGAAAGCGCGCCAGCATCCCGCCTATTTCGAACTTACTGATCAGGAGCGTGCCGCCATCGATAGGGCGTTCAACGAGCTACTGGTGGTATATCATCACGACAATCATCTCTTGATCGCGTCCAAAATCGCGCAGCTCGATCAGGCCACCATGAAGCTGGCCGAGAACATGATGAACTCCGCCGTCAAGGGAGCTTTGAAGGGAACGAAAATCGATGCCTAAACTCACCTGGGACCAGAGCGAAATATCGCGCTGGCGCTTTTCGAGAAGTTTCCCGACGTCGATCCCACTCACATCCGCTACACCGATCTGCACCAATGGATCACCGAGCTCGAGGACTTCAAGGACGATCCCAAAGGATCCACGGAAGGGAAACTCGAAGCGATCCAGATGGCGTGGTTAGACGAATATCAGTCCGACCACAGTTAGGCTGCATTGTGGCGGTGCTGCAGAAGGCGATCGACGAAGCCTATCAGGCCATCTAGCTTATCGGTGATCTCCGCCAACCGGACGGCCACATGCGCAAGGTTTTTTTCGGTCTGTTGCCGGAATTCAACCAGGCTCTCAACCAGTCCCGCTTGGGTTTTCTGCACGTCAGACTGGCGTCGCTGGATCTCGGCCATCACGACTGCAGTGTCCTGCAGGGACCGGATGGCCTCGTCGTAGTTCATGCCTTTAGTCTAACCAAGACCTAGCGCCGAAAGGCGGTTTGAATAAAAGTCGGCGAGTTGATGTAGCCTGGGATTCGATGAGCAGAAGTCGAGCTTACCGAATTCTCATTGTTTGTCTTGCCAGCTGCTTGAGCTTGGCATTTGGACAGATATCGCCCGCTGTGGTCGGATCAGACTACACAGCTCCCGTTCCAATATTCATAACGCCCGGCGGCTTGACGACCATCTTCGTGCATGGCATCGGAACCAAAATCGTTCAGCCTGTGGTCGCAACCACTGTGCCGCTGCCGACGAAATTGGGAGGAATCTCCGTATCTCTGAAACAAACTTTGTCGCCCCAAGGCCCCATCGCCGTTCCATTGCTCGCCGTATTTCCAGTGAATGCGTGCCGAACTCCTGTGTTCGAACCGTGTGGCACGATCACGGGCATTAATCTGCAGATCCCATTCGAACTGGTTCCCACTTCATCCCTTATTGTTCCCATCACCAATTATGCTCAACTGGTCGTATCCGAGGAGGGAGGCGGACAGGCCACTGTCGAGGCCATGCCACTGACTGATCGAATCCACATCGTAAGAACTGGCGACACATTAACCAATCCTGGTGCTGCGAATATCGATCGGCCGCTATCCACGCTCGATAACGTGGTTACCCATGCTGACGGTACGCTAGTAACGGTTGTAAACCCCGCTCAGCCCGGCGAGACTGTGGTTCTCTACGCTGTCGGCCTGGGACCGGTGACGCCCCCGGTAAGATCGGGCGACGTAACTCCGGCATTAGCGCCGGTGGCATACGTTTCGATCGCTTTCGATTTTAATTTTCACGGAGAGGTATCGCCGCACAACCCAACCCTCAGTTCGGACACACCTGTGTTCTCCGGGTTGACGCCCGGCTTCGTCGGCCTTTATCAGGTGAACTTTGTCGTACCGAATCTGCCGCCAAACTATCTCGTTGCATGCAACACTGAGCTTGGCAGAACCAATCTCACCGTCAGCCTAGGACGGGGCAGCTCGTTCGACGGGGCCAAGATTTGCATGAAAATTACGGGGCGACCTTAGCGATCATTTTGCCCAGGGAGAATGATGCCGGGAGCGAGCGTATCTTTCAGAACACTCCCAACCGCCATCCGCTGGCCGTGTGCTAGACTAAGAAAGTCGCAGTCTAAACCCAGGAAAAATTGAATGCCGAAGCTGAAGACACATAAGGGTGCGTCTAAACGGTTCAAGAAGACCGGCACGGGTAAAGTGGTACGTCACCATTCGTTTTCCCGCCATATTCTGACCTCCAAGCCGCGCTCTCGCAAGCGCAAGCTCAAACATGCCGTGGTGGCAGACCCGGCCGACCAGGCCAAGCTGAAGCGCATGATACCGTATTAGGTTTACGCGCCGCGCGAATGGGTGCCCGCACGTACCTTTATCGCCGGCTCAATCACAAACAGGAGTTGAAACGTGCCGAGAGTAAAACGAGGAACAAAACGTAGAGCCTACCGCAAGAAGACGCTGGAACGGGCGTCGGGCTTTTTTCTTACCAAGAGCAAACTGAATCGGGCCGCGCAAGAGGCCGTCGAGAAGTCGTTGCGTTACGGCTTCGTGGGGCGGCGGCGGAAGAAGCGCGATTTCCGGTCGCTTTGGATCATCCGCATTGGCGCCGGCTGCCGCGCGGCTGAAATCTCTTATAGTAAGTTCATCAGCGGCCTCAAAAAGTCCGGCATAGACTTGAACCGTAAGATTCTGGCGGACATGGCCGCCAACGACGCCACAGCTTTTGCAGCGCTGGTCCAGACGGCGAAAGCCGCCCACGCGGGGTCTTAACATGAGTCCAGCACCACACCTGAGTCCAGACCAGCGAGAAGCCGATCCCCTTGCCAGTCTCGAAGAGCGCATCACGCGCGCGGCTGAGCTGGTCTCCAATCTGCGCGCCGAAAAGGCCGACCTGCAAGCGCAGCTGCGTTCCGCCCTTGAAGACCGCGACTCCTATCGCCAGGAACTCGATGATCTGCGCTCTGAGCGCAAGCAGGTACGCACGCGCATCGAGAAATTGCTCGGTCAGATGGATTTGCTTAGCACTACCTAGAGATGGCAAGCTAAAGCATGCCCAACACGGAACCCGTCCGTGTCACGATCTTTAACCAGACCTACTCGCTGGTGGCCAGCGAGGATCCGGGAAGAATCGAACAACTAGCTCATCGGATAGACGACCTGATGTCGTCCATCGCGGCCCGCGGCGGAAATATCGACTCTACGCGCGCCGCTGTGCTGGCTTGCCTACATCTGGCCGACCAGTTGGATACGCTCGAAGGCGAACTCGCGTCGCTGAAGCATAAAGTTGAGCACAAAGCTCGGGAGTTCAGCGTCTTGCTGGACGAAGCCATCGGAACCGACGCCCGCTAGTTCCCTCCATTTGCGCGCTCGCGCCCCGCTAAAAAATCCTCTCCTGTTTCCGCAGCGTCCCGAATGTTCCGACGTTCGATATTGCGAATGCCACGCGATACTGCGAATCGTCACGAGTTCCGAAATTGAAGCGCCGGTACTCGACACTGATCCCGCAGCAGTCGGTGTTGTAGGTTATTTCGGTGGTTGCAAACTCCAGGATGCCGCGCATGTAGTCGTAATAAACACTAATGGCGGCGTTCCAGCCCTTGCGGTTCTGATTGCCGATGGCCAGCAGGCCGCGGATCTGGTCGGAGTTGGGCGCCACCGCCGGATCGGTCCGAACCTCGCTGTGACCCACCGAAATGAGGTATTTCGAAAAGCGATAATCGGCCGAGAAAACGGTATTGCTGATGTGCCCCAGAAGCGGATCATAGTCCACTCGCCACTCCAGGCCTAGCTTCTGCTGAAAGCGTAGCGCTGAGACCACCGGAGAATAGTTGCGCGGTCCGTTCAGAAATGCGAACCCGTCCAGTTCTTCCGAGCTAGCCACTACATTGCGCTGGTTCGGGAGTACCGCACCGCCAAATGTCGGATCGAAATAGCGGGCCTGCGAGAGATCCCAGCTCAGCACTTCAGTGACATTGCCGTCCTTGTTCTTGACAAACAGCCGGTTGGTGATCGACACCGTGACCTGGTTGGTGTCTGAGAGCAGATCGGTTTCATCGAACCTGATTATGCGGTTAAAATTATCCACGCCGCCCACCAGCATATATTCGGCCCGTGCCTCGATCACGTGCTTCACCTTTTCCCCACCCAGCCATTTCGGCGACTTGTAGATGCGCTCCAGCGACGGGAACATCAGCTCGATGCGAATCTCGCGCGCGTTCCGCACCACGTTGTCGCCGCTCGGCTGGCCGTTCACTGTGCTGGACCCGTAGGCTGTTTCCCGAACCGCGAAACTGGGCGTCAGGCTGAAACCGGCGAAGTGAAATGCCGTGGTGACCCGCGGATTTACATCGACGCGCGGCACAAACCGGCGGGTCTGGAAATCCGGCTCGGTGCGGTCCAGTAAGCCGGCGCTGCTGTCGAGCGAAAACCATAGCGGCAACACACCGCCCACAATCTGCCGGTCACGGCTCAAGAATTCGACCTCGGGCAGCTTCCGGATCACGATATCGTCACCTGGCGTCACGCTTTGAAATTCTTCGTCGCGATCAGCTACAACGTAAAAGCCAAAAGTATCCCAATGCTTGGTTATGAAGCCGACCGAGTGCGATTCGGAAAAAATCGCATCATGGAACGATTGGCTGAAAGACTGCCGGAACAGGAAGGAGCTCAGATAGTTGATCTGCCCGCGCGCTTCCCAGCCGTTGCCGAGATTGGAGCGGCCGTTCACAGTAAACTGATATCCTCCCTGCTTCTCCTTATCGTTTACTCCGTAGAGATAGAATCCGATATCCGTGCCCGGCTTCACCTTATAGCGGAAGTCTACTGTGCTAGCCAGCCCGCGCAGGCTGTAATATACGCCCCGATAAAGAAAGTCGGCGCTGCGGCTGATGGCCCAATAGTATCCCAGACCAAAAAATTCACCGAACAGAGTGCTGCGGCCAAAGCTAGGCTCCAGGAATCCGCTCTCACGCGGCAGTTTCTTGAGCGATTTGTAATAAATGGGCAGATAGAATAACGGCAGCCGTTTGACATGGAAGACGGCATGGTAAGCGATGGCCCGATTGCCAGGTATGATGTCGAACTTTGGACCGGTAAGCTGCCACCACGGCTTGGGGACTTTGCAATCTGTCACAAAGCCGTCGTGGACCACGTAGCGATCTTCCTTACGCTCCGCCCACTTGCCCTCGAAATAAAAAGGATTGCTGGTGGTCAGCAAACCTGGACGCGCTATGATTTTAGGCACTGAGGTGCCACGCAGGTCGTAAAAGAATCCGGTCTCACTGTTGACGTTGTACGTGCCGTGATCGCAATTTAGCTTGGTCCCGTCGATGAAGTTTTCATAACGTACGTTGCCCCGGAACTCGGCGTCGCCGGTGTCTTCGTCATAATCCACCTCATCGGCTTCGAGCTTCTTGTCGGTCATCTCCAGGTGCACATTCCCACGCAGGTGACGCAGCGAGCCGTCTACCTCCTGGCTCACCGCGTCGATGAATACATCATTAGGACCCGGTGCGTTCGGCCGCTGGGTCTTTAGCCGCTGGTTCGGATTGGCCGCATTTGGGACGGTATCCGGCTGGCTAGGCGCAGGCGGTGGGGGAGGCGCAAACGGAACCTGCGCGAGAGCGGGTCCGGTCGCCAGAAGGATGGCCGCCAGTAGAAATCCCAGGCAGGAAGCCAAAGAAAGTACGTGACATTTCAGCCCAAATATGTTACGAAGGAAGATAAGCTCAATTTTTGGACGCGGGCTGGACCCCGCGAGTAGTGACGAAAACGGCCTCAACCGAAGACCGTAACACGGATTGCTAGATCCCGCAAGCGCAGGAGGTTGGTGAACGGAATGGAATGTCGCTATTGTCAGGCTTCGAATGCGGAAGATGATCATCGTTGTAGCCGATGCGGCCGTCGTCTGCGCATGACGCCGGTGTACACGACGTCGGCCGCGGTTCCAGCGTTGCGTCATGAATTCATTGAACGCGAATCGGCCGATCCCAGTGGACGTGTTGCAACCGAACTTCCAATACCGCCCCGCAGGCCCATCACCTATCAACCTTCCCTGTTTAGCGGACGGGAGCTTCCGCGAGTGGTGCCGTTTGAATCGATCGCCCCGTCAGTGGCGCCCCCCTTACGGCAGCAGTCCCCGCCCGTGCGGCGGGTCCGCAATCGCAAGGTGATTCCCGGTCAGCAGAACCTTGAGTTCTCCCGCTCCATGAAGCCCGAGGGAGTGATCTACTGTGACGCTCCTGTTGCTGTTCCGGCACACCGTGCCATGGCGGCAGCTCTGGATGGCAGCATGATTCTGATCGCCACCGCAATCTTCGGAATTATTTTCTACCTGGCTGGAGGGCAGGTGTTGCTAAACGCTAAAACCTGGCCTGTGCTGGTCGCTATCGTGGGAGCATTTGTGATCTTCTACGAGATCTTGTGGTGCCTCGCCGGTGGTGATACGGCCGGCATGCGCTGGGCGCGTCTCACGCTGGTCGATTTCGATGGACAGCGGCCGCGCCGCAAACAGCGGCTGTATCGGCTCGCTTCCGGAATACTAAGCCTGCTGGCGGCCGGGATCGGTCTGCTATGGGCCCTGGTGGACGAAGAAACGCTCACCTGGCACGATCATATTTCGAAGACTTTCCCGACGCCCTATTAGATCTCGGAGATTCGCAGGCCGAGAGCGCCCGCTTACTGCTTCTCGAAAACCATCTTCTGATCCAACTCGCCCATCGGCGTCAGTGAGATGCTGGTTCTGCGTCAGGGTCTTTCCATCGTCAGATAAGAGCCAGGTGGTCTTGACCGCTACATCATTGTCCTGAACCCTCAGCTTGACGTTCATAACCAGATTGTTGGCCTCCCATCCACCGATGCTCTTGACTTCCAAGCCACCCGGCGTGTTGGTAGCTTCCTTTCCGTCGGTGGTCATGTTGAGGGTATACTCCTGCTTGCCTTGGGCGCCCATCCTGCGAAGTGCTGACCTTAAGCGCGGGATCGTTGTGCTCGATCACATCGGTGCGGCTGTCGGGACCCGGAATCGGTCCGAAATCACTTTTGGCTGCGTTGAGCTTCCACGTCCCGCTGTAATTGGGTTTGGCGCCGCCGGCAGAGGGCGCAGGAGCCGAGGGTTTGGCTGCCGCAACCACAGTTGCGCCGCCTTCCTGCTTCTCGAATACCATCTTCTGATCCGTTTCGCCCATCGGACTTTCCAGGTGGGCGTTCTCGGTAAGCGTCTTGCCATCGTCGGAAAGGGACCAGCTAGTCTTGATCGCCACGTCGCTGCCCTGGAACTGCAGCTTTGCATTGACTACCAGATTGCTGGCGTCCCAGGCGGCTACGCTCTTCATATCCAGTCCACCAGGCTTGTTGACGGCTTCTTTGCCGTCGGTGGTCATGATGAGCGTGTAATTCTGCTGGCCCTGCGCGCCGTCGTCCGCACGCGTGATCCTTCAGATTTGGATCCTTGTGATCGATTACATCGGTACGGCTGTTGGACGGCGGAAGGACGCCAAAATCGCTCTTCGCTACATTCAGCTTCCAGGTTCCACTGAAATTCGGCTTGCTCTGGGCGGCCAGCGAAGCCACAAAAACAAGGCCGAGCAATAACTGCAAAAGATTACCTTACTACGCATAGTCATCTCCTACTGAAATAACCCACAGACGCGGATGAGATTAGGTTAGCATGTCACCGCAGAGGGCTGCGGCGGGCCAAGCCGCGCTTACGAACACGGTTCCACGATCGCCGACATCGACCCTTTCGACTTCGGCATACGCCAGTCGGCGCCGAAAGCGTGGATTTGATCCCGGCCGAACTCAGCCTGCTCCAGCTCGCACGTCAGCACCACGGTTCGTCCGGTGCTGTCCACCTCAACGGCATGATTCCAGGCGTCCGCATCGGAGAAAGCAAACAGTTTCTGGAGCATCTCGACCACATATTCGTAGGTGTGCTCGTCGTCGTCCAGCAGAACGACGTTATAGAGCGGTGCCAGCTGTTCTTCGGTCTTCTGCTTGGTTTCCGGGTTCGCGGTAACGCTCGGCATGCCTCTCTAACATCATAGGAAAAAGTTCCAGGAGGCCGGAATCCAAGGAGCGGGTGTTATCATCAAAGTAAGAAAGGGGGCGCAACGGATTCGACGGGATTGAATCGTTGTGGAAAGGCGTGCCGGGTTCCGAGCTCCCGTTAAACGATCGGAAAACTAGAACTGCCAATCAGCAGTTTGCATACGCTGCTTAATTAATTAGGTAGCCGCTCCGGATGCTGGGCCTCGACGGCATCCATCGGGCGTCATCTTCGAGGATTGGGCCGAAGGCTTCTGCTCGGAGCCGTAGGCTGACGACAATCGGGCTAAGCCGTCGTTTTCTTGCCGGTTCTAATGCGGCGGCCGACAACTACCGAATCGGAAACGCACGTAGTTCTTTTCACGGCGGACTTTCTCGGACGCGGGTTCAACTCCCGCCGCCTCCACCACCTTATCTAGCGCAAAAATTGAACAAATACCCAGCCATCTGCGTAACCACCAGGCATGGGCCGTCTTCTGCAGGATCTGATCGTATCCTTCCGCCGCCTGCGCAGTAGTCCCGGCTTCGCCGCCGCCGCGATTCTTACGCTGGCTCTGGGCATTGGCGCGAATACCACGATTTTCTCGCTGGTCAACGCTGTGGTCTTCCGGCCATTTGGCGTCGAACACCAGGATGAACTGGTTTTCTTCAACACGCGTACCGCCAAGGCTGAGTTTCCCGCGCTCTCCTACCCCGATTACAAGGATTATCGCGATCGCAATACCGTCTTGAGCAGCCTGGCGATGTACCGTATCGCGCCCATGAGCATGAGCCGCGGAGGCGGAGAGAATTTTCGCCTCTGGGGATATGAGGTTACTGGAAATTACTTCGACATGCTCGGCGTCAAGGCTCTCCGAGGACGCGTGCTGCATCCCGAGGACGATGTCAAACGAGGGCGGGCATCCTCTGGCCGTCATCAGCTATAACTGCTGGCAGCGGCGTTTTGCCGGCGACCCCAATATCGCCGGAAAGAAAGTCAAGGTGAACGGGCTGGATTTCACGATCCTGGGTGTAATGCCCGCGGCATTCATTGGCACGGAGCTAATCTATACGCCCGAAATCTGGGTTCCGGTCACGATGGTGCATCAGATTGAGGGGAACGATTGGATCGACAGTCGCCGGAATGGAAACGGATTCGTCATCGGCCGCCTGAAGCCGGGTGTTTCGATGAAGAGCGCCGAAGCGGCGATCAATGCCATCACCGCACAACTGGGTCGCGAATATCCGGACGCTGACGCTGGCATTTCCATCGTGCTCTCGCCGCCGGGAATGGCCGGCACTTACCTGCGCGGAGCCATCACCGGATTTTCCGCGGTGCTAATGGTTGTCGCCGGCATGGTTCTGTTGATCGCCTGCGTCAATCTGGCGAGCCTCTTGCTGGCCCGCGCGGTCGACCGGAGAAAAGATACGGCCATCCGGCTTGCGTTAGGTGCGGGTCGTGGCCATCTGATCCGCCAGCTTCTGACCGAGAGCCTGGTGCTTTCGATCGCGGGCGGCACGGCCGGTATTCTCCTCGCGTTCTGGCTCACCGACCTGGTCAACGCCTGGACTCCGCCCATCGATGTCCCGGTGTTTCCTCACGTCCTGATGGATGTGCGCGTACTTCTGTTTGCAGGCGCTGTTTCGCTCTTCACCGGACTGGTGTTCGGATTGGCGCCGGCGCTGCAAGCCGCTCGCTTGAGCCTGGCCGGAGCGATGAGGAACGACGCGCCTTCGGAAAGGCTCCGCCGCGTGAACCTGCGCGATATTCTCGTCACCAGCCAAATAGCGCTATCGGTTGTGCTGCTGATCGGAAGCGTTCTCGTCGTGCGCAGTTTGCAACACGCGCTCAGTCTGCATCTTGGATTCGAGCCCCGCCACGCCGCTGCCCTCTCCTTCGATCTCGGTTTGCAGGGCTATAGCGAAGAGCGGGGCCGAGAATTTCAGCGCCGCCTGCTTGACAAAGTCCGTTCGATGCCAGGAATCGAGGCGGCGGGGATGATCGACGGATTGCCTCTCACCTTGAACATCTCCAACAGCACGATCTTTCTGGAAGGCAAGCCTGAGCCGCACCCGGGCGACGCTCCCGTAGCGAATATGTATCAGATTACTCCCGGCTATCTGCGAGCCATGCAGACCCGCCTCGTGGCCGGCCGCGATCTGGATCAGCGCGACAGTAAAGATACTCCACTCGTGGTGCTCGTGAATGAAGCATTCTCGCGGCAACTCCTTCCGGGCGAGGATGCAGTCGGCAAGCGATTCCGCTACGGTACCACAGGGAAGTGGAGACAGATCGCCGGCGTTGTGGAGGACGGAAAATACCGCTCTCTCGGCGAGACGCCGTCGCCCACCGTCTTTCAAGACATGGAGCAAGATTGGCACAGCAACGTCACGCTGGTTGCGCGCTCGCCCTTAGCTGAAGCGGAGACCGTCAAACAACTGAGGCGCGCCGTGACCGAGCTAGATCCGTCGCTCACCATCTACGACGCCGGCAGTCTGACCAGTGAACTGGCACTGGCTCTGTTTCCTGCCAGGCTGGCGGCCGTGGTGCTCGCGTCGTTTGGCTTGCTCGCCGCGGTGCTGGCAGCCACCGGCGTCTACGGGATCATGGCCTACGCGGTGTCGCGAAGAACGCGCGAGATCGGCATTCGCATGGCCCTGGGCGCGGCTCCATCCCAAGTCCTGAGCGTGGTGCTGAATCGGACGGCAGTGCTGGTGGGGCTGGGCACGGCGGTTGGCTTGGCAATTGCTCTGGCTGCGGGAAAATTCTTCGGCCAGATCCTTTACGGCGTCAGCGCGCGCGACCCATTAACCTATGTCTGCGCGATAGCGCTCATGGCAGCCGTGGCGTTTGTGGCCTGCTGGGTTCCCGCCCGCCGCGCCATTCGCGTTGACCCGCTGACGGCCCTCCGCACGGAGTGAGATGAACCGAAGTTAGCGCTATCGCCTGCGTGAGAACGGATTGCGGATAGTAAGAGTTTCGATTCTTTGGCCATCTTGCATATCTTCCGTGTAGAGCGTGCTTGAGCCAGCCTCAAGCGCCGCCGTGATCACTAAAGCATCGAAGACGTGATAGCCGTATCGCTGAGCAATGTGCAGCGCTCGCCCATGTGTCTCTATTGTGAGAGGAGCGACCGAGGGACATAGGATGCGAATCGCCGCGAGCGATTCCAAGACCTCCTCCCAACTGAATCCGAGTTTGCGTCGCGCTGTCGCCACGAATTCATTGAGCACCTGCACTCCAGTCATGCCGCCCTCGGCCAGGAGCTTCCTGGAGGTCTGATTCCGAGGATCGCCTTCGCAAAAGGCGTAGATCAGCACGTTCGTATCGAGGTACGGTCTAACGTTCATTAGCCTCTTCCCGGTCGAACTTAAAGCCCCGAGGGAAAGGGCGTGCCAGGCGGCGGATGGCCTCTAAAGCCTTCTCCTTCGATCGATCGCGCGCGACCTTGAAGTCCCGCTTCCCAGCAATCGAGATCTCGATCTCATCACCCTCCTTGAGACCCAACGCATCCACTACCGCCGCGGGAAGACGCACCGCCAAGCTGTTGCCCCATTTCGAAACTTGCATAAAAAGATATACCTATACAATTGTATATCCAAGCAGGCCTGGAGTGGGCTGGTGGGTAGCCATTCTCATCTTCCTCGCCGACGCCTTTGTCGCCACGCGCCTCCAGACCGTGCACGGACAAGGCCAGCCAGGCGCGGGTTTACGCCGACTAACCGTTACCTGAATGAACTCCCCGGCCTATATATACCTTGACACGCATATGCTCTGTGGAGTATATAAAGAGAGTGGAATCTGTTTTCGAAATCATTGCGGAGCCGAACCGCCGCGCGATATTGAGCCTGCTGGTCTCGTCACAACAGTCGGTTGGAGAGATCGAGCGTCAACTTCGTATGCCGCAGCCGACCGTGTCAAAGCACCTGCGAGTGCTGCGCGAGGCCGGTTTCGTGGAATCCACGGTGGACGCACAGCGCCGTCTCTACCGGCTGAAACCTGAACCACTTCAGGAGATCGATGCCTGGCTGGCTCCGTTCCGCCGGTTCTGGTCCGCTCACGTGGATGCTCTCGAACGCCACCTCGACCGCATGGGGCACACAAGAAGTCAATCCACACCAACGAAAAGGAAGACAAGGAGAAGACGACGCGGCCCAAACCGCGAACGTGACAAAGGAGAAACGAAATGAAAATCAAACTGACCAGCGTATACGTGGACGACCAGGACAAGGCCCTGCGCTTCTATACGGAGGTACTGGGCTTTACCAAGAAGGCCGATTTCAGTCAGGGCCCATATCGCTGGCTGACCGTGGGCTCGCCCGAGGAGCCGGACGGCACTCAGCTGCAGCTGGCGCTGAACAACAACCCCGCGGCCAAAGCGTATCAGCAGGCGATCTTTCAACAGGGCCAGCCCGCGGCCATGTTCTTCACCGACGACGTCAAGGGCGACTACGAGCGGATCAAGGCCCGCGGCGCCGAGTTCACGATGCCGCCCACCGACGTGACCGGCTCGACCATTGCGATGCTGAACGACACCTGCGGCAACCTCATTCAGCTCACCCAACTGGCACGCTATTAAATGCGGCTGTTCCGCACGATGGCGCAGCTCCGCCGGTTCTGGTCCGCTCACGTAGATGCTCTCAAACGCCACCTCGACCGCATGGATCAATCAACACCAACGAAAAGGAAGACAAGGAGAAGAAGATGATCGATCGCGAGCAGTACACACCGGGTCCCGGCCAGCGGGGCGCAGGTACGAAAGGACGGAGAGAAGTGGACGCTCATTCTCGTCAGAGAACTGCGCCACTCGCCGGAAAAAGTCTGGCAGGCGCTAACCGACCCGGCGCATCTGCGCGAGTGGGCTCCCTTCGTAGCCGATGGGAGCCTGGGTACGGTTGGAGCCACGGTGAATCTCACCTGGGTGGGAACGCCCAAGCCGCTCGAAACAACAGTGACGCGAGCCGACGCTCCCAAGGTGCTGGAGTACGGCGATATCCGGTGGGAACTCGAAGCCTTTGGTGGCGGCACGCGCCTGACGCTGTGGCACAACATCGATCGCCGCTTCATCTCGTGGGGCGCCGCGGGCTGGCACATTTGCTTCGATGTTCTGGATCGCCTTCTCAGCGGAACTCCCATCGGCCGCATCGCTGGTGGTGAGGCGATGAAGTTCGGCGGCTGGCAGCGGCTGAACGCGGAGTACGCCAAGCAGTTCGGTATTGAAGCGCCCAACTGGCTGCCCAAGGCGGCTCAAAAGTCGTGAACGAAGGAGATCCCAATGAACTGGAACAAATGGGTTCGGCAGACCCACCGCTGGCTGTCCATTGCCTTTACGGTGGGCGTCATCGTCAACGGCGTCGCCGTGATACGGGGGAAGTATACGGGCTGGGTGGGCCTCTTGGCGCTGCTCCCGCTCGCCTTGCTCCTGTTCAGCGGTCTGTACTTGTTCATGCTGCCGTATGCCGGCAAGTGGGGCGCCGCGCGACGCACCGGCTGAACGGGCGGCCGGCTGACGATGGTCCGGAGGCGTGGGGCTACCCGGCGGCCAGCCTGCTGTGGGGGCTCGCGTTACTTCTTCTGGCGCCGCCTGCAGGCCACGCCGGCGAGCGCCTGACCGCGCACCGGAGGGTGCAAGTTACCCGGTAGTGGGCTACTTTGAATATGCGCGTAGTCAAAGACCGCCCGCATGATATTCGAAATAGACCCACGCCAAGCCAATGATGGCCCAAAAAAAAAGAACGGCGAACACCAATGTCCTTTGGCTTGTGGGTTTGTTCGCGTCCATGTCTCCCTCAATTATGCCGCTCTTTCTAGCCCCAGCTCCGACGCTTCCAGCAGGGCCACAATGTCTGAGTAGCCCACTGCAGGTTACGCTGAGCGCAGCTAAAATAGGTGAGAGTTGGAGCCGTACATGAAACGAACCATTCCGGTGGAATCTGCCTCTGCATTCATCGACGAGAAGATCAGGGAACTTGGGGACTGGCGCGGGAAGATGCTCGCGAAAGTGCGCGACATCATACACGAGGCAGACCCTGAGATCGTCGAAGAGTGGAAGTGGATGGGGACTCCCGTCTGGTCCCACGGCGGCATCGTCTGCACCGGAGAGACGTACAAGAAGGCCGTCAAGATGACATTTGCCAAGGGAGCTGCGTTGAAGGACCCTTCAGGTCTATTCAACTCCAGCCTCGATGGGAATGTCAGGCGCGCCATCGACATCCACGAAGGCGACAAGGTCGATGAGGCGGCCTTGAAGGATCTCATCCGCGCTGCAGTGGCGCTCAATCTCAAGGGCAAGAGCAAGCCGAAGCCCCGGCGAGCGAGCAGCCAGCGGGCCGGCTAGCGTGCTCCCATCCGGCCGTTCCCGCTAAACTGATTATGTGGTCCGTTGTCTCCCCCTCCTTCTCCTGATCGCCCGCCTCGCCTCCGCCGCCAGTGCTGCCGATCTGTCCCGTCAACTCAAGCAGGTCACCCTCGACCCCGACCAATGCTACCGCGTGACCGAGTTGAACTTCGCCAAAGAAGACATCAAGATCTATCTCACTTCCGGCTACATCATCTTCACCAAACCCATCGATGGCATTCGGCCGGGCGCCGTGTTTGCCGCCACCGCGGAGGCCGGAGACGCCGAAGTGCTGCTGCTGCCTCCCGTCCGGAGTGAACGGCGATCGCTCGCCACTTTCACCGATGCGCCTAACCTCGAAGAGCATCTCAGCACCGCGGCCTTCCTCTTCACCGACGGAACCGGCGATGACCTTCTGGCCCAAATCCAAGCCAATCCCGCAGCCAAGAAAAGCCCCGAAGCGGGACATGTCATGCTCGATCAGTCCGGTCCCACTCTGCACAACCTGTGCGAGAGCTTCGAGACCAGACTCGTGTACGATCTACTGACCGGTGACCGCAAGGCCGGTTTCTTCTACATGGCCGTGTCCGGCAACAAGCTCGGTAGCTTCGATATTCTTCACGATCCCTTAACGCGTGAGCAGATCTTTGCCGGCAAGCTCGTCTATCGTGATAATCGTACTTTTTTCGATACCTGGGCCAGCTTTCCGTCACGGTCGGTGCGGAACGGCGAGCCCCCGCGCGCTCCGCGCTATTCGCTCGATAATTTCCGCATCGAATCCACCATAGATTCCAGCCTCGTTTTGAAAGCCGTCACGCGCGCTACCCTGACGCCCAAACAGACCCTGGGCCCCGCTCTCCCGTTCAACATCTCGCACAACATGCGGGTGACAGAGGCGCGCATCGATGGCGAGCCGGTGGAGATCTTCGAGCGCGAATCCCTTCGGTCGAATCTTATTGCCAGTAACGACAATGATCAGTTCCTGCTGGTCGCGGCCGCCCCGCTCGATCCCTCGAGAGCCCATGAAATAGAAATTCATCACGAAGGGGAAGTGATTCAGAAAGCCGGCGACGACGTCTACTACGTAACTTCGCGCGGCACCTGGTATCCGCGGCTCGGCATGGACTTCGCCAATTACGATATGACCTTCCGCTATCCCAAGAACCTGACCTTGGTGGCCACGGGCACGCCGGTCGAGGACCGTACCGAAGGCGACTGGCGCGTCACGCGCCGCAAGACCGGCTCCCCCATTCGATTGGCGGGCTTTAACCTGGGAAACTTTCAAGTTGATTCGATCGCGCAGAATGGCTACAAGATCGACGTCTATGCCAATCGCCATCTGGAACGCGCGCTGCAGCCCAAAACTGGCATGACCAGTATGCAGACCCCCAACACTTTCCCCATAAGGACGCGCCGTGCCCCGGAAGGCATCCTGTCTGAGGCGACTGCGCCCTTGCCGCCGCCTCCCGACCCTGCCGCCCGGCTGTACGAGTTGGTCAAAGGCGTAGCCGATGCGCTCGATTTCATGACCGCTCAGTTCGGGCCGGCCCCCATCCGCAACCTCGCCATCACTCCCATCCCCGGCGGATTTGGCCAGGGCTTTCCGGGTCTGGTTTACTTATCGACGGTTGCCTATCTCGATCCTGGCCAGCGGCCGCAGAGTCTCCGCCACGAAGTGGAGCAGACCTTTTATTCGGAGATCTTGGAGAACCACGAAGTCGCGCATCAGTGGTGGGGGAACATGGTCGTTTCCGCTGGCTACTCTGACGAGTGGCTCATGGAAGCGCTCGCGAATTATTCCGCGCTCCTGATGCTCGAAAAGAAAAAGGGACCCAAGGCCGTGGATAGCGTGCTGGATAGCTACAAGAATCATCTTTTGACCAAGTCCGAGATTGGCAAAACACTCGAATCCGCCGGGCCCATCACCTGGGGGTACCGCTTGCAATCCTCGCTCGTCCCCAATGCCTGGCGTCCAGTCACCTACGAAAAAGGAACTTGGATCATTCATATGATCCGCCGCCGGCTGGGCGACCAGCGGTTCATGGCCCTGCTGCGCGAAGTCGCCACCCGTTATCGCTTCCTCCCCATCAGCACCGAGCAGTTTCGGGAATTGGCGGCTGGATACACGCCGCCCAAGTCTCCGGACCCGGCTCTCAAGACTTTCTTTGAAAATTGGGTCTATGGGACCGGAATTCCGTCGGTGAAGCTGGCATACTCGGTGCGTGGATTGAAGCTCACGGGAACCGTCGCGCAACGTGGCGTGGATGACGACTTCACCGCGCTGGTGCCGCTAGAGGTCCAGACCGGCCGGCAAAGAGCGGTATATTGGCTCTCGACAGGTACCGATGCGGTTCCATTTTCGATCCCTTTAAAGGCGCCTCCCACCAAGGTGGCGCTGCTCGCGAACGATTCCTTAATCACAACTTGGAAATGACCACGCTGCGAGTTGCTTCTTCCTGATCCATGCCCATTGCAACCAAACGAAAGACCGAGGCGAAGAAGTCGGCGCCCATCGTCGAGGCGGAGCCAGAGCCCAAGCCACAAGAAGTAGAACCGGCGCCGGCGCCGAAGGTCACCGCGCTGATCTTCTCCTACGACAGCGCCCCCGCGCTGCGGCGGTGCCTCGGCGCGCTCGAAGGCTCCAACGATCGCGCCCTGATTGAGATCCTGGTCGTGGATTGCGGATCCCATGATGAAAGCCCGCAACTCGATACCGAATTCCCGGAAGTGACCATTCTCCGGCTGCCCCGCTATTTCGGGCGCACCAAGGCACTAAACATCGGCACCCGCACCGCCACGGGCGAATATCTTTTCTTTCTGACGCCCGAGGTGGAAGTCTTGCCCACCACCATTCCGGCGCTACTGGCGCGGATCGAGTCGGAGCCCGATGTGATGGCCGTATGCCCTTTGCTGGTGGACACCGAGGCGCGCCCGGCGCAGCAGTTCTTCCGGCTCCCTACACCTGCCAGCGGTCTAGATTTCGCTCCCGTGGCAATCGACTCAGCGGCTGAAGCCGTTGAAGTGGAATATGCGACCTTTCAGGCGTTTCTAGTGCGCAAATACTTCGTCAAAGGCATCAATTACCTGGACGAGCGATATGGCGAATCCTTGTCCGATGCCGAGCTGTGTTATCAGATTCGCCGGTCTTCCCGCAAGACTCTCGTCCTGCCACGGGTGACCGCCCTTTACACCCCCGGCTCCCCTTATTCACAAGCCTCAAATACGATCTTCGAAGCCGACCGCATTCATGGCGCGGCGGTCTATTTCGGCAAGCATTATGGCTTCATAAATGGCTTGTTTTTTCGCATTAAGTCTATCCTGAAGGCGCTTTTCACTATGCATTTGGGTCTTTTTGCGGCTGTGGTCTCGGGGAGCAAGATCGACGGATCACAATCAGAAATTCTGTAATATAAATTACTGTCTCTGGTACCTAAGGTTCCTCCTGGCTACTGCCGATATTACGAACGGTATGCAGATAGACGCCTTGCTGTGGATTCTCCTTCCCCTGTTCATTGCCGCCGGCTCGGCCCTGCTTTCGTATTACATTATGCAGGCCCGCATGGACGTGGCCGTCGCCAAAGAGCGGGAAGTGCTGGCCGAAACCCGCGCCGAAGTCCGTACCGCCAAGAACACCATGGAAGAGCGTGTCAAAGCCACCGAGCAGGAAGCGCGCCGCCGGGCCCTCGATGATTTCATGCAGGATTTCCGCGTCGAAGAGCGTCACTATTTCCGCGAGAACAAGTCCCTGGCCGCCCGCAAGAAGTCGATGGTTCTGCAGGAGCGGCTGTATTTCCGCAATATCCCGCTTTCCAACTGGGTTGAGCACGAGATGACCGTCGAAGAAGAATCGGGCGACGTCCAACGGATCGCCAAGGGCTGCTCAGTGTTCACCACCAAGTCTCTGAGCGACGAAAAGAAAACTGCTGTGTCGCGCATGCTCGGCCAGGCGCCGGTCACAAGCGTTGTTCCCGAGTTCGCTGAAATGATGAATGACGCCCAGGCCGGTTGATTAGGCCACTTCTAGCACTCTCCCATAGCAGTCCTGGTACAGATCTCAGCCAAAACCGGGCTGAAATTCGCCTTCGATGTGATATTCTTGGGCGCTATGAAAAACATCGCTTCTTTCGTGCTGTTGGTTGCTGTCTTGCTTCTTTCCGTTGCTTTGCCTGCTCTGGCTAGTATCGCGCCGCCACGAGTGCCTGAACCGGGAACTGTTCTGCTAATCGGCGGAGGTATCGGCGCCCTAGTTCTGTATCATCGCCATCGACGCTCGAAGAAGTAAGCTCCCGTGCTGGCGACATACGTCTTGCTCTCGGCGTTTGCAATATTCGCCGTCTGGGAGACATTCCGGCCACGCCGCCGTTTGATCGCTCCGGTTGGCCGCCGCTGGATTCACGCCGCGCTGCTGGCTTTCCTTATCAATTCACCCCTGGGTTGGATTTATCCGGCAACCGCCGTAATGCTGGCATCCGCCGTCAGCACCAGCAGTTACGGGTTGCTGAACCGAGGCCTGCTCTTCTGGCTTCGTTTTGTCATTGGGTTCGTTTTGCTCGATCTGCTGCGCTATGGGCAGCATCGCTTGTATCACTCCATACCAGCGCTCTGGCGCGTCCATCGGGTCCATCATTCCGATCCCGATTGCGATTGGTCGACAGGCCTGCTCTTTCACCCGGCCGAGGCGCTGCTGAGCCAACTAACCTATCTGGGCGCGATCGCCTTCCTGGCGCCCCCGGCGCTGGCCGTGCTTTGTTTGGAAGTGGTCAGCATCGCGCAAAACATCTTTGAGCATGCCAATATCGCAATTCCTTTTAAGGTCGATGGGATTATGCGGCGAATCTTCATAACGCCCGATGTCCACCATATTCATCATTCCGAAGATCTTTCCGACCTGAACCGGAACTTCGGAACGGTATTCTCTTGGTGGGACCGGATCTTTGGCACATACCTTCCGGCACCGGCCGCAGGCTTTGCCAATATGCGAATGGGCCTCCCGGATCTGGCCGGCCGGCAGGGGCTAAACGTGTTCCAGACGCTGGCCCTGCCCTTCCGCAAGTTCGTAAGTGTAAGCTACCCCAAAGGTTGTGAGTTAGTCCCGGAGGAGTGTCAACCGAATCCGCCTGAATTCGTCCAGAAGATATGATGGGCGTGATGGCCGACCGGCTGGGAGCTAGTCTGGACACACGGACGAGCACGCGCGAATTCGGTTCTTGGATGGCCTCCGAGCAGAAGCGTATTTTTCTGCTGTGCCGGCGAATGCTGGAAGATGTTGAAGAGGCCGATTCGGCCACCCAGGATGCTTTTCTGAAGGCCTGGCAGGCCCTCAACCGCCCTGAATTGAAAGAGTTGGAGGATGCTGGCCGATGGCTGACCCGGATCGCGGTGAACACCTGCCTCGACCGGCTTCGGTCGCGCCGCTGGCAATTCTGGCGAAAACGGCCCAACCAGCAGGACGAGCAGGTCATTCTGGAACTTGCGGCGACGGCCGGTCCGAACGCGGAAGATCGCGTCTTCGCCACCGAGATTAGCCGGCGGTTGGAAAGTGCGCTCCAAAAACTGAGCGTCCGCCAGCGCGCGGCGTTCACATTGAGGCATTATGAAGACCGGAGCCTGGCGGAGATCGCTGAGATTCTGGGCCTGGATATTGGGACAGTGAAAGCGCATTTGTTTCGTGCCATTGCAAAGCTTCGGGAGGAGCTGCACGATCTGTACGGCTTTCACGATCGAGGAAGAAAATGAAACACTGGAACGAAAACGATTTTAAACAGTGGCTATACGGTTTGAGAGATGAGGACCATCACCTGGAGGAGTGCCCCGAGTGCCGCGGTGAGATGGAGCGGCTGCGGATGGTGCGCGCTCGAATCACTGAGCAACCAGAAGTTTCGCAGGACTTCCTGGCCGCGCAGCGTCGCAGCATCTATCGCCGCTTGCATGAGCCGCGGCACAACTGGGTGGCGCTGCGCTGGGCGCTGCCAGTCGCCATGGTGCTGGTGATGGTTTTCGGCTTGACGCTGCAGCGGGGCCGCCGATCGGCTGCCAGTATCAGCGACGAACAACTATTCTCCGATCTCACGGCCATCGAGCAAAGCGCCGAGCCCAAAGCGATCGCACCGATGCATAAGCTCTTCGAGCAATAGCTATGCTCCGCTTCATACTCATCGGTATACTACTGAGCGGCTCCGTCTTTGGACAAATGCCGAAGAGTCTCTACGCCTGGTGGAGCAAGCCGGTCGTCGCCAGACAATTGAATCTGACCAATGTTCAGCGGCAGCAGATCCGGGCTACGGTGGTGCAGTTCCGGCCACATTTGATCGACATTCGGGCTGAAGTTAATAAGGCGGAGATCGATCTCGAGGCTCAATTCGATCACGATCCAGTCGATCAAACTAAAGCCAACCAGGCCATCGAGCGCCTGATTGCAGCCCGCGCCGATTTGACGCGCACGCTTTCGCAGATGAGTCTGAAATTGCGGACTGTGCTTACCGAGCAGCAATGGCGTGACTTGCAGCGTCTCCGCCCCGGCCAAGCCGAGGAGCAGCCTGCCGAGCCCGCCCGCTAGCGAAGGCCGGTAAAGTACACTTGGTCGATCTTGGCCGCCATTACAAAATCGCTTTCGGTCAAGCCGCGGATCTTGTGAGTGTAGATTTGCACATCCACTTTGCCCCAAGCCAGGCAAAGATCGGGATGATGGCCTTCCTGCTCCGCCACGGCGCCGACGCGGTTCACGAAATCGAGCGCAGTCTTAAAATCGGCAAACAGAAAACTCTTCGCGACGTGGTGCTCCTCGATGATTTTCCAATCCGGCAGTTGCTCGGCGTAGGGCACCAAATCCACGCCTTTCAAAGGCGGCACACCGCCCCGGCACGGTACGCAGTGTTGTTCGGCTAGTTTGCTCATTCGATATTCACCCCGACTTCTCCGTCCCTTATTTCGACAGCATAGCGCTTCAACAGCGCTGTCAACCTACAGGCCGCGATACATGACGAACGCATCGACGTAACCGGCGGTGGGATGCAGGAAAGCTCCCGGCAGGCGGCCCACGATTTCGAACCCGAAGCTTTGCCACAGCCCCACGGCCCGCTGGTTGGTGCTGACCACAAAGTTGAACTGCATGGCGCGGAAGCCTCGACTTTTCGCGTATTCGAGCGAATGCCCGCACATGGCGCGAGCCACACCACGGCCGGTGGCGCCCACCGCGGTTATGTAGCCGCAATTGGCCACGTGCGCGCCTCCGCCTTTTTGATTGGCGTGCAGGAAATAGGTGCCAACCACCTTCCCGATTTCTTCCGCAACGAATACTTCGTGGCCCGGGGCGAACCAGTAGGCGATGGCCTCTTTCTGCGTCATATCGCGGGGTAAGGTATAAGTTTCACCGGCACGGATGGCGGGTTCGATGATTTCCCAGATTGCGCCCGCGTCGGCCGTGCCGGCGAGCCGGACGGTTATCATGGAACCAACATAGCGCCTCGAACTAACATAGTGCCTCGAGAGCGACAAAATCCGGATGACGAACCTCGAATTTACACCACTGGTCTTTCTGATCTCGACCATTGCGGGTTATCTGGGGGCGCTGACCGGGCTCGGTGGAGGCGTAGTAGTGACGCCCGCGCTCACTTTGCTGCTGGGCGTCGATATCCGGTACGCTATCGGCGCGAGCCTGGTTTCGGTGATCGCTACCTCTTCCGGCGCCGCGGCGGCCTATGTTCGTGAAGGATACTCCAACATCCGCATCGGCATGTTTCTGGAAATTGCCACCACGCTCGGTGCGCTCGCGGGCGCGTTTCTATCCTCGCGAACCCCGACATCGGTTCTTTCCATCATTTTTGGTGTCGTCCTGTTGCACTCGGCTTGGCAATCGAGCCGTGGCCATGCCGAGAGCCTGGCGAACGTGAGGCCGGATCCGCTCGCGACGCGGCTCAAACTAAACGGCAGTTATCCAGGCGAATACGGTCCTGAGCAATACAACGTAACTAACGTGAAGACCGGCTTCGGACTAATGTTCGGCGCCGGCGCGATATCGGGGCTGCTTGGGATCGGTTCGGGCGCGCTAAAAGTGATTGCGATGGACCAAGCGATGCACATTCCCTTCAAGGTGTCGACGACCACCAGCAATTTCATGATCGGCGTCACTGCGGCGGCCAGCGCCGGCATCTACCTGAGTCGCGGTTATGTCGAGCCCGGAATCGCGATGCCGGTGATGCTGGGCGTGTTGGCCGGCTCCATGCTGGGGGCACGGCAACTGATTGGCGCGCGCGTTCGAGTGCTGCGCTGGACCTTTGCGATCGTAGTGGCCGTGATGGCGATCGAGATGATTGTTACCGGAGCGGGCAAGCTGAAATGAACAACTGGAACGACGAGCGGCTGGAACGGATCATCAGCATCGTACTGAGAACCGGAGTGATGCTATCGGCAGCGGTCGTTTTCCTGGCGGGCGTTTGTTACCTGGTCCGGCACGGGCATGAGGTCGCGAATTATCACATTTTTCAAGGGACCCCCGAAACGTACCGCAGCATTGGCGCAATCATTCACGCCATGGGCCCATCGGACTGCCGGGCGACGATTCAATTCGGACTCCTGCTGCTCATCGCAACGCCCATCGCTCGAGTGGCCTTTTCGCTGGTGGGCTTCGCACTGGAGCGCGACCGCACTTACGTCGTGATTACATCCATTGTTCTAGCGGTCTTGTTATACAGTGTTGGGTTTGAGCACTAAGGCCGGATGGGCTCCGGCACCGCCGCGCCGTCCGCTCTGGGATCGGACGCGGCATAGTTCGTCCCGGTTTTCGAATTGTGCAGAATCGCCTGCCCTCGGCCAAAGCTCTGGTTGTATTCTTTCCGAAGTTGAAGCTCGTGTCCCAGCTCGGAAAGTTGTTGCAGCGTGGCCGGCGGCAGCCGCAATTCGAGCGCAACATTGCAGCCGTCGGCATTGTTCTTGGCGAAGCGAGGCGCTTCCATCGCGGCCTGCACGTTCATACCGAAGTCGACCATATTGGAAACGAACTGTGCGTGGGCCAGCGGCTGCACCGCGCCACCCATAATGCCGAAGCCGATATGCATATCGCCGCGTTCCATAAAAGCCGGAATAATAGTGTGCACCGGACGCTTGCCGGGGGCCAGCACGTTGGGCTGTTTGGGATCGAGCGAGAAACCGGCTCCGCGATTTTGCAGGATGAATCCCATGCCGTCCACCGTGACCTTGGAGCCCCAGTGGGCGAAGATGCTCTGAATCCAACTGACGACGTTGCCGTCTTTATCCACCACGGTCAAGTATGTGGTGCTGCCGGTAGGCGGCTCTCCGGGTTCGACCATGCAGTTGGCTTTGTTGGGATTGATCAATGCCGCGCGTGAGCGAGCATAGTCTTTGGAGAGCAAGCGGCCCAGCGGCACGTCATAAGTGCGAGGATCGGCATCGTAGCGGCGAAGATCGGAATAGGCCAACTTCATGGCCTCGATGCGCTCATGCCATTCAGGAGTGCTGTAAGCTCCTTCCACCGCTGGCGGCGCCGTCTCCATGATGTTTAGCATCTCAAGCGCGGCCATTCCGTCGCCGTTGGGAGGAAGTTCATAAACGTGCCAGCCTCGGTAATCGATGGAGATGGGCGTCACCCATTCCGAGGAGAACGAGGCCAAGTCTTGCGCGGTCATTGTCCCGCCGAGCTTTTGCGACGTCTTGAGAATGGCCGCTGCGATTTCACCTTTGTAGTAAGCTTCGGGTCCTTTCTCCGCGATCAAACGGAAAGCGTGGCCCATGTCGGGATTGCGGAACACTTCGCCCAGTTGCGGAGGCTTGCCACCGGGAAGGAACACTCGCGCCGACTCGTCATTGGTCTTCAATTCTTTGATGGTCTGCTGCGTACCCCAAATCTCGTACATGCCCTCCGGAACCGGAAACCCTTGTTCGGCATATCCGATGGCCGCGCCAAATAATTCTTTCCATGGGAGCTTGCCGAATCGCTCGTGCATTTTAAACCAGCCATCGACCGCGCCTGGAATGGTCACGCTATGAATGCCTTCACCGGGCATTTTCTTAATGTCGTGCTTTGCTAAGAAAGCGGGAGAAAGGCCGTGGGGCGCGTTCCCGGAGCCGTTCAAGCCGGTCAATTGTCCAGTCTTGGCGTCCCAGTAAATTGCGAACATGTCGCCGCCGAGGCCGTCCATCAGCGGTTCAGTTACTGCGAGAACAGCGTTGGCAGCGATGGCCGCATCGACGGCCGATCCTCCTCGGGCTAGAATCTGAGCGCCCGCTTGCGAAGCGAGAACCTGGCTGGTCGCGACGATCCCTTGCTGGCTGATGACCATCGACCGGCCGTAGTTGCGGCCCATGCCGGGGCCTTGGCCGTGGAGCGAGGTGAGTGCGACGGAAAGAAGTGCGGCAATGCGAAAAGAAATCGACATAGCTCGGCTTAGAATACCAATTTATTGGCAGGTCGGAGACCTGCCCCACTCAGGAATTGCGCTTTACCGGCGGGACGCGCATATCGGGGCTGAGTTTCGGCCTCATGCTATGCCACTGCGTAGCTTTTTCATAGGCGTTGGCGAGCGCCAGCACACGGCCCTCTGAAAAGCGGGGGCCGGCGATCATCAATCCGATCGGCAGGCCGCTGGCGGAGAATCCACAGGGAATCGAGACCGCGGGAATTCCGAACGTATTGAATGCCGGACAGTTGGAAGTCTCTTCCGGTTCGCGAGGCTTGGGTTCTTCTTCGCGGCTCAGCTCATCGTTTATGGTGGGCGGCACGACGCGCATGGTGGGCAACACTACCAAGTCGAAATCCGTGAAGGCATCGTCGATGGTCTTGCGCAACCGGATCAGCTCCCAGTTCGCCAGAACATAGTCGACAACTCTGGCCGAGCAGGTTTCACTCGCGGTGTCGTTCAGTCTCCTGTGGATGGCCTCGAGCGCGCGCCGTTGATTCATCGAGTAGCGGCCCGCACTGCGCTTCATCCATTCCCAATGAAAGGCCTCGACTTCTCCATCCAGGAATGTCCTGGAGTAAGTTCCGGGGCTCGGCAGATGCATGTCCTTCGTGCTTTTCGTGAGCTTGCTGAAGACAGCGATTGCGTCTTCGACAGCCTTGGAGGTTTCATCATCCAGGCGATCGAAAAACGGCGCTCGCGGAATTCCCAAACGCAGGCCTGAGACCGGCTGCTTGAGAGCCGCAACGTAATCTTCCGGAGCATGCTCAACGCTGGCGACGTCGAGCTTGTCGTAACCCACCATGGCGTTAAGCAGGATGGCCGCATCCTCGGCAGTCTTGGTCATGGGCCCGCAATGATCGAGCGAGTAGGTGCGCGGGATGATTCCGCGGATGGACACCAGACCGTAGGTCGGCTTGAGTCCGACGATGCTGCAATAGGCCGCGGGCATACGCACCGAGCCGCCGGTGTCGGTACCGAGCGCTCCCACGGCCAGGTCGGCGATCACGGCCGCGGCTGAGCCTCCGGATGATCCGGCCGATATACGATCCAACGCCCAGGGGTTTCGCACCGGTAGGAAGTAGGTCGACACCGAAGTGCTTCCCATGGCGAACTCCTGCAGGTTCGTCTTGCCGATGATCACGGCTCCCGCATCGCGGAGACGCCTTACGACGTCCGCATCGGCGTCGGGAAAACGGTCGTCGAATACTGCGCTGCCGCCAGTAGTGCGTGTTCCAGCGGTGTCGATATTGTCTTTGAGCGCGATCGGAACGCCGTGCAGTGCGCCTCGGAATTTTCCGGACTTCGCTTCGCCGTCCAACTGTGCGGCCTGCGCCAGCGCCTCCTCTTGCATGACGGTAATGTAGGCGTTGACCTTGGGATTATATGTCTTAATTCGTTCCAAGCAGGCCTGGGTAAGCTGGGCCGAGGTGATTTCCCGCGCACGCACCCGTCGGGAGGCTTCACTGATCGTCAGCTTGGCCAAATCATCGGTGCCAGCCGCGAGCGCGGACGTGGTGTTGGTTGCGGCATACAGCGCATAGGCAGCCGCTGTTGTCTTCACAAAATCGCGCCGGTTAATATCGCCTGTTGCCATTGTTTGCGCACTCCTTAGAATAAAACCGCTTGCTACGCGCGCGGCTCGGTATCGGGCGCGCGGCTCCGTATCGGCTCATTCTACAACGGGGCGCGGAAATGCAGAGGATCCCGGAGGCTTTGCAGCTCCCGGTAGTAATACATGGCGGCCGGCCGCCTGCCCTTGAAGTTCAAGGTCTTCAGGAATTCGATCTCTTCCTCGGTAGCGTCGCCGCTCAGAGTCTTGTCGTTGAGGAACTGTTCGAAGCCCGGTTCGAGAGTGAAGGGCGGTTGCGGCTCCAGTTCTACGAACTCAAATCGTTTCAGGCTGCCCGGCGCCAGGCGCGGGTTCAACGCCACTTCCATACCAAAAGTCTTTAATTCGATATCCCAGGAGTCGATCATCGGATCGAGAAACGACACGCAATTCTCAATCGACACGTTGAACACGTCGGTGTCGAGGAAGTCAAGGATGGCGACCCGCATTTGC
The DNA here is from genome assembly GCA_963780485.1 of Bryobacterales bacterium. Classification (GTDB taxonomy): domain Bacteria; phylum Acidobacteriota; class Terriglobia; order Bryobacterales; family Bryobacteraceae; genus Palsa-89. The sequence continues at coordinate 58,156 of CAWACO010000024.1, forward strand.
TCAAAGCTGCGGCCGCTTAGTTGAGCCATTAAGCGCAGCCACTCCTCACTTCGCAATTCCTCTTTGGCAACACCCTGGGCGACGTCGAGGAGTTTCTGTGTCACCAGGCGTTCGAGTTCGCCGAAGGGTTCTTTCTCAAAAATCCTGCGCACTTCTTTCTGGCTCTCCGGTTCGCATTTGCGGAGAACCAACTCCCGGAACTCTTTGAAGAGGGGCCTGGGTGGCGCCGCCACTCGTTTTTTCAACTCCTCCTGACGCTGAGCCTCCGCTAATTTCGAAAGCTCGCCGGCCGGGAGCTTCAAGAATTCGCCGATCCGATCGTAGATGTCTGTGCGTCCGGGTGCCGGGGGAGCCTTTTTGCGCGTTAGGAGTTGAGAGATATAGGAGTCCGTTACTTGGACAGCGGCGGCCAGATCGCGTTGATCGAAGCCCAGCGTGCTCAAACGCTCCTTTATTACGAGAGAAACGTCCATTTTAACCAACCACAGTCAATTGACATGGCAATTGTGCCACAGGTTCGCCTTGACAATCAATATAAATTAACCGATAATGGTAAATGTCTGAGCACTTCTGCCCACTCGCAGGTCATCTGAACTAAGTCAGGCGATCTGATTCTCTTCTCCTTAGGCCATCCTCTGCAAACGAAGGAGTTTGCTATGTTCGCCACACAGCAGAAGTCCACTGGGACCGGATACACCACGACGGTCGCCTTTCTGGTTGTAGCCTTCATCTTCATTCCGGCCGCATTGATGTTCTATGGCCATTATGGGTATGTTTCTGTTTCCCTGGCCATTGCGTGCAGCGCGATATGCGTCGGATTGGCTTGGATGAATTGGAAGAAATCATCGCAACTCTCGATGCCTTCTATCGAGATTCAGAACGCGAGCGCGATTCCGGAAGCGAGAGCGAAATGATCCGCGCACGGATGGCACTCGGAATTCTGTGCGGCGTATTGGGGACATCGATGCTCCGCGCTGGAGATTTCTCCAGTTACCGCGGGTTCCAATTCGGCATGGACCTCTCCTCGGCGGCCAAGCAGGCGGGCATGAACCCGTCTGAGGCGATCGTTCTGCACCAGCACCCGGCGCTGATCCAACAATTGGACTGGCGTCCACGCTGGCCGGTTCAGGCGAAGCAGGCACAGGCGGACCCGGTAGAGGACGGACTGCTGTCCTTTTATAACGGGGAACTCTATCGAATCGTTGTCAGCTATGACCGCTACCGAATGGAAGGGATGACCGCCGACGACGTGATCGACGCCATCTCGCGGACGTATGGAACCGCCACCAAGCCCGCAGCTGAAGTCGAATATCACTCTACTTACGGCGAAGCCGCGCAAGTTATAGCGCGGTGGGAAGACCCGGAATACTCGTACAACCTTGTTCAGACGGGAAACCGGTCCAGCTATGCCATGATCCTGTATTCCAAGCGGGCGGACACTGTGGCTCAGGCGGCAATCGTGGAGGCGGTCCGGCTGGAGACACAGGAGGCGCCACAGCGAGAAATCGATAAACAGAAGAAGCGCGATGACGACGACCGACTGGCTCTGGAGAAGGCGCGCACCGCGAATAAGCCGAACTTTCGCCCATAAAAGCAGGGCGATCTTGAAGTTGAGCAGAGCCCCAATGACAAAACAAGAAAGCTATCAAACCATCCGCCCCGGCTCGATACTGGTCGAACAGAACACGTTTCTGCCGCCGCCATTAGGCCTCGAAAGCGGCATAACCGAGAGCGGCTGGGCGCGGGTCACGAGCAATCCGAACCGCCAGCAACTCGAGACGAAACTCGCTGCCGCGGGATGGGCGTTCTTTTACATGGCCGGTAAGATCAAGACCACCGCCTTCGGTTTTAAGAGGCCCCGGATGATCCAAGCGGCGCTGAAACGCCTGATCGCGATTGTAAAGCTGCAGAATTGTAATTGCCTGGAGATCGATGCCATCCGCACGCGCTCGTTCTTGGGGCTACCGTATATAAGCCTCTCGGCCCACTCGCGGCATATTCAAAACGGCTTGCTTTTTGCCAACCATGCGGGTACACCAGAATGACACTCATTACCGTAAAACTCACGACCCGAGAACTTACGCTGTTGACCTCATTGGCATCGGATCAATTATTCCGGAGGGAGTTCATCGACCCCAAAATGCCGGGCTATCGATCGAACCCCGAGGACGTGAGCCTCGGGAAAAAACTGGTGGAACGGTTGCGGCTGAAAGCGGACCCCGGCAAGAAATCGACGTTTCCAAGGAGAACTGGTGCGACTGCTTGAGACATCACTCGCCACCGCCGTAGGAAGGTCGCAAGATGCCCTTTGATCAGTTTATTCCGGCCCCGTTCATAGCGAGAGCTGTCCAGACCCACGCGCCGGTTGCATCGGGGGTTTACGGAATCTCGAATGCGAGGGAATGGATTTACATCGGCGAGACCGACAACATACAGGCCGCGCTCTTTCGCCATCTGCAGGATCCGGGTGCGTCGCTCATGAAACGGCGGCCGACGGGATTTGTGTTCGAGATTTGTGATGAAGCGCGTCGATCGGCCCGGCAGGATCGCCTGGTGCTCGAATACGAGCCCGTTTGTAACCGGTCTTCGGCGGTGCACCCGTGACGGCCGGGACCCGCGCCGGGGAGGAGATAATGGAAAATCCCGCAAGGAGCATGAAGATGCAGTTCATTCTAACCGGGTTCACGCAAGAGCTGGGATTCCGCGTCTTTGCGTTTGAACGGATGGCGGAGGATCGAACACGGACCAGATGGACCGTCAGGGCAGATCTTGCTCTGATTCGAAGATACGGCATTCGGCTGCAAGAGCTGCCGTTAATGTGCCGGGGACTTCTGGAACGCGGTGACGACGCCGAGGAGACTCACGCGATAATCTTTAGCGAGGAACAGATGCGCACTTGCGCGGATGAGCGCGCCGCCGCTAAAGAGGGCGCCGCTCACAAGAGAAAAGCGCCGCGCCGGCCCGCGAGCGAGAATTCAGGCGCCGCATGGCGAGGTCCACAGCAGCATTGAGATTGGGTTGATGAGACTGGAATGAGCATGCTTTCTACACAATGTCCGCATTGCAGATCGATCGAGTTTAGAGGTGTAGGCGTCCGCAACGCCATCGAGAAGGCGATTCACTGGATTCTCTTGCCTTACCGGTGCGCTCTTTGCGGCCGTCACTTTTTCCTGTTTCGATGGCAAGCTCCCATCGGCGGGACCGCTTAAGCTCGGAGCGCCCTCGGCATCCATCGGCGATGACCTGGCGCGAATATCACGAATCCACTAAGCACTCCGTTCAATCACTGCGGCAATCGCAGCACTTCCTCGATTGGAAGAACATGCCCGATCCGTTCAGGCATTACGAAGGTGCGCCGTTGGTCGATCTTCCCGCAGACCCGCCCGGCGCAGAAACTCCGGCACTCGAATTGCTTCAAGGGGCCTATGGCGTTGCGCGCGCCGCGGATGGCCCGGGCTTCCTCTCCGAGTTGCTGTTTCATTCCGCCGCAATCAGCGCGTCCAAGCGCGTTCCATCCACCGGAGACCGGTACGCGCTGCGTGTAAATCCGTCTTCAGGCAATCTGCATCCGACGGAATTTCATTTTGTCGCCCGACGACTGAAGCAGTGGCCGGATGGGTTGTATCATTACCGTCCGTCGTCACACATGACGGAACAGCGCGCGACCGGCGATTTCGAGATAAAGCTGTCCGGCGGCGCCTCGGCTCCCATCACATTTATCCTGACAAGTATTGCCTGGCGCGAAGCGTGGAAGTATCGTGATCGGGCTTATCGATACTGCCTGCATGACATGGGGCACGCCTGGCAAGCGCTCGCGCTGGCTGCACGGGCCGCCGGATGCGATAGCTTTGCTTTTGGCCGGTTTCCGGACGATGAAATTGCGCAGTCGTGCCGCCTGAATGAAGATGAATGGCCGATGCTCGTCGTTGAAATTCGCGACCGGTCTATCCCGCTTGGCGATCCGGATGCCGGCGAGACCGTTTGGCACCGCGGACGCGCGAACCAGCTTTCAGCTCATCAGGTCAGCTATCCGTTGATCGACGCTATACATGCCGGGACGAAGGCCAATTCGGCCGCCGGGCCGGAAGGGTTTTGCCGGGACGAGGGATGCGGCGAAATCACGTTGCCCGCTCCAGCGTCATCGAAGCGGGCCTTCGCGGAGGTAGCACGCAAGCGACGTTCGGCGCTCGACTTCCGGGGCGGGGTCGAAGCCATGTCACTGGCACAGCTTTCAGCTATCCTGGGCGCCGCGACCCAGCCGCTTTCGGCGGACTTCGCGGGTTCACGTTTCGTTCAGCTTTATCTCTATGCCCATCGCGTCGACGACTTGGAGCCGGGCGTGTATCGATACTGGCCACAGTATAGCCAGCTGGAGCAGATCAGAAGTGGCGACCAGCGTGTTGCAGCCGCGGGCCTCAGTCTCGGGCAGGACCTTGCGGGCAATGCCTGCGTGGCGTTCTCGATGATCGGCGATCTCGAGCTCGCTGCAAGCTTACACGGCGACCGTGGTTATCGATACGTGCATTTCGAAGCGGGCGCGATCGGACACCGCCTCTATCTTGCCGCCGAAGCGCTCGGACTGGGAGCGACCGGCATCGGAGCATTTTATGACGACGAGGTGCACCGCTATCTCAACCTGACATCGGGGCAGAGACAAGTGGTGTACCATTTCGCGATCGGGTATCCGGTTCCCGATCCACGCATCGGCGCCTGAACCGTACCACCGGCGATGAGGTTGTGAAATAATAAATTCTGGCATGAGTTCCACGCAGCCGAAGAGATTTTCTCTTCAAGAGAAAATCTTGATGTCCTTCGCCCGTGATCCCAAGGAACGAGAGATCGGCGCAACGGCGCACTATTCCATAGAGAACTGTCTCGACTTTCCCCTAAAGACAGTGCCGGATTTGATCGAACGCATCCGGGGCCGGCTAGTCCTGGATTTTGGATGCGGTCCAGGGTGGCAGGCAGTAGCGTTGAAGAAATTGGGCGCCGCGGAAGTTTGGGGCGTCGATATCGTCGATAGCCATCTCGAACATGGCCGGGCACTCGCCGAAAGCCAGGGTGTGTTCGTCAACTTCGTGAAAGTGGTTCCCGAGAAACTCAAGGCATCCTTCGACGTGGTTCTTTCCATTTCCGCTTTTGAGCATTTCGGAGACCCCGAAGCGATACTCGGTTTGATGCGGTCATTCGTGAATTCGACCGGCCAGATTATTATTACTTGGGCTGAGCCCTGGTACTCCCATAGCGGGTCGCACATCGGCAATTTCACGCGAGTACCCGGAACCAACCATGCGATTCCCTGGTGCAATCTGCTTTTCTCCGACCAAGCACTGCTAACCTTGCGGAGCCATTTTCGGCGGGACCATCCTGACCGAATCGAGGACATCGCAGGCGGCCTAAACAAAATGACCGTGGCGCGTTTCGAAGCGATCATGCGCGAAAGTGGAATGCGTGTAGAACGCCTTCAGGCGCATCCAACATTGGGCTTGCCATTAGTGAGCCGCGTACCCATCGTTCGCGAACTGCTCACCAGCGCCGCTACCTGCATCTTACGGCCCGCGCTGTGAGCTCGGGTTTTCGAGTCAGTCAACCTGAGACCAGTGCCCGTGCGTGCGCTTTGGCGAGTACGTAAGGACCTTCCGGGATTACCGCGATGTTGGCATTCGCGGGCAAGCCGTCCAGTAGCACTTCGATGGCGAGGTCCAACGCCGGATAAGCGCGGCCCCACAGGTTCGCGTGGTATTCCGCCGGAAGCCCGGGCACGTAACACAAGAGTCGGTGCTCGGTTGTGACCAGAGCCAGTTTCTCGAGCTGCCACTGATCCACAGTTACCGGTTGGCCTTCGATTTGTTTTAGGAACCCGGCATCCGATTTGTTTTCGAGCAGCATTCGCCTGAACTCCGGTGCGCCGGCGCCCTCCGGACAGGCCGCGACCAACAAGATGCGCCCGCCGGGTTTCACGATGTGGGCAGCCGACGTCACGCCTTTGATGGCTTGGTAGAACGTGAGATCGAGCGGGTAGCCGGCAGAGGTGGTGATCACCGCGTCGACCGGTTCGTCGATGGTCTCGAGCAAAACTTCGGAGACAAATTCGACTCCGCGGCGGTGCGCCTTTTCCGGGTGTCCCGCGAATACACCCGCAATCGAGCGATCGCGCGCTAGGGCCACGTCCAGAATGAAATCGTGCCGGGCTATGCGGGCAATCTCCAATAATTCCCGATGTAGCGGGTTGTCCTCGACGGAGCCCTCCACCGCCCTGGCGTCTCGCATGAACCTGGAACTGTGGAGCACCTTTATGGTTTCTTGAGCCGCCAGCCCGGGCGCTACGAGTTTCCGCCCGCCGGAGAATCCGAGCATGAGGTGGGGCTCGATGAAACCGAGCGTGATGTGTACGTCGGCGGCAATGAAGCGTTCGTCGATATAAACCGGCGTGCCTGAGGCAGTGGACCCGAGGTGACGATGCGACCCGAGATTCCGCGCGTCGTGGTTCTGCACTCTATAAGCGGAAGCGATTTCGTCTCCGCAGATTTCGCGTATTTCGGCCTCGGTCGCCGGCCGGTGCAGCCCGGTGGCGATTAGAATCGTGATGTTTTCTCGCTGGATGCCCGCTTGCTCGAGCCGGCGTAGCACCGGCGGGAGTGTTTTGCGATTGGGTGCCGGTCGGGTGATATCGCAAACCGAAATCGCAGCACTGCGCTTGCCACGCGCCAATTCGCTGAGCGGTGGCGCGTCAATTGGATGGTCAAGCGCCGATTCGAGCGCAGATTGCCAGTCCGCCAGCGGCTTGGCGGAGCGAGCCTCCAGAACGCGATATCGGAATCCAGCCGGCAGGTTCGCCTTTATCCCAGAGGTTCCGAAAGCAAGATCGATCCGCATCAACGTTATGGTACTAAAAGGGAGAGCGCTGGACCTAGCAACACCAGACTCGTTAGACGTAGGGGTTCACCCGTTCGCCTGCGGACATGTAGCCGACCTCTATTGGCCTTTTACACGCCTCACTTCAACTTATCGACCACTCTTGCGATGCCGGACATAGCGCAGGCCTCATCCTTATCGCCTCCGACCGCGCCGCTCACGCCGATGGCGCCGATAGTCTCGCTACCTACTTTGATCGGCACTCCGCCGGCCACCCCAGCCGTGCCTTCGATGTTAGGCATCGGCGATCCCAATGTTGATCCCCAAGCCTTCGCCGCTTCCCCGGACGTTTTCCATCGCGAGGCGAACGTGAGTGCTGTATAGGCTTTGCGCCGGCTCAAATCAATCGTGTGCGGCCCGGTTCCTTCATCTCGCATGAATACTTTCAATAAGCCACTTCCGTCGATCACAGTCACACTCACGTGAAATCCATCGGAGCGGCATCTATCAACGGCCCCCTGAGCAATGGCCTGGGCCATCTCGAGCGAGAGCGCCTTTTGCGTGATGAGCCCTTGCGAAAATAGCATCGATGATCCCGCAGCAAGAAAGACGGCAGCAGTGGCCGTCAAAATGATGAACCGAATATACGACACGTTGAGAACCTCCTGAAAGATGTTCTTACAGCACTTAACGGAGTCTCAGCTCCGAATGAGCAATTCGTTTGGCGCGGCGCCTGAAATACCAGCACCGCAAATTTCGATCTTCACCCACTTGGCGTATATTATGACTTCTCACTCGTCAATGTAAAGAGTTTAGATCCGACGCACGCCGCGACCGCTGAATGGTAAGATCAACCGAGATTCAGGCGTTGGAATGCCGGCGGCTACGCCATGAACGTGCGGTCGGCGAACTGTGGCGAAGAGTTGGTTCTACAGACGAGTTGGTTCTACATGCGATCACTAAAACGAATAACGTGGCTTACCGCCGGCTTGATACTAATTTCCGTGCTGCCCGGCCTGCAGAACGAAATGCGCGCTCAAAATCAGATCCTGGTGTGGGCGCCACAGCCGCTTCAGGCTAACCCCTGGATTCCGCCCAATAAGCCGATCACGAGGCTCGCCGAGTTGCGCGCCAAGCACGAAGGCGAGCAAAACTGGACGGAAACTATCGTCAATGACAATCTTTTCCGGGGCGAATACATCTCCATGGCGCCGGGGGGCAAGACTGCGAGGCGATTTCATCAGGACAATCGTGCGTGGTGGATCGTTGAGGATGGCCAGATCCGGTTCACAATCGAAGGCCAGGAACCGTTTATCGCTTCAAGAGGATTCCTAGTTCAGGTACCACACCGCAACATCTACAGCATGGAGACGGTGGGAGACAAACCATCCCTACGCTTCGAAGTAATCATCGCAAATGCGAACACGATGTATCCCATCGATGAGACGCCGGCGACTACACCGGGCTTTAAGTACGTCAGGGCCAGGGTTGCAAATATCAAAGGAAAGTACGACAGGGCGAATATTCCCTTCATCGACTACAACCAGGTCATAGCCGGACATCCGACGCCCAAAGAGAACCCCACTCAATTCATCAACGATCCTCATGGCATCGCGAACATCATCCGCGGTGACCCCAAGAAGGAGCCCCCGGCGCGAGAAGAGGACAAAGGGCACCTTCACGTGACCGGGCCGGAGTTCTGGTTCATTCTGGAGGGCCAGATGGAGTTCAAGATAGGCTCAATTCCTACGTTCGTCGCCGACCAGGGCGACATCGTCTACGCGCCAGTTCTGACCTGGCATCGTATACGTTTCGCCGGCGAAGGAATGGCGACCCGGCTCGCCATAGTGGGATATGCGAACTCGCATGTCTTTCAAGCGCCCGACGAGGTCGCAGGTAAGGTCCTGCGAGACCAATAGTTTAGAGTTAGAGCACGTAATCAAGGGTGGCGGCCGACCGCGACCTTGCAGCCAGAGGTTCAAGGGGCATGATCGCTTTTTCGATCTACTCACGCTCTTGGCGCAACTCGGCGATTACTTTTCGCAATGTCCATATCGTGCCCAGCAAAGCTCCTGGTAAGATTCAAATGCTCTGGGAAAAAGGGCTCCTCTATCCGACACGCAAGGCAACTCCAGCAAACCGAAGATCGCTCTCGCCTACCTGCGGCCGCAGAGTTCTCGGTCTCAGTCCATCCCCCGGCTAGGAAGGGAAGTCCGCGACGAAACCGGAGCGTCAGATTATCAAGCACGGCGCGATCGTGGAAATCCCAGAAGTCGGCGGCCTCCACCATCGTTATAAACGTATTGCAACTTGAAATTGAGATTGGACGGATTAATGGCGAACGACAAGTCTCGGGTTCGAGCGGAGCATGGCACCAGTCTACCGCGAGTTCAGGGCTTACCTGTGCGCTAGCCTGGGAACGGCCACACCCGCTCAACAGTCTTGCTAAGCATCCACTGCCGGTCATCTCCGTTGAGGAACTTCATGTCGTCTCGGACTACCTTCAGCGCTTTGGTGTAGGTCGAATAACCTTCGACGATCGGCCAGTCGGTGGCCCACATCAGGCGCTGGGGGCCATAGGACTGATGGAGACGTTTCACGTATTCCTGCGCGTCCAGCCAAGGATAAGGCTGTTTTGAAATTGACCAGGTGTGCGAAATCTTGACGAACACTTTCGGATAGCGGCGCAGGGCAATCAGTTTCTCGAGTTCGCCAGGTTGATCGATCGGGCAATCGGCCATATGGTCGATTACGACTGTTAGCTCCGGCAGTTTCTCGAGCAAGGCGCCCACGTCGGGCATGCGCGTGATTGGCGCCAGGACGGTCATGGGAACTTTAAGATCGGAGCAACGCTTCCAAAGCGGCGGCATAAGCGGGCCGCGAATCCAATCGCCAGACGCGTTGCCTGCCGGACTTAAACGAACGCCTCGGAATCCCTGTTCGACCAGATCGAGACAGGTGATCCGGGGCATCGGGATTCAATGGGTCCACACGACTGACACCCTGGAAGGTTCCCGGATAACGCTTCAAGACATCGTGCAAATAGCTGTTGTCGTACTTGTAATGAATCACCTGAATGAGGACGGTTTTGGAAACGCCGTTGGCCTTCATCAGATCGAGCAGCATTTCGGGAGTGGCGTCGCGCTCGGGCACGTGAGCGCCTTCGGCAAACGGATACTTGGGATCGTGCTTCCAAACATGCACATGCGGGTCGATGATCCGGTAAGCGCTCCGCTGGAATGGCGCGGAGGCTGCGCTTTGCAGTAAAGCCCGGCGGGAAACCTCAGACATAAACTCGCTCTAATTTCTCCACCACGTACCTGCCGCAGCGCTCGTAGCTGGCGCGGGGCCCTTGCCGCGCTATATCGAGATCCACCACCAACCATCCCTTGAACGCGATCGATTTCAGCACCCGGTGGCAGGCCGGGAAGTCGATGTCGCCGTCGCCAAGATCGAAGATACTGTTGCGGTCGAACGAATCCGGCTTGGTGGTTTCCAGCCGCTTGGCGTCTTTGTAGTCGGCCATCATCAGCCGGTGCTTGTGTTTTTCGAGCGTTTGAGCAACGTCGCAGCCTGCCAGGTAAAGATGGGCCGTGTCCGGCGAAAAGTAGAACAGCTTGGGGTCGGTCATGGCCATGCAGCGATCGATCTCGTCAGGGGTCTGCACCATTTCGCCCATGTGGTTGTGCAGGCCGGCATAGAAGCCCATTTCACGAGCCGCGGCGCCGATCTCATCGAAGCTCTGGCACATGGCCTTGAACGCCGGCTCACCGGTTAAATTGACGCGGTTCGGAGGAAAGACCACCAAGTGATTCGCTCCGAAATCTTTCAGGAAGGTCATGGCCGTTTTGGCGGCTGCGACGACTTCGCCGCGGCGCGCCGGATCGTACGTCGGCCCGTTGAAAGAGATGGTGATGATCTGGCATCCTCGCTTCGAGGCTTCCTTCTCCATCTGCGCTGAGGTGATGTCGTAAGTCTTGAGAATCTGCGGAAACTGAGTCAGGCGAATGCCGATAAACCCGGTGTCTTTCATCACATCGAGTATGTCGGTGAAGGGAACGCGCGGAAAAAAGTTCCAAAGATTTGAGCCCAGCGCCCATTTCACGTTCTGATTCTTCGGCAGACGACCGGCTGCTCGGACGAGCATTCCAGTCATGAAGGAGATTGCCTGGCGGCGAGTTATCGAACCCATAATGTCCTAGCCCTTCTCGTCTTCCCAAGGCTTACCAGGCCGCCCTGTAATTTGTTCCAGACTAGCCGGCTTAGGCCGCCAGGGCTGCCCGAAGTGCTTATCGATCTCATCGCGATAGCTCATCTGAGGCCCGGGATAGCCGATCAATTGCCAACCGATCAGGCCCGCGTTGCCGCCGTGCATGGGGTCGCAGAACATACCTTCGATCGTGTGAGTGCGCAGGAGTTGGAAAAACCGCGTACGTTCGATGGCCTTCAGCTTCTTGTCCTGTTCGTCCGCTGGCAGGCTGGCGAAGTCGCCGAGGTCCTGGATACCCTGCGCGATAAATCTCGCTGTGGATTCTCTTTGCCCTGGTAACCGTGTTCGGGCACGGATTGGACCCAGGGCCCCTTCGTGTAACGATATTTGTCGCGGCCATAGGGCCCGGCGAGTTGGCGATCGATGAAGATCACCACATCGGCTTCGGTGGCGCCGGGACCGGTGTCATCACTCGGAAAAATGCGCTCGCAGGCGGCGGCGACCACGCGGGCCTCCTGGGCTGTGAAGAAACGCAGCGGCACTTTCACCGTGCCGTCTTTGCTACCTGGTTGTGCCTGCAATCGGAACGGCTCACCCGCCAAAGTATAGAGCAGCGTGCCACCCAGGGACGCTGCTGGAACAATCAGGAACTCTCGACGTCTCATATCAGTTGCTCCGGATGTTTAAAATAGCGGCTGATCATGGCCTCCGATGCAAATAAGGTCAGCGCCATCGCGGTGAGGGTTGGATTTTGCGCGGCGTTTTGGGGGAAAGCGGAAGCTCCCACCACAAACAGATTGGGAACGTTCCAGTGCTGCAGGTAGCGGTTGACCACACTGTTACCGGGAGACGACCCCATGATGGCGCCACCCTGGATGTGCGTGGACTGGTAATTGATCACGTTATAAGGGGCGCGGGGCGGCGGGCCTTCGTCGAATGTGGCGCCCATCTCCCGCGCTATTTTGGCCTGGATCTTCGCACCGAATTCGCGCTGCTTGAACTCGTGATCGGTCCAATCCAGCGTGAAGCGCAACAGCGGATCGCCGAACTTATCGGTATAAGTGGGATCGAGGTCCATGTAGTTCTGACGATAGGAAAGATGCTCGCCTGACATGCCGATGCCGGCGGAGTGATCCTTCCATTTCAGTGAAGCCTTCTTCCACTCCGAGCCCCAGTTCGATTTGCTCGCGCCCCGCGGCATGCTGCCGAAAGACCCGATGGGGCTGTCGCCATTGCTGCTGACGGCAATCATGCCGACGCGCAAAAGCCCGTCTTCGGCGCCGGTGAGTCCAATGTCGCCGTCAAAATCCGAGATGCGCGTGCCGAGCTCACCGGCCCCCATGAACGCGTTGAGGGGCTTATCGAAAAATAGGCGCGTGTTGACGCCGACCTGGTGCGTGAGATTCCGGCCCAGCGTGCCTTTGCGCGCGATCGGATCGTAGAGCGTGCCGATTTTCGAAAGTGCCAGCAGCCGCGTGTTATTCAACGTGAATGACGCCAAGACGATTGTGTTGGCGGGCTGGAAGAATTCTTCTCCGCTCGCGTCAGTGAACTGGATACCAGTGGCCCGGCCGTCCTTATGGAAGATCCGCCGGACCCAGCTTCCCGTGCGCAACTGGAAATTCTTCCGCTTGGCGAGCACCGGCATGAGCGTGTTCGTAGGCTGGGCTTTCGCGCCGATCATGCAACCATAGCGCTGGCAATGGCCGCAATAGGCGCATCCGGCGCGCGTGATACCGTCCGGATTTTTGTACGCTTCACTCAAGTTCGCCGCGGGCGTGGGATAGGGATGGTAGCCCAGCTTGCGCACCGCCTCTTCAAACATGCTGCTCGCGTAGGAGCGCTTCAGCGGCGGCGTAGGGTACTCCTGCTGGCGCGGCCCTTCGAACACATTGCCGCCATCGATTTTCGCGCCGCGCAGATTGCCGGCTTTGCCGCTGATGCCCATCAACTGCTCGGATTTCCAGTACAGCGGTTCGAGTTCGTCATAAGTGACGCCCCAATCCTGAACCGCGAGGTCCTCGGGCAGCTTGGCCGCTCCATGTTTCTGTGTGAGGTGCGTGCGCAGCGTGAACACATCCGGCAGGAAGCGGAAGGAAGCTCCACCCCAGTGCTCGCCCGCGCCGCCAACACCTGTACCGGGGTGAAACGAACCGTGCTGGCGCACCGGAACGGCCGAATCCTTCAACGAATGCCGGTGCGTGATGGTTTCTTCAGCGGTGTTCTGCATCATACGCAGACGGATGTTGTAGTCGAGTTCGTCCATCGTCGCCGCGTAGTCCGCGGTTTTGCGCGGAATGCCGCGCTCGAAGACGGCTACGGATTGCGATGTCTTCGCTGTAATTTCCTTGGCCATCAAAAGGCCAGTCCAGCCCCCGCCGATGATGGCGACGTCCACGGGTTTGAGATTAGTCATTGACAGCAACCTCGCTTCTCTTCTCCGCGATCCGTGCTAGGAGCAGTTCAGCTCATACCAAGACGCACGGACGTTGTTCCACCAGAAACTCTACCAAACCGAGGATTCCAACGATAGGGGCTGGGTCGATGCAACCTGATGAGGTTCGCGGCGCTCACGCACAGTAAGCTGTAAATGCGTTGATTACGACCCGCGTCTTTCCTACCGCGGGGCCGAAGACTGAATCCGCCACCTCTTTTATTGTGCCGTTTTGGGAGAATCTCGCCCCGTTGATGGTTTTCATTTCGGATCGTCGCGGACTCCTGCGATGATCTCCTCAATGCCGACGGTCTTGGCATCGGCGTAATTCTGGAGATACTTTCACTCCTTCTGGGCCAAGACCAGCTTTGAGCGTGTGTACAGATCGCGATCGGCGGCATTCGCGCGCAGCCAATGCCGGAACATCAGCATGCGGTCGATTTCCGGACAGCCGGATGAAAACACGTGCAGGTTGATGTCCGTGTCCGGCCCATTGAACACCCGGTGCTCGCTCAAGCGTACTTGATCGGCCACTCTCCGCAAACCCGACTTCACAGGAGTCAACTCACAGAACGCCGTCTTGGCTGGAACTTGAGGGGAAGCCACTCGCTTGTACCTTCGATCCTTTTCGAACACATTAGACTGCTCCAGGATTGGGGAGCCATGAATCCTCCTGTGGTTCGCCAAAAACAGTCTCATGTTAAAGTAATGAAGATGCAGAACCAGCACATTCACCTACTGGAACTTTAACTGCTGGGACATAGCGCTTGGTGGCCAAACAAAGGTAGCGGGCCGTGGTAGCAAGACTGCGGTGCCCCAGCAGAAGTTGAATTTTGCGAAGATCGGTCCCGGCTTCCAACAGATGCACGGCGTATGCGTGTCGAAAGGAGTGCGGGCTGGTGTCCTTCGTCAGACCAGCGCGCTGGCTGGCATGGGTTACGGCTTTGCCGACCGCCTCCCGGCTCAGTGGTTGGTTAGGATCTTGCCCGGGGAACAGCCATTCTCGCGGTCGCACTTTGCGCCAATACGCGCGCAGCAATTCCAGCAGCTTGGGGGAGAGTTGGACGTAGCGATCTTTATGGCCTTTGGCCTGCTCGATCCGGATCATCCTGCGCTGGCTGTCGATGTTGGAAGCGCGTAGATGAAGGGCCTCGCTGACGCGTACGCCAGTGCCGTACAGGGTGCTGAAGATCACGTGGTGAGAAAAGGATGGCGCGGCTTCCAGCAGCCGGAGGACTTCTTCCGGGCTGAGTATCACCGGCAACCGGTATTCCGCCTTGGGAGTCGGAATCATTTCGATGACCCGATCCTGTTTCAAGGTGACGGCGTATAGAAACCGCAGGGCGCTGGCCGCCACCGTGCGGCTGCTGATGGACACCCTCCTCTCCTTGGCCAGGTAGATCTGGTAGCTGCGGATCTCTTCCGCACCTAACCGCTCTGGTGACCTGCCAAAATGTTGGGCGAAGTAGCTGACCTGTTTCTGGTAGGCCACCGTGTTCGGTGCGAAGTTCCGTACAGTCATGTCGTCGATCATCCGCTGACGCAAGGGAGAAATCCTGCGGGCGGCAAGGATGGAGTAGTCAACCGGTGTGGTGTTGCTCATGGCGAGCAACAATACCGAAAAATCTCCTCAGACCAGAGGTGACTGCTGACCTACAGGACTCGGGAGTGGGTGGGAGGAAGGTCGTGACAACGAATTCCCGCGAAGCGGTTAGTACAATGCCCATTAACGGATACTATCCGGCGACACAATTGCGGCGATCTCTAGATAAAATTACCTGCCGGGGAGATCAACCCTGCATTTTGATACGCTGTATACCAGACTTGTGGCGGCGATCTGGAGCGACTCTTCTGCGGATCGCTGCGGGCGATCGACTGGAGCTAGTGATTCGACGGTGGGAGGTATTAGTGAATCGTTCAATGAAAGGAACTTTAGGACGGTATTTGGGCGGGCTCAACCGCCGCGACCTCTTCCGTCGAGGATCGGCATTGGCAACGGCGTCGGCATTTCTCGGAGAATCGACGTCAGCCGCACCGCCAGCGGTGAGCGCAGGTAAACTGCAGCTCGGCGTCACGGACATTTATAAATCTCTTGGTGTCCGGCCGATCATCAACTGTCGCGGTACTTTCACGGTCCTCAGCGGCTCGTTGGAACTGGATGAGGTGAGGGCGGCTGTAGACTCCGCCGGGCAACATCACGTCGTCTTGGATGAGCTGATGGAAGGGGTCGCCAGGCGCTTGGCAGAGATTACGGGCGCCGAGTGGGCGTTGGTCTCGGCCGGCTGCGCAGCCGGCATGGCCCACGTCACCGCCGCCTGCGTCACTGGTGGCAATCCGGACCTGCATGTGCGCATTCCGGAGCTCACTGGTTTCGCCAAGGACGAGGTGGTGATTCCCAAGGCGTCCCGCAATGAATATGATCAGGCCATTCGTTCTGTGGGCGTTCGGATAATTGAAGTGGCTGACGCGAAAGAATACGAAGCTGCGCTCGGTCCAAAGGTTGCCATGGTATACATCATGACGGGCGACCGCATGGAGAATGGTCCACTTAGCTACGACACTGTCTACGGCCTCGCCAAAGAGAAAAATATTCCTGTCTTCACAGACGCCGCGGCGGAGATGCTGACCATCCCGAATATTTATCTTCAGCGGGGCTCTACGTTCGTGGGCTACAGCGGCGGAAAGTGCCTGCGTGGACCGCAGTCTTCCGGCTTGGTGTTGGGCCGCAAAGACCTGTTACAAGCGGCTTGGGTATGTAGTGCACCTCATCATGGCCACGGCAGAACAATGAAGATCGGGAAAGAAGAGATGCTGGGCCTGCTTGCCGCGGTTGAGATGTGGGCCCAGCGCGACCATAAGAAAGAAGATGCGATGTGGACGCAGTGGGTGGAGACGATAGCCGCGCGCGTCACGAAAGTTGATGGCGTCGCGGCCACCATCCGCGAACCCAGGGGTCTCAACAACCATAGTCCAGGGCTTTCTATCAATTGGGATCCTGCCAAGCTGGGGATCACGGGCGAGCAGGTGACGAATATCCTGTGGACCACCGAGCCGCGCGTGGCGCTGGGCGGTGGCGGGACGGGGGGCAGCCGTGACGCTACCCGCCAGACTGGAATTTCGATCACAGCATACATGATGAGGCCGGAAGACGTAACGATTGTCGCGGACAGAATTTTTGAGATCCTTTCAGCCAAACGCCCGCAGTGGCAGCCGGAGATCGCCAAGACACCGGCCCGCGACATTACCGGGCGCTGGGATGTGCAGATCCAGTTCGCCGCTGGAAGCTCAGAGCACGTTCTCTTCGTAAAGCAACAGGGTACTCAGCTCGTTGGCACACACAAGGGCGATTTCACGCCGCGCGACTTTACCGGTACGATTTCCGCCGACGATGTACACATCTCGAGCAACGTTGGCGAGGTACATGGTGCGGCTCTGTCGTACCGCTTCACGGGGAAGCTGACAGGTGACTCCATGTCCGGCACGCTCGACATGGGTGAGTATCTTGGTGCCAGGTGGACTGCGAAGAGGCATGCTTTCGGCTGAGCGGAAGGCGCTGCGGGAGATTAAGCGCGAGGAGATCATCGCAAGCTGAACGCCAGAATTGTAGACCCCGCTGCGACGCCAACGTACTGGTTGCCGTCCACCATATATGTCATGGGACCAGCTTTCCAGGTTTGGCCGGTGTTGAAATGCCACAGTAGTTTTCCGGTCTTCGAGTCCGCGGCTACGAAAGCGCCCTTGCTGTCTCCATAGAACACTAACCCACCAGCAGTAGCCATCACGCCACTTCCCAATATCCCGCCTCCCTCATCCGGTATTTCCCAAACGATTTTCCCGGTCTGAATATCCAGCGCCTTCAGGAACTTCTGTCCGGCCCTTTCACCGGGGGTGCGGCGCGTTCCACCTCCGTAGAAGGACTTGCCCGTTTCCCACCACTGGTCATTCTTCATATAGACGGTGCAGGATTCCTCGGCGAACATATAGAACAGCCCAGTTACGGGATCAAACGCCGTCGAGGGCCAATTGGCAGCGCCGGCTACTGCTGGGCAGACCCGTTGGCCTTGCACTGTCGGGTCATTACCCGGCAACAGCTTGGGCCGCCCATCGGGACCGATCCCGCTAGCCCACGTCAGGTTCTTGACGAAGGGCACGGCGAGTAGGACTTTGCCTGTCAGCCGATCCAGAATATAGAAAAAGCCGTTGCGGTTGCCCTGTAGCAACAGTTTGCGTTGCTGGCCGCGGAACTGAGTGTCCACGAGCAGCGGCGTTTCGGTAGCGTCCCAATCGTGCAGGTCATGCGGTGTGAACTGGTAGTGCCATCTGAGTTTTCCAGTATCCGGGTCAAGCGCCAATATGGACGATGAGTAGAGGTTATCGCCTTTGCGCTCGTCGCCGTTGTAATCAGGGCATGGATTGCCCGTGGGCCAGTAGAGCAGCTTGCCTTCGGGATCGAAAGTGCCCGTGAGCCAAGTGGCGGCGCATCCATGCTCGATCGCCCGACCGCTCCATGTTTCAGAACCAGGCTCGCCAGCCTCGGGAACCGTCCAGAAGCGCCAGGCGTGCTCGCCAGTCGAAGCCTTATACGCATCGACAAACCCGCGAATTCCTTCGTCTCCACCTGAGACTCCGGAAATCACCAGGTCGTTGACTACAAGTGGCGCGCTGGTGGCGCCGTAGTTTTGCCGAGAGTCTGCCATCTCAACGTCCCACAACAGCTGGCCGTTGAGGCGATGCAAAGCTATTAAGTGTGCGTTGTCCGTCACCATGAACACGCGGTCACCGACCACTGCCACCCCGCGATTGATCCCACTCGCGGCGTCACCCGCAAGCCCTGGCGTGCGCGGGCGTCGGTAGTGCCATATTTCCTGGCCGCTACGCGCATCGAGTGCGTAAGCTTCGTTGACCGAAGTTACATACATCACACCATCCGAAACCACGGGCGTGACCTGGAGAGCACGGGGCGTCGCTGGGATTGTGAACATCCATTTCGGCGCGAGGTGTTCGATATTGCTGATATTGATCTGGTTGAGCGGGCTAAAGCGATTGCCGCTCAGGTTCCCATGGTAGGTCGGCCAACTTCCGTCCTTCGGGTATGCCACCTCGGTGAACGGGATACCCGGCCCCACATTCGATGTGATTGCAAGCCGAGCCTTCGCATTCGGATCAATTGTGAGCCGGCTCAAGTAGGAGACCAGATCGCGCATCTCATTCGAGGTCAACGCAACCTTCGGCATAAGCGATTTCTCGCGGACTATTTCAGCCACCTGATCCTTCGAGAGCAGGTGCAGCTTTCCTTCCATATCCAGCATTTGGAACTCAAAAGCGCTTTCATTCTTGGCGATGCCATGAATGGTTTGCCCGGTGTGGAGGCGGACCGTAACGGCCGGGTAGGACGAAGCGCTGCCGGGATCGCGAAGCGCTTGTTCGATCTGGGCCGAAGTCCGCTCTCGTCCGATATCCGAAAGGTCGGGGCCCAAGATACCGCCGCGCCCTCGCACCATGTGGCAATTCGTGCAGTTTCCCTTCCCAGCGAACAATCTCTCGCCGGCGGCGACATCGCCCGTCTGGGCGCGGGCGTTCGGCAAAGCAATACTGGCACAAATTACGAGCAAAAGAATCCGCTTCATAAAACGGCTGAGTTCATTGCCGAGAGGGCTCGCCTGATGGCCGGCGGGGAAGAATTAGAACGGTTCCTGCGCATGCATAGCTCCTTGCGTGCGTACAATTTTAACAGCGCCAGGACACTCTTATTGTGCGGCGCTAAGCTGGTCTGGTACCTGCCATGAAGAGAATACTTATCTTGATCGCTCTGACAAGCGTGCTGAGCGCACAGCCCCGCTACGATCTGCTGCTGCAAGGGGGACACGTCATCGATGCGAAGAACAACATCAGTGCCGCCAGGGACGTCGCCATCCGTGATGGAAAGATCGCTGCCGTGGCCGATCACATCGAACCGATGCAAGCGTTCAAGGTGGTGATTGTTCGCGGACTCTACGTCACACCGGGACTCGTAGATATCCATGTTCATGTCTACGCCGGCACCGGTGAGCCTGGTTCTTATGCCGGAGACAACAGCCTGTATCCAGATGGTTTTACGCTTCGCGCCGGCGTGACGACGGTGGCTGATGCGGGTTCCTCCGGATATCGTAATTTCGAAGATTTCAAGCAGCGGATTATCGATCGATCGACTACCCGCGTGCTTGCGTTCTTAAATATCGTCGGCCATGGTATGCGCGGACCTAAATATGAGAATGACCTCTCAGACATGGAAGCTAAGCCCACGGCTGATATTGCTTTGCGATACAAGGGGATCATCGTGGGTGTTAAGACGGCGCACTACTCGGGGCCGGAGTGGACACCGGTGGAGCATGCAGTAGAAGCTGGGACGCTCGCCGAGATCCCAGTGATGGTCGATTTTGGCGCGAACCGTCCGGAGCGCCCGATGAGCGAGCTGGTCACCAAGAAACTGCGGCCGGGTGATATTTACACGCACGTGTACTCGGGGCTCCGTAACGAACAAGACCCTTCTGGACACGTGAATCCCGCGCTGTGGGAGGCAAGAAAGCGTGGCGTGATTTTCGACGTCGGCCACGGTGGCGGCAGCTTTGCCTGGCGCATCGCCGTACCGGCCATTAAAGAGAAATTCCTGCCAGATTCCATTTCCACGGACCTGCACGTCAGCAGCATGAACAGCGGAATGAAGGACATGCTCAACTTGATGAGCAAGTTCCTGGCAATGGGTCTCTCCATCGATGAAGTGGTGGCACGTTCCACCTGGAATCCCGCGCGTGAAATTCATCGCGAAGAACTTGGGAATCTATCTATTGGCGCGCCGGCCGATGTCGCGGTACTCCGGCTCGAGCAAGGGCAGTTCGGGTTTACCGACATGTATGGCGCACGCTTGCGCGGCGATCGGAAACTCGCTTGCGAATTGACGCTGCGGGACGGAAAAGTAGTTTACGATCTGAACGGCATCACACGTCCAGACTGGCAAACGCTTCCACACGACTATCGGCAGACCGGCGACAAACACTGGGACGCGATCAATCCGGCCCCCGTCAGGCGGTGATGTGACAATTCGACGAGGCGGAATGACGTGTGGATTTCTGTAAAGGCAACTTATGCTGTTAGGTAGCTGTTCTTTTGTCGAGATACTCACGACCATCGCAGCACAAAATTTGAGGCAGAAGGAGATTATCTATGAGCGAGACGACTCGAAGGAAATTCTTTCGTGGGGCTCCCGCGGCCGCAGCGGCTGCTAGCCTCGCGGCGACCCCTGCCAAAGCGCAGGACAAGTCCGTGAAACGCGTCATTTACCGCAATGGGAGAAAGCCAGAAAAACCTCCACTATTCAATGGAACCGTGGCCTGGGGTAACCTAATCTTCGTCGCCGGCGTAGGCTATCACCAGGAAGGCGATATCAAAGTTCACACCGAGCACGTGTTAGAACAAATCAAGCAACAACTCGAGAGCGCAGGTTCGTCGATGGAAAAAGTCCTGAAGTGCAACGTTTATCTAAATGATCTGAAGGACTACGCCGGAATGAACGAGGTCTTCCAAGGCAAGTTCGGACCGGAGCCTCCGGTACGGACGACCATCGCGGCGGCGGGCGGCATACCGGGCAATTCGTTGGTGGAAATCGACGTAATCGCTTGTATCTGACGCGAGCTGCTTCGCACACGTTATCACTGACATTCAGGATCATTTAGCCGCTGCGTTCCAATTGAGGCGCTGGGTCGGCGTTAGTACCAGTCGGATTCGAACGCGTGACGGTGTTTTCCGAACGGATTGTGTTTGTGCTCATGGTTTCTTCTTGCCGCGTTTGCGACTACAACCAGGTAGTCGGACACCCGCCTAGTGGATCGCAGCGCGGTCACGGCTTCCGCAGGAAACTGGCTGCCCTACCGCCGGCCCACATCCACTCATCAACAAACTTCCGGCGAGGCACGGTGACCCGGCGAACGATGATGAGCGCGACACCGGCCAGGAACACAGCGCCGCTGGAAAGCAACAAAGGATAGTCCATGCTTAATTCGTCGGTCGTGGTCCGGGACTTGACCATGGTTCCAAAAGGAACGAGTCGTTTCACCTTAGTCCCAAAGCAGTCATGGTCCTCCTGGCTTCTTACGTACTGGCTAACTAGGTCACCCGTTTTCCCTTGAACCTTGCGCCGCGACTACTTTATCCTGTACGTCCGAACACCGTCGACCTTCGACGACTCGATCTTGAAGCCGTGCTTCGCTTGAAGAACGGAGATAAAGCCCCTGACCGAGTGGGCCTGCCACTTGAAGGCCTTCATCAACTCCTGCAAAGTAGTGCCACCTGCGCGCGACAGCAGCTTCACAGCATCATCACGCACCGTGGCTCCGGCTTTCGAAGCCTTCCTAGGCTTGGGCAGTTTCCGCCCCGACGTGGCCTTCTTGCGAGCCACCTTGGGTTTCCGCGCCATCTTGGGCTTGTCGGGGCTAAGAGCCGCCCAGATCCGCGTTACGGCTACTTCGCGCGATTCAAACTTCTTGACTGGCTTCACGCCCGGCAACCCGTTGTAGTAGGCTGCGATTTCCGCCATGGTCTGATCGTTTGCCCATTCGGCAAGGGCGGCCTTCGTTTTGAATTCCATCGTGTACCGCCCTCCATTGGCGGTGACACATGAATCCGTCTTAAGCGGAACGATTGCAAGTCGGCAGATCCCTTCGAAGAAGAAGGTAGGCACGATGACAGTAGCGTCCCAGGCGGGCAGCTGGGCTATATTGGTGTCCTTACGGCATGTTTTTATAACTTCGTTCATGCCAGTCTTTGAATACAAATGCCGGCAATGCGGACACCAGTTCGAGTATCTGGTGCTGCGCTCGTCTCCTCCGCCGGAATGTCCCGCCTGCCAGAAGCAGGACCTGGAGCAGTTAATCTCGCTGTGCGCGATGAGCTCAGAAGCTACCAGGAAAGCCAACCTTAGTGCCGCGCATGCGAAGGTGGCTGCCGTCCGCACTGAGAAAGAGCGCCAGGAGCATGCCAGCGCGCATCAGCACTTCGAGGATCATCCCCTCTAGGGGACGCTACCGGCGCAATCCGCCCGCAAAATTGATAAGATCATCCGCAGGAACTGACGGGCCGGAGCATCCATGTACCGAACTCTGAGCTGGGCTGCCGTGGCGATTGCCTGCGCGATCGGCAGTGGGTCTTTGGAAGCTGCGCCCACGCCCGGCGGCGGAACGCGCCCTGCTCGATCAGTACTGCGTAACCTGCCACAACGACAAAACAAAAGCGGATAACTTCTCGCTGCAAAGGGAAGATATCAACGCCGTCGGCGATCACCCGGAAGTGTGGGAACGGGTCATTCGCAAGCTGCGCGCCGGTATGATGCCTCCTCCTGGCATGCCTCGGCCGCCGCTCGCTAAGTACGAGGAGCTCCGTGACTGGCTGGAAGCGCAAATCGACCAGAAGGCTGCGGCTCACCCGAACCCCGGTTCCGTGGTGCTGCATCGCCTCAACCGGACCGAATACGCGAATGCCATTCGCGATCTGCTGGATCTCCAGATCGACGTCTCGGCGCTTCTGCCGGCCGACGACTCGGCCCGCGGCTTCGACAATGTGGCGGGTTCGCTGACTATTTCTCCGACCCTGCTGGAAGCCTACACCACAGCGGCCACGCGGATCGCCCGCATGGCGGTGGGCTTCTGGAAGTCGCCCACGGAAGCTGCCTACATCGCCCCCGGCGATACTTCACAGAACCAGCACATCGAGGGCTTGCCGTTCGGCACGCGCGGTGGGATGGCGGTGCGTCACATCTTCCCAGCAGATGGCGAATATAAGTTCTCAGTCCAGAACTTCGGCCTCGGCAAATTCATTCCCGGCGAACGGTTGGCGTTTCTAATTGACAACGAAACGGTCGAGACACGCGACTACACTGGTGTCGGATTGACCGCGGCCAATGCTGCGGATCACGACGGTTCCATCGATGTTACTGTCCCGGTGAAGGCCGGCTCCCACATGGTTGGCGTCACCTTCCTCGCCACCAACTACCGGCCCAGTCTCGATCTGATCCGGCAATTCGAGAGAAAATCTCTGGAAGACAATCCCATCCCGCAGCTCGAATACTACCCGGCCATCGGGCTCCTTAGAATACAGGGACCGTTCCATCCGACACGTCCGGAAGATTCACCGAGCATCCGCAAGGTGTACACCTGCCGGCCTTCGAGTGCCGATCAGGAAGGTCCGTGCGCAAAGGAAATCCTGGCGGCGCTGATGCGGCGCGCGTACCGCCGGCCCGTCACTCCGGCGGATCAGGAGTGGGTGCAGGGTTTTTATCTGGAAGGGCGTCGCGAGGGAACTTTCCAGGATGGAATCGAGCTCGCGTTGCGGCGAATTCTGACCAGCCCGCAGTTTCTGGTGCGAGCCGAGCGGGAGCCCGAAAACATAGCGCCCGGCCAGCCCTACCGGATTACCGATCTCGAACTGGCATCCCGCTTATCCTTCCTGATCTGGAGCAGCATTCCGGATGACGAACTGATCGCCGTCGCGAGCCAGAATAAGCTTCACACTTCCCCCATGCTGGAGCGGCAGGTCCGGCGCATGTTGGCCGACGCGAAGGCGGATGCTCTCGTCGGCAACTTCGGGGATCAACTGCTGTATTTGCGAAATCTGCCGGCGACCTCGCCTGACGGCGTCTTCTACCCCAATTGGGACGACGAGCTACGCAAGGGCTTCCGGCGCGAGACGGAGCTGCTTTTCGACAGCATCGTGAAAGAAAACCGCAGCGTCGTTGATCTGTTAACCGCCGACTACACCTTCCTGAATGAGCGGCTGGCTAAGCATTACGGCATTCCCAATATCTACGGGTCGCAATTTCGCCGCGTGAGTCTCGGCCCGGACCTGGCGTATCGCCGCGGATTGCTGGGGCAAGGAAGCGTTCTTTCGCTCACGTGGGTGCAGAACTTCCGGACCTCACCCGTGAAGCGCGGTGTGTGGGTGCTTGAGAATATTCTCGGAACACCTCCTCCGGAGCCGCCTGCCAATGTTCCGCCTCTGGAAGACACCAACAGCGATCACAGAATCATGACTCTCCGCGATCAAATGACCATGCATCGGAAAGTGGAGCCTTGCGCCAGTTGCCACAAGCTCATGGACCCGATCGGATTTGCGCTCGAAAACTTCGATGCGGATGCATCGTGGCGAACCAAACAAGGCGGAGACGGTGGAGTCCCCCTGGATACGTCGGCGGTGCTTTGGGATGGCACGAAAGTGAATGGTCCCGTCGAGCTGAGGCAGGCCCTTTTGCAGTATTCGCCTCAGTTCGTCCGGATGATCACCGAGAAGCTGATGACGTTCAGCTTGGGCCGCGGGGCCGAGTATGAGGATATGCCGGTGGTCCGCTCCATCGTACGGGACGCCGACAAAGATAACGACAGGTTCCTGTCGATCCTCATGGGCATAATCAAGAGTGCTCCGTTTCAGATGAGAACCAAAGAAGTCGAAGAGAGAGTAGGCAACTGATTTGGGTATTGATTGGAAGGAGGCCAGGTAGATGTTTATCTCAAAGAAGTTCGTCCCTCGCCGCACGTTCTTGCGAGGCGCCGGCATCACCTTGGGATTGCCCCTGCTCGATTCGATGGTGCCCGCACAGACGCCATTGGACAAGACGGCAGCTACCCCGGTGAGGCGGTTTTTGGGAATCTGGCATCCGCATGGCGCAGCGCCCGGATACTGGAGCCCGCTGCAGGAAGGCGCCAACTTCGACTTCTCATTTATCACCAAGCCGCTGGAGCCGTTCCGGAATCGCGTGACTTTGATATCCGGAATGGATATGCCCGAGGCGATGGCCACAACGGACGAGCCCGGTGGCGACCATGCGCGCGGCGCGGTCCTATTGTCCGCCGCCCGGCCGCGTAGAAACGCCGTGACTCCGTACCTGGGTGTGACCATCGACCAGCTGCTCGCCAAGAAGTACGGCCGCGATACCATCCTCGAATCGATTCAGCTTGGCGTCGAAGATGTCGGCAATTTCGGGAATTGCAATTGGGGCTACAGCTGCGCCTACACGAACTGCATCTCCTGGAGCTCGCCCACGCAGCCGCTTCCAACCGAAGTGAATCCACGGGTGGCGTTCGAGCGGCTGTTCGGCGACGGAGCGAGTCCGGAAGAGCGGCGTCTGGGAAGAAAACAGAGCGCCAGCATTCTCGATTCGGTGATGCAGGAAATCGCTTTCTTCAAAAAGCCTCTCGGCGCGAGCGACCGCAGCCGGCTGGACACTTACCTCGAGAACATCCGCGAAATTGAGCGGCGCATCAACATCGCGATGGAAACGACTGTGAAAGAGCCGTCGGAAGAAATTCCGTTCGGCTTACCCGAGAATAAGCATGCCCATTACCGGTTGATGTATGACCTTCTGGCGCTGGCATTCCAAGGAGATCTCACTCGCTCCGCCACGTACATGCTGGGTAAAGACCTCTCCGGCGCGACTTTTCCCGAATCGGGGTTCAACGGTCCTTGGCACGGGAGCTCCCATCACGGCGATAAGCCGGAGAACGTGGCGAGTTACGCAAAGATGAACCGGTATCACGTTCAGAACCTGGCGTACTTCGCCGACAAGCTGAACAAGATACCCGATGGCGACGGCAGCCTTCTCGACCACATACTGATTTACAAGGGAAGCAATATGGGCAATTCGCATCGCCACGCCCATGTGAAGGTGCCCATCATTCTGCTGGGCGGGTTGGATGGCAATTTCAAAGGAAACCGCCACATCGTATATCCGGATAACACTGAGCGGACTTCGAACATGCTGCTCAGCATCCTTCATAAGTTCGGGATTGAACGACAGAGTTTTGGTTCCAGCACGAAGCCGATCCCGCTGTAGTGATTTATGAAATGGCCCGTTACTATTCTGATGATTCTGACGGTGCCCCTGGCTGCGCAAGTGGCTGGAAGGCCCACCCGGCCGAAGGTGCAGCGGCCTGACGGTGCGGTGTGGGAAGTCGTCCGCAAGAATTGCGTAGCCTGCCATGGGATCGATGATTATGCGTTCCACGCTCAGGACAGAGCCGGCTGGCAAAAGCTGATCGCGGATAAGCATAAGTCCGGCGACGCGGAGCTTTCAGAGAAAGATCGGAATATTCTGTTGGACTGGCTGGCGGCCAAATTCGGTCCCGATACGAAGCCCTTTCCGAGAACTTATGTCCCGCCTGAGATCACGACGTTCTTCTCCGATCCCGAGGCGAAAAGGCTGATGGACCGTGCGTGCACGCGCTGTCACGGGCTCGATCGCGTGCAGGGTGTCAGGAACGCGGAAGAAGCCTGGCGCGCCACACTCGTCGACATGCGAGAAAGAGGCGCTCAATTGTCCGACGAGGAACTGGAGCGTCTGGTCGAGTGGCTGACCAGAGTCTGGGGGACGAACCAAGGCAAATGAGACCCCGCAGGATTGCGTGCAGTATCGCCGTGCTTCCCACTTTGCTCATCGCCGCTGTCCGCAGCGAAGTAGCCGATGCCGCGATGCAGCGAAATAAGCCGGCCGTTCGTGCACTGTTACAACAAAACGCCGACGTGAATGCGCCCCAAATCGACGGCACCACGGCGCTGCATTGGGCCGTAGAGGTGGACGACCTGGAATTGACCGATCTGCTGATACACGCCGGAGCTCATGTGTCGGCGGCCAACAAAGTGGGCGCGACGCCGTTGCTGCTGGCCACTATCAACGGCAATGCCGCCCTCATCGAACGGCTAATCACAGCGGGCGCCGATCCGAACGCACCCTTGACCAAATCCGCCGACACCGCAATTATGATGGCGTCGCGCACCGGTAAGATCGAGGCCGTGAAAGTGCTGCTGGATCGCGGAGCACAGGTAAACGCGAAAGAGACATGGGGCGGTACCACTGCGCTGATGTGGGCGGTTTCCGAGCGTCATTTCGACGTTGCGAAATTACTCATCGACCATGGCGCAGACGTCAACGCCAAATCGAACTTTGTGCCTTCCGCCTCGGGAAGAGGTTTCGAAGGAACCACGCCCGTTGCGGCCAAACCCAACCAGCCCATCCAGGAGTTTGCCAGCGGTTTGCTGACGCCCTTAATGTTTGCGGCGCGTGAGGACGACATTGATTCCGCACGCCTTCTCATAAAAGCAGGCGCGGATGTCAATGCCATTGGCGGCGACGGCAAGGACGCCTTGGGACTTGCGCTTTTCAACGGAAGCTACGATATTGCCTCGCTTCTAATCGACAGCCATGCCAATGTGAACCAGGCCGATGCACAGCGGTTCACTCCGCTGTTCTGGGCGGTCGATCGCCGCAACATGGAAACAGCTCCGAACTTTCCATGGATGGTAACGGCCGATCCTCTGCCCCTGATCAAGAAGCTTCTGGATGCCGGAGCAAACCCCAATGCTGTGATTAACTCGACCCCCAGAGCCCATATGCGAGAGGGTTCACCGCGAATCGTGTTCGCAACGGCTTTGATGCGCGCTGCATTTTCAGGCGACATCGAGTTGGTCAAAATCCTGCTCTCTCATGGCGCGAATCCTCACGTGATGTCGTCGGACAGAGAGACCACGCTGATGGCGGCGTGCGGCACCGGATTTATCAACGGCTATAACAGACAAAGGACGCCGGCCGAACGGTTGGAAGTAGTGAAGTTGCTGATTGATCTCGGCGAGGACGTGAACGCCGCCGACAGCTACGGCATCACGCCGCTGATGGTCGCGGCGAACCTCGGGGACATCGCCATCGTTCAATATCTGGTCGACAAAGGCGCGGATCTGGGGGCTCATGATCTGGGCAAGAAAAATGATGGGGCCTTCGGGTCGAGCGTGGAGCCTCTGATGCCCATCGACTATGCGATCGGCGTCGGAACCTTCGTGCCGAACAACGCGGTCATCATGCACGGCGACGTGGTGAAGCTGATGAGCGACCTGATGAAGCAGCGGGGAATCAATCACACTACCTCGGAATGCACTCTGCGGGGATTCACCTGTGCTTTGGCCAATGTCGATCCCAAGACCGCCACGCCGGCGGAAATCGCCAAAATAAGAAAGATTCAGACCGGATACCAGGTAGACGGAATCACCGGTGGGCTGACGGTGAAGGATCAGGAGAAGCATCCGAAGTAATGGCCCACCGGAAATCCGACGTTGATCGTCCAGACTCGTTGGGGGAGATGACGCCAACGTCAGTAACGGCGGAAAACCTGATCTAGGCACCCCTGCTTTCCTGGCTTAAGGCGCTGCAGGTTCAGGTGGCCGTTGCAGTGTGCTGAGTGGCAGTTTGTTCACTTCGTCAATGATCTTGGCATATGAACGCGTCGTCGCCTGCAGTCCCGTCCATGGCACAGTGTCCGGCGTCTCCTGGTCAGTATGGAAGTAGTGGAAGAACTCACTGGACGCTTCACCGGGCAGGAAGCGCCAGAACTGGCCCAGGTCCCCAGCCGGTGGCCGAGCGTTCGGATCGAGATACAGGGGCACACCGAACTCTCTAAATGTGTGGTTCTCGGAAACTTGAATCTTTCTGAGATCATTAGGTTTGCCGAAGTCCGGAAGGGACTGGCTAACCCGATGTTGAGTGTCCTGTGTGTGTTCCTTTCAACAATGCTCTCAGTCTTTCGTTTGCGGGCTGCTCTCCAGGTAGAGATCCTGGCGTTGCGGCACCAGATCTGTATGCTCCGACGCTCCGGCAAGAAACGGCCGAGGTTAACCGGGGCGGACCGTGTCTTCTGGGCGTGGTTGTCTGAAGCGTGGGCCGATTGGCGATCGGCGCTGGTCATCGTTAAACCTGAGACGGTCATCGGCTGGCACCGGAAAGGCTTCCGGTTGTTTTGGACTTGGAAGGTCCCGTCAGACAAACCGGAAGGCCCACCGTCTCGCAGGGAGTTCGGGATCTGATCCGTACCATGAGCCGTGTCAACCCACTCTGGGGTGCGCCGCCATCCACGGCGAATTACTCAAGCTCGGTATTGACATCGGCGAGACTAGCGTCAGCGAATATATGGTCCGGCAGCGAAACTCGCCCAGCCAAACCTGGCGGACATTTCTCGACAACCACATCCGACAACTTGTCTCGGTCGACTTCTTCACCGTGCCAACCATCCGCTTCCAGGTTCTGTACGTGTTCCTGGTGCTGGCCCATGAGCGGCGAGGATACTGCACTTCAACGTCACAGCTCATCCGACCGCGGAATGGACCGCCCAGCAACTTCGCAATGCGTTCCCCTGGGACTCGGCGCCAGGCTATCTGTTACGGGCGACGACTTCACCCGACAGGTCCACGACATGGGCATGGAGCAAGTGCTATGTGCGCCACGATCTCCGTGGCACAGGGCCTACATCGAGCGCGTGATCGGTACCATTCGGCGCGAGTGCCTCGATCATGTCATTATCTTCAGTGAAGCGGCGTTGTACTGGCACGTGAAATCATTCGCGGCGTATTATCACCGGTCCAGAACACATCTCTCACTGGCCAAGGACTCGCCGGAGTCGCGGGAGGTGCAGCCGCGAGAACTTGGACGCATCGTTGCTATCCCGCAAGTGGGCGGGCTCCATCACCATTATGAGCGGCGCGCAGCCTGAAAACAGTGCGGGCAGTGATTGTTCGCGCGGAAGATGTGCGCCGCTACGAACGTTTCCTCGCTCTTGAGGTCACCAATCGCCACTGGCCGCGCGGTGAATCCCGTATCCCTTCGCTGCTGGAAACCCTTGGTAACTTTGCGTCTTCACTTTCTTGCGTTGAACGAAATTTCGCCCTGCACGGAGTTTCCGACAGGCACAGTTTAACAGGTGCTGTTTCACTTGCGAAAACCACAGCTGAGTTACGCAACACCACGGCCGAGTCCAAACAGTCCCGCCACAGTTTCAGAAGGTTTCCTCTAGAGCGGCAGCCTCTTGGGTCCGGCCCACGCGTTGTTGTCGCCGGCGTACGAATTCCGCTCACCCGTCTCCGCGTAAACGTGGACGTGAATATCCACCAGCCCGGGCGACACATACAACCCGCGTAAATTGACCACCTTGAACGCCTGCGCCGGATCGATCGAGCCTCCACGGCCGCGATCTTGCCGTCGCGGATCGCCACGTCACGCACCGCGCTGATGTGATTCTTCGCGTCGATGACGTGCCGCCCTGAAGAAGAAGATCGTACTGCCCCTGCGCGAAGCAACACCAAGCCACCGCAAACAGGTTTCGCTTACCAGCCATGACTCAGAACGTTAGCTTACCGCCAAACTGAATGTTGCGGGTGCCCGGCGCCGACGTATTCAGAGTCGTGATGTTGCCGAACGACGACGTGCTGAAGACCGACGAAGGATTGCCGAAGTTCGAGTGATTGAACAGCCCAAACGTCTCGAACCGAAGCTGAAACCGCAGGCGCTCCTTGATCGGGAAATTCTTGAACAGAGAGAAATTGACCGTCTCCGCGCCCGGCCCGTGAAGAAGATTCCGTCCCGCGTTCCCATATGCGTAGTTGGTCGGGTTAAGGGGCTGGAGATCCGCCAGCGTGAACGCAGTCGCGTCGATGCACCCAACGAGGTGCCCGCGTCCGCAGTCGTCCGTTGCCGCGTGGACCAGGTCCGGCCGCCAGGTTCCGCTGGACCCTGTGTTGGCGGTGTCGACCGAAGTCGACACGTTGAACGGAATGCCCGTTTGAAGCGTCACGATCCCGTTGGCCTGCCACTTCGTGAACACGCCCTTCAACACCGGATTCGAAATTTGGAAGAAGGGGACGTCGTAGACAAAGCTGGCCACAAACCGGTGGCGAATGTCCCAGTTGGAATTGCCGTAATCGTCCTTCCAGTCGTACGGAATCATAGGCGTTCCACCGCCGTTCGAGTCGGTGGTCACGTCCAGCGTATGCGACCACGTGTAACTCGCCAGCATTTGCAACCCATGCGTCAGGCGCTGATGGAAGATCACGCTCATGCTCTCATAGTTAGCGATTTCATCGGTGTTGATGGTTCGGATCACGCCAAACAGCGGATTCGGCCGGCGCGAGTTCACCGAGCCTGGTCCGGGCTGCAGCGGAGTGTTGTTATAGAAGCTGCGGTCCAGGTGATAGGAATGCGAACCGAGATACTGGACCTCCAATCCGCCGCCGCTCCAGAACTGTCTTTCGAGCCCCGCGCTCCACTGATTCATGCGCGGCGACGGCTGGTTCCACGGGTCGGTAACGATGGTTCCGGCGGTCGGCGCGCTCGGGCAGACACCTGTCGTGAATGGATTCGATAACGTCGGCGGCGTCAGGCCAACCGAATAGTTGCAGGTAAGAATCGTTGTGTACGGCGGGTTCGTATTCAGGAAGGTGTAGCTGTTGGTCTGGTTCGGGTTGTAATAGATGCCTGCACCGGCCCGGAACACGGTCTTGTTCGAAATACGATAAGCGACTCCGACGCGTGGCGCCCACTCTTTGTGGTTCGGATACGTGAAATGAAACCCGGGCGTTCCGCCGACCAGCGCGGTCTGGTTCGGATTCAATTCCGTCGCGACGCCATTAATCGTATACGCGACCGTCGGCAGTTCATAGCGGATACCGTAGTTCACGGTCAACCTACGCGTAACCTGCCACTTGTCAAGCACAAAGAACCCATCGCGCCATTCCGCCACTCGTCCGCGGACTTCCGGACCCGGCGTCGTGAACGACGACGGCGTTCCCAGGACGAAATCCGCCGGCGCATAACCGGTCAACGTCCCGTTAAAGGTGAACAAACCGCGAGCGCTGTTCACAGCGGCTCGTCCCGTCGCCAGTCTGCGGAATTCCATTCCCGCCATGATGTTGTGCGAGCCATGGCTCCAGCTCAACTGTTCCGAGATCTGAAACGTAGAGTCGTTCTGGTACCAGTTGGTCGAGCCATTCGCAAACCCGTTGAACCCCGTGATCGTGAAGTCCGGAATGCCCGGGTTGTTGAACACAGTGTCTCCATTGAAGCCCGGAATTCCTAAATTCGTTCCCGCGCTGGTCTGTCCGCCGCTGGCGAACGGATTTAGTGTCGCGGTATTGAAGAAATTCCGGCCGATTCTAAAGTCGTTGACCAGATTCGGTGTCAGCGTATGGGTATACCCGAACGTGTAGTTGGTGGCGGTCACTGGCGTCGTGCCGGCGTTTGCCGGAATCGGATTCGTCGCGTTTCCGCTGAAAATTGTCTCGTCCTGATAGTGGGCTCGAGCATACAGACGCACTTTGTCCCCGATGTTCTGGTCGATTCGATCCACCGTCTGGTTCGTATTGATCGTGGTCGGGACCGCCACCGAGAAATTGCTGGCCAGGCCAGGAAGGTTCGTCGCCGGATAGAGCGACTGAAGCTTGGTCGCCACCGCCGAAATACGCGATGGGGGAATGATGTTGCCCGCGAAAGGGGTATTGCCGTTCAGCGGATCTTTAATCGTCGCGCTCACGCCCGAGAAATTGCCCGTGAAGAAAGCCGCCGGCATTGACGTCGTCAGCGCCGTGGCCGACTGCACCAGCCGGAAGCCTTCAAGCGGGAGATTCGGGGCGCTTTTGATGATGCTTGGACAGTTGAAGAGATCCGAGCAGCGCACGCGGATGTCCGCCCCGACTTGGAGGGTCTTTCATTCTCCGAGGGCGGTCCGAAGATCTGGTTCGCGATCATTCGCCGGAACAGTTGAAGTATACGCCAGCGCGGCACGACGCAAAGCGCGAGCGACACGTTGGTGATTTGAAGGCGCACCGACGACCGGACGGACAGTTACCACCCCGGGTAGGCTTCAGATATATCACCCTCACAACAGCAGTTTGGGCGTTTGATCGGCATAGGTCACCCGCCGACCCTATAAACACGGGCGCGCAACCGTTGAAGCTGATTCGCCGTGTACGTGGTCGAGAAAGGCAAGCCGATAGCAACGCCTGCACCGTGATGCTACGGGCTGACTGCGATGGACTGTCCAGTCACGATATCAACTCTCGACACCGACGTCGCCGCAGCCAGAGTCCAAATGAACCTTAATGTTGTATATTGCGGCGGCATAGTGATAAACGGCATACGGTGCCTTGGAATCTATAGTAATAGTGGGGTCAGCGTCGGAAAGGGACAATTTGTCCCCGGGTGATCGATCCTTGAACATCACCGCAAAGGAATGGTGGTCGGGGTTGGAAAACGTGATTGTGTCGCCCTGTTTGACCCGCACAAACGACGGGGCATAGGTAAATTCGCCCTTGTCGTTGACGCTAAGCGTAACTGCGTGAGCCACCCCAATTTTCGCTTTCTTTGCACCTGTCTGTGTCATCGTGTCTCTCCTTTATCGTTGAAGGCTGCAAGGGTTCTGGGCCATCGACCTTCGCTTCGCTGGCAGATCCCGATAGCGAGGGTCGTCGCGGAGGTTAGTCAATGGGACTGCATTCTGAATCTCCTCGAGCGAATAGCCAAATTCCATAGCGGATTTTACGGCGCGCAGCGCGCGCTTTCTGTCGCCCGCCTGTTCGTATACGAGCGCTGCGCGATATTGAACATACCCGGACTTTCTTGCCAGAGCTTCGGCTCGAGCGAGTACGGACAGGCTTTTAGTTTTTTCTCCCAGCGAGGCCCAATATACCGCCAACCTGGCCTGAAGACTGGCGTCGCGTGCATTGCTAATTACATCCTGTTCCCCTAGATCGATTGCGCGCCGGAAAGCCTCCGGAGCTTTAGATGCAAGACTTGGGTCCCAGCGCCGGGCATGCGCCAGGTTCCCCCAAAAAACTTCACTAGTGGGAGCGAGCGCGACAGCCTTCTCATCCCACCTTGCTGCTTCAGCGTATTGCCGATCGAAATAGTAGGCCATTCCCAAATTGGAATAAATTCGAGGGTTCTCCGGGTTCAGAGCCATTGCTCTTTGCGACATAGAGATCGCCTCCGCGTGACGGCCCATTTTCAAATAAGCCGCGCCGAGATTCAGATAGGCCAAATAGTTGTCGGGAGTCAGTTGCGCAACCTTTTGAAAATACGTCTCAGCTTGCGGTAAACAGCTGTGATTAAAGTAGAACATGCCAAGGCGATTGTGACTCGCCCAGTCGTTGGGACGCAGTTCAATCGCGGTCTTATACGCCGTCTCAGCGTCCTTCAGGCGGGAGCGGAACTCATAAGTTTCCGCGAGACCGCGGTGGGCCTCGGGATTACGCGGGTTGAGGGCCAAAACGAGCCTGAATTCAGCTTCGGCCCCCTCGTAATCTCCTTTCCTAGACTTGATAAGACCCATGATGACGTGGACAGGCTCCAGTTGATCGTTCAACTCGATGGCTCGACTGCAGGTCGCAAACGCGCTATCGATGAATTGTGAATCCTTCTTGACGTCGTATTGCCGGTAAAGGCTTTCGGCGAGTCCCGCGTAAGCAAGCGTATAACGCGGATCTCTTGCGATAGAGGCCCGGAACGCGGCCATCGCCCGTTCCAGGTTTCCTTGAATCTCGCGCCTCTGGAGATAACCTCGGGCTTCGAGGTAATTCGCGTAAGCGCCCGCAACCGAAGTCTCTCCCTTACCCAACGTCCGTTGCGCCTGCGCAGTCATTTCCAAGTCCAACATTTGGGCGACCCTGCTAATCACCCGGTCGCGGAACACGGTCATTTCTGAGAGCCGGCCCTCGATCGTCGCGGACCGCAATTGAGCCTGGTTGCGAGTATCCACTAAACTGACGAAGGCCTGACATTGATCTCCGGTCCGCATCACGGTTCCCACAATCGCCAAATTCGCCCCCAGAAACTGTCGTGCCATCGTGGGTGTTTTCACTCCTCGAGCGTTAACCTCGCTGGCGGCTGTTACCAGCAGAGACCCGTGAAACTGCTCCAGTTGCGCGAGCTTAAAGCTGAGGAGGTCATTCAATCCGTCCGATAATGCTTGATTGGCCGGAGTGCCCGTAGCAAATGGAAGTACGGCGATCAGCTTTTGCTGCGGTAGCGACCTTTGGTGCATCCATTCCGCCGCACGCTCCCGCAATGGCGGCACCGTTGCCAAGCCAGCTACCAACATCGCAGCAAGCGCAGCGGGCGCCGCTGCAGCGACAAACCACCTCCGGGGACGCTGTGGTACGAATGCTTGCGAGACTTCATCTGCATCGTGAAACCTTCTGGCGGGGTCCGGATCGAGACAACGGGCAAGAATGCGGTCCCATCTTGGATGAACGGCGGGCGGTTTCCGAGTGCAGCGTTGCTCCCAGCTGACCTCTGCCCCAAAGGGCCGGTGCCCTGAAACAAGCTCATAAAGAATCACGCCCAACGCGTACAAGTCCGAGGCGACCGAAGCTTTCTGGCCCCTCCAAAGCTCAGGCGCCATGTAGTCGGGTGTTCCGGCGAGTTCGCCCGACTGGTCGTTGCGTTGTGTAACCTCCGGCCTACTGGCAAGGCCGAAGTCCGTAATCACCGCCCGAGTGGCACCATCCGCTCCAGTAGTCAGGATGACGTTGTTGCTTTTGAGATCGCCGTGAATCACGCGGTTACGGTGCGCTTCGGCCAAGCCTGCACAAAGCTGTAATGCGATCATGCGCGCCTCCTCATGGGGCAGGGGTCCGCGGCGGAGACGCTCGCCGAGCACCTCGCCTTCCAGGAACTCCATGGTGAGAAAATCGATCTCGCCCTGTAGCGTGGAAGTGGTGTGGATCTCAAAGATTTTGCATACGTTGGGGTGGCTGATTTGAGTAGCGTGACGAACTTCAGGGGGCAGCTGCTTATGAAAGCCGGCCTTGGCGCACTTGATGGCGATCCGCCGGCCCAGTTTCTCGTCCATAGCTTCGTAGACGACGCCCATGCCGCCCTCGGCGACTTCGCGCACAATCCGGAAGCGATGCTCCAGGACTTGCCCAGGTTCGAAAGGGTGCTCGTCCAAAGCGCGAGAGAAAACCGGATCGAGCAAGAACCCGTTCATGCGCTCTTCAGAGCGAACGTAGCTTTGCACTTGCGTCAGCAGATCAGTATCCCCGGCGCAGGCGTCTCGAAGATACTCCTCGCGCTCATGAGAAGGTCGAGCCAAGGCCGACTCGACGAGACTCATGACTAGGTCATCATCCTGCACTTTTGCTAGCATTGTCTAACTTCCCTATCTGTGCGCCGAACTCCGAGTCGAGCAGTCCTCAAGCGTGATCAATCAGGTATCTTTCGCATCGCTCCAACAGCTACAGCGAGAAAATGCTGAAAGTTCCGCCAATCCCGATCCTTGGCCGTAACCATACCGAAATCTGGTCGACCAACACAGCAGCGATGAGACTGGCCTTGGCGCTCGCCGTTCATTCGATGGTGGCCAGTCGTCGAAGGTTACGAGCATGAGCAAACAGTTCGTTCTCAGCGCTGCGCCTGCCGTTACGTTACTGCACAGGAGATGGATGGTGTCTCCCGTTTTCTTAGACCTAATAAACATTCTCGCGGTGGGGTGAATAGTAGCACACACCGTAATAAACGGGAAGGGGGTAGACCGGTTTCCATTCTGCCCGAATTCATACTACAACAGGCTGCCGGAGTGAAGCCGGTCAAGAAGTTCAAGTCGCTCCACCCGCATATTCACTGTGTCGTACCAGGCGGCGGGTTATCGCCTGATCATGAACGCTGGACTCGGTCACCGCGCAACTTCTTTGTTCCCGTGAGAGTTCTCAGTCGGGTCTTTCGGGGCAAGTTCGTGGCGGGCTTAAAGAAGCTTTTCCGGAAAAACAAGCTTCGATTCTTCGGCGCTTGTGAGCGCCTATCCGACCCGAAGGAGTTCGCTGCGTTCACACGAACGCTGTTTCGCGATGAATGGGTTGTCTATGCCAAGCGGCCGTTCGGCGGACCGGAACACGTTTTGCATTACCTGGCCCGCTATACGCATCGCGTAGCGATCTCCAACCATCGCCTGTTGAACGTGACCGATACCGAGGTTTCGTTTCGCTGGAAGGACTACAAGCACCGCAGCAAGCGTCGCGTGATGACGCTTTCCACGAAGAGTTCTTGCGCCGCTTCTTGCAGCACGTTCTGCCTCGAGGGCTTCCCTCGAATCCGCTACTTCGGTTTTCTCGCCAATCGCGCAGGCGCAGTGCTGCTTATTGCCTCTGTGCCGCACGATGTTGGCACTCTTTGTCCGCCATCCGCCCCTGCGAACGACGGCAGCTCCATCCAGTTCACTGGCTTGTCCGCGCTGCCAGGCCCCCATGCGCGATCATTCGAGCGGCTAACTGCCACTCAACTCCTTTCCGAACTGGCCCGCGGGGTTGCCAGCCATTGATAGCTCGTAAGGCCTGCCTCACTCTTCGACTGCCTACGGCGTGCCTTCAAGCAAGCGACGCCCGACGTGTGTCTTGCGCTCGAACCATGTGGTCCAGCGATAGCGCTCGCATGCTGCCCTCGTTTGCCATTTCAACCGTCGATCAACCCTCACCGATTTCATACACAACCACGAAAATAAGACCGCCACGCAACTCCGCTGCATAACCGTTTCGGACGCATTCAGCTTTCAAACCCCATAGGCCGGACCATCCGGTGCGCCGCGCAGCCGCTTCCTTCTTACGACTCGGTCCGAAGCGCCCCGGCCACAGCTATTGCGCATTCCCTCGAATGCTTCCCGCCGGGCCGCTTCCGATAGAGATCTGACGTAATCCGTCCGGGATCTCTACGCCTGACCAAGCAGCCGAGGACCACCCTCGGCCTTGAACACCTCGAGCGCCTCTTGATGCAGCGCCTGGGCTCTGTACAGGATTCGTTTGAACTCGGCATCGCCGCGAACCGGATCAAGCCAAGGATCGGAAGCCATCTGCGGGTAACAAAAGTACCCTCCATCGACGGTGCTCTTCAACACATGGGCCGCGCGGTCGATGTCGTTAAGAAAGGCGAGCTGCCGCGCCAGGTAATATTTCCCTTCCGGGTCCTTGAAGGGCCCATTCATCAGCTCGTCACTCGCCTTGAGGCTGGCTTCCCGATTCCCTTCAAGCAGCGCGCGCAAAGAAATCATAAACACTTTGCCGAGCCGCTCCGATACGGCAGGCTCTTTCTCCCTTAGGAGCGTGATCGCTTCCTCCACGCGCCCGAGCATCGCCAGCCGCAGCGGCGCGAAATAGCCAAAGCCGACCGCATCCAAAGCGCCTTGGTAGTCGCCCATCGCGAAGTAGGTATGGGTCACGGTGGTGTGAATGTTTGGATCGAGACGCCGGGCCTGACGATCCGCTTCGAGCGACGCCTGGAGCAGACCGCAGTAGCGGCTCGCGTGGGTGAGGCCCGCGAACAACTCCGGATCGGTTTTCGAACTGCGCAGCCTCTTGAGCAGACGCCTCATCGCATCCATAGCGTGGCCTTGGTCCACCTGGATGTTCGTGTACAGATTGTGCGCCAGCGGAAGATCGGGATTGAGCTCCAGCGCCCGCTCGATCGCGCTGCGGCCTTCCACTAACATCTCCGCCTGTCCTTCGGAAAACTTGCCTACCAGCCAGCTGACTCGCCCCAAACGAGCCCAAGCGGGTGCGTATCCGGGATCGAACGCGACACACCGCTCATACAAGCTGATCGCCTCCGAAAACCCGCTGAAAACTTTGCCAGCTTCATTCGCGCGCAGGTACAGATCGTACGCAGCCGCACTGGCCGGCGCATCGTGGGCGAGCTGCTGCCGCTCGCCCACTGTCAACGGCAGCGCGAGCGACTCGACGACGCCGCTCACCAGTGCGTCCTGTAGTTGAAAAATGTCGCGCAGCTCCACCTGCGAAGCCTTCGACCAGATAAGCGTGCCACTCGGAGCCTCCACCAATTGAGTCGTGAGACGCAACTGCGTGCCGGCGCGGAGAAGAGTCCCGGTGAGTACCGTGTCCACGTCAACCTCTTTGGCGATCTCTCTCAAGTCCAGGACCGCTCCGGCGAAGCGAGCCGCCGCAAGGCTTGACCGCACCACGAGCGAGCTCAAGCCGGCCAGCGACGCCGCTATCGCGTCCGGCAGACTGAACACCAGAAAATCAGTCTCCGGATCAGAACGGAGCACGCGA
The DNA here is from genome assembly GCA_963780485.1 of Bryobacterales bacterium. GTDB lineage: Bacteria > Acidobacteriota > Terriglobia > Bryobacterales > Bryobacteraceae > Palsa-89. The sequence goes on from CAWACO010000024.1 coordinate 97,539, forward strand.
AACGGGAGCACGATCAGCCGCTTCACTGCGCGAGTCTCCACATGCGTGCCCGAATCGTCCAGATGCAGCACCGCGCGCAGTTCCGCGGCCATTTCATCTGCGGCAGCAAAGCGGTTCGCCGGATTCTTGTCCATTGCTCGCCGCACGATACGATCGACGGCCGAAATAGCCTGCGATCCGCTGAGCGCCGGTGGCATTTCATAGAGTATGGAGTGAAAAATCTCCAGCGCCGAGTTACCCGCGAAAGCCGGCTTGCCAGCTAATGCCTCGAAAAGAATCGCGGCCGTCGCGAATAGATCCGATCGTGCGTCCACCGGCCTTCCGGTCACTTGTTCGGGCGACGAGTATCGCGGCGTCCCGACGATCACTCCATGCCCGGTCAGCCCGGTCTGCGTCTGCCCCTCGCCGGAGAGAGACGAAACCGGCTTGGCGAGCCCGAAATCCAGCAGCTTCACGCCCTGCGTCGACAGAAACACGTTCGATGGCTTCAGATCCCGATGCACGATCGACGACTTATGCAGCGCCGCCAGCGCCGACAGGATGCTCAGCGTAACCTGCAGCGCCTCGGCCAGAGACATCGGCCCATGCCCCAAGCGCTCGGACATCGACTCGCCTTCGAGCAGTTCCATTACAAGGAACGGCCGGCCTGTCTACCTCGCCGATGTCGTAGAGGCGGCAGATATTGGAGTGGGTAACTCGCGCTGCTGCCTGCGCTTCGCGCAGAAAACGCCTCTGGCTCTCCTCGTCATTGCCTGAATCGAGGATCATTTTGAGCGCAACTGGCCGGTTAAGCCGGATGTCGTTGGCGCTGTATACAATACCCATTCCTCCTTCTCCCAGTTTCCCGGTGATTGTATACGGGCCGATGCGTTCAGGAAGAGCAGACATCTCCTCAAGTGTAGTCGTACGGAATTGAGACCGCCTCTCCCCGATCAATCGATATCCCCTGTGGCCTGGCGACACGGGTTTGCGTCGACATGGCCTTTTCGAGCGCTCGCAACCGGTCACCGACAATCGCGGCCTAACTAAGGGTGCTTCATCATGCGCGACTTCTTTCAACTGACCGTTCCCGGTAGGGTCCAGATGGTCGGCCACCCTTCCATAAACAGAAATAATGGAAGAGGCACCCGTCATGTACGGACAACTGTCGCTCGACTTAAGCGGTCGGACTGACCAACCGTTCGCCCTGCAACCCCCGATCCACCGCTCCAGACTGGAGCGCCCACGTCCCCCCAAGCGCGAGGGGCGGGGGATTCCGGCTGCTCGACGTCCATAACTACTCGATCAAAGATTCGGTCGAGGATACGCTCCGGCGGGTACACTGGGATTCGAGCGGCGCTTTTGCGCCTCGGCCCAGGATTTCTGGACCTCCTCGGGGAAACTCGGGAGCAGCGAGTTGATTCTGCGCTGCATTTCGGCGACGATTTGCGGATTCTGCGGCGCGACGTCGTAGCTTTCATCCGCGTCGGATGCGAGGTTGTAAAGTTCAGGACGCGCGAGCGAGTAGTTAAGGCGTCCTTCGGGCGGCGCCGGCGTGTAAGCGGCGGTGTTGTGCCGTGCTACGTGCAATTTCCAATTCATCCAGCGCGCGCATTGCAGATCCCAGCCATCGAAATACAGTAAGATCTCCCGATCGATGGATGCTTTCTGTCCCGTCAACAGAGGCCAGATATCGATGCCGTCGAGCGGTTTCGCGGGCAGCGAGGCTCCGCACAGCCGCGTGACGGTCGGAAAAATATCGAGCATCGACGCCAGGCCGTCGCACACGCGATTGGCGAGAATCTTGCCTGGCCACGCGGCGATGAACGGCTCGCGCACACCACCTTCGTAGGTGGTGTTCTTGCGTCCGCGCAGTTTTCCGGGGCTGCCCTGATACCAGGGGCCGTTGTCGCTGGTAAAAACGACGAGCGTGTTCTGTTCGAGGCTGTTTTCCTTGAGCGCGCGGCGGATTTCTCCGACGCTCCAGTCGATTTCCTGGACTACGTCCCCGTACAGGCCTTCCGGCGATTTTCCACGGAAGCGTTCGGAGGCGCCCAGCGGAATGTGCGGGTAGGTCTGCGGCAAAAAAAGAAACATCGGCGAGCCGCCGTTTTCGCGGATGAATCGGATGGCCTGCTCGGTATAGCGCGGCGTCAGCGTGGAGAGATCGGTCTCCTGTTCGATGACGTCGGTGTTGTGCATCAGCACACGCGGGTTCATGTCGTTGCTATAGGGGATGCCGAAGTATTCGTCAAAACCGCGGCTGGTGGGCAGGTACTCGACCGGACGCCCCAGATGCCACTTGCCGATGCAGATGGTCCGGTAGCCGCGTTTCTTGAGCACATCGGCGAGCGTGACTTCGTCCAGATTCATGCCGCCTTTATCCTGCGGAAAAAACACGTGCGGAACGCCGACGCGGGTGGGATAACGGCCGGTCAGCAGGGCCGCGCGCGACGGCGAGCAAACCGGATCGGCAGAAGAAAAATTGGTGAAGCGCACGCCGGCGGCGGCCATGCGATCGAGATTGGGCGTCGGAATCTTCGAGCCGTAGCAGCCCAGATCGCCGTAACCCAGATCGTCGCAAAGGATGAAGACGATGTTGGGTGGTTTCGACGGAGCAGCGGCAAGTCGCGCTGCCAGTGTGGACGCCATGGAGGCGAGAAAGGAACGGCGATGGATCATTCGCGATTCATTATACTCACGGCATACACGCTCTGCGCGCCTGAGCCGCGACTGAAGGGAACGATGCCCGCTCAGTTCTGCTGCGGCTCTCCCCGGCTCGCCGCATGACCGCGGCTGAATCCGCCGGCATTCAGGAATAGCTCGGCGGGTGTCGCGATAGCTCCCGCTCGCCCGCGCTCACCGCGTTCCGACCGCTCCAGCGTGGACGGATCGGCGCCATCGTCAGCTCAGCGCGATTGCCAGCAGCGCTTCCAAAGCATGATCCGGCCCGACAGACTCAGAGCCACGGAAACTAAACGTTGCGTCTGAGCGGAGATGGTGGCCGGTTTTAGCGGAAGCATCCGCCGACCCTCCTGTTCAGCGGTCGGGGTTGAAGAAGTAGAGGATAGCCACCGGACGAATGATCCGACGGTGCGCAGAAGCTGTTCCGTCTGAAATTAAATGAACCGTTGGCCCTTGTGGGTCCCGAACCGTAGCTCCCCGTTGTCCAAGGCATCACTCCGGCAAAGCTGCGTCCTTCCGGGCGCTGATCTTAGCGGCTATTTCGTCGCAAGCCGCATCGTGGCCATGTCCATACTCGCTAGAGTCTCTCCGGATGCTTTCTTCCGCGATCTGAGCGCATGCCTCCCGCTCAGCTTTGACCGCCTCCTGGATTAGCTTCAAAGGCCATCTTGGGTACCCACTCCGGCCCACAATCAGCAAACTCGACATATCAGGAGGAATCCTACTTGCCCTCGGCCGGCACGCGCCGCCGCAGTTCGTCGGAGAAATTCACTAGGAATGTCACATGGACGTCCCCCTTCTCTTCGGCCGGCGCCTTCAGCTCAGGGAATATTGCGAAGTGCTTTCCGTCGGGTGCCAGGTCGTAGTTCAGAGCTCCCCTGATGTTTTGAAGTTGTTGATCGGACCACAGCCGCGGCTTGCCAGCTACGAAGGACTCGTTCTTCGTTTCATAATCCGCAACCATGATGCGGTTTTCCAAGTTCTGGAAGAATAGCTCCCGGCCATTGTGCGACCAGACCGGTCGCCGGCCCCCGGTGTTGGAGATTTGCGCCTTCCCACCCGGCCCGGGGAACGGCCGCACGTATACCTCACCCCTACCGGACTCATCGGATTGGTACCCGATCCAACGGCCGTCTGGTGAGACGGCTGGGAAAACTTCACTCGACGGCGTGCGCAGAAAAGGCTGCGGCTTCCCAGGTTTGGGGTGATCCGGATCGCTCACGTCGAGCGCCAGGGTCCAGAGGTCCCAACCCACGCCAGGGTTTGATTGTTGGTACGCCAGCCGGCGACCATCGGGAAAGAATGAGTATGGAATCACATTGTTCTTACTGTCCAACAGCCGCTGGGGCTCTCCGGCTCCGTCGGCACGAATCCAGCCGAGGCCGTAGCCGTCGCCGGAGCTGGCCCCGAACACGATGTGTTTGCCGCCCGGGCTCCATGTTGGATAGGCCGTCCGTTGGGTGTCGGTGTCGACGGTGAGCCGAGACATCGTATCACGCTGCCAGTCATAGACGAAGATTCCCTGTCTACTGCCTGCAGTTTGCATCAGCGTCAATCGCTGGCCGTCCGGGGAAAAGCGGGGAGCCACGTAGAGACCGAGCGTGAGGATCATTGGCTTGGTCTGCCCTGAGCTGTCCAGCCACCAAACTGGATAACTTTGAGCCGATATCTTACCGGAGCGATACACGAACGTTCCGTTCGGGGCGAAACTGAATTGTCCCGCGCCCGAATTCGGATCGGCCGCCAAGTCATCAAGCAGGGGCACTGCCGTGCCGCGGATCTCCAGCCGTGCCGGATCGAACGGAACAGCGAATAGGGTGCCCTCATGAATGTATACCAGGTGGCCCGTTGCATCACCCGCGGGAAGGTAGCGGCCGAAGTACCCACCGCGCACCGGGATCTTGATCTCGCCTGTCTTCAACGACACCGCTGCGATGCTGGCATCCTCAAAGGCGACGACAGTGGAGGAAAGAGTGAACAGAACGCGTTCACCTCCAGGCAGGTACTGTGGCCAGCGGTGAGTAAATGCGCTGCCCAGCTTGGTAATCGGCTGAGGGATTCCTCCTTCGGCAGGCACCTGCGAAAGTGGACCCGAGGTATTTAATGCAGTGATGATGCTGCCGTCGCCCGTCCAGCTCGCTCCGCGCGGGTTGGGTGATGCGTTGCACAACACGATGGGTGCGCCGCCTTGTATGGAGATCTTTTTCATCTTTCCATCGGCGAAAAACCCGATCCATTTTCCATCGGGCGAAAAGAACGGGTCTCTTCCGCTCTCGGTCCCCGAGAGCAATGCCGGCTTGGTCTCGCTCAACAATCGCGTGGCAAGCATTTGCTTGCCGTCCGGACTCTTGGCGGGAAATACCAGCCGCGATCCGTCGGGCGAAATCGCGATCGTGGTGAATTGACCTACAACCGCGTCCGGTCCGAGATCCACGCTCAGCCGCATGAGCGGACGATCGACCGGTCGCATCGCGCGCCACCAACTCACGCCCGCGATCATCGCGATGATCGCGAATGCCGCCACAACCCAACCGAGCCGCGACCGTGAGGGAGTGTCTATGTGCATCGGTTGCTCCAACGCCCACGAAAGCGCTGCCCTCAGATCTCGCGCCGTCTGGAATCTTTGGTCTGGGTCTTTTGCCAACGATCGCCGGATCACTCGATCCAGCGGTCGAGCGACTTCCAGGGGCGCGGACTCGCGCTCTAGAATCGCGGCAATCACGCTCGCCGGACTGGAACCTTCGAAGGCACGCTTGCCCGTCAGCATTTCGTACAGCACACAACCGAAGCTGAACAGGTCACTCCGCGCATCCACCTCTTTGCCTTGCAACTGCTCCGGCGACATGTATTGCAGGGTCCCGAGGATCTGCCCCTTCCCAGTGAGCGCTCGAGTGACGTCCGTCTCTTTGAGAAGCTCTGTATGCTTGGCCAGCCCGAAATCGAGCAGCTTGATGCCTTGCTTGGTCACGAGAATGTTCGCCGGTTTCAAATCCCGATGGGTGATGCCTTTCGTGTGCGCGGCATCCAAAGCGTCCAGAATCTGTCCGGCGTAGTTGATGGCATTGTCGAGCGGCAGCGGTCCTTTGAGTGGGGCTCCTTCGACCAGCTCCATCACCAGATAATTCGGCCCGACATCGTAAAGCTGGCAGATGTTCGGGTGATTCAAGGCGGCGATAGCGCGCGCCTCGCGCTCGAATCGCTCGCTGAACTGCTCGGCAGAGACCTTGATGGCGACATCGCGTCCGAGCCGCGGATCGCGGGCCCTATACACCTCACCCATTCCGCCCGCTCCGATGAGGGCAAGAATCTCGTAGGGTCCCAAACGAGTCCCAGCGGCAAGAGACATGGATGTTCGAACAATTTTACTTCACCAATCGCTCTGGTTAGTGCATTGTGAGGATTCCGCCTGAAAAACGCCGTAGCGTGATTGTGGCCGAGGCGGTGCGCTTGATCGGCCACTCTCAGCAAACCCGACTTTTCGAGCGGAATCCTACGCACTCGTGTCAAATGAAGAATCGCTCGTCTGTGGATCACCAAACAAACAGTTTATCCGCTGGAGAAAAAACGGACACTCCCGGGAAGCACCGCGCCTCCCTTTGCCAAAGTCTCACTCATATCGCGTGCGCCGTCGGCGGCCTGACGCACCGCAACGCTGTTGGGCTCCTGCTCAATCAGGGCAAGGAAAATCGGCTTAAAAACTCGATAGTTTCGGAGGAGAACTCAAATAGGCTGCCATGTGGCCAATCAGCGGCATTACCGGGAGCTCGCCCGCAAATCCTGCTCGGCGGTAGGCGGTTTGGATTCGGGTAATTGGTTCACCACTCAGTCGAGTCTCTAGTGTGGGACCGGCCCCAGATACTTGTCGAGCCAGTCGAGGCACTCACCTACGGCAGATGGACGAGGAAAGGCACCGTGCCCGCCCTCGTAAATTACGTGCTTTTTGTCCTTGGCCGGTGTGCCGAGGAAGTGAAAGAGCGGACGCGCCGACGATTCTAATGGGAAAGTGCCGTCGTAGCGACCGTTCAACATGAGGACTGGAATCGTCACGTGGGGTGCGAAGTTGAAGGGGTCAGCCTCCGGGAGATAGTGGATCGTAAGATGAAAACCTCCGGACACCAGAATCGCCGCCTTGATTCGTTTCTCAATCGCCGGTAAATGAGCCCCTTCTGCTGCTCCGACGCTCTCGCCGAAATAGGCCACTTTCGTTACGTCGATGTCCCCCCGCGTTTCGAGATAGTCGAGCGACCGGCCTAGGTCTTTCGCCCACGCAATCTCGTGGTCGCGCCGAGTGGCAGGTGGACTGTTGCTGCCGGCGAGGAGACCATCGCGTCGCTCATACATCCCCTTGTAAATCGGGACTATCAAAGCCCGTCCGCTCTTGATAAGGAAACCGCGGGTATCTTCCAGGCCCGCGAGATCTAGCTTTTCGTCCGAAAAGGCAAACGCGCCCGGAAAGTACACGACCGTCTGAAACGGTGGAGGTACATTCTTGGGCAGAAAAAAATATGCAGTTACACGCTCTTGGCCATAAGCAGCGTCGAAGGTCACCTTCTCTCGCGACCAGCCCTGCATGAGTGCTGTTTCTTCCACGCGAGGATTCAGCTCACCTTTGTCGTATGCATACAGCGACATGAATGCTTTAAAAATGTCGTCCGAGACCGGTTTTGCTTTCCAGAAATCACGAAACGTGACCTCTAAACGCGCCGCGGCGGTACTCGGAGGCGAATCGAGTTTGACGCAGCGGAAGCCGAAGTTCGGCATTCTATCCCATGGTGATTGTGCATCCGTGAAATTGAACATGTATGTCGGCTCGCCAAAGCCCCCACCCAGGATTAGTCTCTTGGAATCCCGGGTCTCGTTCATACACCATTCCTTTACGTTGCCGGCCATATCCGTTGTGCCGTAGCCGCTCAGGGTGCCCTCGCCTCCAACCGGCCTAGTCCCTTCTCCTCTGAAGTTACTTCCGGGAGTAATTACAGGCGTGTAACCCGTAGATTGCGACGCTCTCGTCCAGTGGTATGCGGTAGGGAGGCTCTTACCGGCGAACTCCGCGTAAGCCGCCGCCTCGTACCAGCTCACTCCAGCGACCGGATATTTCCCGTGCCATTTTGGATAGTCGCCTCCTTCCCACGTAGCGGGACCGGGACGCCCAGTCGCATCATGAAATAGAGCCATTGCGTCTTGCCAGGACACCTTGCGCCCATCTCTCACGAAGGGCTGCTTCCAGAACTCGCGCTTCTGGTAGCCCCCGGCGTCGACGAACTTTTTGTACTCCTCGTTCGTGACCTCGTGCCGGTCGATTAGAAAGTCGTTGACCTCGGCTGGGGGAGCTGCTAAAGGGAACCCGAGACCGAGTCTCGCGCCCGGGACTACGACCATCTCGGCAGGAACGCTTGCCTCACTGCGAAGCCTAAAATTCACATCAAAGCCGTTATGATATCCAGGTGGAGGTACGCCAGGAGGCGTGCCTATCAAAAGAATCGGCGCGAGTCCGGGTTTGGCGATCCGCCAAACGTACGGCTCCCGAGGCACACGAACCTTCTTCAGAGGCGCCTTTCCAAGCGTCTTCCAGTCATTTGGATCTCCTTGATAGGGTCGAAGCGAAACGTCGGCCCCTGGCGGCACGCTGGCGATCGAGACTTCTCCCGTCGCCAGCGTCCAAAATTTCTCGAGCGTCTTATCATTTGGGAGCACTGCCCGTGCTTCCCTCGCTAACGCCGCGGCCTTGCCGAACTCATCCGCTTCGATCAGCCGCTCGATCTCGGGCATCGCCGTCTTGAGCGCCCAACGCTCACGAGACCAACCCCGCCAGAACCAACCCACAAGGACCGCGACCAGAACCACCAAGCCTGCAACTGCTATCCAAGTTGTCTTGGACAGCCTTACTGGTCCGGCCGGCGCCAGCGAAGTTTCCAAAGCCTTCAGCTCTTCTTGGATCTCGGCGGCGCTCCCATAGCGATCCAGCGGATCCTTCTCAAGGAGCTTCTGGATGATCGCCTTCAGCCTCCCTGGCACTGGGGTGTCGCCAAAGTCGCGGGGTGGAGCGTGCAAGATTGCATCACAGACGGCCTTCGCTGAGCTTGCCGTGAACGGACGTTCGCCCGTGACCATCTCGTAGAGGAGTACCCCGAGCGAGAAGATATCGGTACGGTAATCGACCGGTAATCCGCGCACCTGCTCGGGCGACATATACCCAACTGTGCCGGAAATCTCACCTTCCGCAGTGACCGTTGCAGTTCCAGACTCTGCCTGTGGTACCCGCCACGCCAGTCCGAAATCCAGCAGTTTGATACGGCCTTCACCCGTCAGCATGATGTTGGCCGGCTTGAGGTCGCGATGAATCACGCCGAAGGCATGAGCATTCGCGAGAGCAGCCGAGATCTGGATGGCGTAGCCGAGCACGCGCGCCAAGGGGAGCCCTGCGCCCGGGATCGCCTGTGCGAGCGACCGGCCCTCCACATACTCCATTGCAATGAAATCCACACCGCGTTCGGATCCGATCTCGTACACCGTCACGATATTCGAGTGGTTCAGCGCCGATGCTGCGCGCGCCTCCCGAATCAGCCGCTGCCTCTGTTCCGGATCGGCCAGCTGCTCGGGCGGCAGCACCTTCAGCGCCAACTCACGCTGCAGGCGTGTGTCGTAAGCCCTGTAGACTACGCCCATGCCACCCTGGCCCAGCCTGGCATCGATGCGGTAGTGCGCCAAGGTATCACCGGGCGCAAGTTCAGTGGCAAGCTGGAACATCGTTGTCACTGGACTTTGCCAACTGGGCTCTTCATTCCCCGCCAGCAACCTCTCCACTTCGGCCCGCAGATCTGCGTCCTCGCCGCAGGCCGAGTCCAGAAATCGGGTCCGTTCCGGTTTCGGAGTCTCCAGCGCCGCACCGAACACTTCCCGGATCCGAGACCATCGTTGAGGTGTCACACCCGGGCTCCAGCACTCAACTGCGATTTCATCCAGCCTTTGGCCATCGCCCAGTCAAGCTTGACGGTGCGCGTCGCGATGCCCATGGCTTCTGCCGTTTCTTCCACCGATAGCCCGCCGAAATACCGCAACTCCACAACGCGCGCCTGTCGCGGATCCAATTCCGCGAGACGCGTGAGGACTTCGTCCACCGCCAGGATTTCTTCAGTCTGATCGACGCCGGGACCCCGCTGATAGATCTCTTCGTTCAGCGTGACCGGGATACCGCGCTTGGCAGCACGGCGCCGCCTCGTGTGATCCACCAGCAACCGACGCATCAGTTGGGCTGCCACGCCAAAGAACTGTGCACGGTTCTGAAAGTTATCGGGGTTCTGTTCGACAAGGCGGAGGAAAGCTTCGTGTACGAGGGCTGTGGGCTGCAAGGTGTGGCCTGCGCGCTCGCCCCGCATTTGACGCGTGGCGATGCGGCGCAGCTCCCGATAAACCAGCGGCATCAGCCGGTCAAGGTCATCGCTTCGGCCAAGCCCGCCCTCCGCCAGCAACCGGCTCACCTCTCCAGGAGCGTGTGCCATATTCCGACCTTCAATTCTAGCTGCTCTATCTCTGTTTTTGTTTATCTCAATTTTTTTGCCCCTTTTTCCAGGTTCTTGCGCGTTCATTCCAGGACTCACGCGATAAGAAATCGGCGATTGGCGCTCCGTGAGACCGGATAAAACTCAAGGAGAAAACCATGTTTAACAAACGCTTGTGTGCCCCAGCGGCACTAATTATCAGCTTCTTCGGCGTGTCTGCCGCGAATGCTGACAACCCACCATGCTACAACCTCGCAAGCCTTCAGGGCCAGTACGCGCTTATCGGGACCTATGGCGCTAACGTGGCAATAGCATTCTCGATGCGGTACTTTGACGGGAACGGCAATCTGACGGCAACCTTCGTAGTGAACGAGCCCACGGCCGGTTCAACGACCGGGGCTAGGACGATCGTAACTGGTACGCAGACGGGAACTTACACCGTGAATTGTGACGGCACGGGCGTCATCACCACCATGCTCACGACCTCGACTGGCGTCACAGCGACTCAGATGTATGACTTCATCATTACCGGAGCATTTGTGCAAGACGGCTTTGGCGGTGCGCTTATCGCCACTGCAATCGCAGACGCTCAGAGAACCCCGAGTGCGATCGTCCCGGGTGGCATCTTTCTCAGCCGCACTTATACCCGGTTGCCAGACCGGCCGGGACCTCGACAACAGTAGGCGACCACAGCGCTCCCGCCGGAAATTTCACACGGTGGCGAATGCGAAAAATAGTGTTGGGCCGGCAACGTTTGTGTCGTTGCTCTCCTGCTGGAGTACGTGCTCGCTCACTGTGAACGCCGCAGCGAGTTGGCTCTTGTGTCACATTATCGGCTCCTGCTCAGAAGGATTGGTTGGTCCGCCGACGAAATCCCCTGCCGGAGAATTTCCACGAGCGTCAGGGCCTGCCATCCTCTCTGAGCCAAGGTTCATTCGAAACTCGGCGCTCCTTCGCTCGGCGATACAAAGCCGGGCGAATCCGCTCTCGAAGTAGCGACCGTGAATTACAAAGAAAGGGATCATATTGTGAGGCTAACGTTCGGTACACTCTTGGGACTGCCGAATTGCTCGATTTCATCGACGGCCGCAATTTCATGACGCCGCGCTTGCGGTCGCCGCGTGATCACGGCGCGATAACGTGGCCGCCTGACTGCGACGCGGTGGGTTCTTCGACACTGAACGGTGCTGCCGAAATATTGGGACCCGCAGTGCTGCGCAGCAACTGCTTGGGCCCCCATGACAATTTCGATCGATCGGGCAAAGCCCGACCGTGGGAAGTGTTGCAACTTTGATGGGCGCCGGAGATTGGACTAGTGACGATCCACGTCACGGTTGTTAGGCTGGCAGTTCGAAGAGCTTCTGGATGAACTGAATCTGACGCCGAACATCGTCCCCGCTCACCCAGCGCACCTGCCCCTTCCGGATCATGTGCATGACTTTGTAGCCCTGAATGGTTCCCCATGCCGCCTGGAATTCCCGAAAACCCTGCTTAGCGTTCACACGGCGTTTGATGGCTCGGTGATCCTGCTCCAGAATATTGTTCAAGTACTGCACGGGTCGATGCCGACAGCGGCGGCGAAGGGTCCCTTCCTTCTTTATGTCAGGGATGGCCGAGCCGTAAGTCGCTGCCAGATCCGTGTTGATGACGCGAGGCTGCGGGTGAGACGGTCGGCTTAGCGCCTTGCGAAACAGCCGTTTGGCTGCCTCTGCGTCGCGCATTGCCGAAAGCAGAAAATCAACGGTGGCGCCGGTCGAATCGATAGCCCGATACAGGTAACACCAGCGTCCCTGCACGCGGATGAGGTCTCGTCCACCCGCCAAGATCTGTTGGTCGGCTTGAGATGCCGCCGCATGCGCTGCTCCAGTTCTGGACCGTACCGCTGCACCCAGCGCCACACGGTCGTATGGTCGGCTTGCAGCCCGCGCTCTTCTAGAGCAGCTCTTCGACGTCTCGCAGTGACAGCGAGTAACGCAAGTACCAGCGGACCGCGCAGAGAATAAAGACGGGTTCGGTCTGCCGCCATTTAAAGATCGCTGGTCGGGTTGCCATTTCAGGGTCCCCCAGTTGCAACACATCCCCGTGTCCCGCATCCGCCGATCCGAAAGTTAGCCCACCCAGTTACCCAGCCAAATTTGGCGTTTTATTGCCCTGTTCTGCGGTTTGTAAGCTATTGAAAGAATTGGTCGGGGCGAGTGGATTCGAACCACCGACCTCCTGGTCCCGAACCATGAACCAACGTATTATCAGTAACTTGGCCCTGGGTGCAAGGATTGCCCGCCGTTACGCATTGTTGCCAGTTATCAAAGACTTCCGGGGCAATGGTAGTCGGGCACTAGCACCGCTGGGCAACGCTTCTATGCGTGGGGTGGGCACAAAACTAGGCACAGACGCCTGGGTGTAAATCGATCGAACTGTATTCAATACGCAAAATCTGACCGGTCGTCAATGACCTCTCAAAGAAGGTAAACCTTCTCTTGGCTAGCTCGGCCCTGTTCCAGTTGCTATTTTCCGGACATGGCAGACTTTGGAACAGTCCCGAGAGCCGAAACGAGGCCGGTCAAACTTATCGATTTTGGCGATTAATGGGTTCCGGCATCACTATAATTGGTGAGGGCTTGGAGAATTCAATGCTTAAGGAGGCGTTGCAGCGAACTACGAGAGGCTCTACGAGCCGAACGCTCGGTCAACCAGTCGTCTCCGTAATCCAGAAGGGAGATAGTGCGTGTACCAACAGAGGAAAACTCTTCTCGCTGACTGGGGTAAGGCACGCGGTGCCACAGCCCTTCTCTACGTGACCGGCGACCGGCAGAATTGGGAGACCCAGGTTCACGCTGAAGCTCTTGACCGGTTCGTCCATCACCTTGACAGCACTGGGCAGGTAAGTAAGATCACGCTCATTCTCTACACGCGGGGCGGCAGCACGCTTGCAGCTTGGAGCATTGTCAACCTCATCCGTCAGTTTTGCGACGAGCTTGAAGTAGTAGTTCCGTCGAAGGCGCATAGTGCGGGGACGCTCATCTGCCTGGGTGCAGATAGCATCATGATGACGAAGCAAGCAACGCTTGGCCCTATCGATCCGAGCGTCAATGGTCCATTGAACCCCGAGATTCCGGGTGCTCCTCCGCAGGTTCGGTTTCCAGTCAGTGTCGAGGCGATCAACGGCTATCTTGACTTTGCAAAGCAGGGTGCCGGGCTGACGGATACGGCGCAGTTGAAGGAGACCTTTCTAAGATTGTCTGAACGTGTCCATCCATTGGTGCTAGGCGACGCTTTCCGCTCGCGGTCCCAGATTCGGATGCTGGCGCGCCGGCTTATGGCTCGCCAGATAACAGACGATAAGAAGATCGAGCGCATTCTGGAGTTCCTGTGCAGCGGAGTCGGGAAGCCATGACTACACCATCTATCTGCAGGAGGCTAGGGATCAACTCGGCCTCAAGGTTGAGCGGCCAGATGACGATCTCTATACTAGGTTGAAAGCGATCTATGATGACTTTGGCGCCGAACTCCAACTCGCCGAGCCGTTCAGTCCCGATGTCGCTGAAGGTCTGAAGTTATCTGTGGACCTTCAAGGAGTCGACACAGACATCGTGGGGTATCGAGCGAAGCGGGATGCGCCTCCCATCGATTTTGCCAAAGTTGGTTATTACGACCCGCACGACTTTTGGGAGCCGTTGTATCGGAAACACAGCAGGTCGGTCGTGCTCGAACCGGGAGCTTTCTACATCCTAGCCTCCAAGGAAAAGGTGAGCGTTCAACCGCACGTCGCCGCGGAGATGTTGCCCTTTGACCCTTCGGTGGGAGAATTCCGCGTACACTACGCGGGCTTCTTTGACCCCGGATTCGGTTGGAGCCCAGAAGGATCGGTAGGTAGTCACGCTGTTCTGGAAGTGCGGTCATACGAAGTCCCTTCACTTCTCGAAGATGGGCAGGTTGTGGGTCGCCTTCAGTACGAGTATCTTCTCGCCCCTCCTGCAAAGCTGTACGGGAGGGACATTGGATCTTCGTACCAGTCTCAAAAACTTACCCTCAGCAAGCATTTTAAGCGTAGTTAGCAGGTCTGAATGTTCCCGGTAACAGTCCCTCGCTATCAGCACGGGTAGCCACAAATGGGGTTCCGAAAAACCGATAATGCTACATTTACCGGCCAATGTAGTGAGTAAGGGGCTCTCGGTCACAAACACTACAAGGCAACATTTTCTTTTCTTCGAAATGACTTACTCGGTAGGGAACCGCTTGCGTGAGTAAAAGATGCGGCCGCCAGCGCACGACTTGCATTTTGAAGTCCTGCGTGCGATAAGAGACCCATCGGCACGCCACCGAAGACCATTCCAACCTACCCGGGTACCGGGCAGAGATTGGCCAGTAACTGCGGAATAACAGGTTTAAAGTATCGCGTCCTCGGATATCCAGTACCACATCGCCCGCATAAAGAGCTCGGCGGCGGACGCAACGAAACTGTTGGCAAAGTTCATGCTCCTACCGCCTCGAATGCGAGCCGAACTGACTGCAGCAACCGGTAACAGCGGAGCTCCTTCGCTGTACCGAGCGTCTCTCACAAAGCGAACGAAACGGCGCGAAACTATCGGGTATGCGATACGGAGACTTAGCTCGGCTGAACGAACCCTATGCTGCTGGCTTCGAGCCGACCGATGCGGATGCAAGAGCCGCCCTCGGCCTCAAGTTGCCGCGTTGGACAACGCTTGAAGAAGAGATCTATGGCGACTTCGTGGAGCAATATCCATACGGCATTGGCTGGTGGGCCCCCGGCCCAGGAACGAGCCGTCGCATTCTAGTCAGCGATCAGCTTTATTGTTGCCTAACCAGCGTCCTCTCCAACATGATCGAAGCCGCTTTGCACTGGTTGGAGTAATGCAAGTCGTGCGCTGGCGGCCGCATCTTTTACTCACACAAGCGGTTCCCTACCGAGTAAGTCATTTCGAAGAAAAGAAAATGTTGCCTTGTAGCGTTTGTGACCGAGAGCCCCTTACTCACTACATTGGCCGGTAAATGTAGCATTGTCGGTAGTTGTCGCCGAGGTTCGCGTCAGAAGAAACAGTAGCTTAGTTGTTAACGTTCATCAAGCGCGACGCTGATGTATGCTGACCTAATATGCCCCGCGTTTCTCGTCAAGATCATCGACATGCTTTTCCCTGTCGCTTCGGAGACGACTCCAACGAGCGCACAAAACATCACACTCGACCATTCGGTGCGGTCACGACTCGGCGGAGTTATGCATGTGTTCGAACAGATTCCAACCGAGCTTTGGCAACATCCTGTTCCTCGATTAAGACACTTTCGGAAGTTGGCGCGCCCACTAGCCGCGCGATGCTCGATCCGATGACCTCGTTTATCAAGGTCTGGATACCTTGCGGATTGCTCTGGTATTTCAACAAATAGTCAGCTCCATCGTCTGCCTTGATGAAGAAGGATTGTGAGCCTCCACCAGGGGCTGGGCGGAGATAAGTGCGAGCCTTGACCACTCGGACAATAGGTGTGTCCGGCAACGAGCAATTCTCCCAACGCGGTGAAAGACCTACAATCTACCACAGGCAATGATCCCGAGGTTTGGACGCCATACCCTGCAGCCAAGACTGGTTATGCTTTAGCGTATCCGCTGTACGCCGCTGTAAACAGACGGCGGGCGCGACGCCTTAGCGCCCGTTTTACACATTGAAACGATATTCAGGGCGCGATTCCCCTCCTTTTTCTGAGAGGCGAACTAGTCGAGCGACTGGCCCACGTGGCGCAAGACGGGCTTTTTTGTTGGCTTTCGGCTGCCCACTGCTTGTCGGCTCCTGCGCCTCGGGGGTTTCTTATTCAATCGCACCTCTTACGAACGCCGCACTGGACCCCTGCAGCTAGTTGACCGTCTCGAACGGGACTCGCCTTATCCCCTAGTCGTCAAAGGTTCTGCCCTGCCCAAGCACCTGAATTTGGCAAAGCGTTGACAAGGTAGAATCGTAGGGCCATAATCTTGACGGAACGGGCGAGAAACTCGCATTTTCATGCAGCCAACAACCTTCGACAAGCGCGCTTACGCTGTTTTCAAAGGTGGTGGAGTTGCGGGTATTGCTCACGTTGGCGCTCTCCAGGAACTTCAAAAGACCTTTGAGTTCGTAGGGTATGCCGGCACTTCGGCCGGCAGCTTGGTTGCTCTGCTTGCCGCCGCCCGGTTAACACCGGAACAGATGGCCGATGCTTTGCGAAGGCTGGAGCTTAAGTCCTTGGTTGGTCCGTATCGCTACCTGGTTCGCTCCGCACCTTTCATCTTGCTAATTGGAATCCTGTGTTTTGTTGCTTGGTTGGCGGCCTGGTTTTTCACAGGGCAGCATCCTCCAGTGTGGTTAGGGTGGTTACTGGCTATTGTCGGCCTGACTGAGACTGTGCTCTTGGGCTATGTCAATTTGTCGCTCGGACTGGTTCCAAAGAAACGCCTCCAGGAGTTTCTGATCAAGGAGGTTACGGCGAAAATCCCAAGTTTTGACCAATATATGACCTTTAGAGAGTTTCGAGAGGCCGGCGGCAAGCCGCTCAAGGTGTTTGCAACGGACTTGTCAGGCAAGGCCTTGCGACCATTCAGTGAATCTCACGATGACGATCGAATACCGGTTATTCAAGCCGTTGTAGCCTCCGCTGCCTTCCCGCTTTTTTTTTCTCCCGGAAAGATCCTGGGCCACTGCATGACGGACGGCGGGATCGCATGCAACCTTCCGGTTTTTTGCTTTGATCAGGAGTTGGGGGAGCAGCGCCTTCCAGTCATCGCCTTCGATCTGACTTGGAAGGAGCACCCCAAAGAGGGCCGATTATGGATTATTGAATTTCTTGTGCGGCTGGTCACCACGGCGATTCAATCGCATGACGCGATCATCGAGAATTTGACCACACGCGTGTCGAGATTAAAGATTACGGTGCCGGAAGAGATCGACGCAATGGACTTCAGCTTAACCGACGCGCAGCGCAACAAACTATTTGAGGCTGGAAGGGAGGCGGTTAAGAAATTCCTTTTGCTCGAATCCATAGAGCCTCGACTCCTGGCGCAATCCCTGGTTCAATACGTTCAGGCGCAGTATGTGCCCGAGACAGTGGTGGTGCCCCTTCTAAAGAACTTCTGCAGAGAGGCCAGAGAAAACTTGGGCGTCGCTGAGCCAAGGGCTTGCATTTTCATGGCGATTTCAGAGTCTCTACGAAGGATCGTTTACCACACCTTCGATGAGGGCGATCCTGATATTGGCATAGAGTTGACCTTGGGGGAGGGAATAACTGGGATTGCCTGGGCAACAAGAAGTTTTGCCTTTGGCGTCCTACGGGAAAGGGCGTATAGACTCGAAGAAGGCAGCGATTGTAAGGTCTGATCGCCGGAGCGCGTTTTGCGTGCCGTTGTTCCGAGTGAATGTGGTCGGAAAAAAGGACCTCCTCGAGAAACCACTGTTTGGCGTTTTAGTTCTCGATTCGAGCGCCACGATCGACGAATTGAAGTGGCCGGACAATCCCTCCGCCATGGTGGAACTCGGTAAGAGATGGGCAGATACCTTTGCTAAGCTCTTGGACTAGGGGGTTGCCAAAGCTTCTGCTTTACGTTATAGTTGCATCAGAGGTTGGGCTAATGGTTTATCAAAGTAACTTCCGCCTGGCAGACGATGAGAAAGCGAAAGTAGATCGCGTCAGGGAAGGCGTTTATGTTATTGCAAACGCATATGAAGGGGCTTATGATTACTTTCGTGCCAACAAGTTAGAACGGGCAGCTCCCCCTCCAAAAACCAACCGAAAAGCAGTCTGACAGGAGTAGTACTGTTTGGCTCGAACAGCGCCGTTAGTTTAGCCTTAGGTGCAATGGCCGAAAGATTTGCTTGTACTGACGCATTCGGTATGTAATTTCTCTCGACCTCGTCGAGTTCAATGGCGGCGAACGTAGGAGGCCCGTCGTTCGCGGTCATTCGTGCTGGGCCAATCTGAGGAAACCACTATTTCTGTTGTTGATCTCATCTCCTGTTGGTTCAGGAAAGGCTTCGCTGTGGTAGCCTAACCAGTAATCACGTGCCAGTGAATGTCTCATTCGTTTTGCTGCGGATATGAAACCTCGAATGTTCATCGGCTCTTCCTCCAAGAGCCGCCGCCTCGCAGCACTCTCCAGCGCAACCTTGAGCCGTACGCCGAGGTCACTTTATGGACACAAGATGTATTTCCGCCGACCGAGCTTGGCTTAGAATCGCTCATTAACCGCTTAGACCAGGCGCAGTTTGCCGCGTTCGTTCTTGCCGGAGATGATTTGGCTGTCATACGAGGGCAACAAGTCGACGTTCCAAGGGACAACGTTCTCTTAAGTAGGACTTTTCATGGGACGACTTGGACGAGAAAGATGTTTTGTGGTCGTGCCGTACGACCAATCCCTTCATTTGCCATCGGACATTGCTGGTCTTACTGTGGTAGTTCGATGCGAATCGAGATGATCGGAATCTAATGGCCGCTACGGGGCCAGCCTGTGAACGAATCCAAGTCGCGATCGAGCGGCGGAGCAGCGTTCTTCGAACCAAGGCCAAGGAAACTGCATGCCAGATCCTCCAAGTGGCGGCACGACTCATCGCGCTGAGGGCAGGTCTCAACCAAAACCAAGTTCGGGGATTCCTTCACCTATACAATCCGGAAGAAAAATGTTTGATTCCGGTTGCAAACTACGTTGGCGTTCGTCTTCACGACGACGCAGAAATACACATTCCTTGTGACCGCGAGAAAGGAGCAGACTGGTACATTATCTCCCGCGCGTTTAACGAAAACAGCTTCCAGTGTGCTGAAGTTGATTGGGGAAAAACAAAGTCGGAAAAAATAATACACCACCGTGAAGTGTGGAAGGACCTCAAATCCGTTGTGGCCCACCCTGTTCGTCCACAGGATCGAGTCATACCCCCCATCGGGACTATTGGATTCGACTCCTCCCGTGAACTTGGAGCGCTGGGATGGCGTTCCGACGAAGATCTTGAGGACATCCTAAAGCTCCTCGCTGGAACGGTTTTCACCGTTGTCACAAGAGTATACTGAACCAGTAGGAAAATCGAGTGCCTGAACCCTTAAGCATCAGTGAACGAACTGGACTCTTGGAACTAGCCAAGGCCACCGCACTAAAGGCTTACGCTCGCTATTCGCACTTTCGAGTTGGTGCTGCCGTTCTTGGCGAAAATCGGACTTATGTAGGGGCGAACGTGGAGATCCGAGTATCGGGTTGACCATTTGCGCTGAGAGATCAGCGATGGCGGCCGCGATCGCGGCAGGTGACAAAAATCTCAGAGCCATCGCGGTCGCCTGCATCGACGCGCCCCGAACGGACCCCGCGGGATTCTTTTCCCCTGCGGGGCCTGTCGGCCGTGGCTCGTGGAGCTGGCACCGCTAGCTGTCGTGGTGATCGCAGGCCTCGAAGATCGAGATTTCACTGTTGAGGAGCTGCTACCGCATGCCTTTCAACTTGATCGCAGGTAAGACAATTCCTAGGAGTGCTGATATGGCCAACAATTCTTGGTATTGCCTGTTGACCCGCCGCGCGATTCTGGGTTTAGGTTCTATGGCCGCGGGCAGCGTTACTGTGTTCGCGCAAGTCCCGCCCGGCAGCCGGCGCGAATTAGGGCCGGGCGTATTGTCGAAGTTTGGAAGCGCGGCGCGGAATCCCTACTGACGATCGTGAGCGACAGCAGTTTTAGAGGGCAAATCCGCGCAGCTGCGGTCCGGGATTTGATGCGAACCGACGGCAAAAGCGCCGAAGAGTTGATGCTCAGCCTCCTTCCGCTTGCTCGAACAGGCGCGAGGCCTCCACTGTCAAACTTTCTCGTCGGAGCCGTCGTTCAGGGCAGCGCTGGAAACTTATACCTTGGAGCCAATATCGAGGTTCCCGGCCACGCGCTCGGCCTTACCGTTCACGCCGAACAGGCGGCATTGGCCAACGCTTACATGCACGGTGAAAATGGAGTCACCTCAATCGCTGTTACGGCGCCGCCATGTGGGCATTGCCGACAGTTCCTCAATGAAATGTCCCTAAGAGGGGGACATTCTTGTACTGCTCAATGATACGCCCCCGGCGAGGCTTTCCGCGCTCCTGCCGATGGCCTTCGGGCCAAAGGATCTCGGCTTCAAACAAGGTGCGCTTCCGGTGAAGGAAACTGCGTTATCCCTCGCAGTTCGGTCGGGCGACGCGCTGACCAAGGGAGCGCTGGAAGCTGCCAGAAAGTCGTACTCACCCTACACAGGGTCGCTCTCAGGCCTTGCGA